>NZ_JAFA01000011.1 GCF_000519185.1 Paraburkholderia nodosa DSM 21604 | reverse complement strand
CGGCGCTCATGTTCTCCTGGCCGCCGGCCACGACGATGTCCGAATCGCCCGCGATGATCGCGTTGGCCGCGAGCATCACCGCCTTCAGGCCCGAGCCGCACACCTTGTTGATCGTCATGGCGGGAACGGCCGTGGGCAGGCCCGCCTTGATCGATGCCTGGCGCGCCACGTTCTGGCCCGAACCGGCCGTGAGCACCTGACCCATGATCACGTCGCTCACCTGCTCGGGCGTAACGCCCGCGCGCTCGAGCGCGGCCTTGATGACGATCGCGCCCAGGTCGGGCGCCGCCACCTTCGCGAGCGAACCGCCGAATTTGCCTACCGCCGTACGTGCGGCCGATACGATCACAATGTCAGTCATTTCCAGATCCTCCGGGCGGCTCGATGGCGCGCCATGCGCCCCGCCCGTCAAGTTGTTAATCCGAATTCCGCAGCAAGCGTTTCAATTGCCTCACTCGCGCTGCTGCACATAGCGCCCCGGCGCCGGCTCGATCTCGGGGAATTCCGCCGAGCCGGCTTGCGCACGCGGCTTCACCTTCTTGCCGCCGTACTGATCGAGCCATTCGGCCCAGGTCGGCCACCAGCTGCCGGGTTTTTCCTCGGCAGCAGCAAACCAGTCATCGGCCTCTTCCGGCAGATGCTTCGCGTCGGCCTCGATGCTCCAGAAGCTGCGCTTGTTCTTCGACGCCGGGTTGATCACGCCCGCGATATGGCCCGAAGCGCCAAGCACGAATTTCAGCGGCCCGGACAGCAACGGCACCGACGCATACGCCGTGCGCCAGGGCACGATGTGATCGTCGCGCGAGCCGTAGATGAAGGTCGGCACGTCGATGTGCGAAAGATCCACCTCCTCGCCGCACACCGTGAGCGCGCCCGGCTCACGCAGCTTGTTTTCCAGGTACGTATTGCGCAGGTACCACGCGTACATCGGCCCCGGCAGGCTCGTCGAGTCGCTGTTCCAGAACAGCAGGTCGAACGGCGCGGGCGTACGGCCCTTCAGATAATTGTCGACGACGTAGTTCCAGACCAGGTCGTTGGGCCGCAGGAACGAGAACGTGTTCGCGAACTCGACACCGCGCATGAGCCCCGGCGTGCCGCCGTTCTTGCCGCCGATGGTCTGCTCGCGCATCTGCACGTGGGCTTCGTCGACGAACACATCGAGCACGCCCGTGTCGCCGAAATCGAGCATCGCGGTGAGCAGCGTCATCGACGCGGCGGGATGTTCGCCGCGCGCCGCCGCGACGGACAGCGCCGTGGCAAGCAGCGTGCCGCCCACGCAAAAACCGAGCGTGTTGATCTGCTCGCGCTCGCTGATGCTGCGCGTCGTCTCGATGGCCGTGAGCACGCCCTCTTCGATGTAGTCGTCCCAGGAGCGGTCCGCGATCGACGCGTCGCCGTTATGCCACGAGACGAGGAACACCTGCTGCCCCTGCTCCAGCGCATAAGCGACGAGCGAGTTCTCGGGCTGCAGGTCGAGAATGTAGTACTTGTTGATGCACGGCGGCACGATCAGAAGCGGCCGCTCGCGCACGGTGGCCGTGCGCGGCTTGTACTGGATCAGCTGGAACAGCGCGTTCTCGAACACGACCGAACCTTCGGTGGTCGCGAGATTGCGGCCCACCACGAAGCGCGATTCGTCGGTCTGCGAGATCTTGCCGCGCGACATGTCGCCGAGCAGGTTCATCACGCCCTGGCGCAGGCTCTCGCCGTGGGTCTCGAGCAAGGCGCTCTGCGCGTCGGGATTGAGTGCGAGGAAGTTGCTGGGCGAGGCCGCCGCGGTCCACTGCTGCACGGCGAAGCGAATGCGCTCGCGCGTTTTCGCATCGGTATCGATCGCGTCGACGAGTTCATGCAGGTAGCGCGCGTTGAGCAGATACCACGCCGCCGTGAACGCATACGCGGGCGTGGCCTTCCAGGCGTCGGAGCTGAAGCGCCGGTCCTTGAGTTCGGGCGCCTTGGGCGTGGTGTCGGTGGCCTGACGCAGCAAGTCGAGCGCGTCGCGCGAATATTCCGCTTGCAGATGCTGCAGCCGCGTGGGTTCGATCAACGCCGTGGGAAGCTTGAAACCTTCGAACGGGTTCGCGCCACCGAATGGATTGGCTGCACCGAAAGGACTGCCGGCAGCGAACGGATTGCCCGCGGCGAAGGGATTGCCGGCTGCAAACGGATTGGACGCAGCGAAAGGATTGCCCGCGGCAAAGGGATTGCCCGGAACACCGTTGCCCGCCGGCGGCCACCAGTTGGCCGCGAGCCCCGCGAAGGGCGCTTGCTGCGCCGCGCCGCCCGTTTGCTGCGCAGCATTCAGGGCGCTCTTCCAGGCGTTCGTCCACGCGTCGAGATACTGCTGCATGCCGGCTGCGTCGGGAGCAAAAGGCGGATTGCCGCGCGTTGCACCATCAGTTGAGGCGCCCGTGCCCGGGGCAGTCTTGGAACGTTGAGATGCCGTCATGCCTGCTTTTGACCGATGTGTCCCGAAGGACTGGTTGAGAGGCAGGTGGTACGCATACGGGCGCCGTTGCGGCGCTCGTCACGACCTGTCCCGTGGGTGAAGGACATTCTTGCTCCCCATTGCAAAGCGTGTCAATGCTTGTGCCCGATTTTGCCGCGCTGCGATATTTTTTTAATTATCGTTTTCCCGATGTAATCAATTGTTTAACTGCCGCGACACATTGCTGTGCGGTCTAGCGCACAAAAATCCGCCGTGGCGGCAAGCGCTTGCAGTGCAATGCGGCAATCGGGGAGCTAATGCGCCGTGAGTGGCGCACAGTGCGTTGCGGGAATAGCTGCAGCGCAACAAAAAAACGTCTGGCTCGCCACGCGCCGCCGCGCTGCATCACGGCGGCGGCTCGTCGCGGCAGCGTCAGGGGTTGAGCCAGATCAGCGCGGCCATGCGGCCGGTGACGCGATCGCGCCGGTACGAGTAGAAGCGCTCGCGCAGCGTGACCGTGCACAGGTCGCCGCCGCTCACGTGGCGCACGCCGAGCGTATCGAGCCGCAGCCGCGCCAGTGCGGCGAGATCGGCGAGGTATTTGCCGCTCGCCTCGGGGCGCGCCACGAAGGCCGCCGCGGTGGCGGCCCGGTGGGCATCGCGTCGTGCCGCGTCGACCTGCTCAACATGGGTCATGAACGCGTCGCGCACGTCGGCGCCGACCTCGAAGGCCGTGGGCCCGATCGCGGGGCCGAGGTACGCATGCAGGTCGGCCGTCCCACAGCCCGCGAGCGCCGCGACGCGCTCGGCCGTGCGCTCGATGACGCCCGCGGCCAGCCCGCGCCAGCCCGCGTGCGCGGCGCCCACGGCGCGGCCCTCGCCGTCGCACAGCAAGACGGGCATGCAGTCGGCCACCATCACCGTGCAGGCGATGCCGGGCTCGGCGGTCACGCTCGCATCGGCTTCGAGCGGAGCGCCCGCGCGTGCAGCGGCGAGCGCCTGCGCGGCGTCGACCACGACGGGACCGTGGATCTGCTTGAGCCACGCGGCCGGCACGCCCGCATGCGTGAAGAGCCGTGCGCGGTTCGCCTCGACGTGCGCGAGATCGTCGCCGGAGCCGCGGCCAAGATTCAAGCCGCCGGGGAGATCGACGCCCTCACCGCCCTGCGCCGCCTGCCAGCGCCCGAATGGCGGCTCGCTCACGCCGCCGTCGCGCGTCGTCACCAGCGCGCGCACGCGCGGCGAAACCTGCCAGTCGGGATGCAGCAAATCGTCGGATGTCAGTTCCGGGCAGGTCGTCATGCGTGCTTGTCCTCGTCTTGCTCGTCGTCTTCGTCGTCTTCGTCGTCTTCGTCGTCTTCGTAATCTTCCTCGTCGCTGCCGATCACGTAGCCTTCGTCGGTGTAGGCGCTGTCGAACATGTCTTCATCGAAGCCCACTTCGTCCTCGTCTTCCTTGCCGCCGAAGCCGAGCGCCTCGATCAACGCGTCCAGGTCGTCGGGCACTTCGGCGCGCCATTGCATCGCGCGGCCCGTGACCGGATGAACGAGGCCGAGGCGCCACGCGTGCAGCGCCTGGCGCGCGAAGCCATTGGGCAGCGCCGCGACCGAACGCTTGCCGCGCGCGTGGCCGTATACCGGATCGCCCAGCAATGGATGGCCGATGTGCGCGCAGTGCACGCGAATCTGGTGTGTGCGCCCCGTTTCCAGGTCGCAATGAATGGCGCTCACGGGCTGGTTGTGCCAGAGCACCTTGTCGATGCGCCGGAAGTGTGTGCGCGCGGGCTTGCCCGAAGCGCCCTTCACCACCGCCATACGCGTGCGCTCGCGCGAGTCGCGGCCGATGGGCGCGTCGATGGTGCCTTCGTCGGCCATGTTGCCCCACACGAGCGCGAGATAGCGGCGCTTGACCGTGCGCGCCTGCAACTGGCGCACGAGGTCGGTCTGCGCCTGGAGCGTGCGTGCGACGACCATCAGCCCGGACGTTTCCTTGTCGAGCCGGTGGACGATCCCTGCGCGCGGCAGACCCGCCGCCGCTGCGCCATAGCGATGCAGGAGGCCGTTGAGGAGCGTGCCGCTCCAGTTGCCCGCGGCCGGATGCACGACGAGCCCGGCGGGCTTGTTGATGACGACGATGGCGTCGTCCTCGTAGACGATGTCGAGCGGCACCGGCTCGGGCGTGAACGAGAGCTGCTCGGGCAGGAGGTCCGGCACGAGCTCGATGGTCGCGCCGAGCGGCACCGGCTGGCGCACCTTGGCCGGCTTGCCGTCCACGCGCACACGCTGCTCCTCGATCCAGCCCTGCAAGCGGTTGCGTGAAAATTCCGGAAATACTTTCGCGAGAACCTTGTCGAGACGCTCGCCTGCGAGCTCATCGGGCACCTGAACCGAGCGCGGTGCTTCGCCGCCGCGCTCGCGCGGGGCGCCGCCGGCGTCCTCGCCTGCAAGTTCGTCGTCGAGCGCCTCACTGGCGGCTGCGTCATCGGGCGCATCGCCCAGGCTATAATCTCTGATGCTGTTTTGGGCGCCGGGAGCGCCGGCCCCCGGAATAACTGTACGGGTCATTGAGTCTGGGTCACCTGTGGACCTGAAGCTGGACTGGATAAATGCGAGCCTTGAACACGATTACGAAACTGGCCCAACACGCGGTGGCCCGAAACGCAATGCGCGCGACGCGAGCCAACACGCTCGGCAAGATTGGCAACATCATTCGACTTGCTGCTTGCGGCGCGGCGCTCGCCGTGGTCGCGGCCTGCCACGGCCTGCCGGAAAAGACCGACGAAACGGCGGCATGGAACAACAACAAATTATATACGGAGGCTCAGGACGCGCTCGCCGGCGGCGACTGGGGCAAGTGCGCGAAATATTTTGAAGCACTCCAGGGCCGCGACCCGTTTGGCCATTTCGCCCAGCAGGCGCAGATCAACGTGGCCTACTGCAACTGGAAGGACAACGAGAACGACGCCGCCGACCAGGCGATCAACCGCTTCATCCAGCTGCACCCGGATCACCCGGACGTTGCCTACGCGTACTACCTCAAGGGCATGATCCACTTCAACGACGACCTGGGTCTGTTCGGCCGCTTCTCGGGCCAGGACATGAGCGAGCGCGACCCGAAGTCGCTGCGCGAGTCGTATGACGCCTTCAAGGTGGTGGTCGACAAGTATCCGCAGAGCAAGTACGCCCCGGACGCCGCCCAGCGCATGCGCTACATCGTGAACGCGCTCGCCTCGCACGAAGTGCACGCCGCCGACTACTACTATCGCCGCGGCGCCTATGTGGCGGCCATCAACCGCGCGCAACTCGCGATTCAGGACTACAAGAGCGCGCCGGCAATCGAAGACGCGCTGCACATCATGATCCTGTCGTACCAGAAGCTCGATCAGCCGCAGCTTGCCGAAGACACGCGCCGCGTGCTCGCCGGCACCTTCCCGGACAGCCCGTACATCACCGGTCACGCGCGCCCCGGCAAGGAAGACAAGTCCTGGTGGCAGATCTGGTGATCGCCGCGCCTCTCGCCTGAGAGGCACGCTGCAAAGCAAAACGCCACGGTTTCCCGTGGCGTTTTTTTTGGCTTCAGCAGCGTAGGCTTCGCGCCAGCACTGCTGCTGCGGGTTTCTTCAATCGCGCTCGAACAGCGCAATCGATTCCACGTGCGACGTGTGCGGGAACATGTTGACCACGCCCGCGCCCTTTAGGCGGTAGCCGGCCTCGTTGACGAGCACCCCCGCATCGCGCGCCAGCGTCCCGGGACTGCACGACACATAGACAATGCGCCTGGGCAGCGGGCCATTGCCGCTCTGCGCGATTTCCGCGAGCGCCTGGGAAATGGCGAACGCGCCTTCGCGCGGCGGGTCGACGAGGAACTTGTCGAAGTGGCCGAGCGCGCGAATGTCGTCGGCGGTGACTTCGAACAGGTTGCGGCACGCAAACGAGGTGTGGCCGTCCACGCCGTTGGCGCGCGCATTTTCCAGCGCGCGGGCCGTCAGCGTATCGCTGCCTTCGATCCCCACCACTTCGCGCGCGAGACGCGCGAGCGGCAGCGTGAAGTTGCCGATGCCGCAGAACAGATCGAGCACGCGGTCGCCCGCCTCCGGCGCGAGCAGGCGCAGCGCGCGGCCCACCAGCACGCGGTTGATCTGGTGATTGACCTGGGTGAAGTCCGTCGGCTTGAACGGCATGCGAATGCCGTATTCGGGCAGCGTGTAGTCCAGTTCCTTGTCGAGCGGATAGAACGGAAACACCGTGTCCGGGCCTTTCGGCTGCAGCCAGAACTGGACGTTGTGCTCGTCCGCGAACGCGCGCAGCAAGTCTTCGTCGGCGGCCGTGAGCGGCTCGAGAATGCGCAGCACGAGCGCCGTCACGCTCGAACCCACGGCGAGTTCGATCTGCGGCATGCGATCGCGAATCGACAGCGCGGCCACCAGATGGCGCAGCGGCACGAGCATCGCCGAGACGTTCGGCGGCAGCACTTCGCAGCTCGTCATGTCGGCCACGTAGCTGCTCTTCTTCTCGTGGAAGCCGACCAGCACACCGCCCTTCTTCGGCACATTGCGCACCGTGAGGCGCGCACGATAGCGGTAGCCCCACGACGGCCCGTGAATCGGCCGGAACATCGTCTCCGAACGCACCTTCGAGAGGTGCATGAGGTTGTCTTCGAGCACGCGCTGCTTGACGGCGATCTGCGCACGCACGTCGAGGTGCTGCATCGAGCAGCCGCCGCAGGTGCCGAAGAACGCGCATTGCGGCTTCGTGCGGATCGCGCTCTCGCGCAGCACGTCGACCACCTGCGCCTGTTCGAACGTGGGCTTCTTGCGGTAGCTGAGGTAGGTCACGCGCTCGCCCGGCAACGCGCCCTCGACGAAGATCACCTTGCCGGGCTCGCCCGTCTCGGTCACGGTGCGGCCAACGCCGCGGGCCTCCATGTCGAGCGACTCGATCTCGAGAATGGGGGCATGAGCGACCGAAGCTTCGACGGCGGCGCGCTTCTCGGCGCGGCGATCGCGCTTGCTGCGCTTTTTCGGGGGCGTGGACGGCATGGGCGCGGCCTGGGCAGGCTCGGCTTGAGGGTCGGGGGCAGCTTGAGACACCAGCGGATTCCTGACTGACGATGAGTGAATTGTGGGCGAAGGCGAGATTGTAGTCGAAGTCTGCGCCCGCGCTCCGTCGCTGGAATTTTCGTACGGGTCCGATCATGCGCGCTGCGCCTCGTCTGCGCCGCTGCTTTCGCATTTGTCATACAACACGCCACGAGAAACCAGGCTAGGGTTTAAACGTGCTTGCGGGAACCGCCGCCGCACCTTGCGAGGAGCGTGCCGATGAAACTGGTGAGCTGGAATGTGCAGTGGGGGCGCGACGCTTCTGGCGTCGTCGATCTCGCGCGCACGGTGCGCGAGGCGCAGCGCCTCGCCGACTTCGACGTGCTATGCCTGCAGGAGATCACGCGCGGCTTCCGCGCGCTGCCGGGTGGTCCCGGCGACGATCAGTTCGCCGAACTGCACTCGCTGCTGCCCGGCTACACGATCATCGAGGCAATCGGGGCCGACTTGCCTGCGCCGCGCGACGCGCAAGCCTCCAGTCAAGACACGGCGCAGATGCCGCGCCGCCAGTTCGGCAACGCGCTCGCCACGCGCTTGCCGCTCGCGCAGGTTTTTCGCCACGCCCTGCCGTGGCCCGCCGATTCCACCGCACCCTCGATGCAACGCGTGGCGCTCGAAGCCGTGCTCGACGCGCCGGGCGGCGCGCTGCGCGTGGTGGTCACGCATCTGGAGTTCTATTCGCTGCGCCAGCGGCTCGCGCAAGTGGACGAATTGCGGCGCCTGCAGCAGGAAGCCGCCGATCACGCGGCGCATCCCGCGCCCGCCGAAAACGATGTCGGCCCGTTCGCCCGCACCGCGCGCCCGCTATCCGCGATCGTCTGCGGCGACTTCAACAGCGCGTGGGGCAGCGAGGCGTACACACGCATGCTTGAACCGCTCGCGGGCAGCCCCGCCTTCATCGACGCGTGGACCGCGCTGCATGCGGGCGCGACACCACCGCCGACGGCCGGCGTCTACGACACGAAGCAATGGTCGGATGGCCCGCTCGCGTGCGACTTCGTCTTTGTCACGGAGGATTTGCGCCCACGCTTGCAAAGCTGCGAGATAGACGGCGCGACCCAGGCTTCCGATCATCAGCCGATCGTGCTCGAACTGGGCTGAGAGATTTCGCCGTGCCTAGCTAGCGAACGCCTTGAGATACTCGCCCCAATGCGGTGCGGTTTCCGCGGCGAGCGACTGCTTCACGAACTCGATCTCATCCGCATATTCGCGCTCTGTGAAACCGCCGCGCATCATCTGAAACCGGCAATAAAGCAGATACGTGTTGACCACGTCGGTTTCGCAGTAGTTGCGGATCTCCTCGATGCGGCCTTCCTGAAACGCGGTCCACACCTGGCCGCCATCCATGCCGAGCTTGCCCGGAAAACCGCAGAGCTTCGCGAGCGCGTCGAGCGGCGCGTTCGCGCGCGGCTGGTACATCGCGAGAACATCCATCAGGTCGGTGTGACGCGTGTGGTAGCGGCTAAGGTAGTTGTTCCACTTGAACTCGCGGTCCTCTTCGCCCGTTTCCCAGTAGCGCACCGCGCGAATGCCGTGCACGAGCGCCCGATAGTGCAGCACCGGCAAATCGAAGCCGCCGCCGTTCCACGAAACGAGCTGCGGCGAATACTTCTCGATCGTGCGGTAGAACGAATCGATCAGGCGCGCCTCGCCGTCTTCGGGCGTGCCGAGCGAGCGTACGCGAAAGCCCTGGCCGTCGCGAAACACGCACGAGATCGCGGCGACGCGCTGCAGGTGATGCGGCAGGAAATCGCTGCCGGTCTTCTCGCGGCGCGCGGCGAAGGCGTGCTCGGCGACTTCGGTGTCGGTGAGCGTGGCGGGCAGATCGTCGAGACGGCGAATGCCGTCGACATCGGGAATCGTCTCGATGTCGAATACGAGTACAGGAACTGTCATTCAGATGGACTGCGAGGGTTTAGAGAACGGCGTCCTTGCGCACGCCGTTCGAAGCGAAAAAGCGCTTGAGGCGCACCAGCGCTTCCTGCTGGATCTGCCGCACGCGCTCGCGGGTGAGGCCCATTTCGTCGGCCAGCTCTTCGAGCGTGGCGGGCTCGATATGGTTCAGCCCGAAGCGCCGTTCGATGACGTGGCGATGCTTATCGGATAAACGGCCAAGCCACGCGCGTGTAAGCGTTTCCAGCTCGCGATGCTGCACTTCGGCGTCGGGCGACTGGCTCTGGTCGTCAGAGAGCAGGTCGAGCAGGCTGCTGGCCGGGTCGAGGTCGAGCGGCGCGTCGAGCGAGGCCGTGTGTTCGTTGAGCGCGAGAATGTCGGTGACTTCCTCGGTGGTCTTGCCGGTGAGATACGCGATGTCGTCGATGCTCGCGTCGCGGCGCTCGGAGGCCGAATCGGCGTTGAGCGAATTCTTCTCCAGATGTCGCTTCGCGCGCAGCACCTGGTTGAGCTCGCGGATCACGTGCACCGGCAAACGCACGGTGCGCGCCTGGTTCATGATCGCGCGCTCGATGCTCTGGCGGATCCACCAGGTCGCATACGTCGAGAAACGGAAGCCGCGCGTGGGATCGAACTTCTCGATCGCGTGCATGAGGCCGAGGTTGCCCTCCTCGATCAGGTCGAGCAGCGGCACACCGCGATTGAGGTAACCCTTGGCAATGCTGACGACGAGGCGCAGATTGCGTTCGATCATGACCTGACGCGCTTCGAACTCGCCGGCCTTGGCGAGCCGCGAGTAGCGCTGCTCCTCCTCGACGGTGAGGAGCGGCTTCACGCTGATCCGGTTCAGATAATGCTGGATGGTGTCGGCCGTGAGTTCGGCCTGCAGCATGGCGCGGAAATCGTCGGCGTCGGGCGCGGCATCGGCGGTTTCGGCGCCCTCGCCCGAGCCGCCTTCGTCGGCCGGGGAATCGCGCTCTTCACGCTCCTCACGCTCCTCGCGCTCCTCAAAATCGCGACCGCCGTCGACGTCGGGCGAAGCGTCGTCGTCGGCCGCCTGCGCGCCTTCCTCCACCGAAACCTGGGCGGCTTGGCTGTCAGACTCGGATTGCTGCAGACGGCGCTTCGATTTCGGCATGGTCGGCTCGCTTTTATTGCGGCGGCAAGTACTTCAGTGGGTCGACGGGCTTACCCTGACGGCGTACTTCGAAATGCAGCATCACCCGGTCCGAGTCGGTATTGCCCATTTCGGCGATCTTCTGACCTTTGGTGACCGCATCCCCTTCTTTTACCATCAAAGTCCGGTTGTGTGCATACGCGGTCAAAAACGTCGCGTCATGCTTGATGATAATGAGATTGCCGTAACCGCGCAGCCCATTTCCGGCATAAACCACGCGTCCATCGCCGGCTGCCTTGACAGGATCGCCCGGCGCACCACCAATATTGATGCCCTTGTTCTTCGTATCGTCGAAGCCGTTGAGCACCGGCCCACGCACCGGCCACGCGAGCGCGATGTTGCCGCCCGGCGCCGCGGCCATGTCGCCGCCGCTTGCACCCGGCTGCGGCGGCACGGCGGCCGTCGGCGGCGCTGCGTTCGCACCCGAACCGTAGATCGGCGGCTGTGCCGGCGTCCCCGCTGCCGGAGCGCCCGGCGCGGCACCCACACCCGGCACCGGCGCGGTCACGACACCGGGCGTGTACGCCGACGGATTCGCACCCGGCGGCACGACGCGCAACAACTGGTCCACCTCAATCTGGTTCGGATTGGTGAGGTTGTTCCACGTCGCGATGTCGCGATAATTCTGGCCGTTTTCGAGCGCAATCCTATAGACAGTGTCGCCCGGCTTCACCCGGTAATATCCCGGAGGCGGCGGCCCGAGCGGCACCGGAGGTTGTGCGGCCGCCGTGCCGAGCGGCGCGGTGCGGTCCACCACAGGTGCCTGATCGAGTCGCGTGGCGCATGCCGCTAGAAGACAGAGCGCGGCGACCGCGGCGCCGCGCTGGGCTGCGATCAGCGTGGCTTCGGGCAGGTCGACATTCAGGCGGTTTCTTTTGATCGCGCGCAACATACTCATCGGATTCAGATCACTCCAGATTTTAAGGGGACAAAGAAAACGCGATCCAGGCGTGACTCCCGCCACTGCGCCGGCCCCGTACGCTCGACGAGCGTGAGGACCTGCGTCGCTTCGCCGGCGGCACTCTGTGTGCCGGACACCGCGACCGGCGCCACGAGCCGCCCGCCGATGGCGAGTTGCTCGAGCAGCGCCTGCGGCACGTCGAAGCCCGCAGCGGCGATCACGATCGCGTCGAACGGCGCCGCCGACGGCAAACCGAGCCGTCCGTCGCCGTAGTGCAAGCGGATATTCGGGATACGCAGCGGACGAAGATTCGTCTTCGCACGCTCGTATAACGGCTTGATGCGTTCAATGGAATACACGTCGCGCGCGATCTGGCTCAACACCGCTGCCTGATAGCCGCAGCCGGTGCCGATTTCCAGCACGCGCTCCAGCACGCGGCCCGCGCCCGCGAGCTCGAGCATGCGCGCGACCACGGAAGGCTTCGAGATGGTCTGGTGATGACCGATCGGCAACGCCGCATCTTCGTAGGCCTGGGTAGCGAGACCCGGGTCGATGAACATGTGGCGCGGCACGGCCGCGAGCGCCTGGAGCACGCGCGCATCGGCGATGCCGTTCGCACGCAGGCGTTCGACCATGCGTTCGCGTACGCGTTCCGAAGTCAGCGCATGCGCGCCGTTGAGCGCAACGGCGGGCGCGCCCGTGACGGCCACCGCGGCGCGCGGCACACTCACGCCGCCCGGCATGGCGCCGCGCGTCGCGGCCGCGTTGCCGGCAGGATGCGCAGGCTTGATCGAACTCGCCGGCTTCGCGCTCACCGGCTTCGCATTGACCGGCTTCGCAGGCGGCGCCTTGAACGGCGTGCTCGCGGTGGACTTCGCAACGGCCGGATTACCCACCTTCGCGACGGGCTTCGCGAGCGCGCCGACGCCCGCTTTCGACGGGCCGCTGTTGCCCGCGCCCGCGAGCGACGTGCGTGCATCGCCCGGGCGCGCGTCGCGCCGGCGCGGCTCGCGTACGAGATCCGCAAGCCCGAGCGGAAAACGCTTCGTGCGCTCGCCCGTCATGAAGCGCTGCCGCCCTTGCGCGCCCAGTCGTGCGTCGCGGACAACATTTGCGTATGGGTGAGATCGAGTTGCAGCGGCGTGATCGACACATGGCCGTTCGCTACCGCGTGGAAGTCCGTGCCCTCGCTCGCGTCGCGTGCGCTGCCCGACGGCCCGATCCAGTAGATCGGCTCGCCGCGCGGGTTGGTCTGGCGGATCACGGGCTGCGAAGGATGACGCTTGCCGAGGCGTGTGACGCGCCAGTCACCAAGCTCGTCGTACGGCAGGTTGGGGATGTTGACGTTCAGCAGCGGATGACCCGGCAACGGGTTCGCGAGGTAATGCGCAACGATCTCGGCCGCGACGCGCGCGGCGGAATCGAGATGCACCCAGTCTTTATCGACGAGCGAAAACGCAATGGCCGGCAGGCCGAACATGATGCCTTCGGTGGCTGCGGCCACCGTGCCCGAGTACAGCGTGTCCTCGCCCATGTTCTGGCCGTTGTTGATGCCGGAGACCACGAGGTCGGGCTGCTGGTCGAGCATGCCCGTGAGCGCGATGTGCACCGAGTCGGTGGGCGTGCCGTTCACGTAATAGAAGCCGGTGCTCGCCGATCGCAACACCGACAGCGGGCGCCACAGCGTAAGCGAGTTCGATGCGGCGCTGCAGTTCTGCTCGGGCGCCATGACCGTGACTTCGCCGAGCGGCTTGAGCGCTTCATAAAGCGCCGCAAGGCCGGGGGCGAGATAACCGTCGTCGTTGCTGAGTAGTATTCGCATCGAGCGATTGTAACCGAGGAAAGAAGGCACGCGAACGACAGCCCGGCCCTTGCGGCAGTGCGTGTCTGCCGCTGGGCTGCACGTCGAAATCACGCGCCGGTCCGGGGCGTATTCGCATCCACGGCACGGCTCGAAAGGCACTTGTCATCGACGCGAAATAAATCGCACGATCGTTCGCATTACGGCGGATTGCCGTACACTGTCCCGCTGTAGCGAATGCATGACCGACGCCACTGCAAGCCACCGAACCGGAAAAGACAGGAGACACGATGCGCGCAATCCGCTGCAACCAGTACGGGCCGCCCGACTCGCTCACGCTCGAAGACTCGCCCGACCTCGTGCCGGGCCCGGGTCAGGTCGTGATCGACGTGAAGGCAGCGGCCGTCAACTTTCCCGACGTGCTCATCATCGAGAACAAGTATCAGATGAAGCCGCCGCTGCCCTTCACGCCTGGCGCCGAACTCGCGGGCGTCGTGCGCGCGGCGGGAGAAGGCGTGAAGCTCGAGCCCGGTACGCGCGTGGTGGCGTATGTGGGCACTGGCGCCTTCGCCGAGCAGGCGCTTGCGGACGCGTCGGCCTGCGTGGCACTGCCCGAGGCCGCCGATTTCGCGACGGCCGCCGCCTTCACGCTCGCGTATGGCACGTCGCATCACGCCGTCGTCGATCGCGCCGCGCTGCGCGCAGGCGAAACGATGCTCGTGCTCGGCGCGGCGGGCGGCGTGGGTCTCGCGGCTGTCGAAATCGGCAAGCTGCTCGGCGCGCGCGTGATCGCGGCCGCCTCGAGCGAGGAGAAGCTCGAAGTCTGCCGCCGCTTCGGTGCGGACGCCACCATCAACTACAGCACCGAGGACTTGCGCGAGCGCATCAAGGCGCTCACCGACGGCAAAGGCCCCGACGTGATCTACGACCCGGTGGGCGGCGAGTATGCGGAACCGGCGTTCCGCAGCATCGGCTGGCGCGGCCGCTATCTCGTGGTCGGCTTCGCGAACGGCGAGATTCCCAGGCTGCCGCTCAATCTCGCGCTGCTCAAGGGCGCGAGCCTCGTCGGCGTGTTCTGGGGCGATTTCGCGCGTCGCGAGCCGCAGCACAACGCGGCAGCGTTCGCGCAAATGGTGGGCTGGATCGGCGAAGGCAAACTCAAGCCGTACGTCTCGAAGCGCTACAAGCTCGCGGACACCGCGCAGGCGCTCAAGGACATGGCCTCGCGCAAGGTGACGGGCAAGATCGTGATCGAGCCCTGAACGTTTCCTGTCACGCAGGACGACGCAAAACGAAAACGGCTCGCCGGTGAACATCCGGCGAGCCGTTTTGCATGATGCGCACCGCCTTAGACTATGTGTTGCTCGCGCAACCGTGCAATGTGGTCCCCGTCATAGCCCAGCGTCTTCAGGACTTCATCGGTATGTTCGCCCAGCGCAGGGCCAAGCCAGCGCGTGTCGCCGGGCGTCGCCGAGAGCTTGGGCGTGACCGCGGGCAGCGCGATGTCCACGCCCTCGCCTTCCTTCGCATCCGGCGCTTGCCAGCGGAACTGCTGGATCATCTGGCGCGCCGCGAACTGCGGATCGGCGAACATGTCGGCCACGCTGTAGATGCGGCCCACCGGCACGTCGGCGGCGTTGAGCACGTCGAGCGCTTCGTTGATGGTGCGCGTGGAGAGCCACGCCGCGATTGCGCCGTCGATCTCCGCCGTGCGCGGCACGCGGCCATCGTTGTGGGCGAGTTGCGGATCGTTCGCAAGGTCCGTGCGGTCGATGGCCATCATCAGGCGCTTGAAGATCGGATCGCTGTTGCCGCCGATCACGATGCTGCCGTCCCGGCACGGATACGTATTCGACGGCACGATGCCCGGCAGCGACGCGCCGGTGCGCTCGCGCACCATGCCGTACACGCCGTACTCGGGCACCACGCTCTCCATCATGTTGAACACGGCCTCATAGAGCGCGACATCGACGATCTGGCCGCTGCCGCCATTCATGTTGCGATGATGAAGCGCCATCATCGCGCCGATCACGCCATGCAGCGCGGCAATCGAGTCGCCGATCGAAATGCCGATGCGCGGCGGCGGCAGATCGGGATAGCCGGTAATGTGGCGCAGGCCGCCCATCGATTCGGCGATCGCGCCGAAACCCGGACGATCGCGATACGGGCCGGTCTGGCCGTAGCCCGAGAGCCGCACCATCACGAGGCCGGGATTCTCCTTCGAGAGCACGTCGTAGCCGAGGCCGAGCTTTTCGAGCAGGCCTGGCCGAAAATTCTCGATGACGATGTCGGCTTCCTTCGCGAGCCGCCGCACGATCTCCTTGCCCTCTTCGGCTTTGAGATTCACCGTGACGGACTTCTTGTTGCGCGCCTGCACGGCCCACCAGAGCGACGTGCCGCCCGCTTCCGGGTAGAGCTTGCGCCATTTGCGCAGCGGATCGCCGCCCTTGGGGTCTTCGATCTTGATGACCTCGGCGCCGAATTCGCCGAGAAAGCGGGCCGCGAACGGGCCGGCGATCAGCGTGCCGAGTTCGAGGACTTTGACGCCCGCGAGCGGGCCCGTGCCTTTCGCTGCGGATGCATTCGATTGGGAATCGGGGGAAGCGGCGGCTGCGCTCATGGTGTCTCCTTTCGTTCTGTTCGGCGAGCGGCGCCATCTCGGAACGCCGCGATCGAAGCCTGGCGGGACGCTACATTGAGCGCCGGTCGAGCATGGCGCGCGCGATGGTGCCCGCGTCGACATATTCGAGTTCGCCGCCCACCGGCACGCCGCGTGCTAGGCGCGTGACGGCAAGTCCGCGCGCCTTGAGCGTCTGGCCGAGATAATGGGCCGTCGCCTCGCCCTCGTTCGTGAAATTGGTGGCGAGCACCACTTCCTTGACGACGCCGTCCGACGCGCGCTTCACGAGCCGGTCGAAATGGATCTCTTTCGGACCGATCCCGTCGAGCGGACTCAGATGCCCCATCAGCACGAAATACAAGCCGCGGTACGTCATGGTCTGTTCGAGCATGATCTGGTCGGCCGGCGTTTCGACGACGCACAGCAGCGTAGGGTCACGCTCCTCGTCGAGGCACGTTTCGCACACCTGAGCTTCGGTGAAGGTATTGCACTTCTCGCAGTGCTTCAGATTCCCGGTCGCGAACAGGAGCGCGTTGCCGAGCTTTTCGGCGCCGTCGCGGTCGTGCTGCATCAGGTGATAGGCCATGCGTTGCGCCGACTTCGGCCCGACACCTGGCAACACGCGCAGCGCCTCGACGAGAGCGGCGAGAGCGGAAGGTTGTTTCATGCGGATTCAGCGCGAGACGCGCGACGGAGTTTGAAGCGGAACCGGCTTCGGGGTGCTTCCTGCTGCTTGATGCTGCTTGCTGCTTTCGACGCCATGACGCCCGCGCAGCCGTGCCAGCCGTGCCAGCCGTGCCAGCCGTGCCAGCCGTGGCACGGCACGCGGCACGCGCGGGCGCCGGCCTGCCAGAAGCAGACGCGGCGCTCGCCACGTTCCTTAGAACGGCATCTTGAAGCCCGGCGGCAGCGGCAGGCCGGCGGTCATGCCGCCCATCTTTTCCTGCGACGTGGCTTCGGCCTTGCGCACCGCGTCGTTGAACGCCGCGGCCACGAGGTCTTCGAGCATGTCCTTGTCGTCCGCGAGCAGGCTCGGATCGATCGACACGCGGCGCACGTCGTTGCGGCAGGTCATCGTGACCTTGACGAGACCGGCGCCGGCCTGACCCTCGACTTCGATCTGGGCAAGCTGCTCCTGCATCTTCTTCATGTTTTCCTGCATCTGCTGGGCTTGCTTCATGAGCCCTGCGAGTTGGCCTTTCAACATAGTCACTGCTCCTTCTGGATCGTAGTCGTTCGAATCGATGCGCTCAAAAGCGCGCGACGCTTGCCGCGCCGCGCGGCGCAATTCAGTGGGCGGCCTGAGCGCCGCCCGATGCGGCTTCCGGCGCGACCGGCCGGATCGAGCCCGGCACGATGCTCGCGCCGAAGTCGCGAATCAGTTGCTGCACGAAGGGGTCGGCGCCGATCTCGCGCTCGGCTTCGCGTTGACGCTGGGCGCGCACGGCGGCGTCGAGCGCGGCCGCCGTGCGGCGCGCGGGGCCGACTTCCACGCTCACTTCAACGGTTTTGCCAAGACGCTCGGCGAGCGCCGTCTTGAGCTTCGCCACCTGCGAGGCTTCGGCGTACTGCGGCACGGGCACGCTCAATTTGAGCAGCGTACCTTCGAGCGCCGTCAGCTCGCTGTTGAATGCGAGCTGGTACGAGATGCCCTTGAGCGAAAGCGTGGCGGCGAGCGCGGGCCAGTCGCCCTCGAAACCGATCGGATCGAGCGCAATGCCCGGCGGCAGCTTGCTCACGTCGACCACGGCCGGCGACGGCGTCGGCACCGAAGCGGCGGCGCGCGGTGCGGACCGCTCGCTGTCGTAGGCGGCCACGAAGCCGTCGTCGGGGGGCGCGAAGTATGCATCATCGGCGCCGAGCGGCACGTAGTCGTCGGGCGGGATATCGTCCCACGGCGGCGCGCCCGAGGCGTCCTGCTGCGCGTTTGCGTTGCGCGCCGGCTGGCGCGCCTGCGCTTCCTGCGCGGCGGCGGCGCGGCGAGCCGGATCGGGCGTCGGCACCTTCACTTCCATGCGCGGTGCGGCCTTCGGCGCGGGCGCAGGAGCGGCCACGCCGGCAGCGGCAGCCGGACCTCGGCCCGTGGCAGCGCGTATGCCCTTGCTGCGCAGCACGTCGAGCGCAGCGCTTGCGCCACCCCGTGCGGACGCCGCAGCGGCGGGTTCCTCACGAGATTCGAATTGGGGTGTGGGCGCGGCGGCCACGCTCTGCACAGATTGCGTCTCTTCTGGCGCAGCAGGAGCGGCCGCCGCCGGCTCGACCGGGGCCACAGGCGCAGCTTGCGGCGCTGTGCCCAGGTTCGGCGCGGGCTCGCCCGCGTCTTCCCAGGGCGGGACGACGCGCGCTTCGGCTGCAGGCGTCGCGAGCGGCGCAGGCGCACTCGCTTGCGGCTCGGTAACGGGCAACTTCGCCGGTGCGGCTTCTATCGGCTGCGGCACCGGCGCTGCCGGCTTCGGCACGACCGGCTGCGCAACGGCAGGCGACGCACTGCGCGCCGACGCCGCTACCGGAGCCGCCGCACGCGTGCCCATGCCCGCCGCAGCGGGCTTCGACGCCGGCGCACTGCCCACGCTGCCCGCGCTCACGGAGGGCTCGAACGCGAGCATGCGCAGCAGCGTCATCGTGAAGCCGGCGTATTCGTCGGGCGCCAGGCCGAGTTCGCTGCGGCCGAGGGTCGCGATCTGATAGAAAAGCTGGACCTGCTCCGGGCTCACGGCTTCTGCAAAACGGCGAATGTCGTCGGCTTCGGGCCACTCGTCGAGCACCGAAGCAGGCGCGAACTGCGCCCAGCCCATGCGATGGAACAGACTCGCGAGGTCCTGCAGCGCCGTGGAAAACGACAGGCTGCGCAGCGCCATTTCATCGGCGATGGCGAGCACGCTCGCGCCGTCGCCGGCCACGAGCGCGTCGATCAGGCGGATCAAATAGCTTTGATCGAGCGCGCCGAGCATGCCGCGCACCGCTTCCTCGGTGACCTGGTTGGCCGAATAAGCAATGGCCTGGTCGGTGAGCGAAAGCGCGTCGCGCATCGAGCCGTCGGCGGCGCGCGCGAGCAGGCGCAGCGCCTGCGCTTCGAACTCGACCTTCTCCTCACCGAGAATATGCGTGAGATGCTCGACGATGTTGCCCGCCGGCATCTGCTTCAAATTGAACTGCAGGCAGCGCGAGAGCACCGTGACCGGAATCTTCTGCGGGTCCGTCGTCGCGAGGATGAACTTCACATGCGGCGGCGGCTCTTCCAGCGTCTTCAGCATCGCGTTGAAGGCGTGGTTCGTGAGCATGTGCACTTCGTCGATCATGTAGACCTTGAAGCGCGCATCGACCGGCGCGTAGACCGCACGCTCGAGCAGCGCGGCCATTTCGTCCACGCCGCGATTGCTCGCCGCATCCATCTCGACGTAATCGACGAAGCGCCCTTCGTCGATTTCCCGGCACGCGCGGCACACGCCGCAGGGCTTCGACGTCACGCCAGTCTCACAGTTGAGCGCCTTGGCGAAGATACGCGACAGCGTCGTCTTGCCCACGCCGCGCGTGCCTGTGAAGAGGTACGCGTGATGCAGGCGGCCGCCGTCGAGTGCATGCGTGAGCGCGCGCACCACGTGCTCCTGTCCGACGAGCGAAGCGAAATCCTTCGGTCGCCACTTGCGTGCGAGAACTTGATAGGTCATCGGGAAATTGTATCAGCAACGCCCGCGCGTCCAGATGAATCGAAAGGCGGCCAATGCCCGGTTCGCGGCCGCCGCGCAATGGCGCGAGCCGGCGATTACAGACGACGAAAACAGTGGCGATGCAGGCGTGGCAAATACGACGAACGAAGAGCCGCGTCGCGCAATCAATGGCGCGGCGTCAAACTCGTATCTGGGGGGAAGCGGAAGAAAAAAGAGGAAGGTGACGAGCCTGACCCTCGGCACTGGCGGAAAACGGCTGTGGCTGCTTCGTTCCCGACCTGACCAGGTTGACCGCCCCTCCATGCGAGGAGGCCCGTCACGGCGCATTCTAACATCGGTCGCGCGCCAATGCGACTGCTGCGGTGCGAAAAAACGCGCCGAGCCGCTCCAGACATCGTTGCGCGGCATGGGTAGCCACCCTCTTGCAATGCCCCGCGCCGCCTCCAGATAGCGTGCAGGAGCACAAGGTATCGCACGAAAAGGCCCCGCGAAATTGCCCGTGCCACGGCCCGTATGTCCCGCCGAATGTGGTCTGCAAGACGGAAACCCTGCTTGCGGCATGAGTACTATCACCGTCGGCAACGCATAGGGATTTAGGCTACACTGGCGTCGGCAATCGGCTGGGCCACGCGGTTTGCGTGCGAATGGCGTGTGATTCGGACGTATGACTCGGGTTCGGTCTGGCCGCCAAGGCGGCCCCGGATGAATTTTCAGTTTTGGTGTATCGTGGCGAGCAATTTACTCAGCCTCGAATCGAAAGAGGTATTCATACAATGAGCGAACAAATCAAGCATATCAGCGACGCATCGTTCGAACAGGACGTCGTGAAATCCGACAAGCCCGTGCTGCTGGACTTCTGGGCGGAGTGGTGTGGTCCGTGCAAGATGATCGCGCCGATTCTCGATGAAGTCGCGAAAGATTATGGCGACCGCCTTCAGGTCGCGAAGATCAACGTCGACGAGCACCAGTCGACGCCGGTAAAGTTCGGCGTGCGCGGCATCCCCACGCTGATCCTCTTCAAGAACGGCGCCGTGGCGGCGCAGAAGGTCGGCGCGCTGTCGAAGTCGCAGCTCACCGCGTTCCTGGACAGCCACCTGTAACGTCCTCGCTGGCCGCCCCTCCCCGCCCGGGCGCATCGCCCGGCCAGCAAGGGATGAGCCATGCAAAGGTGCGTGTTGTCACGCGACAACACGCACCATAAAACACGCCGAAACTTGCAGTCGGTCGTCACCGACGGTTTCTGGCGTGTGCTATGCTAGAATTCATAAAGCGTCTACCGGCGCCCTTATAAAAGTTTCAAGCAAGCTTGAAGCAAAGTTTCAACCAAAAGTCCTTGAGCGGTTCCGCTCGCTTCTTTTCCCCCATCCTTTTCGTCGCACTCCTCCCCGACGGGTTCTCCGTATGCATCTTTCCGAGCTCAAGTCTCTGCACGTGTCCGAATTGATCGAGATGGCCAATGGCCTCGAGATCGAAAATGCGAACCGCCTGCGCAAGCAGGAACTCATGTTCGCGATCCTCAAAAAGCGCGCCAAGACGGGCGAAACGATCTTCGGTGACGGCACGCTCGAAGTGCTCCCCGACGGCTTCGGCTTCCTGCGCTCGCCAGAAACCTCGTATCTCGCCAGCACGGACGATATCTATATCAGCCCGTCGCAGATCCGCCGCTTCAACCTGCACACCGGCGACACGATCGAAGGTGAAGTGCGCACGCCGAAGGACGGCGAACGCTACTTCGCGCTCGTGAAGGTGGACAAGGTCAACGGCCAGCCGCCGGAGGCCTCGAAGCACAAGATCATGTTCGAGAACCTCACGCCGCTGCACCCGAACAAGGTGCTGCTGCTCGAGCGCGAAATGCGCGGTGAGGAGAACGTGACGGGCCGCATCATCGACATGATCGCGCCCATCGGCAAGGGTCAGCGCGGCCTGCTGGTCGCTTCGCCCAAGTCCGGCAAGACCGTGATGCTCCAGCACATCGCGCACGCCATCAAGCAGAACCACCCCGACGTGGTCCTGTTCGTGCTGCTGATCGACGAGCGCCCTGAAGAAGTGACCGAAATGCAGCGTTCGGTGGCAGGCGAAGTGATCGCCTCGACCTTCGACGAACCGGCTGCGCGTCACGTGCAGGTCGCCGAAATGGTGATCGAGAAGGCCAAGCGACTCGTCGAAATGAAGCACGACGTCGTGATTCTGCTCGACTCGATCACGCGTCTCGCGCGCGCCTACAACACCGTTGTGCCCGCATCGGGCAAGGTGCTCACGGGCGGTGTGGACGCCAACGCGCTGCAACGTCCGAAGCGCTTCTTCGGCGCCGCACGCAATATCGAAGAAGGCGGCTCGCTCACCATCATCGGCACGGCGCTGATCGAAACCGGCAGCCGCATGGACGACGTGATCTACGAAGAGTTCAAGGGCACCGGCAACATGGAAGTGCACCTCGAGCGCCGTCTCGCGGAAAAGCGCGTCTACCCGTCGATCAACCTGAACAAGTCGGGCACGCGCCGCGAAGAGCTGCTGATCAAGCCGGACATCCTCCAGAAGATCTGGGTGCTGCGCAAGTTCATCCACGACATGGACGAAGTCGAAGCGATGGAATTCCTGCTCGACAAGATTCGCCAGACGAAGAACAACTCCGAGTTCTTCGACATGATGCGCCGCGGCGGCTAAAGCCCTCGCCCGCTCGAATCACCGCAAAACGCCCGCGACTTCGCGGGCGTTTTTCTTTTCCGGCAGCGGATCGTTGCGCGCCACAACCTGTACGTGAACGTTCACGTCGAACTATAATGCGCCGCATGCCTTGATCGCCCGACGGCGAAAAAAGAGTTCCCTATGCCCAAGGATTCCCCGGCGCTGCTCACGGTGCGCGACGCCGCCGAGCGCCTGAATGTCACGCCGCGCACGCTCAAGTATTACGAAGAGCGTGGGCTCGTCAGCCCCTCCCGCAGCGAAGGCCGCTACCGGCTCTACGACGAGCACGACCTCGAGCAGTTTTCGCGCATCCTGCGACTGCGCGCGCTCGGCTTCTCGCTGCACGGCATCACCGAAATGCTCAAGCGGCCGCTCGAGCAGGTCGGCGAAGGCCGCCGGCGCTATTCGCAGGAGTCGCTCCAGCAGATCGCCGACGCGCTCGCGCAGCAGATCGAGACGCTCGACACGCGCATCGCGGCCGTGCGCCGCGAGTTGAAGGAAGCGCAGACGGTGCGCGCGGAGCTTGCCGACGACCTCGACTACCTGCAGCGGCGCCTCGCGGGAGAACCGTCCGATCAGCTGATCGAGCAGCGCCTCGCCGCCACGCGGCGCCGCAAGGCGGGCATGGCGGGCAAGCCGGCAGAGCCTGCGGGCAAGGCACGCGAGGACGACGAATCGGCATGAGCACGGCCCAGCCCCGCGAGCCGATCTTCAGCGCGGCGCGCCTGCGCGGCGATTTTTTCCCGTGGGTGCTCGCCCTCGCGACCGGGCTCGACTACTACGACAACGCAATCTTCTCGTTCTTCACGAGCCATATCGCGGGCGGCATCAACGCGTCGCCCGACGAACTCGTCTGGTCGTCGAGCGCCTACGCCGTGTGCGCCGTTCTGGGCATCCTGCAGCAGCAATGGTGGGTGGAGCGCATGGGCTACCGCCGCTACGTGGGTAGCGGCCTGCTGCTCTATGCCGTCGGCGCGATCGCGGCGGCACTGTGCGAATCGTCGATCGAGCTTGCGTTCGCGCGCGGCTTCCAGGGCTACTTCATCGGCCCGATGATGGGCACCTGCCGCATCCTCATCCAGATCAGCTTCACGCCGCAGCAGCGTCCGGTCGCGACGCGCGCGTTCCTCATTCTCATCGTGCTCTCCAGCGCGCTGGCGCCGCTCGTGGGCGGCCAGCTCGTCGCGCATTTCGACTGGCGCGCCCTGTTCGCGTTTTCCGCGCCCGCGGGCGTCCTCTATGCCGTGCTGGCCCTGCTCGCACTGCCCGATACGGGCCACTTGCTGCCCGAGGAGCGCGGCGAAGCACACTTCTGGCCGTACATCATCTTCGCGTTTGCGCAGGGCGCGCTGCAAATCGCCATGCAGCAGGTGCGCTTCGAACTGTTCAGCGCGTCGCCGGGAATCATTCTGCTCACGCTCGTCGGGATCACGGCGCTCGCCTGGTTCGGCTGGCACCAGTGGCATCATCCCAAGCCGCTCATGCGCCTGCACGCGCTGCGCGAGAAGCCGTTCCAGGTGGGCCTGCTGCTCTACATGGTCTATTACTACCTGAGCACGGCGCTCAGCTACCTGGTCTCGCGGCTGCTCGAAGGCGGTTTCAACTACCCCGTCGAAAACGCCGGCCGCCTCACCGGCATCACGTCGCTCATCTCGGCAGGCGCGCTCTTTTTCTATTTCCGCTACGCGAAGCTCATTACGCACAAGAAGTGGATCATCGTGCCCGGCTTCGTGCTCTCGGCGTTCATCTCGTTCTGGATGACACGGCTCACGCCGCAGGCAAGCGAAGCCTGGCTCATCCCGCCGCTGCTGCTGCGTGGCCTGCTGCTGCTCTTCATCGTGCTGCCCGTCGCCAATCTCACGTTCCGCATCTTCGCGATCGAAGAATTCACGCACGGTTACCGCTTGAAAAACATCGTCCGGCAGTTGACGATATCGTTCGCCACGGCCACGGTTATCATCGTCGAGCAGCACCGGCTCGCGCTGCACCAGACGCGGCTCGCCGAGTTCGTGAATCCGTTCAACCCGGCGTTCCAGAGCACCTACGCCGCGCTGACGCATTCGTTCAAGCTGATGGGCCGGTCCGCGAGCGAAGCGCACGGACTCGCCCTCGCGCAGGTGAGCCGCATGGTCGCGCAGCAGGCGAGCTTTCTGAGTTCGCTCGACGGGTTTTACTTCCTGATCGGCGTGGCGGTGTGCGGCGGGATCTTCGCCGCGTGGCAAAAGCAGATCGACTGAACCCCATCCAGACGCACGGGAAACCGCACCCAGCGATGCTTTCGAAACTCTCTCACTGGTTCGACGCGCGCCGCCGCGACAAGGCGCTGCGCACCTACGCGATCGACGACGCGCTTTGGCTGGCCACGCTCGCGGGCTTGCCCTTTCTCAAGCATCTCGACGCCGCCGACCTCGTGCGCCTGCGCGAGCTGACGAGCCTTTTCATCGCGCAAAAGGAGTTCTCCACGGCGCACGATCTCGAGCTGACCGCCCCGATGACCGTGGCGATCGCCGCGCAGGCGTCGTTGCCGGTGCTCAACCTTTCGCTCGACCTCTACAAGGGCTGGGTAGGCGTGGTCGTGTATCCGGGCGAATTCGTGATCCGCAAGACCGTCGAGGACGAGGACGGCGTGGTCCACGAGGTGGAGCACGATGCGAGCGGCGAGGCGTGGGAAGGCGGCCCCGTGATCCTCTCGTGGGAAGACGCGCAGATGACCGATGGCAGCGACGCGTACAACGTCGTAATCCACGAGTTCGCGCACAAGATCGATATGCTCAACGGCGAGGCCGACGGGCATCCGCCCCTCTTTCGGCGCTGGCACGCCCCGCTCGACGCGCAGGCCTGGGCCGACGTGTTCGACAACGCCTACGACCAGTTCTGCGACAAGGTAGACGCCGTGCCGGAGCGCCGCTGGGCGCGCTTCGAGCGCGACTCGCTGATCGATCCCTATGCCACCGACCACCCCTCGGAGTTCTTCGCGGTGTGCAGCGAGGCGCTTTTCGTCAAGCCGAAGGCGTTCGAGGCGGAATATCCCGAGCTTTACCGACTGCTCGCGCGCTATTACCGCCAGGACCCGGCGCGCGTGGGCGCACTGGCCGGCCAGCCGGCCTGAAAACCTGCCGCGCGGGAGCCTCAAAAATTCGCCAACCGGCTGATTATCTGGCATAATCGCGGTTTTTCGACCCTTTGGTAAGTGGCTCGCGCGAGCAAAGTCGGCAACATGGTGTTGCAGGCACGCGGGTTGGCTACCGCCAGATTTAAGGAATAACCATGAAAGAAGGCATTCACCCGAACTACCGCGAAGTCCTGTTCATCGACGTTTCGAACGACTTCAGGTTCGTGACCCGCTCGACCATCCAGACGCGCGAAACCGCCGAATTCAACGGCAAGACCTACCCGCTCGCCAAGATCGAAGTGTCGTCGGAATCGCATCCGTTCTACACGGGCACGCAAAAGATCATGGACACGGCAGGCCGTGTCGAGAAGTTCAACAAGAAGTTCGGCGCACGCGCCTCGGGCAAGGCCGGCAAGTAAGCACCTCGCCGCGCCGGCTTCTGGCCGGTCCCGCATTGAACGTGCACAAAAAGGGCAGCATACGCTGCCCTTTTTTGTTGCCTGCGCCACCGTTGCGCCGTCCGGGCGGCGAGGCGGGTGCGACTTACCGTCCCTTTTCGGATGTTTCCGTGGATTAACCCGCGGCTAACGCCGTGACGCGCGGTCGCCGGCCCGGCTAGAATGCCGGATTGCTCCGCGGCGCACTGCCGGGTGTCCCGTCTGTCGCGCATGCCCGCTTGACCTCCGTGTGTGAGCCACCCGCTCGAACACGCCCGGTTTATCCGTCTCCCTTCGTACTGCATGAAGCCAGCCATTCGACTGACCGCCTCCGCCACCAGCGCCCTGCCGCGCTGGCTGTTGCTGACCATCTGTATCGTCTTCGCGGCGTTCGGCCTCTTTGGCCGCGACCCGTGGAAGAACGAGGATGCGGCTGGCTTCGGCGTGATGTGGACGATGGCGGGCGGCACCTCGCACGACTGGCTGCTGCCCAATCTCGTCGGCAAGTACGTGACCGAAAACGGTCCGCTCGGCTACTGGCTGGGCGCCGCCTGCATCCGTGTCTTCGCGCCGTGGGTCGACGCCAGCAACGCGTCGCGCATCGCCACGGGCGTGCTGTTCTGTCTCGCATGCGCGTTCGTCTGGTACAGCGCGTATCTGCTCGGCCGCCGCCCCGAAGTGCAGCCGTTCAAGTACGCATTCGGCGGCGAACCCGAGCCGCGCGACTACGGCCGCACCCTCGGCGACGGCGCCCTGCTCGTTCTGCTGGGCTGCTTCGGCCTCGCCGAGCGCGGCCACGAAACCACGCCGCAGCTCATGCAGTTCGTGGGCATCGCCATGCTGCTGTACGGCGTCGTGCGCGCCATCGACAAGCCGGTCCAGGGCGCCCTCTGGTGGGGCCTCGCGCTCGGCATCGTGATGCTGTCGAGCGGCCCCGTGCTCGTCGGCGCGCTCCTCATCGGCACGCTCGCCATGCTCGCCATCGCCCCCGAAACGCGCTCGCGCTGGCTGCTCGTAGCGGGCCTGCCCGTGGCGCTCGTGGTCTCGGCCTCATGGCCGCTGCTGGCGCTGCACCTGTATCCCGACGACGCCGTCTGGTTCCTCAACCAGTGGGCGCACACCAACGTCAACGCTTTCGCCGGCCCGCCTGGCTACGTGCTGCGCTACGCCGCCAAGAACCTGCCGCTCTTCACCTGGCCCGCGTGGCCACTCGCGATCTGGGCCTTCGTGAGCTGGGCCGGACTGCGCCGCAAGCCGCACATCGCGATTCCGCTGTCGGTGATCGTGCCGCTGCTCATCCTCGTGGTCGTGCAGAGCCACGAATCGAACCGGCTCTTCATGCTCGTGCTGCCCGCGCTGGCGGTGCTCGCGACGTTCGCGCTGCCCACGCTCAAGCGCGGCGCGATCAACGCGATCGACTGGTTCGCGGTGCTGAGTTTCACGATTCTCAGCACCTTCGTGTGGCTCGTGTGGCTCGCGGGCATGACCGGTTTCCCGGCGCCGCTCGCGCGCAACCTCGCGCGCCTCGCGCCCGGTTTCGTACCGCAGTTCAAGATTCTTTCGTTCGTGTGCGCGATGGCCGTCACCGTATGCTGGATGGTGCTCGTGCGCTGGCGCGTGGCGCGCCATCCGAAGGTGCTGTGGCGCAGCGTCGTACTCTCGAGCGGCGGCACCACGCTCATGTGGGTGCTGCTCATGACGCTGTGGCTGCCGGTCGTCAACTACAGCCGGACCTACAAGGACGTGGCCGAGCAGATCGCCGCGCACCTGCCCGCCGACTATCAGTGCATCTCGCCCGTGCGCCTCGGCGACGCGCAGATCGCCACCTTCGCGTACTTCGGCAGGATGCACTTTGCGTTCAACGAGGACTGCGACGTGATCCTGCGCCAGGACACGCAGGACTACGGCGAGCCCAGTTCGATGCCGGACTACGTATGGAAGCTCGTGTGGGAAGGCCGCCGCGCCGCCGACCGCGACGAGCGCTTCCGCCTGTACGTGCGCATCGACCGTCCGACGCCGCCGCTCAAGAAACATGTCTGGCGCAAGCGTCCGGACTGAGGCCGCGGTGACGACGACGTTCGCGGGCGACGTCCGGCGCATCGCCGCGCTCGCGTGGCCGGTGCTGATCGGGCAGCTCGCGATCATCGCGTTCGGCGTGATCGACACCGCGATGGTCGGCCGCTACTCGGCGCTCGATCTCGCCGCGCTCGGACTGGGTTCGTCGATCTACATTTCGGTGTATATCGCCCTCACGGGCATTCTCAGCGCGCTGCAGCCCGTTGCGGCGCAGCTCTATGGCGCGCGCAAGGACACGGAAATCGGCCTCGAAGTGCGCCAGGCGTTCTGGCTCGCGCTCGTGCTGATGATGATCGGCTTCGCGATCCTCTACTTTCCCGGCCCGCTGCTCGACCTCGCGCACGCGCCCGAGGCGCTGCGCGAGCGCACCGTCGGCTATCTGCGGCTGCTATCGTTCGGGCTGCCCGCGGCACTGGCCTTTCGCATCTACAGCTCGCTCGCCAATGCCGTGGGGCGCCCGCGCCTCGTGATGTTCCTGCAGGTCGGCGCGCTCGTGCTCAAGGTGCCGCTCAACACGTGGCTCATCTTCGGCGGTCTCGGCGTGCCGGCGCTCGGCGGCCCGGGCTGCGCGCTCGCAAGCACCTCGATCAACTGGGCGCTCGCCTTGTGCGCGGCCGTCGCGCTCACGCGTGTGGACGTGTTCGCGCCGTTCGAAATCTTCAGGCACTTCTGCTGGCCCGAGTGGAAACGCCAGGCCGAACTGCTCAAGCTCGGCATTCCAATGGGGCTTTCGTACCTCATCGAAGTGACGTCGTACACGTTCATGGCGATCTTCATCGCACGGATGAGCACGACCACGCTCGCCGGACATCAGATCGCCGGCAACATCGGTGCCGTGCTCTACATGACGCCGCTTTCGATCGGCGTGGCAACCTCGACGCTCGTCGCCCAGGCGCTGGGCGGCAATCGCCCGGCCGAAGCGCGCACGCTCGCGCGGCACGGCGTGGCGACAGCCGTGGCAATTGCCTGCTGCTACGGCGCGATTGTGTTCGTGCTGCGGCCGCTCATCATCGGCGGCTATACGCCGGACCCTGCCGTGGCGGTCGCGGCCATGCCGCTCGTCGCCATCGTCACCTGCTATCACGTGTTCGACGCCCTGCAGATCACCACGGCCTTCGCGTTACGCGCCTACAAGGTCGCGGTCGTGCCGACCATCATCTATGCGCTCGCGCTCTGGGGCGTGGGGCTGGGCGGCGGCTACGCGCTCGGCTTCGACGTGACCGGCACGATGCCCGCCTGGGCGACGGGCGCGCGCGGGTTCTGGCTCGCCAACATGGCGAGCCTCCTGATTGCCGGTGCTGGGCTCCTGTTTTATCTCTCACGGGTGAGCACGCGGTTTGCGCGGGAAAGTGCCTAGCCCGTTGGCAACGGAGACGTTAGGCGGTTAGTTGCAAACGCAGATCACCCCGCATCGGCCTGCCGCGCCGCCTCCACGGTCTGCGCCGCGTGATACGACGAGCGGACCAGCGGCCCGGCCACGACTTCGCTAAATCCCATTGCCAGCCCCGCCGCGTGCAACGCGGCGAATGCGTCGGGATGCATGTAGCGCTTCACCGGCAGATGAAACCGCGACGGCGCGAGATATTGCCCGATCGTCAGCACTTCTACGCGATGCTCGCGCAAGTCGCGCATCGTCGCGAGCAACTCCTCATCGGTTTCGCCCAGACCCACCATCAGCCCCGACTTCGTGACGAGCGCGCCGTTGGCCGCTTTCGCGCGCGCAAGCAGGTCGAGCGAGCCGCGATAGTCCGCGCCCGGCCGCGCCGCGCGATACAGCGAGGGCACGGTCTCGATGTTGTGATTGAACACGTCGGGCCATGCGTGCGAAAGCGCCTCGAGCGCGCGCGCGATACGGCCGCGGAAGTCGGGCGTCAGCACCTCGACGCCGATCCCCGGCACGCGCTCGCGCACCTGCGCGATGCAACGCGCGAAGTGCGTCGCGCCGCCGTCGCGCAAGTCGTCGCGATCGACCGAGGTGATGACGACGTGACGCAAGCCCAGCGCCGCGACCGCTGCCGCAAGGTGCGCGGGCTCGTCCTCGTCGAGCGGCGCGGGGCGCCCGTGAGCGACATCGCAGAACGGACAGCGTCGCGTGCAAAGGCCGCCCATGATCATGAAGGTCGCGGTGCGCTGGGCAAAGCATTCGCCGATGTTCGGGCACATCGCTTCTTCGCACACCGAATGAAGCCGATGCTCGCGCAGTACAGCCGCCACGCCCGCTACGGTCTCGCTCATGAGCGGACGCGCGCGCAGCCAGGGCGGCTTCGGCAAGACCGCGTCGGCGCCGGTTGGCGGCACGATCTTCACCGGAATGCGCGCGAGCTTCTCGCGGCTGCGCAGGCCTTCCTGACCCAGCGCCGTACTCGACGAATGGGGCGTTCGGGACGTGGCGGCCTCCATGCTCAGGCTCCTTCGTCGAAAAAGGCCTTGAGCAGGCGATTGACCTCCTGCGCCGCCTCCATCTGCACCATGTGCCCCTTGCCCGCAATCACCTCCACGCGCACCTGCGACGGCAACCCCTGCGCATGGCGCGCCGGAATGATCTGGTCAGCTTCGCCCCAGATCACGAGCGCGCGCGGCGCGAGCGATGCTACACGCTCGCGGAACACGCGCCGCTGCGCGCCGGCTTCGAACGCCTGCCCCGCGATCTTGCCGAGCGCGGCCTGCACGCCTTCGAGCCGCTTGTACTTCACGAGGTCCTCGACGAGCTGGCGCGTGACCAGCGCGGGATCGGCGAACAGCTTCGTCACGTGCGGCTTGAGCGCATTGCGATTGCCCGCCGCGACGAAGCCCTCGATATATGCTCCATCGATCTCGCTGCCAAGCCCCGCACTCGAGATCAGCGCAAGGGAAGCCACGCGCCCGGGCGCCTGTTCGGCCACCGCCATGGCCACCGCACCGCCCAGCGAGTGCCCGACGAGATGCGCACGGTCGATCTTCTGCGCGTCGAGGAACGCGATCACGCTTTGCGCAAGCTCGTCGAGGCTGCCGCTCTCGAGCGCCTTGCCCGACTCGCCGTGACCCGGCAGATCGAGCGCCCAGACGGTGCGCTCTGCCGCGAGATCAGTGTGGTTGAAGAGCCAGTTGTTGAGATCGCCGCCGAAGCCGTGGATCAGCACGACAGGCACGCCCTCGCCTTCGCCCTGCTTCAGGTAGCGCACGGTCCTGCCGCCAATCTGCGACTTTTCCGGCTGCGGTCCCGCGTCGGCGTCGCCCGCCTGCGCAGGCACGAAGTCGCGCTGAAACTCGGCCACCGCGGCATCGATATCCGCGTCGGCCGCTTCGGCATCGGCGACCACGCCCAACAGCGCGCCCACCGGCAGCGTGTCGCCCTCCTGCGCGATCTGCCGCCGCAACACGCCCTCGAACGCGCACTCCACGCCCGACGCGATCTTGTCGGACTCCACGTCGAGCAACTCATCGCCCTTGGTGACCTTGTCGCCGGGCGACTTGAGCCAGTCATTCACCTGGCCCTGCTCCATCGACAGGCCCCATTTGGGCATCGTGATCATGTGAATCGGCATGACTTCAGCTCCTTGCTGCGCGTGCGGCTTCGGCGATCTTCTCCGCCGACGGGATGTAGAGGTCTTCGAGCGATGCCGCGAACGGCACCGGCGTATGCGGTGCGGTGACCATGCCGACCGGGGCCTTCAGTTCCTTGAACGCCTTCTGGCCAACGAGTGCGGCAATATCGGTCGCGATCGAACAGCGCGGATTGGCTTCGTCCACGACCACGACCCGGCCCGTGCGGCGCGCGCTTTCGAGGATCGTTTCCTCGTCGAGCGGCGAGGTCGTGCGCAGGTCGATCACGTCCGCCTCGATGCCGTCTTTCGCGAGCTTCTGCGCCGCATCGAGCGCGTAGTGCACCATGCGTCCATACGTGACGATCGTGACGTCGTCGCCATCGCGCACGATGTTGGCCTCGCCGAACGGAATCGAATAGGATTCCTCCGGAACGTCGCCTTCCATCGTGTAGAGCAGCTTGTGCTCGCAGAAGATCACGGGGTCGTTGTCGCGAATCGCCTCGATCATGAGGCCCTTGGCGTCATAGGGCGTGGCCGGGCACACGACCTTCAGCCCCGGAATATGCGTGAAGAGCGAGGTGAGCATCTGCGAGTGCTGCGCGGCCGCGCGCAAGCCTGCGCCGTACATGGTGCGAATCACGACCGGCGTGACCGCCTTGCCGCCGAACATGTAGCGGAACTTCGCCGCCTGGTTGAAGATCTGGTCGAAGCACACGCCCATGAAATCGATGAACATCAGCTCCGCGACCGGCCGCATGCCGCACGCCGCGGCGCCCACTGCCGTGCCGATAAAGCCGCCTTCCGAGAGCGGCGTATCGAGCACGCGCCCGGGGAACTTGCCGTAAAGGCCCTTCGTCACGCCGAGCACGCCGCCCCACGCGTCCTGCTCGCCAGGCGCGCCCGCGCCGCCCGCGTTGTCCTCGCCCATCACGATCACGCTCTCGTCGCGGCCCATTTCCTGGGCAAGCGCTTCGTTGATAGCCTGCGAATAGGTGATTTTCCGTGCCATTTCCGTCTCCTTGATCTGGAATCCTGATGACCTGAGTGCGCAGCGCTTAAGGGTACGACACGTACACGTCCGTGAGCAGCGCCTCGGCCGGCGGCAGCGGCGCGGCCTTGGCCTGCGTCACGGCATCGTCGATCAGCTGCATCACTTCGGCGTCCACCTTGCGCAGATCGTCGCTGCTCGCGAGTTCGGCGCGCACCACGCGCTCCTCGAAGCGCTTCAGACAGTCCTTTTCTTCGCGCAGCTTCTGCACCTCGCCAGGGGCGCGGTAGGTTTGCGCGTCGCCTTCGAAGTGGCCGAAATAGCGCGAGAGTTTCATCTCCACGAGCGTCGGGCCACCGCCGCTGCGTGCGCGTGCAATGGCTTCGCCCAGCGCCTCGTGCACGGCGAAAAAGTCGAAGCCGTCGACGATCACGCCCGGCATGCCGAAGCCGTTCGCGCGGTCGGCGATGTTGTCGGCCGCGACCGACCATGTGGACGACGTCGCCTCGGCGTAGCCGTTGTTTTCCGCGACGAAGATCACCGGCAAGCGCCACACGGAGGCGAGATTCATCGACTCGAAGATCACCCCCTGGTTCGACGCGCCGTCACCGAAGAAGCACACGCCCACGCCGCCCGTCTTCTTCTGTTTGGCGGCGAGCGCGGCCCCACACGTAAGCGGACCACCCGCGCCCACGATGCCGTTCGCGCCCAGCATGCCTTTCGACAGGTCGGCGATATGCATCGAGCCGCCCTTGCCACGGCACGAACCCGTGGCCCGGCCATAGATCTCGGCCATCATCTCGCGCACGTCCACGCCCTTGGCGATGCAGTGGCCGTGGCCGCGGTGCGTGGTGGCGACGTAGTCGGCATCGCTCAGATGGCTCATCGTGCCGACCGCGGAGGCCTCCTCGCCCGCGTACAGGTGCACGAAACCCGGTATATCGCCGGTCGCGAACTCGACGTGCAACCGTTCCTCGAACTCGCGAATCGTGCGCATCGAGCGATACGCGGTGAGCAACTGCTCCTTGTTCAACTGAACTGACATGGTTGTCTCCTGGGTGTATGACGCTGTACCGCTCTGGATAAAGCCCGCTGCGGGGAATGCCACTGCTCCTAATGAAAAGTGAAGCCGCCGTCGACGTTCACCGACTGGCCCGTGACGTTGTCCATCGTCGCGAAGAACAGGGCGAGCCGCCCCATGTCCTCAGGCGTTTGCGCGCGCCCCTGCGGGATCAGCGTGAGTTGATGGCGCTGCCAGGACTCTTCGACGCTCTCGCCTTCGGTCTTCCATTCGTCGGAGAGCCGGTCCCACATATACGTGCGCACGATGCCAGGGCAAATCGCATTCACGGTGATGCCCTCGCGCGCGACTTCCTTGGCGAGCGCGTTGGTGAAGCCGACCACCGCGAATTTCGAGGCGCTGTAGTGCGCGAGATTCGGGAACCCTTCCTTGCCCGCGATCGACGCGACGTTGATGATCCGCCCGCGCTTTTGCGTACGGAAATGCGGCAATGCGGCCTTGCAGCCGAGGAACACGCCTTTCGCGTTGACGCCCATTACGAAGTCCCAGTCCCGCTCCGTTAATTCGGATACCGGACTAATGGAAATCACACCGGCGCAGTTCACGAGAATATCGAGGCCACCGAATTCCGAGAGCGCCTGCGAGACCATCCCTTCGAGCTGGACGGCCTGGGTGACGTCGACCTTGGCGAAGGCGGCGCGTCTGCCCAGAGCCCGTATCTCATCCGCAGTCGCGGCAAGTGGTGCTTCGAGCAGATCCGCGAGCAGCACGTCCGCGCCGGCCTGCGCGAGCGTGAGCGCAATGCCGCGGCCGATGCCGCGCGCGCCGCCGGTCACGATCGCGACCTGGCCTTTCAAGGGTGTGTCCATGCCAATGTCTCCTTGTTTCGGTTAAGCGTGGAGGAAGCAAGCCAGATCGCTACGCGCGCGCGGCGGCCTCGCGCAACAACTGATGCGACGCCGCGTAACGCAGCGTGCGCGCGACATCGACCGTCAGCGGACCGTGCCAGTCGAGCGTCACTTCATAGCGGTCGCCGCGCGCCGGTTCGATCTCTCTCTCGCCGTCGAACGCGAGCGTGCCGTGGTCCGCTTCGAGCGGCAGCGCCACGCCGACTTCGAGGCGCTGGCAGGTGCGCATCGTCAGACGCTCGACCCGGCCCGGCGCGATCGGCGCGAGCAACGGCACGCCCGCGCCGCTGCCCTCAGGCGCGCCCGCCTGAGCGAACGTCATATGCAGGCCGTGTGCCGCGTCGCGCCCGACCGGCGCCCATGCCCCGCCGATCGACGAGAGACCGATACCGTCGGGCGGCGCAAAGGTCAGAAAAAGTGATTCGATATCCGAACTTTCCGAAATCGCACGCGCACCGATGAACGGCTGACGCGCCACACAAATGTCGACCAGCGCGATTTCCTCGCGCCCGCGCGACGGCCCTTCTACGCAGCGCGCGACGAGCCGCTTGTTGCGCGAGAGCGCCGACTCGGCCGGCACCGCGCCGGTCGCGACGAGCGCGCCAGCGAGGCCCGCCACGGTGGCCTCGCGCAGTTCGGGAAAGGCGTTGTTGGTGCCGGTAGAGAGCGCGAGCAGCGGCGTCGCGCAGCAATGCGCCGCGACGGCGCGATGGGTGCCGTCGCCGCCCAGCACCGCGATCAGCGCCACCTCCTCGCGCACCATGTGAGCGACGCCGGCGTGCGTATCGGCAACACTTTCGCTCACCGGCAGATCGACGAACACGACCTCGGGCCAGGGCTCGTGCGCAGCAATGGCCGCGTGCGTCTCGATCGCGCGCAGGAGCAGCGCGGCCACGCCGGTGTTGTCGCGCAAGGTGAGCACGCGCGCCACGCCGAGCGCGCCCAGGCCTGCGAGCAGGCGCACGACCATGTTCGCCTTCTCGGCCGTGGGAAAGACGGATGCATGGGAAGTGAGACGGCGGATGTCGCGACCCGATGCGGGGTTCGCGATCACGCCTACGGTCACGGGCGTCGTCACGGGTCTTGTCTCCTGTTGGCGTCGCACCGTAAATGGCCGTGCGCCGCTTTTGCCAGCAGACTCTGCAAGCGTCATGCCAATGACGTCGACGAAGCGTCGCGTCCGCGCAGAAGGCCGCGTGGCGGGGTTGCGCGGCAAATGCACGCCGTGGCGCCGGCACGCTCTGCGTCGCGCGCGGCGTCTCACCCGTCGTCTCGCATGAGCGACGCACCGGTCGCACGGTCAGCCGTCCGCATGAAGGAAAACGCGCACAGCCCCGCGTGGCCTGCCTGAGCGGCGACTGAACGCTCCCATCCGCCGCACCGAAATGCGAGACACGAGCCGCTGAGACGTTCGTCTCAGCCGTCTCGCATGCTGCGCTGCGGTGTGATCGCGCGCAAAGGATGTGCTACAAAAGACTCCCGCCGAACGCTTTCCGGTCCGACGTAACCCGACGTTATCCCGACGCTCACCGCGCGCCACCGTCTGGAATCGCTCATGCCCTACGCCCTTGCGTCTACCCGGCACGCCGAGCGCGTGCGTGGCGCCGTCGAAGGCCGGCTGCCCGCGCCGTCCGATTCGCCGCGCCTCGTCTCGTCGTGGCAGCGCTCGTTCGAGCGCTATCAGCTGGACCCCGGTTCCGTGATCGGCCCGCGCGTGCTGAGCGCCGCCGAGCTGCGCGAGATCCGCGATCGCGAGGAGTCCTTTCTGCGCGCCTCGGGCCAATGCCTCACGCGGCTGCACGACATGGTGCGCGAAGCCGATTACTGCGTGATGCTGACCGACGCGCACGGCGTGACCATCGACTACCGCCTCGACCGCGAGCGCCGCAACGACTTCAAGCACGCGGGGCTCTATATCGGCTCGTGCTGGTCCGAGAGCGAGGAAGGCACCTGCGGCATCGCGAACGTGCTCACCGATCTCGCGCCCATCACGGTGCACAAGACCGACCATTTCCGAGCCGCGTTCACCACGCTCACGTGCAGCGCCGCGCCGATCTTCGCGCCGGGCGGCGAGCTGATCGGCGTACTCGATGCTTCAGCCGTGCAGTCGCCCGACAATCGCGAGAGCCAGCGCATCGTCAACCAGCTCGTGCGTCAGAGCGCCACGCTGATCGAAGACGGCTATTTCCTGCATCGTCTCGCGTCGTGCTGGATACTCTTCGGTCACCAGAATCGCAATTACGTGGAAGCGCAGCCCGAGTTGCTGATCGCCTTCGACGAGAACGGCAACGTGGTCGCCGCGAACCGGCGCGCGCGCGAATGCATGCCGTGCCTGGACGGCCCGCGTCATATCGACGAGATCTTCGATTCGTCGCACGTGCAGTTGCGCGACATCGGGCGCATCGAAACCATCGCGGCGCTGCGCCTGCGCGCGAACGGCTCGATGCTGTATGCGCGCATTCGCGCGCCGCTCGGGGCGAACGGTTACGGCGGACACAGCGTACGGAGCGGCCACAGCGGCGGCAGCGCGGCGCATGGCGCCATGCCGCTGCGGCGCGACGCCGCCGACGCGCACGGATACGATCGCAGCGCGCTCGGCCCCTTCCTGCGCAGCGCCGACGCGCGCGTGGCCGAAAACGCGCGCATCGCGCAGCGTGTGGCGGGCAAGCGCCTGCCGATCCTGCTGCTCGGCGAAACCGGCGCCGGCAAGGAAGTATTCGCACGCGCCATTCACGACGCCAGCGCGCGACGCAATCGCCCGTTCATCGCAGTGAATTGCGGGGCGCTGCCCGAGTCGCTGATCGAGAGCGAACTGTTCGGCTATGCGCCGGGCGCGTTCACGGGCGCGCGCCGCCACGGCGCGCGCGGCAAGATCGCAATGGCCGACGGCGGCACGCTCTTTCTCGACGAGATCGGCGACATGCCGCTCGCGCTGCAGACCCGCCTGTTACGCGTGCTGGCCGAGGGCGAAGTCCTGCCGCTCGGGTGCGAAACGCCGGTGCGCGTCGACATCGACGTAGTCTGCGCAACGCACCGGGACCTCGCGCAGATGGCCAGCGCGGGTGCATTCCGCGACGATCTCTACTATCGCTTGAGCGGCGCGGTGCTCACGCTGCCGCCGCTGCGCGAGCGGCGCGACATCGCGATGCTCATCGACACGGTCTTCGCGGAAGAAGCGCAGGCCGCTGGCCGCCCGCTCGCGCTCGACGCCACGCTCGCGGTGCGGCTCGCGGCGTTCGCGTGGCCCGGCAACCTGCGGCAGCTGCGCAATGCGATGCGCTACGCATGCGCCGTATGCGACACCGTGCTGGTCGAAGCGCGGCACCTGAGCGCCGACCTCGCGGCGCGCCTGCCGGAACTCGCTGCGCCCGCTGCGTCCGGCCGCCCAGCCGGCATTCCGCCAACGTCGCCGCTCTCCGACGAAGACGAGCGCGCACGCATCGTCGCGGCGCTCACGGCGCACCGCTGGCGTCCAAACGCCGCCGCGCAGGCGCTAGGCATCTCGCGCGCGACGCTCTACCGGCGCATGGCGAAGCTCGCCATCGTCGGGCCTCATCGCGTTTGAGCCGGATTGCGCCGACAACCCCGCGTTTCGCGTCGCCAGATTGCACAGAAGTATTAAATATTGTGCGGCGCGATTTACTTGCCACACATCGACCGGTATAAATCGAGCGCTCGCGATCCACGGATATGCCATCTGGCCTATTCTTGTACCGCAGCCCCCTCCGCTGGATGCGTCGTCCGTTCCCGGCTAACTGAAATGCCCTCAATGGAGTGATTGCCATGCTCAAGAAGCTGCTGATGCTGTTCCTCGCCATCGGCCTGTCGCTGTCCGCCGTGCTCGCCGCAGCCGTGGAAGTGAACACCGCCGACGAAACCGCGCTCGAATCGGTCAAGGGCATCGGCCCCGTCCACGCCAAGGCGATCATCGACGAACGCACGAAGAACGGCCCGTTCAAGGACGCCGACGACCTCGCGAGCCGCGTCAAGGGCATTGGCCCGAAGTCGGTGCAAAACCTCGAGGCGGCAGGGCTCACGATCAACGGCTCCTCGGCGCCGCCGGCGGGCAAGACGGCTAGCGCGAAGAGCGGCAAGAGCGCCGCTGCCACGAGCGCCGCGCCCGCTGCGACCACGGCCAATCCGATGACGGCGCAGACGCCGGCGGCCGCGACCACGGCGCAAGCCGCCTCGGAGACGGCCGCGGGCAAGTCGAAGCACAAGAGCAAGAAGGACAAGGCAGCCGCGGCTGCAAGCGCGCCCGAAGCGGGCTCCGCTGCGGCTGCGCCGGCCACCGCATCCGATACGAAGGCGAAAAAGCCCAGGAAGTCGAAGAAGGACAAGGCCGCTTCCGCCGCGGCCGCTTCCGGCGCCTGATTGCCGCCATCGTCCGGCGCGCGCAAGCCGGGCACCGGACCTCGAAAACGCGGCGCCGCCTTCGCGTGCGCCGTCCGATTTACCGGCCGCGTCTCCCGTCGCGGCCATCACTCAGAGAGATCGTCATGAGTCTGCTAGATACCCTCGGTTCCCTGCTCGGTTCGCAGTCGCAACAGCAAGGCGGCGGCCAGGCCCAGCTCCTCGCCGCGGCGATGGAGTTCGTCAACAACCAGCCCGGCGGGCTGAACGGCCTTATCGAGAAGTTCCAGCAAGGCGGCCTCGGCGACATCGTGCAGTCGTGGGTCGGCAACGGCGAGAACCAGCCTGTTTCGGCGGATCAACTGCACAACGTGCTCGGCTCGGATGTCGTTTCGGGTCTCGCCCAGAAGGTCGGCATGCAGCCCGACCAGGTGAGCGGCCTGCTCGCCCAGGTGCTGCCGCACGTGGTCAACGCGGGCACGCCGACTGGCGAAGTGCCGCAAGGCGGCCAGATCAACACCGAGAGTGTGCTCGGCACGCTTGGCGGACTGGCGTCGCTGTTCGGCGGCGGCAACAAGCAGGCATAAGCGCTTCGTTGCGGGAATGAAAAAAGGGCAGCGGATCACTCCGCTGCCCTTTTCGTTTCGGCTCAGCGCGCGCCTGCCGGCATGCGTCTCAGCCGAGGCTTGCTGCTCGCCTTAGTGCACCACGCGCTCGAACACGAACTTGCCGTCGTGCACGCCGACCGGAATCACATCCTTCGGTCCGAACTTGCCCGCGAGGATCAGCTTGGCGACCGGGTTCTCGATCTCCTGCTGAATCGCGCGCTTGAGCGGCCGTGCACCGAACAGCGGGTCGTAACCGACCTTGGCGATCTGGCCCAGCGCCTCGTCCGACACCATGAGTTCCATGTCGAGCTTCTCCAGACGCTCGCGCAGACGCTGCAGCTGGATCTTCGCAATCGACTCGATATTCGAGCGATCGAGTGCATGGAACACCACGACCTCGTCGATCCGGTTCAGGAACTCGGGGCGGAACTGCTGCTTCACTTCGTTCCACACGGCGTCCTTCACCGCTTCCTGCGGCTCGCCCGCCATCGCCTGAATCAGGTGCGAACCGAGGTTCGACGTCATCACGATCACGGTGTTCTTGAAGTCGACGGTGCGGCCCTGGCCATCGGTCATGCGGCCGTCGTCGAGCACCTGCAGCAGCACATTGAACACGTCCGGGTGCGCCTTTTCGACTTCGTCGAGCAGAATCACGCTATACGGCTTGCGACGCACGGCCTCGGTCAGATAGCCGCCCTCTTCGTAGCCCACGTATCCCGGCGGCGCGCCGATCAAACGCGCCACGCTGTGTTTCTCCATGAACTCGCTCATGTCGATGCGGATGAGGTGATCTTCCGAATCGAACAGGAAGCCCGCCAGCGCCTTGCACAGTTCGGTCTTGCCCACACCCGTCGGCCCGAGGAACAGGAACGAGCCGTACGGCCGGTTCGGGTCCGAGAGACCGGCGCGCGAGCGGCGAATCGCATCGGCAACGGCGGTGATGGCCTCGTCCTGGCCCACCACGCGCTCGTGCAGCTTCTCTTCGATCTGCAGCAGCTTTTCGCGCTCGCCCTGCATCATGCGCGAAACGGGAATGCCGGTCGAACGCGACACGACTTCCGCGATTTCCTCGGCGCCCACGAGCGTGCGCAGCAAGCGCAAACGCGTGGGGTTGTTCTGCTCGTTCGCCTCGGCTAGCGTCACCTGCTTGAGCTGCGCTTCGAGTTCCGGCAACTTGCCGTACTGCAGTTCCGCAACCTTCTCGAGCTTGCCTTCGCGCTGGAAGCGATTGAGCTCCGCGCGCACGCGGTCGATCTCTTCCTTGATCTGCGCGCCGCCCTGCACCGCGGCCTTCTCGGTGGTCCAGATCTCTTCGAGGTCCTTATATTCGAGGCTCAGGCGATCGATCTCTTCCTCGATCAGCTGCAGACGCTTTTGCGACGCTTCGTCCTTCTCCTTCTTGACGGCCTCGCGCTCGATCTTCAACTGGATCAAGCGGCGATCGAGCTTGTCCATGGCTTCGGGCTTCGAATCGATTTCCATTTTGATCTTCGAAGCCGCTTCGTCGATCAGGTCGATGGCCTTGTCCGGCAGGAAACGGTCGGTGATATAGCGATGAGAAAGCTCCGCCGCCGCGACGATCGCCGGATCGGTGATTTCCACGCCGTGGTGCAGCTCGTACTTCTCCTTCAGGCCGCGCAGGATCGCGATGGTCGCCTCGACCGACGGTTCATCGACGAGCACCTTCTGGAAGCGGCGTTCGAGCGCGGCGTCCTTTTCGATGTACTTGCGATATTCGTCGAGCGTCGTCGCGCCGATGCAGTGCAGCTCGCCGCGCGAAAGCGCCGGCTTGAGCATGTTGCCCGCGTCCATCGCGCCTTCGGCCTTGCCCGCGCCGACCATCGTGTGAATTTCGTCGATGAAGACGATGGTCTGGCCTTCGTCCTTGGCGATGTCGTTGAGCACGGCCTTCAGGCGCTCCTCGAACTCGCCGCGATATTTCGCGCCCGCGAGCAGTGCGGCCATGTCGAGCGAAAGCACCCGCTTGCCCTTGAGCGTCTCGGGCACTTCGCCGTTGACGATGCGCTGCGCGAGGCCTTCGACGATGGCCGTCTTACCCACGCCGGGTTCGCCGATCAGCACCGGATTGTTCTTGGTGCGGCGTTGCAGGATCTGGATCGAGCGGCGGATTTCGTCGTCGCGGCCGATCACGGGGTCGAGCTTGCCCGAGCGCGCGCGCTCGGTCAGGTCGACGGTGTACTTCTTGAGCGCTTCACGCTGGCTCTCGGCGTCCTGGCTGTGCACCTGCGCGCCGCCGCGCACCGCGACGATCGCGGCTTCGAGCGCCTTGCGCGTCAGGCCGTGCTGGCGCGCGAGACGACCCGCTTCGCCCTTGTCCTCGGAAACGGCGAGCAGGAACATCTCGCTCGCGATGTAGGTGTCGTTGAGCTTCTGCGCTTCCTTGTCGGCCTGATTGAGCAGACCCGTGAGCTCGCGGCCGATCTGCACGTTGCCGTCGGTGCCCCGCACCTGCGGCAAGCGATTGATGGCGTCGTTCAGCGTGTTCTGCAGCGCCTGGACCTGCACGCCCGCCCGCGACATGAGCGAGCGCGCGGAGCCGTCCTGCTGCGCGACGAGCGCAGCCAGCAGGTGAACGGGTTCGATGTACTGGTTATCGTGGCCCACCGCGAGGCTTTGCGCGTCGGCGATGGCTTCCTGGAACTTGGTGGTGAGTTTGTCGATTCTCATTTGATGCGAGACCTCCAGATTTCTAGACTGTCACCAAATTTGAGGGGGGACGCGCCGGTTTCAAGCGCTCTGGCGTCATTTTTTCCGATTTTTTGGATTCAGGCGCGGGCAGCGTCCGTCGTCAATTCCTGCCGAGGCGCGAGAAAACGGGGAAAGCTTGCGAGGCGGCCGCAGCCGCGCGAGGCAGCGCGCCGCGGCACAAAAGAGAAGAAAAAACGAAGAGGTGACGCTGACGCGCCCTTCAATGCTCGCGCGAAGGCGCGGGTCGAGCCGCCTGCGCGCGCGGCATGAACTGGATCGGCGCGAGGCCAAGCAGCCCGGTCAGTTCGCCTGCCGGCTGCGCCAGCTCGCCGATGGTATGGCGGTCGAGTTCCGCGAGAAACGCATCGCGCGCCGCGGCCAGTGCGTGCTTGAGCCGGCACTGCGGCTCGATGACGCAGCTACGCCGGTCGCCATGCTCATCCGGAAAGCAGCCGACGAGCGAGAAGTCGCTCTCAGTCTCACGGACCACCGCGCCAACGCTCAGATCGAGCGAAGCCGGCGCGAGCCGCAAGCCCCCATTACGCCCGCGAACGGTGTCGACCCAGCCAAGCTCGCCAAGGCGCTGCACGACTTTCATCAGATGATTCTTCGACACGCCGTAGGCGTCCGAAATCTCCTGGATCGTGGCCAGGCTGTCGCGACGCAGCGCGAGATACAGCATCACGCGCAACGAATAGTCGGTGTAGTCGGTCAGTCTCATGGCGGTCGCAATGACAGAGGTGGTGCGGGTGACAGAAACCCATACAATAACATGCAGGTAGCATGCAGGTTTTGCCCGGACTGGGTATGATTGTCACTTCGACGGACGCTTCGCAGTGCCTGGCAGCTTGCATGCGGCCCATTGCTGCATCGGGCCGGCGCCTCGCCGCCGACTACACTCCAGGCACTCCAGGTATCACCCAGGCCCCAAATGACTCGCCCCGACACCCGCCCCGCTGCCGCGCTGCACGCCCAGCCGACTGAAGAGAACATCCGTGAACTGGTCTACGCGTTCTACGACCGCGTGCGCGACGACGCCATGCTCGGCCCGGTGTTCGACGGCGCGCTCGCCGGGCGCTGGGACGAACATCTGCCCAAGATGTGCCGCTTCTGGTCGAGCCTCGTGCTCGGCACCAAAAACTACCGCGGCAATGTGCAGCAGGCGCACGATCCGGTGCCCGGCGTCGAGCCGCGGCATTTCAGCCGCTGGCTCTATCTTTTCCTCGATACGGTTCAGGCTCGCTACGAGCCCGCTGCGGCCGTGCAGTTCATGGAACCCGCGTTGCGTATTGCACAAAGCCTGCAACTGAGCCGCTTTGGCTGGGATTACACGATTCCGCCTGAGCAACAGGCGCTTCTCGATCGCGTAGCGCCGCGCAGGCGCCCCGCCGGGCACGGCCATGACTTGCCCACGCGCCCGACCGGCGAGCGGTTTCCGGCCCGTTTCGTTGGCCGCCAGATGGATGTCGACGAGAGCACGCCGGCAGAGTGAGTGCATCTGCTTCAAGCGAAAGGCCGGAATAGGCGGTTAGTTGCGTTAGACAGGGCGCGGGTGAGTTAAATCCGTCGCTTCACTCCGGTGGTCGAACACTAGCTGGATTCCCGCGAAGCATTCCCCGAGGCCACGCCCCAGCGCGCCAGCGCCGTGTCGTCACTCTCGCGGGCATCGACCCAGCGCGCGCCCTGCTCCGTCTCTTCCTTCTTCCAGAACGGCGCCTCGGTCTTGAGGTAGTCCATGACGAACTCGCAGGACGCGAACGCGTCGCCGCGATGCTTCGAGGTGGTCGCGACCAGCACGATCTGGTCGAGCGGCGCGAGCTTGCCCACCCTGTGCACGATCAGCACCTCGATGCCCGCCCAGCGCCGCTGCGCCTGCCCGACGATCGCCTCCAGCGCCTTCTCGGTCATGCCCGGGTAGTGCTCGAGTTCGAGCGAGGCGATCGTGCTGCCGTCGTTCAGATCGCGCACCGTGCCGACGAAGCAGGCCACCGCGCCGATCGCCGGATTGCGCGCGCGCAGCTGCGCCACCTCGCTAGTGAGGTCGAAATCTTCCGTTTGTACGCGCACGGGCATCGTGAGTCTCCTGTGGCGCTCAGCCGCCCGTCACCGGCGGGAAAAACGCCACTTCGCAGCCCTCGGTGATACGCGTGCGCGGATCCGTCATCACGTGATTGCAGGCCATGCGCAGCGCGCGGCCTTCCGCCAGCGTCTCGGCCCACACACCGCCGCGCGTACGCAGCCAGCCGCGCACGTCGCCGACTGTCGCGATGCCGTCCGGCAGCGTGACCGTTTCGTCCGCGACGCCCAGCGCCTCGCGCACACTCGCAAAAAATTTCAACTGGATCTTCATCGCTCGAGGCTTTTCAGAACAGCAATTCGGTGAACGGAATAAAGCGCACGGTCTCGCCGGCGCTGATCGCATGATTGGGCGGATTGTCGATGAGACCGTCGCCCCAGACCGTGGAGGTGAGGACCGCCGAGCTCTGGTTCGAGAACAGGTCGAGACCGCCAGCCGGGTTCACGCGCGCACGCAGGAATTCGTTGCGGCGGTCGCTCTTCGCCTGGGTAAAGTCGGCGCGCAGCGAGAGCGCGCGCGGGCTCACCTGCGTCGCGCCCGCGAGCCGCAGCAGGAACGGGCGCACGAACAACAGAAAGGTGACGAAACTCGACACCGGGTTGCCCGGCAGCCCGATGAAAAACGCCTCGCCGGCTTCCGCGTCCGCCGCCCCCTGCACCCGACGCACCGCGCCGAACGCGAGCGGCTTGCCCGGCTTCATGGCGATCTGCCACAGGTTGATGCGGCCTTCGGCCTCGACGGCGGGCCTCACGTGATCCTCCTCGCCGACCGAGACCCCGCCCGAGGTAAGGATGAGATCGTGGGCGGCGGCCGCCTCGCGCAGCGTTGCGCGCGTGACGTCGAGTTGATCCGGCACGATGCCGTAGTCGGTGACTTCGCAGCCGAGGTTGCGCAAGAGGCCCGTGAGCGTGAAGCGGTTCGAGTTGTAGATCGCGCCGGGCTTGAGCGGCTCGCCTGGCATCGTCAGTTCGTCGCCGGTGAAGAACACCGCGACCTTCACGCGGCGCACGACGGTCAGCGTGGCGCACCCAACCGACGCCGCGAGCCCGAGTGCCGCCGGCGTGAGGCGCGTGCCCGCCGGCAGGATCACCGTGTTCTTGCGGATATCGGCGCCCTGCGCCGTGATCCATTCGCCCGCCTTGGGCGCGTGCAGAAAGGTGACGGCGCCCTGCGCGGCCTCGGTCTGCTCCTGCATCACCACGGCGTCCGCGCCCGGCGGCACCGTCGCGCCCGTGAAGATGCGCGCCGCCGTGCCCGCCGCGAGCGGCTGTGGCGCGTGGCCCGCGGGAATGCGCTGCGAAACCGGCAGATGGCGGCTGCCTTGCGCGAGATCGGCCACGCGCACCGCGTAGCCGTCCATTGCGCTCGTATGCATCGGCGGCACGTCGAGCGGCGAGACGACGTCCGCGGCGAGCACGCGGTTCAACGCGTCGAACGTCGAAATCGTTTCGGTGCCGGCGAGCGGCTTCGCCGCGGCAAGCAGCGCGGCAAGGGCGTCGGCGGTGGAGAGCATCGGCGCGCGCGGCACGGGTGCCGGCGCAGCGGAAGACGGGGACGTAGGCGTGGACATCGAGGTCGTCTCGGACTTGGGCGGCGGGGCCGCCAGCAGCGGTTGGTCTGTCGTTATTGTAGCGGCGCGACCGGCGCGCTGCGCCTGATGCCGTGGATATCCCTGGCGCGCAATCCGTGCGGGTGCGCAGGATCGGCTGGCGTGGTGCCGCGGGCGGATTCGGGCGATCCGACGCCGCGTAAGACCCGAAGCGATGTCGACGCGCCGGGACCGCGAGCCGATCCGGCCCCGGCCGCGTCGATCAGTCCGCCGTGTGAGCGGCGATATAGTCCTTCACGCGCTGGGCGTCGGCAGGCACGACTTCGAAGCGCTGCGGCAGCGCCTCGAGGCCTTCGAACGCCGCCGGACGCTCCGGCTCACGGTCCAGCGCTTCGCGAATCGTCTCGCCGAACTTCACCGGCTGCGCGGTTTCGAGCACGATCATCGGCACACCCGGCTGCAGGTGTTCGCGGGCGACCTTCACGCCGTCGGCCGTATGGGTATCGATCATCGTCTTGTAGCGCGAGTAGATGTCGCGAATCGTGGCGATGCGGTCGTCGTGGCTGCTGCGGCCCGAAACGAAGCCGAACTGCTTCACGCGCACGAAGTCGCCGCTCGCCACGAGATCGAAACCGCCCTTCTCCTCGACGTCGCGGAACAGCTGCGTCACGCGCGCCGGATCGCGGCCAAGCAGGTCGTACACGAAGCGCTCGAAGTTCGACGCCTTCGAGATGTCCATGCTCGGGCTCGTCGTGTGATACGTCTCGGCCGAGCCGCGCACGCGATAAATGCCGGTGCGGAAGAACTCGTCGAGCACGTCGTTCTCGTTGGTCGCGACCACGAGCTTTTCGATTGGCAGGCCCATCATGCGCGCGATATGGCCCGCGCACACGTTGCCGAAGTTGCCCGAGGGCACCGTGAACGAGACACGCTCGTCGTTCGACGTCGTCGCCGCGAAGTAGCCGGCGAAGTAGTACACGACCTGGGCCACGACACGCGCCCAGTTGATCGAGTTGACCGTGCCGATCTTCTGCTGCGCCTTGAACGCGTGGTCGTTCGAAACCGCCTTGACGATGTCCTGGCAGTCGTCGAACACGCCTTCCACGGCCAGGTTGAAGATGTTCGGGTCCTGCAGGCTGAACATCTGCGCCGTCTGGAACGCGCTCATCTTCTTGTGCGGCGAAAGCATGAACACGCGCACGCCCTTCTTGCCGCGCATGGCGTATTCAGCCGCGCTGCCGGTGTCGCCCGACGTCGCGCCGAGAATGTTCAGCTCCTGGCCGGCCTTCGCGAGCGCGTACTCGAACAGGTTGCCGAGCAGCTGCATCGCCATGTCCTTGAACGCGAGCGTCGGACCGTTCGAGAGTTCGAGCAGCGAAAGCTGCGCGCCGTTTTCCTCGCCGAGCGTGGTGAGCGGCGTGATCTTGCTCGCGTCTTCGCCATGGCGCACGTTGCGGTACGTCTCGCCCGTGTAGGTGCGGCGCGTGATGTCACGCAGGTCCTCGGCCGGAATGTCGCCGGCGAACTTCGAGAGGATCTCGAACGCGAGATCCGCGTACGACAGGCCGCGCCAGCGCGCCAGTTCTTCCTTGCTGATCCGCGGATAGTCGGCCGGCAGATACAGGCCGCCGTCGCGCGCGAGGCCGCCCAGCAGGATGTCGGAAAACGAATGATGCTCGCCGGCGCCCGCGCCGCGCGTAGATACGTAATTCATAGCCCTTGCCTTAGTTCAGTCCTTCCATACGCAGCTTCGTGACCTGCGACTTCACCGTCGCGAGCTTTTCGATCTGCGCGATCGCCGCGTTGACGTTCTTCTCGAGCGTCTCGTGCGTGATCAGGATGATGTCGGTTTCCGCCTTGCCTTGCGCGTCGACCTGCTCGGCTTCCTTTTGCAGCAGCGCGTCGATCGAGATGCCGCTGTCCGCCAGAATGCGCGTGATGGCCGCCATCACGCCGGTCTGGTCCGCCACCCGCAGGCGCAGGTAGTAGCCGCTCGTGACTTCGTCGATCGGCAGGATCGGCGTGTTCGAGAGGCTGTCCGGCTGGAACGCCAGATGCGGCACGCGGTGCTCGGGGTCGGCCGTGTGCAGGCGCGTCACATCGACGAGATCGGCCACCACGGCGGATGCCGTTGGCTCGGCGCCCGCGCCCTTGCCGTAGTACAGCGTCGTGCCCACGGCGTCCCCGTGTACGACCACGGCGTTCATTGCGCCTTCCACGTTGGCGAGCAGGCGCTTGGCCGGAATCAGCGTGGGATGCGTGCGCAGCTCGATGCCGCGATCGGTGCGGCGCGCGATGCCGAGCAGCTTGATGCGATAGCCCAGTTCTTCCGCGTACTTGATGTCGATGGCGTCGAGCTTGCTGATGCCTTCCACGTAGGCCTTGTCGAACTGCACGGGCACGCCGAACGCGATCGCGCTCATGATCGTGGCCTTGTGCGCGGCGTCCACGCCTTCGATGTCGAAGGTCGGATCGGCTTCGGCGTAGCCCAGTTCCTGCGCGGCTTTCAATGCGGTCGCGAAGTCGAGCCCGCGCTCCCGCATTTCCGAGAGGATGTAGTTCGTCGTGCCGTTGATGATGCCGGCGATGTACTGGATGCGGTTGGCCGTGAGGCCTTCGCGCAGCGCCTTGATGATGGGGATGCCGCCCGCCACCGCCGCCTCGAACGCGACCATCACGCCCTTGGCGCGCGCCGCTTCGAAGATCTCGGTGCCGTGCACCGCCAGCAGCGCCTTGTTCGCCGTGACGACATGCTTGCCGCTGGCAATGGCGCGCAGCACGAGATCCTTGGCGAGCGTCGTGCCGCCGATCATTTCGGCGACGATCGAAATCGAAGGATCGTCGACCACGGCATTGAAGTCGGTCGTCAGCTCGACGCTGCCGGCTTCACTGCCGAGCGCCACCGTGGCCTTGGCCGGGTTGCGCACGGCAATGCGCGCCACCTCGATGCCGCGGCCCGCGCGGCGTTTGATTTCTTCCTGGTTGCGGCGCAGTACCGTGAAGGTGCCGCTGCCCACCGTGCCGAAGCCCAAGAGACCTACTTTGATCGGATCCATGCAGCGTGTGTTCGTCCAAGTGTTTGAAAAGGGAATGCGTGTGACTGGCTCAGGTGCCGTGCCGCTGCCGATAACCGTCGAGGAAGCGCGCGATGCGGTTGATCGAATCGGTCAGGTCGTCGACGTTCGGCAGGAACACCACGCGGAAGTGGTCCGGCTGCTTCCAGTTGAAGCCCGTGCCCTGCACGAGCAGCACGCGCTCCTGCAGGAGCAGATCGAGGATGAACTGCTGGTCGTTCTCGATCGGATAGAGCTTCGGGTCGAGGCGCGGGAACATGTACAGCGCCGCCTCCGGCTTCACGCAGGTCACGCCCGGAATGGCCGTGAGCATGTTGTATGCGAGTTCGCGCTGGCGATACAGGCGCCCGCCCGGGTGGATCAGCTCGTTGATGCTCTGGTAGCCGCCCAGCGCCGTCTGGATCGCGTACTGGCCCGGCACGTTCGCGCACAAGCGCATCGAGGCGAGAATGCCGAGCCCTTCCGTGTAGTCCTTCGAGCGGCGGCGGTTTTCCCCCGTCATGCCCGAGAGAAACATCCAGCCCGCGCGGTAGCCGCACGCGCGATAGCTCTTCGAAAGGCTGTTGAGCGTGACGGTGATCACGTCTTCCGAGAGCGAGCCGAGCGCCGTGTGCGTCTTGTCGTCGTAGATGATCTTGTCGTAGACCTCGTCGGCGAACAGGATCAGGCCGTGCTCGCGCGCGATCGCCACGAGCCCGCGCAGCAGGTCGTCCGAATAGAGCGCGCCGGTCGGGTTGTTCGGGTTGATGACGACGATCGCGCGCGTGTTCGGCGTGATCTTCGAGCGGATGTCGTCGAGGTCCGGCATCCACGCGTTCGACTCGTCGCAGATGTAGTGCACGGGCGTGCCGCCCGAGAGGCTCACCGCCGCCGTCCACAGCGGATAGTCGGGCGCGGGCAGCAGCACTTCGTCGCCGTCGTTCAGGAGCGCCTGCATGGCCATGACGATCAGTTCGGACGCGCCGTTGCCGATGTAGATGTCGTCCAGCTCGACGCCCTTGACGCCCTTTTGCTGCGCGTAATGCATGATCGCCTTGCGCGCGGCGAACACGCCTTTCGAATCCGAATACCCCGAGGAGCCCGGCAGGTTCAGGATCATGTCCTGAATGACCTCGTCGGGCGCGTCGAAACCGAACGGCGCGAGATTGCCGATGTTCAGCTTGATGATGCGATGGCCTTCTTCTTCGAGGCGCTTCGCGTGCTCGAGCACCGGCCCGCGGATGTCGTAGCAAACGTTCTGCAGCTTGTTGGATTTGAGAATCGGTTTCACGGCGGGCTATCGGTCAGAGAAGCGGTCAGAGAATCAGTCAGGGCGTCAGAGGCGAGTCAGACGCGGTAAAAGGGCTGGAACAGGCTGAAATGCCGTTGGCCGGCCGGCGGATGGCGCCTTGGCGGACAAGACAGGCAAGGGAGCCGGAGGGAGCCCCCTGCGGGACAAAAGCCGTGCACGATTGCGAGGGGAGTGCGGAGTGCACACGACGCTTCGGAACAAAGCGTGCGCTGGCCAACCCGACCACCCCCAATACCGCCCCGGCAGCTTGTGGCTGCCCTCGCCCGATGCGCGGATGGCGCACGTAGCGGCCTGCCGGCGCGGTCTACCCGCGGGCGCCGCCGCAGCGGCGGCTAAAAAGCTATAATTTAGCGGATTTTGACCAACTTCCGCAATGCGCAATCGGCCAGGAGGCGGGTCGCGAAGCGGGTGACAAGGCGGGCTGCAAAGCCGTTCGCGCCGAGTCCGGCGTCGGCACAGGATATGCGCCCCCTCGCTTGCGCACCCGACCTGCCCTTACCCCGGAACCCCGTTTTGAAACTACACCAGGACTCCAGCGCCGCGCTGAACACCGTGACCGGTTACGGCGCCGACTATGTCGAAGTGAACCTCGAACGCCATACGGGCAGCATCATCGTGATGCCCCAATCGCCGGTCACCCCCTGGCCGGTGCAGGCGTTCGACGCCCTCACGCCCGAACTCTTCGAGATGCTTCTCCCGCTGAACCCCGAAGTGGTCGTCTTCGGCAGCGGAGAGCGGCTGCGCTTCCCGCATCCGCGCCTGACTGCGGCGCTCGCCGCGAAGCGTATCGGCGTCGAGGCGATGGACTTCAAGGCCGCCTGCCGCACCTACAACATCCTCATGGCCGAAGGCCGCCGCGTGGCGGCCGCGCTTCTGATCGAAAGCTGACGCGCCTTAAGCTTGCCATCAGGTCGCCGCGCAGCGGCGTAGTACACTTGCGCGCCGCGTGTGAAGCGCGCGCCGGACCTGGCCCGCATGCCGCGCGCGGCCAATGCGCGCTCCGCACCTCGACCGCAACGACTGCAACAAGAACAGGCTGAAACCCATGAACGATACGCCATCGAGGCTACCGCTCAACCGCAGCGCGATCCTGCTCCTGATCCTCGCCCTCGCCGTGATCTGGTTCCTGCCGCTCGGCTGGCGCCACCTGCTGCCGAGCGACGAAGGCCGCTACGCCGAAATGGCGCGCGAAATGCTCGCGAGCGGCGACTGGATCACGCCGCGCTACAACGGCTACAAGTACTTCGAAAAGCCCCCGCTGCAAACCTGGATGAACGCGCTCACGTTCGCGTGGTTCGGCATCGGCGAGTGGCAGGCGCGTCTCTACACGGCGCTCACCGGCTTCGCGGGCGTACTGGTGATCGGCTTCACCGGCGCGCGCGTATTCAACGCCGCCACGGGCTTCTTCGCCGCGGTCGTGCTCGCCTGCGCGCCGTACTGGAACCTGATGGGCCACTTCAACACGCTAGACATGGGCCTCGCGTTCTGGATGCAGCTCACGCTGTGCGCGCTGCTGCTCGCGCAGCGCCCGAACCTGCCCACGACGCACGCGCGCCTGTGGATGTGGGTGTGCTGGGCCGCCATGGCGATGGCGGTGCTGTCCAAGGGCCTCGTCGGCCTGATCCTGCCGGGCGCCGTGCTGGTGCTCTATACGGCGGTCTCGCGCGACTGGGCGCTCTGGAAGCGCCTCTATCTCGTGAGCGGCCTGATCGTGTTCTTCGCGATCGTTTCGCCGTGGTTCATCCTCGTGCAGCAGCGCAACCCGGAGTTCTTCAACTTCTTCTTCATCGTCCAGCAGTTCCAGCGCTACCTCACGCCCGCGCAGAACCGCCCCGGCCCGTTCTACTACTTCGTGCCGGTCATGCTGGTGGGCTTCCTGCCGTGGCTTTCGGTGAGCGTGCAGAGTGTGCGCCATGCGCTGCGCGCGCCGAGTCAGCCCAACGGGTTCTCGCCCGTCATGCTGATGCTCGTGTGGACGGTGTTCATTTTCCTGTTCTTCAGCGCCTCGCACTCGAAGCTCGTCTCCTACGTCCTGCCCATCGCGCCGCCCATTGCGCTCATCATCGGCATGTATCTGCCGGTCATGACGCGCGCCCAGTGGAACAGGCACCTCGCGGGCTACGCGCTGTTCGCCGTCGTGCTGATGGCGGCTTCGTTCGTGCTCACGCGGCTTGGCGACGCGCGCAATCCGAACGCGCTCTACCGGGCGTTCCAGGTGTGGGTGTTCGCCGCGGCCGCGGTCGCCTTCGTCGTCACCATGGTCGGCCTGCGCCTGAACCGCGCGAAGCGCACGCCCGAAACCGGCGCGCGGGTGCCGGCGATTGCGCTCGGCACCGCGTGGCTGCTGCTCGCGACCATTGCGGGCACGGGCCACGACGTGTTCGGCACGCTGAGTTCCGGCGCGCCGCTCGCGCCCGCGGTGCGCGCCGCCATTGCGAAGCTGCCGCCCGACACGCCGTTCTACTCGGTGGGCGTGCTCGACCACACCATGCCCTTCTACGTGCGCCATACGATGACGATGGTCGAGGTCACCGACGAGCTGGCCTTCGGCATCTCCGAGGAGCCACAAAAATGGGTGCCGACCATTGCCGACTGGGAGGCGCGCTGGAAGTCCGACCGCTATGCGCTCGCGCTGATTCCGGTGAAGCGCTACGAAGAACTGGCCGCGCAAGGCCTGCCGATGCAGGTGATCGCCCGCGACGCGCGGCGCGTGATCGTCGAAAAGCCGCAATCCTGAGCGCTTGCTGGCCCCCTTCCTGGCCCCGATTGACGCATGGGCGATAATTGGGCCGGCCGCGCAGGCCCGCGCCGGCGCGGGCCTGCGCCCGCCCCAACCCGATAACCCGTTGAACCACCCTTTCCGATGAATCCGATTTCCCTCATCTGCATCCTCGCCGGCGTCGGCCTCAACGCGTGTGCGCAACTGTTGCTGAAAGCGGGTGTCAATGCCGTTGGACACTTCGAATTCAGCCGTGCGAACATCTTGCCCATTGGCCTGAAGCTCGCGACACAAGTGCCGATTCTCGGCGGCCTCACCTGCTACGTATTCAGCGTGGTCGTGTGGATCGTCGGGCTCTCGCGCGTAGACGTCTCGATCGCCTACCCGATGCTCTCGCTCGGCTACGTGGTCAACGCGTTCGCGGCGTGGTATCTGTTCGGCGAGGTGCTGAGCGTGCAGCGGCTCGTGGGTATCGGCATCATCCTGATCGGCGTGTTCGTGCTGGCGCGCAGCTAACGCGCCGCGGCGCGCGCTTCCGGCGCGCGTGGCAAGGCCGCTTGCAGTGCGGCGCATTGCGCCCATATAAGCATTTCGTAAGATGCGCCGCGGCAGCCCTGCTGCCCGGCCCCACTTTCTGACGAACAAAGAGCAAGGCACTCATGACCCAGTCATCCCCGCAGTCGACCCTTCCGTTCCTGCCGTTCGTGCGCCCCGAAATCGACGAGGAAACCATCCAGGGCGTCGCCGACGTGCTGCGCTCGGGCTGGATCACGACCGGCCCGCAGAACCAGGCGTTCGAGGCGGCGCTCTCCGAATACTGCGGCGGCCGTCCCGTGCGCACCTTCAACTCGGGCACGGCCACGCTCGAAGTCGGTTTGCGCATTGCCGGCGTGGGTCCCGGCGACGAAGTCATCACCACGCCCGCCTCATGGGTCGCGACCAGCAATGTGGTCTATGAAGTCGGGGCGACGCCGGTGTTCGCCGACATCGATCCCGTCACGCGCAACATCGACCTCGACAAGCTCGAAGCCGCCATCACGCCGAAGACCAAAGCCATCATCCCGGTCTATCTCTCGGGCTTGCCCGTCGACATGGACCGGCTCTACGCGATCGCCCGCCAGCACAAGCTGCGCGTGATCGAGGACGCCGCACAGGCGTTCGGCTCGAGCTGGAACGGCAAGCGCATCGGCGCGATCGGCGACATCGTCTCGTTCAGCTTCCACGCCAACAAGAACCTCACGTCGATCGAAGGCGGCGCGCTCGTNCTCAACGANGAAGCCGAGGCCGTGCTCGCGCAGAAGTACCGCCTCCAGGGCATTACACGCACGGGCTTCGACGGTATGGACTGCGACGTGCTTGGCGGCAAGTACAATCTCACGGATGTGGCGGCGCGTGTCGGGCTCGGCCAGCTCAAGCACATCGAGCGCTTCATCCGGCAGCGCCGCGAGCTTGCGCGGGCTTACTTCGCGGGCTTCGAAGGCGGCGCGGCGGTTAAGCTCGGTGTCGGCCTGCCGCTCGCCGATTTCGCCAACAGCAACTGGCACATGTTCCAGATCACGCTGCCGCTCGACAAGCTCGCGATCGACCGCGCCGGTTTCATGGGTGAACTCAAGGAGCGCGGGATTGGCTCGGGCGTGCATTACCCGGCCATCCACCTCTTCACGCTCTACCGCGAGCGTGGTTTCAGGGCGGGCATGTTCCCGCACGCGGAGCGCTTCGGCGCGAGCACGGTCACGCTGCCGCTCTTCACGCAGATGAGCGAAGCCGACGTGGCGCGCGTGTGCAGTGCAGTGAATGAGATCTGCACAAAGTTTGCCAGGTAACTGGCAAAACAGGCAGTAACGGAAGTCGGGGACTGGATGGAGCCGCCCTGACGGGCATGGGACCAGAATAAGCGCTAAAGCGCCAACGCTGGTCGACACAGGGGAAACGCAGGCGGACGGCGCAGCGCACGCGCCGCCGATTTGCGCATGCAGCAAACCGAAGCATCCAATAACGGAATCGACGCACACATGAGTCAAACGGAACAAGTCACCTTGACCCCGGACACGCCGGAAGTCTCGGTCATCATTCCGGTCTACAACGAGGAAGCTGGCCTTCCCGCGCTGTTCGCGCGCCTGTATCCGGCGCTCGACAAGCTCGGCACCTCGTACGAAGTGATCTTCATCAACGACGGCAGCCGCGACCGCTCGGCCGCGATGCTCGCGGAGCAGTTCCGCGCGCGGCCCGATACCACGCGCGCGATCCTGCTCAACGGCAACTACGGCCAGCACATGGCGATTCTCGCGGGCTTCGAGCAGGCCCGCGGCGAGATCGTCATCACGCTCGACGCCGACCTGCAAAATCCGCCCGAGGAAATCGGCAAGCTCGTCGAGAAGATGCGCGAGGGCTACGACTACGTCGGCACCATCCGCAAGCAGCGCCAGGACAGCCTCTGGCGGCGCAAGGCCTCGCAGGCGATGAACCGTCTGCGCGAGCGCATCACGCGCATCAAGATGACCGACCAGGGCTGCATGCTGCGCGCGTACAACCGCCGTATCATCGACACGATCAACCGCTGCGGCGAAATCAACACCTTCATCCCGGCGCTCGCCTACACGTTCTCGCAGAACCCGGTCGAGGTCGAAGTGGCGCACGAGGAGCGCTTCGCGGGCGAATCGAAGTACTCGCTCTACAGCCTCATCCGCCTGAATTTCGACCTCGTGACGGGCTTCTCCGTCGTGCCGCTGCAGTGGCTCTCGTTCATCGGCGTGATCCTCTCGCTCGGCTCGGCAGGCCTCTTCCTGCTGCTGCTGATTCGCCGCTTCATCCTCGGCGCGGAAGTGCAAGGCGTGTTCACGCTCTTCGCCATCACGTTCTTCCTGCTCGGCGTGATCATCTTCGCGCTCGGTCTGCTCGGCGAGTACATCGGCCGCATCTACCAGCAGGTGCGCGCGCGTCCGCGTTACCTGATCCAGACGATCCTCGAGGAGCGCAATGGCCGCGCCGTCGCCGAGACGCCGCGCCAGGATTTCATGCAGGCCGCCGCATTCGCGCAGCCGGCTGAACCCGCGCGAGCGGCAGGCGCTGCTGCACGGCCCGCGACCACGAACCCGGCCAACGAAGGAGCCGGCCAATGAAACCGCGCGCCGTAGTCTTCGCGTATCACAACGTGGGCGTGCGCTGTCTGCAGGTGTTGCTCGCGGGCGGCGTCGACGTTGCACTCGTCGTCACGCATGAAGACAGCCCGACTGAAAACATCTGGTTCGGCAGCGTGAAGTCGGTGGCCGAAGAGCATGGCATCGAGGTCGTCACGCCCGCCGACCCGAAGAGCGCCGAACTGCGTGCGGCCGTTTCCGCGGCGCGCCCGGACTTCATCTTCTCGTTCTACTACCGGCACATGCTGCCCGTGGACCTGCTCGCCCTCGCCGGGCGCGGCGCGTACAACGTGCACGGCTCGCTGCTGCCGAAATACCGCGGCCGCGTGCCTACGAACTGGGCCGTGCTCAACGGCGAAACCGAAACGGGCGCCACGCTGCATGAAATGGCCGCGAAGCCCGACGCAGGCGCGATCATCGCGCAAACCCCGGTGCCGATCCTGCCAGACGACACCGCCGCGCAGGTCTTCGACAAGGTGACGGTCGCCGCCGAGCAGACGCTCTGGCGCGTGCTGCCTGCGCTGATCGCGGGCGAGGCGCCGCATCTGCCGAACGATCTCACCCGGGGCAGCTACTACGGCGGGCGCAAGCCCGAGGACGGCCGCATCGATTTCGGCGAAAGCGCGCAGCATGTGTACAACCTGATCCGCGCCGTCGCGCCGCCCTATCCGGGCGCGTTCACCGACATCGGCAACGAGCGTTTCGTGATTGCCCGCGCGCGTCTCGTGCGCCCCGGCTCGCAAGACGCCGAAAGGGTCCGCCCCCTCGCCGGATTGCCCGCCGGCATCCACGTAAGCGATAATGCGCTTTTCGCCGTCTGCGGCGACGCACGCGCCATCGCGATCCACGAACTGCGGCATGCGCATGACGGTCAGGAGACCGTCATCAGCCCCGCCGCGTTCTCCGAACTCATTTCATCTGTCCCCCGTCCATGACCAAAAAAGTTCTGATCCTGGGTGTGAACGGCTTTATCGGCCACCACCTCTCCAAACGCATCCTCGAAACCACGAACTGGGAAGTGTTCGGCATGGACATGCAGACGGATCGCCTCGGCGACCTCGTCAAGCATGAGCGGATGCACTTCTTCGAAGGCGACATCACGATCAACAAGGAGTGGGTCGAGTACCACGTCAAGAAGTGCGACGTGATCCTGCCGCTGGTCGCCATCGCGACGCCCGCCACCTACGTGCAGCAGCCGCTGCGCGTGTTCGAGCTCGACTTCGAAGCGAACCTGCCGATCGTGCGTTCGGCCGTGAAGTACCGCAAGCACCTCGTCTTCCCGTCGACGTCGGAAGTCTATGGCATGTGCCCGGACGAGCAGTTCGACCCGGACGCCTCGGCGCTGACCTACGGCCCGATCAACAAGCCGCGCTGGATCTACGCGTGCTCGAAGCAGCTCATGGACCGCGTGATCTGGGGCTACGGCATGGAAGGCCTGAATTTCACGCTGTTCCGTCCGTTCAACTGGATCGGCCCGGGCCTCGACTCGATCTACACGCCGAAGGAAGGTTCGTCGCGCGTCGTGACGCAGTTCCTCGGCCATATCGTGCGCGGCGAGAACATCAGCCTCGTGGATGGCGGCGCGCAAAAGCGTGCGTTCACCGACATCGACGACGGCATCGAAGCGCTCATGAAGATCATCGAGAACAAGGACGGCGTCGCCACGGGCAAGATCTACAACATCGGCAACCCGACCAACAACTTCTCGGTGCGCGAACTCGCGCACAAGATGCTCGCGCTCGCCGCCGAATTCCCGGAATACGCGGAAATGGCGAAGAAGGTGCAACTCGTCGAAACGTCGTCGGGCGCGTACTACGGCGCGGGCTATCAGGACGTGCAGAACCGCGTGCCGAAGATCGACAACACGAAGCAGGAACTCGGCTGGGCGCCGAAGTCGACGTTCGACGAAGCGCTGCGCAAGATCTTCGAAGCGTACCGCGGCCACGTGGCCGAAGCGCGTGCGCTCGTCGAGCAACATTAAGCGCTAGAGAAAGGACTTCGCCACTTGGCCCGCATCGTCCTGAAAATCGATGTCGACACGCTGCGCGGCACGCGCGAAGGCGTGCCGAATCTCGCGCGCATCTTCGACCGCTACAAGGCGCGCGCCACGTTCCTGTTCAGCCTCGGCCCCGATCACACGGGCTGGGCGCTGCGCCGCGTGCTGCGGCCGGGCTTTCTCAAGAAGGTCTCGCGCACGTCGGTGGTCGAGCACTACGGCGTGAAGCAGCTGATGTACGGCGTGCTGCTGCCGGGCCCCGACATCGGCGTGGAAGCCGCGGCGGAAATGCGCGCGATTCACGAAGCCGGCTTCGAATGCGGCATCCATACATGGGATCACGTGTACTGGCAGGACAACGTGCGCAAGCGTGACGCGCAATGGACCGCGCGCCAGATGCAGAAGAGCCACGACCGCTTCACGCGCATCTTCGGCACGCCGCCCGTCACGCACGGCGCGGCGGGCTGGCAGATGAACGAGGCCGCCTTCGAGCAGATCGACACGTGGGGCATGCGCTACGCCTCCGACGGGCGCGGTCATTCGCCCTACCGTCCGGTGGTGGCGGGCCGCACGCTGAATCACGTGCAAATGCCCACCACGCTGCCCACGCTCGACGAGGTGCTCGGCGTCGATGGCGTCGATACCGATACGGTTGCGGCATGGATGCTCAAGCGTACCGAAAACAACCCGCACGACCAGGTCTTCACGCTGCACGCCGAACTCGAAGGCCAGAAGCTCGCACCGGTGTTCGAGCAGCTGCTCGCCGGCTGGCGCGCGCAAGGCCACACGTTTGCCACGATGGGCGACTATCATGCGACGCTGGACCCGGATTCGCTGCCATCGTACCCTGTCACCTGGGGCGAGATCGCCGGCCGCTCCGGCCAGCTGATCGTTCAGCCCGACTGAATCCGCCGCCTGCGCGCCGCTCAGTGCCTGCCAGGACCCTCGCCCGCGCAACGCCCCCGCCGCGGGCGGCACGCCGTCCCGGCGAAACGGCACCGTGCGCAGCGGCAATGCCAGCCAATAACAAAGGGAGAGCCACGTGCCTGACGTGACCATCGCAGTCGACCACCCCGTTCCGGACTTCACCGCCCCCGCTACCGGCGGCGACTTCACGCTGTCGAGCCTGAAGGGCAGCAAGGTGGTGCTGTACTTCTATCCGAAAGACAACACGCCGGGCTGCACGACCGAAGGCCTGCAGTTCCGCGATCTCTATCCGAAGTTCAAAAAGGCCGGCGCGCAGATCGTCGGCGTGTCGCGTGACAGCGTGCGCTCGCACGATAACTTCAAGGCCAAGCTCGAACTGCCGTTTACCTTGGTATCGGATGCCGACGAAGCGCTGTGCACGCTCTTCGACGTCATCAAATTGAAGAAAATGTATGGCAAACAGGTACGAGGGATCGAACGCTCGACCTTCCTGATCGACGCGACCGGCGTACTGCGCCAGGAGTGGCGCGGCATCAAGGTCCCGGGCCATGTCGACGAAGTTCTGGAGGCTGTACAAGCGCTTTGAGGAGCGTTATATTGGGCTGCAATGAGTGCCTGTCCAACCCTTTTTACGTCGCGTTGCGGCGGTTTCGCAGCCGGTCATGGAATGACCGGAAATGCGTATCCGAGGCAACGGGACAACACCGAAGTGAAGCCGCTTGCCTCGTCATCCGGGGCGGCGGCTTTTTTGTTTGTTCCATGCTGTTCCCTCCCGCTTTTCTCCCCGTTCGTGCCGGCTTTGCGACCCGGCGCGCGCAAACGTCAAGGAGCTGATCGAAAACCAGGCGAACCGGCATTTTCTGACCTGAGCGCGCACCTTGCGCAGTAACGGCGGAGGCCTACCCGGCACCCGCACGCACCGCCCGAAAGCGCGCCTTACTGGGTAACCCCGCGACCACTCGACCCGATTTTTTCGAGGGACACCATGCCTTTGCCTACTCCCCCCAGCAAGCTCGGCAACCTGCTGCCGCCCGAAGAATACAAGGCGCGTGCCCGCACGACGCGCAGCACACGCAAGGCCGCGAGCGAGAACGACGCGGCCGACGTTGCAGAATACGGCCCCGGCAGTGTCGCCGAGCCGATGACGCTGGCCGCCAACGCCGCGACCACCTTGCGCACGGTGCCGCTTTCGAGCGCCAGCGCCGAACTGGCTGCGCTCGAACCGGTCGCCCCGGCGCCCGCGCGGAACAAGCGCAACAACAGCAAGCAAGTGAGGGCCGCGCTGCTGCAGCCTCTCGAGGCCCGCACCGGCGCCGACGACACACCCGTGGCGCGCGGCGGCAAACCCGCCTCGGCAAAAGCCTCCGGCGGCGCCGCTGTGCCCGCCACGCGCGCCGGGGCGAAAAAACGCGTGCATCCCGAAGAGAGCACCGAAGTCCAGAAGCTCTTCGTGCTCGACACGAACGTGCTGATGCACGACCCGACCTGCCTGTTCCGTTTCGAGGAGCACGACGTCTATCTGCCGATGATGACGTTGGAAGAACTCGACAACCACAAGAAGGGCATGTCGGAAGTCGCGCGCAACGCGCGCCAGGTGAGCCGCACGCTCGACCAGCTGGTCGCCAACGCGGGCCCGATCTCGGAAGGCATTTCGCTCGGCCGCCTCGGCAGCCGCGAGGCGCTTGGGCGCCTGTACTTCCAGACCACGCTCACGCATATCGATCCGGTCGACGGCCTGCCCCAGGGCAAAGCCGATAACCAGATCCTCGGCGTGGTGCGCGCGCTGCAGCGTGACCGGCCGGACCGCCTCGTCGTGCTGGTGTCGAAAGACATCAACATGCGCATCAAGGCCCATGCGCTCGGCCTGCCCGCGGAAGACTACTTCAACGACCAGGTTCTCGAAGACAAGGACCTGCTCTACTCGGGCGTGCGCGCGCTCCAGCAGGACTTCTGGTCGAAGCACGCCAAGGGCATGGAGTCCTGGCAGGACACCAAGACCGGCACGACGTATTACCGCGTGACGGGTCCCGAGTGCCTCTCGATGCTCGTGAACGAGTTCGTCTATCTCGAGCCGCAGAACGGCGAACCGGCGTTCCATGCGATCGTGCGCGAGCTCAACGGCAAGACGGCGCTCCTGCAGACGCTGCGCGACTACGGCCACCACAAGAACAACGTGTGGGGCATCACGGCGCGCAACCGCGAGCAGAACTTCGCGTTGAACCTGCTGATGAACCCGGAGATCGACTTCGTCACGCTGCTCGGCCAGGCCGGCACGGGCAAGACGCTGGTCGCGCTCGCGGCGGGCCTCTCGCAAGTGCTCGACGAGAAGCGCTACAACGAGATCATCGTCACGCGCGCGACCGTGCCGGTTGGCGAGGACATCGGTTTCCTGCCGGGCACCGAAGAGGAAAAGATGCAGCCGTGGATGGGCGCCTTCGACGACAACCTCGAAGTGCTCCAGAAGACCGATGACGCCGCCGGCGAATGGGGGCGCGCGGCGACCCAGGAGCTGATCCGCTCGCGCCTGAAGGTCAAGAGCATGAACTTCATGCGCGGCCGCACGTTCGTGGACAAGTATCTGATCATCGACGAGGCGCAGAACCTCACGCCGAAGCAGATGAAGACGCTCGTTACGCGCGCGGGCCCGGGCACGAAGATCGTGTGTCTCGGCAATATCGCGCAGATCGACACGCCGTATCTGACCGAAGGCAGCTCCGGCCTCACCTACGTGGTGGACCGCTTCAAGGGCTGGGCGCACAGCGGCCACGTGACGCTCGCACGCGGCGAACGCTCGCGGCTTGCCGATTACGCGTCCGATATCCTGTAATCCATTCGCTGGGCGCCGCCTTCCGGGGGCGCCCATGCACATGGCGAGGACCGTATCCGGGGAACCGGATACGGTCCTTTTTTATTGGCCGGGCGTCCCCCACGCACAACAGTTGGCGCACGAACTTCAAGTAAGTTGTGAAGAATTCTTGCGAAAGCCCTGACGGGCGGGCTACCATCCGCCCATGATCCGTTTTCCCGATGGCGCAAGCGTCGCGCGCGCCACATCCGCTTCATGCGTCGACTCTGGCTTCCGCTTCTGATCGTAGTCCTGCTTGCCGCGTGCTCCAGCGCGCCGCAAAGGGTATCGCGCAGCGGTTCGTCTGCCAGCGAAAACGGAGGGCGCACAAGGCCCCCGGGCTTTCCCAATTTCGTCGATCACAGCGTGGGCCGCGAGGAAATCTCGATCCAGGCGATGGGGCTCGTCGGCATTCCGTATCGCTGGGGCGGCAATACGCCTGATAGTGGCTTCGATTGCAGCGGTCTCGTCAAATACGTGCTAGCGCGCTCGGCCTCGGTGGACTTGCCCCGCACCACGGCCGAAATGAGCACGCGCGGCGAAACCATCGAGCCCGACGAGATTGCCGCCGGCGATCTCGTCTTCTTCAATACGACGGGGCGGCCGCATTCGCACGTCGGGATCTACGTCGGCAACCTGCGCTTCGTTAACGCGCCTTCGACCGGCGGCACGGTGCGACTCGACTATCTGACCAACCCCTACTGGGCGAAGCGCTTCGACGGGATTCGCCGCATGGCGGCGCCCAAGCGCACGCCTTTCGAGACGCCGACCTGGGAAGCGTCTGCGCCGGCTGAACGCGTGCCTGGCGCGAACGCCGCGCCACCGGCGGCCGCAATGGCGAGCGTCGCGCCGGCTGCGGCGGCGCAGCCCGCGCCGCGAGCCGTGGCCGCGAGCCAGAACCGCATCGTCGCCGCGCCGCAACCCGCCTATGCGGCAACGCCGGCCAACACGCCGACGGCTGCCACGGCCTCCGCCCCGGCCGACGCATTCGAGCCGCCGCCCGCCTCGCTCGGCGCGGCGCAGACGCAGGCACGCGACGCGGGCGCGCTCGCACCCGCGGTGGCGCCCGGCAACAACACGGCTGCCTACGCCGCCAGCCCCGCCGCCAGCGCCCCGCGCGACGCCATCGACGCCGCCGCCGACGCCTTCGAGCCCCCGCCGCCCACGGCAAGCGCAGCGGCGCGCCAGGCCGGCCAGGTGGGCTCGACGCCGATCCAGGCGGCGTCGCCGGCCGCGGGTGGCGCGCAGGTCATACGCGCCTCGACAGCCGGCCCGGCCTCGCCGGCCCCGACCCAGTCCAGCGACGACCCCATCGCGCGCTTTGCCAACAGCGGCGACTAAAGCGGCCCCGCCGCGGCGCTGAGCGGCACGTTGCCCCTGGCCGCACGGCTAAGCATGCTTGCAGCGGTTTGCGGGGCCGCGCGCCTCTGCTATCGTTTTGGGACCGTTTTCATACTTTCGCGCAGCGAGGCGACGATGGATCTTGGACTCAGCAAGAAGGTGGTACTCGTGACGGGCGGCAGCAAGGGCATTGGCCTTGCCTGCGCGCGCGCCTTTGCACAGGAAGGCGCGCGCGTGGCGATCGTCTCGCGCGACCCCGCCAATCTCGCGCGCGCCCGCGAGCAACTCGCGGGCGAAGGCCTGCATGTGCACCTCACGCGCGCAGACCTGCACGAAGCGCATAGCGCGGCCGACGTAGTCGAAGAAGTCTCCACCGCGGTCGGCCCCATCGATATCCTCATCAACAGCGCGGGCGCGGCACGCCGCTACGACCCGGAAACGCTCGATGCCGACGCGTTCAGGGCCACGATGGAGGCGAAATACTTCCCCTACATCTACCCGCAGCAGGAGGTGCTGCGGCGCATGGTGCAGCGGATCAAGTCGGGCGAGAGCATGGAGCCTGGGGCGATCGTCAATATCATCGGCATGGGCGGCAAGTTCGCGAGCGACATCCATATCGCGGGCGGCGCGGCCAACGCGGCGTTGATGCTCGCGACCGTGGGCCTCGCGCACTACCACGCGCGCTACGGCATCCGCATCAACGCGATCAACCCCGGCGCCACGCTTACGGAGCGGCTGCAGGAGGCCGTTCAACTGGAAGCGCAACGCACGGGCGTCGGCGCGCAGGAGGCGTTGGCGAGCGGCGAATCGAAGGTGCCGCTCGGGCGCTACGCAAAGCCTGAGGAAATTGCCGATGTCGCACTCTTCCTCGCGAGCCGCCGCGCGAGCTACGTCACGGGCGCGCTCATTCCGATGGATGGGGCCAGCACGCCGCTGATCTGAAGCGCGCGTTAGCGCGCGGGCGAGGCCTCAAAAGCACTGCGGCGCCCGAAGGCGCCGCAGCTTTTACATGAAGCGGTGACCAAGCCACCACGCGGCCGCGGCCAGCGTGGCCGAGGCCGGTATGGTCAGCACCCAGGCCCAGACGATGTTGCCCGCCACGCCCCAGCGCACCGCGCTGAGCTTCTGCGTCGCGCCAACGCCGACAATCGCGCCGGTGATCGTGTGCGTGGTCGAAACGGGAATGCCCAGCGACGAAGCCGTGAAGAGCGTGAGCGCCCCGCCCGCCTCCGCGCAGAAACCGCCCACCGGCTTGAGCTTGGTGATCTTCTGCCCCATCGTGCGCACGATGCGCCAGCCGCCGAACAGCGTGCCCAGACCCATCGACAGATAGCAGCCGCCGATCACCCAGATAGGCGGCGCGTCCGAACCGATCGCCGAGTAGCCCGTTGCGATCAGCAGCATCCAGATGATGCCGATGGTCTTCTGCGCGTCGTTGCCGCCGTGGCCGAGGCTATAGAGGCCAGCGGAAATCAGCTGCAGGCGCCTGAAGCGCCGGTCGACCTTGCTTGGCGGCGTGCGGAAGTACAGCCACGACACCGTGAGCATGAAGAACGAACCCAGCACGAATCCGAGCAGCGGCGAGATGAAGATGAACGCCACGGTCTTCATGAGTCCGTCGAAGTTGAGCGAGGCCCAGCCCGACTTCGCGAGCGCCGCGCCCACGAGGCCGCCGATCAGCGCGTGCGACGAACTCGATGGAATGCCGTAGTACCAGGTGAGCACGTTCCAGCCGATCGCGCCCATCAGCGCGCCGAACACCACGTAGTGGTCGACGATATCGGGGTCGATGGTGCCCTTGCCTACCGTCTGCGCCACCTTCAGGTGGAACACGAAATAGGCGATCACGTTGAACATGGCGGCGAACGCCACCGCCTGCTGCGGCTTCAGAACACCCGTGGACACGACCGTGGCGATGGAATTCGCCGCGTCGTGAAAACCGTTCATGAAGTCGAAGACGAGAGCGATGGCGACCAGCGTCGCGACCGCCCAGAGAGCGAGTTGTATCGATTGCATCGCAGTGAGCTCAGGCGTTCTCTAGCACGATGCCTTCGATGATGTTCGCGACATCCTCGCACTTGTCCGTGATCGCTTCGAGCAGCTCGTAGATCGCCTTCAGCTTGATCAGGTTCTTGACGTCGTCTTCCTCGCGGAAGAGCTTCGAAATGGCCCCGCGCAGCAAGCGGTCGGCGTCGGATTCGAGGCGGTCGATGTCTTCGCAGGCCTGCAGGATCTCGCGCGCCTGCTTCATGTCGGAGAGGAGGCCCACCGCCAGCTGCACGCGCTCGGCCGTGGCCGTCACCACGTGCGCCAGCTGGCTCGCCTCGGCCGTCACGGCTTGCACGTCGTAGAGCGAAATGGCCGTGGCGACGTCCTCCATGAGGTCGAGGCAGTCGTCCATCGTCGTGATCAGCTTGTGGATCTCGTCGCGGTCGAGCGGCGTGATGAAGGTCTTGTGCAGCAGGTCGATCGCCTCGTGCGTCAGCTTGTCAGCGGCCTTTTCGGAGGCCTGCACGTTTTGCTTGTGGATCTCGGCGTCGGCGAGGTTATCGATCAGGAGTTCGAGTTCGCGGCTCGCGGAAACGATGCATTTCGCATGCGCATTGAAAATTTCGAAGAACTTGCCCTCGGTGGGCATGAATCGACCGAACATTGGTATCCCGGAAATTGGTCTCGGATTGCCGTCACGAAGCGGTGACTTCGTGGTCACTTCGCGGCAATCGGGCGGCAAAATAGGCGACAGAGATGACTGTCATAAAACGGCAACATTGTATCGCCAGGCGAGAGCTGCCGCATGGATCGGCAGCCGCCAACGCGGCGTTTGCGCCACTTTGGCGCACGCCGCGCAACGTTTCGAGTTATTCGGCGTAGAAGTTCTGCGCCCCGGCGAAGTTGTCGAACTTCGTGTATTGACCGTGGAACGTCAGGCGAACGGGCCCGATCGGACCGTTACGCTGCTTGCCGATGATCACTTCGGCCGTGCCCTTGTCCGGGCTGTCGGGGTTGTAGACTTCGTCGCGATAGATGAACAGGATCACGTCCGCATCCTGTTCAATAGCGCCCGATTCGCGCAGGTCCGACATCACGGGACGCTTGTTCGGCCGCTGTTCCAGCCCTCGGTTGAGCTGCGAAAGCGCGATGACCGGCACGTCCAGTTCCTTGGCGAGACTCTTGAGCGAGCGCGAAATTTCCGAAATTTCGGTCGCGCGGTTCTCGCCCGTGGACGAGCCGCTCATGAGTTGCAGGTAGTCGATGATGATGAGCCCGAGCTTGCCGCACTGGCGCGACAGACGCCGCGCGCGCGAGCGCAATTCCATCGGGTTCAGGCCACCCGTTTCATCGATGAAGATCTGCGCCTCGCTCATTTTCTGCACGGCGTGCGTGAGCTTCGGCCAATCCTCGTCGGTAAGCCGCCCCGTGCGCATGCGGTGCTGATCGAGGCGCCCCACCGAGCCGAGCATACGCATGATGAGCTGCGTGCCCGGCATTTCCATCGAGAATACCGCGACCGGCAGGCCGTACTCCACGGCCACGTATTCGCCGATGTTCATCGAGAGCGCCGTCTTACCCATCGACGGGCGTCCCGCCACGATGATCAGCTCGCCGCCGTGCATGCCGGAGGTCATGCGGTCGAGGTCCACGAAGCCCGTGGGCGTGCCCGTCACGTCGCTCGGGTTGGCCGTGTGGTAGAGCGTGTCGATGCGCTCCACGACCTGCGTGAGCAGCGGCCCGATCTCGAGGAAGCCCTGGGTGCCGCGCGCGCCGTCTTCGGCGATCGAGAACACCTTCGACTCGGCCTCGTCGAGCAGTTGGCGCACTTCCTTGCCCTGCGGGTTGAAGGCGTCGGCGGAAATTTCGTCGGCGACGGAAACGAGCCGGCGCAGCACCGCACGGTCACGCACGATTTCCGCGTAGCGGCGAATGTTCGCCGCGCTCGGCGTGTTCTGCGCGAGCGCGTTCAGGTACGCGAGGCCGCCCACGTCATCCGCTTTGCCCGAGGTGCCGAGTGCCTCGTACACCGTCACCACGTCGGCCGGGCGCGTGGCAGCGATCAGCCGGCCAATGTGCTCGAAGATGATGCGGTGGTCGTAGCGATAGAAGTCGCTTTGCGAGAGGAAGTCGGCAATCCGGTCCCAGGCCGCGTTATCCAGCAGCAGGCCGCCGAGCACCGATTGCTCGGCTTCGATCGAATGCGGCGGGACTTTCAGCGAGTCGAGTTGGGGATCTTTCGGAGCGTTCATGGAGGGCAATTATCGGACATGGGGGTGCCTCGAACAAGCTTGAAAACTTGCAACGAGCGGAGCGTCCAGGCAGCGCACAACAAAAAAGGCAGAAGCCCTGCGGCTCCTGCCCTTCCTGAGTCTTGCGTCAAACCGCGCGGCCCGCGAGGGCCGCACGTGGGTACTTAGGCGTGCTCGCCCAGCACCGACACCGTAACGTCGACGAGGACGTCGGTGTGCAGCGCAACGTGCACCGGGTGGTCGCCCACCATCTTCAGCGGGCCTTCCGGCAGACGCACTTGCGCCTTTTCCACTGCGAAGCCTTGCTTCGTGAGCGCAGCGGCGATGTCCGCGTTCGTGACCGAACCGAACAGGCGGCCGTCCACGCCGGCCTTTTGGCCGATCTGGACGGTCAGGCCGTTGAGCTTTTCGCCTTCGGCTTGCGCTACTGCCAGCTTTTCAGCGGCGACCTTTTCGAGTTCTGCGCGGCGGACTTCGAATTCAGCGATTGCGTCCTTCGTAGCACGGCGTGCCTTCTTGTTCGGGATCAGGAAGTTACGTGCGTAACCGTCCTTCACCTTGACGATGTCGCCGAGGTTACCCAGGTTGACGACTTTTTCCAGAAGAATGATCTGCATTCTATTGCTCCTTATCGCGTCGTCTTATTAGGCCTTGTGCTGGTCGGTGTACGGCATCAGCGCGAGGAAACGCGCGCGCTTGATAGCCGTGTCCAGCTGACGCTGATAGTGGGCCTTCGTACCCGTCAGACGAGCCGGCGTGATCTTGCCGTTTTCGCCGATGAAGTCCTTCAGCGTGTCGAGGTCCTTGTAGTCGATTTGTTCGACGTTTGCAGCCGTGAAGCGGCAGAACTTCTTGCGCTTGAAGAGCGGGTTTTGTTGCTGACGACGCTTGTCGAATTTCTTACCAGTCGGGCGGGGCATGATTAGTCCTTTCCTGTGCCTTGCATTTCGGTGATGTGAAACACCAGGGTTCGCGCGTTGCGGTGCTTTTTCGCCAGAAAACCGGTGAAGAGCGCTTCCACGCCCATCTCACAGCTTTCCACGAGACCGCAGGCCTTGCCGGCCGCCACCGCGGGCATCGTGAGCTCGACGAAGCGGGGAATGCCGGCTTCGACGACCTCCGTACGGTGCTGCAACGTGACGCTTGCGATCGGAACGCCGGCGGGGGTGTACCGCACCGGTTCGCGTTCGACGACGCTAGCCGTAAGCTGCAGCCTGTTCACGGGGCTAACTCAGGCAAATGAGCTTGAATCCTGATGGCTTGTGTACTTAAGCCTGCGCTTCGGTCGGCTGGGCAGCCGCCTTCTTGGCTTCTTCGCGCTGCACTTCCTTCATCATCGGCGACGGGCCGGTTTCGGCCTTCTTCATCTTGACGATGAGGTGACGCAGAACAGCGTCGTTGAACTTGAACGCGTGTTCCAGTTCGTCGAGCGTGGTCTGGTCGCATTCGATGTTCATGCAGACGTAGTGAGCCTTCGCGAGTTTCTCGATCATGTAGGCCAGTTGACGACGGCCCCAGTCTTCGATGCGGTGGATCTGACCACCGTGCGAGGTGATCGTGCCCTTGTAGCGCTCGATCATGGCGGGAACTTGCTCGCTCTGATCGGGATGCACGATGAAGACGATTTCGTAATGACGCATGTATCACTCCTTGTGCTTACTTGTGGATATAAGCCACCCGGGCGTCGGAACCGGTGTGGCAAGTGAGAAGCCGAAGATTGTAGCGCGGATGGGCTACGCACGCAAGACAGATCGTGCGTTGAGGCGATGAATCGGGCGTGTTTTCAATGACTTGCGCGGCGAGAAGTGCCCGGAGCGCTCCCGCCGCGCTCGTGTGAGACGACAGCCTAGCTGCCTGCCGCCTCGCTCGCGCCCGCCGCGAGCCTCGCGTCGAGCGCCGCGCGCAGGCCGTCGAGCGCGTCCGCGCCGGCGTCGGTCACCGCCCACCAGGTCATGCCCGCCGCCTGCCAGCGCCGGAGCGCGTAGCCTTCGCTCGAACCCGGCGGCGCGATGCCCGAGACGGCCGGTCCGCTCGCGCCCGGCGGGAACACATAGACGTCGATCACATGCTTGCCATAGTGATAGACCAGCACGGCAACCCGTTCGCGCCCCACATAATCGAGACGTCCGCCCGCCAGCGCGAAGCCCTGCTGCGCCAGATCGAAGACAGGTGGCGCGTAGTCGATGCGGCCGTTGAACCACGGCTTCACCGTATGGCGGTCCGTCGAGATCACGTCGATATCGCGGCCGGAAATCTGGGCCCGCACGTGGCTCGACACGAGATCGTCGACGAAGGCCGTCTCAGCGGCCGGGCGGCGTAGATGCAACGTGGCGATCACAGCCAGCGCACAAAGGATCAGCACCGCGCAGCCGAACCACGCGAACGTGGCCGCGCGCGGACCCGCGTTCACGGACGCAGCGCCCCAGCCATGCCCGCCCACATCGCCTCGCTCCCGGCCACCACTGCCCGGCCACCAGTTGCGCAGCCAGTCGCGCCAGCCGCCCGAGTCGCGCGCGGGGGTTGGCGAAGGCGCTGCCTTCGCAGGCGGCACGTCCGTCGCCGGCAATGCTGCGACGATACGCGCAGCAAGCCCGGCCGGCGCGCGGTGGTATGGCGCGGAGTGGATCATTTGAGAGATGGCCTGCGCATCGTCGGCGACACGGCGGCATGGCTCGCAGCTCGCGAGGTGCTCGCGCACTCGCCATTCGTCGGCGGCGGAGAGTTCGCGGTCGACGCTCGCGTCGACCAGCGGGCGCGCTTCGTTACAGTTCATCGGGCGCCTCCGTCGTTCGGCCTTCGTTGTGAGAGCGAGGGCGCAACGGCGCTCCGCCGTCGGCGGCCGGCTCCTCGCGGAACCGACCGCCGCCCCCCGGGCCGGATGGTCTCCTGGCTTGATTGCTTCCCCCGACTCCTGCCCTGTCGTCCGCGCAGCCGTGGGCGCGGACAACCGAATCGTTTGCAGTCTCATTGACTGCACTACCCGCCGCTGCCCGGTCGCGCTCGCCGCCGCGGTACGCCGCCAGCAGCGTCGCCAACCGTCGGCGGCCACGTGCGAGCCTCGACATCACGGTGCCGAGGGGAAGATCGGCGATCGCGGCGATCTCGCGGTAGCCCAGCTCCTCCAGCTCGCGCAGCACCAGCACTTCTCGATACTCCACCGGCAGGCGCCTGAGCGCGTCCTGCACGTGGCGGGCGTCTTCGGCACGGATCGCGAGCGTCTCGGGATCGACGCCGCCCGTTTCCCAGCCTTCGAGCGGCGCGTCGTCGCGCAACTCGTCGAACGGCGCCACCTCTTCCGCGCCCGCGCGCCGCCGCCATTCGTCGTACCAGACGCGCCGCACGATCGCGAGCAGCCAGGGGCGGGCCTCGTCGCCGCGAAACGCGTCGAAGAAGCGGAACGCGCGCAGAAACGCCTCCTGGACGATATCTTCCGCGTCGCCCGGGTTGCGCGAGAGCCAGCGCGCGAGGTTGTAGGCCGCATCGAGATGCGGCAGCGCCAGCGCCTGAAAGCGGCGGCTGCGCCCGGCCTCATCCTGCTCGTACGCGGTTTCGCCCACGTCGTCCCCTCGCCTCTTCATTTGGCTTGCGCGACCGTGGCCGCATACAGGCACTACCGAAGCTCGGGCCAGTTTATTCCCGCTCTTTGCACACGAAAACGAAAAATAATTCGAAGTGCGCCATTACGCGCCGGTCCAGTACCCCGGCCGCGCGTAGACCTCCTTGAGATAGTCGATGAAGTAGCGCACGCGCGCCGGCACGTAGCGCTGCTGCGGATACACCGCGAGGATGTCGTAATCGGGCAGCGCGTATTCGTCGAGCACCGTTTCCAGTTCGCCGCGCGCGAGCTGGGCGTCGATCTCCCAGGTCGAACGCCAGCCGAGGCCGAGGCTCTCGGTCACCCAGCGGTGCAGCAGTTCGCCGTCGTTGCAGTCGAGCGTGCCGCCCACGCGCACGGTGACGAGCTTGCCGCCGCGGCTGAAGTACCAGCCGCGGTTCTGGCCGCCCTGCAGGTTGAACGCGAGGCAGTTGTGGTTCGGCAAATCTTCGAGGGTTTTCGGCCGCCCGTGCTTGCGGAAATACTCGGGCGTGCCGCACACCACGCGCCGGTTCGTGGCGAGCTTCACGGCGACGAAGTTCGGGTCCACCGCGCCGCCGATGCGGATCGACAGGTCGTAGCCCTCGCGCACCAGATCGACCACGCGGTCGGTGAGGTTGAACGACACCTGGAGTTCGGGCTTGTCGGCGAGAAACTCGGGCGCGAGCGGCGCGACGTGCTTGCGCCCGAACGCCGCCGGCGCCGAAACGATCAGATGGCCGCTCACCACCTGGCGCCCGGCGGACAGCTCGTTTTCGGCCTGGTCCCAGTCGGCGAGCAGGCCGCGGCAGCGTTCGAGAAAGGCCGCGCCCTCCTCGCTCACCACGAGCCGCCGCGTGGAACGGTAAATGAGCTTCACGCCGAGGCGCTTTTCCAGCGCGTCGATACGCCGCCCGAGGATCACCGGCGAGACGCCTTCCTCGAGCGCCGCCGCCGCGAGGCTGCCCGCTTCTGCGACGCGCACGAAGGTTTCGATCTGCTTGAAGCGGTCCATTGCTTGTCTCCTGTGTCGGCAGCACTTGGCGCTTCAGCGCTTAGTGATGCCCCATGCCGCGCGCCGCAGGCGTCGGCGCAGCCGGAAGCCCCATCCCGCCGGCATTCCATACTTTTTGTTTCGGAATAAACAACCTGGACTGATCTTATCAAACCTTTCCGGCGCCCCTAAAGTGGGCCTCAACACATCGCCATTCCTCGCATACGAGACATTCAGGAGACAATCATGGCCAAAATGAGAGCCGTCGACGCCGCTGTTCTGGTGCTCGAGAAAGAAGGCATCGATACCGCGTTCGGCGTGCCGGGCGCAGCCATCAATCCGTTCTATTCGGCGATGAAAAAGGCCGGCGGCATCACGCACGTGCTGGCGCGCCACGTCGAAGGCGCCTCGCACATGGCCGAGGGCTTTACGCGCGCCACGCCGGGTAACATCGGCGTGTGTATCGGCACCTCGGGCCCCGCAGGCACCGACATGATCACGGGCCTCTACTCGGCCCAGGCCGATTCGATTCCGATCCTCGCGATCACGGGCCAGGCGCCGCGCGCCCGCCTCTACAAGGAAGACTTCCAGGCCGTCGACATCGAGTCGATCGCCAAGCCCGTCACCAAGTGGGCCGTCACCGTGCGTGAGCCGGCGCTCGTGCCGCGTGTGTTCCAGCAGGCGTTCCATCTGATGCGCTCGGGCCGTCCGGGTCCGGTGCTGGTCGATCTGCCGATCGACGTGCAGCTCGCCGAAATCGAGTTCGACATCGACACGTACGAGCCGCTGCCGGTCTACAAGCCGCGCGCGACGCGCAAGCAGATCGAAGCCGCACTCGGACTGCTCAACGCGAGCGACAAGCCGCTGATCGTCTCGGGCGGCGGCGTGCTCAACGCAGCAGCCGAAGACCTGCTCGTGCAGTTCGCCGAAACGGTGGGCGTGCCCGTGATCCCGACGCTCATGTCGTGGGGCGCGATTGCCGACGACCATCCGCTCATGGCCGGCATGGTCGGTCTGCAGACTTCGCACCGCTACGGCAACGCCACGATGCTCGCCTCCGACTTCGTGCTCGGCATCGGCAACCGTTGGGCGAACCGCCATACGGGCAGCGTCGAGGTGTACACGAAGGGCCGCAAGTTCGTGCACGTCGATATCGAACCGACTCAGATCGGCCGCGTGTTCGGCCCGGATCTCGGCATCGTCTCGGACGCGAAGGCCGCGCTCGAACTGTTCGTCGAAATCGCCAGGGAATGGAAGGCCGCGGGCAAGCTGAAGGACCGCAGCGCGTGGGTGGCCGACTGCCAGCAACGCAAGCGCACGATGCTTCGCAAGACGCACTTCGAGAACACGCCGATCAAGCCGCAGCGCGTGTACGAAGAGATGAACAAGGCGTTTGGCCGCGACACCTGCTACGTGAGCACCATCGGCCTTTCGCAGATCGCCGGCGCGCAGTTCCTGCACGTGTACAAGGCGCGCAACTGGATCAACTGCGGCCAGGCAGGCCCGCTCGGCTGGACGATTCCCGCCGCGCTCGGTGTGCGCGCAGCCGATCCGACGCGCCCGATCGTGGCGCTCTCGGGCGACTACGACTTCCAGTTCATGGTCGAAGAGCTGGCCGTGGGCGCGCAGTTCAAGCTGCCGTACGTGCATGTGGTCGTGAACAACTCGTATCTCGGCCTGATCCGCCAGGCGCAGCGCGCGTTCGACATGGACTTCTGCGTGCAGCTCGCCTTCGAGAACATCAACGCGCCTGAAGTGAACGGCTATGGCGTCGATCACGTCACGGTCGCCGAAGGCCTCGGCTGCAAGGCGCTGCGCGTGTTCAAGCCGGAAGAGATCGCCCCGGCGCTCAAGCAGGCCCAGGCGCTCGCCGCCGAGCACAGCGTGCCGGTCGTCGTCGAAGTGATTCTCGAGCGCGTGACCAACATCTCGATGGGCGCTGAAATCGACGCGATCAACGAGTTCGAGGAACTGGCCGAAAAGCCCGAGCACGCGCCGACTGCCATCAGCGCGCTGAATGCCCTCGACTGAGCACACTCGACCAACGCCTCACCGCAGCACGGGCAGCGCGCACGGCATCGGCGCGCTGCCTGACTGATTTACTGCGTGATTTACCGCGTGATTTCCTTTACTGACCGACCAGCGAGACCCAGCACCATGCCAAAATTCGCCGCGAACCTCACCATGCTGTTCAACGAAGTGCCCTTCCTCGACCGCTTCGCAGCGGCCGCACAAGCGGGCTTCGACGCCGTGGAGTTCCTGTTCCCGTATCCGTACAAGGCCGCCGAACTGGCCGAGCGTCTGGAGCTCAACGGGCTGAAGCTCGTCCTCCACAACCTGCCCGCCGGCAACTGGGAAGCGGGCGAGCGCGGCATTGCCTGCCTGCCCGAGCGCCGCGGCGAATTCCAGGAAGGCGTAGGCCGCGCGATCGAATATGCGAAGGCGCTGAAGGTGCCGCAACTCAACTGCCTCGTCGGCATTCCGACGGCCGGCGTCGATCGCGACACGGCGCTCGCCACCATCGTCGAGAACCTGCGCTACGCCGCAGACGCTCTGAAACGCGAAGGCATCCGCCTGCTGGTCGAGCCTTGCAACGCGTACGACATTCCCGGCTTCGCGCTGAACCGCTCGGCCGAAGCGCTCGACGTGATCGAAAAGACCGGCTCGGACAACCTGTTCCTGCAGTACGACATCTATCACATGCAGCGTATGGAAGGCGAACTCGCCGCGACGATCAAGAAGCACTTCGCGAAGATCGCTCACATCCAGCTCGCCGACAATCCTGGGCGCAACGAACCCGGCACGGGCGAAATCAACTACCCGTTCCTGTTCGATCTGCTCGACACGCTCGGCTACGAAGGCCACATCGGCTGCGAGTACAAGCCGCGCACGACGACCGTCGAAGGCCTCGGCTGGCTGCGCAGCGCGAAGCTGCGCACCGCCGAACTCGCCTGAGCCCCTACGCACATTCACGCATTCGCTTTCACGGAGACACAAGATGGCAAAGATTGGCTTTATCGGACTCGGCATCATGGGCGCGCACATGGCGCGCAACCTCATCAAGGGCGGCCACACGCTCGCCGTGAACGGCAAGTACCCGGTGCCCGACGACCTGCGCACGCAAACCGAAGTCGTCGCCGATTCGACGGCTGTGGCGAAGGTCTCGGACATCGTCATCGTGATGGTGCCGGACACGCCTGATGTCGCCAACGTCCTGTTCTCCGACGACGGCGTCGCCAAGGGTCTCTCCGCCGGCAAGCTCGTGATCGACATGAGCTCGATCTCGCCGCTCGAAACGCAGCAGTTCGCCAAGCAGATCAACGCGCTCGGCTGCGACTATCTCGACGCGCCGGTCTCGGGCGGCGAAGTTGGCGCACGCGAAGCCACGCTCACGATCATGGTGGGCGGCCCGCAAAAGTCGTTCGATCTTGCCAAGCCACTGTTCGACTTGATGGGCAAGAACATTTCGCTCATCGGCGACAACGGCGCGGGTCAGACCTGCAAGGTGGCGAACCAGATCATCGTCGCGCTGAATATCGAAGCCGTGGCCGAAGCGCTGCTGTTCGCAGCACGTTCGGGCGCGGACCCCGAGCGCGTGCGCAAGGCCCTCATGGGCGGCTTCGCTTCGTCGCGCATTCTCGAAGTGCACGGCGAGCGCATGACCAGGCGCACGTTCAATCCGGGCTTTCGCATCGAGCTGCACCAGAAGGACCTGAACCTCGCGATCGACGGCGCGCGCAAGCTGGGCATCGCCCTGCCGCACACCGCGAGCGCGCAGCAGCTCTTCAGCGTGTGCGCCGCGAACGGCGGCAAGGCATGGGACCACTCGGCCATGATCCGCGCGCTGGAAATCATGGCGAACTTCGAGATCGCCGAACCGCAAGCGCAGGCGAAGGTGGCTTGAGGACTAGCGGTTGCAGGACGGCGGCTCGCGCGACGCTACGCGCGGACCGCCCGCAGAACCGGATCACGCACATCGGCTCGCGCGCAGCAACTCAGGCGCACGAGCCTCCCGTGGGGCGCTTCGCGGCGGCGGCAACCGTCGCGAGGCAAATCGGTGCCGCTCTGGGCTGAGGGCGGCCAGTGGGGTCCGAAAGCGGCGCCCGGTGACGGCGGGGAAGCCTTGGTCGGTCAGACGTCGTCATCGGGTGTCCGCGTGTCGGATGCCCGTTTTTCTTTGCCTTCTTCTTTCTCGCAGGTTTCACACTCTTTGACGCTGCCCCGATAGACGCCTTCGCGGCCGCGTTTCTAAAATTGTGCTTTCATCCGGCTGTCACGCAGACGGGTCAAGGTGGATACGACGCGTGACCACCCAGTCATTTCCAGCACGTGAGGAGTGTGATCGATGGGCATTATCAATTTCATCAAGGAAGCAGGCGAAAAACTCTTCGGCACGGCTGCAGCGCCCGCCGCCGCCGCGGAACCCGCTGCCGCACCGGCAGACCCCGCTGCGAATCTCGCCGAACTGAACCAGAAGGCCGGCGAGGCGATCGCGGCCTATATCCGCTCGCAAGGCCTCGACGCCGACAACCTCGGGGTGACCTACGACGGCGTCTCGCACACGGTGACGGTCACCGGCAACGCCGCCGACCAGCCGACGAAGGAGAAGATCCTCGTCGCGGCCGGCAACGTGCAGAACGTCGACAAGGTCGACGACCAGGTGACGGTGACGAACCCCGCGCCCGAAGCGCAGCACCACACGGTCGTTTCTGGCGACAACCTCTGGAAAATTGCCGAGAAGTACTACGGCAGCGGCGCGAAAAACGACGCGATCTTCCAGGCGAACACGCCGATGCTCAAGAGCCCGGACAAGATCTATCCGGGTCAGGTGCTCGTGATTCCGCCGCTCCAGTAAGCGCGGCAACACGCAAACACGGCCAGAAACGAAACGGGCCTGGCGGAGCGATCCGCCAGGCCCGTTCTTCCCTGTGCGCGGCCCGCCTCAGTACGTGTCGAACACGTCCTGCAGCCCCGCCTTGTCGGTCGTGCCCGCTGCCAGCGCGAGCAGCAGCAGCACACGCGCCTTGTACGGGCTGAGCGTGCCCGACGAGACGAAGCCGAGCGTATCGTCCTTGGCCGCGCCGTTGTGCATCACGTGACCCGAGCCGACGCGCGAGGCGCGCACGACGGCCACGCCCTTGGCGGCCGCCTCGGCCAGCGACTGCTGCAACGCGCCGTGAATCGAGCCGTTGCCCGTGCCGGCTACGACGAGTCCATCCACGCCAGCGGCAACGAGCGCTTCGACCGCCGCGCGCGACACGCCCGCGTAGCTCGTCACAATCTCGACCTGCGGCCATTGCGCCGACGCCGTGAACGGCGCATCGACGGTATGCGGGCGCAGCGCGCGGCGCTGGAATTCCACACGGCCATCCTGCACCCAGCCCAGCGCGCCGATTTCCGGCGACTGGAACGCATCCACCGCGTAGGTGCTGACCTTCGCGACGTCGCGTGCGCAATGAATGCGGTTATTGAACGCCACCAGCACGCCCTGCCCGGCCGCCGCCTCGCTCGCCGCGAGCGTGACGGCATTGAGCAGATTGAGCGGGCCGTCGGCGGAAAGCGCCGTGGCGGGCCGCATGGCGGCCGTCAAAATGCATGGCTTCGTGCTCTTCACCGTGAGATGCAGGAGATATGCGGTTTCTTCGAGCGTATCCGTGCCGTGCGTGATCACCACGCCGTCGACTTCGTCGCTGGCCAGCAGTTCGTTCACGCGCTGCGCGAGCGTGGACCACAGCGCGAGCGACATGTCCTTGCTGTCGATGCTCGCGACCTGCTCGGCATGGATCTGCGCGATGGCGTCGAGGCCCGGCACGGCTGCGAGCAGCTGCGCGACGCCGATCACGCCGGCCTGGTAGCCGGCGGTGTTGGCGGCGTCTGCGGCGGAGCCCGCAATCGTGCCGCCGGTGGCGAGCACGGCGATGCGCGGCAGCGCCCTGGGCGCTGCCGCTGAAGAGGAAGTGGAAGTATTCATGGCGCCGATTTTAAGCGATCCGCCGCCCGCCGGGAAAATCAGCCCGCCTTTCAGGTTGCCTCGCGCAGCTGGCTCGCGATCTGCTGCTCGGTGAGCTGCGGCGCGAACATTTCGATGAGCCGGTATGCGTACTGGCGCAGGAACGCGCCCTTGCGCAGGCCCACTCGCGTCGTGCTCGCATCGAAGAGATGCTCCGTGTCGAGCGCGACGAGTTCGCTGTCGCGCTTCGGGTCGTAGGCCATCGCCGCGACGATGCCCACGCCCATGCCGAGTTCGACGTAGGTCTTGATCACGTCCGCGTCGATGGCGGTCAGCACCACGTCGGGCACCACGCTCGCTTTCGCGAACGCCTGGTCGATATGCGAGCGGCCCGTGAAGTCCTGGTCGTAGGTGATGACCGGATACTCGGCCACATCTTCGAGCGTGAGATTCTCGCGGCCCACGAGCGGATGCGCCTTCGGCACGACCACCACGTGATGCCACGAGTAGCACGGAAACGTGACGATATCGGGGAAGCGGTCGAGCGCCTCGGTCGAGATGCCGAGGTCGGCCTCGCCGTTGATGATCATCTGCGCGATCTGCTGCGGATTGCCCTGGCGCAGCGCGAGGTGGACTTTCGGAAACACTTCGCGAAACTGGTGCACGACCTTCGGCAGCGCGTAACGCGCCTGCGTGTGCGTCGTCGCGACCACGAGGTGACCGCTGTCCTGGTCGGCAAACTGGCGCGCCACGCGGCGCAGGTTCTCGGCGTCGAGCAGCATGCGCTCGATCAGCTGATGAACGGCCTTGCCCGGCTCCGTGAGGCCGGTCAAGCGCTTGCCGCGGCGAATGAAAATATCCACGCCCAGTTCGTCTTCGAGATCCTTGATCTGCTTGGAGACGCCCGACTGCGATGTATACAGCACGTTCGCCACTTCGGTCAGGTTCATGTTCTGCCGCACGGCTTCGCGCACGAAACGCAACTGCTGAAAATTCATGGTCTTCTCTCCGGGACTGCTGACCGATTATTCGTTTTTCTCGATGTGAGCACTGTAACGCTCATTGCGCCGGAAATACGCGCAGCCCGCGCGGCACCGCCGTCACGCCCTCGCCCACCGTGAGCCCCAGCGCGCGCCACGACCCGCGGTCGAGTTCGGCTTCGAGCGCGCCGCCCGTGCGGCTTTCCAGCTCCACGCGCACCGAGCCGCCCAGCGTCACCACGCGGCGCACGTCGACCACGATGCCGTCGCGATGATCGCTCGCTTCGCGGTGCAGCACTAGGTCGTGCGGCCGCACGTAGGCGAGCGCCGGGCCTTCGAAGCTCGCGTGCACCGAGATCGGCTGCGCCGCGCCCTCAGCGACGAAACCACGCGCATCCACGCAGCCGCGCAGCCGGTTCGCGGCGCCGAGGAATTCGTAGACGAAGGCCGTCTGCGGATGATCATAGACGTCCTGCGGGCTGCCCACCTGCTCCACGTGACCATGATTCATCACGACGATGCGATCGGCTACCTCGAGCGCCTCCTCCTGGTCATGCGTGACGAAGATGGTCGAGATGTGGAGGTCGTCGTGCAGGCGGCGCAGCCACGAGCGCAGCTCCTTGCGCACCTTGGCGTCGAGCGCGCCGAACGGTTCGTCGAGCAGCAGCACCTTCGGCTCCACGGCGAGCGCGCGCGCAAGCGCGATGCGCTGACGCTGGCCGCCCGAAAGCTCGGACGGATAGCGCTGCGCGAGCCAGTCGAGCTGCACGAGCTTGAGCAGCTCATGCACCTTCTCGCGAATCACGGCCTCCGAGGGCCGCTCGCTGCGCGGCTTCACGCGCAGGCCGAACGCCACGTTCTCGAACACCGTCATGTGGCGGAACAACGCGTAATGCTGGAACACGAAGCCCACCTGGCGCTCACGCGCGCCCACCTCACCCACGTCCTGGCCTTGCAGCACGACCTGGCCCGCGTCGGCGTATTCTAGGCCCGCGATCACGCGCAGCAGCGTGGTCTTGCCACAACCGGAAGGTCCGAGCAGCGCAACCAGTTCGCCGGGCGGAAAGTCGAGCGAGACGTTGTCGAGGGCGGTGAAGTCGCCGAAGCGCTTGTGCAGATTGCTGACGGTGATGCCCATGTTTACTGCTCCCCTACTTGAATCGGTTGGCGCACGGCGCGAGGCGCTGCGTGTTGTGAAACATGTTGCACGGCCACGGGCTGCGGGCCCGCATAGGCGGGAATCTCATCCGCGCCGCGCAGTTCCGACGAAAGGCGGCGCTCCGCGAGCAGCTTCAGGCCGAGCGTGACGAGCGCGAGCAACGCGAGCAGCGATGCCACGGCAAACGCCGCCGCGAAGTTGTACTCGTTGTAAAGGATCTCGACGTGCAGCGGCATCGTGTCGGTCTGGCCGCGAATATGGCCCGACACCACCGAAACCGCGCCGAACTCGCCCATGGCGCGCGCGTTGCAGAGAATCACGCCGTACAGCAAACCCCAGCGGATATTGGGCAGCGTCACGCGGCGAAACATCTGCCAGCCCGATGCGCCCAGCACGTGGGCGGCCTCTTCTTCGTCGTTGCCCTGCGCCTGCATCAGCGGAATCAGCTCGCGTGCGACGAACGGGAACGTCACGAAGATCGTGGCAAGCACGATGCCCGGCACGGCGAAGATGATCTGCACGTTGTGGTCTTCGAGCCACGGCCCGAGCCAGCCCTGCGCGCCGAACAGCAGCACGTAGATGAGCCCCGAAATCACGGGCGAAACCGAAAACGGCAGGTCGATCAGCGTGGTGAGCAGCGCCTTGCCGCGAAACTCGAACTTCGCGATCGCCCATGAAGCCGCGAGGCCGAAGGCCAGATTCAACGGCACCGCGATCGCCGCGGTGATGAGCGTGAGCTTGATCGCGGCGAGCGCGTCGGGATCGACGAGCGACGTGAAGTAGAAGCCAATGCCCTTCGACAGCGCCTGCAAGAACACGGCGACGAGCGGCACCACGAGAAACAGCGCGAGAAACGCGAGCGCGATGCCGGTCAGGAGCCAGCGCACCCACGCTGCTTCGGTGACCGGGTCCGGCCGGCGAGTGCTTCGTTGTTGCGGCAGCGTGCTCATTGCGCACCTCCCGCGACGGTTGCGCCCACCACGGCATTCGGCGCGCTGCCTGCCGAGACACCCCGGCTCGTGCGGCGTTGCAAATACCACTGCAGCGAATTGATGAGGAGCAACATGACGAACGACACGCAGAGCATCATCACGGCGAGCGCCGTTGCGCCCGCGTAGTCGTATTGTTCGAGCTTCGTGATGATGAGCAGCGACGTGATCTCCGACTTCATCGGCACGTTGCCGGCGATGAAGATGACCGAGCCGTACTCGCCCAGCGCGCGCGCGAATGCGAGTGCGAAGCCGGTGAGGAGCGCCGGCAGCACGGCGGGCAGCACGACACGGCGGAACGTGAGCCAGCGCGAGGCGCCGAGGCACGCGGCGGCCTCTTCCTGTTCGCGCTCGAAGTCCTCGAGTACGGGCTGCACCGTGCGCACGACGAACGGCAAGCCGATGAAGGTCAGCGCCACGAGCACGCCGAGCGGCGTGAAGGCGATCTTGAGACCGAGCGGCTGCAGGAACTGGCCGATCCAGCCATTGCCCGCATACACGGCGGCGAGCGAAATGCCCGCCACGGAAGTCGGCAGCGCGAACGGCAGATCGACGAGCGCATCGATCACCCGTTTGAACGGGAACGTATAGCGCACCAGCACCCACGCGAGCAGGAAGCCGAATACGGCATTGATCACCGCCGCGCCGAGCGCGGCGGTGAACGTGAGCCGGTACGACGCGATCACGCGCGGCGACCACACTGCGCGCACGAACTGGTTCCAGTCGAGTGTCGCCGTCTTGAGAAAGGTGGCGGCGAGCGGAATGAGCACCACGAGGCTCAGGTAAGCCACGGTGATGCCAAGCGTCAAACCGAATCCGGGCAGCGCACTAGGCTTGCGGAATCTAAACGTGGTCATGCTCATCATCCAGACATGGGTTGCGCGCTTCCTGTATGCAAAGCGGCGCCGAAAAGCGCGCCCGTAGGCGCGCTTCATTGTTATGCGGTCACGTCGCTACGCGGACCGCTTGCTACTTGACAGCTTTACTGCGGCTGATAGATCGAATCGAACACGCCGCCATCCGCGAAATGCGTCTTCTGCGCGTTGGGCCAGCCGCCGAACGTGTCGTCGACCGTGTAGAGCTTCAGCTTCGGAAACTTCGCCGTGAGCGCCGCGGGGACCTTGTCCGAACGCGGACGGTAGAAGTTCTTCGCGGCGATCTCCTGGCCCTCTTCGCTATAGAGGAACTGCAGGTAGGCCTCGGCCTCCTTGCGCGTGCCCTTCTTGTCGACGACCTTGTCCACCACGGCCACCGGCGGCTCAGCCAGAATGCTCACCGAAGGCACGACGATCTCGAACTTGTCCGGGCCGAATTCCTTGAGCGAGAGAAATGCTTCGTTCTCCCATGCAATCAGCACATCGCCGATGCCGCGCTGTACGAAGCTCGTCGTGGCGCCTCGCGCGCCCGAGTCGAGCACGCCCGCGTTCTTGTAGAGCTTCGAGACGAAGTCCTTCGCCTTCTGCTCGTTGCCGCCCGGCTGGTGCAGCGCATACGCCCACGCCGCGAGATAGTTCCAGCGCGCGCCGCCCGAGGTCTTCGGATTCGGCGTGACGATCGAGACGCCCGGTTTGGTCAGATCGTCCCAGTCCTTGATGTGCTTGGGGTTGCCCTTGCGTACGAGGAACACGATGGTCGACGTGTACGGCGACGCGTTGTCGGGCAGGCGCTTTTGCCAGTCCTTCGCGACGATGCCCTTGTTGGCGAGCGCGTCGATGTCCCATGCCAGCGCGAGCGTCACGACGTCGGCTTGCAGGCCGTCGAGCACCGAGCGCGCCTGTGCGCCCGAGCCGCCATGCGACTGCTTGATGGTGAGCGTTTCGCCCGTCTTCGCCTTCCACTGCTTGATGAAGGCTTCGTTGATGTCCTGGTACAGCTCGCGCGTCGGATCGTAGGAGACGTTGAGCAGCGATGTATCCGCGTGAGCGGCCACCGGCGCCATGGCCGCCATCGTCGCGACGCCGACGAGCGGCGCAACGCCGATAACCAGTTTTGCCGCCAGTGTTTTCAGCCAGCCCGCGCGCCCCGTATGTGTCGTGCCCATCTTTCTGTTCTCCGTTCTCGTGTGTGCTCGTTTGCGCCCATTAGTGAAGTGCAGCGAACGATGGAGGCCAGTCTAGCGATCTGCTTACATTATTAAAAATGATGTTTTTTCATTTTTTAATACGCAAAAGTGGTAAGGACAGAGGAAGTCGCTGCTGGAGCGCGATTTCATCCGCGCAAACACGGGAAAGCGGCCTGATGGCAACGCCCAGTCGACGAACTTCAAGTAACACTTGAAAAGTGGCGAGTACTGTATAAAAATACAGTTACCTGTTCAAACATACAGTGGCGCCATGACCAAACTCACCGCACGACAGCAGCAGGTTTTCGATCTGGTTCGCCGGGCCATCGAGCGCACAGGCTTCCCGCCCACGCGCGCCGAGATCGCGGCGGAACTCGGCTTCAGCTCGGCGAACTCCGCGGAGGAGCATCTGCGCGCGCTGGCGCGCAAGGGCGTGATCGAACTGGCTGCGGGCGCCTCGCGCGGCATCCGCCTCATGCCGGGGCCCGACGACCTGCCGCATCAGTTCACGCTTCCGCACGCGAGCATCATGCAGCTCTCGCTGCCGCTCGTTGGCCGTGTCGCAGCGGGCAGCCCGATCCTCGCGCAGGAGCACATCTCGCAGAACTACATGTGCGACCCGGCGCTCTTCTCGAGCCGCCCCGACTACCTCTTGAAGGTGCGCGGCCTTTCCATGCGCGACGCCGGCATCCTCGACGGCGACCTGCTCGCCGTGCAGAAGAAGGCCGAAGCGAAAGACGGCCAGATCATCGTGGCGCGTCTTGGCGACGACGTCACCGTGAAGCGCCTGAAGCGCCGTCCAAACGGGCTCGAGCTGATCGCCGAGAACCCCGATTACGACAATATTTTTGTCGAGGCCGGCAGCGCGGAATTCGCGCTCGAAGGCATCGCGGTCGGGCTGATCCGCCCCACCGAATTCTGAGCAATCCGTCTGCGCGCAGTTTGCACATTGTTTGCGCACCCTCTGCGCACTACCTGGAGAGAGTCATGGAACGTCTTGCCCGCTTGCTGCCCTTCCGCCAATTCGGCCGTCTTCGCCATCTCCGTGGTATCGCCTCGTGCGCGGTCCGCGAAGTCCGCGATTCGGCTACCGCACTGAGCGGCTCGCTCTTCGAAGACTCGCCAGAGATGGTGGCGGCCAGCACGGCCGACCTGCCGGTGCTGCCCTCGGCCCAGCCAGCGTTTGCGCGCGTGTCGCTCAACAGCACGCTCAACACCGAACAGCCGATGCGCCGCGCGCCCGTGCGCGTCTATCAGGGTCCGTCGCGGCTGATCCTCGTCGGCACGGTTGACGCGGTTTGCCGCGCGATCGACCGCTGCATCGCCGAGCAGCACAGCGACCTGCCCGGTGCACTCGCGAAGTAAGCCGCAACGCTGCTCAAATGTGAGAAGAGGTTACGGGCGGGATCGTTTGGCCTGGTTTGCGGTCAACACCGTGTTTAAACGATTTGCCCTATGCCGATGACGGAATCTCTCTCGACCCCGCGTAAGACCCAAAACTGGAAAAAGCCGGTCGCAATCACGGTTGCGCTCGCCATGGTGGTTGCCGCGATCGGCTACGCCTATGCGTCGCCCTATATCGCGGTGAAACACATGAAAGCCGCCGCCGACGCGCGTGACGCCGTCGCGCTCAACGAGTACGTCGATTACCCTGCGCTGCGCCTGAGCCTGAAGCAGCAGGTTGGTGAAATGCTGCACCGGCGTATCGAGGGGCAGCACAGCAGCAATCCGTTGCTGATCCTCGGCGCTGTGATTGGCGCGGCGCTGATTAGTCCGCTCGTGGATGCTTACGCCACACCGGAAGGCGTGGCCGCCCTGCTCGATGGCATGCCGCCGACGGGCAAGCCCGGCGACCGGCCGCACGCGCCGCCGCCAGCGGAATCCGGCGCGCCATCGACAGAACCGGCGCAATCGGCACCCGCGCCCGCCGCGCCACCTGCTCCGGCGGCATCCGGCAACCCCGCGCCCGAGGCTCGGCCGGTGACCACGGCCGGCTATCGCGGCCTCAATGAGTTCGCGCTCACGTGGGACCGCGGCAGTACGGGCGAGCACTACGCCGCCATCCTGCAGCGTCACGGGCTCTTCTCGTGGAAGCTCTCGGCAGTCGAGCTAAACGAAGGAAACGTCTCGAACTAAGACAGTTCCGAAGTGACAGCGGAGCCAGGCCAGTTCTGTGCGAACCGGCCTGGTTGATCCCTTACGCGGCGGCTTGCTGCTTCTTATCCTCAGCCGCCGACGAGCACGCCACGAGAATGCTGCACGATACGCGGTCGAGCAGCGGCGTGTTGCCCGCGCCCATCCACCAGCGCGAGAGCCCCGTGCGGCAACGGTGGCCCACCACCACGAGGTCGGCATTCAGCTCGTTGGCCAGATTCGCGATTTCATCGATCGGATGACCGAACGCGAAGTGCCCCTGGGCGCGCACGCCACGCTCGGTTAGCCAGTCCACGCCTTCCTGAAGAATCTCACGCGCCGTTTCCTCGAAGCGGCCGCAGGCCACATCGGTCAGCAGGCCGGCGCTCTGGGCGATCGTCGAACGCATGTCGACGACCGAGAGCAGGTGCGTCTCGGCCTGCAGATCGAGCGCAAGGTCGGCGCCGCAGCGCAGTGCCTTGCGGCCTTCGCGCGAGCCGTCGTAACAGAGCAGAATTTTTTTATAGCTCGCCATGGTCGCTTCTCCCCGCCCGCGAGATTTGCAGGCTGTGCGATTCTCATGATGGTGCGCCGCAATTCCACGCGCAAGGGCTGGAAAACGCCAGGTGTGCATCGAAAAACGCAAGATGCGCCCCGAACGGCGCACGCATCTTGCGCACTGGTGAATGCTTGCCGCGACATGCATTTGCCCGCGCATCGTCAAACCGCTTCGAAGCGAGGCCCGACCCGCCACGCAGCAATGCACTAAAATGGGCCGCCTTGTTTCGTGCGATTTTCCGTTCGATGCTTCGAGCGACTCGCGCGATGCCCGTTCGACTCACGTTCAACCGGTCCATGCCCGCACCCGCCATCGAATTCGAGCAGGTCATCAAACATTACGGAGACAGGGCGGTCGTCAACGGCCTGTCGTTCGACGTTCTTCCCGGCGAGTGCTTCGGACTGCTCGGTCCGAACGGCGCGGGAAAAACCACGACACTGCGCATGCTGCTCGGCATCGTTTCGCCCGATGCCGGGCGCATCAGCCTGTGCGGCGAGCCGGTGCCGGCGCGCGCGCGCCACGCCCGCCAGCGCGTTGGGGTGGTGCCGCAGTTCGACAACCTCGACCCCGACTTCACCGTGCGCGAGAATCTGCTCGTGTTCGGCCGCTACTTCGGCTTGTCCGCGCGCGAAACGCGCGATCTCGTCGCGCCGCTGCTCGAATTCGCGCGCCTCGAAAGCAAGGCCGACGCGCGCGTGGGCGAACTCTCCGGCGGCATGCGCCGTCGTCTCACGCTCGCGCGCGCGCTCGTGAACGACCCCGACGTGCTCGTGATGGACGAGCCCACCACGGGCCTCGATCCGCAGGCGCGGCATCTGATCTGGGAACGGCTGCGCTCGCTGCTCGCACGCGGCAAGACGATTCTGCTCACCACGCATTTCATGGAGGAGGCCGAACGGCTTTGCAATCGCGTCTGCGTGATCGAGGAAGGCCGCAAGATCGCCGAGGGCGCACCCAAGGCACTGATCGAATCGGAGATCGGCTGCGATGTGATCGAGGTGTACGGACCGGACCCGGTCGCGTTGCGCGACGAACTCGCGGCCGATGCGAAGCGCACGGAGATCAGCGGCGAGACGCTGTTCTGCTATGTCGACGACCCCGCGCCCGTTCATGCGAAGCTGCGCCATCGCTCCGATTTGCGCTACCTGCACCGGCCCGCGAATCTCGAAGACGTGTTCCTGCGGCTCACGGGCCGCGAGATGCAGGATTGACTGCGGCAGGATTAACTGCGGCAAGATTAACGGCGGCAGGATTAACGGCGGCGGACGAATCGCCAAGGACACCATGCAGACACGCACCAACAACCCGACGCCCTCGCGCCCCGAGCATGCGAGCGTGCGCGAGCCGCGCGCCGCGCTGCCTTCGAACGCCACGCACTGGATGGCCGTGTGGCGACGCAACTATCTGGTCTGGCGCAAGCTCGCCCTCGCGTCGATGTTCGGCAATCTCGCCGATCCGATGATTTATCTGTTCGGTCTCGGCTTCGGGCTCGGGCTGATGGTGGGGCACGTCGACGGCGTCTCGTACATCGCGTTTCTCGCGGCGGGCACGGTGTCGTCTTCGGTGATGATGTCGGCGAGCTTCGAGTCGATGTACTCGGGCTTTTCGCGCATGCACGTGCAGCGCACGTGGGAAGCGATCATGCACACGCCGCTCACGCTCGGCGACGTCGTGCTCGGCGAGGTGATGTGGGCCGCGAGCAAGTCGATGCTCTCGGGCGTGGCGATCATGGTGGTGGCGGGCCTGCTCGGCTACGCGAGCTTTCCTTCCATGCTGCTCGCGCTGCCCGTGATCGCACTCGCGGGCCTCGCGTTCGCGAGCTGCGCCATGATCGTCACCGCGCTCGCGCCGTCCTACGACTTCTTCATGTTTTATCAGACGCTCGTGCTCACGCCAATGCTGCTGCTCTCCGGCGTGTTCTTTCCGATTGCGCAGCTGCCCGCAGCCGCGCAACACATCACGTTGATGCTACCGCTCGCGCATGCCGTTGCGTTGATCCGCCCCGCCATGCTCGACCGGCCTGTCGAGCAGGCCGGCCTGCACCTGCTAGTGCTCGCGATCTACGTGGTGGTGCCGTTCACGATCGCTTCCGTGCTGTTCCGCCGGCGCATGATGCGCTGAAAGCGCACCGCGCGGCGTTCAGTCCTCGTCATCGCCCCAGGGAATATCGACGTCCGAAATGAACGCGACCGTCGCGAACGGGCCGCCTTCCTGGCGGCCGACTTTGCCGTCGGCGCGATGCCATTCCACGCGGAACATCGTCGATTGGGTCTGGGCGAGCAAACGCACCGTGCGGACCTCTTCGGGATCCGACTCCTCCACCGGGCCATCGAGCGAAACCAGCAGCGACTGCGGCCAGAGACCGTCGGCCGGGTCGTAGATGCGATCGCCGTCGGGAATCGAGGTGTCCGCCTCGACGCCGATGGTGGCCGAAGCCTCGACGATCATCTTGCCGAGCGCGCGCAGCACCGCCGTGGCGCGGGCCGAATTGGCCTGGCGAATGGCGAGATCGCCGCGCGTGAGCGCCTGCTCGAGTTTCGGATTGGTTTTTTGCTTTGCCATGCTGGTTTTCGGGCCGGGGCCCGCTCCGTGGCGGACGGCGAACCGCCCGCGTATTACAAGAATGCCAACGCTGAGCGCATGGCGCCTGCCTCGTCCCGGCGTCCCTAGAAGCCGAGGGCCACCGCCGCTAGCCCGGCGGCGATGCCGAAGAACACCACCGTCGTGCCCACGACGGCGAGCATGCGCGGCCGGAACGAGCCTGCCAGCATCGCGAACGACGGCACGCTCACGGGCGGCAGCGTCATCAGCAGCGCGCCCGCGGGACCCACGCCCATGCCGAGCGCGAGCATCGCCTGGATGATGGGGACCTCGCCGGCCGTGGGAATCACGAACAGCATGCCGACCACGGCGAACGTGACGATCCAGCCAAGGCTGCTCGTGACCTCCGGGCCGATGTGCGGAAACAGCCACGCTCGCGCAGCGCCGAGCAAAAGCACCAGCACGATGTATTCCGGCACCAGCCGCACGGCCATGCGCGCAAAGATACGCGCCCAGCGCACGAAGACGTTGCCGCCTTCGGCCTGCTGCTGGGCGAGTTGCGCGAGGCGGTCGTCGGCGGCACGCGATTCCTCGGGCGTCACGAGCCGGTTGCAGACCCAGCCGAGGCCGAACACCATCAGCAGGCCCAGCGTGAGACGCAGCGCACTCCACTGCCAGCCGAGCACGAAGCCCATGAACACGAGCGTGGCGGGATTGAGCACGGAGTTGCCGAGCCAGAACGCGATCGCGCCGCCGGCCGATGCATTGCGCGCGCGCAGGCCCACGACCACGGGCGCGGCGCAGCAGGTGCACATCATCCCGGGCACCGCGAGCAGGCCGCCCGCCGCCACGCTGCCAAAGCCGCGCCGGCCGAGCACGCGCGCGACCCATTGCACGGGCAGGAGTGCCTGCACGCCGGAGCCGAGCAGCAGGCCGAGCACCATGGCCTGCCAGATCGCCTTGCCGTAGGCGAAGGCGTAATCGAGCGCGGCGGAGAACGAGGGGTCGGGGGCCGTGGCCGCGCCGCCCATCAGGATCGATTTGCCGATGGAGTGGGTTTCCTCGGCGGTGAATGCGCGGTGATAGTACGGAAACCACTTCACGTAGAAGAGGCCGGCCACCGCCAGCAAAATGAAAATGGGCCAGCCGTAAGACGGGGGCGATTGCGCTGGACGTGCGCTCGTCATTGTAAAAATTCTCCGGGATTGAGCGTATGGACGGCCGCCGGGGCGCCGTCACGGGAGGCGTGATGGCGCCCCGGGCGGCGCATGCTGGATCGTAGTGTATGCCTTGCGAATCGCCAACGATTTTGCTGCGTCGGCGTTCGCGCGGCGCCGCGCAGCCCGGCAAGGGACCGCGCGGTTTCCCGCTTTCCCTTTAAGGGGCCGGGTTAGGTTGCTGCTCGTGCAGCGCGTCGATCTGCGCGAGCAGTTCGGGGGTGAGCTTGACGTCGGCGCTGGCGATATTTTCCTTCAACTGCTCGAGCGAGGTCGCGCCGATCAGATTGCTGGTGAGGAACGGCCGGCTGTTGACGAACGCAAGCGCAAACTGCGCGGGCGTGTAGCCATGAGCGCGGGCGAGTTCCACGTAACGCGTCGTCGCGGCCACCGATTCCGGCTTGCTGTAGCGCTTGAAGCGCTCGAACCGCGTGATGCGCGCGCCTTCCGGACGCGCCCCGCCCTCGTACTTGCCCGAGAGCCAGCCGAACGCGAGCGGCGAATACGCGAGCAGGCCCACGCCTTCACGGTGCGCGAATTCGGACAGTCCGCTTTCGAACGTGCGATTGAGCAGGCTGTACGGATTCTGGATGCTGACGATGCGCGGCAACCCGAGCTTTTCGGCGGCGCGCAGGAACTGAGCGACGCCCCACGGCGTTTCGTTCGACACGCCGATATGGCGGATTTTTCCCGCCTTCACGAAATCGGCGAGCACGCTGAGCGTTTCCTCGATCGGCACCGTGTAGGCATCGTCGAGATACGGATACATGCCGCGGCCGAACGTCATCGTGCTGCGGTCGGGCCAGTGTAGCTGATACAGGTCGACGTAATCGGTCTGCAGGCGCTTGAGGCTGCCGTCGAGCGCTTCGGTCAGATTCTTGCGGTCGAACTGGTTCTGCGGCCCGCGAATGTGCTGCGGGTTGTGCGGCTGGCGAGCCGGGCCCGCAATTTTGGTGGCGAGCACGATGCGCTCGCGCGCCGCGCGATGCTGCGCGAGCCACGTCCCGATGAAGCGCTCGGTCTGTCCCTGCGTCTCCGGGCGCGGCGGCACGGGGTACATTTCAGCGGCATCGATCAGCGTGACGCCCTGGTCGAGCGCGTAGTCGATCTGCTCGTGCGCCTCGCGCTCCGTGTTCTGCTCGCCCCACGTCATCGTGCCGAGCCCGATCAGGCTCACCTTGACGTCGGTATCGCCGAGTGTGCGGTATTCCATGGAAACGTTGTCCATCAGTTCGGTTGGGGAGCGCCGAAACTACCACGGCGCGGGAATTTTTTCAGGAGTTGCAGAATACGGCCGTATTCCTCCGCAAGCGGCCGCATGCGCCGCGGCCGGTCGCGACGCCGTTCGGCGGGAGACGTGCCAGAATCCGCACAGGCGCCTACGAGGAGAAATCGGCATGGAAAACCGACGCAGCTACGAATACATGGGTTTCGACATGACAGCCGGCGTGGACGGCGACCACGAAGCCGGCTTTTTCGTCTCGACGCAGATCATCCAGAGCCTCACGGACGCGGAAAGCGGCAGCGTGCCGGTCGACGGCATCGCCGCCGGCCGCTTTCCGACCCAGGACAACGCCTTCGACGCGGCCTTCGACCGTATTCGCGAGGCGATCGACAAGCGCGTGCGCGCCGCTTCCTGAGCCTCGCCTGAGGGACAAATTAGATCGGGCGCAGAAATGCAAAAAGCCGGACGTCGCAACGACATCCGGCTTTCGAGCCGCCCGTCTCGCGGGCGGCCCGGCACGAAGCGGAAACTTCGGCGCGAGTTACTGGCCGAAGAAAACCGATTGCGGGCCCGTGGCCTTCGCGTGGCTGCCCGACTGCGAAGCCGAGCCGGCGACACCGCCGTAAGCCGTTTGGGCGCCTTGTTCCTGGACGCGTTCGGCGGCCACGGTCTGGACGCTCTGGCCACGCTGCGAAGCGGGCGCGCCGACGTCCGGGCGATAGAACGGTGCCGGGCCGTAGCCGCTGGCGAACGCCGGAGCGGCAACAGAAGCGGTAGCTGCGACCAGCAGCGCTGCGATGAGTTTGGTCTTCATGGTGGACTCCAATATCAGGTTCAGTTGCGGATCGGGAAGGCGCCGCGCCTGGGAGGTCAGTGCCCACGAGCTGCGTCAACGAAACTCAGTGTATACACCTACTATCGGAAAATAATCGCGATAATCCGAATTTACTATTCTCCGTTCAACAACAATCCCGTCAGGCAGTTCTGACGGGGCTGAGCGACGAACAGACCCTAAAAGCGCCCTTAAAATAATTTGCGCAACGCAGCAAATTCCACTTGGATTACATAACGCCGGTAGGGTTTTTCGGCCGAAAATGGGCTTCGGGCGCGCTTCCTGCAGGGGTATCCGGCAAATTGGCGCAGTGCGCAAAGGGTACGAAGAGCGAGGCCGGTATGCGTTAAAATGCAAGGTTGTTCCACGCCAGCCGTTACTCATCGGTTTCCATCGCCATGTCCGCCAACCGTCAAGCCAGCCCCCGCCGCGTCTCCGTCGCGCCGATGATGGACTGGACCGATCGCCACTGCCGTTCGCTGCATCGCTTCATTTCCCGGCACACGTGGCTGTATACGGAGATGGTGACGACGGGCGCCCTCCTCCACGGCGACGTGCCGCGCCATCTCGCGTTCACGCCGGCCGAGGCGCCGGTCGCGCTTCAGCTGGGCGGCAGCGAACCCGACGACCTCGCGCGCGCCGCGAAGCTCGGCGAACAGTGGGGCTACGACGAGATCAACCTGAACTGCGGCTGCCCGTCCGAGCGCGTGCAGCGCGGCGCGTTCGGCGCGTGCCTGATGAACGAACGGCAACTGGTGGCGGACTGCGTGAAGGCGATGCGCGATGTCGTATCCGTGCCCGTGACGGTCAAGCACCGCATTGGCGTGGATACGGTCGAGGACTATGCGTACGTGCGCGACTTTGTCGGCACGATTGCCGAAGCGGGCTGCGAGGTTTTCATCGTGCACGCGCGCAACGCGATCCTGAAGGGCTTGAGCCCGAAGGAAAACCGCGAGATCCCGCCGCTCAAGTACGACTACGCTTACCAGCTCAAACGCGACTTCCCGCAGCTCGAAATCATCATCAACGGCGGCATCAAGACGCTCGACGAAGTCGAGCAGCATCTGCAGCATGTCGATGGCGTGATGCTCGGCCGCGAGGCGTACCACAACCCCTACGTGCTCGCCGACGTCGATGCGCGCTTCTATGGCGCAACCGATGCTGCGCTCACGCGCGAGGAAGTGGAAGCGAGGCTCATTGAGTACTGCGCGAGCGAAATCGCGCGCGGCACTTACCTGGGCGCGATCGTGCGTCATGCGCTGGGCCTTTATCGCGGCGTGGCCGGCGCGCGAGGTTGGCGCCGCATCCTCTCGGACAGCCGCAAGCTCGCGAAGGCAGATCTCGCGATCTTCGACGAGGCCCGCGAATATCTGCGCGTTCCGGACGAAATTCTTGAATAAAGGGCTAGGCAAGCTAGCTTTGGTATGTATATAATCTTCCTTCTTGATTGGCGCCGCTTTCGAAGCAGCGCTAGTTGAGGAAAACAGCGGTGGCTGTAGCTCAGTTGGTAGAGTCCAGGATTGTGATTCCTGTTGTCGTGGGTTCGAGTCCCATCAGCCACCCCAAAGAATTCTGCAGTGAACAAATGAGCCCGCACTGGTTGCGGGCTTTTTTGCGTCTGTGCACGAGAGACACCCGGGAACGCCTTTGAGCTTCGAGGAATACTACAGGCGGCTGCAACTGCCGGAGACTGCGTCGCCGGCAGAGATCAAGCGCGCCTACCGTCAACTGCGTGCGAAGTACCATCCCGACCGCAACAAGGGTCGCGAGGCGGCAGTCGAGCCGGTGTTCAAGCTCATTCAGGAAGCCTTCGAGATTCTGAGCGGCAGGCGCATCGCGCCGACGGCCAGAACAACTAGCGCCGCAGGTTCGGCCAGCAAGACGCGCAACGACGAAGCTCAACCGCGCCAGCGCCGCGCGGCGCCGCCCATGCGCGGCGCCAATTGCCTCGTCGAGCTATTCGTGCCGCTCGACGTCGCGATCAATGGCGGCGGCGTTCAGGCCCACTACCCTGTCAAAGGTCCGTGCCCAGCGTGCGAACAGGAAGATCGCGGCGCGCTTTGCGAACAATGCCACGGCACCGGCGTAAAGACGTGGCGCAAATCGGAAGTAGTCGAAATTCCTTGCGGAGCGTGGGACGGTCAGCGTCTCCTCGTAGCCGGTGGCGGCCATCCCGGCGTGAACGGCGGCCCGTCTGGAGACGCGACTTTCTCGGTCTCCATCGTTTGCGGCCCGGGCTTCACGCGCAACGGGCTCGATCTCGCTTGCGAGCTTCCAATCGACTTCATGACGGCCATATTGGGCGGCGGCGTTCAGGCAAGGGTCCTCGGCCGCACGTTCGAAGTGAAAATTCCGGCGAACGCGAATGCGCGCACGCCAATCCGTCTGCCCGGTGTTGGACTCGCGGACCGCAACGGCGCACGCGGCAACCTTACGCTGCACCTGGTCCTCACGATGCCGGCCGCCGCCGCACATTTGACCGGCGCCGAGCGCCAGCAACTACGCGATATGTTCGCCGATGCAGAGCGCCGGGCAAGCCAGTCGCCTGGCGCGGGCTCCCAGGGCAAACGCTAGCGCGCCTGCGTGCCTCGCGCATCGATCCACGCGCGCGCTGCTTCGAAGCCCGCTTCCGCGGCCGCGTGCTCGGTAGACCAGAGGCGCGTGATATGCACGAGTTGCCAGTCCTCCACGACCGTATCGCCCTTCCGCACGCGATAGTGCGCCTTCACGCCCGTGAGCACCTGCTCGACCGCGACTTCGATGTCGTAGTCCTTGTAGCGCTCCTCGTAGTCGCCCATGTCGATGCCCTTCGGCTCCATGCTCGCCTCTTTCGTCTGCCGCTGACGGTTCATGCTAGCACTTCCGGGCGCCGCGCCTCGAAGGCGGCGCCGACGCGCGGGCACGCTTCGTAAGCACGCTTCACAGGCGCGCGATCGACACCTCCGTCGACTTCACCAGCGCGACCACTTCCGAGCCCACCTTCAGCTCGAGTTCGTCGATCGAGCGCGTGGTGATGACCGATGTGACGATACCGAATGCCGTGTCGACATCGACTTCCGAAACGACGGGCCCGCGAATGATTTCCTTGATCTTGCCGCGAAACTGGTTGCGCACGTTGATGGCGGTAATGCTCATAAGTTCGACTCCGTGAGTTCGAGTATAAACGAGAGGATTCCTGATGAATGATTCAAGCCACTGCGGCCGATGACCGGCCGGCGGCTTGCTGTGAACCGTGGCCGAGCACGCGCTGCAGCACGCGCTCCTCGAGCGCGGCGAAGCGGGAGTCGACGCGCGCCCGCGGGCGCTCGAGCGGCACGCGCTGATCGAGTGCGATGCGCCCGGCCTCGACGAGCAAAATACGGTCGCCCAGTGCGACGGCTTCGTGCACGTCGTGCGTCACCAGCAGCGCGGTGAAGCGATGCTCGCGCCACAGTCGCTCGATCAGCGCATGCATCTCGAGGCGCGTCAGCGCGTCGAGCGCACCGAGCGGCTCGTCGAGCAGCAACAGGCTCGGACGATGCACGAGCGCGCGGGCGAGCGCCACGCGCTGGCGCTGGCCGCCCGAGAGGCGCGCGGGCCACTCGTCGGCGCGCGCGAGCAGGCCCACTTCGTCGAGCACCGCGCGGGCGTCGTCACGCGCGCCGCGCCCGAGGCCTAGCATCACGTTCTGCAAGACGGTCTTCCACGGCAAGAGGCGCGCGTCCTGAAACATGATGCGCGTATCGAGCGGCGCGCCGCCTGCGCCGCGCCGCTCCACCGCGCCCTCGTCCGGTGTTTCGAGGCCGGCGATCAGGCGCAGCAACGTCGACTTGCCGCAACCGCTGCGTCCGACGATCGATACAAAACTGCCGCGCTCGATCGCGAGGTCGAAGCCGTCCAGCACGGCGCGCTCGCCGTAGCGTTTTCCCACACCGCGAAGGGCAACGGCGGCGTCCACGTCGGGTGTAGGCGTACGCAGCGCCACGCCCTCGCGCGCCGCTTGCGCCCTGTCGTTGCGTTCGCGCGCCTGCACACGCTCGAAACCATCCCGCCCCACGCCGTAGTTCGGCGCCAGTTGACTCGCGCTCATGCTTCGTTCTCCTGTTGATAAGCGGGGTGCCAGCGCAGCGCCACGCGCTCGAGCGACTTCGCAAGCCAGTCGGCGAGCTTGCCAAGCGCCGCATAAAGCAGGATGCCGACCACCACCACATCGGTTTGCAGGAATTCCCGCGCGTTCATCGTCATGTAGCCAATGCCCGACTGCGCGGAAATCGTTTCGGCGACGATCAGCGTCACCCACATCAGACCGAGCGCAAAGCGCACGCCGACGAGAATCGAAGGCAACGCCCCCGGCAATATCACCTCGCGATAGAGCGCGAAACCCTTGAGCCCGTAGCTGCGCGCCATCTCGACGAGATGGGCGTCGACCGAGCGGATGCCGTGAAACGTATTCACGTACACGGGAAAGAACACGCCCAGCGCCACGAGAAAGACTTTCGCCTCCTCGCCGATGCCGAACCAGAGAATCACGAGCGGAATCATGGCGAGCGCCGGAATATTGCGGACCATCTGCACGGTCGAATCGAGCGCGGTTTCAACGGGCTTGAAAAGCCCGGTAGCCAGCCCGAGCACGAGCCCGATGCCGCCGCCGATCGCGAACCCCGAAAGCGCTCGCCACGTACTCACGCGCACGTCCGCCCACATTTCTCCCGACTCGATCAGCGACCGGGCCGCCCGCACCACGGCGAGCGGCTCGGGCAGCACGCGCGTCGAGAGCGCGCCGCTCCTTGCGGCGAGCTCCCAGATCAAAAGCACCGCCAGCGGCACGAGCCAGGGTGCGAGCCGCCGTCGGCTCGCCCGCAGGAAGGCCCGCGCAGTGCGCAGCGCGCCGCCTGGGCTCGCGCGTTCGCGCGCGGGTGCGGCCGTGACTACGGATTGCGTCATCGTTGTGTCCTCCACGATTGCTGCCGTTCTCCAGCGCCTCAGCTCTGGCTCACTTTCGGCAGATAGTGATTGCCGACCACTTCGCCGAACGGCCCCGAGAGCGGGCCGCCGGCGCCCTTCGCCGCGCGCCCCGGCAGCAGCGGAAACACGAGTTCCGCAAACCGGTAGGATTCTTCGAGATGGGGATAGCCGGACAAAATGAACGTCTCGATGCCAAGCTGCGCATATTCCTTCATGAGCGCGGCCACCTGTTCAGGATTGCCGACGAGCGCCGTGCCCGCGCCGCCGCGCACGAGGCCCACGCCCGCCCACAAATTCGGATACACCTCGAGATCCTTGCGCGTGCCGCGTTTGCCGCCGTGCAGCGCGGCCATCCGGCGCTGGCCTTCCGAATCCATCTTCGCGAACGCGGCTTGGGCGCGCGCAACCGTTTCGTCATCGAGGTGGCTGATGAGCTTGTCGGCGGCGGCCCACGCTTCGTCTTCGGTCTCGCGCACGATCACGTGCAGGCGAATGCCGAAGCGGATCGTGCGTCCGTGCTCGGCCGCACGAGCGCGAATGTCGGCGATCTTGCGCGCGACGGCTTCGGGCGGCTCGCCCCACGTCAAATAGGTGTCGATATGTGCGCCCGCCATGGCGTGCGCGGCCGGCGACGAGCCGCCGAACCACAACGGCGGATGCGGATGCTGCGCGGGCGGATACAGCACCTTGCCGCCGACCGAGCGCAGATGGCGCCCCTCGAAGTCGATCGCCTCGTTCGCGTGCGATGCCGCGAGCAGCTTGCGCCAGATATGCAGGAACTCGTCGGTGATCTCGTAGCGCGTGTCGTGATCGACGAAAAGGCCGTCGCCTTCCAGTTCGGCCGTATCGCCGCCCGTCACGACGTTGATGAGCAGGCGGCCATTGGAGAGCCGGTCGAATGTGGCAGCCATGCGCGCGGAGAGCGCCGGCGACGAGAGGCCCGGGCGGATCGCCACGAGAAACTTCAGGCGCCGCGTCGCGGCAATGAGGCTCGACGCCACGACCCACGCGTCCTCGCACGAGCGGCCCGTGGGCAGCAGGACGCCTTCGTAGCCGAGCGTATCGGCGGCGACGGCGATCTGCTGGAAATACGCGAGATCGGCCGCGCGCGCGCCCTGGGTCGTGCCCAGATAGCGGCTGTCGCCGTGGGTCGGGATGAACCAGAACACATTCATGCATTGCTCCTGCCTGGAAATTCGAAACACGAATCGGGTGACTGCCGGCCAGCGAGCGAGCGCGGGCACGCCGCGCAAACGAACGCGCCGCTCGTGGCTCAATTGAAAGGATTCGACAGCAGACGGCATGCGCCGGCGCGTTCCCCGTGCGCCTCGCGGGAGCGCCCGGCGACGGCGGCGCCGTCTTCATGGGGAACCAGTCTAGGGACGGCTCGCACCCTTTAGAACGATTTTTTTGAGCTTAGGTTTTCCACTTTCGTGCTTTACCCGACGCTTTAGCGTACGGTGCGCCTCGCGCGCACCGCGCGCCGATATAATGGCGCACGCACCCACAAAAACACCGGCACGCCGCGCGCACGACGCTCCATGAGGCGCATTGCGCAGCGAGGCCAAGCAAGCTCTCGCAAGACTCCATGCAAAAACTGATTCTGCCGTTCGTATCCGGCTTTCTGGCCTCGCTCTTCTTTCGCGAGGCGACGCTCGCGCTCCTGCATGCCGCGCAGGTCATCGACGCGGCCGGATTTTCGACGGACCCGTTCGTGCCGCTCGGGCTGCCCGAGTTCCTCGTGAATGCGATCTGGAGCGCCATCTGGGCCGTGCTGATGGCGTGGCTGCTGCGCGTGTCGCCTTCGCGTCCCGCGCCGTGGATTCAGGCCTTTGTGTTCGGCGGCATCGTGCTCACCGCGGCGATGGTGTTCGTCGTCGATCCGCTGCGCGGCATCTGGCCGACCGGCAACATGCTGCCGCGGCTTGCCACGGGCTTTGCTTCGAATGCGATGTGGGGCTGGGGCGCGCTGGTTTTCATGCGCGCGTTCATGAGCGAAACCGCCGAAGACTGACCCCGCCTGAGGGCCGTGCGCGATGCGCGGCCCGCGTTTCCCCACCGCGTTTTCCCCTCACACTTCTCCCGCCCTTCCCTCGCCCTTCCCTCGCGCCAGCCAGCTCAACCGATGAGTTCGCGCAGCGGGTGCTCCATCGAGCTCCAGGGACTCTCGAACATCCGCTCGACGTCTTCGCGGCGCACGTCCTCGATATTCGCAAAGCGCCAGTGCGGATGATTGTCCTTGTCGATGATGCGCGCGCGTATGCCCTCCATCACATCGCCAATCGCGAAGCTCGAGCGCGTGAGGTCGAGGTCGCGGCGCAGGCAGTCGGCCATTGTGCCTTCGGCGCGCGACACCACCTCGAGCGACACCGCCATGGAAAGCGGCGAACGCTCGCGCATGACGTCCGCCATCTGCCCCGCCCATTGCGCTTGCTCGCCCGAGTCTGCACGGCGCGCGGCTTCGAGCGAAGCCAGCATGGCAGGTACATCGCCTGGCGAGAAATGCCGGTCGATCCAGCCACGAACCGTGGCCAGCGACGAACCTTCGGCGAGACGCTTCAACTCGGCCGCGGGTAGCGCCGCCTGGCGGATGCGCGCGACCAGTTCCGCGCCGCTCGCAAACGGCTCGCTCTCCAGCGCATCGAGCAGCGCCGGCCACGCGGACTCGTCGAGCGACGCATCGGCCAGGCCCGCATAGACCGCGCTCGCCTGATCGAGCGTCTCGCCTGTCACCGCGAGATAGCGGCCGATCGCGCCAGGCGTGCGCGCAAGGAACCAGCCCATGCCGACATCGGGAAAGAGGCCGATGCGCGTCTCCGGCATCGCCATGCGCGTGGTCGGACCCACGAGCCGCAGCCCGCCCGTGCGATGCGCGCCCTGCGAGATACCCATGCCACCGCCCATGACCACGCCGTTGAGCATCGCGATGTACGGCTTCGGAAAGGTGAAGATGGCGTGGTTGAGGCGATATTCGTCGGAGAAGAACGTGTCGAGCGCCGCCTGTTCGCCCGCGCGATACGACTCGTACAGAAAGCGAATGTCGCCGCCCGCGCAGAACGCTCGCGCATGGCGCGTGCGCACGATCACAGCGAGCACGCCCGGGTCGTCGCGCCAGCGATCGAGCGCCGCGTGCATCGTGCGGACTATGGCGGTGGTGAGCGCATTGAGCGCCTGCGGGCGCTCGAGTTCGATAAAGCCGATACGGTTCGCGACGCGCGTAAGCACATGCGAGTCGGCATCGGCTGCGGTCGGGCTTGCGTTGGCTTCGTGTGACATGGCGATTGGCAAGGCAGAACGATGAGCGGCGCCTGAATCGGGCGAAGCGCGATCAGAGGCTTTCCGAGGCTATCACGACGCCACCCCGGGCGCTTGCACGGCCGGCAACGGAGGCGAAGCGGCGCGCTCGCCGAACCAGGCATCGAGCGTGGCGTCGATCAACGGACCGGGCGCCGCGTGCTGAAAGCCCGCGCGCGCGAGCGTGAGCATCACCACGCCGTGCAGCGTGGCCCAAAGCGACTGCGCAAGCAGGGTGCCGTCGATATGCGCCCCGCTCGCAGGCGTCAGCGCGGACAGCGTGGCGGCAAACAGCTGCGCGCCGCAGGCCAGCGCGGCGTCCGCTTCAGGCGCGCCAGCCGCATCGGCCGCATCGGCCGCGTCGCGCTGACGGCGGGCGGCCGGCCCCACGTGCTCCGAGCGCGCCTTGTGCGCCATGAAGATGAGTTCGTAAGTCTGCGGATGGTCGCAGCCGTACGCCACGTATGCGTGCGCAAGCGCATGGAGCCGCTCGCGCGCGTCGGCGATCAACGCGAGCGGTTCGAGCTGCGCGAGCAGTTGCGCGTAGCCTTCGCGGCCGAGCGCCTCGGCGATCTCGTCACGGCCGGCGAAATAAAGATAGAGGGACGCAGGCGAATAACCGATCGCGTCGGCGATCTTGCGCATGGAGAGCGCCGCGAGGCCTTCGCGCATGACGATGCGGCGCGCAGCCTCGAGGATGCGCTCGCGCTGGTCGTGCGCGCGCGCTGCGTGCCTTGCGCGGAGTTCGCGGTCCTTGCGTTCGACAATGCCCATGGTGACGCCAGACGGCTGTGGCAATCGAAAATTCCCGTGACGCCCGAGCGGGCGTGCCTGACTACGAGTACAAGCCTACGAGTCCAGCCGTCCGGGCGGAAAGTGACCGCTCTTGAGCAGCACCGGCGTGCCGTTGCTGAGTTCGAGATGAGCGCGCGCCACAGCCTCGATGCGCGGACGGCCGGCGTCGAACGCCTGCATCCACGCGTCGAGGTTAGCGGGCAGCGCGCCGAAATGGTCCTCGAGCGCCTCGACGGAAATCGCGCAGGGTACGCGTGTGCCGTCGACGAGTGCGGGAAACACCACGGTCAGATTGGCGTCGCGATAGAGCGGCGCGTCGGCGGGAAAACGAATGATCATATCCAGCCCCAGTGGGGAACATCAGCAGAAAGCACTGCCGCCGGAGGACGACGCGGCGCACGGCGGTAACCGGCCATGTTACGCGCGAGGCGCAATGTCTGGCGCGAATGTGGCCAATGCGGTGGCCACCGCAGTCGGCAAATCAAGCCGGTTCAGCCACCGTCTTTCAATGCGCCTGCATCTTCGAGAACAGATTCAGCACGACCACGCCGGCCACGATGAGGCCGAGCCCGAGCACGGCCGGCAGATCGGGCACCTGCCGATAGAGCGCCATCGCCACGAGCGTGATGAGGACGATGCCCACGCCCGACCACACCGCATAGACGATGCCTACCGGCAAACTGCGCAACGTGAGCGAGAGCCCGTAGAACGCAATGCCATACCCCACCACGACGATCGCCGAAGGTCCGAGCCGCGTGAAGCCATCTGAAGCGCGCAGCGCAGAAGTGGCGATGACTTCCGCGACGATCGCGATGACGAGCCAGGTCCAGGCCGAGAACGGAGGAATACGCATCGTGTCAGACCTTCGCGAGCGCGAGCTGCGCGTAGTCGACGTCGAGTTGCGCGCAGAGCGCTTCGACCACCAGTTCGTGATCGGCTCGCTGCGGCAGGCCCGAAACGGTGATCGAGCCGATCACGCCCGCACCCGCCACCGTGAGCGGAAACGAACCGCCGTGCGGCGCGAAATCGCTGATGGGCAGGCCGTGCTTTTCGGCAAGCGTCGTTCCGGTTTGCTGCATGCGCAAGCCGATCGCATAGGAGCTGCGCCGGAAGTGCTCGACCACGCGCGACTTGCGGCGCACCCAGTCGGCGTTGTCGGGCGTGGCGCCGTCCAGCGCGCAGAAGAAGAGCTGCTGGCCGAAGGTGCGCACATCGATGGCGACGGGCAGCGCGCGAGCGCGCGCGAGTTCATGCAGATGTGAGCCGAGCTGCCAGGCGCGATCGGCGTCGAAACGGGGAAACACCAGCGCGTGCTCCTGAGCGGCTATCGATTGCAGATCGAGGGGAATGTCCATGGAAGAGGCAAATGAAGCGCAGTGCGCTGTAGAAGGCAAAGGCGCAGCATGAACGTTGCGAAGAGCATGCATGGCGCCGACCGAGCCCCGATTCTATCCTGACGGTTCAAAAGCCTTTGCGCACGCGTCCTGCAAACATTTTGCAAACGCATGGAAAGGCGCTCGTCATTAGTTGTTGCAACGCGGCGCGAACTGTCTTATAATCTTTTCTTCGACGGACGCGGGGTGGAGCAGTCTGGCAGCTCGTCGGGCTCATAACCCGAAGGTCGTAGGTTCAAATCCTACCCCCGCAACCAGCAGAATTCGAAAGGGTTACAGGTCATTGGCCTGTAACCCTTTTTCCGTTTACGCCTCTTCAAGGCGCGGCGTCCTCGCCGTCTTCTTCGGTCGCTCCCTGCTGGCGCATGAGGGCACGTGAGCGAAGCCACTGAGCGGTGATAAACTCGCATCACCCATCCCCCTATCGTGCCCATGAAATTCTGCTCGACTTGCGGTCAGGCGGTCAGCCTGCTCATTCCGCCCGGCGACAATCGCGAACGCTACGTCTGCTCACACTGCGGCACCATCCACTATCAGAATCCGCGCAACGTGGTCGGCACGGTTCCGGTCTGGGAAGACAAGGTGCTGTTGTGCCGCCGCGCAATCGAGCCGCGCTACGGCTATTGGACGCTGCCCGCGGGCTTCATGGAGATGGGAGAGACGACCGCCGAAGCCGCGGCGCGCGAGACGCTCGAGGAAGCCGGCGCGCGCGTCGAGGTGCAGAACCTCTTTTCGCTCCTGAACGTGCCGCGCGTGCATCAGGTGCATCTGTTCTATCTCGCGCGCCTGCTCGACATCGACATCGCAGCCGGCGAGGAAAGCCTCGAAGTGCGGCTTTTTGAAGAGCACGAGATTCCCTGGAACGACATTGCGTTCCCAACGGTCGGGCAGACCCTGCGCTGTTTCTTCGCCGATCGCCAGTCGGGCAGCTTCGGGCTGCACACCGGCGACGTCCTGCGCTCGCTGCGCGACGGCTGATTGTCTATCTGACTGCGCCCGCGACGATGGTCCCCTGGCTTTCGCCCGACGAACCGTTTCCCGCCGTCGAGCGCGCACTCGGCGCGTCGAGCGGCGCGCCAGGCCTGCTCGCCGCCAGCGCGGACCTGCTCCCCTCTCGCCTCATCGACGCCTACCGCCGCGGCATTTTCCCGTGGTACTCCGACGGCCAGCCGGTGCTCTGGTGGAGCCCCGACCCGCGCATGATCCTGCGCCCCGACGAATTCAAGGTCTCGCCTTCGTTCCGGAAAACACTCAAGCGCGTGCTGCGTGAGGACGCGTGGGAAATTCGCGTCGACAACAATTTCGCCGCCGTGATGCGCGCGTGCGCGAACGCGCCGCGGCACGGCCAGCGCGGCACCTGGATCACCGGCGATGTGATCGACGCGTACTCCACCCTGCACCGCGTGGGCGATGCGCACAGCGTCGAGGCCTGGTTCGGCGGCGAACGTGTGGGCGGACTCTACGGCGTGGCGCTCGGCACGATGTTCTTCGGCGAGTCGATGTTCGCCTCCATGACCGACGCCTCGAAGATCGCGCTCGCGGCGCTCGTCGCGCATCTGCGCCGCCACGGCGTCGAGTTGATCGATTGCCAGCAGAACACCGCGCATCTCGCCTCGCTCGGCGGGCGCGAAATCTCGCGCAAGGCGTTCATCGCCCACGTGCGCACGCACGTGAACGCCGCGCCCATTCCCTGGAAATTCGATAAAGCGGTGCTCGCCGATCTGCTCGGCGGGTCAGGCGCGCCCGACGAGTTCTTGCCTGCTGCGTGAGTGGCCGGCGAGCGGCAAATGAGTGGCACATGAACGGCGCATGAGCGCTCGCGTGCGCGCTTGCGACAGCCCGCGCAATTCGATGGATACATGTTCGGCGTCAATGTTAGACTCAAGAGCGAACCTGTCGCCGCCCGGCCTTCCCTGGCACCCCACGTGCGGCGCGCCGTGTGGTCTGGCAAGGCTTGCGCGCGAGGCTGGGTGCGCGACGCGCGCGCCACGCGACGATCCGAACTGCTACGAGAGCTGCCAACGTGACGCATCCAAACGAGCTGCCGCTTTCACCGCTTTCTGCGCTGCAATTCTATGCAACGGCGCCCTACCCCTGCAGTTACCTGGAGGGGCGTATCGCGCGTTCGCAGGTGGCGACGCCCAGTCATCTCATCAACTCCGACGTCTATACCGATCTCGTGAAGGCCGGCTTCCGGCGCTCGGGCGTGTTCACCTATCGTCCCTACTGCGACGGCTGCCGCGCGTGCGTGCCGGTGCGCGTGCCGGTCGAGCGTTTCACGCCGAGCCGCACGCAGCGCCGCGCGTGGAAGCGGCATGGCGCGCTCGTCGCCACGGTCGCGCCGCTGCACTACGACGAGGCGCACTACGCGCTCTACATGCGCTATCAGTCCGCCCGCCACGCGGGCGGCGGCATGGATCGCGACAGCCGCGACCAGTACGAGCAGTTCCTGCTGCAAAGCCGGATCAACTCACGGCTGGTGGAATTCCGCGAGCCGGACCCCGCGCATCCGGACGAGCCCGGCGCGTTGCGCATGGTGAGCATGATCGACATCCTCGGCGACGGGCTCTCCTCGGTCTACACGTTCTTCGACCCGGACACGGTCCACACGAGTTACGGCACCTACAACATCCTCTGGCAGATCGAGCAGGCCCGCAGCCTTCAGCTGCCTTACGTCTATCTCGGCTACTGGATCCGCGAGAGCCCGAAAATGGCCTACAAAGCGCACTTCCAGCCGCTCGAAGGCCTCTTCGACGGCGCATGGGCCGCACTCACGCCCGACGCCTGAGCCCCCGGCGCATCGTCCCGGGCCCGCGTTGCCGCTAAAATAGCGGGTTCCCATTTTCCGGCGCCCGCGCCTTCTTCCCGTGTTCAGCACCCTTTATCCGTTCGTCCGCGACCAGCTCTTTCGCATGGACGCCGAAGACGCCCATCACCTCTCGCTGCGCATGATCGGCGCCGCCGGCCGCACCGGCATGGCGGGCCTGCTCGCCCCGCGCGTGCCCGATTCGCCGCGCACCGTCATGGGCCTCACCTTCCGCAACCCGGTGGGGCTCGCCGCGGGCCTCGACAAGGAAGGCGCCGCGATCGACGGTTTCGCCGCGCTCGGCTTCGGCTTCATCGAGGTGGGCACCGTGACGCCGCGCCCGCAGCCGGGCAATCCGCGCCCGCGCATTTTCCGGCTGCCGCAGGCGGGCGGCATCATCAACCGCATGGGGTTCAACAACCACGGCGTCGAGCAGTTCGTGAAGAACGTGCAGGCCGCGCGCTATCGCGGCATTCTCGGCCTGAACATCGGCAAGAATGCCGACACGCCGATCGAGCGCGCCGCCGACGACTATCTCTTCTGCCTCGAGCGCGTCTATCCGTTTGCGAGCTACGTGACGATCAACATCTCGTCGCCGAACACGAAGAATCTGCGCCAGCTGCAAGGCGGCGGCGAACTCGACGCCCTGCTCGCCGCGCTCAAGGACAAGCAGCAGCGTCTGGCCGACATGCACGGCAAGCTCGTGCCGCTCGCGCTCAAGATCGCGCCCGATCTCGACGACGAGCAGATCAAGGAAATCGCCGACACGCTCCTGCGCCACAAGATCGAAGGCGTCATCGCGACCAACACCACGCTCTCGCGCGCGGCAGTGGAAGGCATGCCGAATGCGAACGAAACGGGCGGCCTCTCGGGGCGCCCGGTATTCGACGCCTCGAACAACGTGATCCGCAAGCTGCGCGCCGAGCTGGGCGGCGACGTGCCCATCATCGGCGTGGGCGGCATTTTTTCGGGCGACGATGCGCGCGCGAAGATCGCGGCCGGCGCCTCGCTCGTGCAGGTCTACACGGGCTTCATCTACCGGGGCCCGGCGCTCGTCGCCGAATGTGCGCGGGCGCTGGCCTCGGGCCGCGCGTAAAGCTATAGTGGCAGGCTAGTCATGGCGCATCGGAGGCGCTATGCCTGGCACCAGAATCGCAGCAGCAGAACAAGAGGAAAACATGAAATCCGGTTTGCTGAAAAAACTCCTTGCACTTGCAATCGTCGGCGCATCGTTCGTCGCGGCCAGCGCCCACGCCGACGACCTGCTCGACCAGGTCAAGTCGCGCGGCACGCTGCGCATCGGTCTCGAAGGCACGTTCCCCCCGTTCAACTCGAAGGCGCCCAACGGCGAGCTGGTCGGCTACGACGTCGACATCGCCAAAGCCGTGGCCGCGAAAATGGGCCTCAAGCCCGAATTCGTCACGACCGAATGGAGCGGCATCATCGCCGGCCTGCAGGCAGGCAAGTTCGATGTGATCGTGAATCAGGTCGGCGTGACCGACCAGCGCAAGGCCGTGCTCGACTTCTCGCCGGCGTACACGTACTCGGCCGCGCAGCTCATCCAGCGCAAGGACGACACGCGCCAGTTCAAGACGCTCGACGACCTCAAGGGCAAGAAGCTCGGCGTCGGTCTCGGCACCAATTACATGGACATGGCCAAGTCGGTGCCGGGCATCGACGTGAAGACCTATCCGGGCGCCCCCGAATATCTGCGCGACCTCGCAGCGGGCCGCCTCGACGCGGCGCTCAACGACCGCCTGATGCTCGCCTACCTGATGAAGAACTCGCAGCTGCCGCTGCGCACGGGCGCGACGGTCGGCGCCGGCAACCCGTCGGCCATCCCGTTCAAGAAGGGCAATCCGAAGTTCGCCAAGTCGATCGACGAAGCGATGACGCAGCTCGAAGCCGATGGCACCTTCACGAAGATCTCGGACAAGTGGTTCGGCATCGACGTGACGAAGCCGATCTCGCAATGATCCGGCAATGATCGAGAGCGCCGCACAGTCCGGCTGACGCGAAGGGCGGCATCGCACGATGCCGCCCTTCGCACATCTGAATCCATTGCAAACCGCGCCACTTCCATTCGTTACCTACGCCCATGCCCATCTATACGCTCATCATCCAGTCGCTGCCGGTGCTCGCACAGGGCGCGGTGCTGACGGTCAAGTTCGCCGTGCTTTCGATGATCTTCGGGCTCATCGGCGGTGCCGTGCTCGCGCTCATGGGCATCAGCTCGAACCGCACGCTCGTGTTCATCGCGCGTGTGTATGTGAGCCTGATGCGCGGCACGCCGCTGCTCGTGCAGATCTTCGTGATTTACTACGGATTGCCGAGCGTCGGCATCTCGCTCGACCCGACGCCCGCAGGCGTGATCGCGCTTTCCGCGAACGTGGCGGCGTATCTCTCCGAGAGCATGCGCGGCGCGATTCTCGGCATTCATAGTGGACAGTGGCTCGCGGCCTATAGCCTCGGCCTCTCGCGCACGCAGACGCTGCGCTACGTGATCGCGCCGCAGGCGTTGCGCATCGCCGTGCCGAGTCTCTCGAACAGCCTCATCAGTCTCATCAAGGACACGTCGCTCGTTTCGGTCATCACCGTGACGGAGCTGCTGCGCAGCGCACAGGAAATCATCGCTTCGACCTATCAGCCGCTGCCGCTCTATCTCGCGGCCGCCGCCGTGTACTGGGTGCTTTGCCAGGTGCTCGAATGGGTGCAGCACTGGTATGAAAGGCGCCTCGCGCTGCCTGCGCGCCATTGATTTACGTCCCTGACCTCACACGCGTTTTTTCATACACGGCCCGCACATGCGGGCCGTGTCGCTTTCGCGCCGCTATTCGCTTGTCACTCGCAGGGGAAACGCAGTCCGAGCGCCGCTCGCGCGGCGTCGGCCATGGCGAGCATGCGGCGCGAGGTGTCATGCGTCATCACCGGGCTTTCCAGCGCGCCCGCGCGCAGCAGCTCGCAGAAGTGCGCGGTCTCGTAGTTCAGGCCGCCGCCCTCGAACCGCTCGTCGAGTTCGACGACTCGGCCATCCACATAGCGCACTGTCGCGCGCGCCGGATTCCACCAGTTCGCGTGTATCGTCACGTTGCCGAGCGGCCCCGCCAGCAGCGCGTCGCCATAGCCGTGCAGATCGAGCCCGCAGAACAACTGCGCAATGCCGCGCTCGTGCTGGCAGTTCAGGCTCGCGAACGTATCCACGCCAGTCGAGCCGAGGCGCCCGACAGTCTGCACCTCGCGTGGCGCGCCGAGCCAGTCGACGGCCAGAAACATTTCGTACACGCCGATGTCGAGCAGCGCACCACCCGCTTGCTCGAACGAAAGCGAGGGATGGTCGGCAGGGACGCTTGCCACCGAACAACCCGCGCGCACGAGCCCGACCGGCCCGATGGGATCGGCGTCTAGTTGCGTGCGCAACTTCCGATAGAGGGGATAAAACGGCGGCTTCATCGCCTCCATGAAGAGGCGCTGCGCGCGGCGCGCCGCGTCGAGCACGCGTTCGAGCTGCGCGCCGTTTACGGTGGCGGGCTTTTCACACAGCACGGGCAGGCCGGCCTCGAGCGCGGCAATGGCGTACTGGGCGTGGCTGTCCTGCATCGTGGCAATATAGACGGCGTCGATGCCGCTCGCGAAGAGCGCATCCACGCTTTCGCACGCCTGCGCGCCGCAGGAAGCGGCAAGCGCCTGCGCAGTCGCCGCGCGCCGCGACCAGACCGCTTCGACGCGTGCATGCGGGACGTGCGCGACGCCCTGCGCGAAGCGATGCGCAATGCGGCCCGCGCCGACGATGCCCCAACGTATCGTTTGTGTTTCGCTCATGTGCTGCGTGCTCCGGCTGTGAGGTCAAGGGCCGCCGCACGACGTATGTCACGTACGTCACACGAGGCGCACCCAAAGACACGCACGATACCGGCACGCGCAGCGCGCCGCAATGCGCTCGCCTCAATCCGCGCGCAGCGAGCGCACTGACGCGAGCGAAGCAACGCTGCGAACGGGCTTAGCGCTGCTCCAGCGCCTCGGGCGCGAGCGCCCGAGTGAGTTCGTCGGCGGTGTATTCGATCATCGCGAGCGCGGCCGCTTCGGCCTCTTTCGGCGCACGCCGCTCGATCGCTTCGACGATGCGCCCATGGGCCGCCACGACGTTGTTCCAGCCACCGTCACGCGTGCTGAGAATCGGATTCACAAGCGAGAGCGCGCCGCGAATGATCGCCGCCATCTGCTGATAAAACTGATTCCCGCTCGCCGCGAGGATACGCGTGTGCAGAAGCGCGTCGGCGGTCTGGAAATTCGGATCGTCGGTGCTCGTCTGGCGCAGCGCTTCGAACGCCTCGCGAATACCGGCAATCTCCGCCGCGCTCGCACGCGTGGCCGCGAGCGCGCACGCCGCCGGTTCGATCAGGCCGCGAAATTCGATCACGTCGCGCAAAAACGTCTTGTCCGGTTTCGAACGGAAACGCCAGTTCACGACGTCCTCGTCGATCATGCGCCAGTCGCGCATGGGCCGGATGCGCGTGCCTATTTTCGGCCGCACGTCGAGCATGTGACGTGCGAGCAGCATGGAGAGCGCCTCGCGCATCACCGTGCGGCTCACGTCGAACTCCTTCGAGAGGATGTCCTGCGGTGGCAGCACGGCGCCATACCGCTCCTCGACGATGCCTGCAATCAGCCCGTCCATCACCTTGCTGACGAGCGAGCGTTCCTTGTTCCCCAGTTCCATGACCCTACCCCCCCCGATGTGGGCGTTATCGCCCATGTTTGCCGGATACTGCGCGGGCCCTCGTGCGTCGTCGAACTTAGGTATTACGTTGCATGCGCTTCGCATAATTCGCCAGCCAGGATATCTCCTGACATGATGCTTGCGGCATGCATCTTGTTCGTATTTGCGCGTGTTACGTCGGCCCTTGCGCTGCTGTTTTTTGTAAGGCGATCGTATGAATCGCCCACTTACTTCAATCGACACGCTTTCAATCGGCTTCAAATCAATCGGCAGTCCCTGGCTGTGCATATGCAGGGACGTCGGCGTGCATGTTTCTTCTGCGCACGCTTTTCGCGCGCGGCCCAACGTTGTGTTTTTCGACGTTGCGTTTATTCAACGTTGTATCCGGCCGTACTCATCGTCGAAGCGCACGATGTCGTCTTCGCCCAGATAACCGCCCGACTGCACCTCGATGATCTCGAGCGGCGTCTTGCCCGGATTCTCCAGCCGGTGCTTGACGCCCAGCGGGATGTAGGTCGACTCGTTTTCCGAAAGCAGGAAAACTTCCTCGCCGCGCGTGACGCACGCCGTGCCACGCACCACGGTCCAGTGCTCCGCGCGGTGATGATGCATCTGCAGCGACAGCCGCCCGCCCGGCTTCACGACGATACGCTTGACCTGGAAGCGTTCTCCCTGATCGAGCGAGTCGTAGCAGCCCCACGGCCGCTCCACGCGCCGGTGATGCTGCGCGACCGCGCTGCGCTCCTGCCTGAGCTTGCCCACGATCGCCTTGACGTCCTGCACGCGATCCCTCGCCGCGACGAGGACGGCGTCGGCCGTTTCGACCACCACCACGCCGTGCACGCCCACGCAAGCCACGAGCCGACCGTCCGAATGCGCGAACGTGTCGGTCACGTCTTCGAACATCACGCGCCCGCGGGCCACGTTGCCGCTTGCGTCCTTGTTCGACACCTGCCACACCGCATCCCACGCGCCCACGTCGGACCAGCCCGCCACGAGCGGCACGACCACGCCCGCGAGCCGCGCGTTGGCGCCGAGCGACTCCATCACCGCGTAGTCGATCGAATCGGACGGGCACGCGGCGAGCGCCGCGGCATCGAGATGCACGGTGCCGTCGGCGTCGATTGCGGCCGCCTCGAACGCCGCCGTGCATTGCGCCGCGATAGCCGGCCGGCAATGCGCGATCGCGGCGAGCCAGACCGATGCGCGCACCACGAAAATGCCGCTATTCCAGAGGTAATCTCCCGAGGCCACGTAACTTGCCGCGAGTTCGGGGCCGGGCTTTTCCACGAAACGCTCGATCACGCGCGCGCCACTGGCGCCGAGCGCCGCCCCCGCGCCGATGTACCCGTAGCCGGTCTCCGCGCGCTGCGGCGGCACGCCGAGCGTGACGATCGCGCCACGCGCCGCGTACCCCACCGCCTCTTCGAGTGCGGCGGCAAACGCTGCGCGATCCGCGATCAGATGGTCCGCCGGCATGGCGATGAGCACGGGATCGCTGTCGCATACCGCACCCGCGCCGTCGCGGGCGAGCGCCGCCTCGTGGCCGGCGCGCGCCGCCAGCGCCGCGACAGTGAGTGCCGGTGCGGTGTTGCGCGCAACCGGTTCGAGCACGACGCGAGCGGGCGTGCCGCTGCGGCCGAGCCGGTCGACGGTCATGAGCCGCAGTTCCTCGCTGCTCACGACGACAGGCGCGGCCTTGCGGATCGCCACGCCCGGCTGGGCATACACCCCGTCGAGCCGCCGCACCGTGGCTTCGAGCAGCGACTCGCCGTTGAGCAGATCGATCAGCTGTTTCGGGCAATGCTCGCGCGAGAGCGGCCACAGCCGCGTGCCCGAGCCCCCGGCCAGCACCACGGGCTGAACGATGAGCGCGACTTCGGGTTCATTGGCTGCCGCGATCAAGCCGGCAGGCGTCACGAGCTGATTCATGCAGTGAGCTCCCCGTTGAAATACGTCGGGTCGCGTCGACGAACGCCGCGCCTGCCTGCCGGCGGGCTCGCGCGAAGCGTCACGCGCCTCCCGGACCTCTCAAGCCTCACAAAGCCTTGAGGCTTTTTACGGACCTCATTGGAGCAAACCTCGGCATGCCAATCTGTACGCATACCCACACTGACCGCGTGCGCACCGGCGGGCGCCCCGCCAAGCCGCTCACGCGCGATGTTTCAGCGCCGAACGTTTTTTCGCCGGCTACGTCTGCGTTGCAACAGAACTGAATCAAAACCGCTTGTTTTTCTGGTCGCCGCCCGAATCGCCCCGGATCCATGTTTCAACGAGGAGCCATTTCTGATTCCCCCTGCCACCAGTGGAAATAATCCAATCAAATCATTGGCTTGCGACTTTCAAAAGGGTAATGCGCAGCGCAGCGGCCCGCAAAGTCGCCGTACAAAACTGAAACAAAAACGCGGCGTTTCGCCGCGCTGCCGCATCGCCGGTTCGCGCTCAGCCGCTTCAATGCGTGGTTTCGCACCGACTGGCACACACCCTGCTAAAGAGAGATCGCCACACGAACGCAGACGCGGACGAACGATGCCGCGCACGCAAGCGCAAGAGTGGGACCAGGCAAGAACAAGCAGGAATGAGCACGAACAAGCGGGACTATGGGGCCGGCACGACGAACACAAAAGCCGCACGGGAAACGGCAGACAACAACGAGTTCGGCGAACGGAATCAAAAAACAGTAGGCGGCACGCGCCGCCTCGCACGAGGACCAGTCATGTTAACCCTTCAATCCGATCTTCACGGCAACCATTTGCTGGGCGCCCTCCCGTCGCATGAATGGCAGGCTCTCGCCCCGCACCTCGAACTCGTTCATCTGCGCACCGAACAGTTGATCTGCGATTCCGGCCAGCGCATTCATCACGTCTACTTTCCGACTACCGCGATCGTCTCGCTGCTCTCGACGATGGAAGACGGCAGCTCGGTCGAAATCGCGGCGGTCGGCCGCGAAGGCATGACAGGCGTGCCCGTTCTCACGGGCGGCGAAACGATGCCGAACCGCGTGCAGGTGCAATGCGCGGGCTTCGCCTATCGCATGAGCGCGCAAGCCCTCAAGCAGCAATTCGCGCGCTCGGACTTCCTGCGCCGCCTCATGCTGCTCTATATGCACGCGCTGCTCACGCAGGTCGCACAGACCGCTGCGTGCAATCGTCACCACTCGCTCAGCAAGCAGCTGTGCCGCTGGCTTCTGATCGAAGTGGACCGCGTGGCTTCCAACGATCTCAGCGTCACGCAGCAGCTGATCGCCGACATGCTCGGCGTGCGCCGCGAAGGCATTACCGAAGCCGCCGGCAAGCTGCACGACGAAGGCCTGATCCATCACAGCCGCGGCCATATCCGCGTGCTCGATCGCGAAGGCCTCGAAGCCCGCGCCTGCGAGTGCTACGGGCTCGTGCGCCGCGAATTCGACCGGCTGCTGCCGCGCCTGCACCAGGCGGAAACGGTCGCGTGAGCGCGTAATCGCGCGCGCGTGTGTTGCGCGCCGCGAGTTCATTCGCGTGTCGTCCCCTGACAAGGCGTGCCCGCAGCGGCACGCTTTTGCGCGCCTGCTCACCTTGCCTGCGCGATCGCGCGCCCAGTCAGGCAAGGTCGAAGGCAACCGGAACATACAGGACACCGAATCGATCGTATCTTGCCGCGCCAGCTGGAGAGAACAGGAGCGCGCCCTCTTCTCTTCAGCCTTGCGGGACTCAATGGGCCGAAGGCACGAGCGCCTGTGCAAGCGGCAACTCGGGCAAGTGCTCGCGTTCGCGCACGAACGGGTCGGTCGGCTCCTGAAGCTTCGGATCCGGGGTCGTCTCGGCATTGCGCAATTGCACGGGCGCGCCATCGTTGTTCGCGACCTTGCGCTTGTCGCCGCATGGATGATCGGTCAGCGCGGCAGCCTCGCGGAAGTCGTCTTCCTGACACATGATGTTGAACGCAATGTCCTTGCGGTCCATGCGCCAGGCCACGGCCGCATTCAGGCGCTTGTTGCAGTCCATATCCTTGATGGTGCCCGCGGCCGTCGCGCCCACGCCCACCACCGACACCGCGGCGGAAATGCTGCCCCAGCAGGTCTCGGTCACCGAAGCCGTCAAGGCCGGCGCGTAGACCGTGGGCGTCGTGCGCACATCGTAGCCGCCGTGATACGTGACGTCCGACGTACCGCCGCTCGGCAATACGACGGTATTGGAGACGGTGCTCGTCTGGCTCGACGCGGACGTGGTCCCCGATGTCATCGTCGGCGTGGTTTGCGCCCACGCGGCGCCTGCAAACAGCAACACCCCGGCAACGGCAATCTTTTGTTTCAGCTTGCTCATTCTTCTCTCCGTGAACGGAAAGGGGGCAGCGCCCCCTTTCCGACGCGCTAGTGAACGGCTGACCCGTTCGGATTACCAGTGCATGCCGCCCGTGAGCGAACCCGAACCGCCCGCTGCGACGATACCGACGCCGCCGTCCGCATTGGCCGTGCCGGTGCCGTTCGCGGTTGCGTTCGACGTGAAGCCCGAGCCGCCGTAGCTGCCGCTCGAACCGTCGAACGACGTGTTGATCACCGACGAGTTGAAGTTCTGCGAACCCGACTGCGTGGCGCTCGTGAAGCCGAGCGTCGACGAATTCTGGTTCGTGGTCGTCGTGCCGGTCTGGCCGACGTAGCCGTTAGCCGTCTGGCCGTAGGTCTGCGAGTTGCCGTTTTGCGCCGTGTAGCTCGAACCGAACGTGAGGCTCGCGTTCGAGAACGACTGGTTGCCTTGCGACACGGTGGCGTCGATATGGCCCGGCACCGTCAGCGCCGACGTGAAGCTGCCGTTGACCGACGAGGTCGAGTTCGACGTGAGTGCCGTAGCGCCAAAGCCGACGCCCGCTGCGCCCACCGCCGACGTGGTGGAAGACGACGGCGCGCCCATGCCACCGGCGCCGCCTGCGAATGCGGCAGCCGAACCGAAAGAGAGCATGACGGCGAGCGAAATGGCCTGAATCTTCTTCATGATTGTGGTCTTCCTGATAAAACAGGGGAACGTTGGATGAATGCGCGCGCACTCCCCCTGATAGCGCGGGCGCATTTAACACGACTTCAATTGCAATGCCGATAAAATCACTGCATTTAAAACGCGCGAATATCCCCGCGGACCATCCCGATATCGGGAAGACCGTTTAACGGAGTGACCAGATTAAAACTCGCGCGCAGAGCACCCTTAATCTTTACGCATTTGCGTAAATCAGGCGATCATGCAGAATTGAAAATCCGGAGAACAGAAAGGAATGCCCCGTGAAACCCTGTACGTTTGGCGGACCCCGTTGAATAGTAGTCCGATACAAATCGTCCAACACCCGCTGTTGTCATTATTTCCCCGTGTACCGCACGGCGTACGCCACGAACTCTCACGCACTGCCTGACAGAAACCCTCGAGCCGCTGCGCATTTTTGCGCGCCGCCCTTCCCCTGACCGGTCGTTTCGACGTCTCTTTTAGCGAACCGTTTGCATAACGTCGCCGGACGGTGAATTTATATCTCAGACAGTCAGACTATTGCTACGTCATTCGCATTTTTGTGTGCGGTTCTCAACGTAGCGAATTGCGAAGACCTTGAATTCGGAGATTTCCTTTCAAAAATAATCGAAAGGCGAATTGAAGTTTCGGATAGATGCGCAGACAACCAGATATCGGAAATCGCGTTCTTTTAATAATTAATCGCGACGTTCGGTTCGGCAGGCCACGCAGGCCTGCCGGAATAAAGAGCGGCAGCGCACAGGCAAAATCAGGCAGAAGCCTGTTGCACGTGCCGCTCGCGCGAGGCCGCTCAGGCCTTGCGGTATTCGATGCGTTCGACGCCGGTTTCGCCGCCGAGCAGGCAGAAGTCCGCGCCGCGGGCGGCGAACAGACCCACCGTCACCACGCCCGGCCATGCATTGACATGCGCCTCGAGCGTGTGCGGGTCGCTGATGCGCAGACCCTTGACGTCGAGGATCTCGTTGCCGTTGTCGGTGATAAAGGGCGAGCCGTCCTTTTGCACGCGCAGCACCGGCACGCCGCCGAGCGCAGTCACACGGCGGCCAATGGCCGTGCGCGCCATCGGCACGACTTCGATGGGCAGCGGGAACTGGCCGAGCACGTCGACGCGCTTGCTCGCATCGGCGATGCAGACGAACACGTCCGACACCGAAGCGACGATCTTCTCGCGCGTGAGCGCGCCGCCGCCGCCCTTGATCATGGCGCCGGCACCGTCGATTTCATCGGCGCCGTCCACGTACACGGGCAGCGATTCGATCTCGTTGAGGTCGAAAATCTTGAAACCGTGCGCTTCGAGGCGCCCGGTGGTCGCGACCGAGCTCGACACGGCGCCGCGGTAGCGGCCCTTGCTCGCCGCCAGCGCGTCGATGAAGCAGTTCGCGGTGGAGCCCGTGCCGACGCCGATCACGGCGCCTTCCGGCACGTTCGCGTTGACATAGTCGGCGGCGGCCTGGCCGACCAGTTGCTTGAGTTCGTCTTGAGTCATGGGAGTACAGCCCGAGGAGGAGAAAAACGCGGAATCCGCATAGTTTACCGGAGATGCGGGCACGGGCTGCCCGCATCTCGCAAGATCGCGCGACAGGCTATCCGGCGGGCGATCGCCGGGCGATCAGCGCGCGGCCGAGCGCTGGCGCACCGCTTCGAACAGGCACACGCCCGAAGCCACGGAAACGTTCAGGCTCTCGACCGTGCCCGCCATCGGAATCTGCATGACTTCGTCGCAGGTTTCGCGCGTGAGGCGGCGCATGCCCTCGCCCTCGGCGCCCAGCACGAGCGCCACGGGGCCGTCGAGCTTCGTCTGGTAGAGACTCGCGCTCGCGTCGCCGGCGGTGCCGACCACCCACACGCCCGCGTCCTTGAGCTCGCGCAGCGCACGCGCGAGATTCGTCACGGTGATGTAGGGCACGGTGTCCGCCGCGCCGCTCGCCACCTTTGCGGCCGTGGCGTTCAGACCCACGGCGCGGTCGCGCGGGGCGATCACCGCGTGCGCGCCGGCCGCGTCGGCCACGCGCAGGCACGCGCCGAGATTGTGCGGATCGGTCACGCCGTCGAGCACGAGCAGGAGCGGCGAGCCCTGGATGCCGTCGAGCAGCTCCGCGAGATTCTGCGCGAGCGCCAGATCGTGCACGCGGGCCACCACGCCCTGGTGGCGCTCCGTGTGCGCGAGACCCCAGAGGCGCGTTTCGTCGGCTGCGATCACGCGCGCGCCGGCTTCCTTCGCGGTGTGCAGGAAGTCCTGCATGCGGCGGTCGCGGCGCGTCGGATCGTAGTAGACATCCTCGACCGTGGACGCGTCGTGCCGCAAGCGTGCGATCACCGCATGAAACCCGTAAAGAACCTTGAGACGTGACATGACTGAGACAACCCCTGATGAACGTTTTGCGGCGCAGACACAGCGCCGCCAACAACGATGGTCGCCGGCCGCGTCGTGCGGTCCGGCGTATGCAAGCCGCGCCCATGTGGCAAAACCCGACGCGGCACGCAAGTGAAAAAACCGGGCACGCGCACAGTGGCGCGGCCCGGATAGGAAACGGCTGCGGAGCGCGTTTGGCGCTCCGCATGCATGGCGCTCAGCGTTTCTTGCGCGGCGCCTGCTTCTTGGGCGTCGGCTTCACGGCGGAGCGCTTCTTCGCGGTCTTGGCGGCGCCGCGCGCCGCGCGCGCCTCCTTCACCGCGACGCTCGGCGCCGGCGCGGCCTTCTTCTGGCGCGCCATGTCGCCGCCCGGCAGCGCGCGCACACGCGGGCCACCGTCCATGCCACTCTTGTCGACCGGCATCGGCCGGTTACCGCCCGGCTTCACGGGCGTATCGCGCACGAGGCGGAAGTCGATCTTGCGCGCGTCGAGATCCACGCGGCTCACCTGCACGCGCACGCGGTCCGAGAGGCGATAGCGAATGCCAGTGCGCTCGCCACGCAGTTCGTTCTTGATCTCGTCGTACTGGAAGTAATCCGAGCCCAGTTCCGTCACGTGCACGAGACCTTCGATGAAGAGCGCGTCGAGCTGCACGAAAATACCGAACGACGTCACGCCGCTCACCATTCCGCCGTACTCTTCGCCGAGCTTGTCGCGCATGAAGTAGCACTTGAGCCAGGCCTCGACGTCGCGCGAGGCTTCGTCGGCGCGACGCTCGTTCGCCGAGCAGTGCAGGCCCAGCTCTTCCCAGATCGCCGTGTTGGCGCCCCGGGCGCGCTTGCCGCGCTTTTCCTCGTCCTCGGCCTGCATGGCGCGGGCGCGCGGCGAGAGCGCGGTATTGAGCTCGACGCCCTCGGGCGCCTGCGGCTGGTACTTCTTGCCCTGCAGGATCGCGTAGATCGCGCGGTGCGTAAGCAGGTCGGGATAGCGGCGAATCGGGCTCGTGAAGTGCGCGTATGCCTCGTAGGCAAGCCCGAAGTGGCCGATATTGTCCGGGCTGTACACGGCCTGCTGCATCGAGCGCAGCAGCATGGTCTGCAGCATCTGCGCGTCGGGCCGGTCGCGGATGTGCGCCATCAGCGCGGCGTAGTCGCTCGCGTGCGGCGTGTCGCCGCCGCCGAGCGAAAGGCCCATGCCGCGCAGGAAGGTGCGCAGGTTTTCGAGCTTTTCGGCGGTCGGCCCCGCGTGCACGCGGTACAGGCCCGGGTGCTTGTGGCGCTTCATGAAGTCCGCCGCGCACACGTTGGCCGCGAGCATGCACTCTTCGATCAGCTTGTGCGCGTCGTTGCGCTGGCGCGGCACGATCTGCTCGATCTTGCCTTGCGCATTGCAGACGATATACGTCTCGGTCGTGTCGAAATCGATCGCGCCGCGCTTCTGGCGCGCGGCGAAGAGCGACTTGTACACGCCATAGAGATTCTGCAGTTGCGGCAACAGTGCCGCGCGGCGCGTCGCCTCGGGGCCCTTGGTGTTGGTGAGGACCGCCGCGACTTCGGTATACGTGAGCCGCGCCGCCGAGTGCATGACGCCCGGATAGAACTGGTACCCCTTGATCTCGCCGCGCGCAGTGATCACCATGTCGCACACGAGCACACAGCGGTCGACGTGCGGATTGAGCGAACAGAGCCCGTTCGAGAGCTTCTCGGGCAACATCGGAATTACGCGGCGGGGGAAGTACACCGAGGTGCTGCGCTCGATCGCGTCCACATCGAGCCCGCTGCCGGGCAGCACGTAATGCGAGACGTCGGCGATGGCGACGATCAGACGGAAGCCCTCGCCGCGGCCGACCTGCATCGGCTCGCAATACACGGCGTCGTCGAAGTCACGCGCATCTTCGCCGTCGATGGTGACGAGCGGCACGTCGCGCAAGTCCACGCGATAACGAATGTCCGTGGGACGCACGCCGTCGGGCAGCTTCGCGGCTTCATCGAGCGCGGGCTTGCTGAACTCGTGCGGCACGCCGTACTTGCGCACGGCGATCTCGATCTCCATGCCCGGATCGTCGATGTCGCCGAGCACTTCCATCACGCGGCCGAGCGGCTGCGAATGGCGGCTGGGGAAATCGGTGAGTTCGACGACCACGACCTGGCCGACCTTGGCCTTCTTGGGATTCTGCGTGACGAGGATATCGTGGCCGATGCGCTTGTCTTCCGGCGCGACGATCAGCGCGCCGTTCTCGTTGAGGAGGCGCCCGATGACACTGCGGTTCGCACGGTCGGTGACTTCGACGATATGCCCTTCCGGCCGCCCGCGCCGGTCATAGCCGACGATGCGCGCGAGCACGCGGTCGTTGTGCATGACCTTCTGCATTTCGCCTTGCGGCAGGAACAGATCGTCCTGCCCGTCGTCGCGCACGAGGAAGCCGTAGCCGTCGCGATGCCCCTGCACGCGCCCCGCGACGAAATTCGAAGGATGGGCGAGCTGGTAGTGGCCGCGCGGGTCGAGCCGGATCTGCCCGTCGCGCTCCATGGCGGCGAGCCGCCGGAAGAACCCTTCACGCTCCTGGCGCTTGATAGCGAGCGCCTCGGCGATATCGTTCGCGGTGCACGGCGAGTCGCTGGTCCGCAGCACGCCGAGAATCTCTTCGCGGCTGGGAATCGGATACGGATATTTGCTCAAGGGCTTATCGATGGTTGTTCTCGTTGCGTGGACGTCGGATTTCGCGCGGCCTGATGTGCGATACATGCGGGCGGCGCCCGGTCTTCGAGTGCTGCAATCTGCCGGCCCGTACCGTGGATTGCCTGACCGCTCGCGCTGCGTGCGCCACGCTGCACGCAGCACCTGAATCACGGACTCTTGCCGGCGGAACTTCTGCGAGGCATTCTAACACCCGCATCGCACCCTACGAGCCGCGGGAGCGGCCTCGCAGCGCGACGAGACGGCCGCTCGACGCGGTCTGCAACGCTTCGGCAGCCGCGCTTTATCGCCCTCCACAAAACGCTTGACAGTCATTCTGTGCCCGCTATAATCTCGGTCTTTGCTGCACAACACGTTGAACAGCAAACGACACCTTGCCCAGGTGGCGGAATTGGTAGACGCACCAGGTTCAGGTCCTGGCGGTGGCAACACTGTGGAGGTTCGAGTCCTCTCTTGGGCACCAGATTCGAAAGGCCGGCTTCATGCCGGCCTTTTTCATTTCCGGCAGTGGCAACGAGTACAACTGCCCTGCTATCGCGCAAAACGCAGCAACCGCGTTCCCGGGATGAAGATTTTTTGAAAGAAACTATTGACAGGCGCGCGAAATCGCGTGATAATTTTCGTCTAGCTTGAAGACGTGCCCAGGTGGCGAAATTGGTAGACGCACCAGGTTCAGGTCCTGGCGGTGGCAACACTGTGGAGGTTCGAGTCCTCTCTTGGGCACCACGTCTCATCAAGCAGAACTAGCAGCACACAGGATTCATCGAAAAAGCCCGCAATCTGCGGGCTTTTTCGTTTTGCGGCCGGTATCCGCTTGTCGCTCCCCGCCTCCACTCTCCTTGCACACACGCCAATGCTGGAATCGCACGGCTATCGCAGCGAACGATGCGGCCACGCACCCGTTATGTTTCATGGTATACATTGCCGCACGGCACGGCGCATGCGTGCGAACCCATGACAAGTCGATTGAGGAAGGCCGAATGGAATTCGTTGTCGTCGCAGCGATCGTCGCCGTCAGCTTTGGCGCTGCCGCGACCTGGCTGCTCGCAACCCGGCTGCCCGAGCGCTGGCTCGAGAAAAGCGCCGGCGAGGGCCGTTATGCTCATCTCGGGCTGGAAAACGAGCGCGCCGCCGAAGCGGACCTGCGTCGCGAGCAGGCCCGCATCGATACGCGGCGCGTACGGCGCTCACGCGTGCGCGCAAGAATACAAGGCGCCGCGCGGATGATGCGGGCATTCCGCCCCGCATCCGCTAGCCGCGATCACGACCGCACTGCCCGCCCGTAGCGCTTGGGGGCGCCCATCAAAAACGCGCTCACTCATGCGACCCCAGCGGCGACGGTACGAACGCCGAATCGGCAATTCTCGCCTCCTCACCCGACTGAAAGATCCAGCGCCGGCGCATGGGCTGCAAGATCACCTTTGCGCTCACGCCAGCCATCATCGCCACGCAGGCGACCATGTCGAACACCATGTTCCAGCCACCGTTGAGCGCCAGCAGCGTAGCGACAGGCACGAGCATCGCCGCGGTGCCCTTCGCGGTATAGAGCGTGCCCGCGTTGCCGGCCGCGTATTTCGCGCCGAACGTATCGGCGCAGGTTGCCGGAAAGTTCGAAAAGATATCGCCGTAGAACAGGAACACGAGCCCCGAGAACAGCATGAAGAGATACGGGTCGTGGCCGAACGCGCGCAAGCCCAGCAGCGCGAGTCCCTCGCCGAGAAACGTGATGAACATCGTATTCTCGCGGCCGATGCGATCTGAAATGAGCCCGCACAACGGCCGCGTGAAGCCGTTGCAGAGATTGTTGATCGAGAGCGTCATGGTGAGCAGCGGCAGCGTCGCCGCTACGAGCGTGACCGGCATCGAGGCGAAACCGTAGCTCTTCGCGATCGGGCCGATCTGCGCCGTCGCGATGATGCCGCCCGCCGCCACGCAGACGAACATCGCGTACATCACCCAGAAGACGGGCGCGCGAACCATCTGCTTCGTCGTATAGTCGGTCTTAGTCGCCACGATGCGCTTCATGCCCGCCACGTGTGCGGGAGGCTTCGGCCGCACCATCACCAGCGCGAGCGCCATGATGCAGGCACCCTGCAGGAGTCCGAAGAACACAAACGCGCGCTCGTAGCCCGATTGCTGGATCATGTTCGAGATCGGGATGACCGTGAGCGCCGCGCCCGCTCCGAAGCCGGCCGCCGTCATGCCGGCGGCGAGACCGCGCCGGTCGGGAAACCATTTGAGCGCGGTGCCGACGCACGTGCCGTACACGCACCCCGCGCCGATGCCCGAAATCACTGCCGCGACGTAGAGCACCGGCAGCGCGGGCGCCCACGCGTCGAGCACCCAGCCGAGCGCCACGCAGCACGCTCCGCCCATGACCACGGGGCGCGGGCCGAAGCGGTCGACCAGCCAGCCCTCCACGGGCACGAGCCAGGTTTCCGTCACGATAAAAATGGTGAAGGCGAGCTGGATCGCAGCCTGCCCCCAGTGATGCCGTGCGTCCATCGGCACGACGAAGAGTGTCCATGCGTACTGCAGGTTCGCCACGAGCCCCATGCAGAGAATGCCGGCGACGAGCTGCACCCAGCGGTTGTGCCGCCGGGCCGTGTAGCCGCCATCGATACGATCGGTATATGCCACGTTGTCTGTCTCCATCCGTTGTGATTGCGCGCGGGCTTGTTTCGCATCGCCTCGACGCCGGTACGTGCGCCAATTTCCGCGTTACCGCCAGCGCGGCAGAGGTGAGTTCTGCCGCGCCTTGCTTCGAACGTCAAGCCGCTTCGAGTTGCCGCAGCAGCGCGTCGACGCTTCCCTTCGCGTCGCCAAACAGCATTCGTGTGTTGTCCTTATAGAAGAGCGGATTGTCCACGCCCGCATAGCCCGTCGCCATGCTGCGCTTGGAGACCACCACGGTGCGCGCCTTCCACACTTCGAGCACCGGCATGCCGGCGATCGGGCTGCCCGCATCCTCCTGCGCACCCGGATTGACGATATCGTTCGCGCCGATCACGAGCACGACGTCGGTGCTCGTGAAGTCCTCGTTGATTTCGTCCATCTCGAGCACGATGTCGTAGGGCACCTTCGCTTCCGCGAGCAGCACGTTCATGTGGCCAGGCAAGCGCCCCGCAACGGGGTGGATGCCGAAACGCACGCGAATGCCCAACGCGCGCAGCCGCCGCGTGATCTCGCTGACGGTGCCTTGTGCCTGCGCGACGGCCATGCCATAGCCCGGCACGATCACGACCTCCTGCGCGTCGCGCAGCAGCGAGCCCACTTCGTCAACGCTGGTCGCCACGACTTCCCCTTGCGGTGCCTCGCTTGCCGTGGAACTCACCGTACCGAAGCCGCCCAGGATCACCGAAACGAAGCTGCGGTTCATCGCGCGGCACATGATGTAGCTGAGAATCGCGCCGCTCGACCCAACCAGCGCCCCCGTCGTGACGAGCAGATCGTTGTCGAGCATGAAGCCCGTTGCCGCTGCGGCCCAGCCCGAGTAGCTGTTGAGCATCGAGACCACCACGGGCATGTCCGCGCCGCCGATCGCCATCACGAGGTGCACGCCGAGCGCCGCCGCCAGCACGCACATCACGATGAGCGCGTAGAGTACGTCGCCACCATCAGGAGAACTGACGAAGCGATAGCCGAGCGCGATGCACGCACCCAGCACGACCGCGTTGAGCAGATGTCGCGCGGGCAGCACGAGCGGCTTGCCGCTCACCGTGCCCTGCAGCTTCAGGAACGCGACGATCGAACCGCTGAACGTGACCGTGCCGATGAAAGCACCGACATAGATCTCGGTGTCGTGAATCGCTCGCTCGACGCCGCTCATCGAGGTCTGCGGCGAGAGAAAGTTCGCAAAGGCGATGAGCGTGGCCGCCAGACCGACGAAGCTGTGCAGCACCGCGACGAGCTGCGGCATCTGCGTCATCTCCACGCGGCGCGCGAGCATCGCGCCGAGCCCGCCCCCCACCAGCGCGGCGATGAGCGCGATTTGCAGGCCCGCACCGCCGGTGACGAGCAGCGTGGCGAGCACGGCGATCACCATGCCGGTCACGCCATACAGGTTGCCGCGCCGCGCACTTGCGGGATGACTCAGCCCGCGCAGGCTGAGGATGAAGAGCGTCGCCGCGCCGAGCCACGCCATGTTGCCGATTCCGTTGAGCATGACGTCTCCTCAGGTCCGTTGGAACATCTTCAGCATGCGCTGGGTGACGAGAAAGCCGCCCGCGATGTTGATGGTCGCGACGACGAGCGCAATGCCCGCCAGCACGGTCACGATCGTGCTGGCGTTGCCCGGATGCAGCAACGCGCCGATCACGATGATCCCGCTGATCGCATTCGTCACGCTCATGAGCGGCGTATGCAACGAGGGCGTGACGTTCCAGACCACCTGATAGCCGACGAACACGGCCAGCACGAACACCGTAAAGTGCGCGACGAATGCGGGCGGCGCGACGGCGCCGAGCGCAAGCAGCAGCAACGCGGCAATGACGAGCGCCGCCAGCGACCAGACGCCGTTGCGGCGCACGGACTGCGCGGTGGCTTCTTTCGCGTCGCCATTAGCGACGGCAACGGGCTTCGCCTGCGCAGCCGTTTGCGGCGCTGCCGAGACCTGCACCGGCGGCGCCGGCCAGCACACCCGGCCGTGCTGCATGACGGTGGTGCCGCGCTGCACGACGTCGTCCATGTCGAGCTTCAACGCGCCGTCTTTCGCAGGCGTGAGATCGGTCAGCAGATGGCGGATGTTGGTCGCGTAGAGCTGGCTCGACTGGTTCGCCATGCGGCTTGGCAGATCCGTGTAACCGATCACGGTCACGCTGTTCGCATTCACGACTTCACCCGGGCGAGTGAGTTCGCAGTTGCCGCCCTGCTCGGCCGCCATGTCGACGATCACGCTGCCCGCGCGCATGCACGCCGCCGTCTTCGCGTCGATGAGGCGCGGCGCCGGTTTGCCGGGAATCAGCGCCGTCGTGATGATGATGTCGACCTCGCGCGCCTGGGCCTCGAAAAGCGCCATCTCCGCTTCGATGAACTTCGCGCTCATCTGTTTGGCGTACCCGCCCGCGCCGCCGCCCTCCTCCTCGATGTCGATGCTCAGGAACTCCGCGCCCATGCTTTCGACCTGCTGGCCGACTTCAGGGCGCGTATCGAACGCGCGCACGATGGCGCCAAGACCGCGCGCGGCGCCGATCGCCGCGAGCCCCGCCACGCCCGCGCCGATCACGAGCACCTTGGCGGGCGGCATCTTGCCGGCCGCCGTGATCTGCCCCGTGAAAACGCGCCCGAAATGCTGGGCCGCCTCGACGACCGCGCGATAGCCGGCCATGTTCGCCATCGAACTCAGCGCGTCGAGCTTCTGCGCGCGCGAGATGCGCGGCACGCAGTCCATCGCGAGCACCGTTACCTCGCGCGCCGCGAGTTGTTCGAGCAGCGCAGCGTTTTGCGCAGGCCAGATGAAGCCGATCAGCGTCGCGCCGGGTTTCAGGCGCTGCACTTCCTGGCTCGAAGGCGGACGCACCTTGACGACGATATCCGCGCCGCTCAGGAGCGCATGCGCGTCGTTCACGACGCGCGCGCCTGCCGCGCGGAAGGCGTCGTCCGGGTAGGAAGCCCTCGCGCCCGCCGTCGCTTCCACTTCGACGGCGTAACCGAGTTTAATTAGTTGTGCCACGCTTTCCGGCGTCGCCGCGACGCGCCGTTCGCCTTCGTATGTCTCTCGGGGGACCGCGATCGTCAACGCCATGATGCGCCTCCGAGCTTCGCATCAGAGCGCGCTGCGGCGGGAACAAACGGAATCGGCGGCGCGCCAGTGCATCTGGCGCGCCGAAAGCGTAGCCACGACTTCATGAAACGTCTCCTGTGTCGGCGGAGTTGGCGCTTCAGCGCCTTACTCCGGCCCCATGTTGGAATGCTTTATATGCCGCAGCTCGATGAGGGCTTTGCCCTATGACACGCTCAGGCTCGGCGAATTGCCGCTCTTGAGAAAAGCGAGCGCCGCCTCGCGCGCACCGGCAATGGCGGCCGCCTCGCTTTCGAATACGGTTTCGTCGACCACCCATTGACGGGGCAATACGGGGGCCGCCAGTGTGTCGGCAGCAGGCTCGACCGCGTGGATTGCGGCGAACGCGGCCCAGCCGCCGTTGTGAATCATTTGCCGGGCCGAGAGTTCGACCTCGAAATGTCCGAGTCTTTCGGTATGCATCGAAGAGCTCCCGAGGTTTCAGGATTGCTGGGCCTGTGCTTCGAGTTCGGTGATGCGTTTCTTGAGCGCGCGCTCCTCCTGGAAGCGCACCGTTTCGTCGCGGATCACGGCGACGATGCCGTCGAGTTCGCCCTGCGGCGAGTGCAGAAGCGCCACGGTGAAGGCAATGGAAAGCGCCTTGCCCGCCTTGTCCACGGCCGGCACGCGCAGCACGTCGTTGCCATAGCGCGTCTGGCCGGTCGCCATCGTCTTGTGATAGCCCTCCCAGTGACGGCCGCGCAGCCGCTCGGGAATGATCAGGTCGAGCGTCTTGCCGAGCGCTTCTTCCGGCGTATAGCCGAACATGCGCGTGGCCGCCGGATTCCAGAACGTGATGTCGCCGGCTGCGTCCGAGATGACGATGGCGTCCCCGATGGCGTTTGCGAGCTGCTCGAAATCGATGGCGGATTGCATGGCGATGACTATGTGGGGTGAGTGATCGTTTATCGTCGTCGCGCGGCACGCATTGCACATGCCGCGCGGCGTCCTGCCTGCCAGTCTGGTATTGCGGTGCTGCGCGGGCGCAGCGTTGGCCGCGCCCGCTTTCTGCGTGCTGCGTTCAGCTGATGGAACTCGATGCGGAACTCAAACCGCGCGCACCTCGTGCAGCGCCGCGATCTGCTGCGCCGTGTAGCCGAGGTCGGCCAGCACCTGGTCGGTGTGCTCGCCGAGCAGCGGCGAGCCCGTGATCTCCGGCTTCAGCTCCGAGAACTTGATCGGGCTGCCCACCGTGAGGTACGAGCCGCGCTCCTTGTGCGGCACTTCGACGATAGTACCGCTAGCGCGCAGCGACGGGTCATTAGCAATTTCCTTCATGCTGAGCACCGGTGCGCACGGAATGTCGAACTTGCGCAGGATGTCGACCGCTTCGAACTTGGTCTTGTCGGCGAGCCACGCTTCGATCGTCGCGAAGATGTCGAAGATATGCGGCTGACGCGCCTGCGCCGTAGCGTAGTTCGGGTCGTTGATCCATTCGGGTTTGCCCAGAGCGTGGCAGATCGGCTCCCACGCGTGGCCCTGCACCGTGAAGTAGATGTACGCGTTCGGGTCCGTCTCCCAGCCCTTGCATTTGAGCACCCAGCCCGGCTGCCCGCCGCCGCCCGCGTTGCCGCCGCGCGGCACGACGTCGCTGAACGTGCCGTGCGGATATTGCGGGTATTCCTCGAGGAAACCCTGGCGGTCCAGGCGCTGCTGGTCGCGCAGCTTCACGCGGCACAGGTTGACCACGCTGTCCTGCATCGACACGGCCACCTTCTGCCCCTTGCCGGTCTTGTCGCGGCCGATCAGCGCCGTGAGAATACCGATGGCGAGGTGCATGCCCGTGTTGCTGTCGCCGAGCGCAGCAGCGCTCACCGTGGGCGGACCGTCCCAGAAGCCCGTGGTCGAGGCCGCGCCGCCCGCGCACTGTGCGACGTTCTCATAGACCTTGAGGTCGTCGTAGTGGTGGCCTTCGCTGAACCCCTTCACCGAAGCGACGATCATCTTCGGGTTGAGTTCCTTGATGCGCTCCCACGTGAAGCCCATGCGATCCAGCGCGCCGGGGCCGAAGTTTTCGACCATCACGTCCGATTCGCGAATCAGCTTTTCCAGCACTTCCTTGCCTTCGGGCTTCTTCGTGTCGAGCGTGAGCGAGCGCTTGTTGCTGTTGAGCATGGTGAAGTACAGCGCATCGACTTCGGGAATGTCGCGCAACTGCGAGCGCGTCACGTCGCCGGCGCCCGGGCGCTCCACCTTGATCACGTCCGCACCGAACCACGCGAGCATCTGCGTGCAGGCGGGACCGGCCTGTACGTGCGTGAAGTCGATGATCTTGATACCGTCGAGGGGTTTGCTCATTTCTCGTATCTCCTGATCTACCTGATCTATGGGGTCTTATTTCTTCATGGCCGCGCTTTGCGGATTCAGATTCGTGAGGCGGCCGCTTTCGGTCCCGGCCGATTCGTCGATGACTGCGTTGATCAACGTGGGCTTGCCCGACGCGATCGCTTCGAGCAGTGCGCTCGTGAGTTCTTCGGGCGTGGTCGCCTGATGGCCGATGCCGCCGAAGGCCTCGATCATCTTGTCGTAGCGCGCGTTCTTCACGAACACCGTCGGCGCGACGTCGCAGCCGCCGCTCGGGTTGACGTCCGTGCCGCGATACACGCCGTTGTTGTTGAACACGATGGTGCAGACCGGCAGGTTGTAGCGGCAGATCGTCTCCAGCTCCATGCCCGAGAAGCCGAACGCGCTGTCACCCTCGATCGCCACGACCTGGGTGCCGCTCGTCACGGCTGCGCCGACCGCGAAGCCCATGCCGATGCCCATGATCCCCCACGTGCCCGAGTCGAAGCGCTTGCGCGGCTGGTACATGTCGATGATGCTGCGCGCGTAGTCGAGCGTGTTCGCGCCTTCGTTGACCACGTTGATGTCGGGACGCGTCTTGAGCACGTCGCGGATGGCGCGCAGCGCGCTGTGGAAGTTCATCGGCGACGGGTTCTTCGCGAGCGTCGCGGCCATCTTTTCCAGGTTCTTGTTCTTGCGTTCGGCCACGGCATCGAGCCACTCTGCCGGCGGCTTCGGGAAGTCATTGCCGAGGCCGGCAACGAGCGCTTCCACGCAGGAACCGACGTCGCCGATCACCGGCGCTTCGATGGCGACGTTGCTGTCGATTTCGGTCGGCGCAATGTCGATCTGCACGAACTGCTTCGGTCCGGCGCCCGCGCCCCAGGTCTTGCCCTTGCCATGCGAGAGCAGCCAGTTCAGACGCGCGCCGATCAGCACCACAGCGTCCGACTCGGCCAGCACGAACGAGCGCGCGGCCGATGCCGACTGCTCGTGCGTGTCGGGCAAGAGACCCTTGGCCATCGACATCGGCAGATACGGAATGCCGCTCTTCTCGACCAGTTCGCGGATCTGCGCGTCGGCCTGGGCGTAGGCGGCGCCCTTGCCGAGCAGGATCAGCGGACGCTTCGCATTCCTGAGCACGTCGATAGCGCGCTGCACCGCATCCGGTGCGGGAATCTGGCGCGGCGCCGCGTCGACGACCTTGATGAGCGACTGCTGGCCCTTCACCGCGTCGATGGTCTGGGCAAGCAGCTTGGCCGGCAGGTCGAGATACACGCCGCCGGGACGGCCCGAAACGGCCGCGCGAATCGCGCGCGCCACGCCGACGCCGATGTCCTCGGCGTGCAGCACGCGATACGCCGCCTTGGCATAAGGCTTCGCCGCGTTGAGCTGGTCCATCTCTTCATAGTCGCCCTGCTGCAGGTCGACGATCTCGCGTTCGCTCGAACCGCTGATGAGGATCATCGGGAAGCAGTTCGTGGTCGCGTTGGCCAGCGCCGTGAGGCCGTTCAGGAAACCCGGCGCGGAAACCGTCAGGCAGATGCCCGGCTTCTTCGTCATGTAGCCCGCCACGGCCGCGGCGTTGCCGGCGTTCTGCTCATGCCGGAAGCCGATGAAGCGCATGCCCTCGGCCTGCGCGAGACGGGCGAGATCGGTGATCGGAATACCGACGAGACCGAAGATCGTGTCGATATCGTTGAGTTTCAGCGCGTCGATGACGAGATGAAAGCCATCGGTCGTTTGCTGCGCTTCGGGCACAGGGTTCTGCTGTGCCTCGTTGATGCCTGCTTCTGCCATGACGTCTCCTCTTTGGCGGGGCGTTGTGTGATTCGTGATATACAATATTCCACACACAATATTAGTCAAGACGTTTTTTTACCCATGCCGCGTTTGCTGCACTGCGTCGCGCGGCGCTGCACCGTTGCGCTCTCGTGCGATCGCTCGCACAGCGACAAGCTTTGATGCGGCACACCATGGGCAAGCACTTTCAATCGGCCCAAACATCCTGACGAATTTGTTACGGACTCCATATCTTTCTTTCAGCATCCCGACGCTCATTCAGAAGATTTGCGTATCGATGCCGCTGACTCATGCGTCGAGCCGATATGAACCGGCGGCTCGACGCGGCGCGCCCTACGTTTCAGTCCAGAAAATCGCAGTTGGCTTCCACGAACAGCGCGAGTTCGATCGAGTGCTGCCGCACGAGCTGCTCGACGCGCTCGGTGTCGCGCGCCTCGAGCGCCTCGATAATGCGCATGTGCTCGACGATCGAGCGCGACGCGCGATCGCTCTGCGCGATCGTCATGCGCCGGATCGCGCGCACATGCATGAAGATATTCTTGATGGTGTCGACGATGAGGGGCGACTTCGAAAGCTCCACCAGTGACTGGTGAAACATGATGTTCGCTTCCGAGTATTCCTCTATATGGTCCGAGGGCGTCGAATCGCCGAAGGTCGCGAACATCCGCCGCAGACTTGCGATGTCGTCGTCCGAAGCGCGCTGCGTGGCGAGACGCGCGGCAATGCTTTCTAGCGCGGCCCACATATAGATCATCTCCACGATCTCCTTGCGCGTCTTGCGCAGGATGTAAACACCGCGTCGCGGCACCGTGCGCAGGAAGCCCTCCTGTTCCAGCAGCGTCATCGCCTCGCGAACCGGCGTTCGGCTCACGCCGAGCTTCTCGGTCAATTCCTTCTCGTCTAGCCGGATCTCGTCTCGCGAGCGGTAGATGTCGGTTTCGGCAATGGCCTGCTTGAGCTTCGCGTAAGCCTGATCGCGCAGCGAAGCGGTCGCGTTAATCGGCTCCAGCGTCAGGGTGACCGGGGGCATTCCGGTGACGAGTTCTCTTTCGGCGGACATCGGTCGTTTGTCTCCAACGTTCTGTTTAGCCGGCGCTGGCGGGGAATTTCATATTTCCAATACAATATATCAGCGACACGCTCATGGCTAAGCGGGGTTTACGCGTACCGGGCGCGTATCGCGCTCGATTCGCGGGCTTACCCGCAATCCATACAGCTTCACTTATATTTTTCGAAAAAAACTTTAACTATCGTTTATTCATTGGCGCTTCTACTCTTGCTTCACGCCACTCGACTTGAGGAGACAGCCATGAGCCACCTGGACACCCGCCACGATCGTCAACTGGACGCGCAGCTGTGCGCATTCAATACGGCATTTGCCGAACTGGGCCTGCGTTTTCGCTGGGACGCGCGCACGCTCGACTCGCTCGCATCGATCGCCGGTGAACATGCGCGCGTCGCCGCCTATATCGAGACGAATCACCCGCATCTGCTGAAGGCGTACAGCATGGAATTTCTGTGCGAGGCGATCCTGGCTCGCAAGAACGCGCAGGCGCCGGGCGAATGGCCGCTGACCGCGGCCGCTCAACGCGGTTCACAGGAATGGAGCAAGGCAGCCGCGATGGAGCAGGATTGGCGCGAAGGCGGTTTGCCCGCGCTTGCCGGCGCCTGATGCGTACGCACGAACGTGCCAGCCCGTTAAGAACGAAACCCGTCTGGATTGGCGCGCACTAGCGCGCTATCCAGACGGGCTCGATATTGAAGGACTACGAAGGAGAACTGCGCAGGCCCGCGCGCTCAGGCGTTGCCGCGCGCCTCTGCCTCTTCTTCCTGCAGCTTGCGCCACAGAATTTTGCCGCTGCCCGACTTCGGCAGCGCGTCCACGAACTGCACGATGCGCGGCGCTTTGTACGCGGCCATGTTGTCATGCGACCAGGCGATGATGTCGTCTTCGTTCACGCTGCCGACCTGCTTCGGATCGAGCACGACCACGGCCTTCACGGTCTCGCCGCGGCGTGCGTCCTGGGTGCCGATGATGCACACCTCGTTGATCGCCGGGTGCCGGTACATCAGCGCCTCGACCTCGGCCGGCCAGACCTTGTAGCCCGACGCGTTGATCATGCGTTTGAGGCGGTCGGTCATGAAGTAATAGCCTTCTTCGTCGCGCCGCACGAGGTCGCCTGTGCGCAGGAAGCGCTTGCCGTCGCGTTCGATGAACGCTTCGCTCGTCGCCTTGGGGTTGCGCCAGTAGCCCTGCATCACCTGCGGCGCATGCATGATCAGCTCGCCCGAATCGCCTGGCGTCACCTCCTCCAGCGTAATCGGATCGATCACACGCGAGTCGACGTCGAATACCGGAATGCCGAGACACTGCGGCTTGGGACGCTGCGGCGGATTGATATGCGTGCCCGCCATGGTTTCCGACATGCCGTAGCCCTCGACGAAGTCGAGCCCGGTGAGGTCCTTGAGCTTCTTCACGACCGCGTCGGGCATGGTCGCGCCGCCGCCGCGCATCCAGGCGAGGCTCGACAGGTCGTACTCGTGAATGCGCGGGTTCGAGATGAAGTCCACCACCATCGTCGAGATCGCCTGCCAGCCGTTGATGCGGTAATGCTCGATCGCGCGCGCCGCGGCGTCGCGATCCCAGCGCGGCAGCAACACCACGGTCGAGCCGTTGTAGATCGGGCTGTTCATGCCGCCCTGCATGCCGGTTACGTGAAAGAGCGGCAGCACCGAAAGTTGTACGGCATCCTGATTACTTCCAAACCAGTTGCAGCCGCCCACGGCCGTCGCCATCACGCTGCGATGCGTGTGCATACAGCCTTTGGGCTTGCCCGTCGTGCCCGAGGTGTATGGCATCACGCAGAGGTCGCCGGGGCCGGCGGTTAGCGCTCCGGGCACGCAACGCGCCTCGAGCACGTCGGCCCAGTGCGCGACGCCCGGACCGCTCACGGAGCGCGGCGCGCTCACGAATTCGGGCGGCGGCGAAAAGGGCTCGCACTTCAGATAATCGCTATAGGTCGCAACGAGCAGATGCTTCAGGCCCTCGCCCTCCTGCACGAGCGGCGCAATACGCGGATAGAGATCCTGCGCGACGAAAGCCGTGGTCGCGCCGCTGTCTTCTACGTAATGCGCGAGTTCCTCGGTGAGATTCATCGGGTTGACCGGCACGACCACGGCGTTGGCGCGCAGGATGCCGTAGTAAGCGATGACCCACTGCGGGCTGTTCTGCATATAGAGCAGCACGCGGTCGCCGGCCTTCACGCCGCATTCCTGCTGCAGATAGCCGGCTACGCGCTCGGCCTCGTCCTTGAACTGCGCGAACGTAACGGGCGTGTCGTAGAAGACGATGAACGGCTTGTCGGGATAACGCGCCGCCGAGACCTTTGCGTTATAGAAGAGGTTCGTTTGTGGAATGCTCAGATGCGGCGAAAGATGCGCGGGCCAATGCGGCGAGGCCGGCTGCGGCGATGACGGCGAATCTGCGGAAAGCGTCGGGGCGGACGTGGACATGGCGGGCTCCGTCAGGCAAGACTTGTGAAGAACGCGGACGCCAACCGCTCGCTGAGGGCCGGCGCCACGTACCATGCGTAATCAGACGATGCTCGCGCCGCCATCCACGGCGAGATATTGGCCCGTCATATGCCGCGACGCCTGGCTCGCGAGAAACACCACGGCGCCCTTGAGATCGTCGTCGTCGCCGAGACGGTGCAGCGGCGTATGGTCGATCACCACCTGCCCCAGCTTGTCGAGCAGGCCCGCCGACATCTTCGAGGGAAAGAAGCCCGGGCAGATCGCATTCACGTTGATGTTGTACTTGCCCCATTCGGCAGCCAGCGCACGCGTGAAGTTGATGGCCGCCGCCTTCGAGGTGTTGTACGCGATGGTCTGCATGGCCCCGAGGGACCCCTTCAGGCCGGCAATCGAAGCCACGTTGATGATCTTGCCACGCTGGCGCGGGATCATGCTGCGCTTGCCCACTTCACGCGCGAGGAAGAACGGCGCGGTCACGTTCAGGTTCATGACCTTGTGCCACGCCTCGTCGGGATAATCCTCCGCGGGGGCGCCCCACGTGGCGCCCGCATTGTTCACGAGAATGTCGATCTGACCGCCGGCCGCCAGCGTCTCGTCCACGAGCGGCTTCACCGCCTCGGCGCGCTGCAGGTCGCTCACGATCGTGGTCGCCTTGATGCCGAGCGCCTGCAGATGGCTTGCAGCCTGGGCGAGTTCGTCGGCCTTGCGCGCCGTGATCACCACGTGGCAGCCCATCTCGCCGAGCGCCTGCGCCATCTGCAAACCCAGCCCGCGCGAGCCGCCGGTGATGAGTGCGACCTGACCACCCAACTCGAACATTTCCCTGACCCGCATGCTTTCGTCTCCTTGATGTCTGTCGACCGGCCGTCGCTCCGCATTGCGGAACGCGATGAGATGCCAACGATTCTAGCGAGGCCCGCCAGCTTGGCAACCAGGGAAAAGCACGACCGTTCATTAAACGGTATTTGTGCTTTTGCGGCCGGCCGTATGCGGGCTGGGTAGGCTGAAAAAGGAAACACATGAGGAGTTAATTGCGCGCGCAACTGTTGCAATCGCGCGACGCCAGCGTTTTCACCCGACCGCCGTAGCGTCTATGATCGCGTCCCAGCCAGCACCCACTGGCTCGGCATACAAGAAATACGGACCCTGGTACCCCGGCGGTCCGAGACACTAACAACACGCAGCAGAAGAAAAAGGATCCCACCGTGAGACACACCCAGATCGCATCGGCCGTCGGCGGCCTCGCCCTCGCACTCGCTTGCCAGCACAGCTTCGCGCAAAGCTCGGTCACGCTGTACGGCATCGTCGACACCAGCATCCGCTACCTCACGAACGCCAACGCGCACAACGACAACGAGCTGCAGATGACGCAAGGCCCGATCACCGGCAGCCGCTGGGGCCTGAAGGGCTCCGAGGATCTGGGCGGCTGCCTCTCAGCCGTGTTCCGCCTCGAGAACGGGTTCAACCTCTGGAACGGCCAACTGGCGAGCTCGAACACGCTGTTCAACCGGATGGCGTACGTGGGGATATCGAGCAACAAGTACGGCACGGTCACGATGGGCCGTCAGAACACGCCCCTGTTCGATCAACTGGGTAACACCTTCGACCCGCTGACCGTTGGCAACTTCGACCAGGACGGCTGGCTGCCGGGCGCACTCGGCTACGGTCTGCGTGAGAACAACTCGGTCAAGTACGACGGCAAGTTCGGCGGCCTCGAAGTCGAAGGCATGTACAGTTTCGGCGGCGTGGCGGGCAGCGTCGGCGCGAGCAACATGTACGGCTTCACGGCCACTTACGCAGCGGGCCCGGTCTCGCTGCTCGCGGGCTATCAGCAGAATAGCGACGCCCACAACAACAAGTACCGCGTGGCCAACCTCGGCGCAGTCTATGCGCTCGGTCCGGTCCACCTATACGGCGGCTGGCTGTGGGGCCAGGACAATACGGGCGTGGTGGACCAGTACATGGCAGCCGCGAACTCGCCTGCAGCGATCAACTTCATGACGCCCGTGACGAAAACCAACCGTATCGACAACGGTCTCTACGCCGGCGCAACGTGGCAGGTTAGCTCGCCGCTGCTGCTGACTGCAGCGTACTACTACGACCACGCAAAGAACGGCCTGAATGAAGACGGCGTGACGCTCAGCACCGGCGTGCGCTACTCGGCAGTACTGCTGGCCGAGTACTCGCTGTCCAAGCGCACCGAGGTGTACGGCACGGTCGACTTCATGCGCGGCACCGGCTCGGCAACGGCCGACTTCCCGGGTCGCAACAACCAGACCGGCGTCGCCGTCGGCTTTCGCAACATCTTCTGATAGCGGGTTGCATCGCCGGGTCTGATGGCCGGCACAACGGCGGCGCAGCGCTTCCAGCGCGGCGCCGCCGTTTTTCTTTGCGACGCGCCGACAGCGCCAGTCCACGCGACATCTCAGATTTGTCCGATTCCCCTGCGGGATGGCGTCGATAGAATTTTTCCGGCTCCCGGAAACATTCAACGTCAGCCCGCGCCATGTCCCAATCCGTCCAGCAACAACTTCTCGAAGCCTTCGAGGCCCACGCACGCGCGCCCGAAAATAGGGACCTGCTCATGCAGATCTGTCAAACGCTGGTCCATGCGCGACGCGACGAGCAGATGCTGCCCTGGGCCGACAAAGGACTCGCGCTCGATCCCGGCAACCGCGGGTTCATCCACGCGCGAGGCCGCGCGTTGCGCCTGCGCGGGCGCCACGCCGAGGCGGCCGCCAACTGGCTCGCGCACCAGTCGTTGCCGTGGAGCCCGCTGTTCTGCGAAGCGCGGATCGGACGCGACCTCTACCTGAGCGGCGAAACACAGCGCGCCATCGAACACCTCGAGACCGCGTTGAGCAACCATCCGGCCGATCTCTCACGCGACGCTCAAAGAGCGCGCAAGTGGCTGGCCGAAGCGCTGCTGAGCCTCGGCGACACGCGCGGTTTCACACACTGGCTCGGCCGCAATCATGGCGACAGCGGCAACTATCGCTACGCCGAGGCGCCGATGTGGAACGGCCAACGCGACCTGCGCGGCGAGCGCGTGCTCGTGACTCACCAGACAGGCTTTGGCGATCAGTTCCTGTTGTTCGCTTCCGTGCGCCAGTGGCGTGACGCAGGCGCCGACATCATGCTCACGTGCGACCACGCGATTCATGGCCTCATTCAGGCTTCCTTGCCGGGGTGCACCGTGCTTGCCGCCGCGCGCCCGCTCGCGGTGAGCGCGCCCTTGCCGACCGAAGCGCAGGAGACGATCAAAAGCTTCACGCCGACCCTGCAGGCCACGCTGCTCCATCTGCCGCTGCTCGCAGCCGATGATTCACCGCGGCCCCAACCCTATTTCGACGCTTATCTGCGTGCGCCCGCGGCGGCGCGCGAACGCGCGTCCACGTGGTCGCAAACGCTGCGCGCGCGCGAACCAGGCAAACGGCTCGTCGGCCTCTTCTGGGACTGCGCGCAGCGACACGCCACGGATATCGGCAGCAAGGAACGTTGCTGGGCCGGCTTGCGCAGCGTGCCGCTCGCGCAAGTCGAGCGCCTCACTACCCACCCCGCGCTCACGCGCGAAGTCCAGTTCGTGAGCCTGCACCACCCCGTTGCCGAGCTGGCGAACGGCACGCCCCGAGGCGCCGTGAGCCACTACGGGCCCGGCATCGCAAGCTTTGCCGACACGGCGGCCTGCATCGAGCAGCTCGACGCGGTGCTGAGTGTGGACGCCGTCGCCGCCAACCTGAGCGCGATGGTGGGCAAGCCAACCGCCGTGCTCGTCAACCCGGCGGGCGAATGGCGCTGGGGCCAGACTGGCGCGCGCACGCCGTGGATGAGCGCGGCGACGGTCCTGCGCCAGACGCGAATGGGCGAATGGCACGACGTCGTTTCGCGCGCCATCGGCTGGTTGCTTCGCGGCTAGACCACACGATTGTCAACGCGTCACTTTCAATGCAAACGAGCGGCCAAATGCCCGCTCGTTTGCATTTGTTCCTGCGCATTGACTCACCCACTCGTTCATTTAATTACCTTCAATTTAATTACATTTAAATTACGATTAAAACAAAAAGCTTTCGCCTCTAGCTGAATTCCCCAGGGATTACTACGGGTTCCAGTCAAGATGCATGCAAATGTTTAATGCCGGGCGTACACTGCTCGCGCATGGCCCGTTGCGGGGGGGCCGCACCAAGCTACACAACCAAGCCACACAAGGCAATGCCGACACGTGCATGAGATCGCGCGAGGCGCACAAGCGCCCATTGCGATCGACAGGAGACATGGCATTGCCCCCAGTATCACAGGAGAACAATCAACATGAGCTGGACGCGTGAACAGAAGAACGTCACGATCGCTGCGTACCTGGGATGGACGCTCGATGCATTCGATTTCTTTCTGATGGTTTTCGTTCTGAAAGACATCGCCACCGAATTCAACACCAAAATCCCGGCAGTGGCTTTTGCCATTACGCTGACACTGGCCATGCGCCCGCTCGGCGCGCTGATATTCGGCCGTCTCGCCGACAAATACGGCCGCCGTCCCACGCTGATGGTCAACATCGCGTGCTATTCGATACTCGAACTGCTCACGGGCTTCTCGCCCAACCTCGCAACCTTCATCGTCCTGCGTGCGCTCTTTGGCGTCGCGATGGGCGGCGAATGGGGCGTGGGCTCTGCGCTCACCATGGAAACCATTCCGCCCAAGTCGCGCGGCATCGTTTCCGGCCTGCTGCAGGCGGGTTATCCGAGCGGCTTTCTGCTCGCCTCGATCGTGTTCGGCGTGCTGTATCAGTACATTGGCTGGCGTGGCATGTTCTTCGTCGGCGTGCTGCCCGCGCTGCTGGTGGTCTATGTGCGTATGCACGTGCCCGAGTCGCCGGCCTTCAAGGAGATGCAAAAGCGTGTGCGCCCGACCCTGCTCACCACGCTCAAGCACAACTGGAAGCTGTCCCTGTACGCCATCGTGCTGATGACCGCGTTCAACTTCTTCTCGCACGGCACGCAGGATCTGTATCCGACCTTCCTGCGCGAACAGCATCACTTCGACCCGCACACCGTGTCGATCATCACCATCGTGCTCAATATCGGCGCCATCGTGGGCGGCCTCTTCTTCGGTCAGATGTCCGAAAAAATCGGCCGCCGCAAGGCAATCTTCATCGCCGCGCTGATCGCGCTGCCGGTGCTGCCGCTTTGGGCATTCTCGCAAGGCCCGGTGCTGCTCGCGCTCGGCGCGTTCCTCATGCAGATTTCGGTGCAGGGCGCCTGGGGCGTGATCCCGGTTCACCTCAACGAAATTTCGCCTGACGAAGTGCGTGCGACCTTCCCGGGCCTCGTCTATCAGCTCGGTAACCTGTTCGCTTCGGTGAACGCCACGCTGCAAGCGTCGCTCGCCGAAACGCACAACCAGAACTACTCGATGGCCATGGCGATCGTCGCCGGCACAGTGGCTGTGGTGATCGCCGTACTGATCCCGTTCAGCCGCGAACGTCGAGGCATCGACATGACGCAGACCGCGAAAGAGGTGTCGGGCGTCTGACGTGCCGCACGCGGCGGCCCCGTAACGCCGCACCGCAGCAGACGATGAAAGGCCGTGCCGGGTTCGCCCGCACGGCCTTTTTGCTGGTTTTGACGATCGCCAAGCGCCCGCGCCCGCACACCGGGTAAGACCTCCTGGCCGCACGGCGCGCGGCGTTGCATGATGAAAGATGAAAGGCACTCGGTTGCCCTACTGTCCGGAGATCCACTATGAGCGAAACGCCCCAGCCCGATCCGGCGAGCCCCGTGGCAGCTTCCGCACCTCAGGCGGCCCCACCTCAGCCGGCCGCTCCTGAGGCGGCCCCTCCTCAGCCGGCCGCACCTGAGGCGGCCCCACCTCGGCCGGCCGCACCTCAGCCGGCCCCTCCCAACACCGACGGCATCTGGTATGCCTCGTACCCGCCCGGCGTGCCGCGCGAAATCCCCGCAAGCCAGTACGCCTCGCTCACCCATTTCTTCGACGACTGCACGGCGCGCTTCAGCGAGCGCGTCGCCTACGTGAGCGCCGGCTCGCCCATGACCTACGCCGCGCTCGCCCGCAGGGCCACGGCGTTCGCGTCCTGGCTGCAAGGCGCGGGCGTGCAGCCAGGCGAGCGCGTTGCGATCATGCTGCCCAACACCCTGCAGTATCCGGTTGCCCTCTTCGGGGCGCTCAAGGCCGGCGCCGTGGTCGTCAACGTCAACCCGCTCTACACCGTGCGCGAGCTTGCGCATCAGTTGCAGGACAGCGGCGCGCAGACCATCGTCGTGTTCGAGAATTTCGCCGCCACGCTCGAAGCGGCGCTGCCCGGCACGCAGGTGCAACGCATCGTCGTGACGGCGCTCGGCGACTTGCTGGGCGAAGGGCTGAACCTCAAAGGCCGCTTCGTCAACGTCATGCTGCGCCACGTGAAGAAGATGGTGCCGCCCTACCACCTGCCGCGTGCAGTGCGCCTGCTCGATGCACTCGCGCAAGGTGCGCGCACCCCACACGCGCCGGTGGCGACCCACGCCGACGATCTCGCGTTCCTCCAGTACACGGGCGGCACCACGGGTGTCGCGAAGGGCGCGATGCTCACGCACGGCAACGTGCTCGCGAACGTGCAGCAGGCCAAGGCCTGGGTTGGCAACCAGCTCGACGCCAACGCCGAAACGGTGCTCACGCCGTTGCCGCTCTATCACATCTATTCGCTCACCATCAATGCGCTGATCTTCCTCGCCCTCGGCGGACGCAACATCCTGATCGCCAATCCGCGCGACATGAAGCGCGTGATGAAGGTGCTGCAACACGAAACGTTCAGTTGTATCAGCGCGGTCAACACGCTCTATAGCGCGCTGCTCGATAACGCGGCGTTCCGCCAGCGCGACTTCTCGGGCCTCAAGCTCGCGATGGCGGGCGGCATGGCCATGCAGAAGGCCGTCGCCGACCGGTTCCGGGCCGTCACGGGCAAGCCCGTCGTGGAAGGCTATGGTCTCACCGAATGCTCGCCGATCGTTTCGATGAATCCCGTCGATCTCGCGCGTGGGAACGCGGGCCAGGCGCATCCGGAAGGCTCGATCGGGCTGCCCGCGCCTTCCACGCAGGTGCGCTTTCGTAGGGACGACGGCACCTGGGCCGGCATCGGCGAAGCCGGCGAGCTCTGTGTCAAGGGCCCGCAAGTGATGAAGGGCTACTGGAATCGCCCGAACGAAACGGCGAAGGTGTTCGCCGACGGATGGCTCACGACCGGCGACATCGGCGTGATGGATGAGCGCGGCTATATCCGCCTCGTCGACCGCAAGAAGGACATGATTCTCGTGTCGGGATTCAATGTGTATCCGAACGAGATCGAGGACGTGGTGGCGATGCACCCCGGCGTGCGCGAGGTAGCGGCAATCGGCGTGCCCGATCCGGTGCAGGGCGAGCGCGTGAAGGTGTTCATCGTGAAGCGCGATCCCGCGCTCACGGAGGCCGCGCTGATCCAGTTCTGCCGTCAGCAGCTCACGGGCTACAAGGTGCCGCGCATCGTGGAGTTCCGTGAGTCCCTGCCGCAGTCGACCATCGGCAAGATCCTGCGCCGCCAGCTGCGCGACGAGGAAATCGCGAAAGCGGCGAAGAAGCCGCAGACTTGAGATGTCGATGCGCTATCGCTAAGGTTACCTAAGCGAAGTCGCGCAGCGTCACCCCGCGCGCGCTTGCTAGCCGCGCGAGCACGAAACGGTCCGAGGCACGCAACGCGCCAGTCAAGGCCGCGCCGGGCTCGAGCCGCCGCGCGATGCGCGCGTGCCACAGGGTGCCGATGTCGCTATTGGCCGTATCGGCGCAGCCGTCGCCGATGGCCCACGCAACGCATCCCGCGCGCGCCGCTTCGCGCGCGAGCACGCGGCCCTGCGCGAGCGCCGGGTCGAATACCACGGCGTCTGGCGCATCCAGCACTGCGCCCGCACGAGGCACGCGTTCGCCAAACGCAACGCTGAGCGGATGCGCCTGGCATGCCGCGCCTAGCACCACGGCACCGGCATCGTAGAGAAAAGCCCGCCTGTCCATCGGGTCCTCCGTGCGCCTTCCTGCCAATCCTTCCTGCAAATCCTTGCTGCAAATCCTTGCAGCCAAACGCTACGCAGTCTTGATTAACTCGATCACGTATAACCGCGCTCCGCACGCCACGCCTCGGGCCAGATGCCCTGCTTGCCCGGCGAGAGGACGCCCTGCGGATCGAGCGCGCCTTTCACGGTTTGCGCGAGGCGCAACAGCGCGCCGTCGTTGAAGGCGTATTGCGCCGCGGCGTAATCCATGTACAGCAGATGCGAGCGGTACACGCCGTAGCCGGCTGCACCCGCGTCGCTCATCAGCGCGCGTAGCAAATCCCCTGCGCGCGCGGCATCGTCACGGCGCTCGCGCGCGAAGATCGCCGCAAATACGTGATGCAGATAGCGCCCCGCCGCGGTAAAGCCGCCGTAGTAATCGAAACCGTACTCGGCCGCGCGCGCCTTGACGAGCGCGTACTGGCGCAGCGCGTCGCGCCCGTCGGCGGGACACAGCGGCGAGAAGTCCACGTGCGCCCCCTCGCCGCCGCGCCAGTCGAGCATGCGAAACGCGCTCATCGCCGGAATGCCGGCGAGGTTGCGGTCGGCGCCGCCCTGCGGTTCGTCGCCTTCGGCGTAGCGCTGCGCCGAGAAACGCACACCCGGCACGCCGGCAAACGCACGCTCGACGATGCGCCGCTCCACGTCGATCACCTCGGGCGCGCCATAGAGCGCATAGTGCAGATTCCAGCGGCCCACGCCCAGATCGCGCTGCATCGCGGCGACGGCGGCCTCGGGCATCGCGCCCTCGCCTTCGTACCAGCGCGCGCGCGGCGCGAGGCTCGCGGCGCGGCGGATCGCGCCTTCGATCGCTGCGTGCTGGCGTATCGTGCCGCCAAGCTGCAGCGCGCGCAGCGTATCGACGAGCACGCCGAGATCGTCCTCGCGCGCGAACTGGATCTCGCCGATCACGAACGCCTGCGGCGCGGGCATGAGCCAGAGCCCCATCTTCGTGACGACGCCGTAGTTCGACTGCGTAAAGAGCGCATCGAACGAAGGCCCATAGCCCGCCCGGTAGAGTTGCCACGCCGTGCCGTTTTCAATCGCGCCCATGCCGGTGCGCACCACGTCGCCGTTGGCGAGCACGACCTCCATGCCGCACTGCGACGCGGCGTGGTCGCCGTAGGCGGTCGTACCGAAGCCGCGCTCGAGCGTGTTGCCGACCACGCTGCCCCAGCCCGCCGCGGGCGGATCGACCCACAGGCGCAGATGCTGCTCGCGCAGATGCGCGTGCAAATCGAAGTAGCTCACGCCTGGCTCGACGCGCGCCCAGGCGAGGCGCTCGTCCACTTCGAGGATGCGGTTCAGGCGCTGCAGGTCGAGCACGACCGAGCCCGCCAGACGCGGCGCGGCGCCGCCGTAGGCGAAGTTGCGCCCCGTGGAAACGGTCCACAGCGGCACGCGCGTTTCGTTCGCGACGCGCAGGATCGCGCGGATCTCTTCGACACTCGCGGGGAGGATCGCAGCAGAAGGCGCGAAGGCATGCGCATCCGCAACCGGCACGAACGGATCGAAATACGGTTCGAGCGATGCGCCGCCACGGCAGACGTTCGGCGCGCCCACGATGCCTTCGAACGCGGCGAGCGCACGCGCGAAACGGGCCTCGTCGATGCCGTGAGGCAAGACGGGAGCGGCATGGCGTGCGGTGTCGCTCATGAGTCCGCTCTAGTGGCGCCGCACATCACCACTGCCCGGGCTTGCCGCCCAGCGCGCCGCATACGTCCAGCGCGATCTCGCGCAGCTTCGGCTCTGTCTGCGGCCCGGAGAGCGCATAGCCGGTCCGTTCGGTGCTCCAGTAGAACGTGCGGCGGTTGCCGTCGCGCAAGAGGCGCACGGGGTCCCGCTCCCTGGCCGAACTGCCCACGTAGAGCGTGAGGCGCTCGCCCGCATCGTTCTCGTACATGAATTGCGCGGCCGGCCCCGTGTTGCCGGGCAAGAGACGCCCGCCCACGAGCGTGTAGCCGTACTCGGCCAGCGACGGCACCGAGAGCGGCTTGCCGAGCCGCTTGGAGAGCCACGCGACGAGATGCGCCTCGTCGGCCGCGCCCACCTCCACGGGATGCCGCTGCTCCGGCGAATACACCGCGTAGGCGATGTCGGCGCGGCGCGCGAACGCTTCGGGCGTTTCGCTGCGCGCGGCCGCCGGCGCCGAGACGGCTGCCAGTTCCGGAGCCAGGCCCGGCGCGAGTCGCGGCACGAGCGCCGTGGCCGCCACCGCGAGCCCCGCACCCACCGCCACCCATGCCGCCGCGATGCCGGCGCGCCACCACCACGGCACGCCCGGACGCAGAACGAGCACGGCGGGCGCGCTGCCTGCCGCTTCGGCGGCGCCGGGCGCTGCATCCTCGCCCGCCACGCGCGCGCCTTCGCACAACGCCTGCAGCGCAGCCTTCTGCGCGCGATAGGCCGCGACGCGCGCCGCGGCGCGCGGATCGTCGGCGAGGCGCGCCTGCAGCGCCTCGCTCTCGCCCGCGGGCAGTTCGCCGTCGACGAAAGCACCCAGCATCGTGAGGTCCTCTTCAGGCGAAGCAGGCGGCACGCCTTCGCCATCGCGTTCGGGGCCGAGATCGTTGTCGTTCATCGTAGCGTCCCCACCACCCTGAGCGGCGCGGTGCGTTGCGCCGAATCGCGCCCCGGATCCTGCACCGGCCCCGTGTCGAGCAGCGCTCGCAGATGCTCGCGCGCCCGCGACAGGCGCGACATCACCGTCCCGGCCGGCACTCCGAGCACCGCCGACGCTTCGCTGTAGCTCAACTCCTCCACGCACACGAGCAGCAGCACCTCGCGCTGCGCCGCCGGCAACGCATAGAGCGCGCGCTGCAGATCGCGCAGCACGAGACCATCCACCTCGCCGTGCGGCGCTTCGAGCGTGCGCCACGGCGCGGCTTCGTCGTCGACGGCGATCTCGCGCCGGCCGCGCAACTGATCGATGTAGAGATGGCGCAGGATCGTGAGCAGCCACGCGCGCAGATTGCTCTGCGGGCGAAACGAAGTCCAGCGCGAGAGCGCGCGCTCCGCGGCGTCCTGCACGAGGTCGTCAGCCCAGGCGGCGTCGCCGGTCAACGCGCGCGCATAGCGGCGCATAGGCCCGAGCTGTGCCACGACCTGCGCTTCGAACTCCGGCGACGGATGACGCAACACGCCGCACGCCGCTCAGTAGCCGCCACCCGACGAGCCGCCCGAACTGGTCGACGACGCCCCGCCTGAATTCATGTCGCTGCAGGCCGTGAGGCCGGCCCCGGCGACGCCGGCCAGCGCCGCACAAACGAGACACACGAGAACTTTCCGAAACCGCTCCATGATCACCTCCGTTGAGGTTCATCCCCGATATCGCGTTAAACGTTGCAGCCGGTGCGCTTATTCCGCACGCGCGGCGATTTCTGCTTGCGTGTGCCGCCGCACGGAACGAAGCTCACTGGCACCGCGAGAATCGTCGCAAGCGGATCGAAATACATCGTGTAAGGGTGTGATTCGGCCTCGAATCGGTCGAGCATGGCCCGCCGTCATGGACTACGCTGTGTGAGTGAGTGCATGCGCGTCGAAAGGTCGCGCGGGTCTGGCAATCCGCGGGCGTATCGTCAGCAGGCCTCTTTCCGAAAACCGCTGTCGCTGTCCATCGCAACCTGTCATCCGGACGCGCCGCTTCCCGGCAGCCGACGACAAGGGACGCAGCGATGCATTTTTCGTCAATCTGCGGTCGCGGCCGCGAGCCGGTATAGTTCTGCAGTAAGCTTACTTTCCCGCACGCGCGCTTCGCCGACACAAGGTAGAATCGCGGCGAGCAAACGTTTCCAACTGATTGCGGCATTGCGCCGCCTGGCCAAATCTAGTCCATGCCTTCCGCAGAATCGCACCCGCAAAACGACTTCATGAACGCCGCGCGTAAGGAAAGAAAGCGCGTCGAAATCTATCTGGTCAACGGCATTCGCCTGACCGGATGCATCGAGTCGTTCGATCAGTACCTGGTGATGCTGCGCACGCCCGTCGGCCTGCAAGGCATCTACAAGCGCGCCATTTCGACCATCCAGCTCGATACCGGCACCCGTCCGGGTCCGCGCCCGGGCGGCGCTCGCAGCTCGCACGGCGAGCATACGAGCCGCGGCCCGCTCGGCAGTCACGGCGGTCATGGCCCGCGTGAACAACGAGAACCGCGTGAATCGCGCGAGCCGCGCGAGAACTGGTCGGCGCCGTCCGGCGCGCCATCGGGCGCATCGGGCGCCCCCGGCAACGACCGTGGCGCCCAGGACGGCCCGGTCGTCGTCACGCGCCGCCGCCGCCTTTACGGCGCGGTGAACAACGGCGGCAACGGCGGCGAAGGCTCGGGCAACAGCTAAGCCGCTGCTGGCTGGCGCACTCGCTGCACGGTACGCCGGTCACGCCGATCTTCAGTACAGTACGGGCGCGCCTTGGCGCGCCCGCTTGTTTGCGCGCGTAGTTTTATACAACTGCGGTGCAGTTGCGTTCAGTTTCGTTCCACCGTCTTCCGAAGCGCTCTGGAAGCCGTGGCTCGCAGTCACGATTCTGGCTTTGCGTTATTCTGGGCGTGACGCATATCGCCACGGAGACCGCCATGAGCGCATCCAAGCCGAAAGCCCCGCAACCCTCGCAGGAAGACCCGCTCGACGAAGCGCTCGACGAAACCTTCCCCGCGAGCGATCCGATCGCCGTGGCCCCCTCGCCCACCGGCTCTCAACAGAAGCCCCATTCCGCAGACGAAAGCCGCAAGGGCCGCGACACGCATCGCCACGGCAAGCACTGAGCGCGCCCTGAACGATCGCCCCATGAAGAAAGGCGGAGCGCCCATGACGCTCCGCCTTTTGCGTGCCGCATCTGCGTATTTCGCACGACCCATCGCACAACCCGTCGCACGGCGAGGCGCGTGCCACGCCGTGTACCGGCGATCAGCGGATCGGCAGACCACCTTCCACTTGTTGCTGCAGTTCGCGCACTTGACGCTGAACCGTGCGCAGTTGCGCCTGGGCGGCTGTCTTCTGCGCCTGCAATGCGGTCGCCTGATCGCGGCCCTGCTTCTGCTGATCCGCGACGAGCGCCTGCTGCTCGCGCGCGATGGCCAGATCCGCCTGGAGCCGGTTCGCGTGGTCTTGCGTGAGCGCGATCATGCGGTCCGTGAACGCCTTCTGCGCTTCGAGGCGCGTGCGGCGGATTTCCACTTCGGCGAGCTGCCCCGACTTCACCGCAAAGTCGCGATAGATGGCTTCGGCGCGCGTCTCGTCGCTCGTCTTGATCACGCGCCAGAACGTCTTGTTCTGGAACAGCGTGACGTAGTACGTCATTTCCTTGCCGTAAAACAGCAAGCTCGCGCCATACGAGCCGTTGTAGGTCGTGCGCAACTCGGCGAGCTCCGAGCCTCGCAGCATCTGCTGCAGCTCGGCGACGTTGCCCGCGGCGTTCTGCTTCGCTTCATCCGGCGTGAGCACGCTCGGCTGGCTCGCTGCCAAAGGCAGCGCAGGGGTCGCGGCCTGCTCGTCCTGCACTGCGGGTGCGGCGGTGGTCTGTGCTACGGGCGCCGCTGCTGCTGCATTCGCTGCTGCTGAATTGTCAGGCGGCGTCTGTGCGCAGCCCGTACCGATTCCCCCGATTAATACCAGCGCCGCCAGGGCGGTGCGACGAACTCTCCACTTGTAGTCCATGTAGTACCTGCTTTGAACAGTTCTAATTTTTACAAATCGGCACAATTATTACTCACTTTCACATGTTTCGGGCCCCTCGTAGAAAATTTGCCGATTACGTATCTTTTCCCACAACACATAGCAAGAATTTCCTGGGAATTGCGCCGTGTCCTTGCATCGCCAGCCGTTTTGGTCCAGCGCGGCGAAAGGGCCGACCAAACTAGAGTTCCTTCTCTCAAACGCGCGCAGTGCTTTCCAGTATCCTGCCCTGACCTTGCGGCGTGCCAGGCGCGACGCACGGTCAGCATCGACACGACAAACAACATCAGTGGAGGAAGACATGAACCGAGTCATGGGACGCGCGGCGCGCCATGTCGCGCTTGCGAGTGCACTGCTGTGCGGCGCCCTCGTCGCGCACGCTCAAACCGACACGCCCGTCGGCGTCTGGCAGACCATCGACGACCATACCGGCCAGCCGAAAGCGCTCGTGCAGATCAGCGCCGACGCCAACGGCGATCTGAGCGGCAAGGTCATCAAGGGACTCAGTGCGAACGACCAGCCCGATCGGCGCTGCACGGCCTGCTCCGATTCACGCAAGGATCAGCTGATCCTCGGCATGACGATCATCGACAGCATGAAAAAAACCGGTGAGGGGTATGACGGCGGCCACATTCTCGACCCTGAGAACGGCAAGGTGTACCGCTGCAAGATGCATACGGAAGACGGCGGCCAGAAACTCGTCGTGCGCGGCTATATGGGGATTTCGCTGCTTGGCCGCTCGCAGACGTGGGTGCGTCAGCAGTGAGTGAATGAGTGAGTGGATCGACCTGAGGACCGGTGCGCAAACCGGCAAGGGGACCTGAGAGACGAAACCGGCCGAAGCGCACGCATGAGCTGCTTCGGCCGGACTTCGTAAGCGCCGGTATTACGCCGTGTGACGATACACGGAGCGATAGTTGAAAGGCTGCGATGACGTGGACGTGGACGCGCTCGCCACCGACACGAACGGCGAATGGCGCGGCGTGTTGCGCGCCGCTTCCTGCTTGCGCGCCGCTTTTTCTGCGCGGCTCACGTGCTTGCGCATGCGCGTTTCGATGGTGCCGCACAACCTCACGCCGTCTTCGCCGAACAACTCGCCCATCACGCGCTTGAGCGCGCCGTTGTAATGCCAGGTCTTGAAGCGCCGATGGCAGGTTTGATACGAAGGGTAGCGGCGCGGCATGGCCGACCAGTTCGCCCCGCTATACATGACCCACAGCACGCCGTTGAGCACCGAGCGCGTATTGGCGAGCGGCCGGCCGCGCAACTCGGTGCGCGGGCGCAGTTCGGGCAGGAGCAGCATCACGCGCTGCCATTCTTCGTCGGTAATATCGCGATGCGGGGTCATGGAGGGTCCTTTGTCAGAGGGTGTGCTGACAAACGATATCCACTCGCCCCCGCCGCCCAAATCAGACGAGTCCGAATCTTGAAAAAGGTGCCGCCGCGCTATTTTGAGACTGGCCTGGCGCCTGCGTGGCACCACGCTTGACCGGTGCGTCGCCGCAGATGCGCCCACGGCCCGCGCTTGCGGTGCGGGCGCCGCGCGCTCAGGTCAGCGCCGTATCGACGATGCGGCGCGGCGTTTCGAGATATTCCTTCGACTGCATTTCGACGATGCGCGACACCGTGCGCGTGAACTCGTTGGCCATCGGGCCTTCCACGTAGAGTTCCTCGGGCGGCACCGCGGCCGACATCAGCAGCTTGACCTTGTGGTCGTAGAACACGTCGATGAGCCAGGTGAAGCGGCGTGCTTCGGACTGCATACGAGGCGTCATCTGCGGCACGTCGGAAAGGATCACGGCGTGAAAGCGGCTCGCCAGCTCCAGATAGTCGTTCTGCGAGCGCGGACCGCCGCACAGCGTCGCGAAATCGAACCACACCACGCCGTCGGCCTTGCGCAGCGCCTTCAGTTCGCGCTTCTCGATGCGCAGCAGCGGGCTTTCGTCGGGGACGGCGGCAAGCTCCGCGAACGAGTGGCGCAACGCCTTGTCGGCGGCGGCGCCGAGCGGCGTGTGATAGACCTCGACCTGCGCGAGCGTGCGCTGGCGATAGTCGACGCCCGCATCGACGTTGAGCACGTCGAGCTTACTCTTGATCAACTCGATCGCAGGCAGCATGCGGTCGCGATGCAGGCCATCGGGATACAGCAGATCGGGATCGTAGTTGGACGTCATCACGAACTGCACGCCGTTCTCGAACAGGCGGTCGAGCAGACGGTAGAGGATCATCGCGTCGGCGATGTCCGAGACGTGGAATTCGTCGAAGCAGATCAGCCGATAACGCTTCGCAATGCGGCGCGCGAGTTCGTCGAGCGGATCGGCCTGGCCCTTGAGCTCTTCGAGCTCACGGTGCACCTCGCGCATGAATTCGTGAAAGTGCAGACGCGTCTTGCGCTGCAGCGGCACGACGGCATAGAAGCTGTCCATCAGGAAGCTCTTGCCGCGCCCAACCCCGCCCCACATGTACACGCCGCGCGGCAGGTCCGGGTGAATGAGAAACTTCTTGAAGGCGTTCGAACGCCGCGACTTGTACGCGGCCCACTCGTCGTAGCACCGCTGCAGCCGGTCGATCGCGTCGCGTTGCGCCGTATCGGGCTTGTATCCCCGCTTCTGCAGTTCGTTTTCGTAGTATTCGGTGACGTTCATTTTCTGGGCCGCAAATGAGGAAAGGCGGGAGAGCAAAAGCCCACCCGCCTCCGTACGTGATGCTGGGTACTGCGGGGCAGCGCGGCCAAAAAGTCGGCCGCCCTGCCCTTGGCGCTTACATGTTGAGCGCGCGCTTGTCAGTGGCGAGTGCAGCTTCGCGCATGACTTCGGACAGCGACGGGTGCGGATGGCAGATGCGGCCGATGTCTTCGGCGGCAGCCTTGAATTCCATCGCCACCACGGCTTCCGCGATCAGGTCCGATGCGTTGGCCGAGATGATGTGCACGCCGAGCAGCTCGTCGGTCTTGGCGTCCGCGATCATCTTCACGAAGCCGTCCGACTTGTTGATGCCCAGTGCGCGGCCATTCGCCATGAACGGGAACTGGCCCGTCTTGATGTCGCGGCCTTCTGCCTTGAGCTGCTGCTCCGTCTTGCCGACCCATGCGATTTCCGGCTCGGTGTAGATCACCCACGGAATGCAGTTGTAGTCGATGTGCGGCTTCTGGCCGTCGATGATCTCGGCCACCAGCACGCCTTCGTCTTCGGCCTTGTGCGCGAGCATCGGGCCACGCACCACGTCGCCGATCGCGTACACATTCGGCACACTCGTTGCGCAGTGGTCGTCCACGTCGATGAAACCACGCTCGTTGGCCTTCAGGCCAATCGCTTCGAGACCGAGGTTGTCGGTGTTCGGCACGCGGCCAACCGACACGATCAGGCGGTCGGCTTCGAGCACCTGCGCGTTGCCGTCCTTGTCCGTGTAGTTGATCGTGACGCTCTTGTCGGTCGTCGTCACTTCGCCGACCTTCACACCAACGTGAATGTCGAGGCCTTGCTTCTTGAAGAGCTTCGCGGCTTCCTTCGCGAGCGCCTGGTCGGTCGCGCCGAGGAATTCCGGCAGCGCTTCGAGGATCGTCACGTCGGCACCGAGACGGCGCCACACCGAGCCCAGCTCCAGACCGATCACGCCTGCGCCGATCACAGCCAGCTTCTTCGGCACGGAGTCGAACGTGAGCGCGCCTTCGTTGTCGGAGACGATCTTGTTGTCGACCGGAATGCCCGGCAGATGGCGCGCCTTCGAACCCGTCGCGATGATGACGTTCTTCGCCGTGACGACTTCGGTTTCGCCTTCGCCGCTCACTTCGATCTGCACACCGGCTTCGTTCTTGCCGGTGAACTTGCCGTGGCCCTTGAGCCAAGTGATCTTGTTCTTGCGGAACAGGAACTCGATACCCTTCGTCATCTTCTCGACGATGCCTTCCTTGCGCTCGATCATCTTCGCGACGTCGATCTTCACCTCGCCCACGCTGATGCCGTGGTCAACGAGATGATGCGCGGCGTTTTCGAACTCTTCCGACGAGGCGAGCAGCGCCTTCGACGGAATGCAGCCGACGTTCAGGCAGGTGCCGCCGAGCTTCAGCGCGCCGGCCGGGTTCTTCCACTTTTCGATACACGCAACCGACTTGCCGAGCTGCGCGGCGCGGATTGCCGCGATATAGCCGCCGGGGCCGGCGCCGATCACGACGACGTCAAATTCTTTGGACATGACTATCCTTTTGATGGCGAGCCAGCGCGGCCGCGTTTCGCGGCGCGCGTGGCTTCAGTACTGCGGAAATGCGAGAGACTTGCTGCCTAAGTTGACATCGCGTCGCGACGGCGGCGCCCGGTTTCAAGCCGCACGCTGCCGTCGCGCGTCATGCAATTACAGGTCGAGCAGCAGGCGAGCCGGATCTTCCAGCGCGTCCTTCATCGCGACCAGCGACAGGACGGCTTCGCGGCCGTCGATGATGCGGTGGTCGTACGACATCGCGAGGTAGTTCATCGGGCGGATCACGATCTGGCCGTTCTCCACCACGGCGCGTTCCTTGGTGGCGTGCACGCCGAGGATCGCCGACTGCGGCGGGTTGATGATCGGCGTCGAGAGCATCGAGCCGAACACACCACCGTTCGAGATCGAGAACGTGCCACCCGTCATTTCTTCGATCGAAAGCTTGCCGTCCTTGGCCTTCTGGCCGAATTCGGCGATCTTCTTCTCGATGTCGGCGAGGCTCATCTGGTCTGCGTTGCGCAGGATGGGCACCACCAGACCGCGCGGCGAGCCGACCGCGATACCGATGTCGAAGTAGCCGTGGTAGACGATGTCGTTGCCGTCGATCGACGCGTTCACGAGCGGGAACTTCTTGAGGGCGTGAACCGCGGCCTTCACGAAGAACGACATGAAGCCGAGCTTCACGCCGTGTTCCTTCTCGAACTTGTCCTTGTACTTGTTGCGCAGGTCCATGACCGGCGCCATGTTCACTTCGTTGAACGTCGTGAGGATGGCGTTGGTTTGCTGCGACTCGAGCAGACGCTCTGCGATACGCGCACGCAGACGCGACATCGGCACGCGCTGTTCCGGACGGTCGTTGAGCCAGTTCGTCGCCGACGCCGGTGCGCTGACTTGCGGCAGCGACGGCTTGGCGGCAGCCGGCTTGCCAGCCGGTGCGGCAGCCGGAGCGGCCTTCGGTGCGCCAGCACCGAGCACGTCCTGCTTCGTGATGCGGCCGTCACGGCCCGTGCCGGCGACGTCGCCGCCTGCGAGACCCTTCTCTGCCATCAGTTTCGAAGCTGCGGGCGAGGCAACCGTGCTGCTTGCCGTCGTTGCGGCGGCAGCAGCAGCCGGTGCAGCTGCGGGAGCTGCGGCAGCCGCCGGAGCGGCAGCGGCTGCGGGGGCCGCAGCGGCGCCAGCCTTGGCTTCCGTGTCGATCTTCGCGATCAACTGTTCGCTCTCGACGGTTGCGCCGTCGCCCACCAGGATCTCGGCCAGCACGCCGGCTGCCGGCGCGGGCACTTCGAGCACGACCTTATCGGTTTCGATCTCGATGACGACTTCGTCCTGGGCAACCGCTTCGCCCGCCTTCTTCTTCCACTGCAGCATCGTGCCTTCCGACACCGACTCCGAAAACTGCGGGACCTTCACTTCTACGATAGCCATGTGATTTTCCTGAATACTTTATCGGGGACATCCCCGTATGACGAACCGGTCGCGCACATGAGCGCGGGAAAGCGCGAGGCTTTCCCGGTTCGGTTGCTCTAGTGCTTACTTCGCGACCTGCGCGCCCTTCAGGCGGCCGAATGCACCTTCGATCAGCGCCTTCTGCTGCTCGTAGTGCTTCGCGTAGTAGCCAACAGCCGGCGAGGCGGAAGCAGGACGGCCGCTGTATGCGAGCTTCATGCCTTCCTTCATGCCTTCCTTCAGGTGGTGCTCGATGTAGAACCACGGGCCTTGATTCTGCGGCTCGTCCTGCACCCAGACCACTTCGGTCGCGTTGTCGTACTTCTTCAGCTCCGCTTCGAACTGCTTGTGAGCAAACGGATAGAGCTGTTCGATACGGATGATCGCGACGTCGTTCGCCTTCGCTTCGCGGCGATGCGCGACGAGGTCGAAGTACACGCGGCCCGAGCAGGCGACCACGCGCTTGACCTTCTTCGCGTCGATGGCTTCGTCCACTTCGCCGATGACCGGCTGGAACGTGCCCTTCGCGAGTTCGGACAGGTCCGAGACGGCTTCCTTGTGACGCAGCAGCGACTTCGGCGTGAAGATGATGAGCGGCTTGCGGAACAGGCGGATCATCTGGCGGCGCAGCACGTGGAAAATCTGGGCCGGCGTGGTCGGCTGAACGACCTGCATGTTGTGCTCGGCGCACAGCTGCAGGAAACGCTCGATACGCGCCGACGAGTGCTCCGGACCCTGGCCTTCGTAGCCGTGCGGCAGCAGCATCGTGAGACCCGAAACGCGGCCCCACTTCACTTCGCCCGACGAGATGAACTGGTCGATCACGACCTGCGCACCGTTGACGAAGTCGCCGAACTGGCCTTCCCACGCGACGAGTGTGTTCGGCTCGGCGGTCGAGTAGCCGTATTCGAAGCCCAGCACTGCCTCTTCCGAGAGCACCGAGTCGATCACCGTGAACTGCGCCTGGTTCTCGCCGATGTTCTGCAGCGGCACGTACGTGCCGTCGTCCCAGCGCTCGCGGTTCTGATCGTGCAGAACGGCGTGGCGGTGCGTGAACGTACCGCGGCCCGAGTCCTGGCCCGTCAGGCGAACTGCGTAGCCCGACGCGCACAGCGACGCGAACGCGAGGTGCTCGCCCATGCCCCAGTCGAGCTTCGCTTCGCCCTTGCCCATCGCGCGGCGGTCGTTGATGACGCGCTCGACCAGCGGGTGAACCTTGAAGTTCTCCGGGATCGTAGTGATGCGCTCAGCGAGGCGCTTCAGTTCTGCCAGCGGCACGGCCGTATCGGCTGCGTCGGTCCACTTGCGGTTCAGGAACGGAACCCAGTCCACCGCGTACTTGCTCTTGTAGTTCGAGAGCACCGGGTCGACCGTGTGGTGGCCTTCGTCCATCGCGGCGCGGTAGGCCTTGACGTAGTTGTCTGCGTCTTCAGCCGTGATGACGCCCTGCTGCACGAGCTTCTCGGCGTACAGCGCACGGGTGCCCGGGTGCTTCGCGATCGTCTTGTACATCAGCGGCTGCGTGACAGCCGGGGTGTCCTGCTCGTTGTGGCCGAGCTTGCGGAAGCAGATGATGTCGACGACGACATCCTTGTGGAACTGCATACGGAAATCGACTGCGAGCTGGATAGCCAGCACGACCGCTTCCGGATCGTCGCCATTCACGTGCAGCACCGGCGCTTCGATCATCTTGACCACGTCGGTACAGTAGAGCGTCGAACGCGCATCGCGCGGGTCGGACGTCGTGAAACCGATCTGGTTGTTGATGACGATGTGCAGCGTGCCGTGCGTGCCGTAACCGCGCGTTTGCGCGAGGTTCAGCGTTTCCATCACGACGCCCTGGCCTGCGAAGGCCGCGTCGCCGTGGATCTGCACCGGCAGCACCTGCAGGCCGTCCGCGTCGCCGCGTCGGTCCATACGGGCCTTGGCCGAACCTTCAACCACCGGGTTGACGATTTCGAGGTGCGACGGGTTGAACGCGAGCGACAGGTGAACCGGACCGCCTTCGGTCGAGACGTCCGACGAGAAGCCCTTGTGGTACTTCACGTCGCCTGCCGGCAGGTCGTCGACGTGCTTGCCTTCGAATTCGGCGAAGAGGTCAGCCGGCATCTTGCCCAGCGTGTTGACCAGCACGTTCAGACGGCCACGGTGAGCCATGCCGATGACGATTTCCTGCACGCCCTTCGCGCCTGCGTGACGGACGGTTTCGTCCATCGCGGCGATGAAGGACTCGCCGCCTTCGAGCGAGAAGCGCTTCTGGCCGACGTACTTGGTGTGCAGGAAGCGCTCGAGGCCTTCGGAGGCCGTCAGGCGCTGCAGGATGTGTTTCTTCTTGTCGTTCGAGAAGTTCGGCGTCGAGCGGATCGACTCGAGACGCTCCTTCCACCAGCGCTTCTGTTCAGGATCGCTGATGTACATGTACTCGGCGCCGAGCGTACCGCAGTACGTATCGCGCAGCGCCTTGACGATCTCGCGCAGCGTCGCGCGCTCGAACCCGAAATAGAGGTTCGTGGCGCTGAACGTCTGGTCCATGTCGGCTTCGGTGAAGTCGTAGAACGCAGGCTCGAGTTCGGGAATGTTCGGACGTTCGCGGCGCTTGAGCGGATCGAGATTGGCCCATTGCGAGCCCAGGAATCGATAAGCACCAATCAGGGACTGAACGTAGACTTGCTTGCGTGCCGTGGCGAGATCTTCGCCGCCGCCGCGCGCAACAAATGCGTTGGCCTTCGCGCGTTGAGCGAAGGATTCGACGATCGGCCCGTGGGCGATGTCGTTGTCGGCCGTGCCACTCGACGACGGCACGTTTTGCAGTGCGTCGAAGTATTCACGCCAGGTGTCCGGAACGGACGCAGGGTTGTCAAGATATGCTTCGTATAGCTCTTCGACATACGGAGCATTGCCGCCGAACAAATAGGAGTTCAGCTGGAATTGCTTCATCGTTTCCGACATTTACGCTCACCTTTCTTCGAGTTTCTCGAGAAATAGCGGGTTACTCAACCTTCCGCGCCACGGCCTGACCGTTTAGCGGATTGCGAATCAAGTCTGCTTGGAAGGACCTAAATCATGCATCCGCGGAGTATAGCGCATATGCGCATCTCGCCACAGGATGCAATGCGACCGAACATCACGCGCAAACCCTTTTTATATGGGCTTTTGCGGCGTTCGCAATGCTCTCTTCCTGCACCGCAATGCAATCCCCGCCAGACGCAAAAAAGCCGCCCGTAAAGCGGCGGCTTTCCTGTATTTCTGTTTGCATTGCAGTGCGGAAAAAAGCGGTGACTGCAAATTACTCGGCAGCGCCTTCGCGGCTCGCGCGGCGACGCTCGTGCTCTTTGAGGTGACGCTTGCGCAGACGGATCGACTGCGGCGTGACTTCCACGAGTTCGTCGTCGTCGATGAATTCCACGGCGTATTCGAGCGACATCTGGATCGGCGGCACGAGGCGCACGGCTTCGTCGGTGCCCGAGGCGCGCACGTTGGTGAGCTGCTTGCCCTTGATCGGGTTCACGACGAGGTCGTTGTCGCGGCTGTGAATGCCGATGATCATGCCTTCGTACAACGCGTCGCCCGGCTTCACGAACATGCGGCCGCGGTCCTGCAGCTTCCACAGTGCGTAGGCGACAGCGGCGCCGTCGTCCTGCGAGATCAGCACGCCGTTGCGGCGCTCGCCGAGCGTGCCTTCCTTGATCGGGCCGTAGGCGTCGAACACGTGGCTCATGAGACCCGTGCCGCGCGTGAGCGTCATGAACTCGCCCTGGAAGCCGATCAGGCCGCGGGCCGGAATGCGGTACTCGAGACGCGTGCGGCCGCGGCTGTCCGACGCCATGTCGAGCATTTCGCCCTTGCGGCGGCCCAGTTCTTCCATCACGCCGCCCTGGTGGCCGTCTTCGACGTCCACGGTCAGCATTTCGTACGGCTCCTGCTTCACGCCGTCGACTTCGTGCAACACCACGCGCGGACGCGACACGGCCAGCTCGTAGCCCTCGCGGCGCATGTTTTCGATCAGGATCGTGAGGTGCAGTTCGCCACGGCCCGACACTTCGAACGTGGTTTCGTCGCCGGTGTCCTTCACGCGCAGCGCGACGTTGTGGTTCAGCTCCTTCGTGAGACGGTCGCGGATCTGGCGGCTCGTCACGAACTTGCCTTCGCGGCCGGCGAGCGGCGACGAGTTGACGAGGAAGTTCATCGTCAGCGTGGGCTCGTCCACCGTGATCATCGGCAGGGCTTCGGGGGTGTCGACCGCGCAGATCGTCGCGCCGATGCCGATGTCTTCGATGCCGTTGATCAGCACGATGTCGCCGGCTTCAGCCGATTCGACCTGCACGCGCTCGAGGCCGCTGAACGACAGCACCTGGTTGATCTTGCGGTTCATCACCTCGCCGTCCGGACCGAAGCGCAGTGCCACCGGCTGACCCGGCTTGATGCGGCCGCGCTTGATACGGCCCACGCCGATACGGCCGACGTAGGTCGAATAGTCGAGCGACGTGATCTGCAGCTGGAGCGGACCTTCCGGATCGGCGTCGCGCACCGGCACGTGTTCGAGGATCGCCTCGAACAGCGGACGCATGTCGCCTTCGCGCGCGTCGTCGGAGAGCGACGCGTAGCCGTTCAGGCCCGAGGCGTACACCACCGGGAAGTCGAGCTGCTCTTCGGTCGCGCCGAGCTTGTCGAACAGGTCGAAGGTCTGGTTGATCACCCAGTCGATACGGGCGCCCGGACGGTCGATCTTGTTGACGACGACGATCGGCTTCAGGCCGAGCGCGAGCGCCTTCTTGGTGACGAAGCGCGTTTGCGGCATCGGGCCTTCCACGGCGTCGACGAGCAGCAGCACCGAGTCGACCATCGAGAGCACGCGCTCCACTTCGCCGCCGAAGTCGGCGTGGCCCGGGGTGTCGACGATGTTGATGTGGGTGCCTTCGTACTCGACCGCGCAGTTCTTCGCGAGAATCGTGATCCCGCGCTCTTTTTCGATGTCGTTCGAGTCCATGACGCGTTCGGCGATCTGCTGGTTGTCGCGGAAGGTGCCGGACTGGCGCAGCAGTTGGTCGACGAGCGTGGTCTTGCCGTGGTCGACGTGGGCAATGATGGCGATGTTGCGAAGAGCGCGGGACATAGGAACCTGGGTACAGTTGAGTGCGCCGCGCATGCCTGCTGGCAGGCCCGGCGAGGGCGCGCGGCCGCCGCTTCGATCCGCCCCGGATTACTGCCGGCGGGTCAATTCAGCATCGCTGCGATGACGCACTTTTGGGAACCTGAAATTGTAGCACGCGCAGATGAATTGATCTTGCGCATATAAGGGGGCACCCTGGATCGGGGTGGCCGGCGTCGCAACGGCGCAACGCGGGCAAAGATGTAACGGGCGCCGCGGCGCGCCGTCCACGCCGTATTTTCTCATGCCCATGGGGCCGGATTAAGCCCCTACTCTGCAAAGGTTTCTCGGCAAAGGCAGAATAAACCTTGCCGCGTCAACTAACCGCCCCTATAATCCCTGCCTGGTCAACCATTGCAGTCGCAGCAGAATCATGACGGATCCGACTCCCACGCCCCCGCCCGAAGTTCGCGACTACGACCTCGGCGAAAGCGTCGGCTACCTGATCTCGCGGGTGAAATCGACCATGTCGAACATGGTCACCCAGCGCGCCGTCGCCGAACTCGGCGTTACGAGCCAGCAGGCCAGCATCCTCTTTATGGTGGCGACCGGCAAATGCACACTCGCGGCCGAACTCGCCCGCGAGTACGGCATCGACGCGAGCGCCGTCACACGCCTGGTCGACCGGCTGGAGAAGCGCGGGCTCCTGAAGCGCGTGCGCAGCTCCGAAGACCGCCGCGCGGTACGCCTCGCGCTCACACCCGAGGGCCTTGCCATCGCCGCGCGCATGCCGGCGATTTTCCGCAGCGTCACGGAGCATCTCTCCGCCGGATTCACGCCTGAGGAAGTCGGCTTCCTGAAGAGCATGTTGCGGCGGATCCTTTCGAATAGCTGCGAAGCTAGCCAGAGTTCGAACCCGAATCCGTCCGAGAATTGATGACGGGGCAAGCAAATTTGAAATCGCCGAACAAGAAAATAGCTGCATCGTCCAGTATCACCACACACTCTCACGCATCGAGACGAGCAATGAAATCCCAAACCGAGTTTGCGCCTGTTCCGGCCGTGCGGGCACTGTCCTGCCGGGCGGCGGTCGCCGCCGCGGTCGCGGCGCTCGCCCTTGCGGGTTGCGCGAACTACATCGGCATCAAGAGCGACAAGACCATCGATCAGCCGCAGCAGTTCGAAAGCTCGCAGAGCATTCCGTCGCAAGGCGGCCAGTGGCCGACGCTCGACTGGGCGAACCAGTTCGGCGACCCGCAGTTGCCCAAACTGATCGATGAGGCGCTCGAAGGCAGCCCGAGCATCGCTCAGGCGCAGGCGCGCCTCGCCAAGGCGTCGTCGTATATCGAAACCTCGCGCTCGGCGCTCTTCCCGAAGGCCAACCTGAGCTATTCGTGGACCCGCGAGCTGTACTCGGCCAACGCCCTTTTCCCGCCCCCGTACGGCGGCACCTGGTATAGCGAGAACAACGTGCTCGCCAGCGCCTCGTGGGATCTGGACCTCTGGGGCAAGAACCGCCAGCGCCTCGCGCAAGCGGTTTCCACGCAGCGTGCCGCCGAGGCGGACATGCAGCAGGCGCGCATCACGCTCGCCTCGTCGGTTGCGCGCACGTACAACCAGCTCGCCCAGCTCTACGAGCTGCGCGACATCGCCGTGCACGAGATCGACAACCGCAAGACCATCGGTACGATCACGGACGGCCGCGTGGTGGCGGGCCTCGACACCAACGTCGAGAAACAGACCGCGAACGGCAACATCGCGACGAGCCAGGCGAACCTCTCGCAGATCGACGGCCAGATCGAATCCGTGCGCTATCAGCTCGGCGCGCTGCTCGGCAAGGGCCCGGACCGCGGCCTGCAAATCGCGCAACCGGTGCTCAACCCGGTCGCCAACGTCGCCCTGCCCGACAACCTGCCCGCCGACCTGCTCGCGCGCCGCCCCGACATCGTCGCCGCGCGCTGGCAGGTGGAAGCCGCGATGCACGACGTGAAGGAAGCCAAGGCCGAGTTCTATCCCGACGTGAACCTCGCAGCCGGCTTCGGCTTCGACGCGTTCGGCTGGGGCAAATTCCTGAACTTCACGAGCCGCCAGATGAATATCGGCCCGGCCGTGCACTTGCCGCTCTTCGACGCGGGCGCGTTGCGCGCGCAACTGAAGGGCCGCTACGCCGACTTCGAGCTCGATGTGGCGAACTACAACCAGACGCTCATCGGCGCGTTCCAGGACGTGGCGACCAACGTGTCGACGATCCACTCGGCCGACAGGCAACTGGTGGACGCCGATCGCGCGCTCGACGCGTCGACCAAGGCCTGGCAGCTCGCGGTAATCCGCTACAAGGCGGGACTCTCCGAGCAGCTTCAGGTGCTCACCGCCGACCAGAACCGCCTCGCCGCGGAGCAGACGGTGTCGAACCTGAAGGCGCAGCGCCGCGACCAGCAGATGGCGCTCATCAAGTCGCTTGGCGGCGGCTTCGAAGCGCAAGGCGCGGGGCTCACGCCGCCCGCCGAAGTCGGCAGCGAAGCACGCGGCCAGAGCGACGTGAACGGCGCCCCGTGGCGCGGTACGCGCTCGCCGCAGAACGCGGCGGCATCGACGAGCGCGGCCAACGCTGCGCCTGCGTCGAATTGAGCGCCGGGCAGCACACGAACATCAAAAACTGAACGAACAGCACGCAAGCATCCGGAGATCCTTCCATGAGCACCCCCCAGCAGCCGGCGGCCAATCCGCAGCCGAACGCGAACAGCGGCAAGCGCAAGCGCATGATGACGCTGCTTGTCCTCGTGATCGTGATTGCAGCCGTTGCATACGGCCTGTACTACTTCCTCGTCGCGCGCTTTACCGAAAGCACGGACGACGCCTACGTGAACGGCAACGTCGTACAGATCACGCCGCAGGTCACCGGCACGGTGATCGCACTGAAAGCGGACGATACGCAAACGGTGAACGTCGGCGACCCGCTCGTGCTGCTCGACCCGGCCGACGCGCGCGTCACGCTCGAGCAAACGGAAGCGCAGCTCGCGCAGACGGTGCGCCAGGTGCGCGGCCTCTTCGCCGACGACAGCCAGTACGAAGCGCAAGTCGCGCAGCGTCAGTCCGACCTCTCGCGTGCGCAGGACGACCTGCGCCGCCGCATGCAGGTCGCGCAGACGGGCGCCGTCTCGCAGGAAGAGATTTCGCACGCCCGCGACGCCGTGCGCAGTGCCGAAGCCGCGCTCGAAGCCTCGCAGCAGCAGCTCGCCGCGAACCGCGCGCTGACCGCGAACACCACCATCGCCAATCACCCGAACGTGGAGGCCGCCGCCGCCAAGGTGCGCGACGCCTATCTGGCGAATGCGCGCAACACGCTGCCCGCGCCCGTTACCGGCTACGTGGCCAAGCGCTCGGTGCAGGTGGGCCAGCGCGTCTCGCCGGGCAATCCGCTGATGTCGGTGGTGCCGCTGAACTCGCTGTGGGTCGACGCCAACTTCAAGGAAGTGCAGCTCAAGCACATGCGCATCGGCCAGCCGGTCGAGATGACGGCCGACGTGTATGGCTCGTCGGTCGTCTATCACGGCAAGGTGGTGGGCTTCTCGGCGGGCACGGGCTCGGCCTTCTCGCTGCTGCCCGCGCAGAACGCGACGGGTAACTGGATCAAGGTGGTGCAGCGCCTGCCAGTGCGTATCTCGCTCGATCCCGAAGACCTGCAGAAGCACCCGCTGCGTATCGGCCTCTCGATGCAGGTGGACGTGAGCATCCGCAACGATTCGGGCTCGCAGCTCGGCAATGCGCAGAACACCGTCTACGAGACCGATGTGTTCGCCAAGTACGGCGCAGAAGCCGATGCGGAAATCGCGCGCATCATCGCCGAAAACGCCGGTCCGAATGCGCACAAGGCGGCTAGCAACAACGCCAGCAGCGCGACCGGCAACGCAGCCGCCAAGGCGCAGGTGTCGTCCGCTCACTCGGCGAAGCCGGGCGCGTAAGGCTGATCGAAGCCCTGATAAAAGCACTCGCAAGCGCCGGCGCGGGCTGATCCTCAGCCCGCGCCGCTTTGCTTCGTGTTGCCTCAAACAGGTCAACAAGAAAGGACGCAATGGCAGCAGCACAACAACCCGTCGCACATCCGCCGCTACAGGGCGCGCAACTCGTGATCGGCACCATCGCGGTGTCGCTCGCGGTGTTCATGAACGTGCTCGACACCTCGATCGCGAACGTGTCGATCCCGTCGATCTCGGGCGACCTCGGCGTGTCGTCGGACCAGGGCACGTGGGTCATCACTTCGTTCGCGGTGGCCAACGCGATTTCGGTGCCGCTCACGGGCTGGCTCACCGACCGCATCGGCCAGGTGCGCCTCTTCATGGCGTCGATCATCCTGTTCGTGATCTCGTCGTGGATGTGCGGCCTCGCACCCACGCTGCCCATCCTGCTCGCCTCGCGCGTGCTGCAAGGCGCCGTGGCCGGCCCGATGATCCCGCTTTCGCAAACGCTGCTGCTCGCGAGCTATCCGCGCGCGAAGGCGCCCATGGCGCTCTCGATGTGGTCGATGACCACACTGATCGCGCCGGTAGCCGGCCCGATTCTTGGCGGCTGGATCTCGGACAACATTTCGTGGCCGTGGATTTTCTACGTGAACATCCCCGTTGGCATCATCGCGGCGCTCGCCACGTGGATGATCTTCCGCAATCGTGATTCGGTCGTGAAGAAGGCGCCGATCGACGGCGTGGGTCTTGCGCTCCTCATCATCTGGGTGGGCTCGCTGCAGGTGATGCTCGACAAGGGCAAGGACCTCGACTGGTTCTCGTCCACCACGGTCGTCGTGCTGGCGCTCACCGCCGTGATCGCATTCGCGTTCTTCGTGGTGTGGGAGCTGACCGCGGATCACCCTGTGGTCGACCTGTCGCTCTTCGCGCGGCGCAATTTCACGGGAGGCACGATTGCGCTTTCGGTGGGCTACGGGCTGTATTTCGGCAATCTCGTGCTGCTGCCGCTGTGGCTGCAAACCACGCTCGGCTACACCGCAACGGACGCGGGACTCGTGATGGCGCCGGTGGGCTTCTTCGCCATCCTGCTCTCGCCCATTACGGGCAAGATCCTGCCGCGCACCGACCCGCGCTATATCGCGACGACAGCCTTCATCGTGTTCGCACTATGCTTCTGGATGCGCTCGCAATACACGACAGGCGTGGACACGTGGGCGCTCACGCTGCCTACGCTCATTCAGGGCATCGGCATGGCGGGTCTGTTCATTCCACTCGTGTCCATCACGCTTTCGGGGCTGCCGGGCAGCCGTATCCCCGCGGCGTCCGGCCTGTCGAACTTCGTGCGGATCATGTGCGGCGGTATCGGCACGTCGATCTTCGAGACGGCGTGGGATCACCGCACGACGTTTCACCACGCGCGCCTGAACGAAGTGGCCACGCCGACCAACCCGGTCTTCAACCAGTCGATGCAGCAATTCCAGGGCGCGGGTCTCGATCCTTCGCAGGCGCATGGGCTCTTCGACCGGATGCTCTCGCAGCAGGCCGCGCAGCTCGGTGTGAACGACCTGTTCTGGATTTCCTCGATGATCTTCATCGTGCTGATCGCACTCATCTGGATCACGCGGCCCGAGCGTGCCGGCGGTGCGGACGCGGGTGCAGCGGCTTCGGCAGCGCACTGAGGTTGATGCGCTAGCGCTCGCGGGTGTCCATAGCAAAACGGCACGTCCGGTTGTTCACCGGCGTGCCGTTTTTGTTTTTGCGCTCCTGGCGCGGTGCGAGTACGCTCAGGCCGCGCCGCTGACCACTAGCCGCTCCGGCGCAAGCACGCCGTTCGCGGCCTTCGCGACACCGAGCAAGCGCCCATCTTCCGCGTACACGCGCACGCGCCCGGCCGCTTCGCAAACCGCGCGATCGAGCACCAGCTCGTTGAGCGGCAAGCGCTGGCCATGCGTGAAGCGGCGCGCCGCTTCCGCGTCGAGCGTGACGGCGGGGAACGTGGAGAGCAGCGCATCGACGGGGCGCAGCCAGGTGTCGCGCTCGGGCTCGTCGGCGGCCGTGAGCGCGTCGAGCGTCACCGCATGCTCGAGCGTGAGCGCGCCCACACCCGTACGCCGCAGCATCACGAGATGCGCGCCGCAGCCAAGCGCCTCGCCGATATCTTCGGCAAGCGTGCGGATGTACGTGCCCTTGCTGCAGGTCACGCGAAACGTCACCTCGGGAACCTCGGGAAGCGCACAGGCGATCATCTCCAGCGCAAGGATCTTCACCTCGCGCCCTTCGCGCTCGACCGTCTGGCCCGCACGCGCATATTCATAGAGCGGCTTGCCGTCGCGCTTGAGCGCCGAATACATCGGCGGCACCTGCACGATGTCGCCGAGGAAGCGCGTCATCGCCTCACGCACGGCGGCTTCGTCGCAGCTGACCTCGCGCGTTTCGATCGCCTCGCCTTCGGCGTCGCCGGTGGCCGTGCGAATGCCGAGGCGCATGGTCGCCTCATAGGTCTTGTCGGCTTCGAGCAGATCCTGCGAAAACTTGGTCGCCTCGCCAAAGCACAGCGGCAGCAGGCCCGACGCGAGCGGGTCGAGCGTGCCGGTGTGGCCGGCCTTCTTCACGCGGTACAGACGCTTCGCACGAATCAACGCGTCGTTGCTGGACAGGCCAACGGGCTTGTCCAGCAGCAGCACGCCGTCGAGCAGGCGGCGCGGGACTTTCGGTCGCGCCGCGTCAGATCGCTGCCCGCCATGATTCTGTTTCGATGATGCAGTCATTGCCCGCGTCAGTCGTCCTTCGCGCGCGTGGCGTTCGCCTCGTCGATCAGGCGCGACATCTCGACACCCTTCTCGACCGACTGGTCATAGTGGAAATGCAGCGTCGGCACCGTGTGAATGTGCAGGCGCTTGAAGAGCTGGTTGTGCAGATGGCCTGCGGCGTGATTGAGCGCTTCCTGCGTGGTCTTCGGGTCGCCCGTGAGGGTCGTGAAGTAGACTTTGGCGTGCGCGTAGTCGGGCGTGAGTTCGACGCTCTGGATCGTCACGAGCCCAATTCGGGGGTCCTTCACTTCGCGCAGCAACTCAGACAGATCGCGCTGGATCTGATCCGCGATCTGCACGTTGCGATTCGGGGAAGTACGTTTTTTCGGCATGATGGTTCCACCTCTTTATCTGCGAGGCATTCAGGCGGCGTTGCGTCCACGAAGGCGCACACGACCGCGCAAAAAACAAAACGGGCGGGGCTGGCCAGCGCCTGCCCCGCCCGTTATCGGCCAAGCGGGCAACCCTGAAGGTCTGCCCGCGGGCGCCGCTGTATTACAGCGTACGCGCGACTTCGGTGATCTCGAACACTTCGAACTGATCGCCTTCGACGATGTCGCTGAAGTTCTTGATCGACATACCGCACTCGAAGCCTTGCTTGACTTCCTTGACGTCGTCCTTGAAGCGCTTGAGCGAGTCGAGTTCGCCGGTATGGATGACCACGTTGTTGCGGATCACGCGCACCGACGACGAACGCTTGACGAAACCGTCCGTGACCATACAACCCGCAATCAGTCCGACCTTCGGCACGCGAATCACCTGACGCACCTCGGCCATGCCCGTGACTGTCTCGCGCTTCTCCGGCGCCAGCATGCCCGACATCGCCGCCTTCACCTCATCCACTGCGTCATAGATGATGTTGTAGTAGCGGATGTCGATGCCATTCGCCTCGGCAACCTTACGCGCCTGCGCATCTGCACGCGTATTGAAGCCGATGATGACCGCCTTCGAAGCCGTTGCCAGGTTGACGTCCGACTCGCTGATCGCACCGACCGCGCTGTGCACGATCTGCACGCGCACTTCGCTGGTCGACAGTTTGAGCAGCGATTGCACCAGCGCTTCCTGCGAACCCTGCACGTCCGCCTTGACGATGAGCGGCAGGTTCTGCACTTCGCCTTCGCCCATCTGCTCGAGCATGTTTTCGAGCTTCGCGGCCTGCTGCTTCGCCAGCTTGACGTCGCGGAACTTGCCTTGACGGAACATGGCGATTTCACGCGCCTTGCGATCGTCCGGCAGCACGATGACTTCTTCGCCCGCGCCCGGCACTTCCGAAAGACCCTGGATCTCGACCGGAATCGACGGGCCCGCTTCCTTCGTGGGCTTGCCGGTTTCGTCGAGCATCGCGCGCACGCGGCCGTAGGCGCTGCCAGCGAGCACGACGTCGCCACGGTTCAGCGTGCCGGACTGGACGAGGATCGTTGCAACCGGACCCTTACCCTTGTCGAGCTTCGCTTCGATCACGAGACCCTTGGCCGGCGCTACGACAGGTGCAGTCAGTTCCAGCACTTCAGCCTGCAGCAGCACGTTTTCGAGCAGATCGTCGATGCCCGCGCCGGTTTTCGCCGACACCGGCACGAACGGCGAGTCGCCGCCGTACTCTTCCGGCACGACGCCTTCTGCGACGAGCTCCTGCTTCACGCGCTCGAGATTCGCGTCCGGCTTGTCGATCTTGTTGATCGCCACGACGAGCGGCACGCCCGCAGCCTTGGCGTGCGCGATCGCTTCCTTCGTTTGCGGCATCACGCCGTCGTCGGCTGCGACCACCAGAATAACGATGTCGGTTGCCTTCGCACCGCGAGCACGCATGGCCGTAAAGGCCTCGTGACCCGGCGTGTCGAGGAACGTGATGACGCCACGCGGCGTTTCGACGTGGTAAGCGCCGATGTGCTGCGTAATGCCGCCCGCTTCGCCAGCGGCAACCTTGGCGCGGCGGATGTAGTCGAGCAGCGACGTCTTGCCGTGGTCGACGTGACCCATGACCGTGACGACCGGCGGACGCGGCAGCTGCTCGGCGTCCGTAGCCGTGCCCTGACCTTCGACCAGCAGCGCTTCCGGATCGTCGAGCTTCGCGGCGACCGCACGGTGGCCGAGTTCCTCGACGATGATCATCGCCGTTTCCTGGTCGAGCATCTGGTTGATGGTGACCATCTGGCCCATCTTCATCATCACCTTGATGACTTCCGATGCCTTCACGGACATCTTGTGCGCGAGGTCGGCCACCGTGATGGTTTCCGGCACGTGCACTTCACGCACGATCGGCTCGGTCGGCGCCTGGAACGTCGAAGCGTCCTGGTGACGGCCACGGCCCTTCGGGCCGCCGCGCCAGCCGCGGTCCACGCCGCCCGACGAGTCGCCGCGCGTCTTGATACCACGGCGCTTGGCCGCGTCGTCCTGCCAGCCGCCCTTGCCTGCGCCCGGCTTCTTGTTGCGGTCGCCCGCGCCGGCACCCGGCGCGCTCGTCGAAGGCGCGGCCGTCGTGGCCGGCTTCTTCGCCGCGGCGCCTGCACCGGTCGGACGGGCCGGAGCACCTTCCGGACGGGCCGGCTTGTGCAGCGTGCCCTTCGCTTCGGCCGGCTTGGCCGGCGGCTCGACGGGCTTGGGCGGCTCGGGCGCCTTCACCTGCGCCTTGCGCGGCGTGTTCATCATTTCGCGGATCGCGCGCGCTTCGGCTTCGGCAGCCGCACGGCGGCGGGCGATCTCGTCCTGTTCCTTCTGCGCCTTTTCGGCGGCTTCGCGTGCGGCGGCTTCGGCCTTCTGGGCCGCTTCGCGCTGCGCGGCGCGCTCGGCTGCAGCGCGCTGTTCTTCTTGCTGATCCTGCGCTTGCTTCACTTCTTTCGCTTCCGCTTCGGCATTGCGCTGCGCAGCCACGGCCTGAGCGGCCAGCTCGCGAGCGGCGGCATCGGCCGAAGCCTTCTTCTTTGCAGCTTCTTCTTCGGCACGGCGGCGCTCGGCCTCGGCGGCCTCTTCGCGCGAACGGCGCTCCGACTCTTCACGCGCGAGCAGTTCCTGGCGCTCCTTGAGCTCCAGGGCCTGACGCTCGAGCAGTTCTGCCTCGCGGCGCGCTTCTTCCTCGCGGCGCTGCAGCTCCGCCTCTTCGGCGGCAGCGGCTGCGTCGGCTGCATGATTCGATGCATCCGCTTCACCGGCGGACTCGTCGCGGCGGACGAACGTGCGCTTCTTGCGCACCTCGACCTGAATGGTGCGTGCCTTACCCGTCGAATCGGACTGCTTGATCTCCGACGTATGCCGTTTCGTCAGCGTGATCTTGCGCTTGTCTGCATCAGTCGAGCCGTGAGACTTGCGCAAGTGATCGAGCAGACGTGCCTTGTCGGTCTCCGACAAGGCATCGCTCTCGCTCGCTTTCGTGACGCCCGCCGCCTGCAGCTGCTCGAGCAGCACGCCGGCAGGCATCTTCAGTTCCGCGGCAAATTGGGCTACGTTGTTACTCGCCATTCATTCCTCTTAATGCAAGGACCGATTCCTTGCGGTTGACATCGGGTCATGCGGCCTTCGGTGCCTCGCGTTCTGCAAGGCTCCGCCGCGTTCAGTTCAGTGGGTCATGGTCGCTTCCTGCTCGTCGCGCCCTGATGCAGTTTCCCGTCGGCGGGTTACTGGAACCAGTGCTCACGTGCCTTCATGATCAACGCCTTGGCGGCGTCCTCTTCCATTCCCGTCATTTCGACCAGCTCGTCCACGGCCAGCTCGGCGAGCTCGTCGCGGGTGTGAACTTCATGCTGCGCCAGTTTCGCGAGCAGGTCCGGGTCGATACCGTCCAGACTCTTGAGGTCCAGCGCGGCGCTTTCCACCTTCTCCTCGTTCGCGATCGCCTGCGTGAGCAGCGCGTCGCGAGCGCGGTTGCGCAGCTCGTGCACGGTGTCCTCGTCGAACGCCTCGATTTCCAGCATTTCGTTGAGCGGCACGTAGGCGATCTCTTCGAGGCTCGTGAAGCCTTCGTCGATCAGGATGTCGGCGACTTCCTCATCCACGTCGAGACGCGCCATAAACAGGTCGCGCAGCACCGTGCGCTCCTGATTCTGCTTTTGCGCAGATTCGTCCGGCGTCATGATATTGATTTGCCAGCCGGTCAGCTCGCTGGCGAGACGCACGTTCTGGCCGCTACGGCCGATCGCGACTGCGAGTTCGCTCTCGTCGACCACGACGTCCATCGCGTGCTTTTCCTCGTCGACGACGATCGACTGCACGGCAGCCGGCGCGAGCGCGCCGATCACGAACTGGGCGGGATCTTCCGACCATAGCACGATGTCGACGTTTTCGCCACCGAGCTCGTTGCGCACGGCCTGCACGCGCGAACCGCGGATGCCGACGCAGGTCCCGATCGGATCGATGCGCTTGTCGTAAGCCACCACGCCGATCTTGGCGCGTACACCCGGATCGCGCGCCGCCGCCTTGATCTCGAGAAGGCCCTGTTCGATTTCGGGCACTTCCATTTCGAACAGCTTCATCAGGAACTCGGGCGCCGTGCGCGAGAGTTCGATCTGCGGGCCGCGCGCGGTGCGGTCGACCTTGCCGATCCAGGCGCGCACGCGGTCGCCCACGCGCAGGTTTTCCTTCGGAATCAGCTGGTCGCGGCGCAGCAGCGCTTCCACACGACCGGATTCGACGATGAAGTTGCCCTTGTCCATGCGCTTGACCGTACCGGTCATGATGCTTTCGCCGCGCTCGAGGAAGTCGTTCAGGATCTGTTCGCGCTCGGCGTCGCGCACCTTCTGCAGGATGACCTGCTTGGCGGCCTGTGCGCCGATACGGCCGAACTCGACCGAAGCTACCGGCTGCTCGACGAAGCCGTCGATCTGCGCTTCCGGGTCTTGCTCGCGCGCTTCGAACAGCAGGATTTCCTGGTCCGGCTCCTGCAAGCCCGCCTCGTCCGGCACGACGCGCCAGCGGCGGAACGTTTCGTGTTCGCCGCTTTCGCGATCGATATGCACGCGGATATCCGCATCCTCGTCGAAGAGTTTCTTGGAGGCCGACGCAAGCGCCGCTTCAAGGGCGGCGAACACCACGTCCTTGTCGACATTCTTCTCGCGTGCCAGCGCATCCACCAGCATCAACACTTCGCGACTCATTGTTTGCGGCTCCTAAAGTCAACTTTGGGGACAAGGCGTGCTTTGTCGATGTCCGCGAGCGTGAAATCGAGCATCGCAGGACCCGCCTTCCCTTCGAATTCCAGACCGATGGATTCGCCTTCGGGAGCATGCACGATGCCCCGGTACGATTTCCGTCCGTCTAATGGCTTTTTCAACGTGATTACCGCTTCGCAGCCTGCGAAGCGTTCGAAGTCCGCCAGTTTTTTCAGCGGACGGTCGAGACCCGGCGACGAAACCTCGAGTCGCTCGTAGTCGATGTTCTCGACCGTCAGAACGTGCTGCAGCTGACGCGTGACCTTCTCGCAGTCCTCGATCGCGATCCCCGCGGGCTGATCGATGAAGATGGTCAGCATGCCGCGCCCGGTGCGCTCGAGGTCGACCAGCTCGTAACCGAGCCCGGTGACCGTGGTTTCAATCAGTTCCGTCAGTTGCACAATGCCCACTCCAGATGTTCTGCGCAGCGGGCCAGCAACTTCCTTCGCTCTAATTCTTGCTTCGCTAGGGATTCGCGGGCCGCGCGCCAGGTGAGCGCGCGCGCTTCTCACCTACCTGCCCCACGATGACGAACGACCTGGCGCGTTGGTGACTTTAGACGCCCCCAAATTGACAATGCCGAACGTGAAACGTCGGCATTTTGGTAACCAGTTTGGGGCGAACCAAAAAAAAAATGGGCGAAACGCCCATCTTCTCACTTAGCCAGGTGGTCGCACCTGGGGCGCAAATAACAGCCGCACGCCCAGCGACTTTGTGATTCTAGCCTTTTTTACACATTAACGCAAATCACGGGTCAAGCCGGAGCAGCCTTTTACCGTTATTTATGGGCTCGCAAGGGGATTTTCCGGTGTTTTGCGCGCTAACCACGCGTATCGCCGCCGTTGCGTAGCCGCGACGTCCGCCGCATGGCGCGGCCAGGCGTCGCGCCATGCGGGTCAATGCCCGCGAGTGCGGTTGCGCGGCGTGCCACGCTGGCCGCCACGGCTGTTGCCGCCCGCGCGGTTGCCACTGGAGTTGGCATTGCCGCCGTTGCCGGCACCGCTGCGGCGATTCCCGTTGGCATTGCCGCCCGCACGCTTGCCCTGCGCGCCCTGCGCGCCGGGTGCACGGTTGCCGTCGACCTCACGGCCGCCTGCACGGTTGCCGCCACGGCCGCCGAAGCCGGAGCCCGCGCCGAAATTGCCATGACCGGCGCCCGCGCCGCCGCCGAAACCGCCCGCCGCGCCGCGCCGTCCCTGGCCCTGGCCCTGACGCGGCTGACCCATCGCACCGTGCGAGCTCAGCACCGGCTCGCGGTTGATGAAGCCCATCGACGTCTGCATCGGATCGGGCTGGCGACGCTCCTGCTCCTTGCCGCCACGACCGCCTTTCTCTTCGCTCGGCGCCTTCAGGCCGACCGCTGCCATCAGCGCGCGCACCTCATTGTCTTCGAGCTCTTCCCAGCGGCCGCGCTTGAGGCCCTTGGGCAGCGCGATCGGGCCGTGGCGCGTGCGGATCAGGCGGCTCACCATCAGGCCCGCTGCCTCGAACATCCGGCGCACTTCGCGGTTACGCCCTTCGGCCAGCGCGACGTGATACCAGTGATTCGTGCCTTCGCCGCCGCCGTCGCGGATGCGCAGGAAACTCGCGGGGCCGTCCTCGAGCTCGACGCCCTTGAGCAGCTTCTGGCGATTACCCTCGGTCAACTCGCCCACGACGCGCACGGCATATTCGCGCTCCACGCTGTAGCGCGGGTGCATGAAACGGTTGGCCAGGTCCCCCGAGGTGGTCAGCATCAGCAGACCTTCGGTGTTGAAGTCCAGACGGCCGACAGCCAGCCACTTCGCCGTTTTCATCGGCGGCAGGCGGTCGAACACCGACGGACGGCCTTCCGGATCGGCGTGGCTCACAATTTCGCCGGTCGGCTTGTGATAGATCAGCACGCGCGGCGGCTTGTTCTGCAGCTTGCGCTTGATGGGCTTGCCATTGATGCGGACCTGGTCGGTCGGCAGAATGCGCTGGCCGATGTGCGCGGGCTCGCCGTTCACCGAGACGCGCCCGGCGATGATCAGCTCTTCCATGTCGCGGCGCGAGCCCATGCCCGCATCCGCCAGCACCTTGTGGAGCTTGGGCGCGTCGTCGTCCGGGCTCAGCACGCGCTTGGGCTGCTGGGCACGGCCGCGGCGCAGCATCGGTGCGTGCACGCCCGAACTGGCGCCGTTGTCGGCGTCGAACGCCGGCGACGTCACGTAGAGGAACAGGTCGTCCTGCGTGGACTCGCCCGCGGCGGCTGCCGGCTGGCTTTCGCCTCGGCCCTGGCCCTGACCTTGGCCCTTCTGGCGTTTGCCCGCGCCTTGCTGGCGCTCGCCCTGCTGGCGTTCGCCTCGACGCTCACCCTGAGCGGCGGCGCCCGTGTTCTGGCGGCGGGCCGGCTTCTTCGCGCCTGCGTCCTTGCGCGGTGCGCGCCCGGCGGGAGCGCGCTCAGCCGCCGCTTCCGGCGCGGCAGCAGGCGTTTCGGACGCGTCGGCGCCTTCCGCGCCTTCGGCGGACTTTGCCTTCGCGCCCGCGCGGCGGCGCGCGATCAGGCTGCGCGGCCCGCGGCGCAGGCCGCGGCGTGGGCGCTCTTCGCCCTCGCCGCCCTGTGCTTCGCCTTCGACCTGCGAAGCACGCGTGTCGTCGTCGCGCGCGGAGGACGCGCGGCGCGCGGATTCAGACGCGTCGGTCGAATCGGTGTCGTGGATATCAGTCAAAACAACCTCAAATGTCAGGTTGCGCGCCCGCTTGCGGGGCGCGTCAAAAATGCTTGTTGCTTCAGATGCCGCGTCGTGCGGCTTCGTCGTCCGTCGTTGAGACGGGGTCGTCCTGCGCCGCGTCGCGGCGGTCTTCGTGTTCTTCTTCGCCCGCCGCATCTGCTGCGTGCGCGGCATCCTGCGCGTGAGTGTCCGGGGCTAGCCCGTCCTGCGCGAGGCTTGTTTCTTCAGGTACCGCTTCGCCCGAGGCATCGGCTGCGTATGCAACGTCTGCGCCTGCCGCCTCGTGCGTTTGTTCCGTCGCGTGCGTCTCGTACGCTGCGCTTTCGGGCTGTGCGGGCGTTTCGACGCCCGACGTTTCGACGCCCGACGCTTCGCCCTCGGCTACCAGCGTCAGCGCATCTTCCGCGCCCGCTGCTTCGGTGACCGCCTCGGGCTGGCCTTCCGCGACGAACTGCGCCGCGGCGCTATCGGGAAACTCGATCGCATGCTGCGCAAGCAGTTGCTCCCCGAACTGGCCCGACGGATCGTCGAGCGGCGGCAATTCGTCGAGCGACTTCAGTCCGAGATCGTCGAGAAACTCCCGTGTCGTTGCATAGAGCGCCGGGCGGCCCGGCACGTCACGATGACCGATGACTTCGATCCAGTTACGGTCCTCGAGCTGTTTGACGACCTGCGTGTTGACCGTGACGCCGCGAATTTCCTCGATGTCGCCGCGCGTGACCGGCTGCCGGTACGCGATGATCGCGAGTGTTTCGAGGACCGCGCGCGAATAGCGCGGCGGCTTTTCGGGATGCAACCGGTCAAGGTACGTCCGCATGGCGGGCTTGCTCTGAAAGCGCCAGCCCGACGCGAGCCCCACCAGCTCGACGCCGCGCCCGGACCATTCATGCCGCAGGTCTTCGAGCAGGTTGCGGACCGTGTCGGCCGAAATGTCGTCGGCAAACAGTTTGCGCAGTTCGCCGATCTTCAACGGCTCCTGCGTGCAGATCAATGCAGTCTCGAGGACGATTTTCGCCTCTTGGGTATTCATGCAGCCAGGTCAGACCCTAAGTAAGGTAAATCAGGTTCAAGGAACCGGATCAGACAGACGAAAGACGATATGGAACTGGAGACGCGCTCGCCCGATTCTGATCGGTCATATTGATGGGAGCACGCACCGGGGGGTCGAAATTCAGGCAAGAGCCAGACCCAGCCGGAGGGAGCCGCGAAATTCCCGCAGGGATTCGCTTGACTGAGCGCCATATTACGCAAAAACGCTGGGTGCGTAAAGACGCCATTCCGCATGAGCGGCCTCATTTTAATCCGGGCCCCGCCATCGCTTTATGTGCGCTCGCGCCACACGGCCGCATGGCGCGGCGCATGCCGGCCCTACGCACGCCCGTGCCGGCTCAATACGCTCGCACCGCCTCCAGATAGCGCGCGAGTCGCTCGACGCCTGCGTCGAGCCGCGCCGGATCGCACGCATAGCACCAGCGCACGAAGCCTTCCCCTTGCGGTCCGAACGCGCTGCCCGGCGCGAGCCCGAGGCCTGCGTCGCGTACCAGCGCCTTGCACAGCTCGAGGCTATTCTGCGCGCCTGCCAGCCGGAAAAAGAGGTACATCGCGCCGTGTGGCACCTTCACGTCGACGCCGGGCAGTTTCGCGAGCGCCGCTGCGAGGTGGTCGCGTGAGGCGCGCAGATCGGCCACCAGCGCGCGCGTGAACGGCTCGCCGTGCTCGACAGCCGCAATGCCGGCCTGCTGCACGAACGAGGGCGCGCACGAGGTGTTGTACTCGACCAGCTTGCCGAGATCGTCGGTCAAGGTGCGCGGCACGACCATCCAGCCGAGCCGCCAGCCGGTCATGAGCCAGGCCTTCGAAAACGAATTGACGCAGATCAGGCGCTCGTCGCGCGACGCGATATCGAGGAATGAGGGCGCGGTGCGCTCACTCGCGTCGCCGTAATAAAGGCGCTCGTAGACCTCGTCGGCGACGATCCAGATGCCGAGACGCCGGCAATGCTCGAGCACCGCACGCTGCTGGTCGCGCGTCATCACCCAGCCGGTCGGATTGTTCGGCGAGTTGATCATGAGCAGGCGCGTCCCGGGCGTGAGCGCCGCCAGCAGCCGGTCGAGATCGAGCGTCCAGCCGCGCTCGCCGTAGCTCAAAGCGACCGTCTCGACCGTGGCGCCGAGGATCTTCGGGATTTCGACGAGGTTCGGCCACAGCGGGGTCACCGCCACCACCCGGTCGCCCGCGCCGACGACGAGCTGCGCCGCGAGCATCAGCGCGTTGACGCCGGCGCTCGTGACCGCCACGTTGTCCACCGACGTCGCGCCGTGCAGTTCGCTCACGTAGCGCGCGAGCGATTCGCGCAGCGGCGCGATGCCGAGGTTGTGCGTATAGAACGTGTCGCCGCGCCCCAGCGCCTCGGCGGCCGCCTCGCGGATGAACGGCGGCGTCACGCGGTCCGACTCGCCGAACCAGAACGGCAGCACGTCGGGAACGCCGAAGCCGGCGTTCGCCACTTCGCGGATCTGCGACGAGCGCAACGCACGCACTGCTTCACGCGGCAGGGAGATGGAGGACGACGGGTCGAAATCGCTCATCGGGGTTCCGGGTGGCACAGAATGTGGGAAAACATGGAGTGTAGCGCGCGGCCCCGCGCGATGAGGATCGCGCCTGCAAGCGTCAGCGCAGCGGCTTCAGCGTTGCGCTTCGGGCTGGCCGGCAAGTTGACGGATCAGCGACCAGACGGCTTCGGCGGCAGGCGAAAGCGAGCGGTCCCGCCGCCGCACGAGCTCGACGGTGCGCTCCGCGCGCGGCACGAGCGGCCGCGCAAGCAGGGGCGCGCCCGCCGGCACCGGCAGCGCGAGCCAGGGCAGCACGCTGATGCCCACGCCCGCCTCGACGAGGCCGAAGACCGTGGCCGGATGACCCAGCTCCTGCACCACGCGTGCGCGCACGCCCTGCTCGCTCATCACGGCGTCGATGAGCGGGCGGCTGCCCGAGGCGTAGTCCAGCATCACCAGACGCTCGCCGTCCAGCTCCTTCCACGGGACTTCCTGGCTCAACGCGAGCGCGTGATCGCCGCGCACGACCACGCAGAACGAGTCCGTGGTCAGGCATTCCGTTTCGAGATCCTCAGCGGCAAAGGGTCCGATGATGACACCGAAGTCCACCTCGCCCGAGCGGATCTTGCGGACGACGTCGCTCTGCACGTCGTCGCGCAATCCAAGCGTAATGTAGGGAAACTGCCGCCCGCACGCGGCAACGACCTGAGGCATCAAGCGGCACGCGACCGTCGGACTGGCCGCCACGACGACGCGGCCGCGCCGTTGCTCGCCGATCTCGCGAATCTCGCGCAAGGCGTCGTCGAGATCGTTGAGCAGGCGCGGAATGCTCGCGATCAGGTTCGCGCCGACATCGGTGAGCTGCACCTCGCGCGTGGTCCGGTCGACGAGCTTCACGCCAATCTCGGCTTCGAGCTCGCGCACGCAGCGGCTCACCGCAGACTGCGTGAGCCCGATTTCGTCCCCTGCCCGGCTAAAACTCTGCAGCCGGGCGACCTCGATGAACACCCGCAACTGCCGCAGCGTCACATTCATCCACTCGCCTCATGAATTGTCCGTTTTCATGCAATTCTATGCCGGACACCCACTGTTACGGGTCGATGACCCTCACTGCCCATTGTTCGCCGCAATGCAGCAATACGGCGCAAACGCACGTCGGACGGGCTTGCCTGCACAAGATTGGTGATTCTCCCGATTTTCTCGATAAGTGTTTTCGAGTCTTATACGCCCCTGGCAATCTCCCGCGCGGGCTTGGCGCCACGCGGCTTCAAGACGAGAACGTACGTGCTGGCACGGTTTTCGCATTAAGGCACGCACAGGTTCGATGGACGTACCGGAAGCATGGAGTCCGGGACGATCCAGCCGGGCCCGCCTGGTACTCCGGCATCCGGCCGGGAGTACATGAAGAGTGCGCAGCGCGGGGCAGCGCACCGGAGATAGCTTCGCTGAGGTGAAACATGATGCTGTTCGACGATTTGAGAGACAACGAATGGGCGCTGGTCGAGGCGTTGTTCTGTGCCGAACCGGCACGGAGCGAACGGCGCGGACGGCCTCGCGTCGAAGCGCGTGCTGTGGTCAACGCGGTGCTCTGGGTGCTTTCGACGGGTGAGGGCTGGTCCAAGCTGCCGGGCCGCTACCCCTCGCCGCCGACTTGCCGCCGTCGTTTCGACGAGTGGCAGGCAGACGGCACGCTTGCAGAGATCGTCAAGCGGCTTAGCACGAGCGGACGTGAAATTTCGCTGCGCGGCCGTATCGGCGCCACGGCGACCAAGCCGCCGGCGCCGCCCAGCCGTGATCGCCTGCGCGGCGCGTTCTGGACCAATCCGGAATCGTGGCGCGCGCCGGTCAAGATGGCCTGAGCCACGCTTCACTTGCTTTTCCGCCGGGCGCCTCGTGCGCCCGGCGTGTTTTTCTCTGACTCCTTCCGCATTTCGCGGTCAGTGCAGACTGCTTTCCGGTCATGCGCCAATAGCGCCGCCCCTCTCCAGCCGATGCAGGCTGCATCGACATTGCTGCGTCCGCAACCAGACGACCGGCACCGCGCGATACATCTCTTTACCAATATTTACAGCGCGCTTTCGCGGCTGACGTTAGCTTAGGAGCATGTCCACTAACGTCAAGCAACCGGATTGACGGGAACCACCATGAAATCCATGAACCTGCACATTCGGGGCATCATGGTTTCGCTGTCCACCCTCGCCCTCTTCGCGCCAACGGCCTCGTTCGTGTCGTTCAGCGCCGCGGCCCAGCCGCCGCATGCCTCCGCACCGACATGGTCGATATCGCGCACCGGCGCGCGCGCCATGCCGCCCGTAGCGCCTGGCCCGAACGCGGGCAAGCCGCCCGTGCCGCGCGGCGACTTGCGCGGCGACATTGCGGACAATGCCCGCCGCAGCGCGCCGCAGAAGCAGGAACCGACGCAACGCCGGTAAGCCGGCCAGCGAAACACCATCGAGGGGACGGCCGGAACCGATGAAAGCGCCGCGATGACGGGCGCCGGCAAGACCGCCCGGCACGTCGCGGCTCAGCATATACCCTGCCCCGGGGAACCACCGCGCTTCATGTGCGGTCTACCCTTACGCCATCAAGCACAGCGTGGCAGCAGTAATTCCGGTAAGCCCGTATCTTTCGATGCGGGCTTTTTTTTGGCGGGACTAAGAGGATTCAGCGCTACTGGCTGGCTTCGAGGCCGGATTGGGGCACGCGCTCCGCGACGTAGTCGGCCACGCGATGCGCGCTCCACTGCAGCGTGCGCTCGTCGCGTGCGAGCCGGGCGAATTCGGCGCGGCCGCGATCGGTCAGCACCGCGATATCGACCGGCGCATGAAAACCCGGCGCCGGCGCAACCGTGCGCTGCCGGACGATGTCCATCATGCCGAGATCGCGCAAATACTGGAACACTTCAGGACGACGCGCCCACGGGACCTGCCGATACTGCACCCGCCTCAGCGCTTCGAGTACTGCTTCGTTGGAATACGTGGTCATCTCACTTCTTTCTTAAAATGCAGTCCTGCGATCATTGAGCCTCGCGCGGGCCGGCTGCGGCGCAATGCGGACCTGAGAACGGCGCGGACTGTGCCCTGGCGGGCCCACGCGCCCCATCCGTGCGCTGTGCAGCGGCAGGGACTGCAGGTTATCCGGGCCCCGTGAAAGCAGCATCACCGCTTCCCGCACGGCCAACGCCGCGCCACGCTCGCGGCGCAGAGGTCGGTCGGACGCGCATTTTCCCGAAAACAATACGTTACCTCATCCAAATTGATTCTATTCGTTTTGTTTGTGCTATTTGTTGCGCTCGGCCTGCTGTGGCGCAGCGCGCGCTGGCGTGTCGCAGCCTGCGCGGCCGGGGTCTTCTGGCTGCTCGCGGCCGGCTGGCTCACCGGGGTGCTGCTCGATATCGCCCAGCCGGAGTTGTATCGCACTCCCTACGATCAGGCGAAAATCGGCCCGGCGCGCTTCGGTGCGCGCACCGCCATCATCATGCTGGGCGGCGGCACCGAATCTCGCCACGGCCAACTGTTCCCCGCGCGCGACGTCTACGCACGCATTGCCCTTGCCGCCGAACTGTACGCGCAGTGCGCGCGCGCGGGCGGCATGTGCCGCGTGATCGTGAGTGGCGGCAACCCGGAGCACCATGCGAGCGCCGAGGCCGACAACTACGCGCCCTACTTGCTGCGCGCCGGCGTGCCGAGCGCCGATCTCGTGCTCGAGAACCAGAGCCTTACGACGTATCAGAACGCGCGCAACGTCGCGCCCATCGTCCGGGCCGGCAACGACGAAACGCTCCTGCTCGTGACGTCCTCGTACCAGATGCGCCGCGCGATGCTCGATTTCCGGCGCTTCGACATGAACCCGCTGCCTGCGGTTTCCAGCGTGCGCCGCGTCGAGCGCGGCCTGCTCCCGCGCATCGCGAATCTCAAGTCCGCCGAAACAGCGCTCCACGAATCGATTGGGGTTGCGCAGTTTTATGTGTATCGGATGATCGGCTGGTTCTAGTATGACCGTTAGGCGGCGCCAGATGTAACGAGATGTAACTCCCGTGCGAACGGCTTACACGATGTCATCTGGCGCGAGTATTTGATCGTTAGAATGGCATGTCCATCCTGCTTGGACAGGTAACGGCTGGGTCCATAAACCGCTCCTTCGGAGGTAAAGATGAAAAAAGTGTCCCTCGCAGTCCTGATTTCACTTTCCGCACTGGCGGGCGCTGCGCATGCGCAGTCGGATAACGGCATCACGATGAGCACCGACCCGGCCAAGGCCGACGACGTCCTGCAACGCGCGCAGGCCCTGCAGCAGCAACAGGAAGCCGCGCCCGCGCCGGCGCCCATGATGCATCACAAGTCGGGGCATCCGCATCACAAGAAGGCCCCCGCCCAGTAAGAACGGGCGAGGCCTGGCCACGTGCTGCCCTGCTCATGCGGGCAGCGCCTTCCCTGGAATGAAGCCGATGCCGGTCGAGCCGCCATCGGCTTTTTTATTCGCCACGCCGCGCCGCTGCGTGTATGGCCCCGCGCGCGGATCACCACCGCGCCGGTGCGCCGGCGCGGTATGCTAAAGTCGCGCACCTCGAAAACGCCCCGGTCGGCCAGACGCGGTCGGCTAGATGCGGTCGGCGAGACGCGGTCGGCCAGACGCGGTCGGCATAGACCCAACCTTTTGTGCGCGCCACGCGCGGAGAAACGCAATGAGCAACATCCAGCTCGACATCGAATGGACCGAAGCGGCCTCACGCAAGATCGAAAAACTGATGCCGCGCGGCGGCAACCAGGACGCGTATCTCGCGCTGCCCCCCGTCGAATGCCTGCCGATGGAAGGCGACGTGCTGTTTCTCGGCCCGGCTGGCAAACAGCAGCCGTTCATCGTGGCAGAGCGTCAATACCATCACGAGGGCGACGCGGACTGGACCATCATCCTGATTCTCGACGTGCCCGACACGGCGCACTGACCGGCAAAGCGTTCCGCCAGCAGGCGGCATGCGAGGCGCTCGCACCCGCCGCGAGCGCCTATTCGCGGCATCGCCTCATCCCGCCTTCCATGGCATGCCTCGCCGCGCCCGCGCTCGCGCAGTCAATGTGGCGGCGCTTCGCCGATTATCAGCGCAGCACCGAGATCATCGAGCAGGTCAATTTCGGCGCGCTCTCGCACACCATCCTGCGCGGCGCGCGCGTACCCACCGGTGGCGGAACGCTCGAAGCGGCCGCCGAGGCAATTTTTGGCGACAACGGCAGCCACGCCCAGCGCGTATTCACCGCGGATGAACACGGCGAGCAGCACGAGCCTTCGATTGCCGTTCCCGGCGTCGGGCCGCCCGCGCGCCTCGCACCTTTCTATCCCGACACCGACAGCAACTGGTCGCGCCGCGAGTATTTCCGGCGCGGGCTCGCCGCGCTTGGCCGGGTTGCGGTGACGGGTCCGCACGATTCGCTCAACGACGGCGAGCTCTGCTACACCGCCGCTATCGCGCTCGACTACGGCGGCGCGACGCACGTGTTGTACGCGGACTTTCCGCCCGAGCCCGGGCCGCGCGAGCGCCCGTGGCGCGTGCCGGGTTAAGCCGCCGCGCCGTCCTCGTCGCTATTCGGAGACGCGCCGACGCCCCGCCTTCAGCTCACCGGTACGCGCCTTGCTGTCGAGCCGGCGCAACTTCGAGGCACGTGTGGGGCGCGTCGCCACGCGCGCCTTGCGCGTCACGCTCACGCTGTCGACCAGCTCCTCGAGGCGCGCAAGCGCAGCCATGCGATTCTGTTCCTGGGTGCGGTATTCCTGCGACTTGATCACGACGACGCCCTCGCTCGTAATCCGCCGGTCGGCGAGCGCGAGCAGGCGCATCTTGAGCACCTCGGGCAACGACGAGGCGCGGATGTCGAAGCGCAGATGAATCGCGCTCGACACCTTGTTCACGTTCTGGCCGCCCGCGCCCTGTGCGCGAACGGCGACGAGTTCGATTTCCTGCAACGAGATGGGCGCGCGTGCGGTCATGGGCGAATAGAAAAAGGCAGGCCGCATCGGGCCGAACACGCGGCAGTGTCGCATAGCGCGGCTGAATCGACACAGGTATGACACAGGCGTGACACCTCCTGGCGCAAGCGGCAGGCCGACCCGCCGCGGGCATGCGAAATGCCGCCCCGCTGCGCAGCCAGTTTGCCGCCGCGGGGCGCATGAACCATACTTGCGACATTCCCTTGGGCGAACCCTCAGGAGCACGCACCCCATGAAGCTGCGTCCCGCATTCGTTGCCGAACTGGCGGTCAACCTGCTGCTTCCCTGGGTCGCCTACCGTCTCGCCGAGCCGCACTGGGGCGAAGTCGGCGGCCTCATTGCCTCGGCCGCGCCGCCGCTTGCCTGGAGCATCGTCGAACTGGTGCGCTTTCGGCGCGTGGATGCGCTCTCCGCCGTCATTCTGCTCGGCATCGTGCTCTCGCTCGTCGCCGTGGCGTTCGGCGGCAGCCCGCGCGTGCTGTTGATGCGCGAAAGCCTCGCCTCGGGCGCGATCGGCGTTGCGTTTCTGATCTCGCTTCTCGCGAAGCGCCCGCTCGTGTTCTATCTCACGCGCGCGACGGTCGCGCGCGAGACCCGAGAGGGCGTCGCGCGGCTCGAACAGCTCTGGAAGGAAAACGCGAGCTTCGCGGCAGCGATGCGGCTCCTCACGTTCATCTGGGGCTTCGGGCTTTGTCTCGATTCCGCGCTGCGCACCTATCTAGCCGCCACCTGGCCGATCGAGCGCTTTCTCGTCGTCTCGCCGATCATCGGTTATGGCGTGTTCGGCGGCCTGATGGCCTGGACCTTCTGGTATCGCACGCGCATGCGGCGCATTCACGGCACGCACGGCCTGCTCGGCGACGCGGCCGCGGCAACGAACGCGAGCACGCTCAGCGTGGACTGAAACGGCGGCGCCGGCTTCGGCCCGGTCCGGCACGCATCGGCGGTCAGATCGCGCCCGAAATACGATAGACTCAGCGCCACAGTCCGCGGCGTACCGTCCGCTCTCGAACTCCCCGGCAGTCGATGCGCTACTCCGTAGAAATCAGGAAATTCCTCTATAGCCAGTACTTTTACGGCGGCCTGCGCATCGCGATCGGCATCTCGCTTCCGGCTGTCCTGTGCCTGTTCGTCTTTCACAAGAGCGAGCTGGGCTTCACCATCTCGACCGGCGCGCTCGGCGCCTGCGTGGTCGACATGCCGGGGCCGCTCAAGTACAAGCGCAACGAAATGCTCGCGTGCAGCGTGATCGGGTTTCTCTCCGCTTACGCCACGGGCCTCGCCACCTTCAGTCCCATCGCGCTATGGGCCACCGTGGTGCCGCTCACCTTCGTGCTCTCGCTGATCGTGGTCTACGGCAACCGCTGGCCGCAGATCAGCTTCGCCACCCTCTTCATGATGGTGATGACGCTCGAGGAGCATTTCACGCCGCACCTCGCCCTCGTCAATGCGCTGTGGATTCTGCTGGGCGGCCTCTGGTACACGGCGTGGTCGACCTTGATCAGCCAGCTCATGCTCGATCGCATCGAGCAGCAGGCACTCGCCGAAAGCGTGTTCGCCTGCGCCGACTATCTGCTCGCGCGCGCCCAGTTCTTCGACCTCGACAACGATCTCGACGAGTGCTATCGCAACCTCGTCGCGAAGCAGATCGCCGCCGTCGAGCGCCAGGACGCGGCGCGCGACATCGTGCTGCGCAACCTGCCCAGGCTCAGAGCCGGCAAGATCGATGCGCGGCGCGCGATGCACTTCAACCTGTTCATCAACACGGTCGATCTGCATGAGCTGTTCGTGGGCGCGCACACCGACTACCCGCTCGTGCGCAACACCTTCGGCGGCTCCGACCTGCTCGTGTTCTACCGCGACCTGATCCGCAAGGCCGCCGCCGATCTCGAAGACATTGGCCTCGCGGTGCTGCAAAACGAGGCGCCGCGCGCGAGCGTGAACGTGAAGGCCGAGTTGCGCGCCATCGAATACGAGCTCGAGCAGCTGAAAAAGCGCGACCTGGCCGCGACCGACCCGGAGGCCTATGCGGCGATCTCGGCGTCGTTCCGGCGTATCTGGAGCGCGACACGCCTGATCGACCGCATGCGCCGCAACCTCGCGAGCGAAGTGCCGACGACCGAGACCGAGCTGCGCATCGACGAGGCGCTCACACGCTTCGTGACGAACCGCCGCGTGTCCTGGCTGCAGATCTTCTCGAACCTCACGATGGCCTCGCCGAGCTTTCGCCACGCGCTGCGCGTGACGATCGCGGTGGCGGTGGGTTTCTGGCTCGGGCGGCTTCTGCCGCTCACCAACGCCTACTGGATCGTGATGACGAGCATCATCATCCTGAAGCCGGGCTACTCGCTCACGCGCCAGCGCAACGCGCAGCGTATCGTCGGCACGCTGATCGGCTGTATCGCGAGCATTGCGTTGATCCTGCTCGTGAAGCAGCCGCTCGTGCTGCTCGTCTCGATGTTCGCGGCGATGGTGATGAGCTACAGCCTGCTGCTCTTCAACTACACGGCGAGCGTGGTGTTCACGTCGGCCTACGTGCTCCTGATGTTCCATCTGCTCGCGCCGGGCAGCATGCGCATCATCGGCGAGCGCGCGATCGACACGGTGGTGGGCTGCATGATCGCCATCGCCGCGAGCCATCTGTTCCCGTACTGGGAATACCGCCTGATGGGCAAGCTCGTGCACGACATGATCGCCGCGACGCGCAGCTATCTCGAGGCGAGCTGGTGGTGGAGCGGGCGCACGAGCGCGCCGCAGCCGGCGTTCGCGGGAGCCGCGGTGAGCGAGGCCGGCGCACGCGTGGCCGCCCATGCGGCGCCCACGGCGATGCTCGCAGCCGATGCAGGCGGCATGGCGAATCCGCTGCCCGGCGGCGTGAGCGCCATGGCGAGCGCTTCGGCGAACGCGGCGAGCGTCGCCGACGAATTCGTCGCCGCCACCACCGCGACCCTCGACGACTCGCCCACAGTGGGCGCTCCCGGCTCGCCCGTGTCGGCCGTGGGCGCGAAAGCCACCGCACAAACCGCGCAGGCCACCGCGGGCGCAGCCGCCGCGGCGCCGTCGCTCGCGCGCGACTTCCGCTACCGGCTCGCGCGCAAGAACGTTCACGTCGCGTTCGCGAATCTCGGCCAGGCGTTCCAGCGCATGATGCTCGAACCGAAGGCCGCGCAGAAGTTCGTGCCCGAGCTCAACGACCTGCTCGTGCGCAGCCACGTGCTCGCCTCGCAGATCACCGCCACCGCCCCGCTCCTGCGCAGCACGGCGCGGCCCGACCAGCCGGAAGTCAAGCTCGACGCGCTCGAGAGCGCGCTTTCGTGCGTGCGCGAGAATCTCGTCGGCGCCGAAGCGGGCACGGCTGCGCCCGTCGATCAGGCCGACATCACGAAGCAGCTCACGCGCGAACTCGATGCGATGGTGGTGGAAGCCGAGCGCGCGCTCGGCGCCGCCGCGGAACTGCCCCAGGAACTCAAGCTGCTCGCACACCAGTGCAAGCAGATGATCACGGCGTCCTGGCTGATTCGCCGGGACGCGAGCATCATCCGGCTACCCGAGGAATAAGAAGGAGGCGGCCCGGCGCGTCACTGCGTGGAGCCGCTGGCTTGCGAGGCGGTCGTGCTCGCCGATGCATGCGCCGCGCTGGCGCCCACGGTCTCGTCGTACTCGCGCTTGCTTTTCAGCGCGTTGAACAGCACGGTGCCGATCACGAACAGCACCACCACGACGATGAGCACGGCAACGCCAACGGTGGGGTTCTTCTTGCGCGGTTCGTTCATCGGTCGTGCCCAGCCTCGAATTGGATGACAGGAACGGGCATTCTACGCCGCCATGCCTTGCAGACGGCTTGCGCCGCGGGCCACCCGGTACCGCGCTACGTGCCGCTGCGCACGGGCAGCGCCGTCGAATATTTGAGTTGCTCCATCGCGAAGCTCGAACTGACGTCGAACAGCGGCACGGCGCGAATGAGCTGCTTGTAGACGCGGTCGAAGTCGTCGATATCGGAGACCACGATGCGCAGCAGGTAGTCGGTCTCGCCGCTCATGCGATACGCCTCGACGATCTCAGGAATCTCCTGCACGGCGCGCGTGAAGGTCTGCGCCCAAGCCTCGGTGTGCTGGTTCGTGCGCACGGCGACGAACACCGTTGTCCCCACGCCGAGCTTGCGCGGATCGCACAGCGCGACCTGCGCGCGGATCACGCCCGTCTCCTTCAGGCGCTGCACGCGTTTCCAGCATGGCGTTTGCGAGAGATTGACGCGCTGCGCCAATTCCGCGACCGGCATGGTCGCGTCCTGCTGCAGCAGCTCAACCAGCTTTCTGTCGATGAGATCCATTTCCGCACTCCCCGAGGCGTAGAAATTTATTCTACACGATGGGCAAACGGGAAAAAAATAGGAAAACTCTTTCTAGGCGCGAACGGCTATAAATCTTCTTGTAGAAACCGCAAGAAGAACACGCCATGAACGCCCCTGCCGAACTCGCCCTGCTGAGCGCCTTCCACACCGCGGAGCAGCACGCCGCCGCCGTCGCGCGCTTCACCGCCGCACTCGACGCCGCCTTCGATGCCTGCGCGACGCCCGGCGACCCGTCGCGCTGCGCACGCTTCGCGCGCGGCATGCGCGCGGCGCTCACGCGTGCGCTCGCCGACCCGGCGCTCGTCACGCACGCGCAGCGCGAAGGCAGCGCCGACACGTACCGGCGTCATGTCATCGCGGCCGACAGCCTGGGCCGCTACACGGTCGCGGCGCTGGTCTGGCAGCCGGGCCACGCAAGCCCGATCCATGCGCATCACACCTGGTGCGGTTACGCCGTGCTCGACGGCACACTGACCGAAACGCTCTACGCGTGGGACGACGCACGCCAAAGCGCCGACGTGGTTCGCTCGCATCCGCGCGCGAGCGGCGCGGTGTCGTTCGGCGGACGCGGCCGCACCAGCGTTCACCGGCTTTCGAACGGCGGCGACGCGCAGGCCGTCTCGCTGCATGTTTACGGCGTTGCCGCCGAGGACATCGGCACACAGGTCAACGACGTGCTGCCGCTCGTGCGCAAGACGGCGCTCGTGTCTTAACGCGATTGCCCCATATCCATCGAAGGCGCCATAGCGCGCTGCTGTGCGCCCTCGTTGACCGGCGCCGCATCGCGCCGGGCCGCTTCGAGAATGCGCTGACGCGATTGCTCCGGGTTCAGCAGCACGAGACCGAGCGCGCCGCTCGCGAGCAGCAGCGCCCCCACCACGATGAAACCGTGCTCGTAGCCGAGCGCCGGGTTGCCATGATTGGCCTGCACGATGCCGCCCATCAGCGCCGGCGCAATCAAGCCGGCGAGCGTGCCGATCGAGCTGTTGATGCCGAGCAGCGCGCCGCGCTGCCTGACCGACACGATATCGCTGATCATCAGCGGTCCGAACGAAAACACGAGCTGGCTGAGCGCACCGCCGATCGCGAGACAGGCCACCTTGAGCGCGGGACTCAGCCCGCTCGACGTGGCGAGGAACAGCACGCCGCCGAGTATGGCAAAGCCGCTCACCATCACACCGCGGGCGAGACGCGAGCTGACGCCCTTGCGGATCAGCCGCTGCGAGACCCACGCGAGGAGCAGCGTGACCGGAATGAACGAGCCGACGATGGCTGAAAAGAGCCAGCCGGTCACGATGGGGGCGTAGCCCAGTCCCAGCCGCAGATAGACCGGGAACCAGGTGAACGCGAGCGAAATGACCGCGTACTCCACGAAGTAGATGAAGAGCACGCCGATGAACGTGCGGTTGAGCAGCAGGTGACGATAGGCGATCGTTTCCCCCGCGCCGTCATGTGCCACGCCCGGTGCATGGCTTGCCGCGCCCACCGGTCCGTCGCGACCGATCACGAGCCACAGCGCCGTCCACACGAGCCCGACGATCCCCAGCGCAAAGAACGCCATGTGCCAGTCGTAGCGCACGATGAGGTACGAAAGAATCGGCCCCGCGAGCATGAGGCCCGCGCTCGCGCCCTGCTGCACGATAGTGTTCGGCACATTGCGGTGTGCATTGTCGAACCACTTGTAGCAGGCGTGCTGCGCGAGTGGAAACGCGGGGCCCTCGCCAGCGCCGAGCAGCACGCGCGAGGCGATCAGCAAGGGCAAGGTCACGCTTGCGGCCACGAGCGGAAACTGGACCGCGCTCCACACCAGGGCCAGCAGCGCGAGCAGCCATTTGCTCTGCACCCGGTTCGCGACGAAGCCGAAGCCGATGCCCGAGAGCGAGAACAGCAGGAAAAAGCTGCTGCCGACCAACCCAAACTCGCGCGGGCTGAGATTCAGGTCGCGCATCATCGGCACGGCAGCGAGGCCGAACACGGCTTTGTCGGCGAAATTGATCACCATGAACAGGAACAGCATGGCGACGATCAGCCACGCGCGTATCGATCCGCCTGATGCCTTTGCATCCATTGTCGTCTCCGTGTCGTTTTGTTTTCGTCCGGCGTCTGTACTTTCGCCAGCGCCATTGCTTCAGTCGGACATCGCCGCTTCCAGCGTTGCGAGCGCCGCGTTCGCATCCGCGATCAGCGTGGCCATTTGCGCCGCGACCGTCGTCGGTGCATCGATGGCAAAGACGCTCTGCCCCGCCGCCTCGTAGATGAGATCCGCGCGGTCGTATTCGTGCATCGCGCTGAAGTCGCCGCCCGTGAGCGCCTGCTGGTGCGGCATGGGCAGCGGCACCGGCGCGTCGCTCGCCTGCCACGCGTCGATCCATGCGCTGCGCACGACGCGGCACGGCTTGCCGCTATGCGCGCGCGTGACGAGCGTGTCGTCACTGTCCGCTTCGATGAGACGTTGCAGCAGCGCCGGCGGCGTATGGTTCTCCTTCGCTGCGAGCCAGAGCGTCCCGAGCCATGCCCCTTGCGCGCCCATCGCGAGCGAGGCGGCAACCTGCGCCCCCGTGCCGATGCCGCCCGCCGCGAGCACGGGCCGCCCCGCCGCCACGGCCACGATTTGCGGCACGAGCGAGAAGGTGCCGATCGGGCCGGTGTGGCCGCCCGCATCCGCGCCCTGGGCGACGAGCGCATCGACACCGAGCGCGAGCGCCTTTTGCGCGTGGCGTGGCGAGCCGACGAGCGAGATCGTGTACTTGCCCGCGGCTTTCGCACGCGCGATCAGCTCGGGCCGGATGCCGATCGCCGTCGCCACGGCACGCGCGTTCGACGCGAGCACGGCATCGATCTGCGCATCGAAGAGCGCCTCGCTGCGCACCTGCGTCGTGAAGAAGCTCGGCCGCGTGGGGGCGGCGAGTCCGAAGCGCTCGCGCAATCCCGCAACGAATTCGACGTGCGCGGCCGGCAACCCGGCGCGCACGCTGCCGATATCGGCATGCTCGGGCACGCCGGCGGGCAGCATCAGGTCGATGCCATACGGCTTGCCCGCGAGTCTTTTCTCGAGCTGGGCGATGATCGGTGCAATGTCTTCGGGCATCTCGCGCGCGAGGCCTAGCACGCCAAACCCGCCGGCTTCGGCGAGTGCGACGATCACATCGGGCGAATGCGAAAAGCCGAACACCGGGTAGCGCGCGCCGAGTTCGCGGCAGATGGCGGTTGGACCGAGTCGGACCATGAGGCGTCTCCAATGGGCTGGTGTTGGGCTGCGTGCCTACTCGGCGCTCTGATGCAGCTGGTGATGGCGCGCGTCGTGCAATGGCGCACGCAGCGTCAGCTTCGCGATGTTGAGCTCGTGAATCTGCGACGTGCCCTCGTAGAGCCGGAACAACCGCACGTCGCGATAGAGACGCTCGACGGCGTTGTCGGCAACGTACCCGCTGCCGCCATAGACCTGCACGGCGCGATCCGCTACGCGTCCGCACATTTCCGAGGCGAACAGCTTGCACATGGAAGCCGCCATCGTCACGTCCTCGCCGCGGTCCCGCGCGCTGGCTGTCTGCAGCACGAGCGCGCGCGCCGCGTGAATATCGGTGTTGCTTTGCGCGATGAGCTGCTGCACGAGCTGGAATTCGGCGATCGGCTTGCCGAACTGTTCGCGCGCCTTCGCATGGGCCAGCATCTCGTCGAGCAGGCGGATCGCCGGCCCCACGCACAGCCCCGCCAGGTTGATGCGCTGCTTGTTGAGCGCCTTCATCGCGCTCCTGAAGCCGCGCCCGGGCTCGCCGCCGAGCACTGCCGACGCGCTCACGCGGCAATCCTGCAAATGCACTTCGCCCACCGGCGACCCGCGCTGCCCCATCATGCGATAGCCGGCCGAGGTCGTCAGCCCCGGCGTGCCGCGTTCGATCAGGAATGCTGAGATTCCGCCCGCTCCTGGATCGTCCGAATTCGTGCGCGCGAACACGGTGAACAGGTCGGCGATCGGTGCGTTCGTGATGTAGCGCTTGCTGCCGTTGAGCACGTAGTCGTCGCCTTCGCGGCGCGCCGTGGTGGTGAGCGCGGTGGCGTCCGAGCCCGCATCGGGCTCGGTCAGCGCGAAACAGCCCGTGATTTCGCCGCTCGCGAGACGCGGCAGATAGCGGCGCTTCTGCTCCTCGGTGCCGTCGGCGATCAGCGCCTCGGAGCCGATGCCGGTATTGCCGCCAAAGCGCGCACGGAAGGTCGGCGCAGCCTGGGAAACGACCATGTTCACGCACGCGAGTTCTTCGGTCGTGAGGCCCGCGCCGCCGTATGCCTCAGGAATGCTGTGGCCAAAGAGACCCAGTTCGCGCATGCGTGCGACGAGCGTTTCGGGCAGCACGTCGGTGCGGTCGATTTCCGCCTCGAGCGGAATGCACTCGTCCTGCACGAAGCGGTAGAGCTGCGTGAGCAGGCGGTTCAGGCGTGCGGCGTCGCGAATCATGGAGTCTCCTGTTGGTGGTTGCGTGCGTTCGGTATCAGCGCGGCCCCGCCGCCGCGCTCGCATCCGTCACGCCGCAAGCGCGCTCGATGCGCAGCGCCGCTTCGAGCAGCAGCGGCGCGACCGTGCGCTCGATCCAGTCGTCGGCGAGACGGCGGCTCACGATCGTGCAGTTGAGCGCGATGCGTTCGTCGTCGGGCGGCTGACGCACGGGCACGGCGATGGCGTGAATATCGCGGACCCAGTCGCCGCGGCTCAGCGTGTAGCCGCGCGCGGCGAAGGCGGCCTGGTCGGCGTCCCACAGCGGCCAGTCGGCGGCATAGCGTTCGGGGTCGTCGAGGCGCAGGCGGTTGAGCACGGCCTGGCGCTCCTTCGCACCCTCGCCGATCAGCAGCGCGCGCCCGATCGACGTGGCCAGCAGCGGCCGAGTGCTGCCGATATCGGGTTGCGCGTTGTTGTCGCGCCCCGGGCGGCAGCTATCGACGTAGACCACGCTGAGCCGGTCGCGCATGCCGAGGTTCACGGAGCAGCGCGTCTCACGCGCGAGCTTTTCCATATAAGGCCGCGCAATCTGCCGGATCTGCATGGCGGCGAGCATCGGATAGCCCAGTGTCAGCACACCGGCACCGAGCCGGTAGCGCTGGTACTTCTCGCTGCGGTTCAGATAGCCGAGCAGCGTCAGGGTGTAAGTGAGCCGTGAGATGGTGGCCTTGGGCAGCCCCGTGCGGTCGGCCAGTTCGCGGTTGCCGAGCATCGGCTCGGCCGGCGTGAACGCGCGCAGCACCTGCAGGCCGCGCGCGAGGTTGATCGCGAACTGGCGGTCGGTCGATTCGGCGTCGGGCGGCGCGGGCAAGAGCGGTTCGCCAGCGCGCGGCACATGCGCACCGTCCTCGCCGTGCACGGCAGCGGCATCCGGCCGGCTCGTGCGGCGCCGCACGCCGCCGGAGGGCGTGGCGCGGCTTTCGGTGACGGATGACGTGGGCGTTTGCATCTGCGTAGTCGGGCGTCGAGGCGGGTTGGGCGATCTGGAATTAGACGAACTCATGGTCGATAAACGCCTTCCGGGGGTCAAGAAAATCAGCATAGTGTTTCGCTCTGCGGTACGCCAGTTGAATGCAGGCGCGTCTCTCGCCTACTGTTGCGGGCAGACAATTCCCATTCGGCACGAGGAGACACGATGCTCACGGACAGCGCTCTCGCCACCGCCACCGGCACGCCGGAAGACACGCCACAAGGCCAGCAAGCAGGGCCGCTTTCCGGCGTGCGCATACTCGACCTCTCGACGGTCGTGGCCGGTCCGTTCGGCGCCACGCTGTGCGCCGATCTCGGCGCTGACGTCACGAAGATCGAGTTGCCCGACGGCAGCGACGCGCTGCGCAAGCTGCAGCCCGTCAAGGACGATATTTCGCTCTACTGGAAAGTGACGAACCGCGGCAAGCGCGGCATCACGCTCGATGTGCGCAAGGCCGAGGGGCGCGCGCTGCTGCTGCGGCTCGCGGCGAAGGCGGACGTGCTCGTCGAGAACTTCCGCGCGGGCAAGCTCGAGGAATGGGGGCTCGACTTCGAGACGCTGCACGCGGCCAATCCGCGCCTCGTCGTGCTGCGTCTGACCGGCTTCGGCCAGACCGGCCCGTACCGGCAGCGCGGCGGCTTCGCGCGTATCTTCGAGGCCATGAGCGGCCTCACGCAACTCACCGGCGAAACGAACGGTGCGCCGCTGCACATGAACTTCCCGATGGGCGATACGGTAGCGGGCCTGTTCGCCGCGTTCGCGATCGCCGCGGAGATGGTGCGCATGCGCTCGGACCCGGCCGCACACGGTGTGGAGATCGATCTTTCGGCCACCGAGGCGCTCTTTCGCATGCTGGAGCCGCTCGCGGTGGAGCGCGAACAGCTCGGGCTCGTGCGCGGCCACCACGGCAACCGCGCGACCTATACTGCGCCCTCGAACATGTATCGCAGCGCCGACGGCGTGATGTTCTCGCTCGTGGCGTCGTCGCAACCCATCTTCCGGCGGCTGTGCGCGGCGCTCGAGCTTCACGACGTGCCTGACGACGCGCGCTTCGTCGACAACGTGAGCCGGGTGGCGCACGCGGCGGAACTCGACGCGCGTCTCGAGAAGATTTTCGCCGCACTGCCCTTCGCCTTGCTAACTACGCGTCTGACCGAGGCCGGCGTGCCGCACACGAGGATCTACACCATCGACGACATCGCCGCGGACCCGCATTTCATCGCGCGCGAGACGATCATTCGTCTGCCCGATGCGGATCTCGGCTCGGTGCCGGCGCCCTGCGTGGTGCCGCGCGTGAAGGGGCGGCCCGCCGGCGTGCCGCGCAGCGGACCGGCGCTCGGCGAGCATAACGAAGCGGTGTACCGCGCGCTGGGTCTGAGCGCCGCAGCGCTCGCGCAACTGCGGCGCGACAAGGTGATTTGAGTTGGCCTAAGCGGCGCAGACGTTCAGCCGCGGCTACCCGCCGTGGGAATCTGCGGCGGCGCGCCCTCGGGGCCCGCCGTCGGCGGCGGCGCGGGCCGCGGCTCGTGCGAGGCATCGCGCGCAACGCCGCCAGCCGCGTGCACGCCAGGCGGATGCGGATGACCATGCGCCGCGCCGTGCGGCTCCTCGACATCGCCGCTGCGCGGGGACATGTGCACCTGAATCTGCGGCACCGGCATCTCGATGCCGGCCTCGTCCATGTGGCGCTTCAGGCGCGCATTGAACGCACGCGCCACGCTCCACTGCTGCAGCGGCCGGGTCTTGATCTGCCCTTTCACGACCATCCAGTTCGGGTCGAACCGGTCGAGCCCCCACACTTCCACGGGCCCGAGAATCTCGCGGCGATAGCGGAAGTCGGCCACCAGTTCCGCGCCGGTCTCGCGAATCATGCGCGTGACCGTATCGAGATCGACCGAGAACGGCACGCGCACTTCGAACACGGCAAACGCGAAGTCGCGCGAGAGGTTCTTCACGATCTTGATCTGCGAGAACGGAATGGCGTGGATCGCGCCCTGCCCGTCGCGCAGCCGCACGGTGCGGATCGACAGATGCTCGACCGTACCCGCATGGCCGTTGTCGATGTCGATCCAGTCGCCCACCGAAATCGTCTCCTCGATGATGATGAACAGACCGGTGATGAGATCGGCCACGAGCGACTGCGCGCCAAAGCCGATGGCGAGACCGATCACGCCCGCGCCGGCGAGCAGCGGCGTGACGTTGATGCCGAGATTCGCCGCGGTGACGATGCCGGTGACGGTGAGGATCGTCACGAGCACGGCGTTGCGCACGAGCGGCAGCATGGTGCGTGCGCGCGTGCTGGGCGCGCGGCCCTTGGTGCGTGGACCGCTCGGATTGAGCGCTTCGAGAATCGCGGTATCGACCGTGATCCACACGAGCCACGCGAGAAACACGGTCGACACGATCGCGAAAATGGCGTGCGCGATGCCGCGCGCGGCCACGCTCGCCTCGATGATCGCGGCGAGCGAAATGTCCCAGAGGCGCGCGCACGATTCGAAATACGCGAACCAGATGAACACGACGAGCAGCGTGCCGGCAAAGCGCAACAGGCGCCGCAGATACGGCGAGCGCCGCCGCACGCGCGCGGGGTTCGGGCGCGTGATGCGCAGCACGACCGCCGAGAGGAAAAACGCGAGCACGAGCAGGAGCGCGGAGACCACGGAGATCTGCAGCACGTCGTCGCGGCTGCCGATGCCGCCGAACGTGGCGACGATCGAAGCGCCGGCGAGCAGCAGCATCGGCAGTTGCCAGAGCGAAGCGAGCACGTCGAGGACTTCGGTGAGCGCCTTGTGACCGTGGCGCAGCGAATAGCTGCGGTTGCGGATGAGATGCGCGACCGGCCGCCTGAAGCCGATCGCGAACACCACCGTCAGCACTGCCGCCGCCATGTTCGCGGCAGTGCTCACCAGTGCGGCCAGGTTCGCGCCCAACTGGCGCGCGACTTCGAAATTGGTCGCGGCGTCGCCGAGCGCGGCCAGCACGCCGATCGCAAAGAGCAGCCGGCGCGAGCGCGCGATCAAGAGGCGCACGGCCGCGCGCCGGTGGCCCGAGCCGAACAGCGAAAACATGATCAGGCAGATCGACGAGAACACCGCGCCCGCGACGATCGCGTAGGCGATCACGAGGGCGAGCGTGCGCCCGAGCGCGTCCGGTAGCGAGCGCTCGACCACGAGCGCGCCGACGAACGCGACGATCCATGGCGCCGCGCGATGCACGACGAAAATCAGCAGATCGGTGGTGCGTGGATCAGGCCGCAGGCCGGTCTCGACATCGAAACGCCTTAGCAGGCGCCGCTCGATCCAGCGCAGCACCGCGGCGCACGCGCCCCAGCCGGCCAGCATGGCAAACAGATCGAACACGATACGGCCGAGGCTTTCGCCCTCCCCGCCCGAGGCGATGTCGTAAAGCTCGATGCCGGCTGCCCTGAAGCGCCCCGCCCAGTAGTGAAACGGACTGCGGCCGCGGCGCGCGTCCTCCTCGACGGAAGCGAGCCCGGATGCGATCGCGCCCAGCAGCCCCGAGGTCGCCGCCGCGCCCGAAGCGGGCGCCGGCGCCACGTTTTGCGATGCGCTGCGCAGCTTCTTGAGCTGATTCAGGAGCGCGGTGCGCTGGCGCTCGTTGTCGAGCGTGGTAATGACGCTGTCGAGCGAGCGCGTGAACTCAGCCTGGCTCGCCGGTGACGGCGCCGAGGCTGCCTCGGCCGCCGAAGCCCCCGAGGCAGCCGCCGGCGCCCCGGTGATGATGCTCTTGAGCACGGGCAGCACAGGTGCCGGCACGGCTTGGGCGGCGGCCCGCATCGGCATGGAGAGGCACGCCGCGAGGCATGCGAGGAGCATGAGCGCGCGATAGAACGCGCGAACACACCAGCGCGCCGGCGCGGCGCGCGAAAGTAGTGCACGATCCGCCGGGTAGAAGCGCATGCGCGACGGCCCGGCGCCCGCGCCATCGCGTCCGATGCTGGAATTCATGGCGGAGGGGCAAAAACAGGACCTTCCAGTTTAGCCGCACTCCGCCTCGCCGCGCCTCGCGCGTGCGTAACAGTTTGTCAGCGCGCAGGGGGCGCCGCTTCGCGCCTCAGTAGGCCGCCGTTGTGATCTGACGAATGAAGCGGCCCTGCTCCAGCTCGTCGACGAAAGCGATCGCGTAGTCCTCGGCCGAAATGCGGCTTTCGCCCTTCGCATCGGCGATCAGCGTATTGGCGCCCGTGCGGAACGTGCCCGTGCGCTCGCCGGGAGCGATGATCGCGGCCGGCGCGAAGAAGGTCCAGTCGATGTCGGTGACCGTGCGGTAGTAGTCGAACGCCTCGCGATGGGCGAGCGCGATCGCCTTGTAGGCGTCGGGGAAGCCTTCGGTATCGACGAGCTGCTTGCCGGGCGCCACCTCCAGCGAGCCGGCGCCGCCCACCACCACGAGGCGCTTGAGCCCCGCGGCGCGCACGCCTTCCACGAGCGCGCGGCTCGCGACCAGCAGGTCGCCGAGCTGATCCTTGGGCGGCGCGTAGGCGCTCGCCACCACATCGTGGCCGCGCACCGCGGCGGCGACGCTCGCCGCGTCGAGCAGATCGGCCTTCGCCGCGTGGACGTTCGGTGCGGCCGCCACGCGCTCGGGCTGGCGCACCAGTGCGCTCACCTGGTGACCGCGGCGCGCCGCTTCGGCGGCGATGCGCGAACCAACCATGCCCGTTGCGCCAAAGAGGGCGATTTTCAGCGTCTTGCTCATGAACTGACTCCTGTTTTCCGTATTTATGTAACTAACGAAGTTACATTTCAGGGGTGAAAAAACGGGGCAATGCCCCGTGATGAATCTGGCAGCGTGCGTTCCGCTCAGGCTCGCCGCGCCCGCGCGCGTTCGAGCTTGCGCTCGCTGCGCTCCATGTCGTCGACGACCTCCGCGAGCGTGCGGGTGGCGAGCGACGCCTCCATGGCGCGCTGTGCGTCGTCGATCACGCCGCGCAGCGTCTGCTGGATATGACGCCCGACGAGGCACGCCGGATTCGGCTCCTCGCGGTGCATGGCGAACAACTGCGCGTCATCGACCGCATGGTAGACGTCGAGCAGCGTGATCGCCTGCGCTTCGCGCGCCAGCAGCGCGCCGCCGCCCGCGCCCAGTTGCGACGTCGTGAGGCCCGCGCTGGCAAGCATCGACAGGAGCCGGCGAATCAGCGCGGGATTCGTGTTCACGCTGCCCGCGATGATCTCCGACGACAGCGGCACGCCCTCCTGCTGCGCCAGCAGCGCGAGCACGTGAACGGCAAAAGCGAAACGGCTACTCGTATTCACGGCGAACCTGCCACTGCTGAGCGGCGCGCGAATGGATCGAACCACGGGCGCCAAAAAGTGTAACCATCATAATTACATTAATTCATAGCGTCAAGCCGGCAGCCGCGGCCTGCACGGCTGCGGCTTTACTTCGAAGCATCCGATGCCGGCGCCGACGCGGCGGCGTTGCTCGCCCAGCGTTGCAACGAGTGCCCCGCATTCGTCAAACCGGTGCCGGTGGTCGCGGCGGCCTGCCCGAGCAAGGCTTGCGCCGTGCTTGCCGCGCCGCGCAACTGGCCCTGTGCCGCCGAAGCCAGCTCGGCCGTGGATGCGCTCGCCTGCTGACCTTGCGAGGCCGCCGAATCGAGCTTCTGCTGCGCCACACCGAGCTGCTGATTGACGAAGCTCGCGGCCTTGCCGAGCGATTGCGCCGCCTGCTGCGCGGCCTGGTTGGCGGCGTCCTGCGTAGCCTGCTTCACGGCGTCGGCGGACTGCTTGCCCAGATCGGAAGCGTCGTGCTTGTTACAGCCGGCGGCGAACGCCGCACACACGAGCAGGGAGGCAAGCGCCAGCCTTTGCGTCGAAACCTTCGAATACATGGTCATCCTGAAAAATTCGCCGCATGAAGCGGCTTGCATAGATGAAAACGCGGCAATGATACGCCGTCGCGCAACACCGACTCCGACGAAATGAGCGAAAAGCCCGCGCGCTCGAAGACCGGCCGCGACACGGCGCTCGCATCGGCGCTCAATACCGTCGAGCGCGCCTCGCGCGCGAGCGCTTCGAGCCGCGCCAGCAACGCCGTCGCGAGGCCGCGGCGCGACCACGCCGGCGCGACGTAAAGCATCTCGACGTGATCGAGCGGAAAGAGCTGCCCGAACGCCGCTGCCGCGCCGTCACAGTGCGCCACGAGTGTGACGCCGCGTGACAAGCGCGCGTCGAAGTCCGCGAGATCGTCGGCGGCCGCGGCCCACGCGCGGCACTGCGCCGCGTCGTAGCGCGAGGCCGCGAGCGTGGTCACGGACGCGCGAAACAGGGCGGCCAGCGCGCTCGCATCGCGGCCCGGCACGTAGCGCCGCCAGTCGATGGTTTGCAGTGCGTCGCCCGCGACGCCGTGCTTTGCGAAATCGTCAAACATGATGGAGTAGACTGCCCACGCGCACAATCTGTTCCACCGTCCACCTCTGGAGACAAACGATGGCCGTCAAGAAGATCCTGTTCCTCACCGGCGATTTTGCCGAAGACTATGAAACGATGGTGCCGTTTCAGGCGCTGCAGGCCGTCGGCCACCGCGTCGACGCGGTGTGCCCGGGCAAGAAGGCCGGCGAGCGCGTGAAGACCGCCATCCACGACTTCGAGGGCGACCAGACCTACACCGAAAAGCCGGGCCACCAGTTCGCGCTCAACGCGACCTTCGACGAAATCGACGCCGCCAGCTACGACGCGCTCGCCATTGCAGGGGGCCGCGCGCCCGAATACCTGCGCCTCGACCCGAAGGTCATCGAGATGGTGCGTCACTTCGCCCAGGCAAACAAGCCCATCGCGGCGATCTGCCATGCGGCCCAGCTGCTCGCCGCGGCCGAGGTGATCCGCGGCAAGCGCATTTCGGCCTATCCGGCCTGCGCGCCCGAGGTGCGGCTCGCGGGCGGCGAATACGCCGACATCGCCATCGACAGCGCCGTGACGGACGCTCCCTTCGTCACCGCGCCGGCGTGGCCCGCTCATCCCGAATGGCTGCGCCAGTTCCTCGCGCTCCTCGGCACGCGCATCGAGCCGTGAGCGAGCGCTGATCCAGTCGCGCGTCGCCCCTGTGTCGCACGGGGCGCGGCGCGCGCCGACCGCCAATTCGGACTGGTCCGATATCACCGCACCGCGCTGCTGGCCAGAATAGCCGCCAATTGTTCTGGAGTACGGAGTGCGTGTCGTGGAACTAACGGACTGGCTGGTGATACTCGCGATCGCCCTGGCGGCGATCCTCTTTTTTTGCAACCGCAGCGGCCGCAAAGGCAGCTTGACCGACCGGGCGCGCCACGTGCACGGCACGCGTCTGCTCCTGCTGGGGGCGTTTGCGCTGTGGGCAGCCCTGCTCATGCTCGTGCACAGCTTCGTCTTGCCGCTCGGCGAGCCGTTCGGCATCGCCGTCAGTCATCACACCACGCTGGCCATTGCGCTGGCGCTCGCCGGCCTGGGCGCCATCTGGACATTTCGCGCTAGCCGCCTGCTCAAGCCGCGCCGCATCTTCAGCGCGTGCTGAGCGCATCGCGAGTGCGCTTGCCCGGAAGCGTCACTAGAAGTGTCTAAGCGCCTGCCGGCGGTCGCAACGCCGTCGCGGGCGCCGCCCGCAACTCGCTTCGCACGCTCCCCTTCGCGTTCGCGCCGCCCGAGCCATCGCTCGCACCATATCCTGCAAGGCCACCAGGCGAAGCTTCCGAACGCTCCGCGCGTTCGAGCGCACTGATGATCTGCTCCGCGTCGCCGGGCAAAGGCGGCGCGACCGCAAGCGCATCGGGCAGCGACAGATAGAACGTCGTCCCCTCGCCTTCCGTCGACTCCACCCACACGCGCCCACCGTGCCGCTCGACCACGCGGCGCACGAGTGCGAGCCCGATGCCCTCGCCCGGCGTCATGTTGCCGTGCATGCGCTGGAACGCCTGAAAGAGCCGCGGCAAGCCCACCTCGGGAATGCCGAGCCCGTTGTCGCGCACATAGAAAATCTGGAGCGACTCCACGCCCGGCGGCGCATGAGCCGTGCCGATCTCGACGCGCCCGTCGCGCGCCGGATCGAGATAGTTGAGCGCGTTGCCGATCAGGTTTGCAAACACCTGCTCGAGCGCCGTCGGGTCGCCCCATACGTCGGGCAGCGTTTGCACGCTCACCTGCGCACCGCGTGCGCGAATCGACGCGTGCATCGCGTCGACCACGCGCTGCACGAGCTCCTGCACGCTCACGCGCTGTCGCCGGTACTCCACGCGCCCCACGCGCGCGAGCCGCAGCAGCGCGTCGATGATGTGCGATGCGCGCAGCACGGCCGTTTGCAGATAGCGCAGCGCCTCGCCGATATCCTCGGTGATGGTGCGCTCGATGCGCGCGCGCGCCTGCGGGGAAAGCGACGAATGCGCGATGCGCTCGCGCAGGTCGTTGCACGCGTGATCGAGCTCGCGCGAGAAGCCCTGCAGGTTCACGAGCGGCGCGCGCAGATCGTGCGACACGCCGTGGATGAACATCTCGTTTTCCTGAGTCTGCTGGCGCAGGTTTTCGTTGATGCGCGCGAGCTGGTCCGCGCGCCGCGCGAGGTCGGCCTGAAAACCGAGGCGCAGCCGCTCGGCCTCGATCAGTCGCTGGCTGATCTGGTGCAGCGTGAGGTCGAGTTCGGCGATTTCGTCGTTGCCCGCCGCGAGCGGTGCGAGCGGTTCGTTTGCGGCCAGCCGGTTCGCGTTGTCGGAAAGCGCATCGAGCCGCCCGCGCACGCCGCGCGTAAACACCCAGACGGCGAGCGCGACCAGCACGATCGAGCCGAGCACGGCCGTCATCACGAGGGTTTGCTGCTGGGCGCGCGCCGCTTCGGCGGCGGACACCCGCAATACGTCGAGGCGGCGCTCCTCGGTCTGGAGCGAGACGATCTGCGTGCGCACGCGGTCGAGCACGTCGGCAGCCATGAGCGCGCGAAAGCGCTCGGCGAGGTCGGCGCGGCGGCCCGAGCGCAGCAGGTCCTGCACGCGGTCCGACCATTGGCGATAGTTCTGCACGGCGTGGCGAATCTGCACGGCGCGCTCGACCTGCGAGGGATTATCGGCGACGAGATCGACCAGCCGGTCGATGCGGCGGTCCACGTCCATCCACATCGAAACCGGTGTGGAGTAGCTCGTGTCGTTGGCCGCCACCGCACCGCGCAGCTTCACCGACTCGACCAGCACCGGTTCGAGCACGCGCGACGCCTGCGCCAGCACCGCCTGGCTGTGCTGGCCCCAGCGCTCCGCGGCGGCGGCGTCGGTCTCGGCCTTCACGATGGCCGACAGCAAGCTCAGTTCGAAGACGGCGGGAATCGCGATCAGCAGAAGCCCTTTGGTCGTGAGGCGCATTGCGTGGCGGGTACCGGGCGACCGGACGTGCGTGAGGTGGCAATCTGGCCATTATGTCGGCGTTTGCGCCCTATGTGCGCCCGAAGTTGATTCCTCACGAAATCGCGAGATTATTTCGTTTTGCCGACAATCCATTGATACGGAAAGGAAAATCGAAATAAACGCCCTATTCTGGCGCGCGATTTCCCCACCTTTGCGCGCAGGCCCCGAGATTGTGCCGAAACGTGGTGCATGCGCCCCAGATACCAGCACCCGCACCGACCACACGGTACCGGCTATTTTTCCGCATCGGTGCACGACCGCACCGGCTTGACGCCTGTTGCGGCTGCAAATTCACCAGTTTGGCGCTGAAGCTGGCCCGCATCTTGCTGACTATGCGCCCATTTTGGGCAAACTGGGTACGCCAGATGGACAATCTAAAAACCGGCACCGACACGCTATTTTTGCTGCTGGGCGCCGCCATGGTGCTCGCCATGCACGCGGGGTTCGCGTTTCTCGAACTCGGCACCGTGCGCAAGAAGAACCAGGTCAATGCGCTCGTGAAGATCCTCGTCGATTTTTCGATTTCGACGATCGCCTACTTCTTCATCGGCTATACGCTCGCCTACGGCGTGCAGTTCTTCTCGCACGCCGACGTGCTCGCCGAGCACAACGGCTACGCGCTCGTGCGTTTCTTCTTCCTGCTCACCTTCGCGGCGGCCATTCCGGCCATCGTGTCGGGCGGCATCGCCGAGCGCTCGAAGTTCAATCCGCAGCTGTTCGCGACCTTCGTGATCGTCGGCTTCATCTATCCGTTCTTCGAGGGGATGGTGTGGAACAACCGCCTCGGTTTCGAGGATGCGATGACGCACGTGTTCGGCGTGCCGTTCCACGACTTCGCGGGCTCGGTGGTCGTCCACGCGTTCGGCGGCTGGATCGCGCTGCCGGCCGTGCTGCTGCTCGGGCCGCGCCACGGCCGCTATACCCGTGACGGCCGTATCGCCGCGCATCCGCCTTCGAACATCCCGTTCCTCGCGCTCGGCGCATGGGTGCTCACGGTGGGCTGGTTCGGCTTCAACGTGATGAGCGCGCAGACCATCGACAAGATCAGCGGCCTCGTCGCCGTCAACTCGCTCATGGCGATGGTGGGCGGCACGCTCGCCGCGTGGTTCGCGGGCCGCAACGATCCGGGCTTCACGTACAACGGGCCGCTCGCGGGGCTCGTGGCCGTGTGCGCGGGCTCGGACATCATGCATCCGCTCGGCGCGCTCGTGACGGGGGCGGTCGCCGGCGCGCTGTTCGTCTATATGTTCACCTGCGTGCAGAACCGCTGGCGCATCGACGACGTGCTCGGCGTGTGGCCGCTGCACGGCCTGTGCGGCGCGTGGGGCGGCATCGCCGCGGGTATTTTCGGCCAGCACTGGCTCGGCGGCCTCGGTGGCGTCTCGCTCGGCGCGCAGATCGTCGGCACGCTTGCGGGCATCGTGATCGCCTTCCTTGGCGGCCTCGTGGTGTACGGCCTGCTGCGCAAATTCGTCGGCCTGCGCATCGATCGCGAACAGGAATTCAACGGCACCGACCTGTCGATCCACAAGATCACGGCCACGCCGGAACGCGAAACGGTTTCCTGACCGGCGGGCAAGACGCTCATGCGGGCGGCGCCCTGCCGCCCGCACTCCGTACGCATCACTCGCGGACCATCAAAGCTGGCCCATGCCACCGGCGACGATCACCTCGGTGCCGATCATGAAGGCCGACTCGGCGGCGCTCAGATGCAGCACGGTCGAGGCGATCTCCTCCGCCGTCGCAAAGCGCTTGAGCGGCACCAGCCCACGAATCGATTCCTCGGCCGCCGCGAGCGCGGCGGCGTCCATGCCGAACTTGTTGTAGAGCGGCGTCTTCACGGGACCGGGGCTCACCACGTTCACGCGAATGCCGCGCGGCAGCAGTTCGGCCGAGAGCGTCTTCGCGAGCGAGATCAGCGCGGCCTTGCTCGCCGCATACACCGACGAAGTGGGCATGCCGATATGCGCGTTGATCGAACCGTTGAGCACAATGGCCGCACCGTCGTTCAGCACCGGCAGGAGCGACTGAATCTGGAAGTACGCGCCCTTCACGTTGGTGTCGAAGGTGACGTCCCAGAGCGCTTCGTCCACTTGCTCGAACGGCGCGAGCTTCGCCACGCCCGCGTTGATGAACACCGCGTCGAGGCGCAGGCCGGCGTCGCGCACGGCGGCGGCCAGCTCGCGCGCACCGGTGATCGAGGCCGCGTCGTTGCGCCACGCGTGCGCGTTCGGGCCGAGCGCGCGCCGCGCGGCTTCGAGGCCGCCTTCGTCGCGGCCCGTGACGATGACGTGCGCGCCTTCGGCGGCATAGGCTTGCGCGGCAGCGAGGCCGATACCGCTGGTTCCGCCGGTGACGAGGACAGTTTTGTTTGCAAAGCGGTTCATGACGTTCTCCTTGGAGGGGATAGTCTCGATCTGAGACTGTGATGCCATATTGCCGGGCGGCGCGCTGCCTGCCGTACGACGGTCCTGGCGCAAACGTTCGAAGCTATCGAACGTTTGCGCCGTTGTGCGGGCAGCCGGCCTCAGCCCGTGACCTCGATCCCTTCCACGAGGCGCCTGGCAAGACGCGGCTCGCGCAGCCTGTCGATCCACCATTGCAGTGCCCGCCCCACGTGCTCACCGCGCCACGCCACGTAAAGCACGTTGGGCTCGCGCGGGTTCGCCGTGACCTTCTCGACCAGTTCGCCGCGCTCGATGAGCTTCGCCGCGCGCCGCCGCGGCACCCAGCCGACACCGAGACCCTCGCGCTGCGCGAGGATCTTCGCGCGCATCGACGGCACCGCCAGCACCTCCTGCCCCCCGAACAGCCCGTAGCCGCGGCCCGGCGTGTGCCGCGCCGAATCGCCGACCGCCACGCCGCGCTCGGCCAGCATGCGCTCGCGCGTAAGCGGCGCCTGCTCGCGCGCGAGCCGATGGCGCGGCGCCACCGCGAACGCCCACTCCATCACGCCGAGTTCGAACCAGTGCAGGCCGTCGATGGCGGGCGGCTCGTTGGTCGCGCCGACGATGAGATCGGCGCGGCCGTCGCGCAGCGCCTCCCACGTGCCGGCGAGCACCTCGTGCGTGAAACGCAGCTTGACGCCCGACTGCAACGCGTCGAAGTCGCGGATCACCGGCACCAGCAGTTCGAATTCGAGGATCTCGTCGGTGACGATCCACAGGCGGTCTTCCCAGCCGTTCGCCACCTGCCGCACGCGCTGCGTCATGCGCGCGACGTCCTGCATCAGGCGGCTCGCCTCCTCGGCGAGAAGATGCCCGGCCGGGGTGAGCTGCAGCCGGTAGCGCCGGCGGTCGAAGAGCAGCGCGTCGAAGCGCGCCTCGAGTTGGCGCGCGGCATGCGAAATCGTGGAAGGCGCCTTGTTCAGGCGTGCCGCCGCGCGCGACAGGCTGCCGGTTTCGCGGATGGCGTCGAGCAACGCCAGTTCCTCTTCGGAGAGCATGTGCGACTCCATCGAACGGGTGATCACGCGATGGTATGGCAGAAACGGGGTGTGAACCAGATCACATGACGCCGCCGCCTTGCGGGCAGACTGTCAAAGTCGCCTTGACGGTCTGTCCAACAAAATTGTCGTTGCCGGGCGTAATGACCGGGCAGAAAATCGAACGCACGTTCACAAACCATGAAGCGTAGCCGCGCGCATCAGAACGGAGATCATTGCGCACGAGCACCGTATCACTCCATCGCCAAGCCATCTTTTCAGTGAGGTATGAGGCCATGTCCGTGAAGTCCCCGTCACCCGAGTCCCCGTTCGTCGACTTGACCGCCATGATTCGCCAACGCGCGGCGGAACACGGCGCGCGTGCGGCCATTGTCTGCGAAGACGAGACGGTCACGTTCGCCGCGCTCGATGCGCTGATCGACCGCTGCGCTGCCGCGCTGCAGCGTGACGGACTGGCACCCGAAGACGTCGTCGCGATCTGTGCGTCGAGTTCCATCTCCTATGCCGCCGTCTTCTTCGGCGCGCTCCGGGCAGGACTCGCGGTCGCCCCGCTGTCGCCCTCCACGCATCCGGACGGCCTCGTCGCCATGCTGGAAAACTCCCGGGCGCAGATCCTCTTCGCCGACGACGCGGTTCGCCAGCTGCTTGCGGGCGTCACGCTGCCGCCCACGCTGCGCGTCATCGACATCAGCGCAGCCGGGCAATACGATGCCTGGCTCGCACCCGTGGGCGCCGCGCCCCGGCATGTGGAGATTCGGCCGGAGTGGGCGTTCAACATCATCTACTCGTCCGGCACGACGGGCGCGCCCAAAGGGATCGTCCAGTCGCACGCGATGCGCTACGCCTATACGCTGCGCAGCCTCGAGCGCGGATATGGGCCGGAGTGCGTCACCTTGATTGCGACGCCGCTCTATTCGAACACCACGCTGGTGAGCTTCTTCCCGACGCTGGCGCTCGGCGGAACGGTTGTCCTCATGCCAAAGTTCGATGCGAAGCAATACCTCGAGCTTGCCGAGCGCAAACACGTCACGCACACCATGCTGGTGCCGGTGCAATACCAGCGCATCCTCAGCCATCCGGACTTCGATCGCTACGACCTGTCCAGTTTCCACTCGAAGTTCTGCACGAGCGCGCCGTTCGCGGCGGCACTCAAGGCGGACGCCCTGCGCAGATGGCCCGGCAAGCTCACCGAGTTCTATGGCATGACCGAAGGCGGCGCGTCATGCGAGCTGTGTGCGGACGAGTTTCCCGGCAAGTTGCACACGGTTGGCCGCCCGTTGAACGGCCATGAAATGCGCCTGATCGATGCCGACGGACGCGAGGTCGCGGCCGGGGAAGCCGGTGAAATCGTCGGGCGTTCGCCTGCCATGATGACCGGCTACTACCGGCAACCGGACAAGACGGCGCAAGCCGAGTGGTACGACGGCGATGGCCGGCGCTTCATCCGGACCGGGGACGTCGGCCGCTTCGACGAAGACGGCTTCCTCGTGCTGATGGACCGCAAGAAGGACATGATCATCTCGGGCGGCTTCAACATCTACCCAAGCGATCTGGAACAGGTGCTCGCCCGGCACCCCGACGTCCTTGAATCGGCGGTGGTCGGCGTGCCATCGGCACGCTGGGGCGAAACGCCGGTGGCGTTCGCCACGCTCCGGCGCGATTCGGCATTGACCGCCGACGCGCTCGCCGACTGGGCCAACGGGCAATTGGGGAAGATGCAACGACTGGCCGACGTGGTGATCGTCGACGCGCTACCGCGCAGCCCGATCGGCAAGGTGCTCAAGCGTGAGTTGCGGGAGCGCTTTAGCGGCGAGGTCGCCTGACCGGCCGCCAGGTGCGGGTTTGCCAGTTTGCCGCCGGCGGAAAAAAAAGCGCCACGTTTGCACGTGGCGCCTTGAAAAGTTCTAGCCATTCCGAGGGCCGTGCTAGAACCTGAGAGACGGTATTCGGCTGCGCCGTGCCATCGGAAAAAGATGCGCAATTATGCGAATTGCATAGCGCCAGGCACATTAAAACCCCGCAATTTTGCGGGGTTGAGGCGTATTACCGAAATCGGATTCCATTTTTTACCGACATGCTGACTAAGTCAAGCAAAATCTCGCCAAAATGCGCCAATCGTCGAGCTTCTGGCATCTATTACAATCGTCTGAAAATTTGCGCCCTAATTTAGGGAGCGCCGCTTTGATCGAACGCAAATGACTGTATCGCGCGGCACGTCCGCGCCGACTTTGTAACGCCTCGCGCGAAATCTCAAAACTGAAATCCTGTTTCGGAAAATTGTCCCGCCAATGACTTCCGCGCCCGATTCGCGCCATCCTGACGACACGCCGCGAGATAAAGACGGCGGCGCCGACGAAGTGACCGCGCTCGCGCGCGGCCTTGCCGTGCTGCGCTGCATCGCGGCCGCCGACGCGCCGCTCAGCAACCGCGAACTGACCGAGCTGACGGGCATTCCCAAGCCCACGCTTTCGCGCCTCACCGGCACGCTCGTGAGCACGGGCTTTCTCGCCCGGCTGCCCGACAGCGAACGCTTCGTGCTCACGTCGTCGGTGCTTGCGCTGTCCAACGGCTTCCTGCGCAACTCCGACATCCGCAGCCGGGCGCGGCCGTTTCTCACGCGGCTGGCCGAGCGCACCGCGCTCTCGGTGCATCTGACCGTGCGCGACCGTCTGGACATGGTCGTGATCGACGCGATCCGCCCGCGCACCGCCGTGCTCGTCACGCGCCTCGAGGTCGGCTCGCGCATCGACATGGGCCGCACCGCCGTCGGGCGCGCCTACCTCGCCGCGCTCGATCCGCACGCGCGCGCCGAACTCACCGCCGCGCTGCAGACCTCGACCGGCAACGACTGGGGCGTCTTCGGCAGCCGGCTCGACGCCGCGCTCGCCGAGACCGCCGCCCACGGCTACGGGCTCGCGATCGGCGAGTGGTACGAGGGACTCAACGCCATTGCGACGGCGTTCGCGGGTCCCAACGGCGAGATCTACGCCATCAACTGCGGCGGCGCCGCGCAGCAGTGCCCGCGCGAGTGGCTCGTCAGCCACGTCGTGCCGCTGATGCGCGAATGCGTCGCGCGCATCGTCGACGAAATCGGCGGCGCCCTGCGCCTGCCCCACGCGACCTGACAACACGAGCGCCTGCGCCTTACAAAAAACACACGAAGGGTGTAACGCTCGTAACGTCTCGAAAGAAACGGCACTGGACTGTAACGAAGCGGGCAACGTAGCATCATGCTTTTTGGCGGCAAGAACCTGCGGCGCCGCCGTCCTTCGCCCGTAACGCCAGCCAGCCGCCAGCGACGCCGCCCATGCCCGTGAGCGCATGGCGCGCCATGCGGGCCGCGGCGCGGCGCGTCCTGACATCTTGCTTGCGCACGACCTGCGTAGCATCGGCGCGCGCCCGCTGCGCCGGTTGCGTGCGCTGCCGTGCGCGCTTCTGCGAGAACTTCGCGGCCGGCACCCTGTAGTGAGCTCAGCCAAGAGCCTTCGAGAACCCGCTTCGAGAACCTGTTACCGACCTGACCGATGGATCAACAAGAAAAGCGCCCGGATTCCCCCCGTAAAGAAACGACGCCGCAGTCCCCCGCTCCGGTCGCCGCGAGGCGCGGCAAGGGCAAGTTCATCGCGCTGGGTGTGGTCATCGTGATCGCCGGCATCGTACTCGCACGCTGGCAACCGTGGAACAAGGCGCTCTCGGGCGGCAACGCCACACCGGCGGCCGGCGCGCACACGCGTCACGGCGGTCCGGGCGCCATGGCCAGCATGCCGCAGCCAGTGAGCGTGACCACCGCGAAGGCCGGCGACATGCCCATCGTCATCACCGCGCTCGGCACGGTCACGCCGCTCGCCGACATCACGGTGCGCACACAACTATCCGGCACGCTTCAGGACGTGTACTTCCAGGAAGGCCAGATGGTGAAAAAGGGCGATGTGCTCGCGCAAATCGACCCGCGCCCGTACCAGATCTCGCTCTCCAACGCCGAAGGCCAGCTCGCGCGCGACCAGGCGCTGCTCGCCACGGCGCGCCTCGACCTCAAGCGCTACCAGACGCTGCTCTCGCAAGACTCGATCGCGAGCCAGCAGGTCGACACGCAGGCCTCGCTCGTCAAGCAATATGAGGGCACCGTCAAGTCCGATCAGGCCAGCGTCGATACCTACAAGCTCGACCTCACCTATGCGCGCATCACGGCGCCCGTATCGGGCCGCGTGGGCCTGCGCCAGGTCGATCCGGGCAACTACGTGACGCCCGGCGACACCAACGGCATCGTCGTGCTCACGCAGCTCGAGCCGATCAGCGTGATCTTCACGACTTCGGAGGACAACCTGCCGCCCATCATGAAGCAGCTGCGCGCGGGCACGAAAATGTCGGTCACGGCCTACGACCGCAGCAACACGACGATGCTCGAAGCCGGGTCGCTCCAGACCATCGACAACCAGATCGACACCACCACGGGCACCGTCAAGCTGCGCGCGAGCTTCACGAACCACGAACAAGGGCTCTTTCCGAATCAGTTCGTGAACGCGCGCCTGCTCGTCGATACGATCCACGACGCCGTGATCGTGCCGACTTCGGCCGTGCTCAACGGTTCGCAAGGGCAGTACGTCTATGTCGCGAAGCCCGACAACACGGTGACGGTGCGGCTCGTGAAGATCGGCCCCGTCGATGCCGAGCGCACCAGCATCGCCTCGGGCCTCGCCGTGGGCGAGCGCGTGGTGACCGACGGCTCCGACCGTCTGCGCGAAGGCGCGAAGATCACGATTCCCGCCGAGCATCCGCAACACGCGAAGGGGGCGTCGGGCGCCGCGGGCGCGAAAGGCGCCTCGGCGGCCGGCGCGGCCTCGGGCGCGCGTCATGGCCATCGCCACGCCTCGCAGACGCAAGCCCAGTAAGCCAGCATGAATCCATCCCGCGCCTTTATCCTGCGGCCGGTCGGCACGGCGCTGCTCATGGCGGCGATCATGCTGGTCGGCCTCGTCGCGCTGCGCTTTCTGCCGCTTTCCGCCCTGCCCGAAGTCGATTACCCGACCATCCAGGTGCAGACCTTCTACCCGGGCGCGAGCCCGGACGTGATGACGTCCTCGGTCACGGCGCCGCTCGAACGTCAGTTCGGGCAGATGCCGTCGCTCAACCAGATGTCGTCGCAGAGTTCGGCGGGCTCCTCGGTCATCACGCTCCAGTTCAGCCTCGACCTGCCGCTCGACGTGGCCGAACAGGAAGTGCAGGCCGCCATCAACGCGGCCGGCAACCTGCTGCCCTCGGACCTGCCCGCGCCGCCGATCTACGCCAAGGTCAATCCCGCCGACGCGCCGATCCTCACGCTCGCGATCACCTCGAAGACGCTGCCGCTCACGCAGATCCAGGATCTCGCCGACACCCGCCTCGCGCAGAAAATTTCGCAGGTGGCGGGCGTGGGCCTCGTGAGCCTCTCGGGCGGCCAGCGCCCGGCCGTGCGCATCCAGGCGAATCCGCGCGCGCTCGCGGCTTACGGCCTGAACCTCGACGACCTGCGCACGAGCATCTCGAACCTGAACGTCAACACGCCCAAGGGCAACTTCGACGGCCCCACGCGCGCCTATACGATCAACGCGAACGACCAGCTGACCGACGCCGACGCGTACAAGGACGCCGTGATCGCCTACCGCAACGGCCGCCCCGTCATGCTCACCGACGTCGCGAACATCGTGCAGGGCGCGGAGAACACCAAGCTCGGCGCGTGGGCGGACGGCACGCCCGCGATCATCCTGAACGTGCAGCGCCAGCCGGGCGCAAACGTGATCCAGGTGGTGGACAGCATCAAGGCGCTGTTGCCGCAGCTGCAGGAATCGCTGCCCTCTTCGCTCGACGTGCAGATCGTCACCGACCGCACCACCACGATCCGCGCCTCGGTACGCGACGTGCAGTTCGAGCTGCTGATGTCGGTGGTGCTCGTGGTGCTGGTGATGTATCTGTTCCTCGCGAACATCTACGCCACGATCATTCCGAGCCTTTCGGTGCCGCTCTCGCTCATCGGCACGCTCGCGGTCATGTACCTGTGCGGGTTCTCGCTCGACAACCTGTCGTTAATGGCGCTCACCATCGCGACCGGCTTCGTGGTGGACGACGCCATCGTCATGATCGAGAACATCGCGCGCTACGTCGAGGATGGCGAAACACCGCTCGAAGCGGCGCTAAAGGGTTCGAAGCAGATCGGCTTCACCATCATCTCGCTGACGGTGTCGCTCATCGCCGTGCTGATTCCGCTGCTCTTCATGGGCGACGTGGTGGGCCGCCTGTTCCACGAATTCGCCATCACACTCGCGGTGACGATCGTGATCTCGGCCGTGGTCTCGCTCACGCTCGTGCCGATGATGTGCGCGAAGATGCTGCGCCACACGCCGCCGCCCGAAAGCCACCGCTTCGAGGCGCGCGTGCATGGGTTCTTCGACTATGTGATCGGCCGCTATGGCGTGGCGCTCGAATGGGTGCTCGCGCGCCAGCGCCTCACGATGATCGTGTTCCTCATCACGCTCGTGCTCACCGGCATTCTCTACGTGATCGTGCCCAAGGGCTTCTTCCCAGTGCAGGATACGGGCGTGATCCAGGCCATCACGCAGATGCCGCAGTCGGTGTCGTATGCGTCGATGGCCGAGCGCCAGCAGGCGCTCGCCGCGGAGATTCTCAAGAACGAGAACGTCGAGAGCCTCACGTCGTTCATCGGCGTGGACGGCACCAACATCACGCTCAACAGCGGCCGCATGCTGATCAACCTGAAGCCGCGCGACGACCGCAGCGAAACGGCGAGCGAGATCATCCGCGACCTGCAAAAGAGCGTGGCCCACGTGCCGGGCGCGACGCTCTACATGCAGCCGGTGCAGGACCTCACGATCGACTCGACGGTGAGCCCGACGCAGTACCAGTTCATGCTCACCACGCCGAACATCCAGGACTTCACGACCTGGGTGCCGAAGCTCGTGCAGCGTTTGCAGCAACTGCCCGAACTCGCGGATGTCGCGACCGACCTGCAGGACCAGGGCAGCTCCGTGTTCATCGAGATCGACCGCGCGAGCGCGGCGCGCTACGGCATCACGCCCGCGACGGTGGACAACGCGCTGTACGACGCCTACGGCCAGCGCATCATCTCGACGATCTTCACGCAGTCGAACCAGTACCGCGTGATTCTCGAAGCCGATCCGGTGATGCAGCACTACACCGACGCGCTGAACTCGATCTACCTGCCCTCTTCGACCTCGAGCACGGGCCAGGTGCCGCTCTCGGCCATCGCGAAGTTCCACGAGCGGCCCGCGCCGCTGCTCGTCACGCATCTCTCGCAGTTCCCGGCCACGACGATCTCGTTCAACCTGGCTCCGGGCTCTTCGCTCGGCGCGGCAGTGAAGGCGATTCAGCAGGCGGAAAAGGACATCGGCCTGCCGGGCTCGTTCCAGACGCGCTTCCAGGGCGCCGCGCTCGCGTTCCAGGCGTCGCTGTCCAACGAGCTGTTCCTGATCCTCGCGGCCATCGTCACGATGTACATCGTGCTCGGCGTGCTGTACGAAAGCTTCGTTCATCCGATCACGATTCTCTCCACGCTGCCGTCGGCCGGGATCGGCGCGCTGCTGGCGCTGATCCTGACCGGGCACGATCTCGACATCATCGGCATCATCGGCATCGTGCTGCTGATCGGCATCGTGAAGAAGAACGCCATCATGATGATCGACTTCGCGCTCGAGGCCGAGCGCCACGAAGGCAAATCGCCGCGCGAGGCGATCTACCAGGCGTGTCTGTTGCGCTTCCGACCGATCATGATGACGACGATGGCGGCGCTGCTCGGCGCCGTGCCGCTGATTCTCGGCTACGGCGCGGGCAGCGAGCTGCGCCGGCCGCTCGGCATCGCGATTGCGGGCGGCCTGATCGTGAGCCAGGCGCTCACGCTCTTTACGACGCCGGTGATCTACCTCGCGTTCGACCGCATCGCGCAGCGTCTGCGCCAGCGCTTCGGCAGCGGCTCGCAAGGCGCGGCGTCGTCTTCGTCGGAGAGCTGACGCGATGAATCTCTCGCGCCCGTTCATCTCGCGCCCCGTCGCGACCACGCTGCTCGCCATCGGCATCGCACTGGCCGGCCTCTTCGCGTTCACGAAGCTGCCGGTCGCGCCCTTGCCGCAGGTGGACTTTCCGACCATCTCCGTGCAGGCCACCTTGCCGGGCGCGAGCCCCGAAACGGTGGCGACCAGTGTGGCGAGCCCGCTGGAGCGGCACCTCGGCTCGATCGCCGACGTCACGGAGATGACCTCGCAAAGCTCGGTGGGCAGCACGCGCATCACGCTGCAATTCGGCCTGAACCGCGACATCGACGGCGCGGCGCGCGACGTGCAGGCGGCAATCAACGCCGCGCGCGCCGACCTGCCCACGAGCCTGCGGCAGAACCCGACCTACCACAAGGTCAACCCCGCCGACGCACCGATTCTGATTCTCGCGCTCACCTCGCCCACGTTGAGCGCGGGCCAGCTCTACGACTCGGCGGCCACGGTGCTGCAGCAGTCGCTCTCGCAGGTGGACGGCGTGGGCGAAGTCGACGTGAGCGGCTCGGCGAATCCGGCCGTGCGCGTTGAGCTGGAGCCGCACGCGCTGTTTCACTACGGCATCGGCCTCGAAGACGTGCGCGCGGCGCTCGCCTCGGCCAACGCCAACAGCCCCAAGGGCGATATCGAATTCGGCCCGCAGCGCTTTCAGCTCTACACCAACGACCAGGCGAGCAAGGCGAGCCAGTACAAGGACCTCGTGATCGCCTACCGCAACGGCGCGGGCGTGAAACTCTCGGACGTGGGCGAAGTGGTCGATTCGGTGGAAGACCTGCGCAACATCGGGCTGGCCAACGGCAAGCGTTCCGTGCTCGTGATCCTCTACCGCCAGCCGGGGGCGAACATCATCGAGACGGTCGACCGCGTGGTCGCCATGCTGCCGCAGCTCAAGGCGTCGCTGCCCGCCGACGTCGAGGTGATCCCGACGTCCGACCGCTCCGTCACGATCCGCTCCTCGCTCAAGGACACCGAGCGCACGCTCATGATCGCCGTGGCGCTCGTCGTGATGGTGGTGTTCCTGTTCCTGCGCAACTGGCGCGCGACGCTCATTCCGAGCGTGGCCGTGCCCATCTCGATCATCGGCACCTTCGCGGCCATGTACCTGATGGGCTTCTCGCTCGACAATCTCTCGCTGATGGCGCTCACCATCGCGACCGGCTTCGTCGTGGACGACGCCATCGTCGTGCTGGAGAACATCTCGCGGCATATCGAAAACGGCGCGCCGCGCATGAAGGCGGCGCTGCTCGGCGCGCGCGAGGTGGGCTTCACGGTGCTCTCGATCAGCGTCTCGCTCGTCGCCGTGTTCCTGCCGATTTTGCTGATGGGCGGCATTGTCGGGCGCCTGTTCCGCGAGTTCGCGCTCACGCTTTCGCTCGCCATTGCGGTGTCGCTCGCCGTCTCGCTCACGCTCACGCCGATGATGTGCTCGCGCCTGCTCCAGGAAGCGCACGAGAAGAAGGAGGAAGGCCGCTTCGCGCAATGGCTCGAACGCGGTTTCCTGCGCATGCAGGGCGGCTACGAGCGCACGCTCGGCTGGGCGCTGGCACATCCGTTCGTCATCCTGCTCACGCTCGTCGCGACCATCGCGCTGAACGTCGCGCTCTACGTGGTCGTGCCCAAGGGCTTCTTCCCGCAGCAGGACACGGGGCGTCTCGTCGGCGGCATCCAGGCCGACCAGGCCACCTCGTTCCAGGCAATGAAGGTGAAGTTCTCCGAGATGATGCGCATCGTGCAGGCGAATCCGGCAGTGGAATCGGTCGCGGGATTTTCGGGCGGGCGCGCGACCAACTCGGGCTTCATGTTCGTCTCGCTCAAGCCCAAGAGCGAGCGCAAGCTTTCCGCCGATGAGGTGATCGCGCAGCTGCGCGGACCGCTCTCGGACGTGGCGGGCGCGCGCACCTTCCTGCAGGCGGTGCAGGACATCCGCGTGGGTGGGCGGCAGTCGAACGCGCAGTACCAGTTCACGCTGCTCGCGGACAACACCGCCGACCTCTACAAGTGGGGGCCGAAGCTCACCGAGGCGTTGCAGGCGCGCCCCGAACTCGCCGATGTGAATTCGGACCAGCAGCAAGGCGGCCTCGAATCGATGATCAACATCGACCGGCAGAGCGCCGCGCGGCTGAACGTCACGCCCTCGCAGATCGACAACACGCTCTACGACGCGTTCGGCCAGCGCCAGGTCTCGACGATCTACAACCCGCTCAACCAGTACCACGTGGTGATGGAAGTCGCGCCGAAGTACTGGCAGAGCCCGACCATGCTCAACGAGATCTGGGTGAGCACCTCGGGCGGCACGGCGAGCGGCGCGCAGAGCACCAACGCGACGGCAGGCACGGTGACGGGCCCGACCACCGCCTCGACGGGCGGCACGGCCGCCACTACCGCATCGAGCGCCGCGACCATCGCCGCCGACTCCGCGCGCAACCTCGCGACCAACTCGCTCGCCGCGAGCGGCAAGTCGAGCGCGTCGTCGGGCGCGGCCGTCTCCACGTCGAAGGAAACCATGGTGCCGCTCTCGTCGATCGCCTCGTTCGGCCCCGGCACGACGCCGCTTTCGGTGAACCACCAGAGCCAGTTCGTGGCCTCGACGATCTCGTTCAACCTGCCGCCCGGCAAATCGCTCTCCGACGCCACCCAGGCGATCTACGACACGATGGGCGAGATCGGCATGCCCGCGACGATTCACGGCAGCTTCCAGGGCACGGCGCAGGCGTTCCAGCAGTCGCTCGACAACCAGCCGCTCCTGATTCTCGCGGCGCTCGCGGCCGTGTATATCGTTTTGGGCATTCTGTACGAGAGCTACATCCACCCGCTCACGATTCTCTCCACCTTGCCCTCGGCGGGCGTGGGCGCCCTGCTCGCGCTGCTGCTCTTCAAGACGGAGTTCAGCATCATCGCGCTGATCGGCGTGATTCTGCTGATCGGCATCGTGAAGAAGAACGCGATCATGATGGTGGACTTCGCGATCCAGGCGTCGCGTGAGGGGCTGAGTTCGCGCGATGCGATCCATCAGGCCTGTCTGCTGCGCTTCCGGCCGATCATGATGACGACCTGCGCGGCGCTGCTGGGCGCGCTGCCGCTCGCGTTCGGGCGCGGCGAAGGCGCGGAACTGCGCGCGCCGCTCGGTATCTCGATCGTGGGCGGGCTGATCGTGAGCCAGATGCTCACGCTCTATACGACGCCGGTGGTGTACCTGTACATGGACCGGCTGCGCGTGTGGTGGGATGAGAAGCGCGGTCGCGCAGCGCCCGCGGCGCAGGCGGAGTGAGTGGGCGGTCTTGCAGCAGAAAACGGCTGAAGCGTGGCTTCAGCCGTTTTTTTATGCGCGTGCCCGTCGAGGCTCGCGCTGGCGCAAATGCGCGGGCAGGCAGCGCACGATCAGATGCAGCACCAGCGGCACGATGATGCCGTCGTCCACGATACCGGCGAGCGGCATCGCGATATTGAACGGGTCGAGCGCATAGAGCGCGAGCAGCGCCGTGGCGGGCACGAGCCACACGGGGCGCCCCGGCTGACGCAGCGCGTGCCACAGCACGCGCGCATCGCCCTTCACCACATGCCATAGCAACGCGAGACGTTTCATCTGCTTCCTCCTTGCGGCTGGCGCGATCGATGCGCTCGCCGCCTCAATGCTGCTCGTGACCCGGTGCGTCCGAGCGCGACGTCCTGATCACGAGCCCATCCGGCGCGAAATGGGCGTTGAACATGCCGTCCCCCGCCACGCCGCCTTCGGCCCAGTGCCAGCTCCACACTTCCTCGTGGCTCAACGCGTATTTTGCTACCGTGGCCGGCTTGCCGAGCAGGCGCCGCACTTCGTCCTGCGGCATGCCCGGCACGACCTCGGCGATATTCTGCGCCGTGAGCGCCTGGGTCATCGCCACGAGCTTGCCGTTTGCGTCGAAGTCGAGCATCCACGTGGTGAGGCCGTTGGGCCCACGCGGGTATTCGAGGCGCTGCGCGCCGTCGTCGTCCTCCCACACCATTTCGGGCTTGCCCGCCTGCCGGCGCACGTCCTCGACCGTCGAAACGCCAATACGCAGGCCGCCGAACGCCATCGAATCGGGTTTGATCGCGTTGACGGCGTCAGCGACCTTTTGCTGGTCGCACGCCGCGAGCAGCGTGGCGCAGACGGCGATCAAGGCCGCCGCGATCCAGGGTTTTCGTGACATATCCAGTTTGCGTTGCCGGCCAGGACTGCCGGGAAGTAGTTGGGACAGCGATGCGTGCGGAACGTTCGGCCAAGCTGCGGCGCACGCCGCCAGACGGCGATCTCGCGGCGTCCTTGTCACAGCTTCTGCGCAATCGCGAGCCTGAAAATGCGCGCCCAGCGCTTCGCCTCACGCTCGCTTTGCATCGGCAATTGCCAAAGCGGGCGCTTCGGATCGGCGACACGCAGCGCCACGTGCCAGCCGTCGGCATCGCGCGCCGGCTGCGCGCCTTGCAGGTCGGCGAAGATATACGCGCCATGCGCCCCGCCCTGCGTCAGCTGGCAGAAGCGCTTGCCCGCCGCGAGACGGGCCTCGCCCCAGGCGCCGGCCACGCGATGCGTCCAGTCGCCTTCGCCGCGCACATTGGGCGCCACGTCGCGCATCCGGCGCCACCACCAGGCGATGAGCGCGACGAACAGCGCCGCGGCAAGCACGGCTGCGCCCACGGCGACACCCGTGCCGAACTGCGCCGCGATGGCGTTGAAGGACCAGTACGCGCCGTAGACAAGCGCGGCGAAGGCAATAAGAACGACGACAATCGGCATGCGGATATTCCGTGCGGCCGGAGAGAAAGGCCAGGATAAATGTGGAGGGACGAGCGGGACAGATCGCGACGAGGCCCGCGCGCGTGGCGGGCCTCGTTTCCTGCGGAGGTTCGCGATGACTCGCGATAACTCGAAATAACTACTGCTGCGGATGCTGCGCAGCCCATTCCTTCAAGGCGCGCAACGTGTTCGTCACATGCTGGTCCGGCGACAGGCTCGTGTATTCGTAGATGATCTTGCCGTCCGGCGCGATCACATACGACACGCGATTGGCCATCGACTCGTGCATCGGCATCGACGCGTCGTACGACTTGATGATCTTCGAGTCTTCGTCGGCGGCCACCGGGAACTTGCTGCGGCACTCGCTCACCGAGAACTTCGTGAGCGTGTCGATGTTGTCGTGCGAAACGCCGATCACGGTCGCGCCGTACTGCTTGTACTGATCGACCGCTTCAGCGAATTCGTGCGCCTCGATCGTGCAACCCTTCGTGAACGCGGCCGGATAGAAGTACACCACCACGGGCCCCTTCTTCAGCTCCGAAGCGAGCGAATAGGTGTAGGTCTTGCCACCCAGCGATGCCTGGGTCGTGAAGTCGGGCGCGGAATCGCCCGGCTTGAGCGTTGCCTGTGCAGACAGCGTAAAGAGCGCAAGCCCGGCGCAGACGAGCGCCGCGGCTCCCGCCGCAAAGAACCTCGGTTTCATGTCAAATGCCCTCGAGTTGAATCGCCACGCCGGCGCGCGTTTTGCCCGCGGGTCTTGCCCATCATGCAAATGAGACGCATGACGCCGCGGCGATACCAATATTGGATCACACAATTGCGGCACTCGCAGCGCGCCCCCCGGCGCCAAGCTTACAACCTGATTTCAACCCTCGGCATAGGCCGTGAACCACGCGCCGGCCCACAGGTTCAGTTCGCCAAGCAACGGCGGCGTGAGCGCGTTGAACATGCCGCCCGCCTCGCGAGCGAGGCGCTGCGCGCCATCGTGATCGCCGCGCTCGGCCGCAGTGGCGATGCGCAGCAGCGTGCCGAGCTCGCCGCGATGACCATCCACGGCCTCGACGATCTCGCGCGCGAGGCCGAGACGATCGAGCGTGTGCTCGGGCGTCGAACCCACCAGCACGTGCACGAGCGAGAAGATGCCGGTCATGAAGGCGGCATCGGCGAAATCGGGGTCCTGCGGGTTCAGGCTGCGCGCGGCAAGCTCCATGAAGTGCGAGCGCGTGCCCGCGAGCTGCACGAGCGGGTCCGAGCCCCAGGGCAGGTCGCGTCCGCTCGCGTAGAGCAGCAGTTGCGCCCAGCGCGCGATCTGGCGCGTGCCCGCCGCGAGCACCGCTTCGCGCAGCGACGAAATCGGCCGCCCCGGCGAGTACGCGCTCGAATTGACGAGACGCAACAGTTGCACCACTACGCCCGGGTGGCTGCGCAGTTCGCGCTCGAGTTCGGCCGTGCCGACGTCGTTGGCCACCAGCGCGAGCAGGCGCACGAGCGCGAGGCGAGACGACCGCACGCGCGGCGCGCGCAGCACCTGCGGGCGCGCGAAGAAGTAGCCCTGAAACAGCTCGAAGCCGAGCGACGAGGCCAGTTCGAAGTCCTCGCCCGTCTCGACCTTCTCGGCGATCAGCGTCTTGCCGTGCGCAGCGAGGCTCGCGACCAGCCCGGGCAGCGCCGCGCGCTCGGTCTGCAGCAGGTCGACCTTGATGATGTCCGCGTAGGGCAAGGCGCGCAGCAGGTTCTCCGTGATCTCGCACACGTCGTCGAAGGCAATGCGGTAGCCGGCGCGGCGCAGTTGCGCGAGACGCTCCAGCACTGCGGCGTCGAAGCGCACGTGTTCGAGCACCTCCAGCACGAAGCGGCCCGGCGGCAGCAGATGCACGATGTCGTCGAACAGCAGCTCGCGGCTGATGTTGACATAGCCGTAGTGACGGCCGAGCACCGCGGGCACGCCGAGCTGGCCAATCGTGCGCGTCATCACCTGGGCCGTGGCGAGCGCGTCGTCGTCGACGTCCGCGCGGTTCTGCGCACCGCCGCGGAACAGCAGCTCATAGGCGTTGAGCACGCCATTGCGATCGAGAATAGGCTGCCGCCCGAGATAGACGAACGGCTGCGGACCGGTTGATGACCCGGGCGCAAGGCCGGGTTGCGAAGCTGACGGCATAGAAGGCGCGGAACCAGGGGTGCCCCTGCCCGCATCGTCTCGCGCAGCCTCGCTTGCCGGCGCGGCAAACGCTGACGATGAATCGGACATGGCGGATGACTCGTACGGATGGAATGGCCGGTAATGGCCGCCGACGCGCCGGGCCGCCCCTGCGGCCCGCAAGACGGGCGCTTCACGCGCGCCGACCCATCGCGCATGGCGAACGGCGTCTCGACCGGCGCCACTTTAACCGAATCTGGACGCCGCCGCACCGATCTCCCGTCACGTTTATGCGTTAGGTGTTTTTTCGGTCGCCGCGGCTAAAGATTTCTCGTCCCGGGTCGATAACTTGCTCTGATGGGCGGCTTCAGCCGGATACGGAAACCGGCCGGGACGCCACAGACACACAAAGGGTTGCCAGCGACAGACATGGAAGCGAACAGGATCTCCGCGCCCCGCCAGGGCTGGTTGCGCACGGTCGTCGACCGGCTCTACGCGCTTGCCGGCCTCGAGGGTATTGCCGGCGACCCGCCCATGCCTCGCGACGCGAACGCGCCACATGCCGCGCAGGCACAGCACGCAGCGCAGGCAGCCGACGCAGCCGATGACAAAGGCGCCGCACCGCTCGTGCCGCCCTCGCCTGCCGCAGCCGAACCCGACTACGCCGACGCCGTTTCGCGCTCGTTCGAGAACACGGCCGCCGCGGTGGACTTCCTCGTGCACGTGGACGCCAGGCTGCACTTTCTCTACGTCTCCGACGCAAGCCTGCGCTTCGCGGGTTATCACCGCGAGTTCCTGCTCGGCGCCACGCTCGCCGACATCGTCTCGCCCGAGCATCACGAGCGCCTCGAGGCGCTCATCGCGCGCGCCGCGCACAGCGGCGCGGTGGAAAAAGACACGGTCGATCTCGTCAAGGCGCTCACCTACCCGCTGCCCGTGGAGCTGCGCGTGCAGCGCGCCCAGTATGGCGAGACGGCCGGCTTCTCCGTGGCGGGCTTCGACGTCTCGGGCTGGCAAGGCACCGAGGCCGCGCTCACCCACGCGCTCCATCACGATCCGCTCACCGGTCTGCCCAACCAGGCCGCGCTTGCGCCCGCGCTGCAGCGCGCCCAGGCCGACGCGGACCATTTCGGCGTGCCGGTGGCGCTGCTGCTGCTCGACCTCGACGACTATCAGCGCGTGAACCGCGCGCTCGGCTACGACGCCGGCGACGAGCTGCTGCGCGAGACCGCGCGGCGCCTCACCCACCTCGCGCTGCAGGGCGAAATGATCGCGCGCATCGGCAGCGACGAGTTCGCCATTCTGATCACGCCGCAACGCCACGCCGCGCCCGACGAAGTGCGCGCCGCCGCCGAAGCGCTCGGCCGGCGCCTGCTCACCTCGATCCTGCAGCCGTACTCGTTTCGCAACCAGCCCGTACACCTTTCGGCGAGCATCGGCATTGCGTTCCATCCGGACCAGCAACCGGATGCGTCCGGTGCGAGCGAGGCCGATGCCAGCGCCGACACCACGCCGCTCATCCGCCGCGCGGACCAGGCGCTCCAGCAGGCCAAGGCGATCGGCGGCAACACGCTGACGTTGCACGTGCCCGTTGACGATCCCACCGACGCCATGCGCCTGAAGCTGGAGTCGGACCTCTACGACGGTGTGCGCAACGGCGAATTCTCGCTACACTTCCAGCCCATCACGAGCAGCGCGTCGCGCGGCGTGGTCGGCGTGGAGGCATTGATCCGCTGGCAACATCCATTGCACGGTCTCGTGCCGCCTTCAACATTTATTCCGCTTGCGGAATCCGTCGGCCTGATTAATTATCTCGGCAACTGGGTTTTGAAGGCTGCCTGTATGCAACTGACCCAGTGGGACGAGCAAGGCATCGAGCTGCAGTACGTGGCGGTCAATGTCTCGCCCCAGCAGTTCCGCAATCCGCGGTTCAGGGAAAGTGTCGAGGAGGCGATCGAGCTCACCGGGGTCGATCCGGCCCGGCTCGTGTTCGAGATCACCGAAAGCCTGCTCATGCACGATCCGCAGCATGCGAAAACGCTGCTCGAAGAGCTCACCTCGCTTGGCATTCGCTTCGCGGTGGACGACTTCGGCACGGGGTATTCGAGTCTTGCGTACCTGCAGCGCTTCCCGCTCTCGAAGCTGAAGATCGATCGAAGCTTCGTCGAGAACCTCATCACTTCGCGCAACGATCAGGCGATCGTGAACGCGGTGGTGGGGCTCGCGCGTACGCTCGATCTCGAACTCGTGGCCGAGGGCGTGGAGACGGAGGCGCAGCGCGAGCTGCTGACGAACATGGGTTGCGAGCATATCCAGGGATGGCTCGTCTGCAAGGCGCTGCCTTCAGAAGAATTGCAGGAACGCTTCGTTTCGGGTGCGTTGCACGTGCACGAGGTGCAATGATGCGGGCATCGCAAACAGCAGGGCTTTCGCGAAATTGACATGGTTCAGATGGTAAAGGCCGTCCTGCTAGACCGCTTGTGGGCCCGCATGAATGAACGCGGGGACTTCCCCTTGCTGTCGCAATCGCTGCGCACCACGGTCGCGGCGATGACGAACGACGACTACGATTTCAGCGCGCTCGTGAAGGTCGTGCTCTCGGATTTCGCGCTCACGCAGAAAGTGCTGCGTCTCGCGAATTCGGCCATGTACATGGCGTTCGGCGGCAACATCACGACCGTCACGCGCGCGCTGATGGTCCTCGGCATGGACGCGGTCGGCCATCTCGTCGTCGGCCTGAAGATCGTCGATCACTTTCACCACAGCGCACCGCGCCGCATCGACGCCAAGCTCGAACTGAACCGCACCATGCTCTCGGGCTGCGTCGCGCGCAAGCTCACCGAGCACGGCGACCTGCGCGCGGGCGAAGAGGCCGTGGTCTGCACGCTGATGCGCCAGGTGGGCAAGCTGCTCGTGGTGTTCTATCTCGAACCCGAGTGGGACCAGATTCGCCGCGAGATCGATGAAGGCTCGAGCGACGACGAGGCCTGCCTCGAAGTGCTCGGCGTGACCTTCGAAGAACTCGGCCTCGAAGCCGCCACGCGCTGGCGCCTGCCCGACACGATCCGTGAGGGCATGCGCCAGTACGACCCGGCCGACAAGGAACCGCGCGACGTGCAGTGGCTGCGCGCCATCACCAACTATTCGACGGAAGTTGCGCGCGTCCTGACTACGCAGGGCCTCTCCGACGAGATGCGCGAGACGCATATCGCCGAACTCGCGCAGCACTACGGCCGCGCGCTCTCGACCGATGCCGATGTGCTCGTGCAGATGAGCCTCGCGCTCGCGCGCGAGGAAGCCGAAGACGGTGTGATGCGCGAGATCGTCGAATTGCGCGCCAACGCCGACGCCATCGCCCGCGAAGCGCTCGATCCCGAGGCGCGCATTGCGGCCGGCGTCGAGGACCTGCGCGCATTGCCGGCCGACAGCGCGCTGAGCACCGCCCTCACGCTCGCAACCGAAACCGTGCTCGCGGGCCTGGGTTTCGCACGCAGCGTGGTGTTCGTGCGACGCGGGGCGAACATGTTCGAGGCGCAGCACGGCTTCGGCCCGCACATGGGCGATGTGCTGCCCAAGCTCGCGTTTTCCGCCGCGTTCCAGCCCGACGTGTTTCACCTCGCCATCGCGAACAAGGTCGGCATCTTCATCGAAAATGCGCGCGATGCGAAGATTCTCGCGCGCCTGCCCGGCTGGTATCGCTCGAGCTTCGACGACGCGCGCGCGTTCGTCCTGCTGCCGGTGGGCGCCCCTGGCGTCGAGCCCGTCGCGCTGATGTACGGCGACTGGCTCGTGAACCAGGAGCCGCGCCGCATTTCACAGAAAGAGATGAGCGCGTTGAACGATCTCGCGCAGCAGCTCGCGCGCTTCTTCACGCACGTTCCGCAGACCGCCTGACTCTCAACTGAGTCCCGACTGAGCCGGGGCGCACCGCATCGCTTCGCGGCACCGCCCCACCCGCTCAATCTTCGATCCGTTCGAGCCCCTCGTCTTCCGCGTCGCGGCCGGACGCGCCGGCCCATTCCGCGGCCGTGAGCGAGATCGCCGCGACCGTCGCGGCGTCGAGCGGCTCGAGTTCCACGCACAGCGCCTCCACGCGGGCCCAGTCCGCGCGCTCCAGCGCCTCGGAAAGTTCGAGCAGCCGCCCGAGCGCGCCCTCGCGCTTGACGATCGCCGTGCGGATCGGCTTGGCGAGCGTGAGCACTTCGAGCGTGCTTTCGAGCGGGCCGCCGAATACCGCCTCGACGAACGAGAACACTCCCACGAGGAACGCCGCGTCTTCGTCTTCGAGGTGCGCGTGGGCAAGCTGCGTCACCGCGATTTCCATGAAGCGCGCGCGCGTGGCGACGAGTTGCAGCAGCGGGTCGTCTTCGGCGGCGATCTTGCGGCCGTCGGCGTAGAGCAGCAACTGCGTCCAGCGCGCGATGGCGTTGGTGCCGGTCGCATTGATCGCCTCGCGCAGCGTCGTCACCTTGCGGCCGATGTTCATGCTGCCCGAGTTGGCAAGCCGCATCAGATGCATCACGAGCACGGGGTTGAGCTTCAGCTCCGCTTCGAGTTGCGCGACCGTGGGCTCGGCCGCGAGCAGATGCAGCAGGTTCAGCAGCGCCTGGCGCGGCGCGCTGGAGCGGCGCGCACCGCCGTGCGGTTTCGCGAAGAAGTAGCCCTGGAAGCGGTCGAAGCCGAGGTCGTGCGCGCGCTGATAGTCTTCCTGGGTCTCGACGCCCATGGCCACGAGAAGCTTGCCCGCCGCCTTCATCACGCTCGCGAACTTCGGCAGCACCGTGGGCGCGATCTCGCGGATATCGATCTTGATGGCGTCCACATACGGCAGCAGTTTCGCAAGCGACTCATCCGCCTTCGACACATGGTCGAGCGCGAAGCGGTAGCGGCGGCGGTGCAGCTCGACGAGCCGCGCGATCAGATCCGGATCCGCGCCGATGTCCACAGGCAACTCGAACATGACGCGCTCGGGGCTCACGCGCTGCAGGCCGTCGTGAAAGAGCGCGTCGCGCGTCATGTCGAGCCAGGCGGGATGGCCCGCGAGCGAGGCGCGCAAGACGGGCGCGGCGAAGCTTTTGAGGAGCGCGGTGCTCGTGGCGGAAGGCTTGGGCGTCAGGCCCGAGGCCTGGTCTTTGGCGGCCGCTTCGGCCTCTTGATCGATTTCGGCGCTTTCGCGCCGGTCCACGAGGCGCGGCGAAGTCTCGAACGCGCAGAGGAGGCCCTCCCGGTCGAGTATCGGCTGGCGCGCGAAAAACACGTCGATGGGCGGGCCGGCGTGTTCCGGCGACTGCGTGCTGCCCGCGACTCCTGTCGTCTGCGGCCGGTCTGCGGCGTTGAAGCTCATGGGGTCCCCCGCGCGGCGCCGCGCGCATGGCGGCGCCCTGGTCTTGTTTCTTGGCATGCCGCAACCGTTTGCGCTTCGCACACATGGCGCGCCGGACGCGGCACTTTCTTGTGTCGATTTTATCCTGGCAAGTAAGGCGCGGAAATGAAGTTCTGCGCGATCCGCGGGATTTTTTTGCAGTTTTTGCAGTGCCACATGCGTCGCCGGCACTGCGTTGCCGCTCGACGCACGAACGATTTGATACGCAATCCGAAGCAAAGGCGCGAAAAAAAACCGACCGGCTGGATGTCGTCCAGCCGGTCGGTCTATCGGCGGCGGCCGATTACTTGAGCACGACCTTCACGTCGAAATACTTCGCCGCGATGTGGTCGAGCGTGCCGTCCGCCTTCAGGTCCTTGAGCGCGCCGTTCAGCGCGGCCTTGAGCGCCGCGTCGTTCTTGCGCACACCGTAGCCCACGCCCTCGCCGAGCAGCTTCACGTCCACGACCTGCGGGCCCGCGAACGCGAAGGCCGCGCCCTGCGGCTTGTTCAGGAAGCCCTTGGAAGCGGCTTCGGCGTCGAGAAACGAGGCGTCGAGGCGCCCCGAAACGAGGTCCGCGTAGATCTGGTCCTGCGTCGGGTACGGCACGACGTCGACGCCTGCGGGCGCCCACTTCGCTTTCGCGTAGGTTTCCTGGATCGTGCCCTGGAGCACGCCCACGTGCTTGCCCTTGAGCGACTCGGGCGTGGGCTGCAGCGTGCTGCCCTTCTTCGCGATCATCTGGTTCGGAATCGCGTAGATGGGGTCGGTAAAGTCGATGGCCTGGCGGCGCTGGTCCGTGATCGACATGTCGGAATTGATCGCGGCGAACTTGCGCGCCTGCAGCGCCGGAATCAGGCCGTCGAACGAGTTTTCCACCCACACGCACTTTGCCTTGAGCTTCGCGCAGACGGCATTGCCCACGTCGATATCGAAGCCCTGCAGTTCGCCTGCGGGCGACTTCGATTCGAACGGCGCGTACGACGCCTCTACGCCAAAGCGGATTTCCTTGATATCGGCGGCGTGTGCGGCCCCTGCCGCGCCTGCCGTCATGGCGGCCGCGCAGAATGCGAGCGTTGCCAGCTTGTTCCAGTTCGTCTTCATCAGTGTCTCTTTCCAGTCAGATTGGGTGCGCCGGCGAAGCCCGTTCAGGCAGCTTCATGGTTCGATTCGCCGCTAAAAAACGCCTTCCCGGCGCCGGCACAGGATCGCTGCGCCAAAAACACGGCTCAAGCGCGCGCACCGTGTGTGGTGCGCCGCAGCAACCGCGAGGGCGCGATTGTACCGCGATGGCGCCGGCGCCCCGCCGCGCGGGCGGCAAGCGGCGCATGGCGCGTCCGCGCGCGGCGGCGGGCGGACGCGATGCGTTCGAACCTGCAAACGGGTGTCGTGGATGCGCAAGCGCGTGAAAGCGCGTGCGCTTGCGGCTAGCGCTCAAGCGAGCGCGGCGAGCGTCTCCCGGGTCGTGTCGACGACGAGCAGGCCCGCGCGCAGGCCCGGCTTCACGCCCGGATTCGGAAACACGATGCGCTCCTCGTCGTGCTGCACGACGTAGCGGTACGCGCCGTCTTCCGCCAGCACCTCGCCGCGCGGGAACGGGGTGAAGTTGGGTACGTCGGCGGCCACGTTGAGCTTGAGTGCCGCGCTCTGCTTCGTGATCTGGCCGATCACCGTGAAGATGCGCGGCATTTGCGCGCCCTTTGGCAGCGACATTTCCCCCGCCACGAGACGGCGCACGGCGGCATCGGCACCGGCGAAGCGCGCCAGGTCGTTCTGGCCGAACGGACGCACCTTGCCAAGTTCGAGCGTGCAGGCGAGCGCGCCGCACGTCTCGGCCGTGAACGACGACAAGGTCGCGCCCTTCTCGGTGTGGATCAGCACGGCCGCGATGTGCGCGTCGGCGAGCCATTCGAGCATCGCGCGCGCGGGCGGCTCGCCCGTGTGCGGCAGCAGCGCGAACTGCTCGAACGCCGAAGCGCGGATCGCCGTATGCATGTCGAGGTGCCAGCGCGCGAAGGGCGCATCGGCAGAACTCGCGGCCTTCGCGAAGAAGCGCTGCGCCGCCGCTTCGAGCGCCACGGCGCGCGGCGCCTCGCGGCTCGCTGGCGCACGCGCATGGCGGCCGCCGAACAGGCGGTTGAGATCGTCGTCGAGATAGCGCTCGCCGGCGCGCATCGCGCCGGCATTGCCGAGCACCGCGAGCACGCGGCAGGCGAGCGGCGCGCGGCCCGCCGCGATGTCGGCCACGAGTTGCGAGAGCAGCTCGATCGGCGCGGTCTCGTCGCCGTGCACGCCCGCCGAAACCAGCACGCTGCGCGTCGTGTCGTCGACGTGTGCCGGTTCCAGCTCCAGTACGCCCTCGTCGAGCCATTGCCAGCGCACGCCGCCCGCGCATTCGCCGCGCGCCGCCTCGGGCATGGCTGGGCGCGCGCCCGCGAGCGTGTACGCGAGAAAGTCCTCGAGCGGGGTATCAGCGCTGGAAGTCATAGAGCGATCCGAGGCCGAGAATCTGCGTGAGTTCGTCGAGCGCCGTACGCGACTCGACGAGCAGCGTCGGATCGGTCAGATCCTGCGGCGCGAGCCGGTCGCGATAGTGCCGCTCGATCCAGCCGTCGAGGCGCGTGAAGAGCGCGTCGTTCATCCACACGCCAGGCGCCGTCGCCGCGCGTTCTTCCTCGCTGAGCACCACGCGCAGACGCAGGCACGCCGGTCCGCCGCCGTTCTTCATGCTCTCGCGCAGGTCGAACACGAGCACCTCGTCCACCGGCCCGCTGCTCGCGACCAGTTCGTCGAGGTAGATCGCCACGTGCGGATTCTCGCGGCTTTCCTGCGGCACGACGAGAATCTGCGTGCCGTCCGCGCGGCTCAGCAGCTGGCTGTTGAAAAGATAGGACGACACCGCGTCGGCCACGCTCACGCGCGCTTCGGGCACTTCGATCACGTGGAACGGCGCGTCGTGCGCCGCGAGCTTCGTGCGCAGTTCGTCGTAGACCGCTTTCTGGTCGGCGAACGCGCGCTCGTGGCAAAACAGCGTGCTGCGGTTGCCCACGGCGATCACGTCGTTATGGAACACACCGGCGTCGATCACGTCCGGATTCTGCTGCGCGAACACGGTGCCGGCATCGGTGAGGCCGTGGCGCTGCGCAATGGCGCGGCTCGCCTCGAACGTCTGCCGCGCCGGGAAGCGCTTGGGCTCCGGTCCACGGCGGTATTCGCTGCGCCCGTACACGAAAAATTCCACGCCGCGCTCGCCGTACTGCGCGCTAAAACGCGTATGGTTGGCCGCGCCTTCGTCGCCGAGCGCGGGCGTGCCCGGCAGCGCCTCGTGCACGACGAAGTGCGACGGGTCCGCGAACACCGTGGCGAGCGTGCGGCGCGTGGCCTCGTGCTCGATCGCGCGATGCAGCTTGCTGCACAGGTTCGCGGGCGTGAAATGCACACGCCGGTTGGGCGTATCCGCCGAAGGGCTCACCGTGGCCGCATTCGCGGTCCACATGGCCGACGCGGAGCTTGCCGCGGCGAGCAGTTCGGGCGCGTCCTTCGCGGCGCACGCAATCGCTTCGGCATCCTTACCGCCAAAGCCCAGCTCGCGCAGCAGCCGGATGGACGGCCGCTCCTGCGGCGGCAGCACGCCTTGCGCGAAACCGAGGTCGGCGAGCCGCTTCATTTTGCGCAAGCCCTGCTGCGCCGCGGCGCGCGGGTTCGCGACGGACTTCTCGTTGCTCTGCGAGGCGACGTTGCCGAACGACAGCCCGGCGTAGTTGTGCGTGGGGCCGACGAGTCCGTCGAAGTTGGCTTCAAGGGTTTGCATCGTCGTTCCTTAGAAGTGAAGACCCGGCGAAACGCTCGCGGGCATCTGCAGTTGCGCGCTTTCGACCGAGGCCATCGGGTAGGCGCAGTAGTCGGCGGCGTAGAACGCGCTCGGCCGGTGGTTGCCCGAGCGCCCCGCGCCGCCGAACGGCGCGCCGCTCGACGCACCGTTGGTCGGCCGGTTCCAGTTCACCACGCCCGCGCGGATCTCGCGCGTGAAGCGCTGCCACAGCGCTTCGTCGTCGGCGAGCAGGCCCGCCGAGAGGCCGTACGCCGTGTTGTTGGCTTGCGCAATGGCGTCGTCGAAACCCGCGTAGCGGATCACCTGCGCGAGCGGCCCGAAGTGCTCCTCGTCGGGCAGGTCGGCCACGCCCGTCACGTCGAGAATCGCCGGCGTCACGAAGCCGAGCGCCGGGTCGCGTTGCTCCATCGGCAGCAAGGCGCGTGCGCCGCGCTCGAGCAACTGCGCCTGCGCGCTCATCAGCTTGCCCGCCGCGCGCGCCGAAATCACGGTGCCCATAAAGGGCTGCGGCTCGGCATCGTACTCACCCACCGTAATGCGCGCACTCACTTCGACGAAGCGCGCAAGGAAGCGCTCGCCGAATGCGTCTGCGGGCACGAGAATGCGGCGCGCGCACGTGCAGCGCTGCCCCGCCGAAAGAAACGCCGACTGGATCGCGTGATGCACGGCGGCATCGATATCCTCGACCGGCGCGACGACGAGCGGATTGTTGCCACCCATCTCCAGCGCGAGTACGATCTCGGGCCGGCCACCGAACTGGCGATGCAGCAGCGTGCCCGTGTCCGAGCTGCCCGTGAAAAAGAGTCCGTCGATCTGTTTGTGATTCGCAAGCGCAATGCCGGTGTCGCGCTCGCCCTGCACGAGGTTGAGCACGCCCGCGGGCAAGCCGGCTTCGCGCCAAAGCTCGGCCGTGACGCGCGCCACTTCCGGAGCGAGTTCCGAAGGCTTGAACACGACAGCGTTGCCCGCGATCAGCGCCGGCACGATATGGCCGTTGGGCAGATGGCCCGGGAAGTTGTACGGACCGAACACCGCGACGACGCCGTGCGGGCGATGGCGCAGCACCGCCACGCCGTCGGCCATCGGCGCGCGCTTCTCGCCGGTGCGCTCGCCGTAGGCGGTGATCGAGATCGCAACCTTGGCGGCCATCGACGCCGCTTCGGTGCGCGCTTCCCAGAGCGGCTTGCCGGTCTCGCGGCCAATGGCCTGGGCGAGCGTTTCCTTCTTTTCGGTGACGAGCGCGGCGAAGCGCTTCACGATTTCGCAGCGCGCTTCAAGTGGCGTTTGCGCCCACGCGGCGAACGCGCGGCGCGCGGCGTTCACGGCGCGATCGACATCTTCGGCGCTCGCGGCATTGCCGCTCCACACGGTCTCGCCCGTGCCGGGGTTGCGCGAAGCGAACGCGGGGCCCGAGGCCGCGCACCATTGTCCATCGATGTAAAGCTCGTTCATGGTCATCCTTTGTCGATCCGGAGTGGGTGCTTTAGCACCTACTCCGGTCCCATGCGGTTTTATTGCAGTTTTGCCTTCGCTGCGGGGCCGAGCACACGCACCGGATCGCCCGCCGCGACGTTCAGCGCCGCCGCTTCCCTGGCGCTCAGCGTGAACACGCCGTCGTGCACGACGCCCGGCGCGAATCCCACGCGGAAATCGCCAGGCGACGTATTGGATACGAGTGAGCGCACGCCCGCTTCGGCATGCGCCTCACCGATCTCGACCGGCACGACCACGCTCTCGCGCACCGTGCGCAGGTCGCCGATATGGCATTCGAGCACCGGGCCCGCATCGAAGATATCGACGTGATTCTCGTAGCGCAGCCCCTCGGCTTCGAGCATGCGGCGCGCCGGAATCGTGTCGGCATGCGTGAGGCCGACACAAGCCTGCGCTTCCTCGGGCAGCAGCTCCACGTACACCGGATAACGCGGCATCAGTTCTGCGAGGAACGACTTGCGCCCATGCGAGCTGAGGTAGTCGGCAGCGTTGAAATCGATCTGGTAGAAGTGCGAACCGACCGCACGCCAGAACGGCGACGTGCCTTGCGCGTCGAAATGGCCGCGCAATTCCGCGCACAGGCGCTCGGGAAAGCGCTCGCGAAACTGCGCGATGAACATGAAGCGCGATCGCGAAAGCAGGCTGCCCATTCCGCCCGTGCGATAGCGCGGCGAAAGAAAGAGCGAGCACACCTCGGCATAGCCCGTGAGATCGTGCGAGATATTGAGCGCGCGCATGCGCGTCCAGATGCCAAGCTCCTGGCTCGCGTGCACGACCGTGCTCACGCGGTAGTTGTAGAACGGCTGCTCCAGTCCCACGGCCGATTCGATGCCGCATACGCCGGCCACGTCGCCCGTGGCCGTGTCTTCCATCACGAAGAAGTAGCCGGCTTCGCGCAGCTCGGCCTCGCCCGCCAGCGTGCGCCGCGCGCGCTCGATGCGCGCCTTGAGCGCCTCGCGATCGGGCTTGAAGGTGGTCAGGCCGGGGCCCGTTTCCTGAGCGAGCGAGACGAGTGCGTCCACGTCGCCCGTTTGCACGACGCGTACCACGATCATTGTGCGTCTCCCATATAGGCATCCTCTGTTTGCGGGGTGGCGCGATACAGCGGCGCACAGCGCACCGGCTCGCCGTCCTGCACGCCGAGCGCGGCGCGCGCGCTCGCGTCGAGCGGCGCGATGATGCCCGCGCCCTTCTCGCTTTCGGGCAGCGTCGCGAGCACGCAGCGGAACTCGCCCGCGTGCTGGCTCGCGACCAGATACGCCGCGCCTTCCTGGTTCGTTGCGAGCGCCACTTCGCGCACCGTGCGCGTCTCGTTGCCGGCGACCGAGGCCGTGCGGTCCACCTGCGCAGTCAGCACCGGGCCCGCGTCGAAAATATCGACGTAACGATCCGGCTCGAAGCCTTCTTCCAGATGGATCTCGTAAGCGAGCAAGGCGCTCGGATCGGGCTCGCCGAGCACGCGCTGAGCCGGCTCCGGCAGCAGCGGCACATAGAGCGGATAAGCCGGCATGACCTCGGCGATGAAGGTGCGGCTGCGTCCGCCCGAGGCCAGTTCGATGTCCTTGAAATCGCGCCCGAAGAACTTGCGCCCCACGGCCTCCCAGAAGGGCGAGGCGCCCGTGTCGTCGGTCACGCCGAGCAGCAGCGAGAACACTTCGGGCGTGAAGCGCCGGCGGTTCATCGCGACGTACATCATGCGTGCGCGCGACATGAGATGCGCGGCCGCGTCGCCGCGCAGCGAGGGCTCGATGTAGAAGCCCGCGAGGCGGCTCTTGCCCGTGAGTTCGTGCGACATCGTGAGCGCATGAATCTTGCGGTTCACGTGCAGTTCGCGCGATGCGTGAATGAGCGCGTCGTTGCGAAACGCGTAGAACGGCTCGGCGTAGCCGGCCGCCGCGACGATGCTCGAGGTGCCGACGAGCCTCCCCGTGGCGGAATCTTCGAGCACGAACAGATAGAACTCCTCACCGGGGAAGTCCACGTCCGCGCGAAACGAATCCTCTGAAAGCGCGATGCGCGCTTCCAGCGCCGCGCGGTCGTGCGGCAGCGAATGCAGCACCGGCTGCGCGGTGTGCGCCATGTGGGCGATCGCGTCGAGATCGGAAAGCCTGGCGGGGCGAACGAATAGCATCGTCGGTCCTGTGTGTGCGCTGGGTTGCGGCTGGGTTACGATTTAGCGTGCGTCGATCACATCTGCGCAGGCCTGCTCGAAGCGCGCAAAGCCTTCGTCGAGGTCCGCTTCGGGAATGATCAGCGAGGGCGCGAAGCGCAGCACGTCCGGCCCCGCAATCAGCATCATCACGCCGCGATTCGCGGCCGCCCCGTTGAAGTCCTTGGCGCGGCCCGCAAAGCGCGCATTCAGTTCGGCGCCGATCAGAAGCCCCTTGCCGCGCACTTCCTTGAACATGTCGAAACGCTCGTTGAGCTTCGCGAGCTTGGCGCGAATCGCTTCGCCGCGCGCGCGCACGCCCGCCAGCAGCGCCGGATCGCTCACCAGCTCGACCACCTTGCCCGCAATCGCGGCGCCCAGCGGATTGCCGCCATAGGTCGTGCCATGCACGCCCACCTTGAAGTGCGCCGCAATCGCTTCGGTCGTGAGCATCGCGCCGATCGGGAAGCCGTTGCCGAGCGCCTTGGCCGTCGTGAGGATGTCGGGCGTGACGCCCGTATCTTCGTAAGCGTAGAAGTGGCCCGTGCGGCCCACGCCCGTTTGCACTTCGTCGAAAATCAGCAGCGCGCCGTGCGCATCGCACGCTTCGCGCAGTGCGCGCAGGAACGCGGGATCGGCGGGAATCACACCGCCCTCGCCCTGCACCGGCTCGACGATCACGGCGCAGGTCTGCGCGCCGATGGCGCGCTTCGCCGCTTCGATATCGTTGTACTCCAAGTGCGTGATGCCACCCGGCACGGGGCCGAAGCCTTCCGAATACTTGGGCTGGCCGCCCACGCTCACGGTGAAGAACGTGCGGCCGTGGAACGACTGGGTGAACGAGATGATCTCGAACTTGTCGGCGCCGTGCCGATCGAACGCGACGCGGCGCGCGAGCTTGAGCGCCGCCTCATTGGCCTCCGCGCCCGAGTTCGCGAAGAACGCGCGGTCGGCGAACGTGAGCGCTTCGAGCTGGCGCGCGAGACGCAGCACCGGCTCGTTGGTGTAGCCGTTGCCGATGTGCCAGAGTTTGCTGCCCTGCTCCTCGAGCACGCGCAGCAACTCCGGGTGCGCATGGCCGAGCGAGGTCACGGCGATGCCGCAGGCGAAGTCGATGTAATCGCGGCCCTCGGTATCCCACACGCGCGAGCCTTCCCCGCGATCCGGCACGAACGGCGCGGGCGCGAAACACGGCACCATCACTTCGTCGAAGGTCTTGCGGCTCACAGTCTGGTCGTTCATGGCGATTCCTCTATTACTCAGTGCGTGTCGAATTCGGGGTCGGTGTGCGTTGGGGCCGTGCCCTTTCGCTCAGGTAGCTTGTGCAGTGTAGGCAAGCTCGGCGCAAACGTCTTGCGCAGGCGCGACGCGTTTTTTCGTATGGAACCTGCAAGGTGCGGGCGCTTGCTGCGCCGCGGCCAGGTTCACTGAACTTCCGGCGGCTCGACGAGCGCGCCCGCGCGCGGCTCGGCGGCGGCCCCGCCGTGCTGGCGCTCGATCCAGTTGCGACGGTCCTCGCGCGGCGTCACGCCGAAGCGCTCGCGGTACGCATTCGAAAAATGCGCCGCCGAAGAAAACCCGCACGCGAGACTGATCTGCACCACCGACTTGCTGGTGCGCTGCAACTGCGAGCGTGCCTTGGCGAGACGCAGGCCCAGGTAGTACTTCGATGGCATCGCGCCGAGGTACTGGCGAAAGAGCCGCTCGAGCTGCCGCCGCGACACGCCCACGAGATTCGCGATCTCGTCGGTCGTGAGCGGGTCCTCGATATTCGCCTCCATCAGCTTGAGCGCGTCGTTCAGGCGCGGGTGCCGCTCGCCGGGCGCGGTCACGAACGGAATACGCTGGCGCTCGTCGCCGCTGCGCAGCGTGCTTGCGCCGAGCGCGTCGGCAATGCGCTCGGCGAGTTCCGGGCCATGGTCGCGGCCGATCATCGCGAGCATGAAGTCGAGCGTGGCCTGGCCGCCCGCGCAAGTCGCGCGGTCGCGGTCGATTTCGTAGATGTGCTGCGTGACGATAGTGCGCTCGAACTGCTCGGCGAACTGCTGGAACGTCTCCCAGTTCGCGGCCACGCGGTAACCCTGCAACTGCCCCGCCATCGCGAGCCACCAGATGCCGTGGTGAATGCCCGTGACGAGCGGCGTGCGCTGCCCCACGCGCGCGAGGCTCGCGAGAAAGAGCCGGTAGTCGGCGAACTGCTGGTAGCGCTCGGTGACGACGATGAGCCAGTCGGCCGCAACGGCGTCGCCGAACGCGCAGTCGGCAGGCCACTGCGCGCCGCCCGCGAGCGGCACGGGGCGGCCGTTCCACGAGCACATCTGCCAGCGGTACAGCGCGCGGCCGTCGATCTCGTTGGCGAGATTGAGCGCGTCGACAATCGGGCCCACGCCCGACATCGAAACGGGCGGCAGCGCGACGATCGCCACCTGGGTCGTGCGGCCGGCGCGCGCGAGCGGCGCCTGGCCGCCGGGCGCGGCAGGAACGGAAGCAGAAGGAGGAACGGCTTGACGAACCATCGAAGGCAATAAAACGAAAGCGCGATGCGAACCGCGCCGCTTACTTGAGGCTGCCCGAGAGGAACTGGCGCAGACGATCGCTCTTCGGCGCGCCGAGCACATCGCCGGGCGTGCCCTCTTCCTCCGTGCGCCCCTGGTGCAGGAACATCACATGATTCGAGACGTTGCGCGCAAAGCCCATTTCGTGGGTGACGACGATCATCGTGCGGCCCTCTTCGGCTAGCTTTTGCATCACCTTGAGCACTTCGCCCACGAGTTCGGGGTCGAGCGCGGAGGTGGGCTCGTCGAACAGCATCACGTCGGGATGCATGGCGAGCGCGCGCGCGATCGCCACGCGCTGCTGCTGACCGCCCGAAAGATGCGAGGGATATTGCTTCTCCACGCGAGGCGCGAGACCCACTTTCTCCAGATACTGCCGCGCGCGGTCCTCGGCTTCCTTGCGCGGCACGCCCAGCACGTGCAGGGGCGCTTCCATCACGTTCTCGAGCACGTTCATGTGCGACCAGAGATTGAAGTGCTGGAACACCATCGCGAGCTTGGTGCGAATGCGCTGCAATTGCTTGTGATCGGCCACGTCCAGGTCGCCGTTGCGGCCCGCCTTCGTGCGCACCGCCTCGCCGTCGACGACGATCTCGCCCGCGTTCGGCCTCTCGAGGAAATTGATGCAGCGCAGGAAGGTGCTCTTGCCCGAGCCGCTCGCGCCGATGATGCTGATCACGTCGCCCTTCTTCGCGTCGAGCGAGACGCCTTTGAGCACCTCGTTGTCGCCGTAGCGCTTGTGGATGTCGCGCGCGACGAGCTTGCTATCTGAGGATTGCGTCTGAGCCAAGATGGTCTCCAGTTTGCGATGAATCAGCGGGTGCGCACGGCGAGATGGCCGAGCCAGCGTTTTTCGGCGCGGCGGAACGCGGCCACCAGCACGAACGATACCGCACAGTAGATCAGCGCCGCGAGGCCGAACGACTCGAACGAGCGGTAGGTCGCCGAGTTGGCGTCGCGCGCGACCTTGAGGATATCGGGCACCGTCGCGGTGAAGGCCACCGTGGTCGCGTGCAGCATCAGGATCACCTCGTTACTGTACAGCGGCAGCGCGCGGCGCAGCGCCGAAGGCAGGACCACGCGCCAGTACATCGTGAACGGGCTCATGCCGTAGGCGCGCGCCGCTTCCACTTCGCCGTGGGAGGTAGCGCGAATCGCACCCGCGAAAATCTCCGTCGTGTACGCACAGGTGTTGAGCGCGAACGCGAGCACCGCGCAGTTCAGGCCGCTGCGGAAGAACGCGTCGAGCAGCGGCTCCGAACGGATGAACGCGAGACTGTACACGCCCGTGTAGATGAGCAGCAACTGCACGTAAAGCGGCGTGCCGCGAAACACGTAGGTGTAGAAGCGCACCGGCAGCGAGAGCCAGCGGCGGCTCGAGACGCGCGCCACGGCGAGCGGCACCGCGCACACGAAGCCGAAGGCGACAGAGATCACGAGCAGCCACAGCGTCATCGCGAGGCCGGAGACATGCTCGCCGTCCCAGTAGAGGAACGCGCGGCCGAATTGCTGAATGATTTCGTTCATGACGGCCTTTTCCTCAGAGTTGCGCGTGACGCACGCCCACCGAATAACGGCGTTCGAGCCAGACGAGCGCGAAGTTCGAGAGCGTGGTGATCGCGAGATAGATTAGCGCCGCAATCACGAGGAAGAAGAACAGGTTGAAGGTGCTGCGGCCCGCGTCCTGGGCGGCCTTCACGACATCGGCGAGACCGATGATCGAGACGAGCGCCGTCGCCTTGACGAGCACCTGCCAGTTGTTGCCGATGCCGGGCAGCGCAAAACGCATCATCTGCGGAAAGAGGATGCGGGCGAACACGCGCGCGCCGCTCATGCCGTAGGCATGGCCCGCTTCGAGCTGGCCGCGCGGCACCGCGAGAAACGCGCCGCGAAAGGTTTCGGTGAAATACGCGCCGTAGATGAAGCCGAGTGTGACGACGCCGGCCACGAACGGATCGATGTCGATCTGCGCCATGCCGAGCGCGTCGGTGGCCTCGTTCACGCCGATCTGGATGCTGTAGAAGAGCAGCAGCATCAGCACGAGGTCGGGCACCGAGCGGATCAGCGTCGTGTAGGCGGTCGCCACGGCCGCGAGCGGCCGGTTGAACGAGAGCTTGGCCGCCGCGCCGGCCAGGCCGAGCAGCACCGCCACGCCGAGCGAGAGCAGCGAAAGCTCGATGGTCTGGATCGTGCCGGCGAGCAGCACCGGGCCAAAGCCGTAAAGGATCACGCGCGTCTCCGGAACAAATTCGTTTTGTCGTTTCGGGCGGCCTCGCGCGGCACCTGAGCGCCGTGGAAACCGATGAACTGGCGCGGATCGTCTCAGTGCAAAATGGATTGCTCAAACTCGCGCGGGGCGGATATTGCAGTGCAGCATTGCGGCGCGGCGCACGGATGCGTGCGGATCGGGCCCACGCAGCCGCGGGCGCGATGCTTTTGAAAGGCGAAAAAAAATGCCCCGGCACGCGAGGCGCGCGGGGCAATTACGCAAGTTTGGGGTCGCTTTTTCGATAGGCGCGCGGCATGCGCCCCGGCGACCCCGGCGGAGCTTAAGCGGCGCGCGTTTGCGTGCCGCGTGCGCCGCCCGCACGGGCGTTCGCACCAGTCAGCTTTTCGGCGAGCGCGCCAAACAGCAGGCCGATCGTAGTCCAGAGGATGACCTGCATGCCGATCGACACCGTGCGGAACTTCCACAGCAGCACGGCCGGGAAGGCGGCGGGCACCTCGTTGATCGTCGGCAGCGCGAGCTGGATCGCGCCGATCACGACGACGAACAGCACGAGCGCCACGATCGAAGCGTTCCAGACGCCAAGGCGCGGCACGAACGCGGCGCGCACCTTGAGCGAGAACACCGACACGGCGATCGAGATCGCGATCATCAGGAAAAAGAGCCCGGTTCGATAGCCGATTGTCTCCGGGTCGCCGACCGAGGGCGGATTCGCCGGATACTTGATGTTCGGCACGAGGTAGATCGCGACGAACGCCGCGAGCGCGAGCCAGGCCGAGAGCGCGCGCGGCGAAAGACGCCCCACGCGACCGTTCGCATACGCGAAGACGAGCGCAAAGAGCCCGCCGATCGACGCGCCATAGACCATCACGCCCGTGAAGAGACCGATGCTCGCCTGAGTCTTGCGGCTCACGATCTCGGGCTCGGGTGCCTCACCCTTCGCTGCGTCGGCTTTCTCTTCGAAAGAAATCGCCTGATCGACCTGCGGCTCGCCCGCGATCTTCGCGAAGCCGAACGTGAGGAGTCCCGCGGCGATGCCTGCGAGCATGCCGCGTACCAGCAACTTGCCAACCATATTCGGCTCCCGGTCAGTGGCAGGGAAAGCCGAGCAGATGGCGGCCGTCGTGAACGAATTCGTGGACGTACATGCCCGGAACGATCGAGGTGGCGCCTTCCTCGGCGCCCACGAAGTACAGGGCCAGCAGGAGCATCAGGCCCGCGAAGATCGCCCAGGGCAGGATCTCTCGCAGCGGAATGGGCGCCGGCGCGGCCGGTGCGTGCTGCAAGGGGAATGTGGTTTCGGACATGCTGACTTCTCCTGGGGTTACGCGCCCCGCTAGTCGTTGAAAGAGTGGTTCACGACGCGCAGGTCTGACTTCCGTTGCTTCGACTCAATCGACGGCAACCAGTTACAGTGGCGCGACCGCGCCGGACTTGCACCGGCTTCCGCGTGTCGTGGAGCCTGTATTCTACGCGCTGCGACGGCTGGCCGCGGCCCGAATGTCACCTGGATAGGTCAGCCACAGAGTAGTGAAGCATAAGGAAAAGCATGCCGACGACAGTCTGGCTGGTGAGCCATGCGGCGAACGCCGCGCTGCGCTCGGGCACGTTCCCGCAAGCGCCTGTAGCGGGCGATCACGCCGAAGAAGCGCTCGACGCGCGCGCACTCGAGGCGCTTGCCGCATGGCGCGAGCGCTGGCACGCGCGGCTGGCCGGTGGCAATCGCAACGGCGAGGCGCCGCGCGCGCTCACGAGTCCCGCCGCGATCGCCCGCGCGAGCGCACGCGCGGCAGGCTTCGCAGGAGCAACGCCGAGTGACGCGCTCGCCGAAACCGCCTTCGGCGCGTGGCAAGGCAAGCGCCTGGCGGATCTCGCGCGTGAAGCGCCCGAAGCCCTTGCGGCCTGGACACGCGATCCAGGCTTCAGACCGCCGGCCGGCGGCGAATCGTTCGACGATGTCCGCACGCGCGTCGGCGCCTGGCTCGATGGGGTGCCCGATTCGGGACACAACCTGATCGCCTTCACGCACGCGAGCGTGATCCGGGCGTCGATTCTTCACGCGCTGGGCGCGCCGTCGTCGGGTTTTCGCTCGATCGAAATCGCGCCGCTTTCCGTGACGGCGCTACGCCGCATGCAGCACGGCTGGGTGTGGCTCGCGGCGGTGGATTGAGGAGAGGGACAGCATTCCTTGATCTGCGTACATGCGCCGCGAAACGCCGGCGCTTCTCGCGTGAGCGCTATTTGCAGCAGTTGCGCGAGAGGAAGCGCGAGCCGCACCCGCTCATCGACTTCGGCCAGCCGCAAGGGACCGAAATCGGCGGACCCGATGACCCCACGCGTTTCGACCCATGGTAAGGAACGCATGAAGAACGGAACACCAGAAGCAGGCGACATCCTCTGGCTCAATGTCGGGCCGGGCGCAGGCAGCGAGCAGGACGGCTATCGCCCTGCCCTCGTCCTCACCGACGCCGAGTTCAACGCACTCACGAGCCGCTTCGTCGGGCTGCCCATCACCAGCACCATTCACGGGGGGAGTCGGAAATCCCCATCAGCGGCCTTGCCGGACCCTGCGTCGCGATGGCCGACCAGATCACCACGCTAACGCTCGCGGGCAGAGTCTGGCGGCACAACGGAGAAACGGCGACAGCCGGGGAACTGGAGGCGGCGAAATTCGCCGTCGCCGGCATTCTGGATCTGTAGCCAGCAGCGCACGAGAGCGCCCTAGTCCAACCCTAGCTGCGCCTTGATGGCCGGCATCATGTACTGCACGGCCGCCCGCCCTTCCTCGATGGCGGGCGAGGCGCGATGAAAGTCGAAGATCCCCATGCCGCCCAGGCGCGGCTGGATCAGCACGTCGGCGGGCTCGCCGGCAAGGCGGCTGCGCGTAATGCGCACCTGCATGATGTCGATGCTCTGGGCCACCGAGCTCAACACCGAAGGCACACGCGTGCTAGGCGGCGGCGCCACCCGCACGTCCGGCCCGCCAGCCGCGCCGGGGCCTGCAGGCTGCAGCCAGCGCGGGAAGCGCTTGCCGTTGCGGCGCAGGAGCGGTTCAGGCGCCGCTTCGCTGTTTTCAGCGCCATTGGCGCCGCCGCTGTCGGCCCCGGCAGCCGATGCCGCCGTCGCCGCGTCGCTCGCCTCCACGGGCAGCTCGCGCGGCATCGTGTCGATCGCGCCGCCCAGGTCGCGGCCGTTGAGAATGTCGTGATTGAGGTCGATGGCGATCACGGTGTCCGCGCGCATCGCGCGCGCGGCGGACACCGGCACCGGGTTGCTCAGACCGCCATCCACGAGCCACACGCCGTCATGCCAGATCGGCGTAAAGATGCCGGGAATCGCGATCGAAGCGCGCACGGCGTCCACCACGCCGCCTTCGCGCAGCCAGACCTCGCGCCCCGTGTCGAGTTCGGTGGCGACCGCCGTGAACGGCAGCCGCAGGTCATCGATCGAGCGGCCGTTGAACTGGTGCGCAAACAGGTCGATCACCTTGCGCCCGCCGAGCAGTCCGCCCGAAAAACGCAAGTCGAGCAAGCGCACCACGGTCTGCCAGGTGAGCTTGCCCACCCAGTCCTCGAGCCAGTCGAGATCGCCGTTCGCGTACACGGCGCCGACCAGCGCGCCAATCGACGTGCCGCACACCACGTCGGGCTTGATGCCCGCTTCCTCGAGCGCACGAATCGCACCGATATGCGCCCAGCCGCGCGCGGCGCCGCCGCCGAGCACGAGTCCCACACGCTTGGGCCGTCGACGGTTCATCATGCGCGCCTCCTTGCGTGGTCGTGGGTCAACTGCGTCGACCGAGTCAGCGACCGCGGATCACGTCCGAGCGCGAGGTCGTCGTGACGCGCCCGTCCGGTCCGAAATGCACGTTGAAATACGCTTCGGGCGTCACGCCCCCTTCCAGCCACTTCCAGCTCCACACCGTCTCCTTCTTCAAGCGGTAGCCGGCCACCTGCCCGGGTTTACCGAGCAAACGCCGGACCTCGTCCTCACTCATGCCGACACGGATCTTCGCGAAGTTTTCCGCCGTGAGCGCCTGAGTAATGGCCACGAGCCGCCCGTTCGGACCGATGTCGACCATCCAGGTCTTGAGGCCCTGCGGGCCGCGCGGATATTCGAGGCGGCGCGAGCCGTCGTCGAACACGCGCTCGGTCTCGGGCTTGCCCATTTGCTCGCGCACCTGCTCGAGCGTGGAAACGCCGGGCGTGAGGCCCTTGAGCAGCAGCGCGTCGGGCTTCACGGAATCGAAGAACGCCTTGAATCCCTGCCGGATGGTGTCGAGCATGGCATCGAACTGGCGATCGTCGCAGCCGGAAAGCGTGAACGCCGCCGTGGCGGCGCACGCGAGCGCGAGCGAACGCGTGAGTGAAAACGTGGGCTTCATGTCCTTGCTAACGCATCAACATGGGCTTGCGTCTACGCGCGCCGATCCGGCGCGCATCGACATGCCCACAATGTACCGTCAATGGACCGGGTCGTGCTGTGAGTCCCGCTTCGGGCGGCTCGCACTTGCGGACACGCTCGCCACGGCGGGCAGCGCATCGGCAGGCTGAGCGGCGGACTGCACACCGTGGCGCACCGCGCGACGCGTGCGGACGATTTCCGCGGCCTGCCACGAAAGCAGCGCGAGCACGCCAAACACCACTTCGCGCATGCGCTTGACGAGCGCGAGCGAGAACGCCACGTCCTGGCTCACGCCAAAGAGCTGGGCGAGCAGCACCACGGCGACTTCCTGCACGCCGAGGCCGGCGGGCACCATGAAGGCGGCATGGCGCACGGCCTGGGTGATGGCCTCGATGGCGAGCGCGTCGCCGACCGTCACCGGATGGCCGAGCAGCGCGAGCGCCCACCACGTCTCGAACGCGCCGAGCATGTAGCCGCCAAGCTGCCAGAAGAAAGCGCGAAACATGAGGCCCGTGCGCGACATCAGCGCGTCGAGATCGGCGTCGAGCTGCTTGCCGTCGAGGCCGAGCATGAGCGGATTCTCGGTGCCGAGCAGCCGCGCGGCCCAGCGTTCGATCGCATGGAAAACGCCACCGCGACGCAGCAGGAACACGGCGAGCACCGGCAGCGGCGCCGAGAGCACGAGCGCGAGTGAGATCGCGATGATGGTGCGCAGCGAACCGCCGTCGCCGGTTGCGGCAACGATCAGCACGACGCCGAGCGCCGAGAACGCGTATTGCACGGCGATCGTCACGAACACCTCGACGATCACCGAAGCCGTGACTTCGCTCGCATTGCGCACCTTCCAGCGCGCGAGGCGAATGCCGACGAGTTCGCCGCCCACGCCGACCACGGGCAGCAGCCGGTTCACGGCCTCGCGCACGGTCGCGGTCCACCAGAGGAAGCTGAGCGGTGCGCGCTTGTCGAGCAGGAGGCGCCACGCATGAGCGTCGAGCAGGAGCGGCAGCGCGTGGAACGGCACGAGCCAGAGCAGCATGGGGCCAGCCGTGCCAATCACGCGCAGCACGTCGTGCGCGCCGTTATGGACGACGAGACCGATCAGGATGGCGATCCCGACCGGCAGGCCCAGCCATTTCAGCCACTTCATGACACCTGCACCTCGGGGCCGCGCGACGCGGCGGGGTCGGAGCCTGAAGCGGCGCCGAAGAACACGTCGGTGAAGCCGCCCCGGCGCACGCCCGCTTGCGCGAGCGCGGCGGCCACGCGCGGCGAGATCAGCGCGCCGAATTCGTCGGCGTGGCGATACGTCTGCATCGACGGCGTGATGGGCCCGTCGTGCGCTTCATCGGCGAGCGCCGGGTGGCAGTAGATCTCGCCCACGCCCTGCGCGGGCAGATGCGCGAGCGCGTCGAGCACGGCGGCTTCGTCCATTGCGCCCGTCTTCGCGATGCCGACCACGTAGTCGTTGTGCGCGACGCCCGCACGCGCGAGCCGCGCGCGCACGAGCGCGAGCCAGGGCTTGAGCGCGAACGGCGCGCCTGCCTCGAGCGGCAGACGCATCGCGCGCAAACCATAGTCGCGGCCGATCTCGAGGATCAGCGCGAGCACCGTGGGATGCAGATGAAAATGTTTGTGCGTGTTCACGTGATCGAGCGCGAGCCCGGTCGCCGCGAACGCGTCGAACTGCGCGCGTATCTCCTTCGCGAGCTGCCTGCGCACGTGCGGCAGGAAGAAGAAACGCACGCCGTCGCGGACCATGTTGTCGCCGAAACGCCCTCGCGCATCGACGAGCGCGGGAATCTGCGCGCGCGGCAGCATCGCCGCGCCATCGGCCAGCACCAGATGCAGCCCCACGCGCAAACCCGGCGTGCGGCGCGCCCGCGCCACGGCATCTGCCGCGGCGGGCGCGGCCACCATCAGGCTCGCGCAGTCGAGCACGCCCTCGCGATGCGCACGCTCCACCGCCGCATTGACCCGCTCGTGCAGGCCAAAGTCGTCGGCGGTGAAGATGAGCGCGCGCGCATCGTGAGACGAGCGGTCCATCATGCCTCGTGTGCGCGCAGGAAGCGGAAGAACTCCACGCCTTCGCGCAGACGCCGCTTCATCATGTCCCAGCTCGTGAGCATCTCGCGCACGATCTCCCAGATCTTCGACGGCCGGAAATAGAACTGCCGATAGAACTGCTCGAGGTGGTGATAGATCTCGTCGCGCGACAGATGCGCGTAGCCGATCGCCGCGAGCTGCACCCCTTCCTTGCTCACCAGGTTGATGGTCTTGTTCTCTTCCATCCAGCCGTTTTCCACGGCCTGCTTGTAGAGCGTCGTGCCCGGATAGGGCGCGGCGAGCGACACCTGAATCGTATGCGGATTGATTTCCTTCGCGTACTCGATCGTCTTTTTGAT
>NZ_JAFA01000002.1 GCF_000519185.1 Paraburkholderia nodosa DSM 21604 | reverse complement strand
CTCTTTACGCTTCTTCCCGATTGGCTGTGGCGCGATAACACCGCGACGCAGCAACCCGTCAAGCCTGATGACCATAGCGAGCTGGTCCCACCCCTTCCCATCCCGAACAGGACCGTGAAACAGCTCCACGCCGATGATAGTGCGGATTGCCCGTGTGAAAGTAGGTAATCGTCAGGCTCCTTATGCTGTAACGTCCAGAACCCCGGTGTCTCCCAGAGAGCACCGGGGTTCTGGCGTTTTGGGCGCAAGAAAAAACGATCATTCCCAGCGACCTGATTTATTCGCGGTCGATAGCCAAAGCGAAAATCTCCAAACCGCTTTGAATAGCATTTCATGCGTGCGTCAATACGCCTCAGAAATCGCGCAAATAAAAATCCAATTCGCATTAAATTGCAGCTTTCCTAAAGTTTCTCCCTAACCCGGCCGATACATGCGTGTGTAGTCATTAACTACCAACTAAAGACCACACGCTACACCAATAAGAACCGGGGAGCTTCCACGCATGCGCTCGCGTGCGGGAAGCGAGAAACATGCACGACCGCTGGAATGACTGCGCGCGCAGCGACGCACTGCGCCCTCTATCTCCGCCGCAACGACGCTTGCGAGGACGCCCTGCGTGCTCCGCGTGCACGCCGCCGCCGCCGTCTGGTACCGCATCTCGCCAATCTCCCCTTGTCCAGCCGTTTCTGTCCTGACAACAAGGAGAATTCATGAAATCGTCCAAAACGTGCGGTGCGGTCCTTGCCGCCGTCGCCATCGTGGCCCTTGGCGGATGCGCGACGGAGTCGTCGCGCTCGCTGCCGGTGCCGCCAGTCGCCAGCGCGCAGCGCCCTGCCGTCGGCAAGCCGGTACAGATCGCAGTCGGCAAGTTCGACAATCGCTCGAGCTACATGCGCGGCATCTTCTCCGACGGCATCGACCGCCTCGGCGGCCAGGCAAAGACCATCCTGATCACGTCGATGCAGCAAAGCGGCCGCTTCAGCGTGCTCGATCGCGACAACCTCGACGAGATCCGCCAGGAAGCGGGCTTCACCAAGAAAGCCCAGGCGATCAAGGGCGCCAACTATGTCATTACCGGCGACGTCACTGAGTTCGGTCGCAAGGAAGTCGGCGATCACCAACTGTTCGGCATTCTCGGCAGCGGTAAAAACCAGATCGCTTACGCGAAGGTGAGCATCAACGTTGTCGATACCACGACTTCGGAAGTCGTCGCGTCGGCGCAGGGCGCGGGCGAGTACAGCCTTTCGAACCGCGAGATCGTTGGCTTTGGCGGCACCGCGAGCTACGACTCGACGCTCAATGGCAAGGTGCTCGAGCTCGCGATCCAGGAAGCGGTCAACCATCTGGCCGACCAGGTCGACGCGGGCGCGCTGCGCACCGCTCACTGACCGCCCACGTCGTCCGCGCTTCACGCTAGATCAGAACAACTACTCATACGGGGTTTTCATGAAATACATCGGCACGCTTCGGGGACTCTGCCTGCCCATCACGGCGGCAACGCTGCTGCTCGCAGGCTGCGCGAACACCACGCCGCCGCTCTACCAGTGGAGCGGCTATCAGCCTGAGGTCTACGACTACCTGAAGGGAGAGAAGGCGCCGCAGCAACAGATCGATGTGCTCGAGAAGTCGCTGCAGGAGATCCGCGCGAAGGGCAACATGCCGCCGCCCGGATTCCATGCGCAACTGGGCTTGCTCTACGCGAACGTCGGCAACGACACGCAAGCCATGCAGGAATTCGACGCCGAGAAGCACCTCTTCCCGGAGTCGTCGACCTATATGGACTTCCTCATGAAGAAACCGAAACAACAATAAGCGAGCGCACCGAAATGACCAGATTTTCAACTCTCAAGCTCTGGCTGGCCCTGTCCGCGCTCGCATTGCTGGCCGCCTGTGCACAGCCGGTCAAGCACGCGGACTACACGGCATTCAAGAATGCGCGCCCGCGCTCGATCCTCGTACTGCCGCCCGACAATGCGACGACGGATGTGAATGCGTCGAACAGCATGCTCTCCCAGATGACAATGCCGCTCGCCGAGGCGGGCTACTACGTGATTCCGGTCGCGGTCATGGAAGAAACGTTCAAGCAGAATGGACTGACGACGGCGGGCGACATCCAGCAGACCCCGCCGGAGAAGTTGCGCGAGATCTTCGGCGCCGACGCGGTCGTGTACTCGAAGATCACGCAATTCGGGACGCAATATCGTGTGATCGACAGCGCGACGGTGGTGACGGCGACGGCGAAACTCGTCGATCTGAAAACCGGCAAGGTGCTGTGGCAAGGCGCGGCAAGCGCCAGCAGCAACGAAGGCAACAACAGCAGTGGCGGCGGCCTGATTGGCATGCTGGTGATGGCGGCGGTCAAGCAGATCGCGAATTCGCTCACCGACAAGAGCCACGATATCGCCGGTATCACGAGCTACCGTCTGTTGCACGCGGGCCCGCCGACGGGCCTGCTCTACGGTCCGCACTCGCCGAAGTACGGCACGGACTGACCGGCACTCGCGTCGCATAAAGAAAAAGCCCGTCACCGGAAGGTGACGGGCTTTTTTTCAATCCAGCTCCGGAGAGCGCAGCAATAAAACTGCTTAGCGCTCCAGGAACGGACGCAGCTTGTCGGCGCGGCTCGGGTGCATCAGCTTGCGCATCGCCTTGCTTTCGATCTGGCGGATACGCTCGCGCGTCACGTCGAACTGCTTGCCCACTTCCTCGAGCGTGTGGTCCGAGGTCGTGTCGATGCCGTAGCGCATGCGCAGCACCTTCGCTTCGCGCGGCGAGAGCGCCTTGAGCGCCTCGTCGATGGCAGCGCGCATGTTCGCGTGGATCGCGGCATCGGCCGGCGAAGCCGAACCTGCGTCCTCGATCATGTCGCCGAGTGTCGCGTCGCCGTCGTCGCCTACCGGGCTTTCGAGCGAGACCGGTTGCTTGGCGATCTTGAGGATGCCGCGCACCTTCTCTTCGGTCATGCCCATACGCGCGGCGAGGTCCGCCGGATGCGCTTCCATGCCCGTTTGCTGCAGGATCTCGCGCGAAATGCGGTTGAGCTTGTTGATCGTTTCGATCATGTGCACCGGCACGCGGATCGTGCGCGCCTGGTCGGCGAGCGCGCGCGTCACGGCCTGACGCACCCACCACGTCGCGTACGTCGAGAACTTCCAGCCGCGGCGATATTCGAACTTGTCCACCGCCTTCATCAGGCCGATGTTGCCTTCCTGGATCAGGTCGAGGAACTGCATGCCGCGGTTCACGTACTTCTTCGCGATCGAGATCACGAGACGCAGGTTGGCCTTGACCATCTCGCCCTTCGCCTGACGCATCTTCGATTCGGCGACGGTCATGCGGCGATTGATCGCCTTGATCTGCTGCAGCGACAGCGATGCAGCCGCTTCGATCTCGGCGAGCTTGCGCTGCTCTGCCTGGATAGCCGGCAGGCTGCGCTCGATCGAGGGACCGTACTTGCTCGACGCGGCTGCGGCGCGCACGCCCCAGTCCAGATCGGTTTCGTGGCCCGGGAACTGCTCGACGAAGGCTTCGCGCGGCATGCCGCAGCGATCGACGACGATGGAGAGCACATTGCGCTCGATCGCGCGAATCTGCGCGACCTGATCATGCAGCAGCGAGCACAGGCGGTCGATGGTGCGAGCCGTGAAGCGGATCGGCGCGAGTTCCGTCTGGATGTCGGCGCAGATCTTCATCTCCGCAGCCGAGGCGCGCGCATTGGCGTCCGACGTGCAGGCCATCTGTTCGAACAGCGTGCGAACGCGCGCGAAGATCGCGAGGCTGTCTGCCTTCAGCTGCGCGAGCAGGGCTTCGTTGGCCTTGCTGTTGTCGGCGTCGCTGTCTTCGTCGTCGCTCGAGTCGTCCGACTCTTCTTCTTCCGCTGCCTGGACTTCGACTTCTTCGCTCGCGTCTGCGTCGGCCGCCGTGGCGGGTTCCTGCGCGGCTTCGTCGCTGCCGATGCCGTCGACGAGTTCGTCGATGCGCATCGCTTCAGCCGCGACGCGGTCGGCGTCGGCGAGGATGGTCGCGACGATCGACGGGCATGCCGCGATCGCCTGGATCATTTCCTGGAGGCCGTCTTCGATGCGCTTCGCCACTTCGATTTCGCCGGCGCGCGTGAGCAGCTCGCTCGAACCCATTTCGCGCATGTACATGCGCACCGGGTCGGTCGTGCGGCCGAATTCGGAGTCGACGGTCGAGAGCGCGACTTCGACTTCTTCGTCGGCTTCGTCGTCGGCCTGCCGGTCGGCGCGGGAATCTTCGTTCAGGAGCAGCGTGTCGGCGTCGGGCGCCTGTTCGTACACCTGCACGCCCATGTCGTTGAACGTGGCGACGATCGTTTCCAGCGCGGCCGTCTGCGCGAAGTTGTCGGGCAGATGGTCGTTGATGTCCGCGTGGGTCAGATAACCGCGTTCGCGGCCGAGCTTGATGAGCGCCCGCATTTGATGCTGGCGTTTTTCGAGTTGCGAGCCTGCGTCCATGGGCGTCGTATCGCCGGTCTTGTCTTTGGACGAGCGGCGTGCGGGGCGGGCAGACGAGGTCAGCGCGTCGTCCCGGTCATGGCTTGTCAATACATTCTCCTCGAAGGGATAGCCCGACAAGGGCAAAAAAGGTCACGCGCCAGCGGCGTGGCGTCCTGGCGATGACGAAATTGCAGGGGAGTGGGCGGGGGCGCATGCCGGTCCCGCCAAGCGAGCGCCAAACGTCTGACGACGTGGCAGCCTGGATTTTCGTGCAATGCAGAAAGACCGCGTATGGTAGTGCGTTACGGCATGCGAGGCAACCCGAATCGTCGTGTTTGCGGCACATTGTCCGCCTTCAGGGTCGTACCGTTTGCTAGCGCTCCGCCTTACATATTTCCTACATGAGTCCCTTAGACCATTTTTCAAGCGAGAAGTTCACGTATTTGTCACTCGCCTGGCCTATGACGCGCTGTTATTCCCCGCTAATTCCCCGTTGTCCGATCGCCATGCATGGCAGCGCTCACGCGCGAATCGCGACAATCCGTTGAACGCGTTTGCCGGAGGACCGGTTGACCGCCTCCTCGTCGAGCGCGATGGTCATGCCCTCGAGTGCGGCGGTGACGAGCGCCGGGTCGAACGCACTATATAGACGTCCCGCTGGGTCGCGCGCGCTGTCGCCGTCGGTTATGCGCCAGCTCAGATAGAGCACGCCGCCGGGCTCGAGCAGTTCGACGAGGCGGCGGCAGCCCGGGCCGATCTGCGCGACAGGCAAATGCATGATCACGGTCTCGCAGAGGACGTTGTCAAAGCTCGCGGCGGGCACCCCCTTTAGTTCAGGCAACGTGGCCAGACCGAAGGCGTACTGCGGGTGTTCAGTGGCGGCCTTTGCGATCAGACCCTCCGACGCGTCGTAGCCCGCGGTGGGGTAACCATGGGCGTTCAGCCACGCCACGTCGCGCCCCGATCCGCAGCCGATGTCCACCGTCCTTCCCTGGGGTCGGAAATACTGCATGAGACGCGCATAGAGGTCGTCTGGCGCAGGCTGGTTCGCCCATTCGGCTGCGTAGCCTGCGGCGCCACTCGTGTACGTCTCGATCGTCATGGAGTCCATATGGGGCTCGCCGTTCTTGTGACAAGAGGAAGGACGCTTCGAGACTAGCCGATCAACGCGACCACAGGCAGTAGCACAGTGATACCGGTATGGCCGCTGCCATGCTCGCCTGCTGAAAGTCACGCGATGCACACGACACGCGCGGCGTCAGGGCGGGAATTCGTCGTACTGGGGCAGCGAGTCGGCAATCTCGAACCACGGCGCTTTCGAGCGCACGAAGATATGGCCGGCGGGGCGGATGTCCGGCGGATCGGTCAGCGTGCCGAGCGTTACGTGCACATACGCTCCTTCGCGCACGACTGAATAGAGCAGTGAGCCGCAGCGGCCGCAATGCACGTCGTGGGCGGCCTGCGGATCGCCGTAGACCAGCGTCTGCCCTGCGCCCCCGGTGAGTCGCAGCGCCTCGCTTTCGATGCCCGCGAACGGTTTGAACGCGGAACCCGTGGCACGGCGGCACTGCGAGCAGTGGCAATGGAACGCGTAGCGGAACGCATTGGCTACCGCGTAGCGCACGGCGCCGCAAAGGCACTGGCCGCGCAGCGTGGCGGGAGCATTCGTGTGGGTGGGGGCAGTGTCGGCGGACATGATGGAGGCAGCGCTCTGGTGGCAAGTATCGAACATTGCACACGGACGGCTGGCGTGTGTGCCCTCACATCATACGTTTGAGTCACCCGCGGCACAGGGAAACGCAAAGGTCGCCACATATGGGGATTGGCCGGCCGGTCATGGCCTCCGCACGGTTCGTGGCGGCCCTGTAGCCTCGAAATTCGCGGCGAATTTCCCATGGATGGTTACCTTTCGCGCCCTCGTGCACAACACGCCGCCTAAGCCCACCCAGGCGAATCTACGCGGCCCGTTCCCTCAGTTCCTTCAATCCCTTGATGACGACGAGCAGCGCGCGGCCGTGCTCTTCCGAGCCGTCCCACGCCTCGACGATCGCATTGCGCAGCAATTCGTTGTAGGCGGCCGCGTGACGACTGGACGGCGGCGCCTGCACGCCATAGAAACTGCATAGCTTATTGAATGACGCGCTCCGGCGTACCCGCCGCCCGTTCGACGTGCGAAGACGCGAGACAGTAGGCTGGCTGACTCCGGAAAGCCGCGCAATTTCGCTGGCAGAGCGTGAATCGTCCGATAACCGCCGCAGCAGTTCCTGCACCGGAAAATAAGTATCTGGGGCTTCCATGTCATGCATTATACCTATACAGTAACGGTTATTGAATTGCCCGTCAAAATCGGCGGGCGGCTGCATTCCGAGGAAGTCGATGGCACTGAAACACCTACCGCCCACGTTTTGCTGGTCCCGCATCGGGCCAGAGGCTGGCGTTGATCTCCCCACACTGATCCTGCGCAAGGAGTGGGAGCGTCGGCAAGGCGGCGGGCGCTTCCTGTGGGGCATCGGCCAGTCGCTCGGCAGCAGCGCTCAAGTCGCCGCGCTGCGCACCGGTTCGCTTCTCGCCCTGTTCTCGCCGGCGGCAAGCCGCCCGCGCGCCACGCAAGACAAGCGCGGCAAGCGTGCCGCCGTGGTCGTCTGGAATGCGTGGGTCGATGCGAGCGGCCAGGTGCGCCAGCTTCCGCAGCACGTGTTCGTCACGAGCAGCGCCACGCTGCCCTCGGGCGCCGGGCGCGAGCATCACTACGCGCTCGTGTGCGTCTCGCCAACTGAACTGAGCGTCGGCAGTTCGCTGCGGGTGGTTCCGGAGCGGCTGCGCAGCGTGAGCACGGGGAAGCCGCCAGGACGCTCGCAGGGCACGGTGGTGGTGGATTGCGTTGAGCGCGCCGCCCAGGCGGGCGGCAAAAGCCATCCGCTCGTGTTCACGGCGGAGCTGGAGGCGCCGTACTTTGTGCGGCTCACGCAGCCCACGCTCGTCAAGGCGCGCGACCTCGCGGCCATTCACGAGGCGTCGCGCATGGGCGACTTCGACACCTACGCAGATCTCACCAAACGCGTGCGCAGCGAGGCCTGCGCGCAGCAAGCGCGCGGCGTCACGCGCGATCTCTTCGACGTGCCGCCTGCCGAGCACACGGCGTCTTCACGGCTTGGCGGCGCAAGAACGCGCCACGTCTCCCGGGCGGGAGACTGGACACAGCTCACAATGGAACTCTTCCATGGCGATTCACATCCCTTCACAAGAGGCCGAGGCCGCGCAACGCTTTTTTGAGGCGAGCCGCAACGTCGACCGGGCATTTCGCGCCCTGCGTGCCGATGCCCACGACCACGTGGCAGCGCCGCTTGGCTATGGCGCCGCGCAATCGCGGCTCGACCACGCGCTGGACGAACTGGCGCGTGCCGAGGCGTTGTTCGATACGGTTACCGACGTCCAGGCGCGTCAGATGATGGATCATCAGGATCACTGAGGAACTGGCGCGATGACCCGCGAAGCGGCGCGCACCGGCACGGGTCCCACTACGCTGGTCGCCGTCGAGCAAAAGCTGCCGCGCGCGGAGCGCATCGTCGACGATGCGCTTGCCGCCGCTTTTCTGCCGGCTGCGGCGCGAGCGTTTCTGGCCTGCTGTGGCCCGCGTATCGCACGCTGGATGATGCAGGCGACCGAGCGGAAATATCCCGGCCTCTGGGGCGGCATGCTGTGCCGCAAGCGCTATATCGACGAGGCACTGCAGGACGCGTCGGCGCCCGTAGAGGCGCTCGTCAACCTGGGCGCGGGCTTCGATACGCGTGCTTTCCGGCCAGGACGGGAGCCTGGCCCGGCGCTGCCCGCATGGGAGCTGGACCAGCCCGCGAACATCGAGGCGAAGCGGCGGCGGGTAGCGGCCCGCTTTGGCAACGTGCCTGTGCATGTCAGGCTCGTTCCGATCGACTTCGAGCACGAACCCATCGCGGCGGCGCTCGCCATGCAGGGCTACGAACGCACGCGGCGCACGTTTTTCATCTGGGAAGGTGTCACGCAGTATCTGGACGAAGCGAGCGTGCGCACGACACTCGATTTTCTTTCGACGGCCGCGCCGGGCAGCCGGCTCGCGCTGACCTACGTGCGCCAGGACTTTCTCGAAGGCCGCGAGCTTTACGGCGCGCCCGCCATGTATCGACGTTTCGTGGAGCAGCAGCGGATCTGGCGCTTCGGCCTCGATCCGCAGACGCTGCCCGCGTTTCTCGCGCCCTACGGCTGGCGCGTGCTCGACCATCCCGAACCCGAGGCATTCGAACGGCGCTACATCGCACCCACGGGCCGCTCGCTGACCTGTATGCCGCTCGAGCGCTGTGTCCTCGCGCAACGCGTGGCGCACGGCGGATCGTGATCGCGCCGCAGAGGCGAGTTCGCGCTAACTCAGCCTTTTTCCCCGGCAACCGGCAGCTCCAGCACGGCTGCCACGAGCGGCCAGCGCTTCGCGGCCGCCTGCCAGGCGTCTTCGGCTTGAACGTCGAGATAACGCTCGCGGTCCACGCCCTCGACGAGACGCGCGAGCGCATCGATATCGCCCGGCAGCGCGGGACCACTGCGCGAACGCCGACCGGCCCCCCACAAGCGTATCGCCATTACTTGCCCTCCACCCACACGCCGTCCGGCGTATGGATCACATAACCGGTGGGCGTCGTCATCGTCACCGTGCCTTCGTTTTCGCCGACCATGCGCGTTTGCGGCAGGTTGTTCGCATACTGCGCGAGCGGCGGCGCGCCGGTGGCGAACGGGCTGTGTGCCACGAGATTCGAAAGCAGCTGCGCGAGCGCGAGATAGCTCGTGGGCGTGTCGATCGTCGTCACGCCGCCGGTGTGCTCGCTGCCGGCCGGCAGACCCACCACCTTCACGCCCACCGGCACGTGGACGATGTTCGGCGTGGGGATCTCGCGCATGCCGGCAATCTGGTTCTCTTCACCGCGCAGCGCCGCGCCGTGCTCGGGCACGAACACGATGACGGCGCGCCGACCCGATTGCGCGACGAGATTGATCAGCTTGTCGACGTCGCCGAGCAGATTCTGCAGGCGGATCGGGTACGACTGCAGGCTCGTGAGCTTGGTGTTCGGAGGCGGCAGGCGGTTGCCGTCGTGCATCGAGACCGTGTTGTAGTAGAGCGCGACCGGGCCGCCGCCGGCGGCGATGCGCTGCTTGTACCAGCGCGCGAGCACGTCGTAGTCGCCGACCAGTGTCGAGCCGTCGAACTCTTTCATCGCTTCCGGCAGGCCGTCGTTCGACGGAATCGTCACGCCCGGCACGCCGATTTCATTGGTCACCGTGCTGCGGAAATTGTCGAAGCGGCCGTTGTGGTTGAGCAGCGCCTGCGGCTTGTAGCCCGCTTGCGCGAGCTGCACGAACAGGTGGCACTCGGGCGGCGCGGGGTCGTAGAGCGCCTTGTGCGGCTCCTGCCCGCAGCTCGCGCGCAGCACGCGGATCGCGGCGGGCCCGCTATAGCTCGCGGCGGAACTGAAGTTCTGAAAGATGTAGTCGAAGCGCGAGAAGAGCGGGTTGTTGCGCATCTTCACGACGTCCATGTCGTCCCACGAGAGCGAGCAGATGTGCACGACGATGATGTCGAACTGGGCGTTCGCATCGGTGGTGAGCGGCGTGAAGTTCACGTGCCGGCCTTCCTCGTTGGCGCGGAACGCCGCGAGCTGCTGGTCGTAGCTGCCCGACTGCTCGTCGCGCTTCTTGCCCGTGCCGCCGTCCTCGTCGCCGTTGCTGGCGAGCGAAGCGTTGGCGGTGGCGTTCGCCACGAACGTGCCCACCCCCTGCCAGACCGGCATGGCGACGAGCGCGATCAGCACGAGCGTCGTCACGCGCACCCAGCGGTTGATGAGGTAGTAGAGCAGCACGGCGATCACCGCCGACACGACCATCGAAAGCGAAATCACGCGCCGCGTGAGCTCGAACATGTACGAGGGCGTGAAGGTGAGGAGCACGGGGATCTGCGAGATCGCCCGGCCGATGTCGGGCATGCTCGACTCGTGGTACGCAATGGCGATCCCCACGATCACGGCGATCACATCGCGCGCAATACGCAGCCACCGGTTGTGCAGCGGCACGAGCAGCAGGATGACGAAGGCGAAGTTCATCCACCACTCGGGCTTGAGCGTGCCGATCGAGTAGAGGTACAGCTTGGCGAGGAAGTAGAGATTCCAGAGACCCATAGTGTTTCGCGTTCCAGGGGGTAGCGGCGGTTCCGGTTATCAGGGTTGGCGGACCTGACCGGCCCGGCGTCGCGTGAAGAAGCTTTCCAGAGCGTCGAAGAACGCGTCGATGAGGCGCATGTAGCCTTGCCAGCTCAGCTCGATCAACTGAACGAGGCCGTGCAGCGGCGCATCGGAGGGCGGCACGTCCTCCCACTCGAGCCAGGCATCGGCGCGGCCGAACGTGCATTCCACGAGCTTGCGCTCCGTCTCCACCGTCATGCCGACGAAGCGCACGCCGAGGCGCCGGTCGGCCAGACGCGCGACCACGGCGGGGAAGTCGTGCTCCAGCACGCCGCGCGCGAGCGTCACGTTGATGCGCTCGCCGGGCTCGAGCTTCGCTACGGCGTCGGCGGGCAGCATGAGACCGAGGCCGCCCATCGAATAGTTCTCGGTCTTGCAGGCGAGCGTGCGTCCGTCGGGCAGCGTGAGCATGGCGGGCACGCGCAGCGGAATGCGGTGCGCCACGCGTACCTGCTTCGCCTCTTTGGCCACGCCCAGGGCGAGACCGAGCACGGTGAGATTCACGGCGGCCCAGAAGAGGTTCATGAACACGGTGGCGGGCTCTTCGGTGCGCCAGATCGTGAGGCGGCCGATGCCCGCGAGCACGGAGAACGCGTTGATCGCGAGCAGCACGAGATAGGGCTTGGAGATCGTCCAGTCGAGATACTCGTGCTCGATATGACCGCCCTTCGAGGTCACGTTGAACTTGCCGAGCTTCGGGTTGATGAAGGCCATGGTGGTGGGCAGCACGATGTACCACGCGAGCACCGACTCGTAGGCCTCGGCCCAGAACGAATGGCGGTAGCGCCCCTGGATGCGCGAGTTGGCGATCGCGGCAATCACCAGATACGGCACCACGTAGGCGAGGATCACGGGGGCCGGCGTGTTGATCACGTGCAGTCCGAAATACAGGTACGCGCCCGGCATCACGAGGAAGATGAGCCGCGGGAAGCCGTAGAAGAAGTGCAGCATGGCGTTGCTGTAGCACATGCGCTGGAAGAACGAGAGTCCCTTGCCGATCCACGGATTGTCGATGCGGAAGATCTGCGTCATGCCGCGCGCCCAGCGAATGCGCTGGCCGATGTGGTCGGCGAGGCTGTCGGTGGCGAGACCCGCCGCCTGCACGGTGCGCAGATAGGCCGACGTATAGCCGTGGCGATGCAGCCGCAGCGAGGTATGGGCGTCTTCGGTCACGGTCTCGGTCGCGATGCCGCCAATGTGTTCGAGCGCCGCGCGCTTGATGACCGCGCACGAGCCGCAGAAGAACGTGGCGTCCCAGAAGTCGTTGCCGTCCTGGATCAGCCCGTAGAACAGGCTGCCTTCGTTGGGCACGCGGTGGAACGTGTCGAAGTTGCGCTCGAACGGATCGGGCGAGAAGAAGTGGTGCGGCGTCTGCACCATCGCGCATTTTTTATCGGCGAGAAAGACGCCCACGGTCGTTTGCAGGAAGGAGCGCGTGGGAATGTGGTCGCAGTCGAAAATCGCGATGTACTCGCCCTGCGTGAGCGGCATCGCATGATTGATGTTGCCGGCCTTCGCGTGCGTGTGTTCGTCGCGGCGCAGGTAGCCCACGCCCGCCTCGCGCGCGAAGTCGCGGAATTCGTCGCGGTCGCCGTCGTCGAGAATGTAGACGCGCAGCTTGTCGCGCGGCCAGTCGATCGAGCTTGTCGCGAACACGGTTGGCCGCACCACCGAAAGCGGCTCGTTGTAGGTCGGAATGTAGAGGTCGACAGTCGGCCAGTCGGCCGGGTCGTCGGGCAGCGGCTGCGGCTTGCGGCGCAGCGGCCAGGCGGTCTGCACGTAGCCGAAGATCAGCACGATCCACGTGTAGAGCTCGGCCGCATAGAGGATGTAGCCGACGACGGCCTCGGCGGGGCTCGACAGATGCAGCGTTTGCGTGCTGCGCCACCAGACGTAGCGGCCCGTCATGAGGATCGATAGCATCACCATGAGCATGGTGGCGAGGCGCCCCGGCAGGCGGCGCGCGATCATCACCACGACGTACACGAGCAGGAACAGCAGCACCTGGCCGGCGAACGGCAGCGGCGTCGTGCACACGGCGACAGCCGCGACGAATGCGAGCCACAAGAGGCCCTGGCGCAGGAAGGGCACGCTGTCGAGTGCCGCCGAAAGCTTCTCGAGCTGCTGCTCGATGCCTTCCCACGGCACGTCGGGCAGACGGGAGCCGACCGCCGCGCTCGCGCGCGAGGCGCTGCGATAGATGGGTTCGAGCCGTCTGGCGAGCCACGCGCGCAGCGCGAAGCGATGGTGTCCTTGCGGCGCCTTGTGAAGCTTGCGCAGATCGGCGGCGAGACGCTGACGCGCGCGGCGCGGGCGCAGGAAGATGCGCAGGAGCCACGCGCCGACGCTGCGGTCGCGGCCCATGTTCAGCCGCTGGCCGATGTCCTTGCCGATCCGCGCGAAGGCGAGCGCGGGCACGTCGCGCTGGCCTGGGCGCGGCGGCCGGAAGAAGGCGCGCAGCAGCCACTGGCCGCCCGGCGCATCGGGCGCGAGATTGATCTCGGGCGCGCTCAGGCGGCGCAGTGAGGCCCAGAACGCCGTCCACAGGGCGACGATGCGCTCGCGGATCATGGCGTGCTCCCGCGCGCAACGTGTTGCGCGAGCAGTTCGTCGGGTGCGTCGAGGCTCGCGCCCGTGCTCCAGTGCGAGAGCCACGAGGCGATGCCGTGAAGATCGTGCGCGGCCTGTGAGCTGGGTGCGCTCAGGCAGAAGTTTTCGCCGGCGGCGAGCGCGGCGGGCACGCCGGTGTCCGCATGCACGAGATACGGGAGCATCGCGGCGCCGAGGCGCGCGCGCAGCAGCGCAACGACGTCCATGTGTAACTGGCGCGCGGGCACCACCGCATTGGCGACAAACACGCTGCGCTTTTGCGCGCGCACGAGCGCGGCGATCAGGCGCGGCAGCGTCGCGCACGCGGTGGCGCACGGTGTGAGGACGCCGAGTACGAGGTCGGCGGCGTCGATCGCCTGGCGCGCGTGCGCCGACGGCCACGTGCCCGCATCGACGAGCGCGATCGTATGCGCCGGCAGGTCCACGCGGGCGAGCAGTTCGCGCAGCCAGCCGGGGCGCGCGTCGAGCCGGGCGCTGGCGTCGTCGTCGCGCGGGTCGTCGGAGGCGTTGCCATCAGTGAGGCTGCCCCATGGCAGCACGAGCACGCCGTCGTCGCTTTGCAGCGCAGCGCGCGACCAGGCGTCGCCGGCGCCGGGACCGCCCGCCAGATGCGTGACGAGCCCTTCGCGCGCGCTCTCGCGCAGCCCGAAATGGAGCGCCAGCACGTTGCGCGGGTCGCATTCCGCGGCGAGCGCAACATGTTCGCGCGCCGCCAACAGACCGGCGAGCGCCGCGGTGAGGGTGGTGCGGCCCGCACCGCCCACGCTGGAGACGATGGCGATGGTTTTCATCGGCGCGGCCCCGTCTGGCTGAAGCGGCGCTGGCCGCGAATCAGCAGGGCGTCGACCTGCGGCGGCAACTGGAGCGGGCGCGAGCGCGCGGGGCGCAGCCACATGGGCACGAAGCGCCCAAGACGCAGACGCCAGCCGATCCAGTAGAGCGGCACGCCGAGTATCAAGCCCCAGACGAAGTAACCGAGGAAGATGTTCATGTCGCTCTCCTATGCTTTGAGCGGCAGCGGCGCGCGCTGCGGCGCGGCTCGCGGTTTCGCGTTGTCGGTGCGCGCGGCGGCGTCGAGCGCGGGCAACAGGTCGCCGTTTATGGGAGCGATGTCGACTGGCACCGCGGGTTGCGGCGCTGCGGTTTCTGTTGCCGCAGCCGTTGCTGTGCCCGGTGCGATCGCGGCAGCCGCCGCTGGCGGCACGGTCTGGCCGTTGGCCCGCACGGAGACGGCCGCGGGCGCGGCGGGCTGCCCCTCGTTGATCGCGAGCCAGCCCGAATAGTCGGGCGGCGGCGTGGTGTCGATTTCGTCGCCGAGCGTGGCCAGCGCCTCCGTGATCGCGCGGCCGTCGCCGTAGCGCTCCTCGCCCTGGAACAGCTCGGCGAGCGGCCGCTGGAACACGCGCTGGCACACGGCGTCGGCGTCGCTCATGCGGCAGGCGAAGAAGAACACGTAGAGGCTGTCGCCGCTCGCCGTCACGATGTCGCCCGCGCGGCGCAGATGGCACGCCTTGAGCGCATCCACATGCGCGACTTCCGGCATCAGCGCGAGGCGAATCAGCACGCTCGGCAACTGGATCACGCGGCTGCGCTCCACCGCCGCGCCTACGAGTTCGACGAAGTGCGCCGCGCCCACGTAACCGCTCTCCTCGCCATGCACTACGGCGGCAAGCGCCGCGCGGTAATCGGCAGGCATGGGCCGGGAATACACCTGGCCCAGCAGACTGTCGACGATGGCCTCGACCTGCGCGAGCGGCGTCTGCCGTGCGATCACGCGGTTTGCGCCGAGGTTGAGCATGAGCGACTCGTAGCGCATGGCCACGGCGTCCTCGCGCACGATGATCTTGAGCGCTTCGCCGCACTGCAGGCGCAGCGTGTGAACCTGCTCCGCGAGCATTTCGAGGTCGCGGTTCACGCTGAAATCGAGAATCACCGTGGCCGCGACCGAGGTGCGCGCGGCGGCCACCGCGGCCTCGTTGTTATCGACGATCTGCCAGGCCTGCGGCAGTACGCGCTCGTGCAACATCGCGTCGCGCGAAACGATCACACGGCCTTCGTCGGGCGCGAGCAGGCCCGCCTCGCCGATCTCGGTTTCGAAGGTGCCGCCGGAAACCGTGAGCCGGTGATCGGCGGCGGAAAAGCGCAGCGGTACGCTCCGGCTGCCGTGCACGGCATCGCCCGCGCGCCAGAATGCGACTTCCCAGTGATACTGTCCCTGCACCTGGTGCAATTGCGCGGCGCCCGCGAAGCGCGCCTGGAAGGCGGCGAGTTCGGGATGCTCCTGATCGTCGCCGAGGCCGGGGGGCGCTGCCACCATCAGGACGCCGTAACGATGCTGCGCGCACCAGCCCGCGAGCTGCGCGCCCTGGCCTGCGAGTGCGGCGGGGTCCTGCCAGTTGAAGAACGCCTCCGCGCCTTCGATGAAAAACTGGCTTTCGGGCGCGGCGCACTGCGCGGCGAGCGCGTCGAGCGCTTCGATCAGCACTTGCGCGCCGTCGCGCTCCGGCAGTGGGCGCAGCGCGCAGACGTTTGCCCATGCATGCGTCGAACCGCTCTTGTCGAGATCGACACCATGATCGCGCAGCGTGGCCGCGAGGCTCGCGCCGTCGCGCGTGGAAAGTACGGTGGCGGGACCCGTGAGCGCGGCGGCGGCGGTTTGCCAGAACAGTGCGTCGCGCGCGGGCGAGGCGCTCGCGTAGACCACGTGCACCTGGCCCGCGCCGAGCGAAGCGAGCGAGGCCGGCAGGCCGTCGATCGCGAGCGGCTCGCGGCGCGCGAGCCGCGAGAACAGCGAGCGGCGCGTATCGCGGCCGGCGCCGGCGGGCGCAGCGGGGAGGGTGGCGGGATCGTTCATCGTGTCGCTCGTCTCGCGGATTTCATCGTCGTCATGCGCGCTCGTTCAATGGCCATGTCAGTAGGCCGAATAAGGGACGACCGGCCGCGGCGGGAACGGCACCGGCCCCTTCTGCGGCGAGAAGAAGTAGCGCAGGTAAAGCACGCCTACGTTCGGCGCGTAGTCGCGCGAGCGGTCGAGCCGGAAGCGGCCGCCCACCACGAAGTGCGGCGTCACGCGATATTCGGCCGCCGCTTCGACCGTATAGCTGAAGCCGCCGCCCGAGCCGCCGCCGAAGAACGGCGAGCCGAGGTCGTTGGCGCTCATGAACGCGAGCGCCTGGGCCTGCAGACCTGGGCGCGTCGGGTAGAACGGCGACTCGTTCTCGTTCGTGAACGACATGCCCACCGATCCGTCGATCTCCCAGGAAAGCTTCTTGTAGCGGCCGGTCCAGTCGAGCGGAATGCTGACCGAGAAATAGCTTTGCGGACTGTAGTAGCCGCCATTACCGAACGTGTAGTTGTGTTCGTTCTTCGAGTATTTCCAGTAATTGAGCGTGAGGCCGCTCGACACGATCTGGTCTGGCCGCTTGAACACCGACCAGTCGTAGCCGCTGCGAACCTTGAACTCCTGGTTGGTCTCCACGTTGGTGCCGGTCAGCAGCCCGAAGCCAATGCTCGTGAAGATCGTGCCGGGCCCGAAGTCCTGCGCGCCGCGCACGGTGAAGCCGTTGCGCACCACGCCGCCCCATTTCTCGCCCGTGACCGGATCGATGCCGCCCGCATAGGAAACCAGGCTGGCGGTCACAGGACGGCGCGAGACGTCGAGCGAGAGCGACGAACCGCTCTGGAAGTCGTGGCGATACTGAATGCCGCCCAGCACGCTCGTGATCGGGAAGCCCACCGGCGTGCTGCCGATGTCGGCGCGCCAGCTATTGTTCGCACCGCTGAACTCGTAACCCGCCGCGAGCGCGACGCCCGTCGCGGTCTCGTTGACGGATCCGAGCCCGGCGTTGCCGAGCGCGGCGATCTTGCCGTACTTGTACGCGATGTCGAGGTCGTTGCCGGGCAGCGTGCCCGCGTTCAGATAGACCGTATCGGCGTGGAAGAAATAGTGGCCCGTATAGCCATCAGGAATGCGCACGTATAGCGGGACTTCGGTGGCGTGCAGCTCGGAAATGCCGGGGTCGCCCGAGAGGTTCGACTGATACCAGCCGGTCGCGACCTGCCCCTGCTTGCGGTCTTCCAGACTTTGCAGCGCGCGGCCTGCCGACGTCGTGCCGTCGGCGTCGGGCTGCGTGCCTTCGGCCACTTCCTGCGTGCGCGAGGTCCGATAGAGGCTCGCGGCTTCGTTGTAATTGCCGCGCGCCTGCGCAACGCGCCCCGCCTGGATCGTAATGTCCGGGTTGTCCGGATACTGCTCGCGCAACGGATCGACCACGGCGGAAGCCTCGTCGTTCAGCCCGAGCGCGGTGAAGCGCCGCGCCACGGCAAGGCGCGTGTCGATGTCGTTCTCCGCGGTGTCGGCCAGCACTGCGCGCACCATGTCGGCGGCCTCCCGGTCTCGGCCCATGCGCTCCAGCATACGCGCAACGGCGAGGCGTGCATCGGCGTCGTCGGGTTGCGTCACGAGCACCTTCTGCGCCGAAGCCATCGCGCCCTTGTAGTCGCCCTTCGCTTCGCGCAGATCGACGTCTTCGAGCAGCCAGCGTTTGGTCGTCTTCAGGCGGTCGGGCACGGCGTCGAGCGTATGGCGGGCGCCCGTCAAGTCGCCCGCCTCGATCTGACGGTCGGTTTCGCGCGCGACGAGGCGCAGCTCCTGGTCGTCGAGACTGGCCAGTTGCTCCCCGGTGATGCCGGGCTGATCGCGCGTGGCGTCGATCCAGTTCGCCCACGCGTCGTCGCGGTTGGCCGCCGCCAGCAGCTCGCCGTAACGCACGCGCGCGCCGTTGGCCGCCGGGTCGTCGGGGTGCGCCGCGAGCCAGTCCTGCACGAGCTTGAGGCCCCGGTCCGGCTCGCCTGTCGCGATCCACTCGCGCCCGACCGTGGCGAGCATCTGCGGGTCGTTGGCCGCGTTCGCGTCGGCGGCCGCGGAATCGAGCAGCGCGCGCGCCTCGTCTTCCTTGCCCTGAGCGATGAGCTGGCGGGCCTGGGCGATCTTCTTCTGCGCGGCGAGATTGCCCATCAGTTCGCGCATGCCTTCGCTGCGCTCGGCCGCGGGTACGGCGTCGAGCTGCGCGGCGGCGGCGTCGACGTCGTCTACGGAGTTCAGATAGAGCGCTGTGGCATAGCGCATGTCGGGCGCCTGCGAGACCTTCAGGCCGTCTTCCATCACCTGGCGGCCTAGTGCGGGCAGGCCGAGGTCGCGGTATTGGCGCGCGAGCGTGAAGCGCGTCCAGGCGTCGTCGGGCGTGAGTCGCACGGCCTCTTCGAGTTTCGCGATGGCGGGGCTCTTGCGATTGTCCGCGAGCAGCTGGTCCGCCTGGATCGAGAGCAGTTCCGCGTGCAACTGCTTTTGCTCGGCGCTCGAGCCGCTCACGCGCGGCGTCGTGGCCGCGATGAGCGGCTCGATCTCGCCTTCGCGTCCTGTCTCGCGCAGCACCGTCACGAGGCCGCGCAGCGCATCCATGTCGGGCTTGGGGGCGTTCACGAGCGGGCGCAGCACGGCTTCGGCTTCGGGCCACTTCTTCTGCGCAATGAGCGCGTTGCCGAGGATATCGCTGGCGGTCGTGTTGCCCGGATCGAGCTTGAGCGCCGCGCGCGCGAGTGTTTCGGCTTCTTCCGGCTTGCCCTGCGAATTCGCCTCGCGTGCCTTCGCAATGGTGCCCCAGATGGTGGCCGTCTTTTCGAGGCTGCGCCACTTGCCGGCGTTGTCCGGGTCGAGCTTGAGGGCGCGCGCGAACAGCTCGCGCGCCTCGTCGTGGCGGCCTTCGCGCAGCCGCACGAGGCCGAGCGCGCCGATGGTTTCGCCGTCGTTGGGGTTCGCGCGCTGCGCGCTTTGCAGCGAGGTTTCGGCGTCCTTGAGATCGCCGCGATCGAGTTGCGCAAGGCCGCGCGCGCGATCGGCGGCGCCGGGGCCGGGACGGGGGCGCGCACGCGCCTGGGTGGACGCTCGCGCGTTGCCCGCGGCCCTGCCAGGCGGCGCGCTAATGACCGCCGATGGGTTCTGCGCCAGGGCTTGCGCCTGCGCCTGGCCCTTCGCGCCGAGCTTCTTGCCGAGATCGGCGACGGTCTGCTTCGCGTCGGAGTCGTCGGGCACTTCCTGCAGATAGCGCAGATACCACACGTAATAGGCGGGATCGTCGTGCCCGGCGCTCGCGAGCGCGCGCCGCCACAGTTCGAGCGCGAACGCCCGGTTGCTGTCCTGCCGCTGGTACACGTGATAGATGAGGTTGAGGCCTTCCATGCGCGTGTCGGCACGGTCGGTGAGCAGATCGCCGAGGATCAGCGCGAGGCGGGGATCGTTCGGATTCTGCTTCACGCGCGTGCGCAATTCGCTGATCGCCTGCGCGCGGCCCGCGGTCGTGCCGGCCAGGATGCGGTAGTAGTCGCCCGCGAGATCGCCCGCGGGCGCGCCGTTCGGAAACAGCTTGAGCAGGCGCGCCGAAGCTTCCTCGCTCTTGCCGGCGGCCGAGAGCAGGCGGATCTGGGCCATCTCCATCTTGCCGCTCGTGGCGACGCGGTAGGCGTCGTCGAGCTCTTTCGTTGCGCTCGCATTGGGCGCGATTTTTTTGAGCTGCGCGAGGATTTTCGCGGCTTCGGCCGGGCGGTTCGAGCGCAGCTCGATTTCGCCGAGCAACGCGAGCGCCTGGGGCTGCTGCGGGTCGAACAGCAGCGCTTTTTGCACGAGCCCGCGTGCGATATCCGGACGATTCTTGCCTTCCCACATGCGTGCGGCCGAGAGCAGCTGCGCGGCCTGGGCGGCGGGCGTGGCGGCGTTGGCCGCTGGCTGTGGGCCTGCCTGCGCCGAGGCCAGATACGGCGAGGCCGCGAAGAGCAGCGCGACGATCGGCGCGAGTGTCGGTGCGAGTTTTGGTGCGAGACGCGGTGCGTTGTTCGGCAACAAGCGTTGCGGCATGCGTGAAACCGCCTCGCGTCGCAAAGCGTGCGCAGCCGCGCGCCGCGCCTCACGGCGCGCGCTGCGCACCTGGGCAGCGCGGCGGGCGGACGCCAGGGCGTTCAGCGCGGCGTGGGGCATGCGCTCGTCCATGCTGGGGCAACGCGGCCTTGCGCGTCGAAATGGTAGAGCCCGTTGAGGTAGCCGAGCCCGAACAACATCAGCACGCTGCTGTAGTAGCCAGGCGGCGACTTCTGCGCGAGCGTGCGGCTGCGCTCGGCCTGGGCGTTCGCGAGATCGCTGTGGCCGAGCGCAGCCAGATACGGCGCAACCGCGGCGGAAAAGCCGCCGTTGCCCTCGTTCGGCCCCGGCGTGCCCGTGGTCGTGTCGACGCGCTCGGGCGGAAAACCATGCGCGCCGACGAAGTCCGCGAGCGGCTTGAAGGTGGCGAGCGTGCTGGCGCGCAGCGGGTCGTCGCCCGCGAGCATGCCGGCCCACAGGTACACGCGGATCGCGTTGTACGCGCTTTCGGCGTGCGTTTGCGCGTCGGGGGCGAAGCCGCCTTTCGCGTGATATTCCACCCAGTCGGGCGAGTAGCCCTTGGGCGCAGTCTCGTTGACGAGTCTCGCCGACGAAGCGAGCAGCGCCTTCCATTCGCCCGCCTCCGGCAGCGCGAGCATGAAGCGCCGCATGACCTGAAGCGGCACGTAGCTCGGGTTCAGGCGCCAGCCGTCCTTGCCGATCGTAAAACCCACGGGTCCCGGCAACACGGTGCGGCCAAGACCTGGCAGCACGGCGGTTTCCTCGCGCACGATGTTGCGGGCCATCACCGTGCCGAGCGCGGTGTAGCGGCGCTCGTTCCAGAGGCGTCCGGCTTCGAGCAGCGTGTAGGCGATCCAGAGGTCGGCGTCGCTGGCGGGGTTGCTGTCGATCACGCCCCACTGCGGCTCGCCGGCATGTGCGGCGCCTGAACTGCCAGATGCTGCCGACGCCGCAACCGGCTTGCCGTCATCGCCGATGTCGCGCCGCCCCCAGATCCATGCAGGCAGATGGGTGGCGAGGTCGCCCTGCGCGAGATTGTTTTCGGTCCACGTGAGGACCTTGTCGAAGCTCGCGCGGTCGTTCGCGACCAGCGCGAAGAAGAGCGCGTAGGACTGCCCTTCGGAAACGGTCACCTGGCGCGGCGTGCTCGCGTCGATCACGCGGCCATCGGCGCTCAGCAGCGTGCTGCGAAACGCATTCCAAGCGGGCCAGGCGCAGGCCGCGGGGCTGGCGGATTTTGCTGCGCTGGCATTGGCGGCTGGCGCGGCCGCGTGCGCTGGCACAGCCGGCATCAGCAGCACCAGTGTTGCGAGCGGTGCAAGCGGCACGAGCGGCGCGCAGGCGAGCGCGCCCGCCGCGAGCCAGCGCATGAGCCGTGGCGCCAGAGCGGGCGCGAGCGTAGCCAAGCCCGGGCGCATCGTCAGGTCCCGGAGCGGCGGGAGGCCATGCGGCCGAGCGCCCAGAACACGGTGAGCGCAACGATCAGACCGGCCAGAATGCCCGCGAGCGCCATCAGTGCCGGGTAGCGCGAGATAAACACCCAGGCGCGCGCATACCACGGCAGATCGCCGACGAAATAGCGGTTGCCCACGCGCAGGCCCTCCACCTGACCGGAGCGCACGAGCGTGAGATCGCCGTGCATCTGCGAGATCTTGCCGCCGTCCTGGAGCGCGTCGAGCACGTCGCCGAGCTGCGCGGACGAGGTGGCGGCGAGCGCCACCACGCTCCTGCCCGACTTGAGAGGCGACTCGAAGCCGATCAGCGCCGCCATCGGTCCGCCGAGCGTGACGATCGAGCGGCCCGACGGTGTCGGGTCTTCGTCCTCGGTGCCGCCAAGCCAGCCGGGCCAGCCGGTGCGCTGGTCGCGCGTGGTCACCTCGGTCCTGCCGCGCTCGATGAGAAGCGGCAGGTCCTTGCCCCACTTCTCGAGCAGTTGCGCGCCCGAGCCCGAGCCGATCACGAGCAGGTTGCTGTCGCCCACGCTGTCCACCTGGCTGGCGGGCACGATCGTCAGGCGCAGCGAGGGCAGGCCGGTCCACTGGCCCATGTGGCCGAGCAGCGTGAGCACGGCTTCCTGATCCTTCGTGTCGGGTTCGTCCGGAATCACGAGAGCCGTGTCGGAAAGGTCGGCCATGCGCGTGAACGGAAAGCCGCTGTTCGCAAAGAAGGCGAGGTTGGGCAGCGCCGTGTAGTGTGCGAAGCCACTGAAGTCGATGACCGAGTCGGGATCGACGGCTGCGCGCGCGACATCGGTGGCGGTGGAGGTGCACAGCCCCGTCTTCTGTGAATCGATATGAAACTGGAACTGGAACTGGTTGTCGCTGCCCACGCGGAACGCGGGGATTTCCAGATTGGCGGCGGCGCGCGTGTCCGAGCCCGAAAGCAGCGGCACGTTGATGCGCGCTTCGTCGGAGGCGCGCGTGACGGGCCGCAGCCGTTGCGAGCGCACGAGCTGATCGTTGATGCTCACGTTGAGCACCGAGTCGTTCCACGCGGAAGGCGCCGTGTAGCGATAGCGGATGTCGAGCGGCACGTTGCCCCGCGCCCACGCATAGAGGTCGGCGGGCACGCGCAGATTCACGCGGATCGCGGGCGGGTTGTAGCCCGACACCTGGAGCTGTTGCGGGTCGGTCACCAACTCGCGGAACAGCACAGGGCGGTCGGTGGGCACCCAGTTCGGCGCGTCGTAGGGCTTGCGCGCCGGGCCGAGATCGATTGATTTCACCATCACGCTGCTGCCGGCCATGCCGGCCTGCCCGAGCGCGACCGCATAGGCGGCGTTCAGCAGTTCCTCGGGCGTGCGGCCCGCGAGCACGAGCAGCTTGCGGCCCGACTGCGGATCGGCGGCCGGGTTCGCCATGACCGAGACCGTGGGGCCCTTGATCTCCGGCAGTTTCAGCCCCTCGGGCACCTGGCCCGGCAGCACGAGCGCGATGGCGTTGGCGTCGGGCGGCACGGTGCGCGAGACCGGGAAGCGCGAGCCGCGATAGCTCGCGAGCGCGCCAAGCCACGACGAGACGACGCCCGCCGCGTGCAGCACGGGCACGCCCGCGTTGGCGGCGAGCACGAAGGGCACGCGCACGAGGCGGTTGTCGTGGCGGTCGAAGAACGGCACAGGCAAGAGCCCGAGGTCGTCGGGCAGCACGATGCCCGCTGTGTTGAGCGTGAGCGACGTGTCGGGACTCACGTCGGCCCAGAGGCTCGAATGATAGGGATCCTCGCAATGATCGAGCGTGTAGTGCGCGATCATCTGCACGCTGATGCGGTTGTAGTCGGTGAAAAGGCGCGGGTCGAGATCGATCTCGCTCGTCACGACCTGCCCGGCCGTCTCCTTCACGAGCGGAATCGTCGCGACCACTTCGCCGTTCACAAACACCCTGAGATGCGAAAGCGACCAGATCAGCGAGGGCGAGTAGGTGTAGACGAGCTTGAGCTTCGCGCCGGTCACGACTTCGTCGGTGCGCACGTCGACGTTCATGCTGGCGGTGGGATCGAGGCCGCGCAGCGGGATCGGCCCGTACGCACCCATCTGGCGCAACGTGAATGTGCGCGTGCGCGGCTGCCCGAGCGGCACCGACGCGGCAGGCTCGGGAATGACGGCGCCGGGGGCCGTCTGGATGACAACGGGCCCCGTGACGGCGGCGGAAGCCGCAGCCGGAGCGGAGGCCGCAACCGACGCGGCGGCGGGAACATCGCTTGCTCCCGGCGCTGCCGCCCTGGTCGTCTGCGTAGCCGCGACAGCCGATTTGTCCACTGCGAAAAGGCTCGCCCCTAGCAGCAGTCCGGCGACGAGCGCGCCCAGCCCAACTTGAACGGATAGTCGCATCGCAACAGCCCTTTGTCTTCTTCGCAGTGGCTATCTTTATCCCGCAAAGACAGCGACCAAGGATACTGGCGGCGTGGCGCGGCCAGTCGTTATCTCGAAACGGCGTCAATGTGTGGTGGAGTTTAGCGGAGAGCTGTGGATCGCGCCCTATGAATGCACGTGTTTATGCCCGTTGCGTATCGCGCGCAGATGACGGGCTGGCGCGGCTTCGCGACTGGTTTGACAGTTGGGCGCATGGGTTGGGCCGGCGGGTCGGAGCGCTTGACACTTCCTGTACGCGCAACAAAGCGCGACGGCGTTGCAAACGCGCAACGCGGGCGCCGGAGGTGGTGCGTCAACAGCCAGCCTTCCGGTTCATGCAATTACTAAGGATATCGAATCGACGAGGCGCGCAACGGCTTCGCGCTTGTGCAGTGTCGCGAGCGGGTGAGGTAACCTTGGCGGCTTGATCCAGAAACGGAGCAGGGTGATGAACGAGCAAACGTGGCAGGCAGTGGACGACTGGTTCTGCGACCGGCTGATCGGTCCCGACGATGCGCTTGACGGCGCGCTCGCGGCGAGCGCCAAGGCGGGCCTTCGCGCGATCAACGTGGCACCGAATCAGGGCAAGTTTCTGCATCTGCTCGCGCGCATTCAGGGCGCGCGACGCATACTGGAAATCGGCACGCTGGGCGGCTATAGCGCGATCTGGCTCGGGCGCGCGCTGCCCGACGACGGCGCGATGGTGTCGCTCGAATTCAGCCCGGAAAACGCGGCCGTTGCGCGGGCGAACATCGCGAGGGCGGGGCTCGATGCGACGGTGACGGTCATCACAGGCCTCGCGCTCGAATCGCTCGATGCGCTCATCGCGCAAGGCGTGCCGCCGTTCGACTTCGTGTTTATCGACGCGGACAAGAGCAATAACCCGAACTACCTCGAACGCGTGCTGAAGCTTTCGCGTCCGGGTACGGTGATCGTGGCCGATAACGTGGTGCGCGAAGGGCGCGTGGCCGACCCCGCGCATCACGAGGACGACGTGGTCGGCTTGCGCCGCTACTTCGACATGCTTGGAAACGACAAACGGCTCGCGACCACGGCTGTGCAGACGGTGGGTAGCAAAGGCTGGGACGGATTTGCGATTACGGTGGTGGGTGGGTAACAACCGTCGATTGCCCACACACATACGCCAACAGCAAAAAAGGGCCTGGCAGATGAACTGCCAGGCCCTTCGTCCATCTAGCTACGCGCTGACGATCGCCGGTCAGAAGTCCGTCGTCATCGAGAACAGCACGGTGCGCGGCGCGCCCATCGTCAGATAACCACCGTTGGTCGACGACCAGTACGCCTTATTGGCAAGGTTATAAACATTGGCGCGGAACGTAGTCGGACGGCCGAACACGTTCGTCGCGTAGCGCGCGCCGATGTCCACCGTGTCCCACGCCTTGATCGACATGGTGTTGGCCGCATCGAAATACTGCGGACCCGTATGCGTCCAGCGCGCCGAAAGCGTGAGGCCCTGCACCCCGGGCACGTCGTATTCGGCGCCCAGGTTGAGCAGGAAGCTCGGCACGCCGACCGGCGTCTTGCCGTCGGTCGAACCCCCTGCGGTGTCGAGCTGCACGGCGTTGATATAGGTTGCGCCCGCGATCAAACGCACGCCCTTGTACACCTCGCCGAACACCGACGCTTCCACGCCGCGATGGCGCTCGTTGCCGTTCGCCACATAGGCGCCCGCGCTGTTGGTGTAGGTCTGCGGCTTTTCGAGCTGGAACAGCGCGAGCTGCGCGCCGTACTTGCCGTTGTCGTACTTCGCGCCCACTTCATACTGCTTCGTGCGCTCCGGCGCGAGCTGGTCGCCGTAGTTCGTCGTGCCCTGAGGCGCAATGCCGCCCGCCGAAAGCGACTCGCTGCGGTTCGCGTAGATCGACACGTTCTCCCACGGCTTGACGACGAGGCCGAACAGCGGCGTGGTGATCGAGTCGTTGTAGTTCGAGGTCTGCAGCAGCGTCGACGACGAGTAGCCGTTCGACAGAATCTCCTGGTGACGCACGCCCACCGTGAACAGCACGCGGTCGTGGAAGAAGCCGAGCGTGTCCGAGGCCGAGACGCTGCGCATCAGGTTCAGCGCCGTGATCGGCGGGTTGCCGTCCATGCCGGCCTGATAGGCCGTCGCGGGATACGGCACCTGCACGCCGCTGTAGAGGCTGGTCGGGAACGAATTGGAAAGCGTCCAGCCCGATTGCGTTTCCACGCGCACGATCGAGGCGCCCGCAGTCACGAAATGGCTCACGGGGCCGGTGTTGAAGTGGCCGCGTACGCCCGTTTCCGCCGAGGTCGCGCCTTCCTTGCGCACGACGCCCAGGCGCGAGCCGGTGGTGGTCGAGGGATCGGTGTAGTAGGGCGAGAAGTATTCGCCGTGCTCGTTCGTGTGGCGCACGCCGCCCGTCACATACGCGGTCCAGCCGGGCAGGAAGTCGTATTCGGCGCGCAGGATGCCGACGGTGTCTTCCGCGTCGCTATACGACCAGGTCTGCGCATAGTTGTGCGTGGCCGAGGGAACGCCCGGAATCTCGTCGCCCAGCACGTAGACGACGGGGCGGCCGTCCGAAACGTGCTGACGCTGATACATGAAGTCGCCTTCGAGGCGGAGCTTTTCGCCGCGCCAGTCGAGCGCCACGGCCGTCTGGTTGGCGCGGCGCATTTCGCTGTCGATGCTCGTTTCGCCGTCGCGGTTGTACTGGTTCACGCGAATGCCGAACTGGTCGTTGTCGCCGAAGCGGCGGCCCACGTCGATATGCGTGCCGAACTCGCCCGAGGCGCTGCCTTCGAGCGTCACGCGCGTGAGCGGTTTGTCGTCGGCGCGCTTCAGTTGCAGGTTCACGCTGCCGCCGATCGAGGTGCCGTTGGGCGCCGCGCCGTTCAGGAATGCGCTCGCGCCCTTGAAGATGTCCACGCGCTCGAGCGCAGCCGTCTCGACGAGCTGGCGCGGCGTGATGCCATACAGGCCGTTGAGCGAGATGTCGTCGCTGTCGAGCGTGAAGCCGCGAATGACGTACACCTCCTGGAAGTTGCCGTAACCGTAGGCGGTGCGCACGGCCGGATCGTTCGAGAGCACGTCGGCAATGGTGCGCGCCTGCTGATCCTCGATCAGCTTCGCGGTGTAGGTCGTCATGCTGAACGGCACGTCGATGTTCTTCTGCGAACCGAGCACGCCGAAGTCGCCGCCGCGCGCCACGTGGCCGCCGCCGAAGGTCGGCTGCAGGTCGCCCGGCTGCGTTTCCTGGGACGCCTGCACTTTCACGGTGGGCAGCGTGGCGTTGCTGGCGCTACCGGTTGCGGCGGCGCCGCTCGCTGCGGTGGGCGCCTCGGCGGTTTGCGCGAACGCTGCGGCGGGCAGGCTGAAGGCGACGGCGATGGCGGCGAGGATCGTGACGCGGGAAGCGGGGAGGCGCGAAGGCAAATTGAAAGGCGAGTGCAAACGGGATGCGGACATAAAAAGGGTTCGTAGCGAAGGTAGCGCTGGCGCTCCGTGATGCCTTGGTGCTGCGCTCAGGCTCCGGGCGAATGGTTATGCTTTGCCGGTCAGACAGGGCTCGCGGAACTGGCCCCATGAGCGGCCCGGAAAAGTATGCGGATTGTATTGCAAATGAGAATGCGTGTTATTTAAATATTGCTGTCAGTAGGTGTATTCAGCGTTTACGCAACAATTTCAGTGCGAGGCATTCGATGTGGGCGCAACGAAAGGTTGGGAAATTCGGGGCCACAAGATTTGAGTTCGCCACGCGAGCGTGCGGCTTCATCCCGCGTCGTTGCGCGCTCAACCAATGTGCCGCGCGGCGCTTGCCGCCGCATGGGCGAGACGCGGCCCGGCCCGAATTCGAGGCGCGTTCCATGCGGCGCCGATAAGCAGATTCGATGCCTTTCGGCAGTCCTTTCGTTGGTTCGCGCGGCGCGCGCAAACCTACAATGGGGCTTCGTGATGTTCGACGTCTGGTGAACCGGAAATGACTGAAAAATCGATGCTCGTGGTCAGCGCGCACAGCGCGGATTTCGTATGGCGCGCGGGCGGTGCGATTGCCCTGCACAAGAAGAACGGCTATCGCGTGAAGGTGGTGTGCCTCTCGTTTGGCGAGCGCGGCGAGTCGGCGAAGCTCTGGCGCAAGGGCCCCGACATGACCATCGAGAAAGTGAAAGCCGCGCGCCGCGAGGAGGCGCTCGCCGCCGCCGGGATTCTTGGCGCGGAATGCGAGTTCTTCGATCTGGGCGATTACCCGCTGCGCGTTTCCGATGAAGCGCTCCTGCGCCTCGTCGACGTCTATCGCGACGTGCAGCCCGCGTTCGTGCTGAGCCACTCGCAGAAAGACCCGTACAACTTCGATCACCCGCTCGCGATGCACGTGGCGCAGGAAGCGCGCATCATCGCCCAGGCCGAAGGCCACAATCCGGGGCAGAAGATCGTCGGCGCGCCCCCGGTCTACGCGTTCGAACCGCACCAGACCGAGCAGTGCGAGTGGATTCCGGACACCTTCCTCGACATCACCGAAGTGTGGGACGTGAAGCGCCGCGCCATCGAATGCATGGCGGGCCAGGAACACCTTTGGGAGTACTACACGCGTGTCGCGCAACAGCGCGGCGTGCAGGCCAAGCGCAACATCGGCATTACGGCGAAGCGCGACATTCAATACGCGGAAGGCTATATGCGCCTGACGCCCGCAGTGGTGGGAGATCTGTCATGAAACGTGGTGTCGTCGTCACCCAGATTCCGCGCGCCGACGCGCGTCACATCGAAATCCTCAAGCAAGCCGGCACGGCCACCGTGCACGAGGCGCAAAGCCGTCTCGGCCTGCTCGCCACGTATCTGCGGCCCATTTATTCGGGCGCCGCGATTGCGGGCCCGGCCGTGACCGTGCTCATGCCGCCCTCGGACAACTGGATGCTGCACGTGGCCGTGGAGCAGTGTCGCGAAGGCGACGTGCTCGTGGCCGCGCCCACCTCGCCCTGCGAAGACGGCTACTTCGGCGAGCTGCTCGCCACCTCGCTCGCGGCGCGCGGCGTGCGCGGCCTGATCATCGACGCGGGTTGCCGCGACGTGCGCGCACTGAAGGCGATGGACTTCCCGGTGTGGTCGAAGGCCGTTTCGGCGCAAGGCACGGTGAAAGAAACGCTCGGATCGGTGAACGTGCCGGTGGTGTGCGCACAGCAGATCGTGCATCCGGGCGACGTCATCGTGGCCGACGACGACGGCGTGGTCGTGGTGCCGTTCGCCACGGTGGCGAAGGTCGTGGAGGCGACCCAGGCGCGCCTCGCCAAGGAAGAAAAGACGCGTGCGGTGCTCGCGGGCGGCACGCTCGGCCTCGACTATTACGGCATGCGCGAGCGCCTTGCCGAAAAGGGCCTGCGCTACGTCGACACACCGGCAGACGCTTGAGTCTGCAACGTTCGATGGCTTTACACGAAGCGCACCGCAGCAAGAACGACAACGAGCGCCGCAAAGGCGCTCGTTTTGTTTCGCGATGACCTAAGGAAGCGCGTCGCGGGCCCCGAGGAAAAGCGGGTTAAAGAATCCGGTCCAACGCCTTCGCGAACCTTGCGACCGCGCCTTCGATGTCATGCAGTTTTTCGAGGCCGAACAATCCAATGCGGAAGGTCTTGAAGTCTTCAGGCTCGTCGCATTGCAGGGGAACACCGGCCGCGATCTGCAGGCCGGCGTCGGCGAACTTCTTGCCGGATCGTATGCCGTCGTCGTCCGAGTAGCTGACCACGACGCCGGGCGCCTCGAAGCCTTCGGCCGCCACGCTTCGGAAGCCCTTGCTAACCAGCAGCGAACGAATGCGCTTGCCGAGTTCGAGTTGCTCCGCCATTACCTTGTCGAAGCCGTATGCTTCGGTTTCCTTGATCACGTCGCGCAGCGTCGCGAGACTGTCCGTGGGCATGGTTGCGTGGTAAGCGAATCCACCGCTCTCGTAGGCTTCCATGATCTGCAGCCACTTGCGAAGATCGCAGGCGAAGCTGGTGCTGGTCGTGGCGTCGATTCGTTCGCGGGCGAGCGGGTTGAGCATGACGAGCGCGCAGCAGGGTGAAGCGCTCCAACCCTTTTGCGGTGCGCTGATCAGGATATCGACGCCGCTTTTCTCCATGTTGACCCAGACCGTACCGGAGGCGATGCAGTCGAGTACGAACATGCCGCCTACGGCATGCACGGCATCGGCCACCGCGCGCAAATACGCATCGGGCAGCATCATTCCGGATGCGGTTTCGACATGCGGCGCAAAGACCAGATCGGGCTTGTTCTCCCTGATCGCCGCGACGACTTCTTCGACCGGCGGCGGTGCGTAGGCGGCCTGCCTTCCCTGTTCGACCGGACGCGCCTTCAGCACGATCGATTCAGAGGGAATGCTGCCCATGTCGAAAATCTGCGACCAGCGGAAACTGAACCAGCCGTTGCGAATGACGAGGCACTTCTTGTTCGTCGCGAACCGCCTGGCAACGGCTTCCATGCCGAAGGTCCCGCTGCCCGGGACGACAACGACCGACTTCGCGTTGTAGACTTTTTTCAGGGAGCTTGAGATATCTCGCATGACGCCCTGAAAGAGCTGCGACATGTGATTGATCGAGCGGTCGGTGTAAACCACTGAATATTCGAGGAGCCCCTCGCGGTCGACATTGGGAAGTAAACCTGGCACGCTCGCCTCCGATAAGAAAATGAATAGTCGAATCGACAACCGATTCTAACCAAAGCCGTCTGCCATTGCGGCGACAAGGCTGTTCGCAATGTTGCGCGGGTATTAGATCACGCTCATTGCCCGTTCGCGGCAATGTTAGCGCGCGCACTCTTTTTTGCGGAGCAGCAAATATCGACTGGCGCAGGCGCCGCCATGTTGAATCGCCTGTTTCATGAAACTCCCTGCCTGGGTGCCCGTTGTGCGGGCGCGGCAGTGGTCGCGCTCGCGGTCGTGCCCGGTGCAATGGGCGCTCCAGCCGGGAACGCGACACTGACTGCGAGACCTCCGCCGGGCGCTTCGTCGAGTGTAACGCGTGCCTCGTGCACGCGCGCGATCTCCGCGACGATCGCGAGCCCCAGCCCGTTGCCTTCTACGTTCTGCGTCGATTCGCAGCGGTAGAAGCGTTCGAACACGACTTCGCGCTCGTGCCGGGCGATGCCCGGCCCGTTGTCGGTGACCTCGAGCACGGCACAGGTATGGCGCCGCCCCACACGCACCGTGATGACCGCGCCGTCTGCCGAATAACGGATCGCATTGTCGATCAGGTTGCCGATCAGCTCCTTCAACAGGTCCCCGTGACCCACCAGTTCGACCGCGTCCTGCTGGTCGAAACCGAGATCGATGCCGCGTGATCGCGCCACCGGTGACCAGTCGAGCGTAACGCTGCGCGCGATCTTGTGCAGCAGCATCGGTGCCCGCTTCGCCGCCTGATCGCAGCCGGCATCGAGCCGCGAGAGCGAAAGCAACTGCTGCACCGCCCGCACCGCCTGGCGTACCGCCCGGTTCAGGCGCCGCAGATGCAGGCCGGTGCTGGCGTCGAGGTTGCCGCGCTGAGCCAGTTCCGCTTCCGCCTGAATCACCGCCAACGGGGTCTTCAACTGATGCGCGGCATCGGCAAAAAACCGCCGACGCGATTCCTGCATGCGCCGCGAGCGCGAGATGTACTGATTGATCGCCTCGACAAGCGGCATGACCTCGCGTGGCAGGCCCGAAGCCGCCAGTGGCGCGGCGTCGTCCTCGCTGCGCGCCGCGACCTTTGCCGAAAGGCGGTTGAGCGGACGCAGGCCTCGCCCGACGCCGAGCCAGACGATACCGAGCGCGAGCACGACCAGCAGCCCCTCCTGAAGCAGCGAACCGATCAGGATCTGCTGCGCCAGCGCCTGACGTGGTTCGATGGTTTCGCCAACCATGATCTGGACCATGCGCGTCTGCGCGGCGGGCACGTCGTGAATGGGCAAACGCAGTAAGGCCATGCGCAAGGGCACGCCCCGATAGATCGTGTCGTAGAAGTGTGTCGCGAAAGGATCGAGACGGTGCCCCGCAGGCTGCGGCAAGTCTGCGTAGCCGGTGACAGGCCGTGCGTCCTGACCCGCCTCTTCGCGAATCAGGTAGTAGATCTTGCTGTCGTTGCTGGATTCGAACATCTCTAGCGCGAGATAAGGCAGATCGACATGGACCCGCCCCTCGCGCAGGTGCACCCCCTCGCGGATCGAACGCAGCGAAAACTCGAGCGTGCGGTCGAACGCGGCATGGGCCGACTGCATTGCGCGCTGATAGGTGAGCCACGCATCCAGCGCGAGCAGGCCAAGCAGCGGCAGCAGCAGCCACAGCGACATCCGCATACGCAGATCGGGTGCCCTCAGGCGGGCGTGCATGCCTGCCTCGCTTCGAGCAGATAGCCGAGCCCGCGCAGCGTCACGATCGCCACGGCACTGCCTTCGAGCTTTTTTCTCAGCCGATGCACATAGATTTCGATTGCCTCGGCATTCACCGATTCGTCAATGCCGAAGATCTTCTCCGACAGCGTCTCCTTGTTGATTGCCCGGCCATTGCGCAGGATCAACACTTCGAGCACCGCGCGCTCGCGCGGCGGGAGAGGGAGCGGCTCGCCTTCGAGACTGAAGCCGCGGTCGGCGGCGTCGTAGACGAGTGTTGCGCAGGCCACGCGCAGACAGTCCTGCCCCTGGCTGCGTCGTATCAGCGCACGCGTACGTGCCTCCAGTTCGCTCAGCTCGAAGGGCTTGGCCAGATAGTCGTCGGCGCCGAAATCGAGTCCCCTCACGCGATCCTCCACCGATCCGTGCGCGGTCAGAATCAGCACCGGTACCGTGTTGCGGCGCGCGCGCAGCCGGCGCAGCACTTCCAGACCGTCGAGCTTGGGCAACCCGAGGTCGAGGATCACGAGCGCGTAGTCCTGGGTGCGCAGCACGTGATCGGCGGACTCGCCGTCATGCATGCAGTCGACCGTCAGATGCGCGCTGGAGAGCGCATCGGTCAGTGAACGGGACAGGATCGGATTGTCTTCAACAAGCAAAACACGCATCGCCGCCCCCAGGGAAATCCATGAGATAAATCATTCGTTTTCCTTCCAGTTTTCGCCATGGCTGAAAGCGTACAGAAAGCATTTGAACCTTACCATTCGCCAACACAAGATAAAAGCCCGTCTTGACCTGGAGGAAGACATGCCGATGTCATTCAAACGCTGTGCCGCTACGCTCGCTCTTGCACTCACCGTCAGCCCGGTCTGGGCGCAGGTTCCTGCCGGATACCCGAGCCACTATCAAGCCTCGGTGGAAGGCGCAAAAAAAGAAGGAAAACTGATCATCTACGCCGCGACGGATGCCGCCATCGCGAAGCCCCTCATCAAGGACTTCGAAAGCCTGTATGGCGTGAAAATCGAATACAACGACATGAACAGCACCGAGCTCTACAACCGCTTCATCAGCGAGAACGCCGCGAGCAGCACGAGCGCCGACGTGCTCTGGAGCTCGGCCATGGACCTGCAGATCAAGCTCGTCAACGACGGTCTGATGGCGACCTACGAGTCGCCTGAGACCCCGCATCTGCCGGCGTGGTCGCAATATCAGAAGCAGGCCTGGGGCACGACCTTCGAGCCCCTCGCGATCGTCTACAACAAACGCCTGATGCCGGCAGGCGAGGTACCGCAGACGCGCGCCGACCTGATCAAGCTGTTACAGACCCAGCCGGCACGCTACCAGGGCAAGGTCACCACGTATGACATCGAGAAATCGGGTACCGGCTTCAACTATCTGACCCAGGATGCACGCGTGAACCCTCAGGTCACGTGGGCACTCGTGCGGGCAATCGGCGCGACCGGTCCGAAGCTGCAGTCGAGTACCGGCGCCATGATGGAGCGCATCTCCTCCGGCGAAAATCTGCTTGGCTACAATATTTTGGGATCCTATGCGTATAGCAAGGCCAAAAAAGATCCATCCATCGGCTATGTCTACCCGAAGGATTACACGCAGGTGGTCAGCCGCCTGCTCACCATTTCGAAGAAGGCCCAGAACCCCAATGCAGCGCGTCTGTGGGTCGACTACGTGCTCTCGAAGCGCGGTCAAACGTTGATCGCGAACGAAGCGAACCTCTTCTCGATCCGCGCCGACGTGACCGGCGAGACTTCGATGGCCGGCTTGACCGAACAGCTCGGCGATTCGCTTAAGCCGATTCCGGTCGGTTCCGGCTTGCTCGTCTATCTCGACCAGGCCAAGCGCCTCGAATTTCTCAGGCAATGGCAACAGTCGATCAAGCGCTAGCGCACGCCTGACACGGCGAACGCCGTGAAGCGCCGGGCGCTTCACGGTGCGCTCTCCCTGTTTCCCTTTTCGATATGCGGCCGCGTGCCGCAGGAGGACCCTCATGCTTTCACGACGCGCGCCCATCCCGGCCGCGGTGCCGCTCCATGCCAGGGAGAAGAGCGATATTCCGGCGCTGCCCGAGGGGCCGCTGCGCCCCCTGGCTGGCTTGCTACGCTGGCTCGTCATCGCGGTACTGACCGTCGCTGTCGCGCTACCGGTTGCGCTCATCGTGTTCCAGAGTCTGTTGAGCGCCCCCTTCTTTGACGCGAGCCGCACCTTCGGCCTGGCCGGCTTCGCGTTCATCTTTACCGACCCCGATTTCTGGTCGGCCGCGGGCAACTCCTTCACGATCGCGAGCGGCATGCTGTTCATCTCCATTCCGCTCGGCGGCATCCTGGCCTTCCTGATGGTGCGCACCGATCTGGCAGGACGCCGCTGGCTCGAACCGGTCCTGCTCACGCCCATCTTCGTTTCGCCGATGGTGCTCGCCTTCGGTTACGTGATCGCCGCAGGCCCAGCCGGCTTCTACTCGATCTGGTGGAAGCAGTTGACCGGCATGGAGGGCACGCCCTGGAACGTGTATTCGGTCTTCGCGATCACCGTGATCGTCGGGTTGACGCACGTGCCGCATGTCTATCTTTATGCCGCGGCGGCCTTGCGCAACCTTGGCTCCGACGTCGAGGAGTCCGCGCGCGTATCGGGCGCCCGGCCGCTGCGCGTGGCCCTCGACGTGAGCCTCCCCATGAGCATGCCCGCGCTGCTCTTTGCCGGCGTACTGGTGTTTTTCCTCGGCTTCGAGGTGTTCGGTCTGCCACTCGTCCTCGGTGACCCCGAAGGGCATCTCGTGCTGGCCACTTACCTTTACAAGCTCACCAACAAGCTCGGCGTGCCCTCGTATCACCTGATGGCCGCGGTCGCCGTGTGCATCATCGCCGTGACCTTTCCGCTCGTGCTGCTGCAACGGCATCTGCTCAAGAGCGCCAATCGCTTCGTCACTCTCAAGGGCAAAGCCACGCGGCAGACCGTGCTGGCACTCGGTACATGGCGTTGGGTCGCGCTCGCCGTCGTCGCGCTCTGGTTGCTGCTCACGATCTTCGTGCCGCTTTCCGGCATCGTGCTGCGAGCATTCGTCACTCACTGGGGCGAAGGCGTGGACCTCGCCGAGACGTTGACTCTCGCGAACTTCTCCGAACTGTTCGAGCACAGCAATCTGGTGCGGGCCATTTTCAACACCTTCGGCATCGGCGTGCTGGGCGGCGCGCTCGCGGTAGGGTTCTACACGCTGGTCGCCTTCGCGGGCCATCGCCAGCATGACTGGGCCGCCCGCCTGCTCGATTACATCGTGCTGCTGCCGCGCGCCGTGCCAGGCCTGCTCGCCGGACTGGCGTTCCTGTGGGTCTTCCTCTTCGTCCCGGGCCTCAAGGAACTCAAGAACTCGATGTGGAGCATCTGGGTGGCCTACACCGTTGTGTGGCTCGCCTATGGCATGCGCCTGATCCAGAGCGCGCTGCTGCAGGTCGGCCCCGAGCTCGAAGAGGCCGGACGCAGCGTCGGCGGCACACGGGCGCGCGTCAGCCTCGACGTCACGCTGCCGCTGGTGCGCTTCGGACTGCTCGCCGCGTGGCTACTCATTTTCATGATCTTCGAGCGCGAGTATTCGACCGCCGTCTACCTGCTTTCCCCCGGCACCGAGGTCATCGGCGCGCTGCTCGTCTCACTGTGGGCAGCAGGGTCTGTCGATCAAGTCGCTGCCCTTTCCGTCATCAACATCGCAATGGTCGGCGCCGGTCTCGCCGTGGCCTTGCGCTTCGGAGTGAAATTGCATGGATAAGCTCTCGGTCAACGACCTCCATCTGAGTTACGGCGCGCATCCGATCCTCGAGGGCGTCTCGTTCGAACTGAAGGCGGGTGAAGTCGTATGTCTGCTCGGCGCATCGGGCAGCGGCAAAACCACGCTGCTGCGTGCGGTGGCCGGTCTCGAACAGCCCTCATCAGGTCGCATCCAGCTGGACGAACGCGTCTTCTTCGACGGCGCGGCCCGCATCGATCTGCCCGTCGAGCAGCGCTCGCTCGGTCTCGTGTTCCAGTCCTACGCTCTGTGGCCGCACCGCACCGTGGCCGAAAACGTCGGCTATGGGCTCAAGCTGCGTCGCGTGTCGGTCCCGGAGCGCAAGCGTCGGGTTCAGGCCGCGCTCGATCAACTCGGCCTCGGTGCTCTCGCGGCGCGCTATCCCCATCAGCTCTCGGGTGGGCAGCAGCAGCGCGTCGCCATCGCGAGGGCGCTCGTGTACAACCCGCCGGTGATTCTGCTCGACGAACCGCTTTCGAACCTCGACGCGAAGCTTCGTGAGGAAGCTCGCGCATGGCTGCGCGAGCTGATCGTCACGCTCGGCCTCTCGGCGCTATGCGTGACCCACGACCAGACCGAAGCCATGGCGATGTCCGATCGCATCCTGCTGCTACGCAACGGTCGCATCGAACAGGAAGACTCGCCGGCAGACCTCTACGATTCGCCCCGCACGCTGTACGCCGCCGATTTCATGGGTAGCAACAATCGCTTCGAAGGTCGCGTCTGCGCTGTCGAACCGAGCCATGTTGTATTGAGCGGCGCGGGCTGGACGTTGCGGGCATCCGCGCGCGAAGCGCTTACGCCCGGTCAGGCAGTCGAAGCGGTGATCCGGCTCGAGCGTCTTCAGGTTGTCGATGGTCCCGGGCAGAACCGCTTGCGCGCCGAACTCGTCACGTCGATGTTTCTCGGCGATCGCTGGGAATACCTGTTCCATTGCGGCGAACTGCGCTTGCGTGCCTTCGGCGTGCAGCCGCGCGCCGCCGGCGAGCACTGGCTCGAACTGCCGGCGAACAACTGCTGGGCCTTTGCCCAGGCGGGCTGACAAGGGGCTCGTGCGATTCAGGCTTGTTTGCAGCCGCAGTAACCGTGGGTTGGCGCATGCCGCCACCGGAATCCAACGCAGAAACTGGGAGTAGACAATGAAGTCGCCTATCACAAGAACAACCATGTTGGGTCTATCATGCGCGGGCATCGCCGCCGTCGCGCAGGCGCAATCAACGGTCACCCTCTATGGGATCGTCGATGCGGGCGTCGAATACGCGAATCACACCAGCGCAAACGGTGGTTCTGCACGGCTCGTTTCGGGCGGCAAGAATACGTCGCGCTGGGGTCTGCGCGGCGTCGAGGACCTGGGTGGCGGGCTGAAGGCGGTATTCCAGCTCGAAAGCGGCATCAACATCGCGAACGGCACCTTCGACGACGGCCCCGGCGCCATCTTCGACCGGCGCGCTACGGTCGGGCTGAAAAATCGTTTCGGGCAGTTGACGCTCGGGCGCACCTTCACGGTGACGTACGACTACATGCTGCCGTTCGACCCGATGGGCTATGCGCCGAACTATTCATGGGCGACATCATCGAGCGCGACGGGCGGCCGCAAAGACGGTCTGTTCACCCGCTCGGCCAACGCCGTGCGCTACGACGGCGAATTCTCCGGCATCAAGCTGGGCGCGCTGTATGGGTTCGGCAATGTGCCGGGGAGCATGAAGACGAGTTCGAAATACGACTTCGCGCTCGGCTACGCCGGCGGTCCGTTCGCTGCCGTGGTCACCTACGATCGACAAAACGGCGCGGCGGACAGTGTCACGCCCGTCGATCAGACCCGCTACATTCAGGGCATCCACGCTGGTCTTTCATACGACTTCGGCGCGGCGAAGGCGATGGCCGGTTACCGGAACTATCGCAAGACATTGAGGACTGCGGCGGCAACGCTGCAAAGCGATATGTACTGGATCGGCGGCTCGTACGATTTCAACCCGTACTTCACGCTGCTCGGCGCGATCTATCATCAGAACATCAAAGGAGCGAGCGACGCCGATCCGACGCTGTTCTCGCTGCGCGGGCAATACTCGCTTTCCAAACGGACGCTGCTCTATGTCTCCGGCGGATATGCGATGGCTCAGCACGGTCAGAAGGTGGGCTTGTCGCGCGACCTCGTCGGTGCGGCCGACACGCAAACAGGGATGACGGCCGGCGTTCAGCATCGGTTCTGAGTGCTACCTGGCGCAAGTGCGAAGCCCCTGGGTAGCCCATCACGATGATGCGATGCGGCAGAACCGGTGTCTGTCTCACTGGCGCACGGGAGGCTGCGGATTGTTGGCCGGGTTCGTATCGAACCGGTTCACGCTTTCGATGCCCACCCGGCCAGCGAGGGCCGAGAGCCGCGCATACAGCCCGTCGGCGCTTTCCCGGTCGTAGACCTCTTCGCCGCCAACGTACAACGCAAATGACGTCAGGTACTTCGCCTTTTTCCCGGGATTGGCGATCGTCTCTTTCGTCCATTGATACAACGGATGGCGGTCCCGCCCGGCACGCTCCGCCTCTTCGACATAGTCGGCGAATGCGTCGAACTGGCACTTCAAAGCGGCGTTGTACTCGCGCAAGACGGCTTCGAGCAAGTCGCGACCCTCATAGGGGCTACTCGCCCGCAGCGCATCGGCCAACGCGGGCACGACGGTGATGCGGACCTGGAATTGCCATGTTTCTGCCATGGTTGCCTCCTGCGCTGACGAACAGCATAACCGCTCAGGCGGCCACAACCCGCCGCTCATGGCTATTCTCGTGGGGAATTGGCCTTATGAAGAATCTGCGAATTATCGCTTCCCTATGTGGCCACTACGATCTACCTGTTACTCATCACCCGGCAGAAGATTTCCATGTCCACTCTCGCAGACAAAGCCGCCGTCATTAGCGGCACAGCAACAACTGGCACCGGTTTGAGCCATCCAATGCTGTTCACGCCGATACAAGTCGGCAACCTGACATTGGCCAACCGGATCGTAATCGCCCCGATGGCCCAGTACTCGGCCGAAGACGGGCAGATGAACGATTGGCACCTGATTCATCTCGGCCAGCTGGCGCTTTCAGGTGCGGCGGCGCTGACCATCGAGGGGACGGCGGTCACGCCCGAGGGGCGCACGAGCTATGGCGACGTGGGGCTCTATTCGGACGAGTGCGAAACTTCCATGGCGCGCGTGCTGCGGGGCATTCGGCGCTGGTCTGACACGCCGATTGGCATCCAGCTCAACCATGCTGGCCGAAAAGGGTCTCGGCAGAAATTATGGGACGGCGGCGCACAGATTCTTCATGATCACGCAAATGGCTGGAACACCTACGGCCCATCCCCGGTCGCTTTTGCGGCCGGTGAGACACCGCCCACCGCCCTGGACCGCGACGGCCTGGCTGCCATTCGCGACGCCTTCGCGGCAGCAGCGCGACGCGCCTCCCGGCTTGAGTTGGACTTCATTCAAATCCTGGGTGGGCACGGCTATCTGCTCCATCAATTTCTCTCGCCGCTCTCGAACCACCGGGACGATGAGTACGGCGGCTCGTTGGAAAACCGGATGCGCTTTCCACTCGAAATATTCGACGCTGTGCGAGATGCGTTTTCGCATGATCGCCCCGTGACGATGCGGATCTCCGCGACTGACTGGGTGGACGGCGGGTGGTCCGTGCACGACGCGATCGCTTTTGTCCGCGCATTGGAGGCCAGAGGCTGTGCCGCGATCAATGTCTCGAGCGGCGGCTCGAATCCAGCCGCGCAAATTCCGGTCGGGCCCGGCTATCAGGTTCCCTTCGCGCGGGCTGTAAAGCAGGCGACGACGCTTCCTGTCATCGCCGTCGGCATGATCACCGAGTTCGAACAAGCCGAATCCATCCTCAGCACGGGAGACGCCGATCTGGTCGCGCTGGCCCGTGCCGTGCTCTTCGACCCGCGCTGGCCCTGGCACGCTGCCGCTCACTTCGGGGCTCAGGTCAGGGCGCCGAAGCAGTATCTTCGCGCTCAACCCAGCCGGCTGCCAAAGGTGTTCGTTTGAATCCGTCTTGTCGATGTCCGGGGGGCTGGGCAGTCTCAGTGTGAGCTGCCCAACTGCTCTTCGATCGTCCGCGTCAATGGCGATTCCACGCGTCCCGTATGCATCGTCTGCGCGGGCTCGATCAGCACGATCCAGCATTCGTCCTCTGCGACTGGATTGTGCAGCGTGCCGCGCGGCACGACGTGCATCGAGCCCGCGGGCAGATCGACGACACGCCCGCCTTCATACTCGATCTTCAGATGGCCGCGCACGACGAAGAATAGTTCGTCCTCGTGCTCGTGGTCGTGCCACACGAGCTGCCCGCGCACTTTGGCGACCTTCACGTACTGATCGTTGACCTGGGCGACAACTTTCGGCGACCAGTGATCGGACACGTCGGCGAACGCGGCTTCAAGGTCGAACGATTCGGCAAACGGATGACCAGGCATCGTTATCTCCATGCTGGAATGACGGATGCGGCGAGCAGTACGCCCATCGCGAGATTGAGGATGCGCCAGTGGCGCGGCGTGCGAAAGAGCCGGGCGAGCAGCACGCCGAGCGCGCACCACAGTGCGAGCGAGACGCACGCGGCCACGCCGAACACGGCGCCGAGCAGCAGTGCGAGTCGGTTCGGACTGCTTGCGAGCAGCGCGAACGACGCCGCCGCGCCGACCGTCATCGCCCAGCTTTTCGGGTTGAGCCAGAGCAGCAGGAAACCGTTGACGAGCGTGATGGGGTGCGCGGGGCCGTTGCCTGCGTTCGGCGGCCCGCTGCGCGCGATGCGCCACGCGAGCCACAGCAGATAGGCGGAGCCGACTGCCTTGACGGCCGTTTGCAGCGACGGCAGTGCGAGCAGCAGACCGCCCAGCCCGAACCCGGCGACGGCGGCGAGCACGGCCAGGCCGATCGCGATGCCGAGCATCAGCGGAATCGAACGCGCGAAGCCGAAGCGCGCGCCCGAAGCGGTGGCGAGCGTCGTGGCGCCGCCGGGTGTCACGGTCGCAATGACGACAAACAGGAGAAGCGGCAGGATCGAGGTCATGGGTGCGGAGTCGAGCGGATGAAACTTGCACTGTACGGATCGCCGACGCTTCATCAAAGGCAATAATTCTGATGCGATCCATTACGCGGCATAATGCGTCAATGAGCCGAAACCTCGACCTCGATCTGATCCGCACCTTCGTTGCCGTCGCCGATAGCGGCAGCATGACGGTCGCCGCGAATCTGCTGCACATGACGCAAGGCGCCGTGAGCCAGCAGGTGAAGCGTCTCGAAGAGGTGCTGGATTGCCAGCTGTTCGTGCGCAAGACGCGCAAGCTGGAGCTGTCGCGCCATGGCGAGCCATTTCTCGTGAAGGCGCGCCAGCTGCTGCAGCTGAACGACGAAATCTGGGCCGACATGACCGGTCGATCACTGCGCGGCAGCCTGCGCGTGGGCGTGCCGTACGATCTCGTGACACCGCTCGCGCCCGCGATGAAGGCGTTCGCCGATGCGCATCCGCAAGTGGAGATTTCGCTTGTGTGTGCGGCGTCGCCGGAATTGAGCGAAGCAGTGCACAGCGGCCGCGTGGATATATCGCTGGTCGAATATGTCGCGAGCGAAGCCGAAGGCGAAGTGGTCCGCATCGAGCCGTTGGTGTGGGTCAGGGGGCGCGGCAGCGATGCCTGGCAGAAGCGGCCGCTGCCGCTTTCGATGGTGGACGAGCGATGTGCCTTCCGGCCGGTCGTACTCGGCGCGCTCGCGGACGAGGGCATTGCGTGGCGCACGGTCTTCGAGAGCGGCAACATCGAGGCGACCGCCGCGACGGTGCGTGCGGGCCTCGCGATCACGACCTGGCTCGCCTCTACGGTGCCAGCCGACCTCGAGACGCTCGCGCCTCGAGCAACCGGCTTGCCCGCGCTGCCGCCGTTCGCGATCTGTCTGCGCTTGCCCGCAACGGTTCAGCCCGCGGCGCAGGAATTCGCGCGCCACGTGCGCGAATCGATGTCGAACGACGCAGGCGCTCGCCGCGCGCAGCTTGCGAGCATTGCGTGACCTCGTGCGTTTGAAGCCGTCGCGCTTCTACAAGCGCTGCGGCAGCGCAGCCGCAAAGAAGTCGGTGATCCGGCGCACGCGCGCAGGCACGAAACGACGCCTCGGCCAGACGATACTGACATCACGGGCGTCCCCAATGAAGTCGTCCAGCACGGTGACGATGTCGGGATCCTTGAGTTCATCGGTCAGCGAGAGCTTCGCGAAGAGGCCGATTCCCACACCCGCGAGCACGGCCGACCGGATCGTCTCGACGCTATTCGACGACAGGTTGCCTCGCACCGGTACGCTGAACCGGCCTTGCGGCCCGTGAAACGGCCAGTTCGCCGATTCCATCAGACCGCCGTAGACGAGGCAATTGTGCCCGGCGAGATCCGCAGGATTCTTCGGGATGCCGTGTTGCTCGAAATAGCGGCGCGATCCCACACAGACCAGCGGGGTGCTGGCGATTTTTCTTACGACCGAATCCGGATCGTTGACGGTGCCCACTCGAATCGCGAGATCGATTCGATCCTCCACCATATCGCGGACGAAATCCGACAACACGAGATCGACCCGAAGCCCAGGATGGCGCGACAGCAGTTCGGGAATGAGCGGGAGAACGTGCAGCCGGCCGAACGTCGAGGCGGCGGCGATCCGGACGAGGCCCGAGACATCGAGCGTGGTGCTGCTCAGTTCGTTGTCGGCTACCTCGATCTCGTCCAGCAACGGCTTGGTCCGCTCGTAGTATTTCTGCCCCTGATCCGTCAGGGTCACGCTGCGTGTGCTTCGGTTCAATAGCAGCACGCCCAGGCGCTTTTCCAGCGCGCCGATCGCCTTGCTGATGGCGGACTGTGAATCGCCGGTTCTACGCGCGGCGGCGGAAAAGCCGCCCGCTTCGACAACGGCGATGAAGGCGTTCAATTCGTGAAACCGATCCATTGCATGTCTCTCGTGAGACCCATTCTCTGGAAGAATAAATCTCATGATAACTCCGCTAATTATCATTCGTGGGGGCGGCAATTACGATGTCTCTACCGTTCACCACGAGGCAGAAAATTTCAATGTCCACTCTCACAGGCAAGGTTGCCGTCATTAGCGGCGCAACGACGGGTATCGGCTTGGCGATCGCCCAGCGGTTCGTCGCCGAAGGCGCTCACGTCTTTATCTTCGGCCGGCGGCGAGGCCAGCTTGACGAGGCCGTCAAACTGATCGGACGCAACGTTACCGCGATCCAGGCCGACGCTGCGAATCTCGATGACCTCGACCGCGTCGCCGCGGCAGTCAGGGAAGAAAAGGGTGTCGTCGACATCATCGTGTCGAACGCGGGCTTTACCGAGCAGGCTTCGATCGACACCATCACGCCAGAGCATTTCGACAAGGCATTCAACCTCATGGCGCGCGGCCCCGTATTTCTGGTGCAGAAGTTGCTGCCGATGATGACAGGGGGTGGTTCGATCATTCTGGTTTCTTCGGCCATCCACGTCATGGGCATTCCCGGGCATACCGCCTACGCGGCGACCAAGGCGGCGTTGCGATCCTATGCGCGCACCTGGGCCGCCGAATTCAAGGATCGCGGCATTCGCGTCAACATGCTCAGCCCTGGCGTCACCGACACGCCGATTCTCGACGGCCAGTCGGTGACACGCGAGGATCTGGTGAGCATGTACCAAAGCATGGTCCCGCTCGGTCGACTTGCCCGGGCCGAGGAGATGGCCGGCGCGGCACTCTTTCTCGCCTCCGAACAGAGTTCGTATATGACGGGCGCGGATTTGATGAATGACGGTGGCATCGGCCAGGTCTGAGGCCCGAGCCCCAGCGTCCGCAAAATTGACCTTTCTCTTATAGAGGATGACTAATGGAAAATTCAATGAGCTACGCAATCATCGGGCTTGGCAAGATCGGCACGGCCATCGCGCAGGCATTCGCCGATCAGGGCATCAAGGTCGCCGTGGCAGGCAGGCGGCCGGTCGACTCGCGCGCAGCGCAGATTGGGCCGTCGCTGGTTCCGCAGCAGATCGAGGAAGCGATCGAGGCTGACGTTGTCATCCTGGCTGTCCCCTTCGGGGCTCACGAGGACGTCGCCCGGGCCGCCGAAAGCTGGCAGGGGAAGATCGTGATCGACGCCATGAACGCGTACGGCGTCCCTGTGAAGGAGCTGGACGATCTGCCTTCGAGCGCGGCCGTTGCAAAGGCGTTTGCGGGCGCGAAGCTGGTGAAGGCCTTCAACCACCTGCCCGCAGCCACGCTGGCGCAGGGGCCAACGACGCCGCATGGCGGCCGGCGGGTCGTGTTCGTCGCTAGCGACGACGACGCAGCTAGCGCTTCGGTGTCGGTCCTCGTCGACCGGCTCGGGTTCGCGCCGGTCGAACTCGGGAAGATCGGCGAGGGCGGTCTCCTCGTCCAGGCACGCGGCAACACGTGGGCGCAGCTGGTTTTCCAGGATCTGGTCAAGTTCGACTGACCGGCCGCGCGCTATCTCGCTTCCGACGATGGCGCTTTCATGGCGGGCATAGCGTTGCTGGCGGACGGACGCTACCCGTTCGCCATGCGGGACCATGGCTCACTGTATCGAGTCCGGCTGGGCCCGCAGCTTGTCCTTGATTGCAGTCAGGCAGTTCGTGAACTGGGTGCGAAGCCCCACGGAGTTGCCGCTCGGTGCGGCAAGGCTGTCGGTTGTCACAGTCCATCCGTCAGCCGTACGCGAAACATCGAGTTCGAAGTACTCGGCCGATTCGCTATCGAGGACCACCGACTCGCGAAAACTGCCCTTCGCCGAACGAACGACCGCCTCGCAGCCCTGCTGGAGCCGGGCTGGGGCATGAGCGGACAAACCGGGTGAGCCGTCGCGAAAGGGGACCGCGCCGTACATGCGGAACGCCTCGAATTGCGCCGGCATTGCGGCCGTGACGAACTGGATGTCCGAATCCGAAACGGCGTCTCCGCATCCCGCGAGGATGCCGACAAAAGCGGCGAGCGTGATGCGAGCGCAATGACTCCGGAAAGTGATTGTGTGGTCCCCGGCTACCCGTAGTCTTTGCGCAAACGTTAGCGTTCTCATCTCCAACGGGCCAGTCTCGATGTAAGAATCAGTATTACGGCGTGCGTTATGCATATATTTATCGAGGTTAACCCTGGCATCGCACGTGTCGAGTCAACGAGTGGGGCAATGCATGCGTGTCTCGGCGCGATTCGAATGACGTCAACGGATCGCTTTTCCGCCGTTGCATGAACCGTGCGATCGAGGTCACTCGACTGGCCCAGATGGGTTCGAGAGCGGACGCCGAACGTCTAGGCGAGCAGCAGCAAGGCGTCCGCGAGCGAGAGTACCGTGGTGCGCGAATCGAATGCGGTGGAGAACAGATGTTCATGTACCACCGGATCTGGGTCGTAGCAGCAGTCCTTGACCGTGTACAGGCGGAAGTCCGCGTCGCTCGCATACGCGACCGACGACAGCACAACGCCGGTCGATGCAATGCCGACCATAATCAGCGAATCGACACCTTGTGCGAGAAGTCGCGCCTGCAAATCGGTGCCGAAGAACACGCTGGCCCGGTGCGCAACGATGACCGGTTCGCAAGCCCGCTGGCCCAACTCCGGCGAGGTCTGGTCGTCGACGAAGAGACCGAGTTGCTTGATTCCCTGCCCGTTCCTGTTCAATGGGCTGACTTCCGGATAGCCCGGACTGAAGCGGAGGTTGGCGAAATAAACGCTGACGCCTTTGGTCCGCGCCGCGTCGCAGAGCTTGCGCGTATTGGCAAGCAAGGCCGGCGCGACCGAGGGGAAGAGCCCGAGAATGTCGGTCTGATAGTGCATGACGAGAAGCGCGGTTTGCGCCGGCACGATTGCCACCGCACCATCTAACGCGTTTTCCTGATTCACGGCTGCCCCCACTCAATATCCGCTGGCAATACTACCGCCTCCATTTCAACCACGGCCGGTCCCGCGCAGAAAGAACCGCATTCCTCGGCTCGAGGTTGACGGATGCAATATCTCTGACTAAAGTCAGAGATATGAGCTCGTCCTCGATTCCCCAGATTCGTCGCTTTAATCGCATCGTCGCTGAAAGCATCGGCGCTATCGACGATCATTTCCTCGGACGAGGCCGCCCGATGGGTGAATCGCGCCTGCTGTGGGAGATCGGTGTCGAAGGAGCGGATATTCGTACGCTTCGCGCGCGGCTAAATCTTGATTCGGGTTATGTCAGCCGTACCCTGGCGTCACTTGAGCGGCAAAAACTTGTCGCTGTCCTCACTGATTCGAACGACCGCCGGGTTCGCCGGGCGTGCCTGACTGAGGAGGGTCTCGTCGAAAGGGATGAACTCGAACGGCTCTCCGACGCGGTCGCTTTACGCGTGCTCGAACCTCTCGGCGACAAGCAGCGTCGGCGACTGATTGAAGCCATGTCTGAGGTCGAGCGTTTGCTACAGGCATCGCTCGTGCATTTTGCGCTTGAGAACCCTGATAGCGATGACGCGCGGTGGTGTTTTGAACAGTATTTCGGCGAACTCGACCAGCGCTTTGAAGCAGGATTCGACCCGTCCATGAGCCTGTCGGCAGATGCTCTCGAACTGACGGCGCCCGCAGGTGCGTTGATCGTCGCGAGACTCCATGGAGACCCGATCGGCTGCGTCGCGCTGAAGTTTCACAAGAAGTCCCCGGCCGAACTCAAGCGAATGTGGGTGAGTCCTTCCGCGCGCGGCATGGGCGTCGGCCGCCGGTTGATTGCCGAGGCGGAGAAACGTGCCCGGCAGGCCAAAGCGCGCGTTATCCGTCTAGAGACGAATCGAACTCTGCGCGAGGCGATATCGCTATATCGGCAATCAGGATTCGTCGAAGTCGATGCATTCAACGCCGAACCGTATGCCCATCACTGGTTTGAAAAGCGCCTGGACTGAACGACCGCAACGCTTTGCACTACGGACTTTCGATTGTCGCTGATGATCGTCTCATGCAGGTGCGGATTCACCCCGCGCGCCGCCCCTCCACCACGCGCGTTGCGGGCGCAACATCCATCACCGCGAGCCGGATCGCGTCGATCAGCGCGCGTGCCGCAGGCGAGGGCGAGCCCTGCGCGCGCAGCGTAAGCCCGATATCGCGGCGCGTGTGCTGCAGCGGCACGTCGAGAATCACCAACTGCCCCGATTCGATTTCGTAGTGCAACTGCTGCGCCGAGAGCGCCGTGATCATGTCCGTGCCGAGCAGTAGCCCGCGAATCACGGCGAGATCGGCGGTTTCGACGGTGGGCAGGGGCGGCTTGAGCTTCACGCGGCGGAACTGCGCTTCGAGCAGCCCGCGCGAGGGCGAATGCGTGCGCGAAAGTATCCACTGCGCATCACGCAGATCGTTCAGTGCGAGGCCGTGCTTTTTCGCGAGCGGATGATCGCGCCGCGCGAGCACGACCATGTCCTCCGACATCAATCGTTCGTTGCCCAGGCCGCTTGCCGCATCGTTTTCGCGCAGCGCGCCGAGCACGAAGTCCACGTCGCCCGCGCGCAGGCCCGCCACGAGCAGTTCATAAGCGCTTTCGTCGGTCACCACGCGCACGCCCGGATGCTGCGCGGAAAGGCGCGCGATGGCGGCCGGCAGGATCAGCGTGCGGCCCAAAGGCAGCGCGCCCACCGTCACCGCGCCCTGGATGTTGCCGTGCAGCGCCGCGATATCGTCGGGCACGTGGCGCAGTTCGTTGAGCGCGCGCCGCACGTGCAGCAGGAAGGTCTCGCCCTCGGCCGTGAGCAGCACGCCGCGCGGCCCGCGATGGAAGAGCGTGACACCCGAGCCGCTTTCGAGCACGCGCATCGCGCTGCTCACGGCGGGCTGGCTGATGCCGAATGCATTGGCCGTGCTCGGCATATGGCGGTGCCGCGCGAGAGCGACGAATAGCTGCAGCCGCCGCGTGTTGAGCAGATACGCGGGCAGCGTGCCTTCGCTCAACGCGCGCCGGCGCGCCTGGCGCGCGGCGCACCACTGCGCGAGTTCTTCCAGTTCGCCGAAAATGCGCGCGCAGCGCTCGAGCACCACGCGGCCCACGGCCGTGGGCAGCATGCCCGAAGGCTTGCGCTCGAAGAGCGGCGCGCCCAGCGCCGTCTCCAGTTCCTGCACCGAGCGTGTGACGGCCGATTGCGCGCGATACAGGGCCGAAGCGGCGCGCGTGGCGCTGCCTGTGTCGGCAACGAGGCGAAAAGCGCGCAGATGCGCGAGGTTCAGGAGTTCGGGCTGGCTCACGGCTCGATCATGTCGTTTTGGGTGGGATACGCGCCGTGTCTCATGCGGCGACCGTGGCAACCGTGCCAACTGCGGCGGCGGCGTTGCCGGCCGCGCTCAGATGCAGCCGGTCAACCGAGAGATTGAGGCTCTCCTTCGAAATATGCGTGTGCTCTTTCATCAGCGCCTCGACGCGTGCGCCTTCGCCGTTCACGAGCGCGCCGACGATGGCGTGATGCTGGCGGTGCGCATACGAAAGCATCATGAACTGGCGCTGCTGCGCGGCCTTGTCGAACACCACCGTGCCCGGCGAGACGAATGGAATCTTGTCGTTGAGCCCTAGCGCGGCGCTCACCGCAAGATTGTGCGCCGCTTGCACAATCAGTGCGTGGAAGCGGCCGTTCATCGCGGCGTAGCGCGTTTCCGCTTCGCTGTCGAGCACGCCGGCCGCGAAAATCGCGTCGCCTTCGCGCAGGCAGTCTTCGAGCGCGCGCGCGAGCGCCGCGTCCACGCCGCGCTCGGCAACCGTGCGTGCGGCGAGCCCTTCGAGTACGCCGCGCACGTCGATCGCGTTGAGCACGTCGGTCACCGAAAAGCGCCGCACGGTGTAGCCGCGCGCGCCCGAGCGCTCGACGAGGCCTTCGGTCGCGAGCACACTCAGCGCATAGCGCAGCGGCGTGCGCGAAATGCCGAGTCGCTCGGCGAGCTGCGCCTCGACGAGCCGCTCGCCGGGCTCGAGTTCGCCGGAGAGGATGCGCGTGCGCAGCGCCTGCACGATGGTTTGCTGGGTCGTCCCGTTCATGTCATGCGTGAATCGCAACAGGCGAGGCGCGCGGCGTATGGCGCGCGTGGCCCTTGCGAGTTCGTTCTTTTGATATCTGTTTCGTTTATGAGAGGGTTGCCGGGCCGGATCGGCCGCAGTTCCCGCAATGGTGTTTCAGGATACCAAAAACCGTTGCGGCGCGCGGGTTTGCGCGATCGGCCGAGTGTGCGCAAGCGCGCACAAGCCTTGAATTCATGAGGGAAAGGGAAAAATTCGTGGTTAACCCTTGCTTACGGTTCGGGCGGCGTTTTTGTAATTTCGTATCCCAAGTGCTGGATCGAAGGCGTCTGTCGACGCATCCGGTCCAGCGCGGCGCGAGTGCGCCGCATGAACAGCAGCAGAGGGCAAGATCATGGCAAGAATAGTGGGCGGCATCGGCACATCGCACGTGCCGACAATCGGCATGGCATACGACAAGGGCAAGCAGAAAGAACCCGCGTGGGCGCCGCTCTTCCAGGGGTACGAACCGGTCGCGCAGTGGCTCGCCGGTCGCAAGCCGGACGCGCTCGTGATGTTCTACAACGACCACGCCAACAGCTTCTTCTTCGACTGCTACCCGACGTTCGCGCTGGGCGTTTCTGCCAGGCACGAGTTCGCCGACGAAGGCGGGGGCAAGCGCGCGCTGCCGGACATCGCGGGTCACCCCGATCTCGCGATCCATATCGCCGAGCAACTCGTAAACGACGAGTTCGATCTCACGATCTTCCAGGACAAGCCGCTCGACCATGGCTGCAACTCGCCGCTTTCGCTCATGCTGCCGCACGAAGGCGGCTGGCCCGCGGCGCTGGTGCCGATCCAGGTGAACGTGCTCCAGTATCCGCTGCCCACGGCCAACCGCTGCTACCGGATCGGCCAGGCGCTGCGCCGCGCGATCGAATCGTTCGAGCAGGATCTCGACGTGGTGGTGGTCGGCACGGGCGGGCTTTCGCACCAGGTGCACGGCGAGCGCAGCGGCTACAACAACACCGAATGGGACATGGAGTTCCTCGACCTGATCGTGAACGATCCGGAGCGCCTCGCACGCATGAAGCACGTGGACTACGTGCGCCTCGGCGGCGCGGAAAGCGTGGAGACGATCATGTGGCTCGCCATGCGCGGGGCGCTGGGCGGCAAGATCCGCGAAGTCCATCGCAATTACTATCTCGCGACCAGCACGGCGATGGCGGTCACGGTGTACGAGGAAGAGGGCCAGCAATGAATCCGCAACTGGTTGGCATCGAGGAACTGACGGGCACGTACCCCTTCGACATTCGCCAGAGCATGAAGGCCATGCGCCTGAATCGCTTCTTCTGGGAAATGCGCCTGCCGCAAGCGCGCGAACTGTGGCTGCGCGACCGCAAGGCCGCCTACGATGCCGCCGCGCTCACCAGCGAGGAGCGCGCGCTCGTCGACGCAACGGACTGGCTCGGCCTGATTCAATACGGCGTGTGCTTCTTCGTGCTCGAAAAGTTCGCGCGCGTCGTGAAGATCACGAATCTTGGCATGTACGCGAGCATGCGCGGCGAAACCCTCGAAGCGTTCCTGAAGACGCGCAAGGTGCCCGACGCGGTCTGAGCGTTTGCCTGACCGATTGATGTCCTGAATCGCTTTTGCGTTCGGGCGGGCGCTTCGCCCACTCGAGCGCGTTTGACCCGCGTGGCCCCACATGCCGCGCGCTTGCTTGCGGCTCGCCAGATCTCGGGGCGGCGAGAGCGCTAACCTTCGATGCTCGAATAAACAGGTTTGTTCAAAACAGGAGACTTGGAGAATGCAGGATCATAAGCAGTACAAAAAAATTGCATTGGCGATTACGGGGGCCATCGGTGTGATGGCATGCGCTGCACCGGCGTTCGCGCAAAGCAGTGTCACGCTCTACGGCATGATGGACACGGGCATTACCTACGTGAGCAACCAGGGCGGCAAGCACAACGTCAAGATGGACGACGGCGTGAACGGCCCGAACCTCTGGGGCATGACCGGCACGGAAGACCTGGGCGGCGGCACGAAGGCCTTCTTCCAGCTCGTCAACCAGTTCCAGGTGGACAACGGCGCCTTCATGCCGAACAAGAGTCTCTTCAGCCGTACGTCGATTCTGGGTCTGAGCAACGACAAGCTGGGCAAGCTCACGCTCGGTAACCAGTACGACTTCATGACGGACTCGCTGTATTTCGCGGGCAACGATCCGGCGGAGCTCTCGGGCCACTTCTACGATTTCCGCGCGGGTCCGTTCCAGAAGCTCGCGCTGCCGAACAACCCGACCGGGTCGTTCGACTGGGACCGCATGGCTGGCGAAACCGTCAACAACTCGGTGAAGTATCTGTCGCCGACGTTCGGCGGTTTCAGCGCGGGCGCGATGTACAGCTTCGGTGGCGTGGCCGGCTCGATCGGTACGGCCAACGGCACGAGCTTCGCGCTGAACTACTCGGCGCATGAGTTCGGCGTGAACGCGGCTTATACGAACCTCAAGACGGTCGTGACGGGCGAAGGCGACGTGAGCGTGCGTAACTGGGGTATCGGCGCGCACTACCGTTTCGGCGGCTGGATCACGAACGCGCTCTTCACCACCGTGCACAACTCGGCCAACGGCGGCTCGGTGTATCAGGGCTCGGTGGGCGCGCACTACAACTTCACGCCTGCACTCAGCGCCGGCGCGTCGTACATGTACATGAAGGGCAACGACGTGGTCGACAACAATCACGCGCACCAGGTCGCGGCGATCGTCGATTACGCGCTTTCCAAGCGCACCAGCGTGTACGTGCTGGGCGTGTACCAGCGCGCCAGCTCGGGCGGTCTTGCGCAGATCAACGGCATGAACTCCTCGGATGGCGCTTCGAGCGGTCAGAGCCAGGCGGTTGCGCGCGTGGGCCTGCATACGCACTTCTAATGCACCGCTAGCTTCATCATCTCCGGTAGTTGTTTGACGCCGCCCGATCGACCGATCGGGCGGCGTTTTTTTCATGGTGCGCATCCTTTCACGGAAGGCGAGCGATTTGGGCAAAATAGCGCCAGTCGAAACAGCACTCGTGTGACGAGGAAGGAAGTTTCATGATGGATACGGTCGATTGCGTCGTGATCGGCGCGGGCGTGGTCGGTCTCGCGGTTGCGCGCGCGTGCGCGCAGCAGGGCTGGGAAACGGTCCTCGTCGAGGGCGAGAACGCCATCGGCACGGGCACCAGCTCGCGCAACAGCGAAGTGATACACGCGGGCATTTACTACCCGCAAGGCTCGCTCAAGGCGCGGCTGTGCGTGCAAGGCAAGCACAAGCTTTACGCGTATTGCGAAGAGAAGGGCGTGGAGTACAGCCGTTGCGGCAAGTTCATCGTCGCGACGCACGAAGGGCAACTCGACGCGCTGCGTGCGATTCGCGCGGCGGCGGCCGCCAACGGCGTGGACGACCTGCGCTGGCTCGACCGCGGCGAGGCGCGCGCACGGGAACCCGCGCTCGAGTGCGTGGCGGCGCTCGAATCGCCCTCCACGGGCATCGTCGACAGCCACGGGTTGATGCTCGCGCTGCAGGGCGACTTCGAAGCGGCGGGCGGCATGCTCGCGTTTTGCTCGCCGGTCACGGGCGGCCTCGCGCGGCCAGGCCGGCCGACGCTCCTGAAAGTAGGCGGCGACGAGCCGATGGAATTGCTCGCCACGCGCGTGGTGAACAGCGCGGGCCTTTACGCGCAGCCGGTCGCGGCTTGCATCGAAGGCGTGCCGGCGCAATCGATCCCGCCGGGGCGCTACGCGAAGGGCAATTACTACTCGCTTGCGGGCGCGGCGCCGTTTTCGCGGCTCATCTATCCGGTGCCGGAGGAAGGGGGGCTGGGCGTGCACCTGACGATCGACCTTGGCTGCCAGGCACGCTTCGGTCCCGACGTGGAGTGGATCTACACGATCGACTACACCGTGGACCCGGGCCGCGCGGCGAAATTCTACGAGGCGATTCGCACCTACTGGCCCGCGCTGCCTGACGACGCGCTGCAACCGGGTTATGCTGGCATTCGCCCGAAGCTGGCCGCGGGCAAGCACGGCGGCGACTTCGTAATCCAGGACGCGCGCGAGCACGGCGTGAGCGGGCTCGTGAACCTCTACGGCATCGAGTCGCCGGGGCTGACGGCTTCGCTCGCGATCGCGGACGAAGTGATCGACCGGCTGAACACACACTGACTGCAGTAGCGGATCAACGCAAATCAACGCAAATCAACACGAATCACAAGGAGAACAGGATGGTCTACGAGATGGCGCACATCACGGTGAGCGCAGGCAAGAACGCCGAATTCGAGGCAAACGTGGCGCAGGCGCTGCCGCTCTTTCACCGCGCACGCGGCTGCCGCAGCGTGGAACTGCAGCGCGGCGTGGAAGAGCCGAACCAGTATGTGCTCGTCGTGCAGTGGGATACCGTCGAGGATCACATGGTGCACTTTCGCGAGTCGGATGACTTTCAGGAATGGCGGCGCCTCGTCGGTCCGTACTTCGAGAAGCCGCCTGTCGTGGGGCATACGCAGGTCGTCGTGAAGTGACAGGCTGAGCGCGGCCAGCCGCGCTTACGCCTTGATACCGAACCCCTCCACATATCCCACCGCGTCTTCTCCGTCCCAAACGCGTCCATCGACGAACGGCGCGGTGGCCGTCCCGGCCGGCAGCGCGATTCCCATCGCCGCCGCCGCTTGCCCGTACAGCGCCGTCTGGTTCAAGCCGCGCGCGATCTCGCGGTAGTCGCTTCGGCGCGCAAGCATGCCCCATCGTTCGAACTGCGTCAGAAACCACACGCCTTCGGATTCGTGCGGATAGTTGACGCGGCCTTCCTCGAAGAACTTCATGCCCGGCGTGCGTGATGCCGCGTCCGCTTCGAGCCGTGCCGCGATCAGCGCGGCGTCTACACCCAGCATCTCCGGGCGCGCGAGCCACTGCGCAATCTCGCGCCGATTGCCTTCGCCATCCAGCCAGCGGCACGCTTCGAGCATCGTCTGCACGAGCGCGCACGCCGTCTTCGGATGGCGTTCCACGAAATCGCGCCGGCAGGCGAGCACCTTCTCGGGATGATCCGGCCAGATCGCCCCGCTCGCGATGATCGTGCGTCCCACGCCGCGCTGCTGCGCAAGCCCTGGCCACGGCTCGCCCACGCACAGGCCGTCGAGGCGATCTTCGGCGAGCGCGGCCACCATCTGCGGCGGCGGTATCACCACGCTCTCGATATCGCGCAGCGGATGCACGCCCTGCGAAGCGAGCCAGTAGTACAGCCACATCGCGTGCGTGCCGGTGGGGAAGGTCTGCGCGAACACGGGCTTGCGCGCTAGCGTCGCGAGCGCGCGCGGCAGCGAGCCGTGTTCGGCGAGCGCATCCGCGAGACGGTTCGAGAGCGAAATTGCCTGGCCGTTGCGGTTGAGCACCATCAGCACGGCCATGTCGGTCTGCGGGCCGCCCAGGCCGAGCTGCACGCCATACACGAGCCCGTAAAGCGAATGCGCGGCGTCGAGTTCGCCGGACAGCAGCTTGTCGCGCAGCGCGGCCCACGAGGGCTGGCGCGAGAGTTCGAGCGTGAGGCCGTGCGCGTGGCCGAACTCCAGCAGCTTCGCGGCGACGAGCGGCGCGGCGTCGGCGAGCGGCACGAAGCCGATCTTCAGATGGGTCTTCTCGGGCGCGGCGAGGGTGGGGGTGGCGTTCATAGGCGGCGCTTCGTTCCTGCTCAATCGGGTCGTTCCTGGGCTTGCGCGAGCGCGACGATCTGGCGGGCGACCTCGGCGAGCTTCACGCTCTGGTTCATCGCGCGCTTGCGCAGCGCCGCGTAGGCGGCGGGCTCGGTCAGCTTCTGTTGCTCCATCAGGATGCGTTTCGCGCGGTCGATCAGCTTGCGCTCGGCCAGTTCGTTCTCGGCCTGCGTGAGACGCTCGCGCAACTGCGCTTCCTGGGCGAAGCGCGCGAGCGCGACTTCGAGGATCGGCGCGAGGCGCTCGCTCGCGAGCCCTTCCACGAGGTACGCGGTCACACCCGCATTCACGGCCGAGCGGATCAGTTGCTGGTTGGCGTCGTGGCTGAACATCAGCACCGGGCGCGGCGCGGTGGCGTTCATCACCGCGAGCTGTTCGAGCGTGTCGCGCGAGGGCGACTCCGTATCGATGATGATGACGTCGGGCCGTTCGCGCTCGACGACGCGATGCAGCGCCTGCGGCGTCGCGGGCTCGGCGAGCATGTCGTAGCCGAGCTTGGCGAGCGCGTCGCGCAGGTCGCCGATAGGCTTGTCGGTGTCGGTTACGAGTAGTACGCGCAGCATGGGGATTCGGTGGTCGTCGGCATGACGTCTTCGACGGTTAATCGGTGCATTGCGCGCCATCGCTGGGCGCGCATGAGGATTCAGCAAGGTGCGTGCCAGTTTGTCCGTTGTCCGCAAAGCCGTGCCGGATGGGGTTTCGGGCGCGCCGTGCGGAAATGCGGAGCGCAACGCGTTGTGCACCGCAGCAGTGCGGTAGTCGCTGCGGCGCACCCGGTTGGCGCAGCGCCGGCGGGCGATGCCCGAAAAAGTGCGGAAGGGTCGCGTGCATCAGGGCTCAGGATCCCCAGGGCAAGACAGCGGAGTGCGGCTTTTGTGACACGCCTATTTCAACTATGCTTTTTAGCGCACGCCGTCGGCTCCACGATTCCCAGCGCCAGCATTCCCACGACAATTAACCGGCCAATGGAAATGGAAAGACCCGTATCCCCCCACGCGCAGCCCGCCAGTGCAAGCGCAAGTCGGCCCTGGCTGCGCTGGCTGCCCGGCGTCACGTTGTTCAAGACCTATCAACGCGCCTGGTTGCTCAACGATCTCGCTGCGGGACTGGTGCTGACCACCATGCTCGTGCCGGTCGGCATTGCCTACGCGGCGGCGTCGGGCGTGCCCGGTGTCTACGGTCTCTATGCCACGATCATTCCGCTGCTGGCTTACGCCATTTTCGGGCCCAGCCGCATTCTCGTGCTCGGCCCCGACTCCGCGCTTGCCGCGCCCATACTCGCCGTGGTGGTGCAGGTCGCAGGCGGCGACCCCGCACGCGCCATCGGCGTGGCGAGCATGATGGCGATCGTTTCCGGGCTCGTCTGCGTCGTCATGGGGCTGTTGCGCCTCGGCTTCATCACGGAACTGCTGTCCAAGCCCATTCGATACGGCTACATGAACGGCATTGCGCTCGCCGTGCTCATCAGCCAGTTACCGAAGCTCTTCGCCGTCTCCATCGACGAGCAGGGCCCGATGAGAGACCTGCTCAGCCTCGCCCAGGCGCTCGCGCGCGGCGAGGCCAACTGGTACAGCTTCGCCGTGGGCGCGGGAAGCCTCGTGTTGATCCTCGTGCTCAAGCGCTTCGACAAAGTGCCCGGCATTCTGATCGCCGTGGTCGTGGCCACGCTCTCGGTCAGTCTCTTCCATCTCGACGCCATGGGCGTGAAAGTGCTGGGCACGATTCCCCAGGGCTTGCCTGGACTCTCGCTGCCGTGGGTCGCCAACGCGGACCTGGTCAAGATCGTCCTGGGCGGCGCGGCCGTCGCGTTGATCGCCTTCGCCGATACGAGTGTGCTCTCGCGCACCTATGCGGCGCGCTTTCACGCGCGCGTCGACCCGAACCAGGAGATGGTGGGACTCGGCGTGGCGAACTTCGCGGCCGGCTTGTTCCAGGGCTTCCCGATCAGCAGTAGCTCATCGCGCACGCCGGTTGCCGAAGCCGCAGGCGCCCGCACGCAGCTAACCGGCGTAGTGGGTGCGCTCGCCGTGGCGGTGCTGCTCCTGGTCGCGCCCAATCTGTTGCGCTATTTGCCCAATAGCGCGCTCGGCGCCGTGGTGATCGCCGCCGCGCTCGGGCTGTTCGAAATCACGGATCTCAAACGCATCTACCGGATCCAGCAGTGGGAGTTCTGGCTGTCGATCGGTTGCTTCGTGGCGGTCGCGGTTTTCGGGGCGATCCCCGGCATTGGCCTCGCCGTCCTGATCGCCGTGATCGAATTCCTCTGGGACGGCTGGCGGCCCCATTTCGCGGTGCTCGGCCGCGTGGAGGGGGTGCGCGGCTATCACGACATCGAGCGCTATCCCGAAGCGGTGCGCACGCCGGGACTCGTGCTGTTTCGCTGGGACGCGCCGTTGTTCTTCGCGAATGCCGAGTTGTTCCAGCAGCGCCTGATGGAAGCGGTGGAAGCGTCGCCCACGCCGGTGCGGCGTGTCGTGGTGGCGGCGGAGCCCGTGACGAGTGTGGACGTCACGTCTGCCGACATGCTGCGCGAACTGGCCCACGCGTTGCGCGAGCAGGGCATCGCGCTGCATTTTGCGGAGATGAAGGACCCGGTGCGCGACAAGCTCAAGCGCTTCGATTTGCTCGAAGACATCGGCCCGGACCGCTTCGATCCGACCGTAAGCAGTGCTGTCGATCGCTATGTCGACGAGACCGGCCTCGCGAAGGACGAAGCCGGGCCGCAAGCGGGACGGTAGTGCAAAGTCGTGCGGCGCCGGCCTCGCAGCACCGCACCGCACTTCGCCTCGATGCCACTCAGGCGCCGGGCTTGAGCACCACGCGAAAGCGCGCCTTGCCGCTCATCATCCGCTCATAGGCTTCCGCCGCGCGCGACAGCGGATATTCCTCGATCATCGGCTTCACGCCCGAGAGCGCGCTGAATGCCAGGGTTTCCTGAGAATCGGCGGCGGTGCCAGAGGGCCAGCCCTGCACCGAGTGGCGGCCCATGATGAACTGCGTGATCGGCACTTCCACCGGCTCCTGCGACACGCCGACCATGATCATCTTGCCGTTCAGGCCAAGGCCGCCCAGCGCAGCGCTCATGGCCTTGCCGCTCGTGGCCGTGGCGAGGATCACGCGCGCGCCGCCCAGCGCGAGCAAGGCTTGCGCGACGTCCTGCGAGGCGCTGTCGATGTAGTGATGCGCGCCGAGCTGTTTCGCGAGCGGCGCCTTGTCCTGCCCGCGCGCGATGGCCACGGTGACGAAGCCCATTTTGCGGGCGTACTGCACACCGAGATGGCCGAGACCGCCAATGCCGAGGATCGCCACGACATCGCCCGCGCGTGCGCCGCTGTGGCGCAGCGCGTTGAAGGTGGTGATGCCGGCGCACAGGAGCGGCGCGGCGTCGACGTCGGAGAGGTCGTCGGGCATGCGCGCGAGCGCTTCCTGCGGGGCCACCATGTAATCGGCATAGCCGCCGTCGTAGCTGATGCCGGGAATCTGCCCGTTCTTGCAGAGCACGAAGTCGCCATGGCGGCAGTGTTCGCAATGGCCGCAGTGGCCGCCGTGCCAGCCCACGCCGATGCGCTGTCCGACCTTCCAATCGTCGACGCGCGCGCCAAGCTTTTCGACTACGCCGGCGATTTCATGGCCGGGCACGCGAGGAAACTGCAGGCCGGGCCACTGGCCTTCTTTCGTGAGCGAATCGCTATGGCAAATCCCGCAGGCCTGCACCTTGACGAGGACGTGCCCCTCGGGCGGCTCGGGAATATCGCGCTCGACCAGTTCGAGAGGGGCGCCCGGTTTTGCTACCTGCACTACGTGCATCTTTGGCATCGTCTGCTCCTGGGAAAGTGAGGTTTGCGCCGATGATGTCGTGGCGAAGTGTGGCTACTGCGACATTGTAGGACGATGGTGCACGCGCTTCGTGTTGCGCGGCATGGGGGATGTTTGTTAGCGTTGGGCGTTGGTGAATGCTTTGCGGAATCAGCCTCCTTTTCGCGACCCCGCGCGTTTCGCGTCAGCATTTACGCGAACTTTTCCATCGCCCGTCGTGCGGCTCTTCATATGATCGATGAACGCGCGCAGCTTCGGCATGACCTGCCGGCGGTCCGGATAGCAGAGAAATACCCCCGGCCTCACGGGCGCGTAGGCCTCTAGCACCTCGGTCAGTTCTCCCGATCTCAACCCGGCAGCGGCCAGAGGCTCGGGGACCTGGGCGAGGCCCAGGCCTTCTAACGCAGCGGCAAGCACGGTGGGAAAGTCACTGGCAATGAGGGGACCGGATACGGCGATCTCGATCGGCTGGTCTTCGTCGTTGAACGACCATAGGGCAAGCGCGCCGTTGGACCGCCGCCATCGCAAGCAGGCATGCTGGCGCAGGTCGTTCGGGTGCGTCGGCGGGTTGAACCCGGCGAAGTAGGCAGGGCTGCCGACGACGATGAGACGGAATGGCGGCGTCATTGGCACCGCGACCATGTCGGGAGCAACGAGATGCCCCTGCCGGACGGCGGCGTCGAATCCTTCGGCAGCAAGGTCGGTCACCTCCTTGCTCGCAGCAAGCTCCACCTCGACCTCGGGATAAGCCCGGCAGAACGATGTGACCAGTTCCAGCAGAGTGGGGATCACCGCGCGCGGCGCCGAGAGACGCAGCAATCCAGCCGGCCGCTGGCCGAGTCCACGCGCCACCTCACTGGCGGCGACCAGTTCCTCGAAGGCGGGCTTGGCGCGCGCGAAAAACTTTTCGCCGGCTTCGGTCAAGCCGACACTGCGCGAGTTGCGGATGAAGAGCGCCGCGCCAATGCGCGCTTCGAGTACACGCACCGTCTGGCTGATAGCCGAGGGCGTCACACCGAGCTCCGCGGCCGCCTTGCGAAAACTGCGATGCTGTGCAACGCGCAGGAACACCTCCACGCCGTCCAGCGCGCCCTGCCTGACTGTGAAGTTCTGCTTCATGGCCCGTCAACAATGTGATGAATAGCCGCTTGCGAATAGCGATGATACCTTGGCACCAGCCATTGGGCCGGAGCATTGGCGGCTCACACCACGGTAACGGGACGCTGAATGAAACGCCTTCTTCTTAATTTGACCATAGCCGCTGTGCTGGTCGCTTTTGCTGGAGTTTCCATGTCGCAAACCACGCCTATGCCTGCCACGCCAACCACGAAGATTCTGGCGATTGGCACTTTTCCGCCAGGCACGGACATGCAACTTGTCCAACGCATTCTTCCGACCGAAGTGCGCGAGACGGCGCAGCTCTACCTCGAGGGCAAGATTGACCAGTGGTATTCACTGCAAGACCGGACTTGGGGTGGTGTTCATCCTGAACGTGACGGACGTCAATCAAGCGCATGAAATGCTCGAGGCGCTGCCCTTGGGGCAAACGCACTTGATGACATTTTCGCTCCTCCCAATAGGCCCGCTAAAGCCGTTGAGCAAGCTCTTGAATCCGCCTTCCCCCCAGTAGCAAGCGCTGGAGCGTGCCGGGCTGCAGCGCCGTTGGTCGATGAATTAACTCGTTGCTCCCTGACGCACCAGCCATGGTTGCTGGGAGAGCGATTCTCGGTAGCCGACGCCTATCTTTTCACCGTGACAAACTGGGCAAGGCACGTTGGCATGGATTTATCGCCGCTGCCCGCGATCACCGCGTTTCAGCAACGTGCGGCGGGTCGCCCGCGCGTCAGGGCAGCACTGCTGGCGGAAGGTTTGCTGCGGGACTGATCAGTACTAAGGAGTGCAGAGATGATTGAGTCAATCGACAGCCTGGAGATTACGGTCATCGTCGATAACGTTACCGACATCCTTTCATCGAATCCACCGTACGTGGAAACGGAGGTTGCCGGGGCCTGGCGGCGCGGGATGAAATGGCTTGGTGGAGGATGTCTTTGTTGCGCCGCTCACGGCTTGTCCTGTCTGATTACCGCCCGAACTGGCGACACCTCGCACTCGCTTCTGTTCGACACGGGGCCCGACGAGTGGGTATTCGAACGTAACGTCGTCAGGCTCGGCCTCGACCTCGGCAAGGTCGGCGCGATGGTGCTTTCCCATGGGCATTGGGATCACGCCGCTGCAATGCCACGGGCGTTGCAGATGATCACGCTGGCAAACGGTGGAAAGCCTGTCCCAACCTATATGCATCCAGAGATGTTCGCATCGCGAGCGGTCAGGAATCCGCAGGGCCGCATGATGCCGATGGAGGACATTCCGGGACAGCAGGTGCTTGCCGGTAACGGTGCGGAACTCGTTATTACGAGAGTTGAACAGTCGGTTCTGTCGAAGTCGTTCTACATCAGCGGAGAAATCCCGCGTGTGACAAGCTTCGAGCGCGGCATGCCCGGCCAGCACAGGCTTGGCCCTGACGGTGAATGGGAGTTGGACGAAACGCTCGTGGATGAACGATATGTTGCCGTGCATATCGCTAACAAGGGTTTATTCGTGTTTACAGCCTGTTCACACGCAGGTCTCATCAACGTATTGACTCATGCGGGCAATCGCTTCCCCGACGTGCCGATCTACGGAGTGCTGGGCGGCTTCCATTTATCAGGTGCAACGGAAAGCATCATTCCGGACACTGTCGAAGCGCTGGAACCGTTCAATCTTGCACTGATCGCCCCCGCGCATTGCACCGGCTGGCGGGCAATCGGCGCACTGGCGACACGGTTCAAGGATCGAGTCGTATCGTCTGCGGTGGGCAAGCGCTTCGTTCTTTGACTAACGACCTATTCAGCCTCTTCCCATCATGACTGGAAACGCCTTCTTCTCGACCAACCTGCTGCTTGCCTATGCGGCGTATTTCGTCGGCACCGCGAGTCCCGGGCCGAGCAACCTTGCAATCTTGTCCATCGCGGCCAGTCACGGCCGTAAAGCGGCGATGATGTTCGCACTCGGTGTCATCTCGGGATCGATGTGTTGGGCGACGGTGGCCACGCTAGGCGTGTCGGCTGCCCTGATCGCCTGGTCCCAGTTCATCATCGCAATCAAGATCTTTGGTGGTCTATATCTCTTGTGGCTCGCCTTCAAATCCGGCCGCAATGCGCTTTCGACCGCCGCCGCCTCGGTAGAGAAGGTGGAACGAGCACCGACATTGACGAGCGTCTACCTCCGCGGCGCGATGCTCCATCTCACCAATCCAAAAGCGATCCTCGTGTGGGTTTCCATCGTCGCGCTGTCGTCGAACGGCACGGGATCTGCCCATGGTGCCGTAATCGCCGGCTGCGCGGCCATCGGATGCCTGGTGTTCGGCGGTTATGCCGTCCTCTTTTCGACGGATTCGGCTCGCAGGATGTACGTGCGGACCCGTCGCGCGCTGGAAGGATGCCTGGCCGTCGTATTCGGGATCGCCGGGATCAAACTGCTGGCGACGCGTGTCTAGCCGGGTTTCAGTATTCGCTTTCGTGTTGAACTGACGTTCGTTCTTCAGAGCGCGCGCCAGCTACTCACGCAACGTTGCCACGGGAAGACTGGCGACCAGCTCGTCGAATACGACACGAATTCGCCTCGATACCGGGCCGCGTTGGGGACGGTAAACGAATAGTTTCCAGGGCTCGGGATCGAGGCGGGGTAGAAGCCGGACGAGTTGACCTCGCTGAACGTAAGGCCGAATCAGATATTCGGTACATTGGCTGAAGCCAATTCCCGCGCACGCCGCTTCGACTTCCACAGAAGTGTCATTGGTTACGAATGCGGGCGCAGAAGGCTGGAAGTGACGTTCTCCGCGGAACATCCATGGCCACGGACGACCGCTTGCGGAGTCGATCAGGCACGTCACAGGCCGCGCTTCGAGGTCCTTCAGGTTCCCTGGTTCTCCTACTCTCTGGATCAATGCCGGTGAGGCGACTGTCCATACCGGTAGTGGACCGATAGCACGTGCGACAAACCGGTTGTCGCCAATTGCGCCCACGCGCACGCCTACGTCGATCTGCTCGTCCACGACGGCCGAGGGGGCGTCCGAGAGTCTGAGGTCGACAATCAGACCGGGATGACGGGCCATCAATTCCATCAGGATCGGCTGTACGTAGTAGCGACCCAGGGCTGACGGCGCGGTAATGCGCACAACGCCCATTGCGTCGTCACTGATGCTTGCCTGGCCGAACAGACTGTCGACGCCCGTGAGCGCAGCCTGAGCATGGGCGGCGAACGACTGGCCGAACGTCGTGATCTGCACGCGTCGCGTATTCCGGTGGAACAGGGTTTCTCTCAGTTGCTCCTCCAGCTCACGCACCGCACGCGTGACCACTTGCGGCGAAACGCCGAGTCGCGCGGCGGCTTCGCGAAAGCTCGTACACGACGAGGCGGCCAGGAAGATCCTCAGGAGATCAAGGCGATTGAGCATGATTGTTCCTGCACTGAGAGTGATGACTCATTGTCGTGGAAAATTCCCAAATGAGGAATTGTGAATGCGTGATTATTCCATTCATCTTCGAGCGCCGGCTGTCCATACTTCGTTCCAGGCGTGAGGCAACGTAGCCGTGAACAGCGCGCCAGACCCTGCGCAATCTCCACTGGAACAAAGGACGACATCATGAACATGATCAACACACAACGGCAGCTCGAAGGCAAGATTGCGCTCGTGACCGGCGCAAGCTCCGGTATCGGCCGGGCTTCGGCTGTCGAACTCGCCCACCGCGGCGCAAAGGTCGTCGTGGCGGCGCGCCGCAAGGACGAACTCGACCAGCTCGTGGAGCAAATTTCGGCCGAGGGTGGCGAAGCGTCGGCCTTCGTGGCGGACGTTTCGAAAGAAGCCGACATCAAGCGTCTCGTCGACTACACGGTGCAGACCTATGGGCGCCTTGACATCGCCTTCAACAATGCGGGAACCGAGGGCGTATTTGCACCGCTCATCGAACAGGACTCCGAAAGGTTCGACATGGTCTTCGAGCTGAACGTGCGCGGCGTGCTGAACTCGATGAAATACGAAGCGCAGGTCATGCTCGAGCAAGGCTCGGGCAGCATCATCAACAACGCCTCGATGGGCGGGCTGATCGGCTTCGGGAACGCGTCGGTGTATATCGCCAGCAAGCACGCGGTAGTCGGCATGACCAAATCGGCGTCGATCGAATGGTTCCGCCAAGGCATCCGCGTGAACGCACTGTGCCCGGGGTTGATCGAGACGCCGTTCCATCATCGCGGCATCTGGCCATCGGCCGAAGTGCAGCAGCAGTTCGCCGCCGGCTCGCCGGCCGGCCGCTGGGGCTCGGCGCAAGAGATGGCGACGATCGTGGCGTTCCTCGCCTCCGACGACTCGAGCTACGTTTCGGGCCACGCTCTGGTCGCCGACGGCGGCTACTCGATCGCCTGACGCGTGCGTTTGCGAGGCTTCACCAGTCTTTCGACCGCGCCCTCGGTCACCTGCTTGAACAGCTCGACGTTCGCATACGCCCGCGCGGCGAGCATGGCGCCATAGACCAGCGAGACGAGCGTGGCCGCTTCGGCGTGAACCGACGAATCCAGTTTGAGGAGATCGCCGTTCACGCCGGCTTCGAGCACCCGTTCAAGCCACGCAGTCAGGTGATCGAAGAACGTCTTCACCCCTTGAGCCACTTCTTCGGGCAGCGAAGGGAGCTCGGCGCCCAGCATGCCCGCGACACAGAACGGAGCCGTGTCGTCCGCAATGCAGCGCTCCCAATGGCCGATGTAGGCGCGCAGCTGTGCGATGGCGTCAGCGCCGCTCGCCTCCAGCGCCGCCACATCGGCGTCGAGCGCTTCCTGCCACTCGTTCAGCACGGCGACGACGAGATCTGTCTTGGCGGGGAAATGGTGGTGAATGCTGGCCTTGCGAATGTCGATCGCATCCGCGATGTCGGCGTAGCTAAACCCGTTGTAGCCGCGCCGCATGATGAGTTGCCGTCCCGCCGCAATGATCCTGTCGGCCGTCAGTTCTCCACTTACTGTCATTTCGCCTACCATCTAGTCGGTTGAATTACCGATAGCTTACGCGGACCGGGGACCAATTGCCACCCCCAAGCCACTCCAACAATTTTCTTGCCTTTCTACCATCCTACTAGTAGGATGGCTACATCGAACAGGCAATGCCTGTCGAGTTCTCAAATCACCTCACTCCCCGGAGCATCAAAATGAAGATTTCCTCATACGTAACCTGCATCGCCGCCGCTGTTGCCCTTTCCGCCGCCGCGCTCGGCGCGCAGGCCGCCACGGCCGCGCCGGTCAAAAACATCGTGCTCGTGCACGGCTACTTCGCCGACGGTTCGGGCTGGCAGGCCGTGTCGAAGATCCTCACGCGCGACGGCTACAAGGTCTCCGTGGTGCAGGAGCCGGAAACGTCGTTCGACGACGACGTGAAGGCGACGACCCGTGTCGTCGATGCCCAGGATGGCCCGAGTATCCTCGTCGGCCATAGCTACGGCGGCGCGGTCGTGACCGAGGCGGGCAACGACGACAAGGTCGCGGGTCTCGTCTATGTGGCCGCGTTCCAGCCGGATACGGGAGAATCGCCGCTCGAACTGACGAAGAAGACGCCGCCGGCCACCCAGGCGATCAAGGCCACGGCCGACGGCCACCTGTATATCGACCCGGCGAATTTCCACGCGGATTTCGCCGCCGACCTGCCCGCCGCCGAGGCCCGCTTCATGGCCATCTCGCAGGTGACGCCCGCCGCACAGTCGTTCGGCGTTCCGATCACGCACGCCGCCTGGAGAACGAAGCCGAGCTGGGCTGTCGTGGCGACGGCGGACCGCGCGATCAATCCCGATCTGGAACGCTTCATGACCCAGCGTGCGGGCAGCAAGACGGTCGAGATCAACTCGAGCCATGTGGTCTACATGTCGCATCCGGCGGAAGTGGCAAAGGTCATCGAGCAAGCCGCGGCGCAGTCCGGCAAAGAGTGATGCAGCGTGACTCGCCGCCTCCGGCCGCGCGCTACTGGTCGAGGCGGCACAATTGCCGCGCCGAAACTTTTTTCGCCCCAATGTCACACGCGGCCCAGGCTGTCTCGTCATGTCATGGCAACCCAACCGAAAGGAGATGGAACCATGACTGCCAAGCTCGACCTGTTCGCCGCCGCCCCGACCCTGATGAAGTCCTGGATGGGCACTTCGCTCGCCGTGTCCGGGAGCCTCGAGCCGAGCCTCATTGCGCTGGTGGAGGTGCGCGCGTCGCAAATCAACGGCTGCGCGAATTGTCTTAACATGCATACCGCCCACGCACGCGAGGAAGGCGAGACCGAACAGCGTCTCTACCTGCTATCCGCGTGGAAAGAGGCGCCGTGCTACACCGACCGCGAACGCGCGGCGCTCGGCTGGACCGAGGCCCTCACGCGCCTTTGCGAGGGTCATGCGCTGGAAGAGGCGCGCGCGGCGCTCGCCGGCCACTTTACCGAGGAGGAGCAGGTGAAGCTCACGCTGATGATCAATGTGATCAACGGCTGGAACCGCCTTGCGGTCGGCTTCGGCCTGTGGGTCGATCCGGCGGCGGCGAAGGCCATGGCCAAAAAGATGGTCGCCGCATGACGGACCCGGGCCTGAGGGACGCCGCGGCGAGTTTCGATCCGCTGCGGCGCAAGCTGATCCGCGTGGCGTACCGCATGCTCGGCTCGGTCGCCGACGCCGAGGACATCGTGCAGGATGCGTTCATCCGCTGGGCGGACGTGGAGCGCGACGAGGTGCGCGTGCCCGAGGCCTTCCTGCGCCGCATGGTGATGCGCATGTGTCTCGACCAGCTCAAGTCGGCGCGGCATCAGCGCGAAACCTATGTCGGTCCGTGGCTGCCCGACCCGGTCGTCGAAGAGGACGAGCAGGAGGACGTCACGCTGCCGCTCATGCTCGCGCTCGAACGCCTTTCGCCACTCGAGCGCGCGGCGTTCCTGCTGCACGACGTGTTCGGGCTCGAGTTCGACGAAGTCGCGGCCACGATCGGGCGCGAGAGCGCCGCATGCCGCCAGCTCGCGGCGCGCGCCCGCGCTCACGTGAGAGAAGCGCGCCCGCGTTTTCATGTGGAGAAAGGGCGCGGCCTCGAACTGGCGCAGGCGTTCTTCGCGGCATCGCGCAGCGGCGACATGAGCGCGCTGGGCGCCATGCTCGCCGACGACGTGAGCCTGCATGCGGACGGCGGCGGCAAGCGCCCGGCGCTCGGCCACCCGGTGTTCGGCTTCGAGCGTGTGATGAAGCTGCACGCGCAGCTAGCCGACCTGTTTCGCAAGAATGGCTCGACGTTCGTGCGCGCGGGTTTCATCAACGGACTGCCCGGCTTTGTCACGCGCGAGGCCGATGGCGAGTTGCAGACCACCGCGCTCGAGATCGAAGGCGGCAAGGTCACGGCCATCTACGTGATGCGCAATCCGGACAAGCTGCGGCATCTGCACTGAGACGCGCGCTTTGCGGACGCCGCCGCCGTGCACAAACGTTCCAGACTCGCCGCCGCGTCTCGCGGATCATGACTGCCTCGAAAAAGGAGGCAGCATGTTCGATACGAAAGTCGCGCTGGTCGTGCGGGAAAACCTCGCGGTGTGGCAGAAGCTCAATGTGACCGCGTTTCTCGCCACGGGCATTGCGGCGGCGGTGCCCGAAGCGCTTGGCGAGCCCTACGAAGACGCGCGCGGGCAACGCTACGGCAGGATGCTGGGCCAGCCGATGATGATCTATGGCGCGGATGTCGAGGGTCTGCAGGCGGCGCTGCGGCGCGGCGTGTCGCGCGAACTCACGATCGTGCCGTATGTGCACGCCATGTTTTCGACGGGCCACGACGCGGCGAACCGCGAGGTCTTTCGCGCCGAGGACCCGGAGAATCCCGATCTGGTGGGAATCGCGCTATACGGTCCGAAAAACGCGGTGGACAAGGCCGTGAAGGGGTTGGCGCTGCATCAGTAGACGCGCGCCGTCTGTCTCACCCAGCCTTGCGCACCGGCGGAAAGCGCCGCTTGCTGTTGCCCATGGGAATGCGGCGGAAGCGCTCCTTCTTGTGCTCTTCCTCGAAGTGCGAGAGCGAGAGCTTGACGAGGTCGCTGCGCGAGACGATGCCCACGAGCTGCCGCGATTCGCGGTCGGCCACCACGGGCAGGCGTTCGAGCCCATGAATCGCGAGGCGCGTGGCAACCTGGCGGCAGGTCTCCGCGGGCAGCGCCATGTCGGGGGAACGTTGCGCGAGCAACGAGCCGAGCGGCGTGTCGAGTTCCTCGATCGCGGCGCTCGCGCGCACGGCGTCGAGCATCGCGCGATCCACCACGCCGAGCACGGCGCCGTCGCGCAGCACCGGGAAGGCGCGGCGCTGCTGCGTCGAACCGAAATAGCGGTCGAGGGCTTCGCGCACGGTGACGCTCGCGTCGATCGTATCGACGGTACGGGTCATCACTTCATCGACGTAATGGCGTTCGAGCGGATCGACGCCGTACTCGCGATAGATGTGATAACCGCGGCGCGCGATCTTCTCGGTCATGATCGAGCGCTTCATGACGACCGTCGCGAAGCCGTGCGCGACCAGCGTGGCCGTGAGCAGCGGCAGCAGCGCATTGGTGTCGTGGGTGAGGCCGAATGCGAACACGATGGCCGTGAGCGGCGCGCCGAGCGTGGCGCCGAGCGTCGCCGCCATGCACACGAGCGGCCACAGCGCCGGGTCGCTGCCGGGCAGCACGTGGCTGAGCACCGAGCCGAGCCCCGCGCCGAGCATGAGCAGCGGCGCGAGCACGCCGCCCGAGGTGCCAGAGCCGAGCGCCACGACCCAGATCACGGCTTTCACCACCAGAATCGCAATGGCGACCTGAAGAATGATGTGCTGATGCAGCAGATCGCCGATCACGTCGTAGCCCACGCCTAGCGCGCGCGGCTCGATGAAGCCGCCGATGCCCACCACGAGCCCGCCGATGGCCGGCCACCACGACCAGTGCAGCGGCAGATGGCCGAACAGGTCCTCGACCTTGTAGAGCGCCGCCGACAGCCCCGACGCAAGCGCGCCCGCCAGCAGCCCGGCGATGATGCACGAAAACAGCGCCACCGCGTGCGGCGGCAGGGTCTGCATGGGGAAGAGCGGCGCCGTGCCGAAGAACACGGAGCGCGCGAAGCCGGCCACCGCGCACGCCAGCGCCACGGGCAGGAAGCTGCGCGGGCGCCATTCGAACAGCAGCAGTTCGACGGCGAGCAGCACGGCTGCGACCGGCGTGCCGAACACGGCGGTCATGCCCGCGGCCGCGCCCGCCACGAGCAGCGTCTTGCGCTCGGCGGAGGTGACACGCACGCACTGCGCGAGCAGCGAGCCGAGCGCGCCGCCCGTCATGATGATCGGGCCTTCCGCGCCGAACGGGCCGCCGCTGCCGATCACGATGCCCGACGAAAGCGGCTTGAGCACGGCCACCTTCGGCGACATCTTGCTCTTGCCGAACAGAATGGCTTCGATGGCTTCGGGAATGCCGTGGCCGCGAATTTTCTCGGAGCCGAAGCGCGCCATCATCCCGACGATCAGCCCGCCAATCACAGGCACGACGATGACCCACGGTCCCAGCGTGTTGAGCGCCGGCGAGCGGTCGGCGAACGAGAACTGGCCGAAGAAGAACAGGTTCGTGAACCAGTGGATCAGGCTCAGCAGCACGAACGCCGCGAGCGTGGCCAGTGCGCCGATCACTGCGGCCAGCACGCTGATGCCGGGCAGGCGTGCGTTCGCCGAAAAGTCGCGCTTGTGGGAATCGTCGGAATGCATGGTCTCTAGGGCCTGTTCACATGAATAACGCGCTTGCGCTGGCCGCCAGAAGGGCCGAACGCAAGGATTGCGACGAAACGAATACTCGACGTATTCGTGAGGAGCATGACGCAGCGATCGGCCCTTCTGGCGGCCAGCCCCTGGGATGAAATTGTTTAGTTTGGGGAACGTACCTTGCCGGCCGCATTGCGGCGTCGCGCGTGGCTTGTTTGGCTCGGCCAAACGGCGCGTCGCGCTCCTTGCACCGCAGCCGGCAAGGTATGTTCGCAAGCCCGTTATTCATGTGAGCAGGCCCTAAAGATCGATATGCGGAATGGTGAATGCGCCGTCGAGCGATCTCAACTCGGCGCGATGCAGTTCGGCCAGGCGCGCGAGCAGCTTTTCGCCGGCGGCGAGCAGATGCACTTCCACCTGGCGGCGGTCACGCTCGCTCACGCGGCGCTCAACGAGCTCGATCGCCTCGCAGCGCGAGACGAGCGCCACCACGCCGTGATGCTGCGCCTGCAAACGCTCGGCCAGCTCGCCGATGGTCGCCCACGTGCGGCCTGGGTAGCCCTTCACATGCAGCAGCAGCAGGTATTGCAGCGGCGTAATGCCCTCGACCTGCGCAGCCTGCTCCGAGAAGCGCTCGAAGCGGCGCATCTGGTAGCGAAATTCGGACAGCTGTTCGAAGTCGACCTTGTCGAGGTCGCGCGCGCTTTTTTTCATCGGGAGTCCCTGGAACGGTTTAGTCTCCTAATATATCACGATATGATATTTCTTCCCGAAAACGCCCGCCACATCAGCATCGCGGCCAGGTGTATGGCCGCGATGCCGGCCACAAGTCCGGCCGCTAACCGGCTCAGGCCGGCGCCTGCTGCGGCGCCTTCGCCTGGTGATAGAGCCCCGAGATCAAGTCGGCCTGCGTGATGATGCCCGCGAGCCTGCGTTCGTGATCGACCACCGGCACATGATGGTGCCCGCGGCCCGCAAAAATACGCACGAGTTCGACGATCGGCGTCGTGTTCGCGACGGTCAGCACATGCGTGGTCATCAGCGTGCCGACGTTCTGGCCGGACTCGGCGTGCGGCCGGAACAGGCGCGCGATCGCATAAAGCATGAGACGCAGCGGGTGCCGTTCGCGTCCGTCGGCGGCGAGGTCGGCGCGCGTGACGATGCCCTTCACCTGACGATGCGCGTCCACCACGGGCAGCGCCTTCACGTCGTGGCGCTTGAGCAGCGAGCGTGCTTCGCCCACGGTCGTCGCGGGTGTGATGCTCACCACATTGGCCGACATGACATCGGCGCACGTCAGTTCGCCGAAGCTGCGCGCGTACGCGCGGATTTCGGCGTCCTGGAGCACGGCTTCGAGGTCGTCGGTGTCGATGTCGAGCATTTCGTCGCGCTCGCGCAGCACGGCTTCGAGGTCGGCGCGCGTGAAGCCGGCCTGCGCGGGGGCGGGACCTGCTACCTGCGGCCGCCGCGCGGCGTGCGGGTAGCGATGCCCCGTGGCGGCGTGATAGACGAGCGCGCCGCCGAGCAGCAGGAACGACTGGAGCGCGACGGGCACGAACACGAATTCATAGCCGAGCGCATGCACGGCCGGGCCGCCCAGCACCGCGGTCAGCGCGACCGCGCCCGAAGGCGGATGCACGCAGCGCAGCGTAAACATCGCGACGATGGCTACGGCGATGGCCACGGCGGCGGCCGGCACGGGGTCATGGATCCACATCGCGGCGGTCACGCCCACGGTGGCGGAAACGAGGTTGCCGCCGATGATCGACCAGGGCTGCGCGAGCGGGCTGGCGGGCACGCCGAACAGCAGCACCGCGGAGGCGCCCATGGGGGCGATCAGGTACGGAATGCTCGGATCGCCGCCAGGCAGCCGGTGCGCGAGCGCGCCCGTCAGCGCGATGCCGACCAGCGCGCCGCCGCCCGAGCGCAGGCGCTCGCGCCATGTGATGGTGACCCTGGAGGGGGTGAAGCGGGTGAGCCAGCGAAGGACCTTGAAGCGTGACACGATTCGGAACGGATTTGAAACGGATGGGGAGCGCAGACGGCTCGGCGCCGCCCAAAGAAGAGGGATTATATCGCGATGTGATATATATCGCGACACTTCGTCGCGGCGGTGTTGTACCGAGGATGCGCGTCAGGCGGGAATTTTTGGGGACGCAACTATAGCCGCACAGCGGAGGGCGGCAGGTGAGGCAAGGGGGGAAGCGCCGCCAGAGGGGCCTGGGACGCCTTTGAGGCCGGCCAGCGAACGCTGGCCGACGGTTCGAACTTCAGCCGGTCTTAGCCGGGATTAACCGCATGCGGCGGCTGGCCCGCGAAACGCGGCGCAGGTGCGCCGTTGGGGTGACCATCGGGGCGGCGATGATGGCCGGCATTCGTATTCGCATTCGCATTGGCGCTGGCGTTCGCGTTGCGGTTCGGCGCGGGCGGCGGGTGATGTTGGGCGGTGTGCGCCGGCGGATGCCCGCCCGGCTGCGGGCGGTAGCCATGGGGCGGCGCGCCGTGCGGCTGCATCGTCACGCGCACGCGCTGGGGCTCGGGCATGCGCGCGTGCTGCATCGGCAGATGGCCTTCGTTGTGCGCCATCACCACGCGCAGTTCCGCGCGGCGGTGCAGGACTTCGCCGCGCAGGTCGCCGCGGCCATAGTAGCGGCGCTGGCGGTGGCCGTCCGGTCCCGCGATCCAGATATACGTGCTGCCGCCGGCGTAGACCACGTCGCGGTCGAGCACGACCGAAACGTAGGCGTCGTACGGCTGTGGCACATAAACGGGTTGCGCGACGACGACAGGCGGGGGCGGCGGCGAGGGAGCGACGACCACGGTCGTGGGGCGCGCGGGTGCGGTGGCGACGCGGGGGCTTGAGACGCAGCCGCTGATCAGCACGGTTGCGGCCAGGGTTCCGAACAAGACAGATGCAGATGGCAGAGCGCGTGGTTTCGCGTGCAAGCGGGACTCCGGAATGAGGGGTTGCTGGTCCCGTGTGTTAACGGCAAATGCCCGAGGCGCTTGAGCAAGCGCCCCTCGATGCGCGACCTCCATCGCGTTCAGCCATCCGTTTTTCGCATACCAGCGTTGCCAATTTGTGATTTTACGATGGCATATCGGCTTCCTATACTCGCCCGGAAAACGTACCGATGAAGTACCGATTCCGGAGACAGCCCCGCCATGAACGCCCCAGACCGTGCCGCCGTAGACGCCGCATCGCTAGCCGCATCCGTTTCGCTCGACGATAAATACACGCTGGAAAAAGGCCGCGTGTACATCAGCGGCACCCAGGCGCTGGTGCGCCTGCCCATGCTGCAAAAGGCGCGCGACCGCAAGGCCGGCCTGAATACCGCGGGCTTCGTCTCCGGCTATCGCGGCTCGCCGCTCGGCGCGCTCGACCAGTCGCTCTGGAAGGCGAAAAAGCATCTCCAGGCCCACGACGTCGTGTTCCAGCCCGGCGTGAACGAAGACCTCGCCGCGACCGCCGTGTGGGGCACGCAGCAGATCAATCTCTGGCCCGGCGCGCAGCGCGACGGCGTGTTCGGCATGTGGTACGGCAAGGGCCCCGGCGTCGACCGCACCGGTGACGTGTTCAAGCACGCCAACTCCGCGGGCAGCGACGCGCGCGGCGGCGTGCTCGTGCTCGCGGGCGACGACCACGCGGCCAAGTCGTCGTCGGTTGCGCACCAGTCCGAGCACGCGCTCATCGCGGCGGGCATCCCCGTGCTCTATCCCGCGAACGTGCAGGAGTATCTCGACTACGGTTTGCACGGCTGGGCCATGAGCCGCTACTCAGGCTTGTGGGTCGCCATGAAGTGCGTGACCGACGTGATCGAATCGACCGCGTCGATCGACCTCGACCCGGACCGCGTGGAAATCGTCACGCCCGCCGACTACACCGTGCCCGAAGGCGGCCTCAATATCCGCTGGCCCGACACGCCGCTCGCTCAGGAAGCGCGCCTGCTCGACGAGAAGTGGTACGCCGCGCTCGCCTATGTGCGCTCGAACCGCCTGAACCGCGTGGTGATCGATTCGCCGCGTGCACGTTTTGGCATCATGACCGCGGGCAAGGCGTATCTCGACGTGCGCCAGGCGCTCACCGACCTCGGCCTCGACGACGAAACCTGCGCGCAGATCGGCGTGCGCGTGCTCAAGGTGGGTTGTGTGTGGCCGCTCGATGCGCAGGACGCACGCGGCTTCGCCACCGGGCTCGAAGAAATTCTCGTGGTCGAGGAAAAGCGCCAGATTCTCGAATACGCGCTCAAGGAAGAGCTATACAACTGGCGCGAAGACGTGCGCCCCAAGATCTACGGCAAATTCGACGAGCGCGACAACGAAGGCGGCGAATGGTCGGTGCCGCGCGGCAACTGGCTGCTGCCCGCGCACTACGAACTCTCGCCCGCGCTGATCGCCAAGGCGATTGCGCGGCGTCTCGCGCGCGCCGACGTGCCCGAGGAAGTGCGCGCGCGCATGCTCGCGCGCGTGGCGATCATCGAGGCGAAGGAGCGCGAGGCAGCGAAGCCGCGCGTGACGGTGGAGCGCAAGCCGTGGTTCTGCTCGGGCTGTCCGCACAATACCTCGACGAACGTGCCCGAAGGCTCGCGTGCGCTGGCGGGCATTGGCTGCCACTACATGTCGATGTGGATGGACCGCAAGACCGAAACGTTCAGCCAGATGGGCGGCGAGGGCGTGGCGTGGCTCGGCCAGATGCACTTCTCGGGCGACCAGCACGTGTTCGTGAACCTCGGCGACGGCACCTACTTTCACTCAGGACTGCTGGCGATTCGTGCGGCCATCGCATCGAACGCCAACATCACCTACAAGATTCTCTACAACGACGCGGTGGCGATGACGGGCGGCCAGCCCGTGGACGGCGTGCTCACCGTACCGCAGATCGCGCATCAGGTGCATGCCGAAGGGGCGAAGCGCATCGTCATCGTCACGGACGAGCCGCAAAAATACGACGCGAAGATCGTATTGCCGGCAGGCGTGGATGTTCACCATCGCGACCAGCTCGATAGCGTGCAGCGCACGCTGCGCGAAATCGCCGGTACCACCGTCCTGATCTACGACCAGACCTGCGCCACCGAAAAGCGCCGCCGCCGCAAGCGCGGCGCCTATCCCGACCCGGCGCGCCGCGCGTTCATCAACGACGCCGTGTGCGAGGGCTGCGGCGACTGCTCGGTGCAGTCGAACTGCCTTTCCGTCGAGCCGCTCGAGACGCCGCTCGGCACGAAGCGCAAGATCAACCAGTCGTCGTGCAACAAGGACTTCTCGTGCGTGAAGGGCTTTTGCCCGAGCTTCGTGACGGCCGAGGGCGCGCAGTTGCGCAAGCCGCGCGCGGCGAATGTGTCCAGCGCCGCATCGATCGATTTCGACGCGTTGCCCATGCCGGTGCTCCCGCAACTGGCGAAGCCTTACGGCATTCTCGTGACGGGCGTGGGCGGCACAGGTGTCGTGACGATCGGCGGCCTGATCGGCATGGCCGCGCATCTTGCGGGCAAGGGCGTGACCGTGCTCGACATGGCCGGGCTCGCGCAAAAGGGCGGTGCCGTGCTGAGCCACGTGCAGGTGGCGGCGACGCCCGCCGCCTTGCACGCCACGCGCATCGCCACGGGCGAGGCGCGCCTCGTGATCGGCTGCGACGCGATCGTCTCCGCTTCGGGCGACGTGCTCTCGCGCACCCAGCATGGCGTGACGGTCGCGGCGATCAACAGCGGCGCGACGCCGACTGCGGAATTCGTCAAGAACCCCAAGTGGACGTTCCCGGGCGCACAAACCGAGGATGAACTGCGCGCGAGCATCGGCGAGGGCTGTGCGTTCGTGGACGCCAATGCGCTCGCGCTGGCCTTGCTCGGCGACACCATCTACAGCAACCCGCTGCTGCTGGGCTATGCGTGGCAAAAGGGCTGGCTGCCGCTCGAACTCGCGCATCTTCGTCGTGCGATCGAACTCAACGCCGTGGCCGTGGAAAAGAACCAGCAGGCGTTCAACTGGGGGCGCTACGTCGCGCATCACGGCGAGGCGGTCGTGCGCGCGCTCACCAAAACACCGGCAGAAGCGCAAGCCATCGTTCTGCGCATGCCCGAATCGCTCGACAAGCTGATTGCCGCGCGCGAAGCGTTGCTCACCGCGTATCAGAACGCCGCCTATGCGGAGCAGTATCGCCGTGTGATCGAGCGCATTCGTGTGAAAGAGACGGCGCTCGGCGGCGACGCGAAGCTGCCGCTCACGCGCGCCGTCGCCGTGAATCTCGCGAAGCTCATGGCCTACAAGGACGAGTACGAAGTCGCGCGTCTGTATGCCGATCCTGCGTATCTGCAGAAGCTGCGCGAGCAGTTCGAGGGCGAGCCGGGACGCGACTACAAGCTGAACTTCTGGCTCGCGCCGCCGCTGTTCGCGAAGCGCGACGAGCACGGTCATCTCGTGAAGCGCCGTTTCGGTCCGTGGGTGCTGCCGGTGTTGCGCACGCTGGCCCGCATGAAGGGGCTCCGCGGCACGCCGTTCGACGTGTTCGGCAAGACCGAAGAGCGTCGCGACGAACGCCGCTCGATTGCGCAATACGTGGCGCTCGTGGACGAATTCTGCGCGAGCCTCGACGCGCAGCGCCTGCCCGCCGCGCTGCAGCTGGCGGCGCTGCCCGACGAGTTTCGCGGCTTCGGCCACGTCAAGGCGCGCAATCTCGCGGCGGCCGGGAAAAAGCAGGAGCGCTTGCTGGCCGACTACCGCACCAGCGCCACGCAGCGCGCCACGGCGTAACCGGCCAACAAGGAATCAGGGCAGCAGGCGCCTGCCGATCAAGCGCGGCAGGCGCAGCGCTAAACCGCTCACGAGTCGCAGATGCATGCCCGCGAGCAGCAGGTTGTCGCGCACGTAGTTGAAATGCGAAACGCCGCCTTCATCGGCGCCGAAATAACGCACCGGTGCTTCGATCTGGATCGGCCGCACGCCGGCCCAGCACAGGCGCACGGCGGCCTCGGGATCGAAGTCGAAGCGGCGCATCCACGTCTGGCTGTGCATGATCGCCTTGAGCGGCGCGATCGGATACACGCGAAAGCCGTAAAGCGAATCGCCGATACCGGCCCACAGCGTCTCGAAGTCGGCAAAGAGGTTCGAGAGGCGTCGTCCCTGCACGCGCAGTTGCGGCGCGCTCGCGTCGAACTTCGGCAGGCCCAGCACCATGGCTTCGGGCGCGGCCTGCGAGGCGGCCATGAATTCGGGAATCAGCGCGGCGGGGTGCTGGCCGTCGGAGTCCATCGTCAGCACGTGCGTGAATCCGCGCGCCGCGGCGGCTTCGAGCCCCGCGAGCACCGCGCCGCCCTTGCCCCGGTTGTCGGGCAGCACGATGACGTGCAGGCCGGGGTCGTCGTTGGCCATGGCCTGCAGGCGCGCGGCGCTGCCGTCCGTGCTGCCGTCCACCACGACCCACACGGGGTTCCATTGCGCGCGTGCGCCGCGCACGGTCTCGTCGAGCTTGGCGCCCGGGTTGTAGCTCGGGATCAGGACGAGATGCGTGGACGAAGGCGTGGACATGGCAGCAGGCGCCTCTACAGCGTGAGACCCTGAAAAAATTCTAGGTCGCGCCGCTGCGCGCGCATAACCGCCGGGGCGGGCGTCCGGCGCATCGTGCGCGGGGACTTCGTATCCGGATGCTTCGGCGCTCGCGCCCGTGCTTGTGCCGGGCGCGGAGCGCGACTGCCGCTTTGCGTCGAAGGGTTGCACAGACACTCGTATTTCCTCAGAGGATGCAGCAGCGGAAAACGCGCCGCGTGTTCAAGCCAGGCCGCCGTTGATCGAGAGCACTTGCCCTGTTACGTAGGCGGCCGCGTCGGACACCAGGTACGCCACCATGCCCGCGACTTCCGCCGGCTGGCCCGCGCGCTGCGCGGGCACGAGCTGCTTGATGCGCTCGGCGGGAAACGCGTGCTCCGCCATCGGCGTGGCGATAATGCCGGGCGCCACGGCGTTCACGGTGATGCCGCGCGAAGCCAGCTCCAGCGAGAGCGATTTCGTCGCGCCGATCAGGCCGGCCTTCGCCGCCGCGTAGTTCGCCTGGCCGCGATTGCCCATCACACCGGCGAGCGAGGCGATGTTGACGATGCGTCCGCGGCGCGTGCGGATCATCGGCATGAGAAGCGGCTGGGTCACGTTGAAAAAGCCGTTGAGCGAGACGTCGATCACGCGGTGCCATTGCTCCCGCCGCATGCCGACTAGCGGCGCGTCGTCGTGAATGCCCGCGTTGTTCACCAGGATCTGCACGGGCGCGTCTTCCACTAGCCGCGCGAGCGCGGCTTCGGCCGCGTCGGCGTCGGTCACGTCGAAGGCAATGGCGTGCGCGCTGCCGCCCGCCGCGACGATGCGCTGCGCGACGGCCTCGGCCTCGGCCAGCCGCCGGTTCGCGTGCACCCAGACCTCGTGGCCCGCCTGCGCGAGCGCAACGCTGATGGCCTGCCCGAGTGCGCCGCTGCCGCCTGTCACGAGTGCACGCATGGGGTTTCCTCCCTCAATCCTGGCCAGGTGCTGGCCAGCGCCGGCAGTCATGGCACCGCGCGCCGCGCACGTCAGCGCACGCGGTGCGCCGCGACATAGGCGGCCAGCGTGCCGAGCGTCGCGAAGATCTTTTCGTTTTCCGGATTGTCCGAGCGCAGTTCGAAGCCGTACTTCTTCGAGATCAGCAGCGCAATTTCCAGAATGTCGATCGAGTCGAGCCCGAAGCCTTCGCCGTAGAGCGGGGTGTCGGCGCTCACTTCGTCGAGCGAGACATCTTCGAGATTCAGCTCTTTCACGATCTGCGTGGCGAGCTCTTGTTCCAGTGCGTTCATCATGCGTGGGCTCTCCGGGCGTGCGGGCCAAAAGCGGCGGCCGCCCGTTTTTAGGGTTCGTTTGATGTAAAAGTTACCAGGATTCTAAGTGAAGGGTATCGGTGCGTATACCGTGCTCCCAGACGAAAGGGTTACAGAGGGTCGGTGCCAGGCGGCGCGCATTTTTGGGATCGGAACGCGCGAGACGCTTGCACGGCTTCGGGCCTGTCTGGATCGGACAAAAGCCCTGCCTGGCGCGATTCCGAACATTCAGTTACAAACCGGCGTCTGGCAGGACAGGTGATCGGGTCCCGCCAATCTTAAAATGTGCGTGCCCGAACAGGCTTGCAAGAAACCGGCCCGATACTTGCCTTTCTTATGATGTTTCGTGGCGCTTGCCACACCCTACGATTCACTTACGACTTCATTTGCGATATTTGCCAGATGCCTTCTTCGCTCAGCCAGACCGCCCTGGGGCGCACCGGGGCCATACGCCCGCCGGCGCCGTGCGCACGGCAGGCTGGCGCGCGCGTACGCGGAGGCGGGCGATGAGCGCCGTGGCTGCGGTGGCGCGCGCGGCGCTTGGCGTGGCGGCGGTGGCCGCCTGGCAAGTCGGGGCGCACTACGCGGTGGCGACGCCGGGCGCGCACGGCTTCGGCCTTGCCATGGCGCTCGTGCCCCCGCTCGCAATCGCGCTGGCCGCCGCCGCGAGCTCGCCGCGCCGGGCGTGGCTGCTGCCGCTCTGGACGCTCGTGGTGCTCGCGCTATGGTTCATGCGCACGCCGCTTGCTTTGCACTTTGAATGGGGACTGTATCTGGAGCATGTCAGCTTCAACCTCGCGATGGCGCTGCTGTTCGGGCGCACGCTCGCGGCGGGGCGCGTGCCGCTTTGCACGCAGTTCGCGTCGATGATCCACGGCGGCGCGCTGACGCCGGCCGTCGCGCGCTATACGCGCCAGATCACGCTCGCGTGGACGCTCTTTTTCGTCGCGATTGCCGGCGTTTCGACGCTGATGTTCGCGGTTGCACCGATCGTCGCTTGGTCGACATTCGCCAACTATCTGGCGTTGCCGCTCGTGGCGGTGATGTTCGTCGCCGAGCACGCATGCAGGCGTTTCGTGCTGCCTGGCGAGCCGAATGCCGGCATGCTCGACGCGATTCGCGCATACCGGCAGACGAGCCAGGCGCACGCGGAGCATTCCTGATCATGGATGCCGCTCGCCAGCCTGAGGCCAGGCAGGGAACAACGCAGGAATCCGTATTGACTGAAGTTATGCAGACACATCCGCTCGTTTTTCATACGTCGCCCGACCAGGTCATTGCCTGGCGCGACGGCGCGCCCGTCACGGTGCGCGCGTTCCTCGCCGATGTCACGCGTGTGGCCGCGGCGCTGCCGGCGGGCGGCCACGTGTTCAACGTCTGCCGCGACCGCTACCGCTTCACCGTGGGCCTGTGCGCGGCGCTCGTCTCCGGCCGCATCAGCCTGCTGCCCTCCACGCAGACGCCGGAGACGGTGCGCCAGCTCGCCGCGTTCGCCCCCGACGCGTTCTGCCTGCACGACGCGCCCGATTGCGCGATTGACCTGCCGCGTTTCGCCTGGCCCGAAGCCCAGCAGGAAGCCGACGGGGACGCGCCGTTCGTCGTCCCGCAGATCGACGCCTCGCGCGTCATGGCCTACGTGTTCACGTCGGGGTCCACCGGCGCGCCGGTGCCGCATGGCAAGACGTGGGGCGTGCTGGTGGCGGGCGTGCGCGCGGCGGCCGAGCGGCACGGCCTGGTGGGCGCGCACGACTGCACGATCGTCGGCACGGTGCCGCCGCAGCACATGTACGGCTTCGAGGTGACCGTGCTGCTCCCGCTGATCGGCGGCTTCGCGTTCAGCAACCGGCTGCCGTTCTATCCCGTCGATATCCGCGATGAACTCGAAGCGGTGCCGCACCCGCGCGTGCTCGTGACCTCGCCGATCCATCTGCGTGCGCTGCTCGCCACCGATCACGCGCTGCCGCAGGCCGAGCTGGTGCTCTCCGCCACCGCGCCGCTCTCGGAAAAGCTCGCGCTCGAAGCGGAAGCCCGCCTGAAGGCGCCGCTCGTCGAAATCTACGGCAGCACCGAAACCGGCCAGATTGCCACGCGCCGCACCGCGAAGGGGGCGACGTGGCAACTGTTCCCGAAGGTTCGTTTCGAAGCGCGCGAAAGCGCGGCTCCGGACGACGAAGGCCCGACGATGTGGGTCTCGGGCGGCCACGTGGAAGCGCCGGTGCCGATGGGCGACGCCATCGAACTGCTCGATGCGCAGCGTTTCCTGTTGCACGGGCGTAAGGCTGACCTCATCAACATCGCGGGCAAACGGACCTCGCTCGCCTACCTCAACCATCAGCTCAACGCGATTCCGGGCGTGGTGGACGGCGTGTTCTTCATGCCTGACCACCTCGAGCACGACGCGCACACGGGCCACGACGTCGTGCAGCGCCTCGTCGCGCTCGTGGTCGCGCCGACGCTTGCGCTCGCCGGGCTGCAGCGCGCGCTGCGCGAGCGCATCGATCGCGCGTTTCTGCCGCGTCCGCTGCTGTTCGTCGATGCGCTGCCGCGCAACGACACCGGCAAGCTGCCGCACGACGTGCTCGCGGCGTTCGTCGCGCGGCAGATGCGCGGCGGCCTCGCGCCGGCCGCGAAGGTAGCGGGCGACGTTTTGGCCAAACCGGCGTCCACGCTTTCGTTCACGATTCCCGCCGATCATCCCGCACTGCCCGGCCACTTCCCGGGCCACCCGATCGTGCCCGGCGTCGTGCTGCTCGATCACGCCATCGACGCGATCGGCGACGCGCTGAACCGGCCGTTCACCACGTTCAAGCTCAGCACCGCGAAATTCCTGAGCCCGGCCGCGCCCGGCGAAACGCTCGACCTCGCCTGGGACGCGGCGGCGAGCGGCGCGATCCGCTTCACGCTGCGTGCGGGCGCGCGCGATGTCGCGAGCGGCGTCATCAGCGACGAACCCGCCGACGCACCCGGCGCCGAGCCGATCACGCGCGCGAGCACGCAAACCGCGCAAACCGGAGCGCAGCCATGACAAAGCGCACCGACTGGGCGAACCAGCAGGAGCGCAGCAACACGCTGCTCCTGCGCGTCATGACGTGGCTCTCGCTGCGCCTCGGCCGCAGCGCGGGCCGCGCGCTGCTGCATTTGATCGCGCTGTATTTCGTGCTGTTTTCGCCGCGCGCGTGCGCGTCCTCGCGCGACTACCTGCGCCGCGTGCTGGGCCGCCCGGCGCACTGGCGCGACGTGTACCGACACGTGTTCACGTTTGCCTCGACGATCCACGACCGCATCTATCTGGCCAACGCGCGCTTCGACATGTTCGATATCCGCCCGCACGGCCATACGCTCGTGGACGAGACGCTCGCCAAGGGGCGCGGCGTGTTCCTGATGGGCGCGCATCTCGGCAGCTTCGAGATCGTGCGTGCGCTCGGCCGCACGCGGCCCGACCTGCGCGTGGTCGTGACGATGTACGAAGAGAACGCGCAGAAGATCAACGCGACACTCGCCGCCGTGAATCCCGCGGCGAAGCCCGAAGTGATCGGGCTCGGCCAGGTCGGTTCGATGCTGAAAGTGCACGAGCGTCTTGACCAGAACTGCATGGTGGGCATGCTCGCGGACCGCACGCTGCTCGCCGGCGACACCGCCACCATGCGGCGCATGGCGTTTCTCGGCGAGCCGGCGGCGTTCCCGCTCGGGCCGCTCTACATGGCGGCGATGCTCAAGCGCCCGGTGCTCTTCATGACGGGCCTGTATCGCGGCGGCAACCGCTACGACGTGCACTTCGAAACGCTGGCGGACTTCACCGACGTGCCGCGCGAGTCGCGCCAGCGCGCCATCGACGCGGCGCTCGTGCGCTACGTCACGCTGCTCGACCGCTATTGCCGCATGGCGCCGTACAACTGGTTCAACTACTACGACTTCTGGCAGGGCGGCATGCAGGGCGCGAAGGCTGGCGCACCGGCACCCGCGCCGGCACCGGCAAGCGTTGCGCCCCGTGCGCCGGCGCCGGCCCCGCTGCGCCGCCGCGAGACGCGCCCCCATGCCGAGCTTCCCGTGCGCGAGGTGACCGACGCATGAGCGCGAACCGCCGTTTCGCAACCTTGCGCGCGCGCTGCCTGCGTGTGCTGGCGAGCGCCGCTTTCATCGCCGCTTCCATTATGACGGCGGCCGCGCCTGTCGTGCCGGCACAGGCTGCCGAAACGGCGCAGCCCGCCTGGACGCTCGACCGCCTGATGTCCACGCTCGCGCAGCACAAGTCCGGCCGCGCGAGCTTCACCGAGACGAAGTACCTCTCGATCGCCACGCAGCCCGTGGAGTCGTCGGGCGAACTCGTGTTCGTCGCGCCCGATCATCTGGAAAAGATCACGCAGAACCCGAAGCCCGAGCACCTCGTGGTGGATGGCGACATGTTGACCGTGCAGCGCGAGAACCACAAATACACGCTGGCGCTCGCGCGCTATCCGGAGCTGGGCGCGTTCATCGAGAGCATCCGTGCGACGCTCGCGGGCAACCGCTTCGCGCTGGAGCAGGTGTACAAGGTCGCGCTCACGGGTGAGGGCGATGACTGGACGCTCACGCTCACGCCGCTCGACTCGCGCATGCGCAAGGTGGTGAGCACGATCACGATAGACGGCACGCGCGACGCGATGCGCAGCGTCGCGATCCAGCAGGCAGACGGCGATCATTCGGTGATGCGCCTGCACGCCCTTACCGCGGACGCGAACTGATGGACCCGCGCGCCCATCCGGTCCTTGCGCGCGGCTTCGCGCTCGTGCAGCGCCGCGCCGTTGCGGTGTGGCTGCTGTGCCTCGTCGCGTGCGCGGTGGCGATCGGCCGCGCGAACTTCACCGCCGATCTCTCGGCGTTTCTGCCGCGCTCGCCGAGCCCCACGCAGCAAGTGCTCGTCGATCAACTGCGCGACGGTCTGGCTTCCCGGCTCATTCTCATCGGTATCGACGGCGGCTACGAGAGCACGCGCGCGGAGCTCTCGCGCCGCGTGGCGGCGAGCTTGCGCGCCGACCCGCAATTCGTGGCGATTCACAACGGCTCGGGCCAGAACGACGCGCGCGACGAGCAGTTCATGTTCGCGCACCGCTATGTGCTGAGCCCCGCGGTCACGCCGCAACACTTCACGGATCAGGGGCTGCACGAGGCGCTGGGCGAGAGCCTCGATCTGCTGACTTCGTCGGCGGGGCTGGTTGCCAAGGACCTGCTGCCGCGCGACCCGACGGGCGAAGTGGCGGCGATGGTCGGCCAGCTCGACAGCGCGGCGCAGCCTGCGAGCCGCGGCGGCGTATGGGCCTCGCGCGACGGCCGGCGCGCCGTGCTGGTGGCGCAAACGGCGGCCGCCGGCTCCGACACCGACGCCCAGTCCCACGCCATCGACGCCGTGCGCGCCGCCTTCGCCGCCGCCACGCGCACCTTGCCCAATGCTTCGGCATACCAGGTATCGTTGACAGGGCCGGGCGTGTTCGGGGTCGCCACGCGCGACGCCATTCGCCATGACGTGGAACGCCTCTCCACCCTGAGCCTCGTGCTGATCGTCGCGCTGCTGCTCACGCTGTACCGCTCGCCGCGCACGCTGGGGCTCGGGCTCTTGCCGGTGTTCTCGGGCGTGGCGGCGGGCATTGCCACGGTTTCGCTCGTGTTCGGCACGGTGCATGGCTTGACGCTCGGCTTCGGCACGACGCTGATGGGCGAGGCGGTGGACTACTCGATCTATCTGTTCGTGCAGTCGTCGCAGGGCGGCCCGCGCGGCACACCGCAGGGCCGCGAGACGATGCGCGCCTGGCTCGCCGCTTACTGGCCGACCATCCGCCTTGGTGTGCTGACCTCGGTGTGCGGCTTCGCGACGATGCTGTTCTCGGGCTTCCCCGGCCTCGTGCAACTCGGGCTCTATTCGATTGCGGGCCTCGTAAGCGCCGCGCTCGTCACGCGCTTCGTGCTGCCGCGGCTGTGTGGCGGCGCAGTCGCGATCCGCGATGTGTCGCGCATCGGCGCGGCGCTGGCGCGCCTGGCTCACGCCGCGCCGCGCCTGCGCTGGCCGCTCGCGGCGCTCGTGCTCGCCGCGCTGGCGTCGCTCTGGCTGCATCGCGACGACCTCTGGAGCCACGAGCTTTCCTCCTTGAGCCCCGTGCCCGCCGCGAGCCAGGCGCTCGATACGCGCCTGCGCGCCGACGTGGGCGCGCCCGACGTGCGCTATCTCGTGGTGATTCCGGCCGCGAGCGAGCAGGCCGCGCTCGAAGGCGCGGAGAAGGTCGGCGCGCAGTTGCAGCCGCTGGTCGACCGTGGCGTGCTGGGCGGCTTTGAGAGCCCTGCGCGCTACCTGCCGAGCGACGCCACCCAGCGTGCGCGTCTCGCGAGCCTGCCCGGCAAGGACGTGCTCGCGGCGCGCCTGCAGGCGGCGATCAGGAACCAGCCGGTGGACGTGAGGCCCGACGCCTTCACGCCGTTCCTCGCCGACGTCGAGGCGGCGCGCAACGCGCCGCTCATCACGCGCGCGGACCTCAAGGACACGTCGATGGCGCTCGCCGTCGATGCGCTCCTGACCCAGCGCGACGGCCAATGGAGCGCCATGCTCGCCTTGCGCGCGCCGCGCCATTCACAAAGCGCACAGGCCGCCCAGGCCGTGAATACGCCGAGCCTCGACGCCAGTTCCGTGAGCGACGCCGTCGCCCGTGCGGACGTGCCGGGCGCACTCTTCGTCGACATGAAGGCCGAAGCCGACCGCATGTACGTGGACTATGTGCACGAAGATATTCGCCTCTCGCTCGCGGGTTTCGTCGTCATTGTCGCGCTGCTGGTATTCGCACTGCGCTCGGTCTCGCGCGCGGCGCGTGCGCTCGCGCCGCTCGTCGCGGCGGTGCTGGTCGTGGCGGCGGGATTCGCGCTGGCGGGCGTATCGCTCACCATTCTGCATCTGGTCGGCATGCTGCTCATCGTCGCGGTGGGCTCGAACTATGCGCTGTTCTTCTGCAAGCGCGACGGCGAAGCGGGCATCACGCCGCGCACGCTCGTCTCGCTGCTCGTCGCCAATCTCGCAACGGTGGCGGGCTTCGGCCTGCTCTCGCTGTCTCATGTGCCGCTGCTCGAAACGTTCGGGCTGACGGTCGGGCCTGGCGCGATGCTCGCGCTCGTGTTCGCGGCGATTCTCGCGCCGCCGCTCGTGCGCAGCAGCGCTGAGGCGCACGTGGCCGCCGATACCCCTGAGCAGCAGCGGCCCGCGCGCCCGCGCACCGAACGCGCACAGATGACCCACCCGCACGGAGGCCGCGCATGAACTCGGCTTCGTTGCCCGCTACGCGTGTGACGCCCGCGTCCGCCACGGCGCGCCGCTGGAAGCCGTCGCCCTTCATTGGCGGCGCGGCGGCGCTGCATGCGGGCGCGGCCGCCGCCCTGGTCGCGCAGCCGCACGCGTGGCCGTGGGCCGCGGGCAGCGTGGTGGCCTCGCATCTCGCGCTGACCGCCGCGGGGCTGTGGCCGCGCAGCGCGCTGCTCGGCCCGAACTGGACGCGCCTGCCCGAACACGCGGGGCAGCGCATCGCGCTCACCATCGACGATGGTCCGGACCCCGAAGTGACTCCGCGCGTGCTCGACCTGCTTGATCGTTTCGACGCGCGCGCAACGTTCTTCTGTATCGGCGAGCTGGCGCAACGCTACCCGCATCTGGTCGAAGCGATCGTGGCGCGCGGCCACGCCGTGGAGAACCATAGCCAGCGCCATCGGCATACGTTTTCGCTCTCGGGGCCGCTGGTGATGAAGCGCGAGATCGCGGCGGCGCAGCGCACGCTCACCGAAATCGCGGGTACGCCGCCGCGCTTTTTCCGCGCACCGGCGGGCCTGCGCAATCCGTTCCTCGAGCCGGTGCTGTGCGGCCTCGGCCTGCACCTCGCGAGCTGGACGCGGCGCGGCTTCGACACCTGCGCGAAAGACGCCGGCAAGGTCACGCACCGCTTGCTCGATGGCCTCGCTGCGCGCGATATCCTGCTCGTGCACGACGGCCACGCGGCGCGCGACGCGCGCGGCAAGCCGCTCGTGCTCGACGTGCTGCCGCCGCTCCTGAGCGCCGCCGCCGAACGCCAGCTGCAGTGGACCACACTGCGCGCGTGCCTCGACGGCGAAGCCGGTCAACCCTGATTCCACCGCTGCGCCAACGGAACGACTGACGTGAAACCACTGATCCTTTCGCATTTCACCGCTACCAGCTGCCTCGGGCGCGGGCTCGACGCGACGCTCGACGCGCTGCGCGGCAAGCGCGGGGGCCTCGCGCGCTGCGACTTCGCGCGCGCGGACCTCGATACGTGGATAGGCGAGGTGGCGGGCCTCGAGAGCGAGACGCTGCGCGCCGATCTCGCGGACTACGCGTGCCGCAACCACCGTCTCGCGCAGATCGGCTTCACGCAGGATGGTTTCGCCGAACACATTGAGGCCGCCGTCGCGCGGTATGGCGCCGAGCGCGTGGGTGTGTTCGTCGGCACCAGCACCTCGGGCATTCTCGAAACCGAAAACGCCTACCGGCAGCGCGACCTGGAAAGCGGCGCGCTCAAGCCGGGCTTTCATTACGCGCAGACGCACAACCCGTTCGCGTTGGCCTCGTTCGTGCGCGCGTACTTCGGTCTGCGCGGGCCGGCCACGTCGATTTCCTCCGCCTGTTCTTCGGGCGCGAAGGTGTTCGGCTCCGCGCGCCGCATGATCGAAGCGGGGCTGATCGATGCGGCCGTGGTGGGCGGCGTCGATTCGCTGTGCCTGACGACACTGTACGGTTTCAACTCGCTCGAACTGCTGTCGCGCGATCCGTGCCGCCCGTTCGACGTGAACCGCAACGGCATTTCGATTGGCGAGGCCGCGGCGTTCGCCTTCCTCGAGCGCACGCCCGACACGCTGGACGACGACGCCATCCTGCTGCTCGGCGTGGGCGAATCGAGCGACGCGCATCACATGTCGTCGCCGCATCCCGAAGGGCTCGGCGCGCGCGCCGCGATGGCGCAGGCGCTTGCCACCGCGGGCGTGGCCGCCAGCGACATCGGCTACATCAATCTGCATGGCACAGCCACGCCGACCAACGACGTCGCCGAAAGCCGCGCGATCAATGCATTGTTCGAGCGCACGCCGTGCAGCTCGACCAAGGGCGCGACAGGGCATACGCTCGGCGCGGCGGGCGCGCTCGAAGCCGTGATCGCGGCGCTCGCGCTGCGCCATCGCTTCGTACCCGCCGGCGTCAACACCACGCAACCCGACGCCGCGCTCGGCCTCGACTACGTGCTGGAGAGCCGCGAGGCGCAGGTGGGCGCCGCACTGAGCAATTCATTCGGTTTTGGCGGGACGAACTGCAGCCTCCTGTTCGGCCGCGCGGACCGCGCACATCACGGATGACCGCCATGAGACTTTCCGCATTCATCGAAAGCGTCGGCGTGATCGGTCCGGGTCTCGCCAACTGGCCGCAAACGGCCGACGTGCTCGCCGCGCGTACGCCCTACGCGAGCGCACGCACGGTGCTGCCGCCGCCCGAGGGGCTGCCGGCGGCCGAGCGCCGCCGCACCGGGGCCGTCGTCAAGACCGCGCTCGCCGTGGGCCACGAAGCCGTCGCGGCGAGCGGCCGCGACGCGACGACGCTTGCCGCCGTATTCGCGGCCTCGGGTGGAGATGGTCAGAACTGCCACATAATCTGCGACGCGCTTGCCGGCGACGACCGCCTGCTTTCGCCCACGCGTTTTCACAACTCGGTGCACAACGCGCCCGCGGGCTACTGGAGCATCGCGACGCGCGACCGCGCCACGTCGAACGTGCTGTGCGCGCACGACGGCAGCTTTGCAGCGGGGCTGCTCGAAAGCGCGTGCCAGGTGGCCGTGGATGGCGTGCCCACCTTGCTGATCGCCTACGACGCCGACTATCCCGAGCCGCTGCACGCGTTGCGTCCCGTGGCCGATGCGTTCGGCGTCGCGCTCGTGCTCGCGCCGCAGGCGAGCGCGACGACGCTCGCGCGCCTCGACGTGACGCTCACCGAAGCGCTCGCGACGCACCTCGCTTCGCCCGAACTCGAAGCGCTGCGCACCAACAATCCCGCCGCGCGCGTGCTGCCGCTGCTCGAAGCGCTCGCGTGCGTGGACGAATCCGGCCAGCCTGCGAGCGTGGTCATCGACTACATGCCCGAGTTGCGCGTGCAAATCGACGTCACGCCCCTGGACGCGTCTGGGGAGGGCGCATGACGACGCAAGCCACCCTGCCGGCTACGCTTGCGGACGTGATCGCGAACGCCGTGCCGAGCGCGCCGCTCGACCGCGCATGGATCGCGGCGCGCATCCCGCACAGCGGCGCGATGTGCCTGCTCGACGCGGTACTGGCGTGGGACGAAACGCGTATCCGCTGCGTAGCGACCAGCCATCGCGATCCGCACAACCCGCTGCGCTCGCGCGGCCGCCTTGCTGCGGTGTGTGGCGTGGAGTACGCGGCGCAGGCGATGGCGGTGCATGGCGCATTGCTCGGCGCGCTGGATGGCGCAGCGGCGGGCCGCCCGCGCGTGGGTTTTCTTGCGAGCGTGCGCAGCGTCGTGGCGCATGTCGAGCGCCTCGACACGCTCGCCGCGCCGCTCGCGATCGAAGCCGAGCGCGTGAGCGGCGGCGGCAACACGATACTCTATGGTTTTACGGTGCGCGGCGAGGGCCGCGTGCTGCTCACGGGACGCGCGGCAGTCATGCTCGACGCGTCCGCAGTCATTCGATCACAATAGAAAAGGGAGCCCGATGATGAAATCCAAACGGTTCATACTTGCCGCGCTCGTGCTGGGCATGGCCAGCACGATGGCGCACGCCGACCTTCACGAAGTGAAGGAGAACATCAAGCACGACTCGAAGGAAGCGGCCACGAAAACCGGCCACGCCGCGCGCGACTTCGGCCACGCCACCGCGCACGCGGCGAAGACAGTGGGCCACGGCATCGCGCATGCGTCGCGCGAAGGCTACGAGGCCACGAAGCGCGCGACCAAGCGCGTGTTCCACAAGGACGGCAGCGGCGAAAGCAGCGAAAAGAGCCAGGCGTAAGCCTTGGCGTTGCCGGGCGCCGGCGTTGGTCGGCGCCCGTATTCGTGCAATGCAATCCGACGGCATCGTTTCCTGTACGGTGTCGCTCGCGAGTGCATGGGGGATCGAAGGCCCCCGTAGCGTTTGTGAACAGAAAGGCCGCTCATTGATGGGCGGCCTTTTCTTTTTGATGCTTGTGGCCCGTTCCTTCGCGATTGAGCACACCTTACGCCCGGTCGGACTTGCTGAGCTGTCTTATTCAACGACCACAAGTTAGATGGCTTCTCAAATGATCTGGGCAAATTTAGGCATTCCAATTTGGTTGCCTTATTGGTCACGATTTGGCGAACGTCAAATCAATGTTGCGCGGCGATGCGCAGTGAATCGTTGCGTCCCCATGAAAGTATTTTTTCGGATGAATCCCATATCCCGCTAGTGGCTCCGGCCCGAACCTGGCTTGAGCGGGCATGCATGTTCGCCCGTTTAGCTCGCCGGTCGCATCGCGGCGCCGGTCGTTTTCACTCAGTTCGTTAGGCGAGGCTGTATGGAGCGCTCATTTCCAGGGATTGGAGACAAGGCCGATAACGGCGCGCTCGTTGCGGAAGGGCTGGATTCAATTAGCTGCTCCAATCCGCCGCCGTGCGTGCAGATTTCAACAATCGGCATGCGGACATATTGTCCCGTTTGCGAGCAGGAAGGCCACATTGCTCCGCGCGGTCCGCGCTGGCCCGGCACCGGGCCAAACGGCAGTCAATGGGCGTTGAGCGGCGATGTCAACCTTTGCGGTTGTAGTCCGCCGCCCGTGTTCCGCGCCGAGCGCAACATGACGATGAGTTTCACGTCAGAGGAAGCAGCTGCGCTAATGGGGCAACGCACGAAAACCACGACATCGAGCGCGCGAGTCGATGCCTTCGACCAGCACTTCCGTTTGACTGACGAACGAACCGGAAAGCCTCTAAAGGGGGTTCCGTATCGGATCGTCACATCGGACGGCGACGAACACGAAGGCATAACGGATGCGCGTGGCCATACGCTGCGCGTGTCGAACGATCGGGATACGTCGGCAACCCTGCACGTTCTTGAAGAGTACACCCCGATCAATCCAGAGTGGGACAAATTCCTATGAGCGCCGCAAAAAAGGCAATCAAGAGGCACACGGCAAGATTTACGCCGAAGTCCAACACGACGCCCGTAACGGTAATGGTTGACGATTCGGCGCGCTTGCGCGAAATTCGGAAACTGGTACAGACTAACAACAGATCAACGCTCGATGAGAATCTGGTCATCTGCCAAATCTATATGGAATCGCGTTTCGATTCTACTGCAGCCCCAAGCGGCAGCACCGCAAGAGGACTAATGCAAATGACAAAAGGCGCTGTTCAACAGGTCTACAAATATCGCGCGCAGAAAAGCTTGGGCCATATGCCGAGCGATGCGCAGACACACCAATTGTTCTCCGAGGCTGCGGTGGCGCATGCCTCCTCTCAGCTTACCGATGATGCAACGAACATTGGGCTAGGAACCGAGTACATGCAATACTGGATAGACAAGGCGCGTTCGGTCGATGGCGCTTACAAACTCTATCGCGGTCTATCTAACGGAATTTACTATCAAAAGATCAAAGCGTGTGCGGACCAGCTGAGCGCTGATCCTGATTCAATGCAACCACTGCGCGATATGGTGAAATGAAGAAAACCGTATTGATACCGGTCATGTGCATTGGCGTTTTCTCCGCTTCGCAATCCGCTATTGGTATGGAGCCAGTCGCGCGTTGCACACTTGGAAGCGACGGAAGTCATACGCTCATGTTGCTTCGCGACCATCCCATAGAAGGCACCGCGGTTTACTATCTCAGCAAAGACGGAGCCTCGCCCGTGAGGCTTTATCCAGGGGATGAGGGTCAATCGCGGGGCGACGAAGTACAAGCAGTTTGCGTAGGAGAGAGGGAGCGTGCATTCGTCTTATCTGGCGAATTCACTTCGAACTTCATACAGGGTGTCGCCGTTCGCTACAACGCCAGGGCGAAGCGATGGGAACGTATCGACTTCGCAGAGCGAACCCGCCCGGCAAGCGTCTATTTCGACGCTAAGGGGTTATCCGTCCTGTTGCCGAACACCGATCGCAACGAGTCGCCCGAGCGATACATTATTTACCGATACGACGCTAACACGGGAAATGCCGAACAGACCTATTCGGATCGTGTTCCAAAGCTGCGCGCGACACGTATTCCAGAATACAAACTGAAAACCGGTCGAATAGCGCGCCCTGATGATGCGCGTCGTTGATTCGATCGAAAGCGCTTTCGAAATACGCGGCGTTTGTAGCCGCGCATCGCGGCCGGAGAAATGCGGTTGTATGGGAAGTGCGTCCGCGTTGTTGCACGTTCCCGCGCCGATCGAAACGGGCGCGCTTACATCTGCGGCTCTTGGGCAAGCTCGTGGATCGAGCCAAGTGCGGCGCGCATTTGACCAGGACGAGCCGAGCTCCCTCAGTGTTTACCCTCGCGACCGCCAACGCGCCGCGCATACCCGCCCAACCGGCGCGCCTTCCCGTCCGCGCCCTGTTATCCGGCTCGCCACCGGCCCCGCGCCTTTCCCTCCCAAGGCTTCAAGAATTGCTCCGCCCTTGCCGTTAACGCAGGGGCGGCGAAGTCGCTCGCCTGACGGCGGGCGGTTCGCCGCGCACCACACTTGAGATCGAGCCGGCCACAGGCGCTGCGTGCACTGCACGCGCCGCGGCAACAAGAGGGGACGAAGGTATGGTCTATTCCCAAGCGGCGGGAGCGTTCGGCGCAGCGGGATCACGGGGCGGTCAGTCGGAGGTGTCGAAAGAATCGGACGGGGCAACCAGCGGCGCCGATGAAGCGCTCGCACAGGAGCGCAGCGTATTGCGGCTGGTGTCGCGCAGCATGCCGCTGCCGGAACTGCTGGCGGAGGTCTGCTGCCGCGCCGGCCGGCTGCTGGGCGCGGGCGCGAACTGCGCGGTCCTGCAACTCGATGCCGACGGCCAGCGCCTGCGCATCGGCAGCGCGCCGAACTTGCCGGCGCAGTATCACGCCGCGTTCGACGGCACGCCGGTCGGTTCCGGCACGAGCCCCTCCGGCACCGCGATCGCCGAGCGGAGCACGGTGTGCGTGGAGGACTACGAACTCGCGCACGAGTGGGGCGAGTACCGCCGCATCGCGCTCGACAGCGGCCTGCGCGCGGTCTGGACCACGCCGCTCGACGACGACCACGGCGGCGTGCTGGGCGCGCTCGCCGTGTACCAGAGCCGGCCCTGGCGGCCCAGCGCTGCCGAGGAGGCGCTGCTGTGCGACATCGCCCGCAGCGTCGCGGCCATGCTCAACCAGCAGACCATTGCCGAGCGTCTCGCGCTCAGCGAGGAGCACCATCGCCTCGTGGTGGACCACCTCAACGAAGGCATCGTAATGCAGGCCCGCGACGACACCGTGCTCGCCTGCAACCGCAGCGCGCGGCGCCTCCTGCGCCTGCCCGAGGACGCCATCGGCCTGAGCATCATGAAGGTGATTCCGCGCGTGCTCGACGAAAGCGGCAAGCCCCTGCCCACCTCGAAGCGCCCGAGCATGAAGGCGCTCGAAACGGGCGAGCCGGTGCTCGGGGAGACGGTCGGCCTCGAACTCGCGGATGGCGAGATCGTCTGGGTGAGCGAGAACGTGCTGCCGATCTTCCGGCCCGGCGAAAGCGAGCCGGTTTCCGTGGTGGTCTCGTTCACGGATATCGGGCCCGTGCGCGAAGCGCAGCAGCAATTGCGCTACCTCGCCACGCGCGACGCGCTCACCGGCCTGTACAACCGCACCTTTCTTGCCGAGCGCATGCATGCGCTGCTGGAGCGCGCGACGTGTTCGGCGAAGCCCGCGCTCCTCTTCGTCGATCTCGACGGCTTCAAGAAGGTCAACGACACGGGCGGCCACGAAGCCGGCGACTCGCTGCTGCTCGACGTGGGGCGGCGCCTCACCAGCTGCGTGAGCGAGGGGGATACGCTCGCGCGCGTAGGCGGCGACGAATTCGTGATCGCGGTGTGCTGCTACAAAAGCGTGGACGAACTCGTCGCGCTCGCGCAGCGCGTCCTCGGCGCGATTGCCGCGCCGTTCGCGGTGGCGGGCAACGAGTACTACCTGGGCGCTTCGATCGGCATCAGCCTGTATCCCGACGACGGCCGCAGCGCCGCCGCGCTCATGCGCAACGCCGACTCGGCCATGTACGCGGCCAAGCAGCGCGGCACCAACCAGTTCCAGTTCTTCACGACCGAGCTGCGCCAGCGCCTGCAGCGCCGCTTCCAGATCGAGCGGGGGCTGCGCCGCGCGCTCGCTTCGGGCGAGCTGCGCCTCGTCTATCAGCCGATCGTGGATGGCGAAAGCAGCCGCATGATCGGCGCGGAGGCGCTGCTGCGCTGGGAGAGCGAGGAGCTGGGCCAGGTCTCGCCGGTGGAGTTCATCCCCGTGGCCGAGGACACCGGCATGATCATCCCGATCGGCCAGTGGGTGCTCGAGCACGCGTGCCGCCAGGCCGCGCAGTGGCGGCGCCTCTTCGCGCCCGACTTCGTCATGGCGGTCAACTTCTCGCCGCGCCAGATCGCGGACGGCCTGGTCGAACAGGTGGAGGGCTGCCTCGCGCGCACGGGGCTCGCGCCCGATGCGCTCGAAGTGGAGATCACCGAAGGTATTCTCATGAGCGACAGCCAGAGCGTGCTGCCCCTCCTGCACGCGCTGAACGACATTGGCGTGCGCATTTCGGTGGACGACTTCGGCACCGGCTATTCGTCGCTTTCGTATCTGAAGCGTTTTCCGCTGCACCACCTGAAGGTCGATCGCACGTTCGTGGCGGGCCTGCCCGACAACCGCGACTCCGTGGCGATCACCCAGGCCGTCGTGGCGATGGCGCATTCGCTCGGCATGCGCGTGACCGCCGAAGGCGTGGAAACGCCCGAGCAGGCGTCGTTTCTGCGCTCGCTGCGCTGCGAGCGCCAGCAGGGCTACCTGTTCGGCAGGCCGGTAAGCGCCCAGGCCTGCGCGGCGCAGCTGCGCGAGCACGCCGCTGGCCGCGTGCGCGAAGACGTGTGAGCGCGTCCTGATCCGGCACGGCCGTGCGGGAGCAGCGGGCTCAAAGCAGTGGGCTCAAGATTTCCCGCGCCAGGCCGTAGACGAGGGCAGGAAGCGGATGCCGCACGCATCACGCCAGAGGAAAAGGACACGAGAGAATCATGGACAGCGGCTTCGCAATCGACGAACGAACCCGCCTGACGAGCACGAACCAGTTCGAGCTGCTGCTTTTCAGACTCGGCGCGGCGCCGGGCAGCGAGGTTGGCGAAGCCTTCGGCATCAACGTTTTCAAGGTACGGGAAATCCTGAGCATGCCGGCGATCACGCCGATCGCGGCGTCGTCCCCCTACGTGCTGGGCGCGGCGAACATCCGCGGCCAGGTGATGCCCGTGATCGACCTGCCGCGGCTCATGGGCTGCGAGCCGGCCACGGGCCTGAATATCCTGCTCGTGACCGAATTCGCGCGCTCCACCCAGGGTTTCGCACTCGAAAGCGTGGACGAGATCGTGCGGCTCGAATGGAGCCAGGTGCTGACCGCCGACGTCACGATGGGCAACCGCGTGACGAGCATCGCGCGCCTCGAAAACGACCCCGAGAGCAAGAAGCTCGTGCAGGTGGTGGACGTGGAGCAGGTGCTGCGCGACGTGTTCCCGGCGCAGCACGGCGCGGTCGTGGCGGAGGACGTGGGCGAGCCCGCGATGATTCCGCCGGGCGCGAAGGTGCTGGCCGCCGACGACTCGGGTTTCGCGCGCGAGCTGATCGGCCAGAGCCTCAAGGCGCTCGGCGTGGAATACACGATGGCGAAGACGGGCCTCGAAGCGTGGAAGCAGCTCGACGCGATTGCGACGAGCGCGGAACGCGACGGCGTGCGCGCGAAGGATCGCATTGCGCTCGTGCTGACCGACCTCGAAATGCCGGAGATGGACGGCTTCACGCTGACACGCAAGATCAAGGCGGACCCGCGCACCGTGGATATTCCCGTGGTGATTCACTCATCGCTCACGGGCACCGCGAATGAAGCGCACGTGAAGAATGCCGGCGCGAGCGGCTATGTGGCGAAATTCGCCGCCGGCGACCTCGCGGGTGCGATTCGCAGCGCGCTGGCGGGAAGGCCCATTTACGCCTGATTTCATCAGCTGATGTTCGCGCCGGTGCATCAAGTGCCGGCGCGTTGTTTTTCTCTTGTTGAAGGCGCGTGCGCCAACCCGATTCCTCAGACCTGTACCCGCCAGGCACGCCATATGCGCGCTATCCCACGCCACATTGTCGGCATAAATATCACGTTGTGATATGTTGCCTATAATGACTTGGCAGGTGCACTTATTTGCGCGTTTGCGGCGCGCAGGAGGAGGATGGACCATGGGTGGCAATCTTTCCAACCCGGCACCGCTAGGCCTTGCCGGATTTGCATTCACCACGTGGATGCTAAGCATGATCAACGCGGGCTGGTACAGCGCCGATTCGATGGGCCTCGTGCTCGCGCTCGCGTTCGCGTTCGGCGGCACGGCTCAGATGATTGCCGGCGTGATGGAGTTTCCGCGCGGCAACACGCTCGGCACCGTGGCGTTCCTGAGCTACGGCGCGTTCTGGTGGTCCTTCGCGCTGTTCGTTTCGTTCCTCGGCACGAAGGTTCCCGAGTCGTTCGTCGGCTGGTATCTGTTCGTTTGGGGCGTATTCACGTTCTATATGTGGATTGGCTCCATGCATACGAGCACCTCGGTCCAGCTCGTGTTTCTCGCGCTCTGGATTACCTTCGGACTGCTGGCAATCGGCGTGTGGACCGGCATGGGCATGATCACGCGCCTGGGCGGCTATACGGGCCTCATCACCGCTGCGCTGGCCTTCTATGCATCGGCGGCCATGGTGATCAACGAAAGCTTTGGGCGCATCGTGCTGCCCACGCATCCCTACGTCGCGCCGCAGCCGCGCGCGGCTTGAGCGTTCCCGACGCCGCCACGCCGTTGCGGCGCGGCGGCGCCTCATCCCGAGGAGTGGATCATGGATGAGCATCGGGTCTTTCCGCCGCCCGCGGAATGGACCGCAAAAGCATGGGTCGACCAGGCCGGTTATGAAGCGATGTACCGCCGCTCGACCGAGGACCCCGAAGCATTCTGGGGCGAGCAGGGCAAACGGCTCGACTGGATCAAGCCCTATACACAGGTGAAGGACGTGTCGTTCGCGAGCCGCGATCTGCACATACGCTGGTTCTACGACGGCACGCTGAACGCCAGCAGCAATTGCCTCGACCGGCATCTGGCGACGCGCGGCGATCGTCCCGCCATCATCTGGGAAGGCGACGATCCCAAGGTGAGCCGCACGCTCACCTATCGCGAACTGCATGGCGAGGTCTGCAAGTTCGCCAACGCGCTGAAGTCGCTGGGCGTAAAGCGCGGCGAGCGCGTGACCATTTATATGCCGATGATTCCCGAGGCCGCCGTGGCCATGCTCGCCTGCGCGCGCATCGGCGCGATCCATTCGGTCGTGTTCGGCGGCTTCTCGCCCGAGGCGCTTGCCAACCGCATTCAGGACTGCGCCTCGACCCTCCTCATCACCGCGGACGAAGGCGTGCGTGGCGGCCGCACGATCGCGATGAAGGCCAGCGCCGACGACGCCATGGCGAAATGTCCCGCCGTGACGACGTGCGTGGTGGTGCGGCGCACCGGCGGCAAGGTCGACTGGCGCGAAGGACGCGACCATTGGTATCACGATCTGATCGATCGGAGTCCTGCGGATTGTCCGCCGGAGCCAATGAACGCGGAGGATGCGCTCTACATCCTCTACACCTCCGGATCGACGGGCAAGCCCAAGGGCGTCGTGCATACCACGGGCGGCTATCTGACCTACGTCTCGCTCACGCATCAGTACGTGTTCGACTATCACGACGGCGACGTCTACTGGTGCACGGCGGACGTCGGCTGGGTGACGGGGCATAGCTATATCGTGTACGGACCGCTCGCCAACGGCGCGATCACGCTCATGTTCGAAGGCGTGCCGAACTATCCGGACAGCTCGCGCTTCTGGCAGGTCTGCGACAAGCACAACGTGCAGATCATCTACACGGCGCCGACCGCGATCCGCGCGCTCGTGCGCGATGGAGAAGCGCCGGTCAAGCGCACGTCACGCAAGTCGCTGCGGCTGCTCGGCACGGTGGGCGAGCCGATCAATCCGGCCGCGTGGCTCTGGTATTACGAGGTGGTGGGCGACAAGCGCTGCCCAGTGGTCGATACGTGGTGGCAGACTGAAACCGGCGGCATCATGCTCACGCCGCTGCCTGGCGCGACCACGCTCAAGCCCGGCTCGGCCACGCGGCCGTTCTTCGGCATCCGCCCGGCCATCGTCGACGAAAAGGGCACCGTGCTGGAAGGCGCGGCGGCGGGCAGCCTTTGCATGCTCGACTCGTGGCCGGGGCAGATGCGCTACGTGTATGGCGATGCGGACCGCATGCGCCAGGTCTACTACAGCCAGTTCGAAGGCAAGTACTACACGGGCGACGGCTGCTATCGCGACGCCGATGGCGACTACTGGATCACGGGCCGTATCGACGACGTGGTGAATGTCTCGGGCCACCGGCTCGGCACGGCGGAGGTGGAGAGCGCGCTGGTCTCGCATCCCGACGTGGCCGAGGCGGCCGTGGTGGGCTTCCCGCATTCGCTCAAGGGGCAGGGCATCTACGCATACGTGACGCTGAAGGCGGGCGTGGAGCCGGACGAAACGCTGCGCGCCGCTTTGGTCGCGCTGGTGCGCAAGGAGATCGGGCCGATTGCAAGCCCGGACTTCATCCAGTGGGCGCCGGTGCTGCCGAAAACGCGCTCGGGCAAGATCATGCGCCGCATTCTGCGCAAGATCGCCGATGGCGATTACGACAATCTCGGCGACGTTTCAACGCTTGCCGACCCGCGAGTCGTGAAGGAGTTGATCGATCATCGCGTTGCGCATTGAAGCCCGCTGAGGCTCACTGAGGTTCACTGGCGCGCGAACAAGCGCCCCAGCTGCGGCTCGCTATCCTGCACCCCCGCGAGCCGCAGCGCGTGCCACGCCATCGCGTAGTTGCTCGACAGCACGGGCTTACCGGTCTGCGCTTCGATCTGAGGCACGAGCGCGGCCACGCGCAGGCTGGTGCACGACACGAACACCGCGTCGGCGTCGTCGTGGCGCGCCAGCGTGTCTATCGCACTGCGAATCGACTTCGCATCGATGCGCGCCACCTCGTTATCGTCCGCGTGCTCGAACGAAGCCATGCGCGTGACAGCCACGCCGCGCGCCTCGATGTAATCGCGCATGAAGTCGTTGATGGTGCGCACGTAGGGCGTCAGCAGCGCCACGCGGCGGACCTCGAGCGCCTTTAGCGCGGCGAGCGCGGCCGTGATCGGCGTGGTGCAGGCAATCTCCGGCCGGGCCTCGCGGATGCGCGCCGCGACCTTTTCCTCGCCTATCACCATCGAAGCCGACGTGCAGCCGAACGCGACCACGTCGAGGCGCTCGCCAGGCAGCATGAGGCTCACCGCGGGGGCGATGCGCGCCTCGATTTCCGCGAGGCGGGGCGGCGTGATGTCCGGCGAATTCTCGAGGCGGCTCTCGTAGAACGCCACGCCTGGCTGGCGCAACAGGTCGCGCCATTCGTATTCGATCGTATGATCGGTGGCCAGCACGACGAGGCCGATCGCGGCGCGGCGGGCAATGCCGCCGTCCAGCGCGAAATCGAGCTTTGTGTAGGCATCCTCGTGACTTTGCGGCGGTGCGGTAGTGTTCATCTCAGCGTCAATCCCGTCATGTCGAGTTCAGGCTCGCGCCCGGCCATGATGTCGGCGAGCAGTTTTGCGGTGCCGCACGACATGGTCCAGCCCATGTGCCCGTGACCCGTGTTCAGAAAGAAGTTGCGATGGCGCGTGCGGCCGATCAGCGGCGTGCCTTCCGGAGTCATCGGGCGCAGCCCGGCCCAGTACGCCGGCTGCGTGTAGTCAGCGCCTTCGGGAAAGAGTTCGCGCGCCGCCTGCATCATGGAAGTGAAATCGGCGGGCGTGTGGCGCGTGTCATAACCCGCGAAATCCGCGGTGGCCGTGAAGCGCAGGCGCGCGCCAAAACGCGCCCATGCCACGAGGTGATTTTCGTCCACGCCGCCCATCTCGGGCGGGCGGTGCTCGGGCCCGCAGGGGAACGTCGCCGAATAGCCCTTCACCGGATAGACCGCGATGCGGTAGCCGAGTGGCCGCGCGAGTATCGGCGACCAGGAGCCGAGTGCGAGCACGTAGTCGTCGCCCTGGATCACGCCCGCGCTCGTGCGCACGCCGGCAATGCGGTCGCCGGCAGCTTCGATGGCCTCGATGGGGGCGTCGAACACGAAGCGCACGCCCATACGTTCGCAAACTTCCTTGAGCCCACGAGTGAAGCGGTGGGCGTCGCCGCTTGCGTCGCTCGGGCAGTAGATCGCGCCCGCAATGCGCTCGCGCGCGTGGGCGAGCGCGGGCTCGCGTGCCGCGACCGCGGCGGCGTCGAGCGTTTCGAGCGGCAGTCCGTTTTCCACGAGGATCGACATATGGGCGCGGCCGCGCTCGAACGAGGCGGCGTCGCGATAGAGATAGAGCAGGCCGCGGCTGATGAGGTCGTATTCGAGCTGCTCGCGCGCTGTGACCTCCTGCAGTTGATGCTGCGAATAGCGGCATAGCCTCACCTTGCGCGAGGTGTTTTCGCGCGAGCGCGCCTCGGTGCAGTTGAGCAGGAATTGCGCGCACCATGCCCACATGTGCGGATCGGCGTTCAGGCGCAGGCGCAGCGCCTGGCCCTCGACGAACAGCGATTTGAGCAGGATTTTCGGCGCACGGGGCGAGGCCCACGTGTACGAGTGGCCCGGCGCGACGAGCCCCGCGTTGGCGAAACTGGTTTCGAGCGCAACGCCCGCGCGTCGCTCGATAACGGTGACGTCGCGGCCGTCGCGCGCGAGGTAATACGCACTCGTGACGCCTGCTATGCCGCCGCCCAGTACGATGGTCTTCATTCGCGCCCCTCCCTGCGTGCATACAAAGTACCTTCACGCTGCCGCGAGCGCACGCAATTTGTATACGCGCATACCCTATGGCAGCTAAATGATGGCATGCATCTATCATGGATAAGTCGTTATGCGCCGGTACCCATGCAAGCTGCGCGCCATGAGCGAGCAAGACCTGCAGGGCATCGCACCGGACGAATTATTTCGTTTCGCTAACTGACCGCGCGGGCTCGCCTGCGTTGCGGCATCGCCCGGTCGGGTCCACGCTCAGGAGCCGCTCATATGAATCCTCAGAACAATGGCGCGCTGCACGCAACCCTCGCGCTCACTCTCTTTTCGCTTGCCGCGCTGGCGCCTGGATTCGCACAAGCGCAGACCATCAAGATCGGCGTGCCGGTGCCGCTTTCGGGCAGCAGCGCCGCTGCGGGCACCGATATCCTGAACGGCGCGAAGCTCGCGGCCGCCAAGATCAACGCGGCGGGCGGCGTGCTCGGCAAGCAGATCGAACTCGTGCCCGAAGACGACGCGTGCGACGCACAAACGGCGGTTCAGGCCGCGCAGAAACTCGTGGACGCGGGCGTGGTTGCCGTGGCGGGCGGCTACTGCTCGAGCGCGGCCTTGCCCGAGTTGACCGCCTTCCACCGCGCCGGCATTCCCTACGTGCTCGATGCCTCGACCAATCCGAAGCTCACGGAAATGGGCTACGACAACGTGTTTCGCACGATTGGCCGTGACGACGAGCAAGGGCCTTTCGCGGCCAGTTTCATGAAGAATTCGCTGCACGTGAAGCGCGCGGCGGTGATCGACGACAACACGACCTATGCCAAAGGTCTCGCGCAGAACACCGTGGAGTCGCTCAAGAAGATGGGCGTGGATGTCGTCTATGCCGACTCGATCACGCCGGGCCAGATGGATTATTCGCCTACGCTCACCAAGGTTTCCTCGCTCAAGCCGGACGTGATCTATTACACGGGTTATTTCTCCGAAGCGGGCCTGCTCGTGAAGGAAGCGCGTCAGGTGGGCCTCAAGATGACCTTCATGGGCGGCGACGGCACCAATGACCCCACGCTCATGAAGACGGCAGGGCCGGCCGCCGACGGCATGATCATCACGACTGCGCCGCTCGCGCAGTTCCTGCCTGGCGCGCACGACTACCTGGATCAGTACAACAAGTCCTATGGTCAGGGGCCGGGGCCGTACTCGGTGTACGAGTACGACGCCGTAGGCGTGACCGCCAAGGCCATCGCCGATGGCAAGTCGGCAAAGCCCGCGGACATCAGTGCCGCGTTGCACAAGGTCACGAACTACCAGGGCGCCACCGGGACGATCGGCTTCAATCCGAAGGGCGACCGCAGCCGCGCCGTGTACATCACGGTCGTCGTGCATAACGATCAGTTCGAGCCTTACCAACGCCAGGATGCAAGCGGCAAGTGGGTGGTAATGAAGTAAGCGCGCCGGGCCGCTCATGAGCACCTTTTTCCAGTTCGTCATCGAGGGGCTGACGATCGGCTCGTTCTACGCGCTCGTCGCCCTCGGCTATACGATGGTCTACGGCATCATCCGGCTCATCAACTTCGCACACGGGGATCTCTTCATGGTGGGCGCGTTCGTGGGCTGGACCGCGCTCTCCGTGCTCGCGGCCGCTCGCCTGCCGCTCGTGCTCGCGCTGGTCGTGGCCTTCGCGGCGGCCATGCTCGCGACCGGCGTGCTCGGGGTGGCGATCGCGCGCGTGGCCTATCAGCCGTTGCTGCGCGCGCCGCGCCTGTCCATTCTCATTACGGCGCTAGCCGTTTCACTGCTGCTGGAGAATGGCGTGCTGATCGCTTACGGCGCGGGCTTTCGCACGTATCCGCACCTGCTCACGCATACCGGCTTCGACATTGCGCAAGTACACATCACGTTTGCGCAGATCGGCATAATCGCGGCGAGCTTCGCGCTGATGATCGCGCTGTATTTGTTCGTACACCATACGTTTGTCGGCACGGCCATGCGCGCGCTCGCCATCGACCAGGATGCGGCGCGGCTCATGGGCATCGACGTCGAGCGGCTCATCCAGCTCACGTTTTTCATCGGCTCGGCGCTCGCCGCGGTCGCGGGCGTGATGGAAGGGCTCTTCTACACGCAGATCAACTTCTTCATGGGTTTCGTGCTCGGGCTGCGCGCGTTCACGGCGGCCGTGCTCGGCGGTATCGGCAATATACCGGGGGCGATGGTGGGCGGCTTCCTGATCGGCTTGCTGGAGGCGTTCGGCGCGGGGTATGTGTCTTCGCAGTGGACCGACGTGTTCGTGTTCGGTGTGCTGATCGCCGTGCTCGTGGTGAAGCCCACCGGGCTGTTCGGCGAACGCGTGGTCGAGAGGATGTGAGACATGCGCACGCGGGCCACGGACACCTCATGGGTCGTTTCCGGCGTGCTGATCGCGTTGGCGATCGCGCTGCCCAAGTTCGCAAGCGGCTATATCGTCGACGTCGGGCTCACCATCATCACCTACGCGATTCTGGGCCTCGGGTTGAACATCGTCGTGGGCTATGCCGGGTTGCTCGACCTCGGCTACGCGGCCTTTTTCGCCATCGGCGCCTATACCACGGCGCTGCTCGAGACGCTGCTGCATTTCTCGTTCTGGGCGACGCTGCCGTTCAGCCTGGTGTTCGCGGGCGCTTCCGGCGTCGTGATCGGCTATCCCACCTTGCGCCTGCGCAGCGACTATCTCGCCATCGTCACGCTCGGCTTCGGCGAGATCACGCGCATCGTCGCCACCAATCTCGACATTACCGGCGGGCCGAACGGCATCTACGGCATCGAGCCGCCGAACCTGTTCGGCTTCGAGTTCAGCTCGCCGCGCTCGGTGTACGTGCTGGGCATGGCGTTCTTCATCGCCGTGCTGGTGTTCGCGGTGCGGCTCGGACGCTCGCGGCTCGGGCGCGCGTGGACCAGCATCCGCGAGGACGAAGCCGCCGCCGAGGCGGTGGGTGTCGCGACCTTGCGCGTGAAGATGCTCGCGTACGTGATCGGCGCGCTGATCGGCGGCCTCGCGGGCAGTCTGTTCGCGGCACGCTTCGGCACGATCGACCCCACGGCGTTCACGTATCTGCAGTCGGTGACGATCCTTATCGTCGTCGTGATGGGCGGGCGCGGCAGCATCCCCGGCGTGATACTCGGCGCGCTGATCGTCGCGGGGCTGCCGGAAATGCTGCGCTTCCTGAACCTGTGGCGTATTTTCGGCTTTGCCGTGGCGCTCGTCGTGCTCATGTTGTTGCGCCCGCAAGGACTGTGGCCCGCGCGCGTGAGGCGTGCCGCCCCGCGGCCCGAAGAAGAGACGGTAGCGCACGAAGCGGAAGCGGCGGAAGCGGCGGGCAAGGAAACCGGGGCGGCCGTTTCTCTCGCCGATAGCGGCGGCCTCGAAGCCGCCGCCGCGCGCGAAACCCTGCTCGAGGTGCATGGCCTCGAGCGCCGCTTTGGCGGCGTGCGAGCGATCGGTGGCATTACCTTCCAGGTGCGCAGCGGCGAGATTCTCGCGTTGATCGGCCCGAACGGCGCGGGAAAGACCACGGTGTTCAACTGCCTGACGGGCGTGATCCGCCCGAGCGGCGGCCGCCTCGTCTGGCGCGGCGAGCCGCTTGGCGGCGGTGCGCCCCATCGCAACGTGCATCGCGGCATTGCGCGCACGTTTCAGGGCATCCGCCTGTTCAACCATATGAGTGCGTTCGAGAACGTGCTGATCGGCATGGATCATCGCCTGCACACGGCCCTCGTGGCGGAACTGGTGGGCACGCGCGCCGCGCGCGCCGAAGCCGCCGAGCATGGCGCGCTCGGGCAGCGCTGGCTCGATCTCGTGGGGCTCGGCGCGCGCGCGAGCGAATATGCCTCGGACCTGCCGTATGGCGATCAGCGCAGGCTGGAAATCGCCCGCGCGCTGGCGAGCCAGCCACGCCTGTTGCTGCTCGACGAACCCGCCGCCGGCATGAACCCAACCGAAAAGCACGCATTGATGGCGCAGATCCGCCGCATCCGCGACCTCGGCGTGACGGTGCTGCTGATCGAGCACGACATGGCGCTCGTAATGGGCGTGTCCGACCGCATCATCGTGATGGATCATGGCGAGATCATTGCTGAGGGCACGCCCGCGCAGATCCAGAACGACCCGGTGGTGATCGACGCCTACCTGGGCACGACCGAGGAAGACGACGGACCCGACGCCACGGACGGGGAGAAGTCGCTATGGGGGTAGACACGACCGGCAAACTCCTCGACGTTCGCGACCTGCGCGTAAATTACGGCAACATCGAAGCGCTGCACGGCGTTTCGCTCGACGTCGGGCCGGGCGAGATCGTCGCGCTGCTCGGGGCCAATGGCGCGGGCAAGACCACGACGCTGCGCACCATCTCCGGGTTGCTGCGTCCGCGTGGCGGCAGCATTGCGTTCGAGGGGCAGGCGCTCGTCGGGCTGCCGTCGCATCGCATCGTCGCGCTTGGGATCGGGCACGTGCCGGAAGGGCGGCGCATTTTCGGCGGGTTGACGGTCGAGGAAAACTTGCGCCTGGGCGGCTACCTGTTGCGGCGCGACGCCGGCGCGCTCGACGAGGGCATTGCTCAGGCATACGAAACATTCAGCCGGCTGCGCGAGCGCAAGGATCAACTTGCCGGCACGCTGAGCGGCGGCGAGCAGCAGATGCTCGCGATTGCGCGCGCGCTCATGCTCAAGCCAAAGCTCGTGTTGCTCGACGAGCCTTCGATGGGGCTCGCGCCCAAGCTCGTGCGCGCGATCTTCGAAGTGATCGCGCGCATCAGCCACGCGGGCACGGCGGTGCTGCTCGTGGAGCAGAACGCGCGCCAGGCGCTGCGTATCGCGAACCGGGCCTATGTGCTGGAAGGCGGCCGTGTGGCGCTCGCGGGTTCGGCCCATGAACTGGCCGACGACAACCGCGTGCGCGCCACGTATCTCGGCGGCAGTGCCGCGGCGCAGGAGGGAGGGGCCGTCTAGGCCGCCAAACCGGTTCTCTGGACTATCCGTTCAGCGTATAGAGAATCATTATCGTTCGCATTAGCAATTAATCGTCATCCGATGCAAAATAAGAGACACGACGACCCGGCGCGCGACGTGCCGGACATAAATTGCGCGAAATAGCTATTTTTCTGGAAAATCAGCGAAGGAATTTCCGATCGTGGATCAGATCTGGCGGCAACGGCCCGAAATCCCGCACCGCAAGCGCGAACGGCCAATCATGGCGACAAGCTATGAATACGACGCCGCCCATAGGGGAACGTGGCAATTGCACGATCAGGGGCGGTTCGTCTTCACGATGAGCGGGGTGCTGCGCGTGATGACGCCCATCGGCATGTGGACGCTCGGACCGCAGCGCGGACTGTGGATCGCGCCGCGCCTGGGCCACGAGTGGATCGCGACGAGCGCGGTGTGCATGCATAGCGTGTCGTTCGAGCCGGAGGCGTCGCCGTGGCCGGAATCCGCGTGCCACGCGGTGCGGGTTTCGCCGCTGTTGCGCGAACTGGTGGCGGCGCTGGTCGAAGACTGCGAGCACGACCCGGAGAGCCGCCACGCGCTCATTACGCCGCTGTTGCTCAGTGAAATGCGCGCTTCGCGCGAGGCCTCGGGCGGCGGGTTGCCGCTGCCGCTCGACCGGCGTTTGCGGCAGATTTGCGATTTCCTGCTGGCGGCACCGGCCAATGGCGACTCGCTCGCGATCTGGGGCGAGCGCGTGGGGGCGAGCGAGCGCACGCTCGCGAGGCGCTTCAAGGACGAGACCGGGTTGACGTTCGGCCACTGGCGCCAGCAGCTGCGCATCGTCGAGGCCGTGTCGAAGCTCGCCCAGGGCGTGCGCGTGGCGGAGATCGCGGCCGAACTCGGCTATGCGAATTCGAGTGCGTTCATCTCGATGTTCCGCAAGACGATGGGCGAGCCGCCCCAGCGGTATTTGAAAAGCGAGCCGCGTTGAAGGCGTTTGCCGTTGTCGCGGCGCGCGTCACATCTGCTTGAACAGGTGGGCGTACTGGCGGCTCACGTCGAGGGCGCCCGCGTGGCCGCGCAGCCTCAACGTCATCTTCCCGATCGCGCTGACCGAGGCGCATTCCACCTGGTCCACGTTGACCACCGTGCCGCGGTGAACCTGCCAGAAGCGCGCCGGGTCCAGTTGCGCGCATAACTCCCGCAGGCTGGTGCGGATCAGCAGTTCGCCGCTGCGCGTCGTGACCACGACATATTTGTCGGCTGCTTCGAAGTACAAAACATCTTCCACCGGCACCATGCGGATGTCATTGCCGCTGGAGGCGCGCAGATAACGCAGCGGCGTCCCGCGCGGTGCGCTCTCGGCATTGCCCGCTCGCGCACCGGCACGCGCTTCGCGGACGTCCTCGGTGATCGTTTCCAGCTGGCGCAGCACGCGTTGCAGATCGGCCTGCATCTGCGGCGCCTCGGCGTCGTTCGCCGACGATCGCGCGAGCCGGGCGCGCAGGCGCTCCACCGTGCGCGCGAGCCGCGCCGTCTCCACGGGCTTGAGCAGATAGTCGATGGCCGCGGCCTCGAAGGCTTCGAGCGCGTAGGCGTCGTAGGCGGTCACGAACACGATCTGCGGCGGCGCGGCGAGATTCGCGCACGCGCGCGCGACATCGAGGCCGGTCGCGCCCGGCATGGCGATGTCGAGGAACGCGATGTCGGGCGCGAGCGCGCCGATGCGCTCGATGGCGTCGTGGCCGTTGCCGGCCGTCGCCACGATGCGCAGTTCCGGCCACACGGCGGCGAGTTCGCGCTCCAGGGCGGCGGCGATCAGCGGCTCGTCCTCGGCGATCAGCGCGGTCGGGGTGTCGGGCGAGCGGTGCGCGGCGTCGCTTTGCTGTGCGGTATCGGCGGGCGTGTGGCGCTTCATGATCTGGACTCCTGCACGCTTGCGCCAACGGTATCGCGCAGCGGCAGGCGCACCCGCGCAACGAGGCCATGCGGAACGTTCTCGATCAGCGTGAGCGACGCTTGCTCGCCATAGAGCGCCGCAAGCCGCTCGCGCACGTTCACGAGCCCGACGCCCGCGCCCTGGGTGCCCGGCGTCGCGCCGAAGCCCGGGCCCGTATCGGTCACGCTCAGCTCGACATGCTCACCGTCGCGGCGTGCGAGGACGTCGATTCTGCCGCCCTCGAGCGCACCCTGAATGCCATGCTTGAGCGCGTTCTCCACGAGCGGCTGCAAGAGCATGGGCGGCACCGGGAGTTCTGCGCAATCGCGCGGCAGGTCGAGCGCATACGCGAGGCGCGGGCCGATGCGCATGGCGTGCACGGCGAGCATCGATTCGAGCACCTTGAACTGCACCGCGAGCGTTTCGCTTTGCGCGCGCGAGGCCTCCAGCGTCGCGCGCAGGAAGCGGTTGAGGCTCGCGAGCAGGTCGCGCGCACGCGGCGGGTCGGACGCGATCAGGCTGTCGAGCGTCGCCAGCGTGTTGAAGAGAAAGTGCGGCTCGATCTGCGCCTGCAGTGCCTGCAGGCGCGCGCTGAGCGCCGTGCGCTCGGCGGCTTCCTTTTGCCATGCCGTGTGCGCGACCTGCTCGCTCAGCTCGGCAATGCGCGTGCGCGACCAGCCGTACCAGGTGACGAGCAGCGTGGCGGTCAGCGCGATCCAGCCGGTGAGCGCGAGATCCTTCGTCGCGAACGCGTTGTGCAAGCCGATCCCGAGCACCACGCTCGCGATGCCGCGCCCGAGCGACGCGCCGAGCACGATGGCGAGCACCATCGCGAGGGCGAGCCGCGGGCCCGTGAGCGCATTGTGGCGTTGCAGGAAAAAGCGGCCGACGTCGAGCAGCAGCATGATCGAAAGCCCGATCGCCTGACTGAAGACGAGGTTGTCGATGAATCGCTCGTGCACGCCCGCGGCGGTGAGCGCGACCGCAATCAGCGCGTTGCCGATCACGACGATCACGCCCTCGCGCGCGAATCCGGCGATCAGGACATTGGCCGCCGGCGCGGGGAGGCGGGCGGCGGCGTTCGGAAACTCGACGTGCATGCCAGGAATCATGCGATCCAGCTCGTGACGATGAGGTTGAGCAGCCGGTGCGGCGTCGCAACGGCGGCGAGACCGGCAGCGATGAGACTGAAGAACGAACCGCGCATGGCGAGGCGATGGCCGCGGACGTTGCCGTGGCGGATCGCCCAGATGGCGCGCCCAACGCTCGCGAACGTCAGCAGCGACAGGCCGTGCACCCAGGACAGATGCCCCGGATGCAGCTCGCGGATGTCGAACGAACTGAGCGCGGCGGCGAACATCGTCAGCGCCCAGAGACGGCCGAGCCACTTGTGCCGCGCGCTGCCCTTTTCGGCCAGCATGACGGCGGTTCCGAGTATGACAGAAAGCGTTGCGGCGACGATGTGCGCGGCAATGATGGCGGACATGCTGGCTCTCCTTCGCGGGTCGAGCGGGGGCGATGTCTGCAGTGTGGTGAATGGGGGCGGGGCGGGCGAGCGGGATGCGACGAAGCGTGGGGAAACGGGCGCGAACGGGGATCGGGTGGCGCGAACGGTCGGCAGGCGGACCGCACGGCGTCACTCAATCCGGCGGTGCGCTTTCGATTTCCCGCAGGATCTCGTCGAACGGCGCGGGCTTGACCAGATGCCGGTCGAAGCCAGCCTCGCTCGCCGCCTGGCGGTCGCTCTCCTGGCCGTAGCCCGTGAGCGCGATCAATTGCACGTGCGCGGTGGCTGGTTCGGCGCGCAGCGCTTTCGCCAGCGCGTGACCATCCATGCCGGGCAAGCCGATGTCGAGAATCGCCACGTGGGGCAGGAAGCTCTGCGCGAGCGCGAGCGCGCTCTGGCCGTCGTGCGCCACGCGCACCTCGTGCCCTTCGAGTTCCAGCAGCATGAGCAGCGAGGACGCGGAATCGACGTTGTCGTCGGCGATCAGCACGCGGCGGCGCGGCGGCGCAGTCTGTTCCCCGGCGCCTCGCGTGTCGTCGTGCGGCGCTTCGCACGGCGGCGCCCGCGCGAGCGGCAGACGCACGACGAACTCCGAGCCGTGCCCAAGCCCGTCCGAATGCGCGCCCACCGAGCCGCCATGCAGTTCCGCGAGTTCGCGCACGAGAGCGAGGCCGATGCCGAGGCCGCCATCGGCGCGCTTCACGGCTTCGCGCGACTGCATGAAAAGCTCGAACACATAGGGCAGCTCGTCGGGCGCGATGCCGATGCCATTGTCGCGCACGCGAATCAGGATCTCGTAGACGTCCGCTTCGAGCCGCAATGCGATCTGGCCGCCCGCGGCCGTGTACTTCGCGGCGTTGGAGAGCAGGTTGCTGATGATCTGCGCCACGCGTATCGCGTCGCCGGTCACATGGCACGGCTCGCAGTCGATCTCGACCGTGAGCGTTTGCGATTTCGCGTCGAGGAAGGGCCGGCTCGTTTCCACGGCGATCTGGACGATCTCGCGCAGGTCGAGCGTGCTCATCTGCAGCGCGATCTTGCCGTGCGAGATGCGCGAGACGTCGAGCAGGTCGTCGACGAGGCGGCCGAGATGCTCGACCTGGCGGCTCGCGATTTGCCGCGCGTCGGCGCGCATGGCGTCGTTCGCGCCGTGGCGCGGATCGAGCAGTTCGATGGCGTTGCGAATCGGCGCGAGCGGATTGCGCAGTTCGTGCGCGAGCGTCGCGAGAAAGCGGTCCTTGCGGCGGTCGGCGTCGCGCAGCGCCTTTTCGGCAGCGTAGAGGCGCAGGAGCGCGCGCACGTTCGCCACCAGCTCGGCGGGCTCGACGGGCTCGGTGAGGTAGCTGTCGGCGCCGCCGTCGAGCGCGAGAATCTTGTCGCGCGTTTGCACCGCGGCGGCGGAGGTTTGCAGCACGAGCGTGGAGTTCGTCTCCGGGTCCGCCTTGATGAGGCGGCACACCTCGATACCGCTGATGTCGGGCAGCTTCACGTCGAGCAGCACGATCGCAGGCGCCTGCGCGCGCACGGCTTCGAGCGCGGCCTGGCCCGTCGCGGCTTCGATCACGGGGTAGCCGGCGTGGCGCAGCACGCGCGACTTCACGTAACGCGCGCCTTCGTTGTCGTCGACGTTGAGGATGAGCGTGGTGTGCGCGTTCATGGCGCCGCGTCCCCGGAGGTCTCGGGTTCGTCCTCGATGGACGTCGCAAGGCGCACCGGCACGCTCAGACGGAACGTCGAGCCCACGCCGGGCTCGCTTTCCACGCCCACTTCTCCGCCCAGCAGCGCCGCGAGCTTGCGGCACAGCGGCAGGCCAAGACCCGTTCCCTTCACGCGCTGCTGCAGGCGGTTCTGCACCTGGCCGAACTCCTCGAAAATGATCTGGTGGTGTTCGGGAGCAATTCCGATGCCCGTGTCCGCGACGAAGAAGGTGATGCGTGCCTCGTCGCCGTCGCCGGGCAGGCACTGGGCGCCCACGCGAATCTGCCCGCACTCGGTGTACTTGAGCGCATTCGAAACGAAATTGCGCAGGATCTGCATGAGTTTGGGCTCGTCGGTGTAAAGCTGCGGCAGGCCTGCCGTGGAGCCGAATTCGAGCGTGACGTCCGGCGTATCGAGCAGCGGCGCGAGCATCGTGCGCAGCGCGGCGAAGAGGTCGGCGGCCTCGAACCACGTGGGCACGACCTCGGTTTTGCCGGCTTCGATCTTCGCGAGGTCTAGCAGGTCGTTGACGGTCTCGCCCAAGCTTTCCGCAGACGAAAGAATCAGCTTGACCTGGCGCTCCTGCTCCACGCTCAGGTCGCCGTCGAGGCGGTTGAGCAGCAGGTTGGCGAGCGCGCGGATCGAACTGAGCGGCGTGCGCAGTTCGTGGCTCATGTTCGAGAGAAAGCGCGTCTTCATCATGTCGGCGCGGCGCAGTTCTTCGGCGCGCTCGTCGAGTTCTGCGTAGAGCGCCACCACGCCGCGGTTGGTCGCCTCCAGTTCCTGCGTGAGGCGCGAGAGTTCTTCCTGGCGTTCGCGCAGTTCGTCGAGCGCGGTGACGAGTTCGCGGTTCTGCTGCTGCAGCTCTTCGAGCGAGTCGCCGTGCGCGCCTTCCTGCGGACTGCGCGCGGCCAGTTCGCGCACGATGCGCTCGAGTTCCGGGCCGCTCGCCTCGCTGCGCTCGTGCGGCAAGTCGCGCGCCATGGTGACGGTCGTGCCGCGAGCCGACGAGTGAATTTCGAAGCGGTCCATGAGGCGGCGGCTGCCCGTGATGCCGAGACCCATGCCGCCGGGCGAGCGCCAGGTGCCGTCGAGCACGGCTTCGAGATCGCGCACGCCGGGGCCCTGGTCGCGCACTTGCACGGCGAGCGCTTCGCGTGGCCGCTCGCCTTCGAGCGCGAAGGCGACCTCGCCGCCGTCCGCATATTCGAACGCGTTGCGGGCGATTTCGGAGACGGCGCTCGCAATGCGCGTCTGGTCGAGCGGCGAGAAGCCGAGCCCGGCGGCCAGCTCGCGCGCGCGGCGGCGCGCGGCGACGACGTCCTGGGCGGTTTCCAGCCGGATGCGCAGCAGGGGCTTATTCATGATTCAACTGTACTCCGGGGCGGGCGCGCACGACGACGACGGTGGCGTCGTCGCGTCGGCGCGCGAAGTCTCGGTAGAGGACGGCCGCGATCACGACCGCGGGCTGGTTGGCGAGTCCGGGCCAGGCGGCGAGGTCCCAGCGGGTGCCGATGCCGTCCGAATGCAGGACAAGGAGCGCGTTCTCGCCCCACGTCAGCTCGAACTCCTGGATGCCGCGCATCGTGTGGCCCACGATGCCGTTGCGCGAGACGAGCTGGTAGCACTCGCGCGCGGAAGGTGCGCCTGCACTGGCGGGCCAGTGCGCGTGGCCGGCTGAGGTGCGGCTATCGAACGGGCGGCCGTCCGGCGGGCGGCGTTGCGTGGGGCGGCCCGCGCCATACGCGACCGCTGAGATGTTGCCCGTGCCGCAGAACGCGAGCGCGCCGCGCGCGAGATCGATGCGCACGAGCGCGAGCGCCGCGCCGCGCGTGTGGCGCAGGGCCGCGTGCGAGAGTTCCATGAGCGCGGCCGGCGCGAGGCCGGCGCGGCGGCGCAGCATGTCGAGCGCGGCCACCGCGGCCACGTGCGCTTCGGCGCCGTGGCCGAGGCCGTCGGCGAGTGCGAGCGTGAGGCCGCTCTGGTCGGCCTGCGCCTGCCAGCCGTCGCCGCAGACTTCCTCGCCGGGGTGAGGCACGCAGACCCCGCCGATCTCGGGTCTGGTGAATGCCGCGTGCGCTGCGTTGCCGCCGCTTTTCTGCACGAGCACGCGCAACACCGTGCCCGCGCCCGGCTGCGAGTAAATGGCGAACTGGTTCGAGAGCCGCCGGATCGCGCCGAGCCCGGTGCCGGGCGTGCCGGTGGTGGAGTGGCCGTCGGCCAGCGCGATGCCCACGTCGGTCATACCGGGGCCGCTGTCGAGCGCGATCAGCTCCACCGCGCCCTCCAGCGCGCCCACGAGCAGCTCGCCATGGCCGGCATGCTTGAGGATGTTGGTGGCCGCTTCCGTGAGCACGATCGCGAGGCGTCCGGTATCGGTCTCGCTGAGCCCGGCAATGCGCGCGGCTTCGGCGGCGCCGCGCCGTGCATAGGCGACGCCGCTGGCGTCGCCTATCTCGAAGGATCGGTGGCTGCCGCCGGCAGAACCGGCCGCGCCGTCTAGCGTAGTTTCCATTTCGTGATGGTGACCGTCGTGCCGGCACCCGGAGTCGATTCGATCGTGAACTCGTCGCACAGGCGCCGCGAGCCGCCAAGGCCCAAGCCCAGGCCATTGCCGCTCGTGAAGCCGTCCTGCAGCGCGCGCTCGATGTCAGCAATCCCCGGACCCTGATCGACGAACGAGAGCCGCAGGCCCACGCGCATGCCTCTTTCCAGCACGTCGAGGCGCGCATCGCCGCCGCCGCCATGCTGCAGCGTGTTGCGTGCGAGTTCGCTCGCCGCCGTCACGAACTTGGTCTGCTCGATGAGCGAGAATCCCTGCGCGATGGCGGCGTCGCGCACGATCTGTCGCAGCCGGACGATTTCCTCGTCCGAACGCAGGCTCACCTGGGCCGCAAGCCTTCCGGTCGTGTCGTTGCTATTCATGGTCGAACGCAAGAGACGTGCTAGCTAACGGAATAATGGGACTTAACGGAGCTGGCGCTGCTTGAGCAGCGCCATGCCTTTTTCGACGTTCAGCGCGGTGCGCACGCCCGAAAGCGTGAGGCCGAGCTCGACCAGCGTGATCGCCACGGACGGCTGCATGCCGACCACCACGGTCTGCGCGTCGAGCACCATCGCCATGGCGGCCGTGTTGCTGATCATGCGGCCGATGAACGAGTCGACCACGTCGAGGGTCGAGATGTCGATCAGCACGCCTTTGGCCGACTCCTTCACGATGCGCTCGGTGAGGTCGTCCTGCAGTGTGATCGCGAGGCGGTCGTGCATGTCCACCTGGATCGTGACGATCAGGCAGTCGCCGAGGCGCAGAATCGGAATGCGTTCCATCGTGTGCGGTTCCCGTGCGTCGAGGTTGCTCAGTGGCTCTCAGGCCGTGGCCTTCGGCGAGGTGATGGTCGCGCCAATGCGCTGCAGCGCGATGACGAAGGCGTCGGCGAGCGTGGACTTGGTCGTGACGTTGGTGAGATCGACGCCCAGGTGCACGATGGTCTGCGCGATCTGCGGGCGGATGCCGCTGATGATGCAGTCCGCGCCCATCAGGCGCGCGGCGGCCACGGTCTTGAGCAGATGCTGCGCGACGAGCGTGTCGACGGTGGGCACACCCGTGATGTCGATGATCGCGAGGCCCGCGCCCGTGTCGACGATCTTCTGCAGCAGGCTCTCCATGACGACCTGAGTGCGCGCGGAGTCGAGCGTGCCGATGAGCGGCAGCGCGAGGATGCCTTCCCAAAGCTGCACGACCGGCGTGGAAAGCTCCAGCAGCTCTTCCTGCTGGCGCGCGATGATCGCTTCGCGGCTCTTCTGGAAAATGTCGGTGGTGTAGATGCCGAAGCCGTCGAGCAGCAGGTTGACCTGCCAGCTCACCTGGGCAAGCTCGGCGGCGTTGCTCGCATACGCCTGGCGCAGCCGCGCGTAGAGCGGTTCCTTGAACGAGAACACGAAGGTGGCCGTCTCGACCGGCGTGTAGCCCTGACGCGCGCGGTGCGCCGACATTTCCGCCAGGAACGCGCGCACCGGCTCCCATTCCGGGCGGGCCGAATCGAAGGTTTCGGTATTCGGCAGCGTGTCGAGAAAGACATTGAGGAACGCGGAGAACTGCTCGCGAATTTCCCCTTCCATCGCGAGGCCGCGGCGCAGCGCGATCGGCAGATGCAGGCGCAGCCATTCGGCGAGCAGCGTGTCGCGATGCTGGCCGAGGATGTCCGCAATGCGAACCTGTTCCGGTGTGTTCATGCGATCTCCTGAGCGATGGGGCGCGCCTCGTCATCGAGACGAACCGCTGAACCTTACGTCATCGTATCGATTCGATCCCAATCGAACCGCAATTGAACCGATTACGCGGGCAGGCAAGGCAAGCGAACGGGCGGGCGTGTGGCTGCATGCGTTTTTCGTGCCTGCTTGCCCGCGCAACGACTGCTGGGCCGGGTGCGCGCGGGACGCCCCACTTTGCCGTGACGCGCTTGTAGTTTTTACAGGGGGGGAGATTGCGTGCGGATGCACGAGCATTGCTGCGAGCGGGGCTCTGCGCGATGTCATCGCATGGTATGTGTCTTGCTTCACAGTAGCGCCAATCACAATCCGGTCCGCACCGAGGAGCACCGCAGCCATGGAGCCCGAAGCCATTTCCCGCCAGCAATCGCCGTTATCGACGACGTCCGTGCCACTGTCAGGCGCGCTCGCTTCTGGCGAGAACACGCTGGAGCAGGGCGCGGACGACAGCGAAGGCGACCCGATGCCGGCCGTGCTCTCGCGCCTCTCGTTCTGTGTTGCCTGGCTTTTCGGGCTCGAGGCATTCCTTGCGGAGTCCGATGCGCGGGCGCGCACGCCGCGCGCGTGAAGTGAAGGCATGAGCCCACGAGCGGCACAACGATCCGACCTGTGTGCGCCCGACCCGCTAGACTGAGCGCTGGCGTGCGCTCGCGCGATGCGTGCGGCCTGTCGACTTCGCGCCCGTTCGCCCCTCCCGCCATTGCCCAGAGATATCGATGACCAGGTTATTCCGCGTGACCGCGCTGCTTGCGTGGTGTCTGTCGTTCCTGCCCGCTACTGCGGCGTTTGCTCAATCGGTCCCGGTGGACCAGTCGGACCCCCAGGCGCTCATCAAGACCGCCACGCAGCAGATCCTCGACGAAGTCCGCACGAAGTCCGTCGCGCCCGACGATATCGCGCGCATCCAGGATATCGTCAACCGCGACATTCTTCCGTACGTCGATTTTCGCCGCACCACGCGCCTCGCCATGGGGCCGCACTGGCGCACCACGACGCCCGAGCAGCAAGCGCAGATCGAGCAGCAGTTCCAGCTGCTGCTGATCCATCTCTACTCGGGCGCCATCGCGCAACTGAAGCCTGACCAAAAGATCGAGTACCCGCCCATGCGCAGCTCGCCGGGCGACACTGACGTCGTCGTGCGCACGCTCGCGCAAACCAGCAGCAATCCGATTGAAATCGATTACCGGCTGTACAAGACGCCGCAGGGCTGGCGCCTTTACGACCTGAACGTGCTCGGCGCATGGCTGATCCAGACCTATCGCCAGCAGTTCAACGAGAAGATCCAGCAGGGCGGCGTGGACGGGCTCATCCAGTTCCTCACCGCGCGCAACCAGGAACTCGTCACGGGCAAGACGCAGACGCAGTGACGCGCGGTTTTTGCGTGCCCCTCTCGCGACCTGCGAAAATCTGGACGGCAGCGCCTCACGTGGGGAGGCGCTGTACCATTTCGAGGTGCGCCTCGTGCGTATAGATGGGCCGTGCGCTTGCCCGAGCCGGCGCGGCCCCGATGTTTCTTTTTTTGCCGATCCGATCCGACATGAATTTCCCGCTGCCGCCGCAGGGCAGACGCAACCGGGTGTTTCCGCCGAGCCCGCCTACGCTGCACAGCCTCGCCTCCGTCATTACCGGCGTGGTCGTGGTGTGCGGCCTGTATTTCGGGCGCGCGGTGCTGATTCCCATTACGCTCTCGGTGCTGCTGAGCTTTCTGCTGGCGCCGCTCGTGACCACGCTGCGGCGCTTTCATGTGCCGCAGTTCCTCGCCATTCTGATTGCGGTGCTCTCCACCGTGCTCGCACTTGCCGGCGTGGGCGCGCTGATCGCCGCGCAGGTGTATCAGCTTTCCGCCTCCCTGCCGCAGTACCAGGAAGAGATCGAGCAGAAAGTGAAAACGGTGCAGGAAAAAACCGTGGGCCGCGCCGATTCGCTGATGTCGCGGGCCGCCACCGCGCTGCAGCGCGTGACGCCCACGCCGCCGCCCGCGCCGCCGCAGCCGCGCGGGCGCGCGGCGCGCAACCAGCCGCAGCAGCCGATGCCCGTGGAGGTCCATACGCCCGCGCCCACGCCGCTTACGCTCGCGCAAAAGGCGCTTGCCCCGGCTATCGCGCCGCTCGAAACGACCTTCATCGTGCTCGTGGTGACGATCTTCATCCTGTTCCAGCGCGAGGATCTGCGCGACCGGCTCATCAGCGTGTTCGGCTCCGACGACCTGCACCGCACCACGACCGCCATCAACGACGCCTCACAGCGGCTCTCGCGCTACTTCGTCGCGCAGGTCGGCGTGAACGTCACGGTGGGCGGGGTGATCGCGCTGGGGCTGGCCGGCATCGGCGTACCGGGCGCGCTGCTGTTCGGCGCGGTGGCGGCGCTCATGCGCTTCGTGCCGTACATCGGCATCTGGATCGCCGCGATCATGGCGACGATCGTCGCCGCGGCCACGCAGCCGCAATGGACCATGGGCGTCACGACGCTGATCTTCTTCATCGTCGTGGACGTGGTGGCGGGGCAGTTCGCCGAGCCGATGCTCTATGGCAAGCGCTCGGGCCTCTCACCGCTTGCGGTGGTGGTGGCGGCGATCTTCTGGAGCTGGCTGTGGGGGCCCGTGGGGCTCGTGCTTTCCACCCCGCTCACGTTGTGCATCGTCACGCTGGGCCGCTACGTGGACCGCCTGAACTTCCTCACGATCCTGCTTGGCGACCAGCCCGCACTCACGCCCGCGCAAATGTGCTACCAGCGCCTGCTCGCCGACGATCCCCACGAGGCACTGCTGCAGGCGGACCGGCTGCTCACCGGCATGCCGCTCATCGACTATTACGAGCAGGTGGCGTTCGAGGGCCTGCGCTTCGCGCGCAACGACGCCTTGCGCGGCGTGCTGCCCGCCGAGCAGGTCGCGCGTATCAACCAGGCGCTGCTCGATATCGTCGAGGACCTCGAATCCGTGGACGATTCGCGTCACGCCGCACCCGAGGGGGAGAGCGCCAAGAAGTCCGTTGAAGGCGCGGACGAAGGCGCGAGGGTGATCGAGTTCACGCTCTCGCCGGACGCGGGCGAGGTGCTGTGCGTGCCCGGACGCGGCGCGTTCGACGACGTGGCGGTGGCGATCGTCGGCCAGTTGCTCATGCGGCGCAATATTCCCTGCGCGGCCACCACCTACGACGAAGTGCGCGCCACGCGCGGGGCCATGATCGACGAGCGCTCGCCGGCCATCTGCGTGGTGTCGCTCGATGCGCCCGAGTCGGCGCCGTACCTGCGCAATCTCGTGCGCCGCCTGCGCGAGCGCGCCCCCGACGCGACCATCGTGGTGGGCATCGGCGCGGCGCTGCGCGACGACGGCGCAGGCATTGCCGACGACCCCGGCACGCTCTTCCCGACCTCGCTGCGCAACCTCGTGGAGGAATGCGGCGTGGCGCTCGTACCGGTACAGACGCCGCCGACCGAAAAGAGGGCAGCAACGCCGGATATGCAGGGTCAATATAGTGCGGGAGCGAAATTGTGACAGTCATGCCCGTGTCACATTGAGGCTCGAATATATGCGGCCCTGTGCCCCTGGTTGCGGCATGAAAGTTACTGGGAGACAACGTTGCTGAGCCCGAAAGAATTCGCCACGCTGATGCTCGTCCGCCATTCGCCGGACCAGATCGACATGAACCGTCAGGAACTGGACACGCTGCTCGAGCGTCAGCTGGTTGCGCTCGAGCAATGGACGGAAGGCCACCGCCGGCTGTCGCTCACGATTGCCGGCCGCTCGCTGCTCGAAGCGGTGGGGCGGCTGGAATACGTGACGGGTTTGCCCGAGGGGCATGGCAACGAGCGCCTCGCCGCCGGCCTTTGATGCTTGTTTGATGCTTGCTCGATTCTTACGCAGTGAGCCTGCGTGCGGCCCGGTCTCGAATGGAGCCGGGCCGTGTCTTTATGCAAAACACATTTTCTGCGTATGCATTTATTGAGGCATGCCAGGTAATTGTGTGCTTTTGCGCACGCCCGAGGGCGTGATCGTCTTGTGTCCCCCAAAGGACGCTGCTACGCTGATCCGGTTTTTCGGCGGCATCGAGCGAAGGCCGGCACACGCTGTCTTACGGAAGGATTGCGGCAGCGTTTTCCTGTACGGGTATGTCCCCATCGCCCGGCTTGGTGGCGCTCGTCAAACTGACTCCATCCTCCAGAGTCTTTCCCAACTCACCTACCCCCTAAAGCAAAAGGAGGATCTATGGCAAAGCGTATTGCCTACGTGACCGGCGGCATGGGCGGCATCGGAACGGCCATCTGCCAGCGTCTGCACAAGGATGGCTACACGGTGGTCGCGGGCTGCGGCCCGAACTCGCAGCGCAAAACACGCTGGCTCGACGAGCAGAAGGCGCTCGGCTACGAGTTCGTCGCGTCTGAAGGCAACGTGGCCGACTGGGACTCCACGGCTGTCGCGTTCGAGAAGGTGAAGAAGGACGTCGGCGAAATCGACATCCTGGTCAACAACGCCGGCATCACGCGCGACGTCGTCTTCCGCAAGATGACGCACGAAGACTGGATCGCGGTGATCGACACCAACCTCACGAGCCTCTTCAACGTGACCAAGCAGGTGATCGACGGCATGATCGAGCGGGGCTTTGGGCGGGTGATCAACATTTCGTCGGTGAACGGGCAGAAAGGCCAGTTCGGTCAGACGAATTACTCCACGGCCAAGGCCGGCATTCACGGCTTCACCATGGCGCTGGCGCAGGAAGTGGCGACCAAGGGCGTGACCGTCAACACCGTTTCGCCCGGCTATATCGGCACGGACATGGTGAAGGCGGTGAAGCCCGAAGTGCTCTCGAAGATCGTCGACAGCATTCCGGTGCGGCGCCTCGGCGAACCGATGGAGATCGCCTCGATCGTGGCATGGCTCGCGTCCGACGAAGCGGGTTTCTCGACCGGCGCGGACTTCTCGCTCAATGGCGGTCTGCACATGAGCTGAGCTTTGCCGCGGCTTCTTGCGCGGTGCTTGTGAGCACAACGAAGTGATCTGGCGGGAGCGGCGACATGCCGGCTCCCGCTTTGTATTTTGGGTCTGGCTGGATGGCGATTTGCAACAGGGAACGCTTCGGTTCGCCAGCGCCAGCACTGAGTCCCGCCAGGCTGTCGGCATAGACGTGGCAAACGGGTCGAAATCGCCCATAATCCTGGCAATTTGCCACGCGCAGCGAGCAGTCTGACCAGTTCGCGTGGCGCCGCTGCTCGCCTCACGGCATATTCGCGGCTCTCAGGTTTCAGCCAGGAAATATCAATATGATCAGCCTCGACGACATCGACCGACAGCTCATCGCGCTGCTGCGCGACAATGCCCGCACTTCGGTCGTCACACTGGCGAAGCAGTTGCGCGTGGCGCGCGCGACCGTCCAGAACCGCATTACGCGGCTCGAGGAAAACGGCGTAATCGTCGGCTACACGCTGCGCCTGAAACCCTCGGCGGAGAAGCACCGCATTCGTGCGCTCATGTCGATCGCCGTCGAGGGCAACCGTGCGGCGGACGTCGTGAAGGCGCTGCGCGGCTATCCGAACGTGGCGACCATCCACAGCACGAACGGGCGTTGGGATCTGGTGGCGGAATTGCAGGCTGATTCTCTGGAAAGCTTCGACCGGGTACTGGCTTCGATCCGCCTGCTCGACGGCATCGCCAATACCGAAACCAGCATTCTGCTTTCGACGCACAAGGCCTGAACGGCCGCGCCGGGATCAACCTGCGCAAGATGGCAGCGCGGGCTGGCAAAGTGACCGGTTTCCTGCGCGTTTTGCCAGCTTTGCCATCTGTCAGTTGGCGTGCTTCATCGAAATAATCTCCTCATTGCGTGCCGCACGAGCGCCGTGCACGGCACAGCCAACCCAGGAGACATTTCATGACCCGCTTTCTCGACGTTCCTGCCACCAGCAAACTCATCGCACGGATAGGCGTGCCTCGCTGCCTCAGCGAACTCGTCGATGCGCTCGAACACGACTACCGCCGATGGAGCGAATTCGATAAATCGCCTCGCGTCGCCTGCCATTCCCGGGATGGCGTGATCGAATTGATGCCCGTCGCCGATTCGAAGCTGTTCGCGTTCAAATACGTGAACGGTCATCCCGTCAACGCGCAGCGCGGCATACACACCGTCATGGCGTTCGGCGCGCTCGGCGACGTCGCTACCGGCTACCCCGTGCTGCTTGCCGAACTGACGCTGACCACCGCGTTGCGCACGGCCGCGACTTCGGTCATGGCTGCAAAGCAGATGGCGCGTCCGAACGCGCGCACGATGGCGCTGATCGGCAACGGTGCGCAAAGCGAATTCCAGGCAATCGGCTTTCATACGCTGCTGGGCATCGAAGAGATTCGCGTGTTCGATATCGACACGCAGGCGACCGACAAGCTCGTGCGCAATCTCGCCGCGTTTCCTCATCTGAAGCTCGTGCGCGCCCGCTCGACCGCAGAGGCCGTGCGGGGCGCCGACATCGTGACGACGGTCACGGCCGACAAGGCGTATGCCACGATCATCACGCCGGAGATGATCGAACCCGGCATGCATCTGAACGCGGTTGGCGGCGACTGCCCTGGCAAAACCGAGTTGCACGAGAACGTGGTGCGCATGGCACGCGTGATCGTCGAGTACGAGCCCCAGAGCCGTATCGAAGGCGAGATCCAGCAATTGCCGGCCGATTTCCCCGTGGTCGAGTTCTGGCGCGTGCTGCAGGGAGAAGCACCGGGCCGGGAGAGCGCATCGGAAGTGACCATCTTCGATTCGGTGGGCTTCGCTCTGGAAGACTATTCGGCGCTGCGTTACCTCTATGCACGCGCGATGCAACAGGGTGCGGGCGACGACATCGCGCTGATTCCGCCGGCCGCCGATCCCAAGAACCTGTTTGCGCTGATCGCCGAACACGTCCCGTCGTTGCCCGCCGCAAGTGTGGCTGAAGTGACGGCGCTGGTGAATTGACCGCCCCGCATCGCCCGGTAATCGTTGCCCGAATTTCGTTACTCCCTATGAGCCTTCTTTCGATTCAGGCGCCGTGCGCTGTCGTGATGATCCGGCCGCACCGCTTTCACCCCAATCCGGAAACCGCGGCCGACAACGCGTTCCAGCGCGAACTGCCCGCATGCGGCGACGCGGCCACAGAAGCCCTCGCCGAAGCGGCACGCGACGAAGTCACCGAAGCGGCGCAACGGTTGCGCAACGCCGGTGTGCACGTGCACGTCTTCGACGACTTCGGCGAGCGCAGCACGCCGGATTCGGTGTTCCCGAACAACTGGTTCTCTACCCATCCCGGGGGCCATGTCGCGCTGTATCCGATGTATAGCGGCAATCGTCGGCGCGAACGGCGCACGGACGTGATCGACATGCTCAAGTCCGAGTATCGGGTGCAGGATGTGATCGACTTTTCCGGACTCGAATACGACGATCTGTTTCTCGAAGGTACCGGGGCGATGGTGCTTGACCATGTCGCGCGCGTGGCTTACACGGCGCGCTCGCGCCGCGCCGATCCGGTCGCGCTCGAACGCTTCTGCACGCACTTCAATTTCGAGCCGATGTGCTTCGACACGGCGGGCAGCGACGGCACGCCCATCTATCACACCAACGTGATGATGAGCGTCGCGACCGATTTTGTGCTGATCGGCCTCGATGTGATCCGCGAGGCCGCGCGCCGCGAGGAGATTCATCGCCGTCTCGCACAGACGGGGCGTACGGTCATTGTTCTCGAGAACGCGCAGATCGACGACTTCGCCGGCAACGCCATCGAATTGTCCGGACGCGACGGGCGCGTGCTGGCGCTGTCGCGACGTGCTCTCGAAAGCCTTTCACAGCGCCAGCGTCGCCTGATCGAGCGTTCGGCGCGACTCCTGCCACTCGACGTGCCGACGATCGAGATGGCCGGCGGATCGGTGCGCTGCATGCTTGCGGGCATTCATCTCTCGAAGCGCGATTGAGCCTGCTGGCCGCGGCGCCAGCGCATTGCGCGACGCCGGGCCATGCAAATCTGAACATACATCGAGGCTGGCGCCTGCAAAGCCTGCACGGCGCGCAAAGCCATGGAAGGAGACACCATGCCGGATCGACAGCCTGCGCTTCATCGCGGACTCGAAGAACGTCACATCAACCTGATGGCATTGGGCGCAGCCGTCGGAGTCGGGCTATTTCTCGGCTCGGCCAGCGCGATCAGAATGGCCGGTCCGGCCATTCTCGTCAGCTATACGCTCGCGGGCGTGGCGATATTCATCATCATGCGAGCGCTCGGCGAAATGGCCGTGGCCAATCCCGTGGCCGGGTCGTTTAGCCGCTACGCGCAAGACTACGTCGGGCCGCTCGCCGGCTATCTCACAGGCTGGACCTACTGGCTTACGGCGCTGGTTGGCAGCATGTGCGAGATCACGGCCGCGGGTATTTACATGAATATCTGGTTCCCGCATGTGCCCACGTGGATATGGACGTTTGCCGCACTGGGTGCGGTGGCGGCGATCAATTTCGCCGCCGTGAAAGCGTATGGCGAATTCGAGTTCTGGTTTGCGCTCATCAAGGTCGTCACGATCGTGCTGATGATCGTGGCGGGTGCGGGCATGATCGTATTCGGCCTGGGCAACGGCGGCGTAGCGACAGGCGTGAGCAATCTGTGGGCGCACGGCGGCTTCATGCCCAACGGCTGGACCGGCATATTGAAAGCGCTGCCGATGGTCATGTTCGCCTATCAGGGCATCGAGTTGCTCGGCGTGACCGCCGGCGAGGCGCGCAATCCGCAGAAAACGCTCGCACGCGCTGTGAATTCCGTTTTCTGGCGTGTATTGATTTTTTATGTGGGCGCGCTGTTCGTGATCATGTCGATTTACCCCTGGAATCAGATCGGAACAAACGGTAGTCCGTTCGTGCTCACCTTCGACAGGCTCGGCATTCATTACGCTGCCGGCGTCATCAATTTCGTCGTGTTGACCGCGGCGCTTTCGTCGTGCAACAGCAACATTTACGGTACGTCGCGTCTGCTCCATAACCTCGCGGAGCAACAGCAGGCGCACGCCGTATTCGCGCGCGTTTCGCCGAATGGCATCCCGGTCTTTGCGCTGCTGTTTTCGTGTGCTTGCTCGCTTTTGGGCGTCTACCTCAACTATGCGAGTCCGAAACAGGTGTTCGTGTGGCTTACCGCCATTTCCACGTTTGGCGCGCTGTGGACATGGGCGATCATCCTCTTCTCACACTACCGCTTTCGCAAGGCGCCGTTGGCTGCTCGTGGCGCGTCGCGCGTGTGCCGGGTGCCGTTTTTCCCGTATGGAAACCTGCTTGCCGGTGCGTTTCTCCTTGTCGTGCTCGCATTGATGGCACGCTTCGACGACACACGCGTTGCGGTGATCGTGGGGCCGCTATGGATCGCGCTCGTGGCGCTCGTCTATTTCGTGACGAAGCGGCGGCCGCAAACCGCAGCGCAGGGCACATGACGCGGGCGCGAGCATTCGCGCCACGCGTTCCGTTTGCGACGCACGAGGCGATAGTTCTTCCTAGACTATCGTCATGGCCTCATCCCGCGACCGCAATCCGCCGTCACCGCCGCTTTCCCGCTATGGAAAAAAGCGGGACTTCCGGGTCACGCCTGAACCGGCGCCGTCGGCTGCCAGCCCGCCCGTTGAAAATGGACATCTGGGCTTCGTTGTGCAGAAGCACTGGGCGAGCCGACTGCACTACGACTTCCGGCTCGAACTCGACGGGGTGCTTCTGTCCTGGGCCGTACCCAAAGGTCCGTGCTACGACCCGAAGGAAAAGCGGATGGCCATTCACGTGGAGGACCATCCGGTCGACTACGCGGGCTTTGAAGGCACGATTCCGGCAAAACAATACGGCGCCGGCGACGTGATTGCCTGGGACCGTGGCACCTGGGAACCCGTCGGTGATCCGCGGGAGGGAATGACAGCTGGCAAGCTGGTTTTCCGTCTCCACGGCGAAAAGCTTGCCGGACTCTGGGAACTGGTTCGCATATCGAAGCCCGGCGACAGGCAAGACCAGTGGATGTTGTTCAAGAAGCGCGATGCCTGGGCGCAGCCGCTTGACGAATACGATGTCATCAAGGCGCTTCCCGACAGCGTTACCGCGAAGCCGCTGGGGCTCATCGAGGAACGCGAGCCACGGCAGACGAGCCCTGTCCATGGTGCCGCGTCTGAAATAAACCTTGCCGCGGCGGTGGCTGCTCCGTTGCCTGCCAGACTCGAGCCCCAACTCGCGACCCTGGCGCCTTCACTTCCTGCAAGTGGCGACTGGATAACCGAGGCCAAGCTCGACGGCTATCGCATGCTGTCCCGCGTCGCCAAAGGACGAGTGCGACTCGTCACACGAGGCGGTCATGACTGGACAGCCAGTTTTCCCGCGCTTGCAGCAGAGGTCGAAGCGCTTGCGCTCAACAGTGCGTGGCTGGATGGCGAAATCACCGTCCTCAAAAATGGCCTTCCCAGTTTCGCTGCGCTGCAAGATGCGATAGACGGCAACGCGAATCAGGACATCGTCTACTTCCTGTTCGACCTGGTGTACCTCAACGGGAAAGACCTCAGGAAGGTGCCGCTGTGGTCGAGGCGCATGCTGCTCGCGCAACTTCTTGAGCATGCCGGTGAGCACATCCGGTTCAGCCAGGACTTTGAGGCGCCCCCTGCCCAACTGTTCGAGGCCGCCTCGGGCCTGGGCCTGGAAGGCCTCATGCTCAAACGCCGCGACGCGCCTTATGAATCGGGGCGGACCCAGACGTGGCTCAAGGCGAAGTCCCGACTCCGGCAGGAACTGGTCATTTGCGGCTTCACGGGCCGAGGCGGCAAAGACGGGGAGGTCGGCAGCCTGCTGCTCGGTTATTACGCGGAGGGCAAGCTTCACGACGCCGGAAGCGTCGGCACCGGCTGGGACGCCAGGACCGCGCGGGACCTGTGGGTGCGGCTGACGCCGCTCGAAGTCGATGCGGCACCATTTGATGTCGACGTCGCCAGGCGGCGCCGGTGGTCCAGGCGCTCGGCCGGCAGCGAACGATGGGTTCGCCCTGAACTCGTCGCAGAGGTCGAATTCGCGGACTGGACGGCCGATGGCGTCATCCGGCAGGCCTCGTTCAGAGGCCTGCGCATCGACAAGCCGCCAACCGGCGTCGTCCGGGAGGGTGGAAAGACGCAGGCGCCGGAGCCGCAACCGAAGCTGAAAATCACGCATCCGGAACGCGTCGTCGACCCATCGACCGGTACGACGAAGGCAGACCTGGTCCGCTACTACGCGAGTCTTGCGGAGCGGATGCTGCCTCACCTGAAGGCCCGGCCCATTACGATGGTCCGCGCGCCCGCAGGCATTGCCGAAGAACTGTTCTTTCAGAAGCATGCCGAGAGAACAGGCATGCCCGGATTGACGGCTCACGACCGCAGTCTCTGGCCGAATCATCCGCCCCTGCTGACCGTCGACACGGTCGACGCATTGCTGTCGGCGGCACAGATGAACACCGTCGAATTTCACACCTGGAATTCGACCGTTCGACGACTCGACAAGCCCGACAGGGTCATCTTCGATCTGGACCCAGGCGAGGGCGTGAAATGGGGACGCGTTCAGGAAGCGGCACTCCTCGTTCAAACGTTGTTGTCGGAACTGGGTCTGCAGGCCTGGCTGAAGACGAGCGGCGGAAAGGGCTTGCACGTCGTCGTGCCGCTTGCCCCGCGGCTGGACTACGATGCGGTCAAGTCGTTCTCGCAGGCATTCGTGCGGCATCTGGCGAAGACGATTCCCGAGCGCTTTTCGGCGACTTCCGGGGCTTCGAACCGGGTCGGAAAGGTCTATGTCGACTACCTGCGCAACGGCAAGGCCCAGACCACCGCCGCGGCATTTTCCGCGCGGGCGCGGCCCGGAATGGGCGTCTCAATGCCGGTCTCCTGGGCGCAGTTGAACGACCTCAAGAGCGGGGCGCAGTGGACGGTACAAACGGCCCGCGAGTACCTCAGCTTCCAGCAGCGGGACCCGTGGGCGGATTACTGGTCGGGGGCGCAATCGTTGGCATCGGCGATAAAGCTCCTAAAATGAAACCACCGCTGGTCGGCGGCGGCACGCGCTTTGCGTACGCGACGTGCCGAACGTGCAAATCCGCGAGGAGAAGTCCATGCCCGCCCGCTCAATCGCATCCCTGACGCTGTCCTTCGGGCTCGTTTCGATACCGGTGAAGCTCTATACCGCGACCGAGAGTTCGTCTGACGTCCGGTTTCACATGCTGTCGCCCGACGGCTCGCGCGTGAAGCAGCAATACGTCTCCGAGAAGACGGGCGATGTTGTCGAGCGCTCGAGCATGAACAAGGGCTACGAATTCGAAAAGGACCGCTTCGTGGTCTTCACCGCCGACGAGCTAAAAGCGCTGGAAGACGCTGCGAGCCACGTCGTCGAAATCATGGCCTTCATCCCGGGAGAGGCGATTAACCCGGTCTTCTACGACAAGGCCTATTACATTGCGCCTGACAAGCGAGGCGGCAAGCCGTACAGCCTGTTGCAGCAGGCGCTCGTGCAGAGCGGCCGCTGCGCGTTGGCGAAATGGGCGTCAAAAGGACGGACGCGGATCGTGCAGGTGCGCCCCGAAGAAGATGGACTCGTCTTTCAGCAATTGCTGTACGCCGACGAGGTTCGCTCGCTGGCTGACCTGCATGTCGAACGTGTCGACGTATCCGATACCGAGATGAAACTCGCGCTGCAGATTATCGAGCAGGGTGCTGAAGACAATTACGACCCGACTGCGTACGAAGACGAAGAGAAGAAGCGCATCCTTGCCGCCATCGACGAAAAGATCGCAGGCAAGCAGGTCGTCGTTCACGAGGCTCACGAAGAGCTGGCCGGCGGCGGACAGGTTATCGACCTGATGGATGCCTTGCGCGCGAGCTTGAAGGGTGGCGCGAAAGCGAAAGCCGCCCCGGCGCCGAAACGTAGCAAGAGCGCGGAGCCCGTTACCGAGCTTCCTGTCGCGCCCAAGACGCGCAAGCCGCCGGCGCGTGCCGCCAAGGCGCCCGCTGAAGCGCCTGCAAAGGTCCGGGCACGCAAGTGACGCCGCAAGTCGACGCGCGCGAGATTTCGATGCGCGAATTGCAGGCTACGCTGGGCGTTTCCCGGAGGGTGGTATCGGGTCTCGTTGCTGCAGGATTCGTGAAGCCGTCACGGGGACCGCGAAACGCATACCGCTTCACGTTCCAGGATGTCGTGCTGCTGCGTACGGCATTGCAGCTACGCGAGGCGCGCATTGCGCCGCGCAAGATCATCATGGCGCTCACGCGGCTGAGAGACGAGTTGCCCGATGAGTTGCCGCTTACAGGGATTCGCGTATCGGCAGTCGGCAACGACGTGGCCGTGCGAACCGGCCCTTCGCAATGGGACGCCGCCACCGGTCAGTTCCTGCTGGATTTCGAAGTTGCGCAAATCAAGGGCGATGTCGTTTTTCTTGATTCGGCGCCTGCGCAGAAGAATCTCGCGCACCAGGCGCAGGAGTGGTACGACCTCGGCGAGCAGTTAAGAGCATCCGATGTGAACGGTGCTGAACGGGCGTACAGGAAGGCCATCGCGCTATCGCCGCAACCTTTTTATGCTGCCTACGTTGATTTGGGCGCGCTGCTATGTGAACTCGAAGCGCGTTGCGAGGATGCGCTTCAACTGTCGGACGAAGCGTTAGCACACTTCCCCGACGATGCCGTGTTGCACTTCAATCGCGCGATTGCGTTCGAGGAGCTGGGCCGCTTCGAAGACGCTGAGCAAAGCTATACACGCTGCCTCGAACTCGACCCGACGTACGCGGACGCTCACCACAATCTGGCAATGCTGCTCGAAAGACGTGGCGACCCGCAAGGCCTGGTTCGTCATTTGAGCGCGTATCGACGGCTGACTACTTAAACCCGTGCAGAAGGTGGCTTCGTGAAGTCGTTTCACCGAGATCTGTCAGGGGCTTGAGATCCATGTGCAGACCACGGCCAAGCCATCGCTCGACGCTGCAACGTGCAACGCTCGTCCAACGTTGCAGGGTCCAGGGCCTCTGCGCATTTATTAGAGTTGGGCACGGCTTCGAACCTCATGGACGACTGAGAGCGCCGCCTTGATGACAACATCCGGCCGCTCAAACTGGATGTCGTGGTCCGAGTCAACGAACTCATGTCGGCTGTTCGAAGACCAGGACGCCTCATCGTTCTGCAGTTGGGTCCAAATTTCTCGTACCTGCTGGCCTTGGACGGCTGTTATGTGCATCGACTTCAGCGCCGCCGCAGAAAACGGCGCGGTCGCCGTCAGTACGTAAATTGGACGGCTGCCGAGGTTTCGAAAACGGCCGGCTTGGGCCAGCGTCGCGGGCAGCGAATCATTTTCCTGAAGCATTGGCCCCAGCGACATCGGCGCATAAGCCACGATTGCGCGATAGTCAGCGTCGCTTTGATTGGGGGCTCGTTGAACCATGCCAGGAGCAAGCGCGCGGACAACGCCCGTCCATGACAGCGACGCTCCGAGTTTGGGCAACCGTGTGTCAACAGAAGGCATGACTTTCTGGAGTCGCTGGAGCTGGTCCGGATGCGATGCATCCACAAACACAAGGCCTGATACTTCCGCAGGGTAGAAGCCCGTAAAATTCATGATGTAAGCGCCACCCAGCGACTGACCGACCAGCACGAAGGGAGCACGTTCCCCTGCTACCTGCAACGCTCGATGCAAATCCCCAGCAACCGATTTGGCGTCTTGCATCCCAGTACTGCGGTCGCTCCACATGATTCCTGCGCGACTGTATGAACAGGCACGGGTGACCTTCGAAACGGATGGCTGGATGGCGGACCAGTCCAGCGAACCGCTAATGCCCAGGCCGGATTCGAACACTATCGTCGGAGAGCCACTGCCCGTGCAGTTGAGTTGTATGCGACGGTCTCCGACGTTCACCATCTCACCCGGCGGTTGATGGTTCTCCCGCGCGAGGTGCCGCTGAAGCGCTTCGTAGCCGCTTCCGGCGATAAGTGCCGCGATGAAAATTGAGAGCAAAAGCAGGCCAATGCGGAATATCAGACGCATGGTCCAGGTCCCTGGATGTGAGGTTTTTGGATTTGTGACGGACTTGCAAAGTACGGAGATGGTTGGGTCTTCGCGCGATTATTCAAGTGGGGCGGACGCTAATGATGAAATCATTCCGCGCAGATTATCTGCGACGCCGGCGAGATGCGTCATCAAACGACTCACCGGCGGCGGTTTTTCAACGAGAACCGACACCACCGGCAAGTCGCCGTGTGCCCCTGTTCAACTGCTTCTATATAGAGAGAGTACCGGCATATCAAGTCGTGGCATACGGCGACGTCTGGTGCGGGAGCTGCAGAGGATTGTCCCCAAGGTGAGCGCGCCGGTCATAACGCTTTCATCGGGGAATGTTAAAAGTTGAGAAACTCAACCAGTCAGAATTGTCGGGTCGGGAAAATCCCCTTATGATTTCGGTCGACTTTAAGGGATATCCCGACAAGGAAAATCTAAATGGGGGCGCAGGACATTATCTCATTTATGCAGTCTGCATTATTTCAGACTGACCGGCTCGTAAAGCTGGACTCCCCTGCGGGGGAAAATGCGTTATTGCCGCAAGCCGTGATGGGTGCATCACGCCTTGGCCGCAACTTCGAATACGTCATCGACGCTGTCTCGACGAATAGCTCGCTTGAGCTGAAGTCTCTTATTGCCCAGCCGGTCGCTCTCTGGCTTCAGCGCGCCGACAAGTCCTATCGCCCGCAGCATGGTTACGTCCATACCGCGCGGCGTCTCGGAGCCGACGGGCAATTGACGAGCTATCAGCTGGTCTACTCATCGTGGCTGCATTTCCTGAAATTCCGCAAGGACGCGCAGATATTCCAGGACAAGTCGGTAGAGGCTATCCTCGAAACGGTCTTTCAGATGCATCCGCAGGCGGCTGGGGCATTCCGGTTTGACATTCAAAACGCATCGCCGGTCCGGTCATTCTGTGTCCAGTATGAGGATGACTGGACTTTCGTGCATCGTCTGCTCGAGTCGGAAGGCTGGTTCTACTATTTCGAGCACGCCGACGATGGTAAGTCGCACACGCTTGTCGTGACCGATAGCCTCTATTCGCTCAAGGCGATGTCGCCGCAGGAGGTCGGCTTTTACCGTGCCGGCATCTCCAGCCAGACAGAGGCCCTGGTGCAGTGGTCTGGCACGCGCACGCTTCAAAGCACGACCTTCAGCACTCGAACGTTCGACTACAAGAAGCCCGGCGCCACCAAGGAGACTTCGTTTCCGACCGTCGGGAATCAGGGCGATCTCCCGCAACAGGCGGAGGTCTATGAGTACACCGGCGCCTATAGCTGGCAGGAGTCCGACCGAGGTGACAAGCTCACCAAGCTCAAGCTGGAAGAGTGGGAGTCGCGCGCCAGGCGCTTTTTCGGCGTCGGCGGCCTTCGGGGAATCGACGTCGGCCACTGGTTCTCACTGGACGACCATCCCGCGCACGAGCAGGATGACGGCGAAGACTGGAAGTTCGCGGTCATCGAAGCCTCGTGGTATATCCGGAACAATATCCCGGTAAGCGACACTCACCCATTTCCGCATAGCCTCGCTGAACGGCTGGCGGCGGTGCGCGCCACCTACGAACGGACCGCAGCCGCTTTCTCCGTCGTGGATTCGAGCGGCAACGGCAGCGACGGCTTCTTCCTCGTCGAGATTGAGGCGCAGCGCCAGAAAGTGCCGTTTCGCAGCCCATTCGAACACCACAAGCCCGTCATGCATCTCCAGACGGCAACGGTGACGGGCCCAGAGAACGAAGAGGTCTACACGGATTCGCTCAACCGCATCCTCGTGCGCATGCATTGGGACCGCCGGGAGGCGTCCGCTGCGACGTGCTGGGTGCGCGCCGCCTTCTCGGATACCGGAAGCGGCTACGGCAGCGTCCACGTGCCCCGCATCGGCGAAGAAGTGAACATCGACTGGGTCGGAGGGGATTGTGACCGGCCGATCGCGACCGGACGCGTTTATAACGGCGCGACTCAGCCTCATTGGCACTCGAATGGCATCCTCTCCGGCTTTCGCTCTCGCGAATACGGTGGCGCGGGCGGCTACAACCAGTTCGTGATGGACGACGCAACAGCCCAGACTCGGCTTCAATTGCTATCGTCCCAAGGCAGCTCCATGCTCCATATGGGCTACCTCATTGCCCAGGACGGGAACACGCGCGGCAGCTATCTCGGCAGCGGCTTCGAACTGCGCACCGACGCATACGGTGCGCTGTGTGCCAACCGGGGGATGCTCATCTCGACGCACGCCGCGGGCGGTGCGAACGCACAGCAGCTCGATGTTAGCGCCGCACGAGGTCAGTTGTCCGGCGCGGGCACCCTCATCGAATCCCTCAGTAGCGCGAGCACGACGCATCAGGCCGAAAGCCTGCAAGCTGGCGAGGACGCGCTCAAGGCATTCGCCGCAGCGTCGACCGAGCGTGCCCAAGGGCAGGCGAGCGGCGGGCGTACCGCCGGCGGCGGCACTGGCTCGGCCAATGCGTTCAAGGAGCCCATCCTCCTGGCGGCAAGCCCGGCGGGAATTGCCGTCTCGACGCAGCAATCCGCGCACGTGAGTGCCGACGAGCAGCTCACTCTGGTCAGCGGTCAAAGCACGCACATTGCCGCGGGCAAGTCGCTGCTTGCGAGTGTCACGGACAAAGTCAGCCTCTTCGTCCAGAACGCAGGGATGAAGCTTTTCGCTGCGAAAGGCAAGGTCGAGATTCGCGCGCACTCGGACAACATCGAGCTGACTGCGCAGAAGACAGTGAAGGTGCTGTCCGCCTCCGAAAACGTGGAAGTGGCAGCAAGCCAGAGCGTCCTGCTCACCTCTGGCGGTGCTTACATTCGCATCCAGGGCGGCAACATCGAGATTCATGCTCCCGGGCAGATAGACATCAAGGGTGCGCAGCATGCATTCAACGGCCCCACGAGCAGTGCCTACGACTTGCCCACATTGCCCAAGGGCGACCTGCACAACAAGCTCGAGCTGAACCTCACCGACAGCAACCTGAAGCCTGTGCCCGGTGCGCCGTACAAGGTCGTGTTCGACAACGGGACTACATTGGCCGGCAAGCTGGATGCAAATGGGCACGCGGTGCTTCGAGATGTGCCGGAAGGCACAGCCAAGGCATTTTTCGGCGAGGACGCACGCCCGTTCGCGCAACAAGCGCTGCCCGCAGCGAAGACGCTCGACCAGGCTGACGTGCTGAAAGAGCTTGGTGCCGGCGGACACGAAGGCATCAACCAGGAAAACCTCGCGAGCCTCTTCAATCAATTCTCCGGCCGCCCTGACATCCAATGAACGACAACGACCAACAGGCCGTCGAAGACGCGGTCGAGCAGATTGGCATCTCGATGGCGGCCAACGCGTTCCCGCTGTTCTACGTCGCGCAGAACGTCTACGACACGTCGGAAAGCGTCTGGAACGTGTGGAATGCACGCAGCGCCACCGACGAGATGACGAAGATTGAGACAGGCATCGACCTGGTATTCGCGGTCGCGGGCTGGGTGCCCGTGGTCGGCGCCGGGGTCAAGCGAACGTTTCGGCTCGTCAATCACAAGTCGGACATCTACGGGCCGCTGCTCTTCGATATTCTGCGGATGGTGCTTCAACGCGCGCACTGCCCGACGAGCCCGGAAGAGCTGGTCGACAAGCTGTTCGATGCGTCGGGACTGAAAAAGCTGCTGACCGAGTCTCGCGAGCACATTGAGAAGTCGTGGTTGTATCGCGAGATGCCGCCAACAGCGCAGACCACGTTCGGCGAGGCGCTCGGATTTGTTGAGACAAACCTGCCGTACTGGCTCACCCAGTTCGTCGAGCGCAAGCTCATGCATTGGAAGAAGAAGCAGCCCAACTCATCCGCTGAGGGGACGGTTGCCTTCCGAAAGGAGACCGAGAAGCCAGGGAAGGTTGGTGTAGAAGCCGAAGACGGGCACAACCGCTCGAAGTCTGCGCCGAGCGCCGGTGGGGTTGTGAATGCCAAGCTGGCAGTCAAGGACATCACGAACAAAATCACCGGGCTTCTCGGTGAACACATTGCCGACTACTACTGCTATGAGCACTTGAAATGGGGCTCCGGTTGGACCTCACACGACCAGGGCGCGCTCGGCCATTGGGCGACGCCCCCGGGCGCCACGGTCCTTGGCAAGCTAAACGACGATAGGCAGCTCAACAAGCTCTTTGCGCCCAAGTCTCGTGGGCAAGGCATCGACGGCGTCTGGCGCGCGACACCCGCAAACAATAACGGAAAGCCCTATGCGATTGTTGAAGCAAAGTCGTCAAGGGTCGCTTCAAAGCCGAAGAGGGACAGCAAGCCCAATGTGTCCTCCAAGCTTGGGATGGCAAGCCGAATCGCTGACGAGGTGCTTCCACGGCCCGAGGAACTGCTCGAGCCGCCTATCGCGGATGATGGCGCAACGCAAGCGGCATCCGCGCAAGCGACACCGAAGGGCAGGAAGGGCGGCGGCAAGAAGGGCGGCAGGCGAGAGACCTCGGGGGCTCCGTCCACGCCGCAATCATCCACGCCTACTCCGAGCACGGGTACGGTAGCCACAGCAGGCGATAAGATTGCGCAAATGACGACGACCTGGGTCCGGCAAAGCCTTCCGGACGCGGTAGGCAAGTCCATGGCCAGAACCATCGTGGAAGAGGGTTATGCGCGACACATCCTGTACGTTCCCTTCTACCTGCCCAGTGCGATTCAGCACGAGGAAGCGCTGATGATGGGCAAAGAGCACGACCACGACAACCATCACGTGCCCCTTCATTACACTGAAGGCGAAGTGGCCAAGGCGGCGAATGAAAAACAGGCACGTTTAGACAAGAAATATGGAAGGGCGTAACGATGAGTGATTTTTCGAATCAACGGCGACAGCGTTTCATCAGTGAGCCCTATTTCAGATGGCTCTCGCGCTTTCTCCTTGAGTCCATAGACAAATGGTCTCGCATCTTGCCTGCCAACGGTTCTGAGGACGAAAAGCAGGCCGGTGCTGCAGCCTTCCGCGCCAGTGACCGCTTCGAACTGGTGCTACTGCGATACACCGCGGGAGAACCTATTGGACCAATGCGCGACGAAATGGACGGTATCGTTGCCGAGTATGAGCAACTCGCGAAATGGCAGCGCCTGGCATTTGGACGCCCGGACTGGCCCGCCTTCCGGCTTAGTGACCTTGGCGAGTATGAGCGCGCGATGCAACTCATCGGCCTGTGCTTTTTGCTGCACCGCCAGGACTTGCTTCCGCGCATTGCTGCGCTTCAGGACCCTCTTTATCGGGGCCGAGATGCACTGTATGAGGAGCTGTTGGACTACGGTATGGATGGCCGGGTCGACATCGACAGCTGGCTTCACGAGTCGTACCGGGACTGCATCAATAGCATGTTCGGCGACTCCGACGAGGAGAGTCTGACGGACCTGAACACCTATCTCGCTCAGTGGTACTCATCCATGAGCAGCGTCGACTGGCATGACAGCCATCTCGACCTGTCTGAAGACCGGGGTCTCTATTTCGGTTACTGGGCCATCGAAGCGGCCGCACTTGCATATCTGCTTGAGCTGGATGACACTTCGCTGCGCGAGCACGTTGTCTACCCCAAAGACCTCGTCGACTTCGCGCGCAGCTTCCAGAAGAACGCTCCGAGCGGGACTCCCCCGACCGGACCCGTCACGGTCCGAACTGGACAGATTTGCCCAGAGACGGGTGTCTGGAAAGCGCAAGGGCACAATGTACCGGGTGTGCTGGTAAAGCAGGGCGACGTGATGCCTGACGTCTTCGCGCCCGACCGCAGCGGAGCGCACCGACCACAGCCGGCGATGTGGGAGTTCGAGCGTAAGGCCTGACGGCGAGGTGAGTTCGGCCAGACTGATGAGCAGTTGAACAGGTTCAGCTATACGGCAGGCACGCCGGCTGAGGGGGCGTCGACTTGTGCTCCGTCGATTCCAATGGGGCGACGTGACGATACCGCACCGGGCGTTCAGTCTTTCACCAAACGACGATCCGCAAGTCATCGCACCGCCCGCCCAGCTCGCCGACCGATTCACCGGGCGCGCGCTTGCGGCTGAGTGCGCAAAAAACCAGCTTCCGGTAAACAGACCACGACAACCTCGCCTCAAACCGTCGCCACAAGAATCGATTCCCCGCTAGCCGGCCTTAGTCCATCGCTTCGTCCTGCGAAATAGCGCGCGGTGAGATCCGCGGTCGAGACATGGCGTGCCTCACGCAGCCCCGCTTCGCTTGCGAGCGCAAGCATCTCGTCGGGCGCAAAAAAGCTCACGAACGGCGTGCCCGCCGCCTTCGCGCGCTCATACACGGCGGCATGCTGCGAGCGCTCCGGCTCGTCGATGAGTTCGAGCGGCAAGAGGAAGGTCATGACGAACGTCGAGCCCGGTGCGAGCTGCGCGATCTGCCGCAGCGTCGCGAGGTTCGCTTCACGCGTGAGATACATGGAAACGCCCGTCGAGGCGATCACCGCGGGACTCGCGCCGTCGAACCCGGCCGCGGCGAGCCGTTCCCACCACGTCTCACCGGCTTCGAAATCCACCGGCACGAAGCGCAGCCACGCCTGCTCGCGATATCCCAGCTCCATGAGCCGCTGACGCTTCCATGCCTGCGTGCCCGGCTTGTCCACCTCGTACACGTGCAAGCGTGAGGTGATTTCGGGGTGGCGCTGCGCGAACGTGTCGAGTCCCGCGCCGAGAATCGCGTACTGCCGCGCAAGTCCTTTTGCGGTCTGCTCGGCCACGAGGTCCTCGACAAAGCGCGCCCGCCCGACGATCGAAGCACGATAACCGCGCGTACCTTCAGGGTGCATATCGGGCCGCTCGCGCCAGTTCGAATCCGGCGCGGCGATCTGCATGCCGGTTTCGTCTTCGAGCACGTGGGGCGCATCGTCGACCTGGAGGTGCAGCGCGCGCCACAGCGCGACGCGAATGGCGGTGCTGTCGGGAGCGGCGGTATGGCTGGCGGGCATGGTTCGGTCCTTCGCGCGGGTTTCGTCGCACGATTATCGCGCGCCTTGCTCGCGGCCGCGCGTCCCGTAAATCTCGGCGCTCACCTGCCGCAATGCCTCGATCATCACACTCGCCGCGGGCGTGAGGAGCCCGTCCGCACGCGTGATGATGCCGAAGTCGTCCATCTGGCAATCCATCGGCACGGGCAGGATCGCGACCATGCCGTGCGCCGCGTAGTAGCGCGCCACGTCCTCGGTGAGCACGGCGATCATGTCGCTTTGCTCCAGCACGCGCGTGATGAACAGCAGCGCGGGTGTTTCGACCACGTTCGAAGGGGGTGCGAGGCTCGCGCGCTGGAACATCAGCTCGAAGCGGTGGCGCAGCACGCTGCCGACCGGTGGCACGACCCACGTGGCGCGCGCGATGTCGGCGAGCGCGATCGGCTGGGCCTTGTCCTGCACTGCCCCAAGCATGGGATGCCCCGGCCGGACCACGGCGCACACGGGCTCGCCCGCGAGCGGTTCGTAGCGCAACTGGAGCTTGTCGTGCTCGGCGGAAAGGCGGCCCAGCACCACGTCGAGCTTGTCTTGCGCCAGGTGCTCGAGCAGCACGTTGCTGGCGTCGATCTCCACGGAGACGCGCAGGTTCGCATGCGTGCGCTTGACCGCCGCAACGGCGGCCGGCAGCACGCGCACGCCCGGCGAGGTGATCGCACCCACCGACACGTGGCCAAGGCGCCCCGCCTTGAGCGCATTCAGTTCCTCCTGCGCCTGGTCGAGGCTGCCGAGCACGGCGCGCGCGTGGCGGATCAGCGCGTCGCCGTACAGCGTGGGCCGCATGCCGCGCGGCATGCGCTCGAACAGCACCGCGCCGAGCATGTCCTCGAGCTCCCGCAGGAGCTTCGAGGCGGCGGGCTGCGTCATGTTCAGCGCCGCCGCCGCGCGGTGAATGTTACCTTCCTCCGCCAGCGCCACGACGAGGAGCAGTTGCCGCGTTTTCAGCCGCGTGCGCACGTACCAGGGGCTCGTATCCAGCATGTTTCCGCCTGATTTCCCAAATAGTTTTAGGTGTTTATACTAATGCCGATTTCGATATCGGAAGCGTCCATTATTTCATTAGAAGGTTATCAGACTTCTCCCTAGACTGTGCCGAATCCATCGCTCGAAGTACTCGGCGAACTACCCGCTCCACAAGACGAACACGATGTCGGATACCAAACCCAAACTGCGCTCCCAACAGTGGTTCGGCACCACGGACAAGAACGGCTTCATGTACCGAAGCTGGATGAAGAATCAAGGCATCCCCGATCACGAATTCGACGGTCGCCCGATCATCGGCATCTGCAACACCTGGTCGGAACTCACGCCCTGCAACGCGCATTTCCGCAAGCTCGCCGAGCACGTGAAGCGCGGCATTTATGAAGCGGGCGGCTTCCCGGTCGAGTTCCCGGTGTTCTCGAACGGCGAATCGAACCTGCGTCCCTCGGCCATGCTCACGCGCAACCTCGCTTCCATGGACGTGGAAGAGGCGATTCGCGGCAACCCCATCGACGCCGTCGTGCTGTTGTGCGGCTGCGACAAGACCACGCCCGCGCTGCTGATGGGCGCAGCGAGCGTGGACGTGCCCGCCATCGTCGTGACCGGCGGCCCGATGCTCAACGGCAAGCACGAAGGCCGTGACATCGGCTCCGGCACGGTGGTCTGGAGGCTGCACGAGGAGCTGAAGGCGGGCGAGATCAACCTGCACCAGTTCCTTTCGGCCGAAGCGGGCATGTCGCGCTCGGCGGGCACCTGCAACACCATGGGCACCGCCTCGACGATGGCCTGCATGGCCGAATCGCTCGGCGTTTCGCTGCCGCACAACGCGGCGATTCCGGCTGTGGATTCGCGCCGCTACGTGCTCGCGCACATGTCGGGCATCCGCATCGTGCAGATGGCGCTGGAAGACCTGAAGCTCTCGAAGGTCCTCACACGCGAAGCGTTCGAGAACGCGATTCGCACTAACGCCGCGATTGGCGGATCGACCAACGCCGTGATTCACCTGAAGGCGATCGCGGGCCGCATTGGCGTGGATCTCGAACTGGAAGACTGGCAGCGCATTGGCCGCAACACGCCGACCATCGTCGATCTGCAGCCCTCGGGCCGCTTCCTGATGGAAGAGTTCTATTACGCGGGCGGTCTGCCGGCGGTGCTGCGCCGGCTCGGCGAAGCGAACCTCCTGCCGCATCCGGGCGCGCTCACGGTCAACGGCAAGTCCATCTGGGACAACGTGCGCGAAGCGCCCAACTACAACGACGAAGTGATCCGCCCGCTCGACAATCCATTGATCGCAGACGGCGGTATCTGTATCCTGCGCGGCAATCTCGCGCCGCGCGGCGCCGTGCTCAAGCCTTCGGCGGCCACGCCCGAGCTGCTCAAGCATCGTGGCCGCGCCGTGGTGTTCGAAAACTTCGACCACTACAAGGCGACGATCGGCGACGAGTCGCTCGACGTCGACAAGGACTCCATCCTCGTGATGAAGAACTGCGGCCCGCGCGGCTACCCCGGCATGGCCGAGGTCGGCAACATGGGCCTGCCGCCCAAGCTGCTGCGCCAGGGCGTGAAGGACATGGTGCGCATTTCGGATGCGCGCATGAGCGGCACGGCTTACGGCACGGTGGTCTTGCACGTGGCGCCGGAAGCGGCGGCGGGCGGGCCGCTGGCGGCGGTGCGCAACGGCGACTGGATCGAGCTGGACTGCGAAGCGGGTCGCCTGCATCTGGACATCAGCGACGAGGAACTCGCGCGGCGTTTGAGCGATGTCGATCCGGCGGCCGCGCCCGGCGTGGCGGAGCAGCTGGGCAAGGGCGGTTATGCGCGCCTTTATGTCGATCACGTGCTGCAGGCCGACGAGGGTTGCGACCTCGACTTCCTCGTGGGCAGGCGCGGGGCGGCGGTGCCGCGGCATTCGCACTGAGCGTTGGCTGCAATGAGTCAGGGTGCGCCGGCGCCCTGAGCGCGCGAAGGCAAAGAAGGGCGCGCGCCGGTGAAAAGAAACGATGCGTTGCATGGGACAGCACTAAGCGCTAAAGCGCTAAGTGCTGTCGACAGGAGACACGATGACGAACCCGCAGGCGCTGCAACACGAAAGCCCCGCTGCACTGGCAAGCGCCAGCAGCGAGGAAAAGCACATCGTCGGCCATATCGCGCGCCGGCTGCTGCCTTTTCTCGCACTGATCTATGTGGTGGCGTACGTCGATCGCACAGTGGTCGGCTTCGCGAAGCTGCACATGAACGCGGCCGTGGGCCTTTCCGACGCCGCCTACGGCCTGGGCGCCGGCCTCTTCTTCATCGGATATTTCCTCTGCGAAGTGCCGAGCAATCTCGCGCTCGCGCGCTTCGGCGCGCGCGTGTGGTTCGCGCGCATCCTCTTCACGTGGGGCGTGATCACGATGCTGATGGCGCTCGTGAGCGGCCCGAAGAGCTTCTACGCGCTGCGCTTCCTGCTGGGCGCGGCAGAGGCGGGTCTCTATCCCGGCATTCTGTATTTCCTCACGCAGTGGTTTCCCATGCGCCACCGCGCGCGCGTGATTGGCCTGCTCGTGCTCGCGCAGCCCATCGCCGGCATCGTCACGGGCCCGATCGCGGGCGCGCTGCTCGAAACGCACGGCTTTTTCGGCATGTCGAACTGGCAGACGCTCTTCGTCGTGAGCGGCCTGCCCGCCGTGCTGCTGTGCATTCCCACGCTGCGTCTGTTGCCCGAATCGCCCGCGCACGCGCCCTGGCTCGACGACACCGAGCGCCGCTGGATCGCGCGCGAACTCGCCGCCGACCAGCGCGCCTACCAGCTCGACACGCATCGCAACCCGTTTAGCGCGCTCAAGGATCGCCGCGTGCTGCTGCTTGCGCTGCTGTTTCTGCCGTTTCCGCTGTGCATCTATGGTTTGTCGCTCTGGTTGCCTACCATTATCAAGGCGTTCGGCGTGAGCGATTCCACGGCGGGCCTGCTTTCCGCGGTGCCGTATCTGTTCGCGGTAGCGGGCTTGCTGCTCGTGCCGCGCCACTCGGACAAGCATCGCGAACGCTATGGCCACATCGTCGTGGTCTCGGGCGTCGCGGCGCTGACGATGGCCGCGAGCGCGTGGTTTCGCGCGCCGGCGCTGCAACTGCTGTTCATCTGCCTGACCGCTTTTTCGATCTACTCGATTCAGGCCGTGGTCTGGGCGCTGCCCGGCGAGTTCCTCACCGGCGCGAGCGCGGCCGTGGGGATCGCGACGATCAACTCGCTCGCGAATCTCGGCGGCTATCTCGGCCCCTATGGTATCGGGCTCATCAAGGACGCGACGGGCAGCCTGGCGGCCGGGCTTTACTTTCTCGCGGCCACGCTGGTGTTCGCGGTGCTCGTGACGTTCGCCGTGCGCGCGGTGCTGCGCACGCCTGGGCGCGGCACCGGAGAGCTGGCGAGCGAATCGTGAAGGCGCGGCCTGACACCTTTTCTCAAGCAGGACTGAAGACATGACTACGAGCCGTACGCCCCGCTTTCGGGGCATTTTCCCCGTCGTGCCGACCACGTTCACCGAAACGGGCGAACTGGATCTGGCAAGCCAGAAGCGCGCCGTCGATTTCATGATCGACGCGGGCTCGGACGGCCTGTGCATTCTCGCGAACTTCTCGGAGCAGTTCTCGCTCTCCGACGACGAGCGCGAACTCATCACGCGCACCGTGCTCGAGCACGTGGCGGGCCGCGTACCCGTGATCGTGACGACCACGCACTACGGCACGCCGGTTGCCGCCGCGCGCAGCAAGCGCGCGCAGGAGCAGGGCGCGGCGATGGTGATGCTCATGCCGCCGTATCACGGCGCGACCTTCCGCGTGCCCGAGCAGCAGATTTACGACTTCTACGCGCGCGTGTCCGACGCGATCGACATTCCGGTCATGATCCAGGATGCGCCCGCGAGCGGCACGGTGCTCTCCGCCGCATTCCTCGCGCGCATGGCCCGCGAGATCGAGCAGGTCTCGTACTTCAAGATCGAAACGCCGGGCGCGGCGAACAAGCTGCGGGAGCTGATCAAGCTGGCAGGCGAGGCCGTCGAAGGCCCGTGGGACGGCGAAGAAGCGATCACCTTGCTCGCCGACCTGAACGCCGGCGCGACCGGTTCGATGACGGGCGGCGGCTTCCCGGACGGCATTCGCCCGATCATCGTAGCGCACCGCGAAGGCCGCGCCGACGACGCATTCGCGCTTTACCAGAAGTGGCTGCCGCTCATCAATCACGAAAACCGCCAGGCGGGCATGCTCGCCTGCAAGTCGCTGATGAAGGAAGGCGGCGTGATCGAGTGCGAACTGCCGCGCCACCCGCTGCCCGTGATGAATCCCGCGACGCGCGCCGAGCTGATCGACATTGCGCGCCGCCTCGATCCGCTCGTGCTGCGCTGGGGTAAATAAATCATTCGTCATCCAGAATAAAAAATCTCCCTGAAAAGAAGGGGCGGAGATACGTCATGAAAGCGTCCTATACGTTGGGTATCGTCGGCGTCGGCAAGATTGCGCGCGACCAGCATCTGCCCGCGATCGCGGGCAATCCGGGCTTCGAACTCGTCGCGAGCGCGAGCCGCAACGCACAAGTGGAGAACGTGCGCAACTACAAGGACATCGGTGCGCTGCTGGCCGCCGAGTCCGATCTCGACGCCGTCTCGCTGTGCGCGCCGCCGCAGGTGCGCTACGCGCAGGCGCGCGCCGCGCTCGAAGCGGGCAAGCACGTCATGCTCGAAAAGCCGCCTGGCGCGAGCGTGAGCGAAGTCGAGGCGCTGCGCGAACTCGCGCAAAAGCGCGGGCGCACGCTGTTCACCACGTGGCATTCGCGCTGCGCGAGCGCTGTCGAGCCCGCGCGCGCGTGGCTCGCCGAGCGCACCATTCGCGCCGTGCACGTGCGCTGGAAGGAAGACGTGCGCCGCTGGCATCCGGGTCAGCAGTGGATCTGGGAGCCGGGCGGCCTCGGCGTGTTCGATCCGGGCATCAACGCGCTTTCCATCGTCACGCGCATCCTGCCGCGCGAAGTGCTGCTGCAGGGCGCGACGCTGCACGTGCCGGGCGACTGCGCAACGCCGATCGCGGCGGAACTCGACTGCATCGACACCGATGGCGTGCCCGTGCGCGCCGAGTTCGACTGGCGCCACGGTCCGGTCGAGCAATGGGAAATCGATGTGGAAACCACGGACGGCCTGCTCTCGATCGCCGAAGGCGGCAAGCGCCTCGCGATTGCGGGCGAGCCGGTCGCGCTCGACGCGGAACGGGAATATTCGGCGCTCTATGAGCGTTTTCACTGGTTGATCGCCCACGGCACCGACGACGTGGACGTGCGCCCGCTGCGCCTCGTGGCAGACGCGTTCCTGCTCGGCAGGCACGTCGAAGTCGAGGCCTTCGGCCACTGACGACACTTCTTTCAAGCACTACACACGCAGCAAACCACACCTGAGGAGACAGAAGCATGACCAGCAAGATCCGCCGTTTGACCCTTCGTGCCGCATTCGCGGCGATGTGCATCGCCCCGCTCGGCATGAACGTGGCGGCGCACGCCGACTCGCCCGTGAAGATCGGCTTCCTCGTGAAGATGCCGGAACAGGCATGGTTCATCAACGAGCAGAAGGCCGCCACGGCGCTCGGCCAGAAGGAGAACTTCTCGGTGGTGAACATCGGCACGCCGGACGGCGAGAAGGTGCTCGCCGCTATCGACAACCTCGGCGCGCAAGGCGCACAGGGCTTCGTGATCTGCGCGCCCGACGTGCGTCTCGGACCGGCGATCCAGGCGCGCGCCAAGCGCTACAACATGAAGTTCGTGACGGTGGACGACCAGCTCGTCGACTCGTCGGGCAAGCCGATCGCCAGCGTGCCGCATCTTGGCATGTCGGCGGTCAAGATCGGCAATCAGGTCGGTCAGGCGATCACCGACGAAATGAAGCGCCGCGGCTGGAAGCCGGAAGAAGTGGGCGCGCTGCGTATCACCGACTATGAACTGCCCACGGCGAAGCTGCGCACGGATGGCGCGACGCAATCGCTGCTGGCCGGCGGCTTCAAGAAGGAAAACATCTTCGACGCCCCGCAAAAGACCACCGACGACGAAGGCGGCTTCAATGCGGCGTCGCCGGTGCTCGCACAGCATCCGACCATCAAGAAGTGGGTGGTGTTCGCACTCAACGAAGAAAGCGTGCTGGGCGCCGTGCGCGCGACCGAACAGCTGCACATCCCTTCGGCTGACGTGATCGGCGTGGGCATCAACGGCGCAGGCGAAGCGTTCGCCGAGTTCCAGAAGAAGCAGCCTACGGGCTTCTACGGCACGATCGCCGTGAGCTCGACGAACCACGGCAAGGAAAGCGCCGAGAACCTCGTCGAGTGGATTCGCGACGGCAAGCAGCCGGCCGCCGACACGCAGACCACCGGCAAGCTGATGACGCGCGACAACTGGACGGCCGTGCGCAGCGAGCTGGGTATCTAAGCACTGCGTAGAAGACTGAGGCGAAGCAAAGGGCAGGGATGCAATGACTGAAACCATGACTGACGCGAACGCGCAAGCGAACGCGGTGAAGGGCGCTCAACAGGGGAATCGCGCGTACCTGGAACTCGACGGCATTACCGTGAGCTTCCCGGGCGTGCGCGCGCTCGATCGCGTGGCGCTGGAAGTGCGTGCCGGCGAAGTGCACGGCTTGATGGGCGAGAACGGCGCGGGTAAATCCACGCTGCTCAAGGTGCTCTCGGGCGTGAACCAGCCGCAGGAAGGCACGCTCAAGCTGGGTGGCGCGGAGCACCGCTTCACGACCACGAAGGCGGCGCTCGAAGCGGGTATCGCGATCATCTATCAGGAACTGCATCTCGTGCCCGAGCTGACGGTGGCGGAAAACCTGATGCTCGGGCAGTTGCCCAACCGCCTCGGCGTGCTCGACGAAGGCACGCTCGTCAAGCGCGCGATGGATGAACTCAAGCGGCTTGGCGAGCGCATCGATCCGCGCACGCCGGTGAAGAATCTCTCCATCGGCCAGCGCCAGATGATCGAAATCGGCAAGGCGCTCATGCGCGACGCGCGCGTGATCGCCTTCGACGAACCGACCAGCTCGCTCTCGGCGCGCGAGACGGAGAACCTCTTTCGCATCATCAACGCGCTGCGCGCGGATGGCCGCGCGATCATCTACGTCACGCACCGCATGGACGAAGTCTATGAGCTCTGCGACCGGGTGACGGTGTTCCGCGACGGCAAGCGCATCGAAACGTTCGATTCGGTGGCCGATCTCGACCGCAATCGCCTGATTGCGGCGATGGTGGGCCGCTCGATCGAGGACGTGTACGGCTATCGTGCGCGCGAAGCGGGAGACGTGCTGCTCGAAGCGAAGGGCCTGCTAGGTCCTGGGCTGGCCGAGCCGGTGTCGTTCGCGGCGCGGCGCGGCGAGATCGTCGGCTTCTTCGGGCTCGTGGGCGCGGGGCGCTCGGAACTCATGAAGCTGATTTACGGCGCGACGCGCGCCAGCGCGGGCCACGTCGAACTCGACGGCAAGCGCGTCAATTTCGCCAGCCCCCGCGACGCCGTGCGCGCGGGCCTCGCGCTATGCCCCGAGGACCGCAAGCAGGAAGGCATCGTCGCGATCGCCTCGGTGGCCGACAACCTCAACATCAGCGCGCGCCGCCACTTCAGCCCCGCGCGCTTCCTGCTCGACGCGCGGCGCGAGCGCGACCTCGCGCAGGACTACATCAAGAAACTCGCGATCAAGACGCGCAACGGCGACACGGCAATCGGCACGCTGTCGGGCGGCAACCAGCAGAAGGTGATTCTGTCGCGCTGGCTCGCCGAACGCATCGAGGTGTTCCTGATGGACGAGCCCACGCGCGGCATCGACGTGGGCGCGCGCGCCGAGATCTACAACCTTCTGTACGAGCTCGCGGAAGCGGGCAAGACCGTGATCATGGTGTCGAGCGATCTGGCCGAAGTGATCGGCGTATCGGACCGCATCATCGTCATGCGCGAAGGCCGGATTGCGGGCAGCCTGCCGAAGGCCGAAGCCTCGCCCGACGAATTGATCAAGATGGCGCTGCCGCGCTAAAGCCTGTTTTTTTGCCTTGCCGGTCGCGTCTGAAACGTCTTCAAGCGACGCTCGCGACCGATCCGAAACGATGAACCAGAAATGAGTGAAGCCATGCAGCCACAGGGCACGCCTACCGTCAACGAAGCCGCCGCGCCGATTACCCCCCAGCGCGCGCGGGCCTGGGACATGATCAACAAATCGGGCATCGCGGTGGTGTTCGTGGTGCTGTTCGCGGTGCTATCCGCAACGGTGCCCGACTTCCTCACGACCCGCAACATTCAGGGCCTGCTGCTCTCCGTCACGCTGATCGGCTCGATCGCCGTCACGATGATGTTCGTGCTCGCGCTCGGCGAGGTCGATCTTTCGGTCGCCTCGATCGTGGCGTTCGCGGGCGTCGTGGCCTCCACGGTCATCACGCAGTCGCATAGCGTGCTGCTGGGCATTGCGGCGGGCGTGCTCGCGGGCGGCGCGGTGGGGCTCGTCAATGGCGTGCTGATCGCGCGCTTCAAGATCAACTCGCTGATCGCCACGCTCGCGATGATGGAAGCGGTGCGCGGCCTCGCGTTCCTCACCTCGAACGGCGACGCCGTGATGATCTCCGAAGAGCGCTTCTTCGATCTGGGCGGCGGCTCGTTCCTCGGCATTTCGTTCCCGATCTGGAGCAACATCATCGGCTTCGTGGTGTTCGGCTTCCTGCTCAAGAAAACCGTGTTCGGCAAGAACGTGCTCGCGGTGGGCGGCAATAGCGAAGCGGCGCGCCTGGCAGGCCTCCCGGTCACGCGCATCAAGATCACGGTGTTCGTGCTGCAAGGGCTCATTACGGGCTTTGCGGGCGTGATGCTGGCCTCGCGCATGAGTCTCGGCGATCCGAAGACTTCGGTGGGTCTCGAACTCGGCGTGATCTCGGCTTGCGTGCTGGGCGGCGTGTCGCTCACGGGCGGCGTGGCGACGATCTCGGGCGTGCTCGTGGGCGTGCTCATCATGGGCTCGGTGCAAGACGCCATGAGCCTCATGAACGTACCGACGTTCTATCAGTACCTGATTCGCGGCGGCATTCTGCTGCTCGCGGTGCTGTTCGACCAGTACCGCCGCAGCAAGCGCGCAGTGTGAGGGAAGGGCACGTCGATGCGCCGCAATGCGCCGCTGGCGCGGCGGCGCTTCAGTAGTCGGCGGGCCTCAAGTTTCCAGCCCCGCCCCGCCCAGAATCGATTTGGCGTCGGCGCGCGCATTGTCGAGCTGCACGACGCTCGCTTGCCGCGCCGCGAGCGCGTCGCCGTGCTCGATCGCCGTGAGAATCGCCTTGTGGCGCGGCAGCGAAAGCGCATGCGTGTTGGGATGGCGGCTCGTGAGCTTGATCGACTCGGAAAGCGCGAGCGAGAGCATGTTGCCGATGTACGCCAGCATGTTGTTATGCGTGGCCGCCATGATCGCGCGGTGGAATTCCAGGTCGGGCTCGAGCAGGTCGGCAGCGGTTTGCGCCTGCTCCATGCGGGCGTAGGCTGCGGTAATGCGGGCGCGGTCTTCGTCGTTCGCTGAAATCGCGGCGAGCGCCGCGGCGGCGGGTTCGATGATCTGCCGCACGGTCATGAGCGAGCGGAAGAACTCGCCTTCGGGAATGCTGTTGACGGTCCAGTAGAGCACGTCGGGGTCGAGCATGTGCCATTCTTCGCGCGGTCGCACGACACTGCCCACGCGCGGCTTCGAAACCACCAGGCCCTTGGCGACCAGCACGCGCGTGGCCTCGCGCAACACGGGGCGGCTCACGCCGTAGGTCTCGCACAGCGTGGGTTCGGCGGGCAGGCGCTGCCCGGGGGGGAGCGTGCCGCCCACGATCTGCATGCCGAGCTCCTGCACGATGCGCGCGTGCATGCTCTTGCGTTTCTCTAGATTGCGGTAATCCATGATTGTCCGGCCGGGGGCTACCCGATCGGAGCGTCCCCCTTTGTTATTGGGTCACTACGCGCTGGTGGCGCGCATGGCCCGGTATTCCCGCCGCACGATATCCATCAGTTCAGCCACCGATGTATTGGCGCTGTGCTGCTCGTATGTCACGCGGCCTCGCTGCATCAACATGATGCGATCCGCAATATCGAGCGTCTGCGCATAGTTGTGCATGATCATGATAATCGATAGCCCGCCTTTTTCCTTCAAACGCATGATGAGATCGATGATCAGACCCGCTTCGCGCGCGCCCATCGCGGCGAGCGGCTCGTCGAGCAGCAGGATCTTTGCGTTCGAATGCACGGCGCGCGCCACCGCGATCGCCTGGCGCTGACCGCCCGAAAGCCGCTCCACAGGCAGGTCCACCGAGGGCACGTGCACGCCGATGTCGTCGAGCAGTTGCGCCGCGCGCTGGCGCATCTGCTTGTGATCGAGCAGTCTGAAGGGCCCGCGCCGCACAATCTCGCGGTTCAGGAACATATTGTGGTAAATGCTCAGCGAATTGGCGAGCGCGAGGTCCTGATAAACGCATTCGATGCCAAGCGAGCGTGCATGGTCCACCGAGCGCAGCAGCGTTTCGCTGCCGTCGATCTGCAGCGTGCCGCTCGTTTGCTGGTGAAAACCCGTGAGGATTTTCACGAGCGTGGACTTGCCCGCGCCGTTGTCGCCGAGAATGCCGAGGATTTCGCCGCGGCCGAGCGTGAGCGAAACGCCGTCGAGCGCCGTGACCGCGCCGAAGCGCTTGACGATGTTGTCGCCCCGCACCGCGAGCGGGGTGTTGGCCGTGGCGCTCGCGCCGCCGGGGGAAGCTTGCGATTCGTCCATCATCGGCTCCCTTTGCGGCGCAGGCGCCCAACGTGGATGTTGAAGACCATGGCGGCGAGAATTGCGGCGCCGAGGATGATGTTGAAGGTGAACGCGTTGATACCGATGAGCGTGAAGCCGTCGTTGAGAATGCCGAGCACCGCCGCGCCGATCAGGCCGCCCACGATCGTGCCCGAACCGCCAGTGAGCGGCGTGCCGCCGATCACGGCCGAAGCCACGGCCAGGAACATGATCTGGTTGCCGCCCGCCTGCGGGTCGATCGAGGTGATGCGAAAGCCTTCCAGAATGCCGGTGAAGCCCGCGAGCACGGCGGCAATGATGAAGTTGCCGAGGCGCAGCCGGTTCACATGAATACCGGCTTCGCTCGCGCCTATCGGATTCGCACCCGCCGCCTGCGTATGCAGGCCCCAGCGCGTATGCCGCAACAGCACGTGCATCGCGAACGCGATCACGATAGTCCAGAGGATCTCGCTATAGCCCCACGCACCCATGAAGGCCGCGAATTCGGGCGAACCCGGCGTCTGCACGGGCGTGCCGCGCGAGATCGTGAGCGTGATGCCGTTGATGAGGAAGAGCGTGCCGAGCGTCGTGACGAACGAGGGCAGGCGCAGCCACACGGTCACGGCCCCGTTCACGAAGCCGACGATGCCCGCGGCCAGGAGCCCCGCGATCACGGCGAGCCACATGGGCGCGCCCGCGTCGTTGGCGAACACCATCATGAACGGCGCGAATGCGAACACCATGCCTGCCGAGAGATCGATGTCGCCGCCGATCATCAGCATGATTTCGCCGAACGCAATGATCGCCACCGGCGCGATGAACTGCGAGAGGTTGACGAGACTCGCGTTGGTGAGCAGGAAATCCCGGTTGGAAAATTCGAAGTACGCCGCGAGGATCATCGCAACGAGCAGAATGCGCAGCTCGGGCGCCCACGCGGAGAGCCATTGCCCGCGCGGGCGGGCAGCAGCCCGCGCGGTGACTTCAGCCTTGCCAGTTTCGTTCACAGAGTTCATCACTCGTAGTTCATCACGACTTGATTGCGCCGTTCATCGGAACGATTTGCGGCTTGGTGGTCTTGCCTTCGTAACGCGTCGAGGTGTTCAGGTACGGCTCGACGGTGTCCTTCGTCACGAACTTCAGCCCCGTGTTGGTATCGGCCGGGCCGACCAGTCCGCCCGAGGCGAGGGTCACGAACGCCTGCATCACCGTATAGAAACCCTGCACGTACGGCTGCTGGTCGATCGTGAAGTCGAGGAAGCCTTCGTGAATGAGCTGGACCGTGGTGGGTAGCAGGTCGAAGCCGCCGCCGTGCACACCCTTCGAAGGCAGGTTCGACTCTTTCATCACCTGCGCCACGCCCTGGGTGCTGCCCGCGTCGACGGCGAACATGCCCTTCACGTCCTGGTGGCCGAGATAGAACGACTTGATCTTCGAAAGCTCTTCGTTGACGGTCGCGCCCGTGGCCACGGTCTGGATGTCGATTTTCTTGCCGGACTTCTTGATGGCGTCGCTCGCGCCGTCCAGACGCGGCTGGATGTTGAGCTGACCCGGCGTGGCGATGAAGAGCGCGACCATGCCGCTGTCGATGAGGCTCACGATACGCTCGCCCATCTGGTAACCCGAGAGATACAGGTCCTGGCCGATATAGGCGAGGCGCGGATTCTTCTTGCCGCGCGGCGCGTCGGCGTTATAGGCGAATACCGGAATGCCCGCGTCGAGCGCCGCCTGAATGGGCTTGTCGAAGGCGGTGGGGTCGACGATCGGCACCGCGATCGCGTCGGCCTTGGCGGCGATGGCCGAGTTCACGGCGCGCACCATTTCGCCGGCGTCGGACGTGGCCGAGCCGGTCCACTGGTAGTCCATGCCGAGCAGCCCGCACGCGTCCTGAATGCCGTATTGCGTCGGCACGAAGAACGGATTCGTGGTGACGTGATTCACGAACACGATCTTCCACTTCTTGTGCGAGGGGAATCCCGATTCGGCGGCCTGTGCCGTGGAAATGAATCCGCCGCCGCCTACCGCACCGAGCAGCGAAAGCGCCGCACCCAGCCCCGCACCCTGCATCAGGCCGCGCCGGCCCGTGTCGATCAAGCTCTTACCGTCTTTTGCGTCATCCCGATCTTGCGCCATGTTTTCCTCCGGTCTTGTCATCGTGGTCGATGTAGTCGACTTTTCGTCGAAAAGCGTGCAGATACTGGCCAGTACCGGGGGAACGCGCGAGACATCCGCGGCGAACGTGGGTTCGCCAGGCGCCGACGGTACCGCAAAAATCTTAGTGCAGCGTGATGAGGCCTCCTAATCCATGTATACCCGTAACTACTCCATAGGCCCTGCCATGGCGACGATCGTCCATGACAAGCGGCTTACGCACCGCCTTTCGCCTCCTGCATGTGCGGCGGCGGGCTGGCGAGCTTGGCCTGATCCATCGGCACCGCGGCTTGCGGCCGCCTGGTGCGCGGGGCGCCGCGTCCTGTGCCGGTGGACTTGCGGCGCGCGGCGTGGCGCTCGGTCGCGCGCTGCATGAGGCAGAACGCGCAGAGCAGCGCGCCGATCACGATGCGCGTCCACCATGAACTCAGCGTGCCGTCGAAGGTAATGAGCGTCTGGATCGTGCCCAGAATGCCGACGCCGAACACCGAGCCGATCACATAGCCCACGCCGCCCGTGAGCAGCGTGCCGCCGATCACGGTCGCGGCGATGGCGTCGAGTTCCATGCCTTGCGCCTGCAGCCCGTAGCCGGAGAGCACGTAGAGCGTAAACACCACGCCGCCGAGCGCCGAGCAAAAGCCCGAGAGCGCGTACACGCCGATCTTGGTGCGCGCCACCGGCAGGCCCATGAGCAGCGCGGAGCGCTCGTTGCCGCCGATCGCGTAGACGTTGCGTCCAAAGCGCGTGAAGTGCGCGATGACGATGCCCGCGGCGAGCATGGCGATGGCCGTGAGCGAACCCGTGGTGAGCGAGCCGCTGCCCACCGGAATGTTGAATTCGGAGAGCGCGTGAAAACCGGGGTCGTTGATCTGGATAGATTCGGTGGTGATGAGAAAGCAGGTGCCGCGCGCGAGGAACATGCCCGCGAGCGTGATGATGAAGGGCTGCAGCCGGAAGAAGTGGATCAGCGCGCCCATCGCCGCGCCATAGAGCGTGCCGCAGAGCAACACGAGCGGCACGACCACGAGCACGGGCCAGTGCAGCTTCTCGGTGCCCACGGCGCAGAGAATCGTGGTGAGCGCGACCACGGCGCCCACCGAAAGATCGATGCCGCCCGAGATGATCACGAACGTCATGCCGATGGCGACGATCAGCAGGAACGCGTTGTCGACTAGCAGACCGAAGGCCACCTGAAGGGAGAAGAACCCGGTGTACATGACCGAGCCGAAGCCGAACAGCACGGCAAACAGCACGACGGTCACGACGATGGGCAGCACGCGCGGATCGACGAAGCGGGTGGCGCCGCGCCGGCACGCTGCGAGCGTGTTCGAAAAAGACAGGGCAGGGCGGTTCATGCTCGGCTTCCCCCGAATGGGTGCATGGCGACTCAGGCGCGCGCGCGGCGCGCGAGAGCGATGCGTTTGAGTTGTTGAAAAGCGAAGGTGCGCGCCGCGGGCGACTGGATCAGGCACACGAGCAGCACGACTACCGCCTTCACGACGAGCGTGGCCTCGGGCGGCACGCCGATCGAATAGGTGGTGTAGGTGAGCGTCTGGATGATGAGCGCGCCGAGCACCGTGCCCGCGAGACTGAAGCGCCCGCCCAGCAGCGACGTGCCGCCGAGCGTCACGGCGAGAATGGCGTCGAGTTCGAGCAGCAGGCCCGCGTTGTTGCCGTCCGCGCTACGCACGTTCGAGCTGATGAGAATGCCGGCGATCGCGGCGGTCACGCCGCAGAACGCGTACGCGCCGAACACCACGGCCCGCGACGACAGGCCCGCAAGGCGCGCGGCCACCGGATTCACGCCGATCGAGCGAATGAAGAGCCCGAGCGCCGTGCGGTTGACGATGAGCGCGGTGAGCACGGTCACGGCAATCGCGATCCATACGGCGCACGGGATGAGGGCGAAATAGCCGCCGCCCGCGAAGAGATAACCGGGCGCGCCGATGGGGATGATCTGGCCGCCGGTGAGCAACTGCGCCACGCCGCGGCCCGCCACCATCAGGATGAGCGTGGCGATGATCGGCTGCATGCCGACGAACGCGACGAGCAGCCCGTTCCAGATGCCGGCAAGCAGGCCCACCGCGAGCGCCGCGCCGAACGCCAGGCCCACGCGCGAAGGATCGGCGGCGAGCACCGTGGCGGCCGCCGCGCCCGCGATCGCCACGACGGCGCCCACGGAAATGTCGATGCCGCGCGTGGCGATCACGAGCGTCATGCCAAGCGACACCACGACGAGCGGCGCGGCGCGCATGAGGATGTCGATGGGCGCGCCGAACAGGTGGCCGCCCAGCATCGTGATCGAGAGGAAATTGCCGCGATGCACGACGTCGACGACGAACAGCGCGATGAGCGTCACCGCGGGCCACACCAGCGGATGCCGGATGACGAGCGAAAGCCAGGCGGGGAGGGCGGGGCGCGTCATCGACGGTCTCCGGCAATGAGGTCGTAGACTTCGTGCTCCGAGCGCGCCGCGCCCGAAAGCTCGGCCACCTTGCGCCGGTCGCGCAGCACGGCGATGCGGTCGCTCACACGCACCACCTCGCTGATCTCCGACGAAATGAACAGAATGCCGAGGCCCTTTGCGCAGAGCGCGCGCACGCGGTCCATGATTTCGAACTTGGCGGCCACGTCGATGCCGCGCGTGGGTTCGTCGAGTATCAGCAAACGCGGATTCGTCGCGAGCCAGCGCGCGAGCAGCACCTTCTGCTGGTTGCCGCCCGAAAGCAGGGCAATAGGCTGCTCGGCGTCGCGCGCCTTGATGCCGAGCTGGTCGATATATTCGTTGGCCAGTTCGCGCTGGCGCGAGCGCCGGATCATGCGCCACCAGCCCAGTTGCGCCTGCAGCGCGAGCACGATGTTCTCGCGTATCGACAGATCGGCGACGATGCCTTCTTTCTTGCGGTCTTCGGGACAATAGGCCATGCCGTGGCGCACGGCGTCGCGCGGCGAGGAGAGCTTCACGGCCTTGCCGTTGATGTGCACTGTGCCCGCATCGGCTTTGTCCGCGCCGAAGAGCAGCCGCGCGGTTTCCGTGCGGCCCGAGCCGAGCAGGCCAGCCAGGCCCAGAATCTGGCCCGGCTGCACTTCCAGATCGAGCGGATTGAGCACGCCGCGGCGCGCCACGCCTTGCGCCGCAAGATACGGTTCGGCGTTCGTTGCCGCCGTTTCGCCGTGCGCGGCTTCGGCCTGCGTGAGCCGCTCGCCGGCGTTCTGCAGGCCTACCATCTTTGCGACCAGCGTTTGCACCGGCAGATCGACGGCGAGATATTCGCCTTCGCGCTCGCCGTTGCGCATCACCGTGATGCGATCGGAGATCGCATAGGTCTGCTCGAGAAAATGCGTGACGAACAGGATCGCGATGCCCGACGCTTTCAGCTTGCGCAGCACCTCGAAAAGGCGCGCGACTTCGCCTTCGTCGAGGCTGGAAGTCGGTTCGTCGAGAATGAGAATGCGCGCATCGACGGACACCGCGCGCGCAATCGCCACCATCTGCTGCATGGCGATGGGGTAGGTGTCGAGCGACTGCGTGACGTCGAGCGAAAGATTCAGTTCCGCGAGCGCTGCTTCCGCGCGGCGATGAATCGTTTTCCAGTCGATCAGGCCGAGGCCGCGCTTGCGCGGCTGGCGGCCCGCGAAAATGTTCTCCGCAACCGAGAGGTTCGGGCAGAGATTGACTTCCTGGTAGAGCGTCTGGATGCCGGCGGCCTCCGCCATCTGCGGCGTCGGAAAGTGCACCGCCTCGCCCGCGAGGCGCATCTCGCCCGCCTCGGGCTGGTGCACGCCGGTCAGCACATTGATGAGCGTGGACTTGCCGGCGCCGTTCTGCCCCATCAGCGTATGGATTTCGCCGGGGTACAGACGAAAATCGACCCGGTCGAGCGCACGCACGCCGGGGAAGGTTCGGGTAAGACCGACGGTTTCGAGTATCGGGGAAACGCTCATGGGCAACCGTGAAAGAGGCCAGAGCGCGCGACGTGCTCCGTAAGTCCTTAAAGATTGCTAAGGGATACGAAGCACACCGCGCCGCTTGCAGCGAAGTTTAGTACTTGCGCGACGGGAGCACCTGCGCCGCCACGTCCTCCGGGAACACCGTTTCGTTCGTCACGATGCGCTTGGGCAACTGCTTGCCCGCCACCACGTCCTTCACGGCGCTCATGAGCTGCGGCCCGAGCAGCGGGCTGCACTCCACGTCGACATTCATCTTGCCGGCGATCATCGCCTGGAAGCCGCCCTTGGTGGCGTCGAACGACACGACGCTGATGTCCTTGCCCGGCTTCATGCCGGCTTCTTCCATGGCCTGGATCGCGCCGAGCGCCATGTCGTCGTTATGCGCGTAGACCACGTTGATCTTGTTTCCATACGTCTTCGCGAACGCTTCCATGACCTGCTTGCCGCCGGCCAGCGTGAAGTCGCCGCTTTGCGACGCGATGATCTTGAACTTCGGATCGTTCTTGATCACTTCCATGAGGCCCGAGTGACGGTCGTTGGCCGGCGCGGAACCCACGGTGCCCTGCAGCTCGACGATATTGATCGGGCCGGGGTTGTCCTTGTAGTGATCTTCAAGCCACTTGCCCGCGCGGCGGCCTTCTTCCATGAAGTCCGAACCGATCATCGTCACGTAGAGCGACTGGTCCTTCACGTCGATGTTGCGGTCCGTGAGGATCACGGGAATCTTGGCGCGCTTGGCTTCCTGCAGCACCGGCTCCCAGCCCGATTCCACCACGGGGGAGAACGCGATCACGTCCACCTTCTGGGCGATATACGAGCGGATCGCCTTGATCTGGTTTTCCTGCTTCTGCTGGGCGTCCGAGAACTTGAGGTTGATGCCGGCGTCTTTGGCGGCCTGTTTGACCGACACCGTGTTCGCCGTGCGCCAGGCGCTTTCCGCACCGACCTGCGCAAAACCTAGCGTAATCTGCTTGTCTTCGGCGTGCGCGACGCCCGCCGCCAACGAGAAAGCGGCCGCCGTAGCGACCAACCCGCTTACCATGCGTGTTGCCAGTTTCATGCGTGTCTCCGATGTAGCTCTGCGCGTTGTATTTCTTTAATTCATGGCGCTACACCCGCGTCCATCACGGCCGGACAGTATCACGAGAAGTATCGCGCCATCCCTGGCCTCCGGTTATATCCTCTCGGTATACCGTTGGCCGCCCCTGCTGACCACAATAGACAAACTATATGCAACGGCCGGAACGGTTTCGATTAGCGTTTTCCCGATAATCGCGGTCCATATAGTCATGCTATTTATAGGACTTTCTCACTAAGTGGGCAAAGCCATGAACACCCGTAAGCCCAAGCTTCGCTCGGCCGCGTGGTTCGGCACCACGGACAAAAACGGCTTCATGTACCGGAGCTGGATGAAGAATCAAGGAATACCGGATCACGAATTCGCCGGCAAGCCGATTATCGGCATCTGCAATACGTGGTCGGAACTCACGCCCTGTAATGCGCATTTTCGCAAGCTCGCCGAGCACGTCAAGCGAGGCATCTACGAAGCCGGCGGATTTCCTGTCGAGTTTCCCGTGTTTTCGAACGGCGAGTCGAACCTGCGGCCTACGGCCATGTTCACGCGCAACCTCGCTTCGATGGATGTTGAGGAATCCATACGAGGCAATCCGGTCGATGCCGTCGTGCTGCTGGTGGGCTGCGACAAGACCACGCCCGCGCTGCTGATGGGCGCGGCGAGCTGCGATGTGCCTGCGATTGCCGTGACCGGCGGGCCGATGCTCAACGGCAAGCACGAAGGGCGCGATATCGGTTCGGGCACGGTGGTGTGGCAATTGAGCGAACAGGTGAAGGCGGGCAAGATTTCGATCCATGAGTTCATGTCGGCGGAGTCGGGCATGTCGCGCTCGGCGGGCACCTGCAACACCATGGGCACGGCTTCGACCATGGCGTGCATGGCCGAAGCGCTGGGCGTCACGCTGCCGCACAACGCGGCGATTCCGGCTGTGGACGCGCGCCGCTACGTGCTCGCGCATATGTCGGGCATGCGCATCGTGGAGATGGCGCTCGAAGACCTGCGCCTCTCGAAGCTGCTCACGCGCGCGGCGTTCGAGAACGCCATTCGCACGAACGCGGCGATCGGCGGCTCGACCAATGCGGCGATCCACCTGAAGGCGATCGCGGGACGCATCGGCGTGCCGCTCGAACTCGACGACTGGACGCGTATCGGGCGAGGTACGCCGACTCTCGTCGACCTGCAGCCTTCGGGCCGTTTTCTGATGGAGGAGTTCTATTACGCGGGCGGTTTGCCCGCGGTGCTGCGGCGCCTCGGTGAAGCGAACCTGCTGCCGCATCCCGATGCGCTCACGGCCAACGGCAAAACGCTGTGGGAGAACGTGCGCGAAGCGCCCATTCACAACGACGAAGTCATTCGTCCGCTCGACAATCCGCTCGTGAAAGACGGCGCGTTGTGCGTGCTGCGCGGCAATCTCGCGCCGAACGGTGCGGTGCTGAAGCCGTCGGCGGCCACGCAGAAGCTGTTGAAGCATCGCGGGCCCGCCGTGGTGTTCGAGAACTTCGACGACTACAAGGCGCGCATTGGCGACCCCGATCTCAATGTCACGGCCGATTCCGTGCTCGTCATGAAGAACTGCGGGCCCAAGGGGTATCCGGGCATGGCCGAGGTGGGCAACATGGGCCTGCCGCCCAAGCTGCTCGCGCAAGGCGTGACCGACATGGTGCGCGTGTCGGACGCGCGCATGAGCGGCACGGCGTATGGCACGGTGGTGCTGCACGTGGCGCCCGAGGCGCGCGCGGGCGGCCCGCTCGCGATCGTGCGCGACGGCGACTGGATCGAACTCGACTGCGAGAAGGGCGTGCTGCGCGTGGATATCAGCGACGAGGCGATCGTCGCGCGGCTCGACGAATGGGCCGCGAACCAGCAACCCATCCCCGCCGACCGCAGCGGGTATCGCAAGCTTTATGTCGAGCACGTGTTGCAGGCCGACGAGGGCTGCGATTTCGATTTCCTGGTGGGCTGCCGCGGCTCGGATGTACCGAGCCACTCGCATTGACATTCGGAATCCATATCAAATCGCGCGGCGCGTAAAAGCGTAACCTTCAAGCCGCCTTCGGCGCCCGCTCTTCGGCGCCGAGGCAGTTCAGGCCCATGAGCGTCGCCTCGACGGCTTCGTCGAGCGGCGTATGCGGCTCGCGCCCGAGTTCGCGGACGAGGCGGGCGTTGTCGAGCTGCAACGGCTCGCTCCACAAATAGCGCATCTCCATCAGTTCGCGCAGCGTCGTCACGAAGGGCGAGATGGCGCGCATGAAGGCCCAGGCGAAGGGCTTGCTTTGCGGCTTCAGTCCGTGGCGCCGGGCGACGCGGCAGATCGCCTCGACGAACTGCGAGCCATCGGCATCCCAGTGGCCGGCCATGTGGAACACCGCGAACGCGGGCAGCGTGTCGCGCCGCTCGATCAGCGCGAGCATCGTGCGCGCGACGTCGGGCACGTACGACCACGCGTGGCCCACGCCGCGCGTACCTGGCTGGCGCACGACCTGCACCGGCTCGTCACGCTTCACGATTCCTTGCGCAAACCAGCTATTGCCCACGTGCGGCCCGAAAAAGTCGCCCGCGCGCACGACGATCGAGCGCACGCCATGCTCGCTCGCGGCCTGCATGCGCCGCTCCAGTTCCACGCGAATCGCGCCCTTGCGCGTGAGCGGCTGCTGGGGCGAATCTTCACGCAGCACCGGGAAGGTGTCGGGCCCGAAATTGTAGACGGTGCCCGGCAGCACGACGGTCGCGCCCACGACGGCCGCGGCGGCGAGCGTGTTGTCGATCATCGGCAGCACGACCTGCGCCCAGAGCCGGTAGCCGGGCGGGTTCACGGCGTGCACGATCACCGCGCAACCCTGCGCGGCGCGTACCACTGCTTCGCGCGAGAGCACGTCGCCGTCGAGCCATTCGATGGCGCCGGCCGCCGCCGTGCCTGGCGCACCGCCGCGCCGCAACGCGCGGACTTGCCAGCCGGCGTCGAGCAACTGGCGCGCGACTTCGCTGCCGATTCCGCCGCTTGCGCCAAGCACGAGGGCGCGGTTCTGTCGATTGATGGGGCTGGCGTTCATGCGGGTTCTCCTTACGGGTGAGCTGTGATTGGGAGCATTCTGCGCCGCTTGCAGCCAATAAAAAATTGGCGAAAATCGACCTGAGGCTATACATTTATGCATAGCCTGCGATCTGTATGGGGAGCACGAATGGCCGAAAAGGAACCGAACTGGGAGTGGTACCGGAGCTTTCTGCAGGTCCTGGAGAGCGGCTCGCTCTCGGCGGCCGCCCGCGCGCTGGGCATCACGCAGCCGACCGTTGGCCGCCATATCGAAAGTCTGGAAGCGGCGCTGGGACTCACGCTGTTTACGCGCTCGTCCGACGGGTTCTCGCCAACCGAGGCGGCGAACGAGTTGCGGCCCTACGCCGTCGGCCTTGCGATGACCACGGCAGCCTTGCGCCGCGCGGCGAGCAGTCACGGATCGGGCGTGCGCGGGACCGTGCGGCTGACGGCGAGCGAAGTCATCGGCGTCGAGGTCCTGCCGCCGATACTGGCTGGCCTGCGCCACGACTATCCGGAACTGACGATCGAACTCGTGCTGTCAAACAGGGCGGGCGACCTGCTCCGTCGTGAAGCGGACATAGCGATACGCATGTTCCGGCCAGTGCAGGAGGCGCTGGTCGCCAAACGTGTTGGCGCGATCGAAGTCGGCTTGCATGCCCACGAACGATATCTGGCGCTTCATGGTGTGCCGAAGTCGATGAAAGAGTTGTCGCGCCATTCGATCATCGGCTTCGATCACGAAAACGCGTTCATTCGTTCGGTTCAGCCCAGGTTCGCCGTCTACAGCCGCAATAATTTTGCATTTCGCGCCGACAGCGACCTTGCCCAGCTGGGCGCGATACGCGCTGGATTCGGCATCGGCGGATGCCAGTCGCCGTTGGCGGCAAGAGACCCGAAGCTGGTTCGCGTCCTGCGGGAAGAGTTCTCGCTGAGTCTGGATACGTGGGTGGCCATGCATGAGGATTTGCGCACGAGCGCACGCTGCGCCGTGACCTTTGCGGCGCTGGCGTCGGGGCTGGCTGCTTATATCCAGGGACAAGGCGCGTAAATACCGCATCAACGCGGCGCACGGCCTGCCCGCGCATACGAAGCCAGCATCGTCGCGAGTTCCTGAGCGGCAGGCGTGAGGGGCACGGCCGCGCGCTGCAGCAAACAGACCTGCTGCGCCGCGGGCCGCTCGGCGATCCTGATGCGCGCGAGCCGCTCGGCAAACGGGCCGCGCGTGGCGACCACCGACGACTCCAGCGCGAGGCAATCCGTCTCGCTGACCCAATGCAGCGTTTCGAAGAGCCCCTCCACCGTCGCAACGATACGCGGCGCCGGCAGGCCGTGGTCGGTGAAGAACGTCGTGAGCCGGCTCGACGCGAAGGCATCCGCAATATTGGGCGAGCGCGTCGCGAGCCAGTCGCAGTGCGTGAGCGAGCGCAGCGTGCGCGCCCCCGCCTTCGGATGGTCGCGGCGGCAGACGACTACCGGGTCCGACGGGTAGAGTTCCGTCACCGAGAGATCGGTCGTATCGGTCTGGTCCGAAACGAGTGCGAGCGCGAAATCGAGCGTGCCTTCGCGTATCCACGAAATCATCATGCGCGACGTTCCCGTGCGCAGACGCAGCGCCACGCGCGGAAACCGCTTGCTGTACTGCCCGAGCACGGGCACGAGCGCGTCCATCAGCGGGTCGGTCGTCAGGCCGAACGCCACTTCGCCCGCGTAGTCGCCGCGCAGTTGCTGCGCCTCTTCGCTCGCGCGCTCGCATTCGCCGAGAATCGATGCCGCGCGCACCAAGAGGCGCTGCCCGAGCACCGTGAGCGTCACGCCGCGATTCGTGCGCGTGAGCAGCGCGCCGCCCAGTTCGGCTTCGAGATTCTGCAACTGCTGTGTCACGCCGCTCTGCGCCACGCCGAGCGCGCGCGAGGCCGCCCGCACACTGCCGCGCTGGGCGACGGCGACGAAAACGCGCAACTGGGAAAGCGTGAGACTCATGGACGATGCCTGGCTGCGATCGGTATTACTGATCATGATAGACGAATTCGAGCTTTTCCCGAACGCAGCGTCGTCCTACCATCGGTCGGGCAGGAGACTCCCCCGTTCACTGATCGCTCATCATGAAAATAATCCCGTCGATCCTGCTTTCCCTCGCGCTGGCCCTGAGCAGCAGTGCCTTCGCGCGCGAGGGCGACACCGTGCGCCTCGGCATCGATCCGACCTATCCGCCCATGGACGCCAAAGCGCCCGACGGCTCGCTCAAAGGCTTCGACGTCGATCTCGGCAACGAGATCTGCCGCCGTATTCACGCGCGTTGCCAGTGGGTCGAGCTGGAGTTTTCGGGCATGATCCCGGCGCTCCAGGCGCGCAAGATCGACGCGATCATGTCGTCGATGGCGATCACCGCGAAGCGCGAGCAGCAAATTCTCTTCACGTCGAAGCTGTTCCAGTTCAAGTCGCGACTCGTCGCGCGCAAGGGCACCTCGTTCGGCGGAACCGCGCAGTCGCTGGCCGGCAAGTCGGTCGGCGTGCAGGCGGGCACGCAGTTCGAGACGTATGCGCTCGCGAACTGGGCGCCGGCGGGCGTGCACGTCGTCACCTACAAGAGCCAGGATGAAGTGTTCGCCGATCTCGTCAACGGGCGGCTCGACGCCGCGCTGCTGGGCTACGTCGAAGCCGACTACGGCTTCCTGCGTACGCCGCAGGGCAACGACTTCGCGTTTGCCGGTGGCCCGCTATCGATGGGCGACCGCGGCACCGGCATCGGCATGCGCAAGGACGAGACCGCGCTGCAGGCGCAGATGAACGACGCGATAGCCGCCATGCTGAAGGACGGCACCTACGCGCAGATCGCGCATCGCTATTTCGACTTCGATCCGTACGGAAACTGAGTCGCTGCACACATTTTTGAAACCGCATTGAATTCATGAACCAGCAATCGATTCCGCTCCTGAGCGCCACGCCGGGCACGCACCGCGAACTGACCAGCTTCCATTTCGGCCCCGCCGACGCGCCCCAGAAGGTTTATATCCAGGCGTCGCTGCACGCCGACGAGACGCCCGCCATGCTGGCGGCCGTGTTGTTGCGCGCGCAACTGGCTGAGCTCGAGGCGCAAGGCGCGCTCGCCGCGCAGGTGGTGCTCGTGCCGCTCGCCAACCCCGTGGGCCTTAACCAGCACGTGCTAGGCCAGTTCGTCGGCCGGTTCGATCTCGCGAGCGGCAGGAACTTCAACCGCCATTTCCACGCGTTTCCCAGGCTGCTCGCGCGCGCGAAGGAGACGCTCGGCGCGGACGTCGACCGCAATCGCGAGCTGATCCGGCAACTGATGCGCGAAGCGCTCGACGCACAGGCGCCGCTCACAGAATTCGATTCGCTCCAGCTGGCGCTGTTGAGGCTCTCGCACGACGCCGATCTGATCATCGACCTGCATTGCTCGCTCGAGGCGGTCATGCACGTGTACACGAGCGAGGCCGGCTGGCCCGATGTCGAGCCGCTTGCGCGCTACCTCGGCTCGCGCGCGCAACTGCTCGCCACCGACTCGGGCGCGCAGGCGTTCGACGAGGCGCATAGCCTGCTGTGGTGGCAACTGCGGCAACAGATGCCGGCCACGCAGCCCGTGCCTGCCGGACCCACCGCGGTGACGATCGAGTGCCGCGGCCAACGCGACGTGTCGTGGGAAACCGCGCAGCAGGACGCCAACGCGCTGGTCGATTATCTGCGCTGGCGCGGCGCGCTCGCCGGCGGCGACGTGAAGCCGCTGCCGGAGCTGCTGATGCCGGCCACGCCGCTCGCCGGCAGCGCGCAATTCTATGCGCAGCGCAGCGGCATCCTCGTGCACCGCGCGAAAATCGGCGACTGGATTCGCGAGAACGACCCGCTGTTCGATATCGTCGATCCGATGACGGGCGAAACGACGACGGTGAAGAGCACCGCGGAAGGCGTTTTCTATATGCGCAGGGCGATTCGCTTCGTCACGGCCGGCGCGCCGCTCGGCCGCGTGACGGGCACCCGGCCGATACGCAGCGGCGTGCTGCTGGGGGCTTGAGGAGAGGGTGTCGCGTCAGACGTGCCGCGCTTTGTCCATCGGCACGATTACGCGCACCCAGAGGCCGCCCTCGGGATGATTGCCGATCTTGAGCTTCGCGTTGCACAGGCGCGCGAGGCGCCGGACGATCGACAGGCCCATGCCCCAATGCGTATCGAGTCCAAGGCTCGCCGCGCGCGAAGCAAGTAACTGCGACGCCGGCGCGCCACCCTCGGGCAGACTCGCGGCGACGCCTTCGCCGTGGTCCCGCACGCTCAAGGTCCACGAGCGCGGCCCGCGCGCCGTGCAGATTTCGATGGGCGGCTTGCCGTGCGCCTGTGCGTTGCCCACGAGATTGTCGACGAGCCGCACGAGCGCGGAGCGCGGCAGCGCGAACGCCTCGCCGGCGTCCAGCCGAAGCACGATGCTCGCGTCCGCGTTCGCGCCGTAGACGAAGCGGTCCCTCAGATACGCGTCCACGTTCACGGGCGCATGATTCGCGCCGCCGTGGCCGGCCGTGTCGACGAACTGGCGCGCGAGGTCCTGAAAGAGATCGATGTCCTCGACGAGCGCCACACGCAAATTCCAGCGCGTGACGTTCATCGCATAGGCGCGCAAGCGCGCAACCCGAGATTCGGTCTGCCGCAGGAAAGCGGCGAAGGTGGCCGACTGGTCTTCGACCGCGCCGCTGCGGCGGCACAGCAGATCTCCGATCGCGCGGGCGAGGCCGTGCAGCTTGCGCGGGCAGTCCACGAGCGCGAGCGTGGGCGCCGGGCCGGTGCCGCTCGTCGCGACGCGCAGCGTGGCGATCATGGCGAGCAGGTCATGGCGCACCGTTCGCAGCCACCAGGCGCGCAGCGCGAACAGCAGCCCGCCGAGCGCCAGCATGAGCGCCGCGAACCGCGCATCGAACCAGCGGACGGCCCGCTTCAGGCGCGTGACGCCAGACGAACAGGCTTCGCGCAGATAGGAGGCGTTCGAGGCCGTCCCCACATGCGGCGCCCAGATGGCATCGCGCAGATGAGGCGTTACCTCGGCGCGGAGATTGACGATGTCCGGTTTGATCGACACCAGCGGGGCGATCCCACGGACGCTCGCACCTTGCGCGGCCAGTTCCAGCACCAGTTCGGCGTCCTGCTGCTGGGCGGCCTGCGTCGCGGAAGCCGGTTCGAATGCCGTGTCGCCGAAGTTGAGCGGCGAATCCGCATCGAGATATCGAAAACCGACTTGCACCAGCATCAACGACGCCATCCACAGCAGGAATATCCGGGCAAACAAGACAATCACCTTTCTTTTTTTGACATCGAAGTTTGGCTTGCGCCTGCGGGCGCATGGTTGAAATAGCCGCAAATCGGGCTATGACCGGCATTGTCCGCGAAGTGCGCGCATTTCTATTCGTGGAAAAGCGCTGGAATATGCGCCGTTTTTCCCTTTTGAGGGATGCTGGCGGCACTCGCAGTGCAGTATTTGGGAGGGGGTGCGTCGGTTGTGTCAGTCTCGTCGCACGGCGCTCGGGGCTTTTTGCCGCTGGCGGTGGCGTGAGCCTTCGGAGTCCTTGATAAAATCGCCGGACACCCGAATGCTCACGCGTGCGGCATTTCGTCAGGCCGGCTGACGCAGCGTCCTGAAGGTCGCGCGAACTTCATCCGTGAACGCGGCAGGCTGCTCCCATGCTGCGAAATGGCCGCCTTTCGGAAGGCGATTGTAGTGAACCAGCCTGGGGTAGGCACGTTCCGTCCAGCTCTTCGGCGCCGCGTAGATTTCGTCCGGGAAGACACTCACGCCGACCGGCAGCTCCACATGCTTGGGCTCGAAAAAGTTGAGCTTGTTTTCCCAATACAGGCGCGCAGAGGAGACCGCCGTCTTCGTCAGCCAATAGAGCGTGACGTTGTCGAGCACGTCATCTTTCGTCAGGCCTTCGGGCTGGCCTGCGAACACGCGCGCGATCATCGCCTGACCGCTCGCGTCGTGGTCGAGCATCCATGCAGCGAGGCCGACCGGCGAATCCTGGATTGCGTAGAGCGTCTGCGGACGGTTCGCCATTTCGAGCGCGTAGCCCAAACCGTGCTTGTAAAAGTAATCGAGCTGGTTGTACGCGTGCTGCTCTTCCGGCGACAGTCCGGCAGGCGGTGGCGTGCCGTCCTTGAGCGACTTGGCGACAGCGTCGGGCACGGTCGCGGGCATGTTGGTGTGAATGCCCACGAGTCCTGCCGGCTTGAGCAGCGCGAGCTGTTCCGTCACGGCATTGCCCCAGTCGCCCCCTTGCGCGGCGTAGCGCCGGTAGCCGAGCCGGTCCATCAGCACGGCCCAGGCGCGTGCGACGCGCTGGGGGTCCCAACCGGTCTTCGTCGGCTTGCCCGAGAAACCGTAGCCCGGAAGCGAGGGAATGACGACGTGGAATGCGTCGGATGCGCTCCCGCCATGCGCGGTCGGGTTGGTCAGCGGTTCGATGATCTTCAGCTGCTCGATGATCGAGCCGGGCCAGCCGTGCGTGACGATGATCGGCAGCGCGTTCTCGTGCTTCGAGCGCACATGGATGAAGTGAATATCCAGCCCGTCGATTTCCGTGACGTATTGCGGCAGCGAATTCAGCCTCGCCTCCACCTTGCGCCAGTCGTAGTCGTTGGCCCAGTAGTTGGCGAGCCGTTGCATGGTCGCGAGCTGCACGCCTTGCGAGGCGTCGTCGACCGTTTCGCGCTCGGGCCATTGGGTCGCGACGATGCGGCGTCGCAGATCGGTCAGCGCCGCTTCCGGCACATGCACGCGAAGCGGACGAATCGAAGTCGGATCGCCGTCGGCAATCTGGGTGATTCCGCTTGCCGACGGCTTCGATTCTGCGAAGGCGAGCCGGCTCATTGCGGCGCCTGCAAGCGTGACAGCAGCGGCGCCGATGAAGCGCCGGCGCGAAAGCGGTGTGGGATGAAGATCGTTTGACATATCAATTCCTGATGGTGACGTCGGACCGTGGCGAGCAGGACGCATTGGACGTGCGTATGCCTTTCCTCAACCACGATATCTGTCGTAGTCCTGACTATTGATGATCGAAGCCGGTCCGCAAAAACCGTGGGCGCGGCTGCGACGGCTATTCGGTGTCGAGTGAGCGAATCAGATTGGCGCGCAGGTTCACGATCGCCCTTTGCAGTTTCATGAATTCGTCGTGGCCCAGCCCGGTCGCGTCGGTGAGATCCGCGATTTTCAGGCTCTTTTCCCGCAGTTTCCGGCCGCTGGCGGTCAGGCTCACACGCACCTGGCGTTCATCCTCAGGATCGCGCCGCCGTTGCACATACCCCATCGCTTCGAGCTTTTTCAGCATGGGCGTCAGCGTGTTGGATTCGAGAAACAGCTTCTCGCCCAGGCCGCTCACCGTCTGGTTGTCCTGCTCCCAGAGCGCGATGATCGCGATGTACTGCGGATAGGTCAGCCCGAGTTCGTCCAGGATCGGCTTGTACGCCTTGCCGAACGCCAGATTGGTCGAGTAGACCGCGAAGCAAAGATAGTCTGCGAGCGGCGCGGGCGTGGCGCCCTGCGCCGGGTGGTCCGTCGATTTCATGGTCATCCTCTTCAGGCAAAGGCCTCAATGGCTCGCAAACTTGAATAAATCGCTTGCGATTATATCGTAGGCCGACACCGGTTCCGCCGTACATCGCCATCGCGATGCCCGGCGAAACAGCCACGACGTGGTGGCGCAATCAATGGTGGGCGAAGAGGCTGTTTCGCTCCATCGAGACGCGGCTGCCCGCGTCCGAGGTGGCATCGGCCATGCCGCCGTAAGCCGTCGCCGTGTTGCCGCTGGCGGTGCGCTCGGCCGCGAGCGTTTGCACGCTCTGGCCACGTTGCGATGCCGGTGCGCCGACTTCGGGCCGATAGGACGGGGCCGGGCCGTAGCCGCTGGCGAATGCGGGGGCGGCTGCGCTGACAGAAAGGGCGATGAGGAGCTTGGCGATGAATTGGGTCTTCATGATCGGATCTCGCTAGGTGAATTGCAGTGAAATTGGGTGAAAGAGGCGATTGCGTTTGCCGGTTATGCGGTGACGACGGTGAGGCTCACGTCGATGTTGCCGTGCACGGCCTTCGAGTACGGGCAGATCTGATGGGCGCTGCGCGCGATGGCTTCGGCTACCTTTTGCTCGACGCCCGGCAGCGCGACCGTGAAGTGCGCGCCCAGGAACCAGGCGGCGCCGGTCTGGCCGATATCGACCTGAATGTCGACCGAAGCGTCCGCCGGCAGGGCGACCTTCTTCAGCGAGGCCGCGATGGCGAGCGCGGAGATGTAGCAGGCGGACCATGCGCCGGCGAACAGCTGCTCGGCGCGCGGGTGCGGTTCGGTCGCGACGATGTCGAGGGTTTCGCCGCTTGAAGACGACAGTTCGAGGTCGAACACGCCGAATTCGCCGCGTTGGGCCGCGGGGTCGTGATTGATGGTGGTGTGGGTGTTGCCCGAGAACAGCACTTTGTCGATCGTTGCCATGTTGCGCTCCTTGATGGATTTCAGGTTTGGGTCATATGCGTCGCATAAGATCGAATCGCATGCGATGCATAATGGACGAGAAATTCCGGCATGTCAAGCGTATAAGATTAAATCGTATGCGAGCTATATGGGGTGGCTTCGGAAGGGCGATCGGTCGCGATGTGTTAGCTATCGATAAGCGTGGAAATTCGTGATCGAGACCTGTTTGCCGGCACTCCCGGGAGTGCCGGCACGGCCGGCGGAGCGGCCTCGGGCGTTCGCGGGCGTTACGCAGCCAGTTCGATGGTCGGCTCGCAAACGATGGGAAAGTTCACCGAATTGGCGATATAGCACTGCTCGTGTGCCGCGTGATGCAGCCGCTCGGCGAGGCTGCGGTTGTCGCTCGCGCGGATCGTCACGCGCGGGCGCAGCACGATCTTCGTGAAGGCGCCGCGCTGCGGCGTATCGGCCATCGTGCCTTCGGCCTCGTCTTCATAGGCGAGCACCGCGATGCCCGCCTCGGCGCACAGGTGCAGATACCAGAGCTTGTGGCACGCCGCAGCCGAGGCCACGAGCAGATCCTCGGGATTCCAGCGTGAGGCGTCGCCGCGAAAGGCCGGATCCGAGGAGCCCGGAATGTCCGGCTTGCCGTTCGCGCGGATCACGTGATCGCGGTCGTAGTCGCGATAACCCGAGGTGCCGCTGCCGCGATTGCCCGTCCATTGCACCGAAACGCGGTAGGTGTGTTCGCCATGCGCCATGCTGACTCTCCGTCCAAACGAAAAGGGGTACGCCATTATGAGCGCATTCGGCATTTTGGTATACCATTATGCCGAATTGGCCAAAATGAGAACCGGGCGCGAACCGGGTATGACACGCATGGAAACAAAATTCGACTCCACGGCGGACGCGGTTGCGTCCGGGTTGCGCGACCTGATCGTCAGCGGCGAACTGGGCAGCGGCGAGCGCCTCGTCGAGCGCGATCTCGCGGAGCGTTTCGAGGTGAGCCGCATTCCGCTGCGCGAAGCGATCCAGCGGCTCGCGCGCGAGGGGCTGGTCGAGATTTTCCGCAATCGCGGGGCGGTCGTGCGCATGCTCACGGTGCAAGACGTGGAGGAAATCTACGGCCTGCGCGCGCTGCTCGAAGGCGACGCGATCTTTCACGGCGTCAAGCGCATCGACGACGAAACCCTCGCTCGCGCGGAACTCGTTCACCGGCTGCTGGGCGAGGTGCTCACCACGCAGAAGCAGGGCGAACTCAACCGCGAGTTTCACGAACTGCTCTACGGCGCGTGCGGCAACGCCCGGCAACTGGTGGCGATCCGCGAGCTGCGCGCGCAGGTGGAGCGCTACGAGCGGCTGCAGAATACGCTGCTTGCCGATACGCCCTCGTTTCAGCACGAACACGAGGCCATCCTGCAAGCCTGCCTCGCGCGCAACGCCCGCAGCGCGCGCGCCTTGACCGTGGCGCATATCGACTCGGCGCGGCGCATCGTGCTCGCCGTGGTGGAGCGCATGGCAGCGCAAGGCTAGCGCGCATACGTCCCTGCATACACAACATTCGCGGCGGTTTTTACGACATTTTTTCTTGTGACCCCTACGGGCCAACCCTAGACTGGAGGCATCGAAACGACTGGAGACGCCATGTCGATCTCGCGTGCAACCCAGCGCCCGGATGAGCAGATCACCTCCGTGCAGCCCGGCCTCGGCCGGCTCGTGCTGAGGCGCTTCGATCCGCGCCACGACTCATGGGAAGCGCTCACGCGTTTGCTGCATCGCGCGTTTTCGCGGCTCGCGTCGCTCGGATTGCACTGCTCATGTGCCGATCAGGCAGCGGGCCTCACGCGTGAACGCGCGCTGGCCAGAGACTGCTTCGTCGCCGTCTGCAATGGCAGGATCATCGGTACGCTCACGGTGGAAGGTCACGACAGCGATTCGCAGTGCGAACATTATCGCCAGCGCAGCGTGGCTTCGGTCCACCAGTTCGGCATCGAGCCCAAATGGCAAAGCCGCGGTATCGGCCGTGCGCTGCTCGCTTTCGCGGGACGTTGGGCGGCCGCGCGCGGCTACACGCAGCTAGCGCTCGACACGCCGTTTCCCGCTGCCCACCTCATCGCGTTCTATCGCGCACAAGGCTTTAGTCTCGTCGATGTCGTGCGCTTTGCCGGTCGTGGCTACGACAGCGCCGTGCTCAGCCGGGCAGCCGGGGCGCGGTGCGGCGTGGCATTCCCGCACTTGCCTGGCGGGCTGCCGCACGCCGCGTCGCCGAGTCCGCTCGCCTGATCGCGCGCCGCGCTCACGCGCGGCTAGTGCTCGCCGCCTCACGCTCCAGGTAGCGCAGGAATTCGTCGGCGGGCATGGCCTTCGCATAGAGCCAGCCCTGCCCGAACTGCACGCCGCGCTCGCGCAGATACTGCGCCTGCGCCTCGGTTTCCACGCCCTCGGCGACCATCAGCAGATCGAGGCTGCGCGCCATTTCGATGATGTGCGGCACGATCTTGTTCATTGCCTCGCCGCTCGCCAGCGAGCGGATGAACGCGCGGTCGATCTTGATGCCGTCCACGGGCAAGTCTTGCAGATACGAGAGACTCGAATATCCCGTGCCGAAATCGTCGATGAAGATGCGGTGGCCGGCCGCGCGAAACGCTTCGAGGACGGGCGCGGAGCTGGCGGTGTCGATGAGCGTGCGCTCGATCGCTTCGAACCAGATTTGTTCGGGGCGCACGGCATATTTCGCGAGGCTGGCCTTGAGGGTTTCGAGCACGCGTGTGCCGGCGAGATCCTTGCCGGCAAGGTTGAGCGAGACATGCAGATCGCGGCGCCGCGCGAGCACGGCGCCCACGCCCTCGAACACGGATCGTATGACCTGATCGGTGATGGGCTCGATGAGACCGAGCGATTCCGCCATCGGAATGAACGTGTCCGGCGCGACGACGCTGCCGTCTTCGAGCTTCCAGCGCACGAGCGCTTCCGCGCCGACGCAGCGCCCGCTTTCCAGCGAGACGAGCGGCTGGAGCCACGCCACGAACTGGCGCCGCCGAATGCCCTGCAGTATCGCGTTGCGGGGCGTGCGCAGCTTGCGGCGCCAGCGCAGGACGAGCCACGTGCCGATCGCGCTCAGGACGAGCGCGGGCGGGATCATGGTCCTGAGTTGCGCGGGCAGGTTGCGGCGCATGCGTTCCTCGGGCTCATACGCGACCACCGCGATGGGATAACGGTGCGAGCGCTCGACGACGTAATAGCGTCCCTCGAAATACGGGCTGCTGTTGGTGCGGCCCAGCGCTGCGCGTACGAGGGCATCGTCGGCGTTCGTCCAGCTTGAAATCACGGCGCCGTCCTGCGTTTCGAGCACGGTCAGCTCGATGGTGTCGTCGAGCGGCACGATGTCGAGGTAGAAGCGCGGGTCGATCACCACGACGTGGTTGCCCAGGCGCACGTTGAGCATCTGCTGCTCGTTGCCGCGCTTGCCGACTTCGGTATGCCAGGCGGTGAAGCCGCCTGCATAGGCCCATTCGGGCGGCGGCAATGCGATGTCGACAGCGCCGCGCAGCGAACTGCAGCGCAGCCGCATGTCATGGGTCGTGGCGACTTCACGAATGTATCGATACTGTTCCTCGACATGCCGCAAGCGTTGCATGTGGTCGCTCGTGCACGGCGTGTCGGCGTATGACATGAGCTCGCGCAGGGCGGACTCCGCTTCGGAGGTCACCAGTTCGGCGCGCAGCAGCGCGCGATGCGAAAAGACGTCCACGTTCTGGCGCTGCTGGCGTTCGAACACGGCGTCCGACGCGTACACCGCTGCCGTGAGCGTTGCCAGGACGGCGAACGCCACGACACAAAACGTCGTCAGGGCGGTGAGTCGGCTGCTCATGGTGTACGGTCGGGCTCCGGCGTCGCGAACGAAGGCGGCGTGCAGCCTTCGTCGATCGCCGCTGCCGATGGTAGCGTCTTTCCGCTGGCGGCGACGCGCTGCTGTCCGGCGCGCGAGCCCAATCGCAGTGGCTGCGGGCGCTCCCGCTCATGCGTGACGCATGAAAGCGGCCGGCGGAGTCGTCAAGCAAATGTCAGGTGCACGTCAGGCACGCGCGGGATCGATCGATCGGGAATCCTCTGCAACGACGCGATTGCGGCCGCCTGTCTTCGCGGCGTAGAGCCGCCGGTCGGCAACCTGCATGAGCGCTTCGTAGCGGGCGGGGCAATCGGCGGGACTGGCCGCCACGCCGATCGAGACCGTGAACGCAATCGCATCCGCATCCTGGTTGGCGGCGTCGCCCGGCGCACTGGCGGCATGCGCGGCGTTCGTCGCATGCGCTTCGACCGCCTGGCGGATGCGCTCGGCCACGCCCGCGGCCGTCGCGAGATCGGCGCCGGGCAGCAGCGCCGCGAACTCCTCGCCGCCCACGCGCGCGGGCATTTCAGCGCTGCGCAGGTTGTTGCGCAGGATGCCCGCGAAGATCACCAGCACGCGGTCGCCCGCCGCGTGGCCGAAGCGGTCGTTCACGCGCTTGAAGTAGTCGATATCGAGCATCAGCATCGCCATGGCGGGCGTCGCCGCCGCATCACCGCCTTCGCGGGCGGCGCGCCCCAGCGTCTCGTCGAACACTTCCTGGAAGCGCCGGCGGTTCGCGAGGCCGGTGAGCGGGTCGCTGCGCGCGAGCGTTTCGAGCCGCGTACTCGCTTCGACGTACTGGCCGAATATGTGCTTGACGACGCGCAGCGTGCCGACGAGCAGAACGGCGATCGCCAGCCACGCGACGATCAGCGGGCTGCTGAACACTCGGCGCGCCGCCGCGAGCGTGAGCTCCGAGTCGTCCGTATTCGCGAGCAGGATCCAGTGCGACTCCCCCACGTGCTGAAAGAGCAGATACCGGCCCGAGCGTACGGCGTACCCTTGGCCTCGCTTCATCCATGCCGCCGCAGACGCGCGCGCCATGTCGAGCAGAGACGGATCGAACCGCGTGGGACGCTGCGCGGTGATCTTGCCATCGACGAAATAGACAAGGTCGCCGTTACTGTTCAGGAGGCCGAACTCGGCAGGCTCGTCGTTGTCGGTCAAGTTCGCGGAGGCAAGCTGGAGCGCGAGCAGGCGCGAGGGCGCGACGTCCATCACCACGGCGCCGCGGAACTGTCCGTTGGCGTAGACGGGTGCGCTGAGCGTGGAGATGGCCTCGCTTCTTTTCGATTCCGTATAGATCGGAGTCCAGACGATATCGCGTGCCGGATTCTGGCCGGTGACATGCAGGCGGTAGTAGGGCATGGTGCTGAAGCGCCGCAACAGGTCGGGCGCGTGCGCGTCCGGGCGTTCCGGCGAGAGCACGTACAGGCCGTTGGCCGAGATGTACGCGACCGTGCTTTGCACCGCGTCGGCGTGCTGGCTGATCGCGAGGAGCGGGCTGATCGCGCGCGCGAGCACGATGTCGGCGGCCAGCGTGGCGGCGTCGCGGTGAAAGCCCTCGATTCCCGCGAGCCCTTGCGCATTGGTGCCGAAAACGAGCGGCCCATCCATCGCGCCGGGAGCCGTCCATTGCAGCTTGTCGCTGTCGCGCAGCGCGGCCTGCGCCTTCGGATTCTGCAAGCCGGTGCGCTGCTGGCTCGGCGAGGCGAGCACGTGTTGCGCGTAGTCGCGCAGGAACAGCAGGCGCCGGCGCTCCGCGGAAATCAGCGCGTCCACGCCCACGGCGCGCACCTCCAGGTCGCGCTGGCGGCTATGGAGTTCGTTGCGCGTCATCTGGTAGAGCTGGCGCAGGCCCACGCCGCTCACCAGCGCCATGGCCGCAAGAAAGCACACCGTCACGACGAGGTGCGGGCGTTTCATGACCATGCTGGAGAAGCCGTGCGGCCGCGTGCGGCCTGGCGTGTGCTGCATGAAGCCCCCGGACAGCGAATGGGCGCGCGCATCGCGTTGCGGCGTGGCCCGGCGGCGCGTTTCCGGGCAGCGCGATGAGCATAGCATTGCCTGTCAGAACCGCGCCGAACCCTGCCTCAGGCGTCCCGGATCGCTCCCGGTGTCACTCAACCGCGCCAGGCCGAATGGCGGATCACGCTGCAGAAGTTGCCGGCATGGAAGTGCGGGTCCTTGTCTGCGAGCACGTCGGCCTTGACGTTGCCGAACGTGGTGGCGGGCTTGTGCTTGATGCCGTCATAGAAGGTCTGGATGATGTCCTCCTTGAAGTGCTCGCTGCGCGGGTGTGCGTGCACCACGGCCTCGCGCTCGGTGTCGCTGAAGCGGTCGTACGCAATGCCGAGCACGTCCATTTCGACGCCCGCCGTCAAGAGCGCGATCACCGGATGCATGTGCTGCGGGATGCCCGGCGTCGTATGCAGCGCGATGGCGGTCCACACGAGGTCGATGTCCTGCTGCGAGATGCCGTGGCCGCGCAGGAAATCGCGCGCGACATTCGCGCCATCCACTTCGAAGCGCTCGTGCTCGCTGCTGTGCGCGTGCGTGAGGCCCATGTCATGAAACATTGCGCCTGCATAGAGCAGTTCGCGATCGAACTTCATGCCGAGCCGGCGGCCGGCCAGCGCGCCGAAATAATAGACGCGGCTCGAATGATGGAACAGCAGCGGCGATTCGGTGTCGCGCACGAGTTCGGTGATTTCGCGGGCGAATTTGCTGTCGGGGATGGCGACATCGGCGAGGGTCGGGGTCATGAGGGTGCTCCGTCGGGGTGGGTGATGAGCTCTATTCTGGGCGGCGCCAGGGTTGTCCTCAATCGACGGATGCCGTGGTTTTCTGCCAATTCGACCGAAATTGGGCCAGCGGCGATTCGCGGCGCATGGCGGCGTCGCCGAAACCGGCAAAATTTCGCCGCGACAAGGGATTAGCGGCGATAATCGGCAAAATCGATTCGATCGGCGCGCATTTCATGCGCCCTGCATCTGGCGGCGAGATCCGGCCCGCGAATCGCACATTGGGCGCACGGGGACGCTGCTGGGAACGCGCCGCGCCAACCAGGTCGGTAGAACAAGAACCCACGCGACAGACTATGTATTCGATCCTGCCAGCGTTCGTGTCCGCATTATTTCTCGGATTCGGCGTCTACGTGCTCCTGACTGAGGGCTTCACGCGCCTCTCGGTGCCGTTCGCCCTGATGTGCGCGACCACGTTCTTCTGGCAGGGCACCTGGGCCTTTCTGTTCCAGACGTCCGACCCCGAACTGTCCGCCGTGCTCGTCAAGGCCGGCTACTTATTCATCCTCTTTCTGCCCACCACGTTCTATCACTTCGTGACCGAAGTGAGCGCCCGGCGCGGCGAACGCCCGCTCCTCATCGCCTCGTATCTGCTCAGCGTGCTGCTCGCGGCGCTGCTGTTGTTGAGCGATACCGTCGTGGACGGCTACGGCACGTTCTTCTTCGGCAAGTATCCGAAGGCGGGCATGCTGCATCCCGTGCATGTGGCGCAGACCGTGCTGCTCGCATGCCGCAGCGCCTGGCTGCTGTACGTCGCGCGCGGCCAGACGCAGGCGCACGACCGCCGCAAGCTGCTCGACCTGTGCTTCGTGAGCCTCGGCCTGTATGCGCTCGCCGCCACCGATTACGCCGTGAATTACGGGCTCGCGTTCTATCCCGTGGGCGCGGTGTTCATCGCGGTAAGCCTTGGCATTCTGGCGGTCACGATCGTGCGCTACGGCCTCATGCGCCCGTACCTCATCGCGGCCACGGTGGCGCACGAGGTCGCTACGCCGCTCGCGGCCATCGGCATGCATGCCGAGGAAATCGGCAACGTGCTGCCCGAACTCATGCGCGGCTACCAGCTGGCCGTGCAGCACCAGTTGTGCGTGGACGGACTCTACCCCGGTCAGTCGGAGCGCCTTTCCTCGCTCGCCACCTCGATACGCCGTCAGGTGGACAGCACGAGCACCGTGGTCGAAATGTCGCTGGCTTCGTTCACGCTCGACCGGCTCGACCGCCGCAGCTTCGAGACCTACCCGGTGCGCTCCTGCGTGAATGCCGCGCTCGAGCGTTTTCCATTCCGCACCGGCGAGCGCGACATGGTGGAGGTGGCCCCCATGGACGCGCAACTGAGTTTCTCGGGCTCGGATTCGCTCGTCGTGTTCGTGCTTTTCAATCTGCTCAAGAACGCGCTCTTCGCGATTCACGCGGAAATGGCCGAAAGGAGCGACAAGGTGAGCGATTACGTGGGCCGCGTGGAGATCGGCGCAACGAGCGAAGCGGGCTTTTGCGTGCTGCGCTTTACCGACAACGGCTGCGGCATTCCCGCCGATATCCTGCCGCGCGTATTCGATCCGTTTTATTCGACCAAGGCGCATGGGCGGGGCGCCGGCATGGGCCTCACGTTTTGCCGCCGCGTGGCCGAGGCGCTGGGCGGCACGATCGCCTGCGAGTCGGAGCCGCACGTGCACACCACCTTCACGATCCGCCTGCCCGAGCCCGGCACGAGTGCCGACCGCGCGCTGCACGACGCGCCGGCGAAACCCCGCCGTTTTCCGGCGGGGCAGGATTTCGCGGGCTAGTTCATGTAGCCGGGTTCAAGACGCTTAGTTCGAACCCGAAGGCAGGACCAGCTCGTATTCCTTCACGCGCTCGATGATGCCGGGCGGAAAGCGGCGAATGCGCTTGTCGGTGCCGGCGAAGAGAATCTGCTGATAGCCGAGCGAAACGGGCCGTCCGTCCACGCAAAAGCGGAACACGAGATACGCGGAGCACTGACGCACCTGGAAGGTGTTGAGGTAGCAATCCACGCGCTGGAACGGAAAGGTTTCCTGCACATATTCCTGGTGCGCGCGCTTGGTGACGAACACGCCGCCCGAGGCGAGCAGATTGTTGTGAATGCACTCGTGAAACCAGCGTTCGCGGCAAACGCCCTGCCATTCGAAATAGCGGGCGAAATACGTGTTCATGAATGCGTTCGAGTCCTTCAGGTAAATGTCGATGACGTGATGGAACGTTTTGGTCGGCGTAGCTTCCATGATTTCGTCGGAGAATCCGGCGGTGCCACGGGACAGGACGGCGGGAATGGATTCGCGTGCGTACATCAGAGTGACTCCAGATAGGGACTGCAGGCGGCAGCCGCGCGTGCCCCCGTAGAAATGGAGGCATGCACCATTCTCTTCGCGTTCCTCTTCACCCAATACCGTGCCCCCCACATACGCAAACCGGTTCACCCACGCTGGGTGCGATAACGTTTGCGCGGGTTTCATTGACCGCGCACCTGCGGCTTCGGGTTGCTGTGTCCAGGCGACACGCCGCATAATCGACATGTTTTCCTCGCGGTGCCGCTCCAGGTGACGGGCGCGCCGCATGAGGCGCAGCGCGCTTACCGAGATCCAGCATGAGTTCCATCGTCAGACAGCCGGTTTACCATCCCGTCTCCGTCGTTTTTCTCGACGACAGCCCCGACTTCCTCTACGCGCTGCGCGGCCTGTTTCCGGGGGCGGGCACGGACCGCTACTTCACGAGCGCGAGAGAGGCGCTGGCCTTCGTCGCTTCGCACGAGGCGCGGCAGAGTGCGCGCAATCCCGCTGCGGGCGCGGCATGGTCGGAGTTCGAGAAGCGCGGCGGCAACGCACTGGGCGAGGACGTGATGACCGATGCGGCGCGCTTTGGTGATATCGCCGCGCTCGTCGTGGACTACGAAATGCCGGAGATGACCGGCGTCGACTTCCTGGCCGCCGCGAAGGACGTGGCGTGCACGCGCATCCTGCTTACGGCCACGGCCGACGAATCACACGCGGTGGAGGCGTTCAACGCGGGGCTGATCGACTTCTACGTGAAGAAGTCCGATCCCGCCATGACCCGCAAGCTGCGCGGCGCGATCGACGACGCCAAGCGCAAGTTCTGCGCGCGGCGCGGCCATATCGGCGTGCATGGCGTGGGCGCGATCTACGCGAACCGGCGCATCGCCGACGTCCTGCACGAAGTCGCGCAGCGCGAGCGCATCGTCGAATACTACTGGCGCCCCGAGCAGAATGCCGTGCTGACGTTCGACGCCGAAGGCAACGCCGGCGTGTTTCTCGCGTGGGACAGTCACGACTGGGCGGCGCAATGCGATGTCGTGACCGATGAAGGCGGCCCCGAAGCGTTGCGCGAGGAAATGGCGGCGCGCCGCGTCATGCCGGTTTACTGGCCGAACGAGGCGTATCGGCCCGGTATGTCGCGCGTGGAGTTCGCCACGCCGCAGCCGGTGCCGGGACTCGACGATACCTATACGAGCTGGACTCGTATCGGCGATCCGGGACTTGCGCCCGGGTTGATCACGTTTGCCGCGTGGCGGGCGGAGCAAGGCGCGCCCGCTGAGGGCGGGCGCCTTGCGTGATGACTTCCTGACCCGCGTTTAGAAGGTTTCCCAGTCTGCCGCTTCGTTAGACGCGGTGGCCACGGGGCTGGCGGAAGCCGCCTTTGCCGTTGCCGCGGGTGCTGCGTTCGCGGCCTTGCGGACCGGCTTGGTTTGCGTGGCCTTTTCGCGCGCGGGGGCAGGGCGCTTGGGCGGTGCGGCCGGGCGCACGGCACGTGCGCGTTGAGCAGGCGCTGCCACCGCAGACGCAACCGCCGATTCGGCCTGCGCCCCGATCCGGAACACCGTCACGACATCGCGCAACCCGTTCGACTGCGCCGCCATCGACTGCGCCGCCGCCGATGCTTCCTCCACCAGCGCCGCATTCTGTTGAGTCACTTCGTCCATCTGCGCGACGGCGCGGTTCACCTGCTCGATGCCGGTGTGCTGCTCTTCGGAAGCCGCTGCGATTTCGCCCATCAGGTCGGCCACGCGGCGCGCCGAAACCACCACCTCGTCGATGGTTTTACCCGCTTCGTCGACGAGCTTCGTGCCTTCCGACACCTGCGCCACCGACTGCCCGATCAGATCCTTGATCTCCTTGGCGGCGGTCGCGCTGCGTTGTGCGAGGCTGCGCACTTCGCCCGCCACGACGGCGAAGCCACGGCCCTGGTCGCCCGCGCGCGCCGCTTCCACGGCCGCGTTGAGCGCGAGGATGTTGGTCTGGAAGGCGATGCCGTCGATCACACCGATGATCTGCTCCACGCGCTGCGAGCTGCTCGAAATCTCGTTCATCGTTTCGACCACGCGGCGCACGACTTCGCCGCCGCGCGCGGCGACTTCCGAAGCGTTCACCGCGAGCGTGTTGCCCTGGCGTGCGTTGTCGGTGTTGTGCTTGACCGTGGTCGTGAGCTCTTCGATGCTGGCGGCCGTTTCCTCGAGCGAGGCGGCTTGCTCTTCCGTACGCGAGGAAAGGTCCAGGTTGCCCGCCGCGATTTCCTTGGCGCCCGTCGTGATCGATTCGGCCGAGGTCTGGATGCGCTGCACGGTGTCGACCAGCTGACGCTGCATCTGCTGCATCGAATGGAGCAGGCTGTGCTGGTCGCCGGGCGCGAGATTCACATGGGCTGTGAGATCGTTTTCGGCGATGCGCTGGCAGATCTGCGAGGCGTATTCCGGCTCGCCGCCAAGACTGCGGCGGATCGTGCCGATGAGCCACATGAGGCCGAGCGTTACGGCCGCGCCGATCACCGTCACGAGCACGAGGTTGCTGATCAGCGCGCTGCGGAAGGCGTCGTCGATGTCGTCGGTATAGATGCCGGTGAAGATGTGCCAGTCCCAGCCCGGCACGAGGGCGGAATAGGTGATCTTTTCGACCGGCGCGCTCTTGCCGGGCTTCGGCCACCAGTAGCTGCTGTAGCCGTCGCCGCCCGTGGACGAGCTTTTGACGATCTCGAGCGCCACATGCGTGCCGCGCGGGTCGGTCATGTTCGCCTGGCTCTTGCCTTCCATCTCCGGCTTGGGCGGCACGAGCAGCGCCACGGCGTTGCTGTCGTAAATGCCGAAGTAGCCGCTCTGGTCGTCGCCATAGCGCGTGCCGCGCAGCGTGGCGATGGCGAGGCGCTTCGCGTCGTCGGCGCTCATGTGGCCGGCGGCCGCTTCCTTCTGGTAGTACGAGACCACGCCCAATGCGGTTTGCGTCTCCTGCTCGACCAGGGTCTTGCGGTCCGTCTCCATCCCCGAGCGCGTCATGAAGGCGTTGGCCACCACCAGCACGACGAGCGAGATCCACAGCAGCCCGACGATGCCCCAGGCTTTCTGATTCAACGTTGTTCGCTTCACGTTTGTTTTTCTCCAGCCATCTTCGATTTGTTTTCTCGTGACGATGCCGAGGTGCAGCGCCATCGTGTTTAACGGATGGATCGAACGGAACCTTAAGGTTTGCTTATGGGTTCTTTGCGCCGGATGGGGGTAGAGCGCCGATTCTTTCGCTAACCTTTCGCTCGCGGCGCCGCCGTCGAAGCCCGCACGACCAGCCGCGGCGCCGGGACCACGCACATGCGCGCGGCCGCGCCAGCGGCCGGATCCGGCGCTTCGACCAGCTCCGTCAGCAACTCGACGGCCAGCTCCGCCGCCTCGACCGTTGCGACCGCAACGGTCGTGAGTGCGGGCCGCGACTCGCGTGCCAGCTGAATATCGGTGATGCCGACCACGGAAAGCTCGCGCGGCACGTCGAGCCCGAGATCGGCGGCGGCCTGCATCGCGCCGAGCGCGGGCAGGTCGTTGGTCGCGAAGATCGCGGTGAGGTCGGTATGCCGCGCGAGCAACTCGCGCGTGGCTGCGTAGCCGCCCTGCGTCGTATCCGGCGCATAGCGTACGGGCGCGCCCGTGCCATCGAGCCCGGCGGCCTGCATGGCCGCGACGAAACCGTCATAGCGCGCCGCGTGGATGCCGGAAACCTTGCTGCCGACGATCGCGCCAATGCGCCGATGCCCGAGCGTCAGCAAATGCTGCGCGGCAAGCTCCCCCGCGCGCCGAAAGTCCACGGCCACGCACGGCAGGCCCGGCGGGTCGAGCGGCCGCTCCCACATGCACAGCACGACCGGCGCGCCGCGCCGCACGGTGGCGCGCAGGTCGGCAAAGTCGAGATTGGCGTTCATCACGAGCACGCCCGCCGAGAGCGTGCCCGCAATCTGTTCGAGGTAGGCGCGGCCCGTTTGCGGGTCGCCATCGGTATTGCAGATGATGAGGAAGCGCCCGCTGCGCCGCAGCGCATTCTCCACGGCAAGCGCGAACTCCGGGTAGAACGGGTTCGCGATGCTCGACACCATGAGCGCGATGGTGGGCGGCCGTCCTTCGGCGAGCGCGCGTGCCGACAAATGCGGGCGATAGCCGAGCGCCTCGACCGCTTCGAGCACGCGTTGGCGCGTGGCTTCGCCCACGCGCCCGCGCTCGCGCAAGACGTTCGAGACGGTGGCCGGCGTGACGCCGGCGCGGCGCGCGACTTCGTTCAGGGTCGGCATGCGATCTCAAAATATGGGAAGGCGATTCAACATTTGCATGATTGTGACGGCCACTGCAACATTGGCCCGACAATCAAAGCGAATATCGGAGACAAGGCAGCCAGATCGCATCAGCGATCGCTTTTTTATGGGCTGCCGATTAAGCGCTTAATCTCCGTGTCGCGCTGATTAGAACATGGAGACGGGACGATGGCGAGCATTTCGTTGCGCGGCGTTCAGAAGGCATACGGCGAGAATGCGCCGGTGATTCGCAACGTCGATCTGGAGATCGGCAGGAACGAGTTCTGTGTATTCCTCGGCCCTTCGGGCTGCGGCAAGTCCACGCTGCTGCGCATGATCGCGGGCCTGGAAGACGTGACCGACGGCGATATTTCGATCGGCGGCAAGCTCGTGAACGACGTGAGCGCCGCGCAGCGCGGCGTGGCCATGGTGTTCCAGAGCTACGCGCTGTTCCCGCACATGACCGTGTACGAGAACATGGCGTTCGGCCTCAAGCTCGCGAAAACGCCGAAGGCCGAGATCGATCGCAAGGTGCGCGAAGCCGCACGCATTCTTCAGCTCGAGGCGTTGCTCGAGCGTCACCCCAAGGCGCTTTCGGGCGGCCAGCGGCAGCGCGTAGCGATTGGCCGCGCGATCGTGCGCGAGCCCGGCGTGTTCCTGTTCGACGAGCCGCTTTCCAATCTCGATGCGACCTTGCGCGGCCAGACGCGTATCGAGATCGCGCGTCTGCATCGACAGTTCGAGCAGGCGAGCGTGGTGTACGTGACGCACGACCAGATCGAGGCGATGACGCTCGCCGACAAGATCGTCCTTTTGCATAGCGGTCAGGATACCGAACGATATGGCAGCATCGCCCAGGTGGGTGCGCCGCTCGAGCTTTATCACCGGCCCGCTAGCCGCTTCGTGGCGGGCTTTATCGGCTCGCCCCGCATGAATTTTCTGTCGGCGCGCGTGGCGGCCATCGAGGCAATCGGCGTGAGCGTCACGCTCGACGACAGCGGCGAAACGGTGCGGCTGCCGGTGCAGGGCGCGCGGCTCGCCGTGGGTGCGCCGGTCACGTTCGGCGTGCGTCCCGAGCATCTCGAACTGGTGGTGGAGGGCGTTGCCTCGCCCACCTCGCGCGATGCTCAGGATGCCTTGACGATTTCGCGTGCCATTACGCTGGTCGAGGAACTTGGCGAGCACAGCTATCTGCATCTCGATCAGCCGGGTGGGGCAGTGCTCGTCGCCAAGGCGCCAGGCGATGCCCGGCTCCATAGCGGCGACACCGCCCAGTTCCGTGCGAGCCCGAGCGCCTGCCATCTGTTCGCGGAAGACGGCTTCGCCGTTGCGCCGCTCGCCACCGCCGAGCAACCCGCATGACAACAACGAACGAGGACACAGGGATGCGTCTTGGAGTCTGCTATTACCCGGAGCACTGGCCGGAGGCCATGTGGAAAGACGACGCCGCGCGCATGAAGGCGCTGGGCATCGCGCAGGTGCGTATCGCCGAGTTCGCGTGGAGCCGCATCGAGCCCACGCCCGGCGAATTCGACTGGGGCTGGCTCGATCGCGCGATCGACACGCTCGGCGCCGCCGGCCTGCAAGTGGTGATGTGCACGCCCACGGCCACGCCGCCCAAGTGGCTGATCGACCAGCATCCGGACATCCTGCCCGTGGGTGCCGATGGCCGCGTGCGCGGGTTCGGCTCGCGGCGGCACTACGACTTTTCGTCGCCGGCGTATTTCGAAGCTTCGCGGCGCATTTGCGAGGCGGTCGCCGCGCGTTATGGCCAGCATCCCGCGGTCGCGTACTGGCAGACTGATAACGAGTACGGCTGCCATCAAACGGTGGTCAGCTACTCGCCGGCGGCGGTGCAGCGGTTTCGCGAATGGCTCAAGGCGCGCTACGGCAGTATCGACGCGCTCAACACCGCCTGGGGCACCGTGTTCTGGAGCATGGAGTACCGCAGCTTCGACGAGATCGAGGCGCCCGTCGGCACCGTGACCGAGGCGCATCCGTCGCACCGGCTCGACTACCAGCGCTTCGCCTCCGACGAAGTGCAGCGCTACAACCGCATGCAGGTCGATATCCTGCGCGCGCATTCGCCGGGGCGGCCCATCGCGCACAACTTCATGCAACTCTTCATGGAGTTCGATCACTACAAGGTCGCCGCCGATCTCGACGTCGCGACGTGGGACAGCTATCCGCTCGGCGCGCTCGATCAGCAGTGGTACGCGCCCGACGTGAAGGCGCGCTATCTGCGCACCGGCCACCCGGACTTCGCCTCGTTCAATCACGACGTGTATCGCGGCATGTCGAAGCTGCCGTTCTGGGTCATGGAGCAGCAGCCCGGCCCCGTGAACTGGGCCCACTGGAACCCCGCGCCGCTGCCCGGCATGGTGCGCCTGTGGAGCTGGGAGGCGTTCGCGCACGGCGCAGGCTGCGTGTCGTATTTCCGCTGGCGCCAGGCGCCGTTCGCGCAGGAGCAGATGCACGCGGGCCTGAATACGCCCGACAACCGCCCCGACCTCGGCAGTGCGGAGGCGGCGCGCGTGGCCGAGGAAATCGAGGCCGTGCTCGCGGCGGCGAAGGGCGGCCGCGACTTCGACGTGAAGACGCCCGTTGCGCTCGTGCTCGATTACGAGGCGAAGTGGCTCTTCGAGATTCATCCGCAGGGCGCGGATTTCCACTATCCGCGCTTCGCTGTGGAGTACTACTCGGCGCTGCGCGCGCTCGGCTTCGACGTGGATATCGTTTCGGTGCACGCGCCGCTCGACGGTTACCGGCTCGTGGTCGTGCCGCCGCTGCCCGTCGTGCCCGACGACTTCGCGCAGCGCCTCGCCAGTTCGGGCGCGCAAGTGGTGATCGGGCCGCGCACGGGTTCGAAAACCGTCGATCTGCAGATTCCCGCCAACCTGCCGCCTGGGCCGCTCGCGGCGCTGCTGCCGCTGCGCGTGTGGCGCGTGGAGTCGCTGCGGCCCAACATCAGCGAGCCGGTGCGCTTCGACCTGGACGGTGCGCACGAAGGCCACGCGCGCCACTGGCGCGATCTGATCGAACTCGGTGCCAACACCGGCGAAAACGAATGGGCCGTGCCGGAAGTGCGCGCGACGTTCAGCGACGGCCATCCCGCTTACGTGAAGAGCGGCGCCGTCCACTACCTCGCGAGCCTGTTCGACGAGGCGAGCACGCAGGCGCTCTTCGCGCGCGTGGCGCGCGAAGCGGGGCTCGCGCCGCAGCCGCTTGGCGACGCCATCCGCGTGAGCCGGCGCGGCGGCTTCACCTGGGTGTTCAACTATGGGCCGGGCACGCACACGCTTTCTGCGGATATTCCCGACGAGGCAATCGTGATCGGCTCGCGTACGATAGAACCGCAGGGCGTGAGCGCCTACCGTACGCAATAGACGCATTGCGCAGTTCCTTCCGATGCAGCACCGACAACGACGTATAACCAAGGAGACACGCATGATCGGCAAGACCTTTAGACCACGCACCCTGCTCGTTGCTGCGACGCTGGCGGCGGGCGCGCTTGCAGGCGCGTTCGCGAGCGCGGAGCAGGCCGGCACGCTCGAAATGAACATTGCCTACAAGGGCGCAAGCCAGCGCGCCGTGTGGGAACAGGTGATCGACGAGTTCAAGAAGACGCACCCCGGCACCGACGTGAAGGTGTCGTTCGTCGACGAGGAAGCCTACAAGGTCCAGTTGCCGAACTGGCTCACGACCGCGCCGCCCGACATCGTGAACTGGCACGACGGCGAGCGCATGGCCTACTACGCGAAGCGCGGCCTGTTCGCGGACCTTTCGGACGACTGGAAGAAGAACAACTGGGACAGCATGTACGCCTCGACGAAGGAGGCTTCGTCGTACCAGGGCAAGCAGTACGCCGCGCCCACGGTGTATTACTCGTGGGGCATGTTCTATCGCAAGGACCTGTTCGACAAGGTAGGCATCAAGAGCGAGCCGAAAACGTGGAATGAATTCCTCGATGCCTGCAAGAAGCTGAAGGCCGCGGGCATCGCGCCGATTGCCGTGGCCGGGCGCGACGCGTGGACGCTGGCGGGCTGGTTCGACTATCTGGACCTGCGCCTGAACGGCAACGCGTTCCACCAGAAGCTGATGGCGGGTGAAGTGCCGTACACCGACCCGCGCGTGAAGAAGGTCTACGTGACGTGGAAGCAACTGCTTGACGACGGCGACTTCATTCCCAATTCGCTCTCGTACGATCTCGATGCGGCGCAGCCGTTCCTGTTCCAGGGCAAGGCCGCGATGATGCTGATGGGCACCTTCATAACCGGCGGCTTCAGCCCGACGGTCAAGCAGCAGATGGGTTACTTCCAGTTCCCGATCATCGACCCGAACGTGCCGACCGCCGAAGACGGTCCGGTCGAATCGCTGCATATTCCGGGGAAGGCGAAGAACAAGGCCGATGCGCACGCGTTCCTCGCGTTTGCGGAGACGCCCGAAATTGGCGAGCAACTTGCCAAGGGGCTGGGTTCGCTTTCGGCCAACAGCAAGTCGCCGGAGCCTGACGACCCGATTTCGAAGATCGGCTTCCAGATCCTCTCGAACACGAAGGGCGGCATTGCGCAGTTCTATGACCGCGACATGACGAAGGAAATGGCCGACGAAGGCATGAAGGGCATGCAGCAGTTCGTGTCCGATCCGACCAAGCTCGACTCGATTCTCGCGCAGCTGGAGCAGACGCGTCAGCGGATCTACAAGAAGTAAGCCGTTTGAAGTGAGGGCGGGCGGTGCGTTCTGCTGTTACGCTGCCGCCCGCCACGGAGCCTGAAAAGGGAGGTTTTTGCCGTGAGACAGGCAGTGAGTCATACCGTTGCGCATCGCGTGGACGGCGCTGCGCCGACGGGTGGCGAGAACGGCGGCATGCCGCACGCAAGCGGGCGGGGCATTCAGCCGCGCCGACGCGCGTCGCCCACCGCACGGCGCCAGCGCCGTGCCGCGTGTCTCTTTCTCGCGCCCGCGGTGATCATGTTCGCGGTCTACGTGATCTGGCCGATTCTCTCCACGCTGCGTCTCTCGCTCTACAACTGGGACGGCATGACCGAAGCGAGCTTCGTGGGTCTCGCGAACTACATCGAACTGTTCCACTCGCCCACGTTCTACACGGCGCTCAAGAACAACGTGATCTGGCTGGTGCTGTTCCTGCTCGCGCCGCCCATGGGCCTCGCGATCGCGCTGTACCTCAACCAGGCCGTGGGCGGCATCCGCATCGTCAAGTCGCTGTTCTTCGCGCCATTCGTGCTTTCGGGCGTGGTGGTGGGCCTCATCTACTCGTGGTTCTACGACCCCACGTTCGGCCTGCTCGCGCTCATGCTGGGCCGCGGCATTCCCGTGCTCGGCGACCCGAACTACGCCACGCCCGGCATCATCTTCGCGGCGCTCTGGCCGCAAACGGCGTACTGCATGATCCTCTATCTCACGGGCCTCACCACGCTCAACAGCGAGCAGATCGAGGCCGCGCGCATGGAAGGCGCGAAGGGCTGGACCATGCTCTGGCACGTGATCCTGCCGCAACTGCGGCCCGTCACGTTCATGGCCGTGGTGGTCACGGTCATTGGCGCGCTGCGCAGCTTCGACCTCATCTCCGTGATGACGGGCGGCGGCCCGTTCGAAAGCTCGACCGTGCTCGCGTATTACATGTACGACCAGGCGATCAAATACTACCGGCTCGGTTATTCGGCCGCGATTGCCGTCGTGCTGTTCGCGATCATGCTGCTCTACATCGTCTATCACCTGCGCCGCCTGCTGCGCAGCGAGCACTGAATCCGCTACGAGGAGCCCACATGTTTCCGATTCCGGTCGACAAATGGAAGCCCGCGTCGCGCCGCCTGTACAAGCTCTCGCTGCCCGTGGCGCTCGTTATCTGGCTGCTGCCGCTCATTGCCGTGCTGGTCACTTCGGTGCGCTCCACCGAGGAACTGAGCGAAGGCAACTACTGGGGCTGGCCAAAGCACTTCGCGATGATCGAGAACTATCGCGACGCGCTCACGACCTCGCCGATGCTCCATTACTTCTGGAACAGCGTGCAGATCACGCTGCCCGCCGTGGCCGGGGCGATCGCGCTCGCGGCGCTGGCGGGCTATGCGCTGGCCATCTACCGCTTTCCGGGCAATTCGGCGTTGTTCGCGACTTTCGTTGCGGGCAACTTCGTGCCGATCCAGGTGCTGATGATTCCGGTGCGCGATCTCACGCTCAAGCTCGGGCTCTACAACACCGTTGGCGGCCTGATCCTGTTCCACCTTTCGTTTCAGACCGGCTTTTGCGCGCTTTTCCTGCGCAATTTCATCAAGCAGCTGCCGTTCGAACTCGTGGAGGCCGCGCGCATCGAGGGCGCGAACGAATGGACCGTGTTCGTGCGCATCGTGCTGCCGCTCATTCGCCCGGCACTCGCCGCGCTCGCCATTCTCGTATTCACGTTCGTCTGGAACGACTACTTCTGGGCGTTGTGCCTGACCCAGGGCGACGACGCCGCGCCGATCACCGTGGGCGTTGCGGCCCTCAAGGGGCAGTGGACCACGGCATGGAACCTCGTTTCCGCAGGCTCGGTCCTGGCTGCGCTGCCTTCGGTGATGATGTTCTTCGCGATGCAGAAGCACTTCGTGGCGGGGCTCACGTTCGGCGCGACCAAGGGCTGAACGGTCGATGAAAGGCGGGGCGATTTGACTTCGGCGCGGCGCTACGGTCCAATTTGGAACGACCCGACGCACGCAACACCCGCAAGGAACGCCCCATGCAGCACAACGAACCGGCCCCGCAGGCGATGCAGCCCGCATCGCCCACGCAATTGCCTGCCGCGCTCGTGCGCGAATTCGACGGCGAGCACCTCGAAGCGCGCCTCGCCGATGCGGTTCGCCTTTCGACCGTCAGCGAGGACGGCTGGCCGCACGGCGCGCAACTGAGCGCGGGCGAGATCCTGGCCGTGAACGCGACCACGCTGCTCATCGCGGTCTGGCCGCAGTCCAGTACCACCGCCAACCTCATACGCGACGGCCGCCTCACGCTCTCGCTCGTGCATGACGGCGCGCTGCTGGAGATTCGCGCACGCTCGCACGCCGTGGCGCAGCGCCAAACGGCACTCGCATTGAGCGTATTTCGCGTGGAAATCGAATCCGTCACCGAGCATCGGGCGAAGTATGCCGAGGTGCTGAGCGGCGTGACGTTCCGGCTCTACGAGCCCGCGCAGGTGCTCTCGCGCTGGCGCGAGCAGGTCGCCATGCTGCGCGCATTCGCCTGAGTTCGCATGCAGTGCGCGGCGAAACCTTCGTGATGTTGTCATTGTCGATGTGCTAGCGTGTCCAGCAGGGCGCGCTTCACACGACCCTGCGCAACGCAGAAACAAACGCTACCGGAACCACGATGCAAACCACGGTACTCACAGACTGGCAGCAGTTCATGTCGCTGACGACGCAGCTCGACGGCTGGGCGTTTCGCGGCCAGCTGAACGCGCAGTGGCACCTGGAAAGCTCGCTCACGCGCTACATGCGCGACTACGTGGGCGACCGGCTGCAATGGCGCCAGCGCGAGGAGCGCGCCATTCGCGTGTTTCGCCGCAAGGCGCACAATTTTCTCGCGCATCCGGACCTGCTCAAGGACGACCTGCGCTGTCTCGCGCTCATGCAGCACCACGGCGCGCCCACGCGGCTGCTCGATTTCACCAAGAGCCCGTTCGTCGCGGCCTTTTTCGCGCTCGAACGCGCAACCGGCGACGCGGCCGTCTACGCGCTGAACACGCCTGCGCTCTGGAACAGCCGCGCGCTGCCCAAGGCCAATCCCACGCTCACGCGCGACGTGATCGACCCGCGCGCGCACGACAACTTCGAGCGCTACTTCTTTAGCAACACGAACGAAATTCTCTGGTCGGGCGAACCCACGGAGATGGACGACCGGCTCGTCGCCCAGTCGGGCACGTTCGTCGTGCCGGGCGTGATCGACAAGCCGTTGCAGGCCATTCTGGAAGGCTACGAGAGCCACGAGGAACTGCTGCACAAGATCGTGCTGCCCGAGCGCATCCGCATGGACGCGATGAAGTGGCTCTACCGCATGAACATCACGAATGCGTCGCTGTTTCCGGGGCTCGACGGGCTCGCGCGATCCATTGCGGTGGAGCTGGAGATCGTGTGGTCGGGCATGGTGGTGCCGGTTGCGGGCTCGCCGAACTGAACCGGCGCTGGCCCGCAGCGGCCACACTCACGGCGTTTCGGGCCGCGGCAGATTGAGGCCGGGCGCGAGGCGCGTGGCCTTGAATTCCGTCACTTCGAAGGTGGCGACCCCCTGCTGAGCGAAGGGATCGGCGGCGAGCAGCGCATCGAGCCGCTCGCGCGGCATATGCGAGGCGATGATCACGCCGCCGTCGCGCGGCATTTTCGGGCCGGCGGCGATGAAATTGCCGGCTTCGAACTGTGCGTCGAGGTACGCGCGATGCGCGGGCAGGGCGTCGTCGATGCGTTCGAGCGAAGCGGTATAGAACAGCGAAACGATGTACATGGGTGGTCGGTAGAAAACGGGCGAAGCGTGTATGTTAGCGCGCGAGACCGCGCAACGCCGCGTGCTGTAACAGCATGATCGTCTTGCCGTCCACGATCTCGCCGCGCTCGATCATCCTTAGCGCCTCGCCAAGCGGCACTTCGGCCACTTCCAGATCCTCGCCTTCCTCCTCGACTCCGCCGCCCGCGCCGGGCCGCTCGGCGGGGTCGTATTCGCCCAGGTAGAAATACAGCTTCTCGGTCACGGAGCCGGGGCTCATGTACGCCTCGAACACCTTGCGCAGGTTGCGCACGCGGTAGCCCGTTTCTTCCTCGACTTCGGCGCGAATGCGCTCGTCGGGCGCGGCGTCGTCGAGCAGGCCGCCAGGGGCCTCGATCATCATGCCGTCGTGTCCGTTGACGAACGTCGGCATGCGAAATTGCCGCGTGAGCACGACGTTGCCGCTGCGCGGGTCGTGCAGCAGGATGGTCGCGCCGTTGCCGCGATCGTAGGTTTCGCGGCTCTGGCGCTGCCATGCGCCATTGCTGCGCAGGAAGTCGAAGGTCACCTTGCGGAGCACATACCAGTCGTCGGACAGCACGGTGGTTTCGATCATTCGCACGCGGTCTTTCGTTGCAGTCATCTCGTTCCCCTTGGTCAGCGTTCGCCATTCATGGTATCGTGCAGTTTCGTGCAAAATCAAGAAAATTCGTGCAAACCGGTTCGTGCCATTCTCATGCTCACAGAACAACGAAAGAAAGCGATACTCGCGGCGCTCAAGCGCGACGGCCAGGTGCTCGCCGGCGAACTGAGCGCGCAATTCGGCGTTTCCGAGGACACGGTGCGGCGCGACCTGCGCGAACTGGCGGCCGAAGGCCTGTTGCAGCGCGTGCACGGCGGCGCGCTGCCGGCTTCGCCGGCGGTGGCGCCCATTGCCGAGCGGCGCGGCATGGAGGTGGCGGCCAAGCGGCGCATTGCCCAAAAGGCCGCGGACATGATCGCGCCGGGGCAGGTGGCGATCGTCGATGGCGGGACGACTTCGGCGCTCCTGGTCGAGTGCCTGCCGCGCGATCTGCAGGCGACCATCGTCACGCATAGCCCCGGCGTCGCGGTGGCGCTCGCGGAGCATCCCGCCATCGAGGTCGTGCTGATCGGCGGGAAGCTCTACAAGCATTCGGTCGTCACCGTGGGTGCGGCGGCCGTGGAGGCGATCGCGCACATCCATGCGGACCTGTACTTCATGGGCGTGACGGGCGTGCACGTACAAGCCGGTCTCAGCACCGGGGATTTCGAGGAATCCTATGTAAAGCGCGCACTGGCCGCGCGCGCGGCCGAAACGGTCGTATTGGCGTCGGCCGCGAAGCTCAACGCCGCCTCGCCGTACTGCATCGGTCCGATCGGCATGGCGCAGACCATCGTCGTCGAGCGTTCGACGGATGCGAAGCTGATCGAGCCGATCGAGGCGGCCGGCGTGACGGTGGTGCGCGCTTGAGTGCGTGAGCGCGCCGTCGTGCTAGGCGTGCAGCACCAGCTTCTGCACGCGCCAGTTCAGCAGCTCGGCGACGAACAGCACGTTTTTCGCGGGACACGCCATTTCGTGGATCCAGCCGAACTGCTTCAACTGCTTGCCCGATTCGCCCAATACGCCGAGCAACTCGCCGTCGAGACTCAACTTGTAGATGTGCCCCGGGTAAGCGTCGGAGCTGTACAGCACCTGATCGGGCCCGGGCGAGATGCAGATCGCCCACGGCGAGCCCGGCGCGAGCGTGCCCGCGGCGATCGTCGCTTCGTCCGGGACGTTGCCGATGGCGGGCCGCGCGCCGGTCGGCACGGGAACGTCGATCGTGAATTGCCGCAGGAACTTGCCATCCGTATCGAACACCTGAATACGCCGGTTGCTTCGGTCTGCGACATAAATGCGGTCCTGCGCGTCGACTGCAATGCTGTGCGGCGTATGGAACTGTCCGGGCCCCGTGCCGCGATCGCCCCATGACTTGAGCCAGTTGCCGTCCTTGTCGACCTTCGCCACGCGCGAATTGATATAGCCGTCGCTGATGTAGGTGTTGCCGACGGCGTCCCAGGCGACGTCGGTGACCTGGCGAAAGCGTCCGGGCTCGGCCGGCAAGGGCGGGTTCGGATGCTTGAGCGGCGCCGTCTCTTCGTCGGACGCTTCCTGCTTGCGGCCGAACACCATCGCCACGCGGCCTTCCGGCGTGAACTTGATCACCATGTCCGAGCCCTTGTCCGTCACCCAGATGTTGTCCTGGCGGTCGATCTTCACGGTGTGGGCAAACGACCACGCGTACAGGTTATGGCCGATCTCCCTGACGTACCGTCCATCGGCCGCAAATTCGAGTAATTGCGCGGCGGCGGCGCCATAAGCCGGCCCCGTGGTATTGCCGCGCGAGAGCACGAAAATATGTCCGTGCGAATTCACCGCGACGCCGGAGCATTCGCCGAAATACCTATCCACCGGCAGCCGCACCGGATTGGCAATGGAATCGTAAGCGATGGACGGAACTGTTTGCGTCTGGCCGAAAGCCGGCGCGGCGGCGAGCGCTGCGGTTGCCGCGAGGAACTGGCGACGCGTGAACGCGCCCTGTAACAGGCCGCCACAGCATGGGCAGCCGATGGAATGAAGCGGGCTCATCGAACCTTCCTCCTCTTCGTCGAAGACGACGGCGGGCGTTGTGCATTGCAACCCTTTCGGCGCATGAAACGGCTGCCCGTCCTGCGCGTAGCAAGGCGCATTCCCCGTAGCCAATATTCCTTGATGCGCGCACCCTAAAGAATTTGCGCGCGCAACCGATAGCGCAGTAGTCGAGGATACCCATCACGTAGTCGTTTCGCAAACCAAGGTGGCCCATGAGCCCAACGCCCAATTCCCTGCCTCATTCCGCGTTCGATACCAGCGTCTTGTCTCGCGACCAGCAGTTTTCCGCGTGGCGCGAGGCGGTGAGCGTCATCTTCGACACGCAGACCGCCGAATCGCGCGACGCGGGATTCGGCACCAGCGTGAGCGGCTACCTGTTCGGCGACGTGGTGCTGGGCTCGATACGCACGGGCGCGCAGCGTTACGACCGCTCGAACGCGAAGATCGGGCGTGACGGCCACGACCAATATGTTCTGCAGTTCTATCTAGGCGGCCATTGCCGGGCGCGCGACGGGGGCCCGGAAGCGTGTACGCAACCGGGCGACATGTTCATCGTGGACGCGGCCCAACCGCTCGCGACCGAAACCACGCAAAGCGAATTCCTCAATCTGGCGGTGCCGCGGCGCTTGCTCGCCCCTCTGCTGACGGCGCCCGACCAGCAGAGCATGCGCGTGATACGCGGCGCCGATCCGACGGTCGCGCTGCTGCGTGAGCATCTGGGCGCGCTTTACCGGCACGCCTCGCAGATGACGCTCACCCACGCCCAGGCCGTCATGCCCGCAACGCTTCAGCTCGCGGCCAGCGCGCTCAACGCGAGCGTGAGCCCGGAGCACATGCCGGCCGTTCAGCAATGCGGGTTCGTATCGATCTGCCGCTATGTGGAGAAGCGCCTGAGCGACCCACAACTGAACGCGGAATTCGTGGCGCGTGCATTCGGCATGTCGCGTGCCACGCTGTACCGCCTTTTCGAGCAGGAGGGCGGTTTCGCGACTTATGTGCGCGAGCGCCGCTTGCGGCGCTGCCGTGAGATGCTCGCCGACCCGGCGCGACGTGGCATATCGATTGCCGACATTGCCGCCTCGCACGGCTTCACCGATGCCGCGAATTTCACGCGCGCGTTTCGCCGCTCGATTGGCCTCTCGCCGCGGGCGGTACGCATGCTGGCGCTCAGCGGCGATACCGAACTGGCGAAAGAGTCCGGGGCGGACGACTGGCGCTACTGGATGGCCTTGATGCGTTGAGCATGAAACGCGCGGATCGTGCAAGCCGCGTGTGAGACAAAACAACAAGTATTTGAGACATAGCGACAGATTTGGCCCCAGGTACTGCCGATTCATTGCCGCGTCATGCGCCGCCTGCAAAGATGCAGACGCCTGCGAGATCCAGGCAAACGGGGGAAATATGAAAAAGGCCCACAAAAGGCCGCGTCAAAGCGGCCTGTACTACTACGAAGCGGCGTATTCGCTCGAACTCGCGCGCGGCGCGTCGCATATTTCCAGCATGCTTTCGACGGCGACACAGGAAGGCGCCGTGCACGAAGTCATGCACGAATTCATCGCGACGCGCGGCAGGGCCGAGCTGGACGTGTTCTGCTGGCTGCTGGCCGAGCGGCTGGAAAAGCGTGGCTGCGCTGCGGCTGCCATGCAAGCCCGGGACTTCGACGCGCCCCGCCGGACGCCTGAGTTGGCCTGCGCAAGCTGAGCCGCAAACGGCTCGACCTACGCACGTGCCCGTATGGGCAGGTGAAAGCTCAACCTAAAGATTTCGTAATACGTGACGATAGAGCGATAGAGCAGTTGGCCGCGCCGGCATGCTGGCGCGCGGCGCCATTTTGCGAACGGCCCGGCGAACCGCAGGGCGAACAACAAGAACGCATCGAGCCATGACCACGCTATCGTCCCTGAATGCCGCCACGACCCTCGCGCTCACGCCTCTCGTGAGCAGCGTGATTCCCACCGCCGAGGCCGACACCGACGTGTCCAGTCTCGCGGCGCTCTCGCCCTCGACCATCGTCACGATTCCTTCGGCAAGCGGCGTTGCCGTGCTTCAAACCTATACGCCCGAAGGCACGCTCACCGGCACCGCACCGGTGTTGAGCTGGGCGAGCGACAACAGCGATATCGTGTCGCTCAGGATGGCGGGCAACTACGCCCAGCAGACGATGGCGGGCCATTTCGCCGGACTGGGCAGTGCGCTGCTCGATCGCTTCAAGACCACGGGCAGCGACTACGCGCAGTCGGTCAGCGTTTCGTCGGCAAGCGGCCTGGCGCCCGTGGGGCAAGGATCGAATGGCGCAGTGGGCCAGATCGGCCTGACGATTCGAACGAAGAGCGGCGTGACGGTCGAGATCGAACTGGGCAGCGAAGACGGCGGCCTCTCGGTGAGCATCAAGAGCAGCGGCACGCTGAGCGAGAGCGAACGCAGCGCGCTGGCGAAACTGTCGGACGGCTTCCAGCAGGCCATCGACGGCCTGAGCGCCGTACCGCCCAAGCTCGACTTGAGCGGCCTCGCACAGTTCGACACGTCGACGCTCGCTTCGGTGAACTTTCAGTACAGCGTGACGGGCAACGGCAACGAGAATATTTCGGCGAGCTACGCGCAGGACAGCTCGGCGCGCAGCCTGAGCGTCACGAGCGCCGCCGGCACGATGAACCTCAAGGTCGACACGAGTCATTCCGCGCTGTGGGGAACGGGCGCGCAGCGCGCGGCATCGATAGCGAGTTATTTGCAGCAGTTCGATCACGCGAATGCGCGCGGACACGGCAACGCCGCGCTGATGTCGATGTTCGAAGACGGCTTTACGCAAATGAACGAGGACTATGGCACGCCTTCGGGCGAGACCTTGCCGGGAGCCGCGTACGCGCCGACGCTGCAGCAGTCGGATCAGGCCATGCTCACGGGTCTTGCCGACTTCAGTGCGTCGATCACGGACACGAGCGCTTCGCCCAATCCGATGCGCCCTGGTGAAGTCGATTCATTCTCGTATCAGGTTGCGCAGAGCACGCAACTCGAAGGCACGGCGCGCGAGGGCAGGATCTCGCAGATCCAGCAATCGCATTTGAGCGCGAGCTACCATCTGGCGTTGCAGGGAGGGGCTGCGCCAGTCCTCACGTCGTCGAGAAATTCGCAGAACTACGACTACGTGCGGATCGACGATAGCGCTCAGAGCGCGGTGCAGATGGCGACGGCGCGCGGCGTACTGCTGAATGCCACGCTGAGCCAGTCGTCGGAGCAGAATACACGTGATTCGAAGTACGAACGAGGTGTGCTCGTCTCCGACGTGAACACGCCGAAAGACACCTCGCGCTCGACGGACCTGCTTTCGATGCTCGAACCGCTGATCGAGAAAGGCGACGCCACGCGCGACACCGCCGCATGGCAGCAGGCGCTTGCCAGGATCCACGGCATGATCTTGCTGAAAAGCGCGTCGAATTGAGGTGGCCGGTTCTCACCGGCCCCGCCTCGATCGAGCGGCTCTAACGCCTGTCCTGCGCTCAGTGCGTGAGCCTGAACGCCCCAACTGCATCGCGCAGGGAGTCGGCCTGCTCGCTGAGCGCCATGGCGGCCGCGGCCGCTTCTTCCACGAGCGCGGCGTTCTGCTGCGAGACCTGGTCCATCTGCGAGACCGCGAGATTCACCTGCTCGATGCCGTCGCGCTGCTCTTCGGACGCGTTCGCGATCTCGTGCATGATGGTCGTCACGCGGCCAATGGACTCGCCAATCTCGTTCATCGTCTCGCCGGCCGAGCGCACATAGTCCGAGCCCGTCGAAACGTGCTCGACCGATTCAGCGATCAGCGTCTTGATCTCTTTGGCGGCCGCCGCCGAACGCTGCGCAAGCGAGCGCACCTCGCTCGCAACCACGGCGAATCCGCGGCCCTGTTCGCCCGCGCGCGCGGCTTCCACCGCCGCATTGAGCGCGAGGATATTGGTCTGGAAAGCAATGCCTTCGATGATGCCGGTGATATCGGCGATCTTCTGCGAGCTGCCGTCGATGCGCTCCATCGTCTGCACTGCGTTGCTCACGACCTGCGAGCCGCGATCGGCGACTTCCTGCGCGCTGTTGGCGAGCGTTTGCGCGGTGCGCGCGTTTTCGGCGTTCTGCTTGACCGTGGCGGTGAGCTGCTCCATGCTCGCGGCCGTTTCCTGCAGCGAGGCCGCCTGCTCTTCGGTGCGCTGCGACAGGTCGTCGTTGCCGGCGGCAATCTGGCGCGTCGCCGTGGAAATGGACTCGGAGCTGTGACTGACCTTGCGCACTGTCTGGGCGAGCGCGTCCTGCATGGCCTTGAGGCTCGCCACGAGGCGGCCCATTTCGTCGCTGGAACGCGTTTCGAGGTTGGCGGTCAGGTCGCCGTCCGCAATGCGCTGGAGCGCGCCCTGCACGTTCTCGAGAGGCGCTGCGATCGCGCGGTGCAGTCCCGCGGCGCACACGCCCGCCACCGCGAGACCGAGCACGATCAGCGCGATGCTGCCGGCCCGCAGCCACGAATAGCGGTCCTGCGCGCGGTCGAACGCCTGCTCCCCATGGGCCTTCTGCCATGCCTCGAGCGCGGTCGAGGCCTTGGTGAGCGCGACCGAGAGCGGCGGAATGCGCTTCATCGCGATATCGTCCTGAGCCTGGCGGTCGCCTTGCTTGATCGCGGCCATGAGCGGCTGGATGCCTTGCTCCAGCATGCCGGTGAGGGCGGCCTGAACGCCGTCGGCGAGCGCCTGCTCTTCGGGGGCGTGCGGCAGCGAGCGGTAGACCTCCCAGGCCTTGTTCGAGGTGTCGAGATAGTTCTGCGCCTTGTCGAGCAACGGCTGAACGTCGGGCGCGTCGGGGTGCAGGAGGATGCGGTCGAGCGTCGTGCGCGCGATGGTCAGATTCAGGTTCGTCTTGCCGATGTTGATGGCGGCGACCAGTTGGTTCGAGTAGGCATAGCCGAGCGCCGTATTGGTGCGCGACATGCCCGCAAGGCCGGAAACGCCGGCTGCCACGATCAGCAAGGCCAGTACGCCGACCGCGATGCGCAGACGAACAGAGATAGAGAGTCGTGCAAACACGAAGTTGGCTCCAGAACGCGAGGGGCTAGGTAGCAGAAAAACGATCGTGCTTCGCGCGTGAGACGGCAAAGCACTGAACATGTTTACGGCGCTGGCCGAAGGAACTGAAGGTCGGCGGTGGAACCCGCTGGAACCGTTGCGCAATGGTGGTTTTCCCCAGTCAAGCGGGGAGAATTGTGCGCGCCTCAGCGCGCCACGGACTTGAAGAGGCGGTTCTTTTCGAGTGTCGCCGCGTCGGGCGTTTTGGTGTTGTCTTCCGTGCTTGCGGGGGCGCCAGCGTCTTCAAGCGCGGGTCCGGTGTAGCGGCCGCGCGGGCGGATCACCTTGCCCACCCTGAGCTGTTCCATGCAATGCGCGAGCAGCCCCACGCAGCGCGCCGTGGCGAACAGCGCGAACGAGGCGTCCCGCGGCAGCTTCAGTTGCGCGGCGAGGGTGGCGAGCGCCACGTCGATATTCGGTTTGAGGCCGGTGAGCGCCACGACCTTCTCGATGAAGGAAACGAGCTCTGCGGGCGGTTCCAGCACTTCCAGCAAGGCGTCCGCGCGCGGATCGCCGTCGGGATAGAGGTGGTGCCCGAATCCGGGAATGGGAATGGCCGACTGCAAATGATGGGCGACGACGTGCTCCGCGCCGAGCCGGCCCACGTCGTCGAACACCGCGCGCACGCGGCCCGAGGCGTCGCCGTGCAGCGGGCCGGAGAGCGTGGCGAGGCCCGTGAGCAGACAGCCCGGCAACGAGGCGCCGGTGGACGCCGTGATGCGTGCGGCGAACGCCGAACTGGTGATCTCGTGATCGGCCACGAGCACCATGGCGCGGCGGATCAGTTCCGCGCCCGCGCGGCCCTGGCCCCAGCCTAGCGCGAGGCGCTCGTGAACCGGCAGCGGGGTGGCGTTTGCCGATGGCTCGCCACGCGCGCCGAACGCATGGGCGATGACCGCCACGAGCCGGCCCGCCTCGACGTGCAAGGCCGTGTCGGTGCGCCCAAGCGTCGAGTGGCCGCGCGCCGCGATGGCCGCAAGCGATGTGAATGCGCATTCGCGGCCGCGCTCGTCGCCGTGCAGGCGCACGTCGGCGGCTTCGAACGTCACGTCCGCGCGCGCGTTCCAGAGCAGGGTGGCCACGTCTTCGAGCGTGGCCGTCTGCGCCATGCCGATGCTGTCGCGTCCCCGGTAGTACGGCCGGCCCTTCGAAAAGGTGGTGATGCTGCTGTAGATACAGGGCTCCGCGCCGAAGATCGTGCCCGCGGCGAGCGCCTCGCGCTTGCGCCCCACCTGTTTCTTGCGGCACAGGCTGGCGACGTCTTCGGCGCGGTAGAGACTCTTGCGCGGGTCGTGCGGATCGGGCATGACCGCGATATTGCCGCGGCTTGCATAGGCATAGACGGTCTGCGCCTGCACGCCGAGTTGTCGGGCGGCTTCAGTCAGGGTAATCCAGTTTGGCATGGCAGGGCAGACGGGCAGTGCGGATATTCAGCGGCAATATTGACGGCTTTTCAGCGAAATGTCATCCCGGCGGGCGCGCGCACGAAGCTCTCGCGCCCGCGTGCGAGTGTCAGAGTTCGATGCGCGAGAGCTTGCCGAGCAGCAGCGAATACGAGAGCGTGCCGAGCAGACAGATCGCGCCCATGAGATTGAGCGCCCAGTAGAAGTGCCCGGTGTGCTGCGTGATATAGCCGATCATGAGCGGCGTGGTGACGCCCGCGATATTGGCGGCAAGGCTCGTGATGCTGCTCGTGAGGCCTACATACTGACGCGGCGCGATTTCGGAAACGGCGGCCCACGACATCGAGCCGATGCCCTGCGCGAAGAAGGCCACGGTGAGAATGGCGATCACGACTTCGTTGGATTCGACGAAGTTCACGAGCACGATCGAGGCGCCGAGCATCGTGCCGATGATGAGCGGCGCCTTGCGCGCCGCCGAGATCGACACGCCGCGCCGGATAAAGAAGTCCGAGAGAAAGCCCGCCGAGAGAATGCCGATCGTGGCGCCAATGAAGGGCATCGCCTGGAAAATGCCCACCTTGATCATCGACATGTGACGCGCTTCGATCAGGTAGGTCATGAACCACGTCGTGAAGAACACGAGCAGCGTGTTGTTGCAGAACTTGCCGAGGCAGATGGCGAGAATCTGGCGGTAGCTGAGCAGCTTGAGCGCCATGCGCCAGTCGAACTTCTCGCGCGGCTTGCGCGCGGCAGGTGTTGCGCCCTCGTTGATGTATTGAAGCTCCGCGGCGTTGACCGAACCATGCTCGTGCGGATCGCGATACAAGCGATACCAGACCATGCTGAAGAGAATGCCGAAGCCGCCCGTCACAAAGAACACGGTGCGCCAGCCCCAAGCCGAGGAAATCCACAGCAGCAAGCCGGTGAAGAGGGGCGTGCCGATGTATTGCCCCATCACGTACACGCTCGTTGCGAAGCCGCGTTCCTGCACGGGAAACCACAGCGTGACGGCGCGTGTGTTGGACGGGAAGGCCGGCGCTTCGAGTGCGCCCATGGTGAGCCGCGAGCCGAGCAGCATGTGATAGCCGCTCGCGAGGCCCTGCGTGAGCGTGGCGATCGACCAGCCGACGAGCGAGAGCGCATAGGCCACGCGCGAGCCGAGCACGTCGGTGAGAATGCCGCCTGGCAGGAGCGCGATCGAGTAGGCGAGGCCGAACGCCGCGAACAGCTCGCCCATCTGCATCTTGTTGAGCGCGAGATCTTTCGACAGCCCGGGCGCCACGATCCCCAACGCCGAGCGGTCGACGAAGTTGAGCACGGTCGCCACGAGCAGCATCGAGAGCACGAAATACCGGACCCTGGTGCGCTGTGCACGTTCCGCACTTTCCACGTAAGCCTGGCTTTGCGCGGGCAACGCTTGTTCCTCTACGACTTTCATCGGTGTCTCCAATATCGGTTCTGACGCCTGCTTTTCTTATGTTGGGCGTTCAATCTGGGCGCAGCGTTGTGCTATCCGCGGCCGACAAACGGCATGGCGCTCGCCATGATGGTCATGTTGAGCACGTTGGCTTCGAGCGGCAGGCTTGCCATGTGCACGACCGCATTCGCGACGTGTGTCACGTCCATGCGGACCTCGGGTGCGAGGCGTCCGTCGGCCTGCAGTACGCCCTTGTTCATGCGCTCGGTGAGCGGCGTCGCCGCATTGCCGATGTCGATCTGGCTGCACGCGATGTTGTACGCGCGGCCATCGAGCGCGATCGATCTGGTGATGCCCGTCACGGCGTGCTTCGTGGCCGAGTACGCGATGGTGTGGGGCCGCGGCGAATGCGCGGAGATCGAGCCGTTGTTGATGATGCGTCCGCCTTGCGGCGACTGTGCCTTCATGAGCCGGTACGCGGCGCGCGCGCACAGAAACACGCCGGTGAGATTGGTTGCGACCACATCGTTCCAGAAGTCGACCTCGTAGTCTTCCAGCGGCACGGCGCCCGCATTGCGTCCGGCGTTGTTGAACAGCACGTCGAGGCGGCCGAAGGTCTGCGCGATTTGCGCGAATGCGTGTTCGACCGATGCCGCATCGGTCACGTCGCCGGTATACGCATGCGCTTCTCCACCCGCATTGCCGATGAGTTCCTTCGTCTCCAGCAGCGGCTCGATGCGGCGGCCGATCAGCGCAACCGCGAATCCGGCATGGGCGAGCGCCACGGCGGTGGCGCGGCCGATGCCGGAGCCAGCGCCCGTTACGGCGGCGACCTTCTTCGATGCAGTCATGGCGCGTCCTCTTCCCGATTCCATTGAACACGGGAAAAGAATTGCATTCGCGTCAGGCACGCAGCAATCTTGATTCGTTGAATCAACATCCGGGGCCTTGATAACTGGGCGCCGGATCAGGGTTTTCCTGATGCGAAGGGAAGCGCGGAGCAGCGTGTACACGCGCGTTGGAACGAATACAGGGCCACAGCGTTCACCAGAACTTGATTCGCCGAATCAACATTGACCGGCTGGCAGACGCTTCCGTAGTCTCTCGACGTCTGTCCATACCCAAAGGAAAACACCATGCCGGAAAATCAACGTGTGAGGCTCCTGATCGCGCGAAAAGTGCCCTCCGCAGTCGCGAAACGCGCGGTGGCCGAATTCCATGCCTTCGTGACCGACGCCGATATGGACGCGTGGTCCGTGGTCGACTTCTGCAAGCGGCACGAGGTGCCGGCGGTGCTCATCGGCAAGAAGTCGGGCTTGCAGGCGGAGCACATCGCTGCGCTGCCTGAGTCGGTGAAGATCATCGCCAATGCGAGCGCGGGCGTCGATCACCTGGACGTGGCCGCTGCGCGCGAACGCGGCATCGTCGTCACGAACGCGCCCGATGCGTTGACCGAATGCACCGCCGACTTCTCCATGCTGCTCGTGCTGGCGGCCTGCCGGCGTGCATCGGAGTACGAACGGATCATGCGCAACGGCTGGGGCAAGTCGTTCGGCATGACCGACATGCTCGGCACGCGCGTGCATGGCAAGACGCTGGGTATCGTGGGGTTCGGCCGCATCGGCCGGGCGGTGGCGAGGCGGGCGCTCGGCTTCGGCATGCGCGTGATCTACACCGACATCGACCGCGCTGCGCCTGCCGCGGAGAACGGCGCGACGTATTACGCGAGCTTTGAGGACATGCTGCCGCACTGCGAAGTGCTCACGCTGCATGTGCCGGGCGGCGGCGCGCCCCTGATGACGAAAAAGGAATTCGGACTGTTGCCGAAGGGCGCGGTGTTCATCAACGCGGCGCGCGGCGGCCTCGTGGATGAAGACGCCCTTTACGACGCCTTGACCTCGGGGCATCTGTTCGGCGCGGGCCTCGACGTGTACCGCAACGAACCCAATGTCGACCAGCGCTTCGCCCGCCTCGACAACGTCTTCCTCTCGCCGCACATGGCGAGCGCCACAGTGGAAACGCGCGACCAGATGGGCTTTACCGCGCTGGATAACGTGGCCGCCGTGCTGGACGGCCGGCCCGCGTTGAATCGGGCTTGATGCAGGTGGGCGCGGCTGGCGCCGTTCGCATTAGCTGCGCCCGGAATGCCCGAATCTCTTGAGCACGAGCACGCAGAGCGCCGGCAAATGCACGACGCCCATGCCGCACGCGATCACCGCCCACGGCGGCGCGATCGTGCCGGACATCATCGCGCCGACCACGCCGAAGCACAGGCCGGCCAGCAACAGCGTGGCGTGGGCGAGGATGCGCTTCGGGCCTCGCTCGGTGAAGCGCGGAATATTCACGTGGACATACACCACGATCAGCAAGGCGACGGTGGCAACGGCGGGGAACAGCATGTTCGAATCCTCGAGTCCAGCAGCGATGACGGTAGAGTCTTCGACTTTAAGGGAGGATTGCCGTTGCGTCGATGGCTAGAGGGTTGCGGGAGGGGTCAGCACCACACCACGCTGTCGTATGCCACCGTACGGCGATACACGTTCTTGCCGCGCCAGCTGGAAAACTCCATATACGCGCATTCCAGCACCAGAATCCAGTTCGTGACCCGCATCGCCGCCCCCAAAGGTGTTCCCGGTTGTTCGTTCGACTGCGAGACCAGTCTATGACCCGGGAGCGGCGGACAATGCGGCGAGCAAGGCGCGATATCGCGTCCAGTTCGCCGCATTGCCGGATCAGGCGGGCGGCGCGAGCGGCATGAGCACGAAATCGAACGTGGAGCGCCAGGGCGTGTCGCCGTCGGCCACCCGCTCGTACGGGGCGACGAGCGATGCCTTCACCCCGAACACGGCGTCCGACTGCAGGTACGGGTCGTCGCCCACGAAGGTATGCGTGACCACCTTCTGGAAGCCCGGCGCGGTGATGAGGAAATGCATGTGCGCGGGCCGGTACGGGTGGCGGCCGAGGGTGGCGAGCATCTTGCCCACCGGGCCGTCGTGCGGGATCGGGTACGAGACCGGCTTGATGCCGACGAAGCGATAGGCGCCGTCCGCGCCGGTCGTGAAGATGCCGCGGTTGTTCCACCTGGGCTGTACGCCGGGCTGCTGCACGTCGTAGTAGCCGTCGGCGTTGTCGGACCACACGTCGATGCGCGCGCCCTCCACCGGGCCGCCTTCGAGATCGAGCACGCGGCCCTCGAACAGGCAGCGCTCGCCTTTGCCGTCGGCGGTGATGCACGCGCCCATCTCGCGCTCGGGCGCGCCGGCCACATGGAACGGGCCGAACACGGTGTTTTCGGTGGCGACGCCTGGGCGGCGGTTGTTGATGGCGTCCACGAGCATGGAAAACCCCAGCGTGTCCGAGAGCAGGATGAACTCCTGGCGCTCGGCGCTGCAGAGCTGGCCCGCCGTGGTGAGGAAGTCGATGGCGGTCTCCCATTCCGGCTGGGTGAGCTGCACTTCTTTCGCGAATGCGTGCAGATGACGCACGAGCGCGCTCATCACCTGGCGCACACGCTCGTCGGCGTTTTCGCCGATACGCGCATTGACGGCCTCGGCGGAGGTGGCTTCGCTGAAGAACTGGGTCATGGTTCGGGGTTACCTGTAGGGTTGCTGCCTGATCGCGGTCACGTAGAGGCTGGGCCGTAACAACGCGTATTGTGCGCCTGTCGCCATCGGGACCCAAAATCGGGTCCGATTGGCAACCGCTGGCGTATTCGGCCGGGTCGCGTGATCGCGTTCGGGCAGCGCACGTGGGCGCTGGAGGCGGTCGACGCCCCCGAGCCGCCGCCAATGGCCGCGAACGCCGGGACCACGCCGCGCTGAACGCCGGCGTGCCCTCGACGCGAAGTCCGGCTCCGAACGCCCGCTTGCCGTCCGGAGCCGCGCGCCAGACGAGAAGCTCAGTGGCGCGGCGTCACCGGCTCGACCGCGGCCCAGTACGGCTCGGCGCCGTAATACGCGTGCAGCGTGCTGCCCCAGCTCGCGTCGGCCATGGAGGGCCAGCTGTCCCGGTCGAAGCCCGGCGCTTCCTTCACGCGCTCGGACGACACATTGAGCAGGAAGCATTTGCGGCTCGTGTCGAGCATGAGCGCGCTCCAGGGAATGGCGAGCAGCTTGTCGCCGATGCCGAGAAAGCCGCCGCTCGACAGCACCACGTAGGCTACGCGGCCGCTCTGCACGTCGAGCATGATTTCCTTGATCTTGCCGACTTCCTGGCCGTCCGAACTCAGCACGCGGTCGCTGTCGAGCGTGCTGGCGGCCATCACGTCGGGGCCCGGCCCCGCGGCGCTCACGCGGCCCTTGCCGACGATGCGCACGCCATTGCCGGTTGGCATGGGCGGAGGAATGAAGGTGGGCATGCTGGTCTCCATCTATGAGGGGAACAATGTTGAGTCCGGCCAGACTCCCGACGATTCCCGTGTCAGGCGGCAGGCGATGCCGCGGCGGTTCTGGCCGCCTGCCGCAGACACAGCAAGCGGCGTACCGCGCCGCGCCCGTCGATTCGATGCGCCGGGACGAGAGGCATCGGCGGCGTTCCTGCATGTTTGGAGACCCATTTTGGGCCGCGCGGCAGATGCCTTATGAAGCCGGCGTGGCCGCCCTTTGCGGGGTGTCGACGTCGTAGCGTTTCGCCTGCTCGAAGAACGCGCGCTCGGCGTCCTTGTTCATCACCAGAATGCTGATGCGCCGGTTCAGCGGGCTGTCCGCCGTGTCGTGGTCGAGCGGCAGGACGTCGGCGAGGCCGCGCACCTGGAGCAGCTTCTCTTCGCTCAGGTGGCCGGCCACCAGCGCGCGGCGCGCGGCGTTGGCGCGCTCGCTCGAAAGCTCCCAGTTCGAGTAGCCGACGAGGCCGCCGGAGTAGGGCACCGAGTCGGTGTGCCCCGCGATCGACACGCCGCTGTCCACGTCGTTCAATGCGCTGCCGATCTGCACGAGGATCTCGTACGCGTAGTCCTGGAGCTTCGCGCTACCGGTCGCGAACATGGGGCGCTTGAGCGAATCGACCAGCTCGATGCGCAGGCCTTCGTCGGTGATCGACATGCGGATCTGGTCGCGGTACGCGCGCAACTCCGGCTTGCGCTCGATGAGCGCCGAGAGTTTTTCCTTGAGCTGCGAAAGGCGCGACTTGTCGACCGCTTCCACCGGCACGGCGTGCGAGAGCGTGGGCTGCGCGTTCGAGCCGCCCACGGCGGGCGTCTTGCTCGAAAGGTCACGGCCGCCGCCTTGCACCACGCTCGGGTTGGGGTTCGCGGCGTCGGGCTTGCTGCCCAGCATGGCCGAAAGCGGCGTGTTGAAATACTTCTCGATGCCGTCGCGGTCGTACTGCGACGTCGAGCCGAGCAGCCACATCAAGAGGAAGAACGCCATCATCGCGGTCACGAAGTCCGCATAGGCGATCTTCCATGCGCCGCCGTGGTGGCCCTCGTGGCCGCCTTTCTTCACGCGGCGCACCACGAGCGTGGTCTTGCTGCCCTCGGTGTCGCGCGCGGCGCGCGAGCCTGGATTACGTTCGGCCATCTCGGGACTCCTAAGCGGCCTTCGGCGTCCTGGTGGCGCGCACCGCTTCGTCGAGTTCCTGGAAGCTCGGGCGGTCGGCGGTGAACAGCACCTTGCGGCCGAATTCCACGGCCACGGGCGGCGCATAGCCGGCGAGCGACGCGAGCAGCACGGCCTTCACGCACTGGAACGGCTTGCTGGCGGCGCGGCCCTTGGCGGTCAGCAGGTCGGCGATCGGACCGACGAAGCCGTAGGCGAGCAGAATGCCGAGGAACGTGCCCACGAGTGCGCCCGCGATCATCTCGCCGAGCACGGCCGGCGGCTTGCCGACCGAGCCCATGGTGTGCACCACGCCCATCACCGCGGCCACGATGCCGAACGCGGGCAGGCCGTCGGCCATCTTCTGGATGGCATTGGGCGCAATCGACACCTCGGAGTGGTGCGTGTCGAGCTCTTCGTCCATGAGGTCCTGCATTTCCATGGGGTTCACGTTGCCGCTCGACATCATGCGCAGATAGTCGACGATAAAGTCGAGCAGATGATGGTCGGAGAGCACGCGTGCGTACTTCTGGAAAGTCGGGCTGTTCTCGGGCGCTTCGATGTCCGCTTCGAGCGCCATCATGCCTTCCTTGCGCGCCTTTTGCAGCAGCTCGTAGAGGAGGGCGATCAGCTCCAGGTATTGCGCCTTCGTGTAGCCGCCGCCCTTGAAACAGGTGGGCAGCGCCTTGAGCGTCTTGCCGAGCGTGGCGGTCGGGTTGCTCACCACGAACGCGCCCAGCGCCGCGCCGAAAATACACAGGAGTTCGAATGGTTGAACGAGTGCGGGCAGGTGTCCCCCCACGCCCACGAAGCTCCCGATCACCGATCCGAGCACGACGATCCAGCCTATTGCTACAAACATGATGTCTACCTTTCCATTCTCAAAGTACTACGGGTCAATCTGTTCAGGCCGGCTCGACGACACGCTTGAGCCGTGCCTCGTTCGCCGCACGATCCACGTTCAGCAAGGCGTCGATTTCACGCGCCGCCATCGCTTTGCCGAAGAAATAGCCCTGCGCGTAGTCGCAGCCCTTCGCCGCCAGCGTGCGCGCGAGTTCCGCGGTCTCCACGCCCTCGGCCACCGTGCTCATGCCCAGGTTCGAGGAGAGCGCGATGATCGCGTCGACGATCTTGGCGCTCTCGTTGCACGAGGCCATCGAGAGCACGAAGGAGCGGTCGATCTTCAGCTTGTCCACCTTCAGCTCGCGCAGGTGCTGCAGGCTCGAATAGCCGGTGCCGAAGTCGTCGAGCGACATGCGCAGCCCCGCGTTGCGGAAGTCCGCGAGCACGGCGCGCGCGGCGTCGAAGTCGTACATCAGCGCCGATTCGGTGATCTCGATCTCCATGCGCTCGGGCGGCATGCCCTCGTCGGCGAGGATCGTGAGCAGCAGCGCGGCGAGTTGCGTGTCCTTGAACTGCGCCGGCGAGAGATTGAGCGCGAGGTGGTAGCGCGAAGGCCAGCCCAGCGCGTCGCGGCACGCGCGCCGCAAGATCGAAGCCGTGAACGCGGGCGAAATCCCCATCTGCTCGATGAGCGGCACGAACACCTCGGGCGAGATCCAGCCGCGCTGCTCGTGATGCCAGCGCGCGAGAATCTCGAAGCCGGTAGTCTGGCCGTCGGCGAGGCGCACGAGCGGCTGGTAGAACGGCCGGATCTCGCCGCCCGCGAGCGCGCGGCGCAGGTCCGATTCGAGCGAGGCCTGCAGTCGCAGCTCGTCGTCCATTTTCTGCTCGAAGAAGCGGTACGTGCCCTTGCCTTCGCACTTGGCGCGATACATGGCGATATCGGCGGCGCGCAGCAGCGCGTCCGGGTCGCCGCCGTCGCGTGGGCAGCACGCAATGCCGATGCTCGCGTCCACGTTGATGCGCAGCTTGCCGATGTCGATGGGCGCGCGCGTGGCGGCGAGCAGGCGCTGCGCCAGCTCGCTCGCGGCCTCGATATGGTCGTCGCGATGCACGCGGGCGAGCACGGCGAACTCGTCGCCGCCCAGGCGCGCGACCGTGTCGCCGTCACGCACCACGCGGCGCAGGCGCGCGGCGATCTCGCACAGTACCGTGTCGCCCGCGGCGTGACCGTGAAAGTCGTTGACGGGCTTGAAGCGGTCGAGATCGATCACGAACACGAGGTAGTCGGGCGAGCGGTGCTGCGTGCGCTCCAGCGCCGCGCTCATCTCCGCCGCGAGCAAACGCCGGTTGGGCAGGCCCGTGAGCGGATCGTGGCGCGCCAGTGTCTGGGCGTGGGCCTCGGCGGCGCGCGTGGCTTCGTGGGCGAGATGCAGCTCGCGGGATTTTTCGCACAACGTATCGAAGGCATGCGCCATCGCGCCGATCTCGTCGGTGCGGTTCATGTCGGGCAATGCGCGCATGTCTTCGCCGTGCGCGAGGCGCACGAGCGAATCGGTCAAGGTCTGCAACGGACGCAGTAGCGTGCGCTCGAGGTAGTGCAGCAGCACGAGGCCGAAGGCGAGCGTGGCGAGTGCGATCGCAAAGGCGGCTTCGAGCGTGTGATGCACGCGCAGGATGCCGCGCTGGACCTGACTGTGCAGCCGCTCGACAGCGAGTTCGCGCGGCGCGGAGGAGACGGCTTGCCTGGGTGGCGCTTCGCTTTCCTGCGCGGCGCTTTCGTCGTGCCAGCTCGTATCCACGCGTTCGAAAGCGTGGCCAAACGCGATCAGCTGGCTTGCGAGCAGCGTGGTTTGCGTGGCGAACAAGGCGAAGAACAGGCCGATGAAAAACTTCGTGCGTGCGCGGATCGAGGCGCGCAACGTGGCGCGCGCACGCCCTATCCAGGGAAGCGCCGCCGTGGGATTCAAGGCAGCGGCGGGATCGGGCATTGCCGCCACGGTTTCCTGTCTCATGTCTCGATGTCCGAGTGGCGTCAGATTCTGCGCGTGCGCACCTGCGCTGCGAGGCGGCGCACGGCGTAGTGGCACGACGTGCCGGTAGGCGGATGAGTGCTGAGCGCCGGTGCGCGACGCGCACGGGGTGCAGCGCTCATGCGCGTGCTGGCGCCGCAGCCGGCGGCAATACGCGCCGCGGTGGCGATGCGGGTGGTCAATTTCAGTCGCAGGGTTTGCGCGAGGGTTCTCATGGTGACACCGGAAGGGGTGGAGCTTTGCCCTTTTTACGGCGGTGAAAAAGCGTTGCTGAAGTCGCCAGACATGTTTTTTTTGAGGGCTTGATCGATTTTGCAACACGCTAACCAGCCGGTTAAAAACGACATGTATTTCGGATGGCGAATCAATTCTGACGCAGTGAAACTTCGGGAAGAAGATGCGTCACGCCCGTGGGGCCGGGCGACGCGAGCGGCGCAGGCATGACAGCCGCAGCGCTCGATGATTGCGCAACCACGCGTATACCGAACGTTCGTGCGCTTAAGTTGCGGTTTCCGCGTAGGGGAAATGCCTGGCGCGCAAGACTGGCACGACACGCGCGGTGCGGGCATTTCAGCACTTCAGTTTTTGCTTAATCCGGCCGTAAACCCCGGTAAGGCGCGCCGGTGCGGAAAGCGCCACGCAACCGTATCCGCCCAGCCGGGCCCCTCACACGATGATCACTGCTCCGCTTCCTCTGGATGAGGACGTCCGCCTTCGGGCGTTGCGGCAACTCGACATACTCGACACCGATCCCGAAGAAGCATTCGATCGCATCTCGCGGCTCGCCGCCTTTGCGTTCGAGATGCCGATCGTGCTGATTTCGCTCGTGGACGAAGACCGCCAGTGGTTCAAGGCGCACCACGGGCTGGCGGCTTGTGAAACGCCGCGCAGCGTGTCGTTCTGTGCACACGCCGTGCTGAGCAAGCGCATGCTCGTGGTGGAAGATGCGCTCGACGACGAGCGCTTTCTCGACAATCCGCTCGTCACGGGCGCGCCGAACATCCGCTTCTATGCGGGCTCGCCGCTGTGTCTCGCCGACGGCCAGGTGGTCGGCACGCTTTGCCTGATCGACGAAAAGCCGCGCACGTTCGACGCCGCACAGGCCGCCGTGCTCGCGGATTTCGCGCACCTCGTCGAACGCGAGCTGGAATTGCGCCGGCAGTTGAACCGCTCGCGAACGGCGCACGAGCGCGACCGCCGTTCGCTCGCCATCAGCGAGGCGCGCTTTCGGACCGTGTTCCAGCAAACGCCGATCGGCAAGGCCGTGGTCGATCTCGACGGCCGCTTTCTCGACGTGAACCAGAAGTTCTCGGAGATCATCGGCTACGAGGAGAGCGAGCTGCGCCGCCGCACTTTCGCCTCGGTCACACACCCGGCCGACATCGCCGCCGATCTCGCGCTAGTGGCCGAATTGCTCGCGGGCCGCCAGGCCACGTATGCAATCGAAAAACGCTATCTGCGGCCCGACGGCCAGGCCGTGTGGGTCAATCTCGCGGTGTCGCTCGTGCGCGATGGGTCCGGCACGCCCCTGCATTTCATCGCGGCGGTGCAGGACATTACGAGCCGCAAGAAGAGCGAAGAGGCGCTGCGCAACTATCACGTCGAACTCGAAGAGCGCGTGCGCGAACGCACAGGGGAGCTGCGGCGCAGCCGCGACGCGCTGCAGACCATCACCGACAACGTGCCGGCGCTGATCGCCGTGGTCGATCGCGATCTTTGCTACCAGTTCAACAATGAGACGTTCAAGCGCGTGTTCGGCGCGGAGCCGGCGGCGCTGCGCGGGCGCAGCCTGAGCGAAACGCTGCGCCCCGAAGTGTTCGAGCAGTTGCAGCCGCTCTTTGCGCGCGCGCTGGCCGGCGAACGCGTCACCTGCGACGAGGTGCGCTATCGGGCCGACGCCGACCGCGTATGGTCGGCGACCTACATTCCGGCCAAGCGCGAAGGCAAGGTGACGGGCTTCTACGTGATGGCGCACGACGTGACCGAGCAGCGCCGCACCGAGCAACGCCTGCGCGAGGGCGCGCTGATCGACCCGCTCACGGGACTCGCGAACCGGCGCGCGCTGCAGGAAACGCTGTGCGAACTGCGCGCGAGCGGCGAGCCTTTCGCGCTCTTCTTCATGGACATGGATGGCTTCAAGTCCATCAACGACCGCTACGGCCACGATCTGGGCGACGCTCTGCTCAGGGAGGTCGCGCGCAGGCTCGTCGCCACCGTGCGCACGGGCGATGTCGTGAGCCGCCTGGGCGGCGACGAATTCGTGGTGGCGAGCCGCGGCGTGAGCGACGCGCGCACCGGCGAGCGCATCGCGGCAGCCATTTGCCGTGAAGTGTCGAAGGCGTTCGTCGTCGCGGGCCGCGTGATCGAGACGAGCGCCAGCGTGGGCGTCGTGCTGACTGGCATGACAGGCGCGGCTGGTGTGGTGGATGCAACGAGCGCGGTGCTCTCGGCCGAGGCCGAGAACAAGGCACTGGCCGACGATCCGCTGTGTCTCGCCGATGCGGCCATGTATGAAGCCAAGCGCGCGGGACGCAATACGTGGCGATTGGCGCCGAGCGCTGAAGCGATGGCGGCGTCGTGAAGCCGCGCACGGCGTTTTCATGTGACTGATTCGATTGCCGCCAGCGCCTGGCTGGCGGCAAGTGCGGCGCCACTTCCCACGCGCAGCCGCGCGCCTTATCTCGCCTGCGGGCGACATCTCTTTCCGGCTTCTGCCGGGTCCTCCCTCCAAAATCCTGCAACGTGTACGAGGCGCACAGCTTCGCGTTGCGTTGCGCCCGGTCAGGCGAATTTGACCTTTCTTCGTTCGAATAGGGTAAACCCAGGGCGCGATGAAAATTAATTTTCACTAAGATCCGCTCATGTAATTTCATTTACGGACTTGCCGTCCCAACTCCCGCTCACGCATGCCAACCCGACCGTCAACTCCCGACACGCCCGAAGCCGAGATCGTCGCGCGCATCACCGCCGCGATGCCCGTTCTCACACCGGGCCACCGGCGCATGGCCGAGTACGTGCTCGCAAACCTGTTCCACGCCGCGACCATGCGCATCGACGAACTGGCGGACGCGGTGGGCGCTTCGGTGGCCACGGCCAACCGCTTTGCACGCTCACTCGGGTTCGACGGCTATCCGCAGTTTCGCGAGGCGCTCGTGCGCGGCTTCGAGGCCACGCTCGCGCCGGTCGAGCGGCTGCGCAGCGCGCAGGAATCGCCGACCAGCGGCGCCGGGCTGTTCGGCGCCTCGCTGGAGCAGGCCGAGTCGAACCTGCGTTTGTCGCGCCAGTCGATCGACAGCGAAGCGGCCGCCGCAGCCGTGGACGCGATTCTTTCGGCGCGCCGCGTCTACGTGATCGGCTCGGGCACGAGCGCGTTTCTCGCCGGGCTCATGGAGAACGCGCTGCTGCCGTATCTGGACAACGTGCAGGCGCTCGCCTCGGTCGGCGGCCCCACGCATTCGGCGCGCAGGCTGCTCGGCGCGAACAGGGACGATCTGGTGATCGGCATCGCGTTTCCGCGCTACGTGGACGACACGATCAAGCTCTCGCGCCATGCCGCGAAGCTGGGCGCACGCGTGCTCGCGCTCACCGACAGCATCGACTCGCCGCTCGCGCGCTTCGCCGATCTCACGCTGCTGATCCGCTCCGAGCGTCGCCTTGCGGCGAACTCGGAAGCCGCGGTACTGGCCGTCATCGAAGCGCTGTGCGACGCCGTGGCGTTGCGCGCGAAGGATTCCGTCGTCGCCGCGGCGGCCATCACCGAATCGGTGCTGCCGTGGCTCACCTCGGCCCCGGCGCAGGCGTCTGCCGCGCCTGGCGCCCCGTCTTCCCCCACGAAAAAGAAGTCATGAAATCGAACGCAGTCCTTGCCATTCACGGCGGCGCCGGCACGATCCTGCGCGCATCGATGGCGCCCGAAGTCGAAAACCGGTATCTCGACGCGCTGAACCGCATTCTCGCGGCTGGCCAGCGCATCCTGGCCGAAGGCGGCAGCGCGCTCGACGCAGTCGAAGAAGCGGTGCGCCTGCTCGAAGACTGTCCGCTATTCAACGCGGGCCACGGCGCGGTGTTCACGTCCGCGGGCACGCATGAACTCGACGCCTCGATCATGGACGGCCGCTCGCTCGAAGCGGGCGCCGTGTGCTGCGTGACGCGCGTGCGCAATCCGGTGCGGGCGGCGCGCCGCGTGCTCGAGAAGAGTGAGCACGTGCTCTTCACGGGCGAAGGCGCGGAAGCGTTTGCGGCAGCCCAGGGCCTCGAATTCGTCGATCCCGGCTATTTCCACACGGATTCGCGCTACCGCCAGTGGCAGCTCGCACGCGGCGAAGCGCGCGCGATGCTCGATCACGATGGCGCAACCCTTCAGGCAAATGCGGAAGCCCGGGCGGCTGCAAACGCATCGGCAGACAGCCTGCCGCATGAGCCGATCGACCCCAACCGCAAATACGGCACGGTGGGCGCAGTGGCGCTCGACGCGCACGGCCACCTCGCGGCGGCGACTTCGACGGGCGGCATCACGAACAAGCAGGTAGGCCGCGTGGGCGACGCGCCGCTGATCGGCGCCGGCTGCTATGCCGACGACGCCACCTGCGCGGTGTCCACCACGGGATCGGGCGAAATGTTCATGCGCATGGTCGCGGCCTATGACGTGGCGGCGCAAATGAAATATCGCGGTGTTTCGCTCTCCGAAGCCGCCACGAATGTCGTGATGGAGCAATTGCCGCGCATCGACGGCCGTGGCGGCCTGATCGCCGTGGACGCACAAGGCAATGTGGTCCTGCCGTTCAACACCGAAGGCATGTATCGCGGCTACGCGCGCGTGGGCGAAGCGCCCGTTGCGTTGATCTACGCTTAAGCGGCGCATCGTTTTGCGCACCAAACGAAGGAATCCTCATCGTGCAGATGTCCTCGCACTCTCCTGATACCGCGCCGGCCAGCGAAAAGGCTGCGCTGCCGCCGAACCGCGTGATCGACGTGCGCGATCTCAGCGTGTCGTTCCGGCGCGGCGCGGGCACATTCGAAGCCGTGCGCAATCTGTCGTTTCACGTCGATCGGGGCGAGACGCTCGCCATCGTCGGCGAATCGGGCTCGGGCAAGTCGGTCACGTCGCTTTCGCTGATGCGGCTCGTCGAGCACGGCGGCGGCAGCATTGCAAGCGGCAGCATCGACCTGCGCCGCCGCAACGGCAGCGTGCTCGATCTCACGCGTGCCAGTGGATCGACCATGCGTTCGGTGCGCGGCGCGGACATCGCGATGATCTTTCAGGAGCCGATGACCTCGCTGAACCCGGTGTTCACGGTGGGGAACCAGATCAGCGAGGCGATCGCGCTGCATCAGCAGATGAACGCCGCGCAGGCGCGCGCCGAAACGCTGCGCCTGCTCGACCTCGTGCGCATTCCCGAGGCGCGCCGCGTGATGGACCGCTTCCCGCATCAGCTTTCGGGCGGCATGCGCCAGCGCGTGATGATTGCGATGGCGCTCTCGTGCAAGCCCGCGCTCCTGATCGCCGACGAACCGACCACGGCGCTCGACGTGACGATCCAGGCGCAGATCCTGCAGCTCATTCGCGGCCTGCAGGACGAGATGGATATGGGCGTGGTCTTCATCACGCACGACATGGGCGTGGTGGCCGAAGTGGCGGACCGCATCCTCGTGATGTATCGCGGGGAAAAAGTGGAAGAGGGCGTATCCGACGCGCTGTTCGCCGCCCCTTCGCATCGCTACACGCAGGCGTTGCTCGCCGCCGTGCCGAAGCTTGGCGCGATGCAGGGCACCGACTTGCCGGAGAAGTTCCCGCTGCTTTCGGTGAGCGACGCGGCGCGCCCGGTTGCCCCGTCAACGCTCCCGGCGAACGCGCCGAAAACGCACGTGGCGCCGGTCCTGCGCGTGCGCGACCTCGTCACGCGCTTCCCCGTGCGCAGCGGTCTGTTCGGCAAGGTCACCGGCCGCGTGCATGCGGTCGAAAAAGTCAGCTTCGATCTTCACGCCGGCGAAACGCTCGCGCTGGTGGGCGAGTCCGGTTGCGGAAAATCGACCACGGGACGCTCGCTGCTGCGGCTCGTCGAGAGCCAGAGCGGCACGATCGAATTCGGCGGCCAGAATATCAGCACCCTCACCGGCCCCGCACTGCAGACGTTGCGCCGCGATATCCAGTTTATTTTCCAGGACCCGTTCGCCTCGCTCAACCCGCGCCTCACGGTGGGCTTCTCGATCATGGAGCCGCTGCTCGTGCACGGCATCGCGAAGGGGGCAAAGGCGCAGGCGCGCGTGGAATGGCTGCTCGATCGCGTGGGCCTGCCGAAGTCGGCGGCGGGCCGCTATCCACACGAATTCTCGGGCGGCCAGCGTCAGCGCATCGCCATTGCGCGCGCGCTGTCGATGAACCCGAAAGTCGTGATCGCCGACGAATCGGTGTCGGCGCTCGACGTTTCCGTGCAGGCGCAGATCGTCAACCTGATGCTCGACCTGCAGCAGGAACTTGGTGTGGCATATCTCTTCATCTCGCACGATATGGCCGTGGTGGAACGCGTGAGCCATCGCGTCGCGGTGATGTACCTGGGGCAGATCGTCGAGATCGGCCCGCGCCGCGCCGTGTTCGAGAATCCGCAGCACGCCTATACGAAGAAGCTCATGGGCGCGGTGCCGATCGCCGATCCGGCGCGCCGCCACGCGAAGCGCGTGCTCGCCGCCGACGAACTGCCGAGCCCGATTCGCGCAACCGGCGACGAGCCGCAGGTCCTGCCGCTCGTGGCGGTCGGCCCCGGTCATTTCGTTGCGAAGCATCGGGTGGGCGGCGCTTACTGAACCCGCCGTCATGCCACGCAGTCGTTCGCTGTTTAGCTGGATCGTTTCGCTGAGTCGTCAAGATTCATTGTTATGGAGACCTGATTGATGAAAGAAGTCAAAACATGGATGAAAGGCAGCGCGCTCGCACTCGCGCTGATCGCGGGCGCGAGCGCGGCACAGGCCGCCGGACAGCGCGCCGTGATGGCCGTCGATTCGACCTTCTCGACGCTCGACCCGTACGACGCCAACGACACGCTCTCGCAGGCGGTTTCGAAGTCGTTCTACCAGGGCCTGTTCGGTTTCGACAAGGACCTCAAGCTCACCAACGTGCTCGCCACGAGCTATGAAGTGAGCGGCGACGGCCTCGTCTATACCTTCAAGCTGCGCGAGGGCGTGAAGTTCCAGGACGGCACCGACTTCAACGCGGCGGCCGTGAAGGCGAACTTCGACCGCGTGACGGACCCGGCGAACCACCTGAAGCGCTACAACATGTTCCGCCGCATCGCGAAGACCGAAGTGGTCGATCCGTACACGGTGAAGGTCACGCTGAGCGCGCCGTTTTCGGCGTTCGTGAACGTGCTCGCGCACCCTTCGGCGGTGATGATCTCGCCGGCGGCCATGAAGAAGTGGGGCAAGGACATCGGCCTGCATCCGGTGGGCACTGGCCCGTTCGCTTTCGTGAAGTGGGACCCGGCTGGCGACCTCGTCGTCCACAAGTTCGACGGCTACTGGAAGAAGGGCTACCCGAAGATCGACGAGATCGACTGGAAGCCGGTGGCCGACAACAACACGCGCGCGGCGCTCATGCGCACCGGCGAAGCGGACTTCGCCTTCCGCATTCCGTTCGAGCAGGCGAGCGCGTTCCAGTCGAACCCGAAGGTGGACTTGATCGCCACGCCCTCGATCATCCAGCGCTACATCAGCCTGAACACCGCGAAGAAGCCGTTCGACAACCCGCTCGTGCGCCAGGCGCTGAACTACGCGATCAACAAGGACGCACTGGCCAAGGTGGCGTTCGGGGGCTATGCGCTGCCTTCGGACGGTGTGCTGCCCCAAGGCGTGGATTATTCGGTCAAGCTCGGCCCCTGGCCTTACGATCCGGCCAAGGCGCGAGAACTGCTCAAGCAGGCCGGTTACCCGAACGGCTTCGAAACGACACTGTGGTCGGCGTATAACAACTCGACCGCGCAAAAGGCCATTCAGTTCGTGCAGCAGCAACTCGCGCAGGTGGGCGTGAAGGCGAACGTCGAAGCGCTCGAAACGGGCACTGCGGTCGCGCGTGTGGAAAGCGCGCAGGACCCGGCAACGGCGGGCGTGCGCATGTATTACATCGGCTGGTCGTCGTCCACGGGCGAGGCGGACTGGGGCATCTCGCCGCTGCTCGCTTCGGCATCGTGGCCGCCCAAGCTCATGAATACGGCGTACTACAAGAACCCGGCGGTCGATGAGGACCTCGCGAAGGCGCTCGAAACGACGGACCGCGCGCAAAAGACGGCGCTCTACGCCGACGCGCAAAAGCGCATCTGGGCCGACGCCCCGTGGGTGTTCCTCGTCAAGGAGAAAGTCGTGTACGCCCGCAGCAAGCGCCTGGCGGGCGCGTATGTGGCGCCGGACGGCTCGTTCAACTTCGACGAGATCTCGATTCGCTAATGCGTTGCGCACCGCGCCGGAACGGTTGGTTCCGGTGCGGCGCGCACGCCCCGATGCAGTAACGCGCTCATGCTGAATTTCATTGTCAAACGCTCGCTGGGTCTGCTGCCGACGCTCCTGATCGTCGCGGTCCTGGTGTTCCTGTTCGTGCACCTGCTGCCGGGCGACCCGGCGCGCCTCGCGGCCGGTCCCGAAGCGGACGACGCCACGGTCGCGCTCGTACGCGCCGACCTCGGCCTCGACCAGTCGCTGCCGCAGCAGTTCCTCCACTTCTTCGTGCGCATCGCTCACGGCGATTTCGGTGTTTCCATGCGCAGCAAGCGCCCCGTTGTCACCGAAATCGGCGAGCGCTTCATGCCCACGCTGCTGCTCACGCTCACCAGCATGGTCTGGGCCGTGGTGTTCGGCATGGCGATCGGCATCGTCTCGGCCGTGTGGCGCAATCGCTGGCCCGATCGCATCGGCATGGCGCTCGCGGTGTCGGGCATTTCGTTTCCGGCTTTCGCGCTCGGCATGGCGCTCATGGAGCTGTTCTCGGTGCGCCTGGGCTGGCTGCCCGTGGTGAGCGACGGTTCCTGGCGCAGCTACGTGCTGCCGTCGATCACACTCGGTGCGGCGGTGGCGGCGGTGATGGCGCGCTTCACGCGGGCCTCCTTCGTCGAGGTGCTCAACGAGGACTTCGTGCGCACGGCGCGCGCGAAGGGCGTGGCCGAACAATGGGTGGTGATCAAGCATTGCCTGCGCAACGCGATGATTCCCGTCGTCACGATGATGGGCCTGCAGTTCGGCTTCCTGCTGGGCGGCTCGATCGTCGTGGAGGTGGTGTTCAACTGGCCGGGCCTCGGGCGGCTGCTCATCGATTCGGTTTCGATGCGCGATTACCCCGTGATTCAGGCCGAAGTGCTGTTGTTCTCGCTCGAGTTCATCGTCATCAATCTGATCGTGGACGTGCTGTACGCGGTCATCAATCCGACCATTCGATTCAGGTGAGCCCGCCATGAGCACGACCCTAAACGTTGACGCACGCGCAGAGGACGAAGCGATCCGCACGCCGTGGCGCGAATTCTGGCGCAAGTTCCGCAAGCAGCATGTCGCGCTCGGCGCGGGCGCATTCGTGCTGCTGCTGGTGGTGATCGCGGTGTTCGCGCCGCATCTCGTGCCTTACGACCCGGAAAATTACTTCGACTACGACTCGCTCAACGCGGGTCCGTCGGCTGCCCACTGGTTCGGCGTGGACGCGCTGGGCCGCGATATTTTCAGCCGCATTCTCGCGGGCACGCGCATATCGCTCGCGGCGGGCTTTCTTTCCGTGGCGCTGGGCGCCGTGATCGGCACGTTCTTCGGCTTGCTCGCGGGCTACTACGAAGGCTGGTGGGACCGCATCACCATGCGAGTGGCCGACGTGCTGTTCGCATTCCCAGGCATTCTGCTCGCCATCGGCGTGGTGGCGATCCTCGGCAACGGCATGATCAACGTGGTCTGTGCGGTGGCGGTATTCAGCATTCCGGCGTTCGCGCGGCTCGTGCGCGGCAACACGCTCATGCTCAAGCACCTCACCTATGTCGAGGCCGCGCGCAGCATTGGCGCGTCGGACTGGACGATCATCATGCGCCATATTCTGCCGGGCACCGTGTCGTCCGTGATCGTGTATCTGACCATGCGTATCGGCACGTCGATCATCACCGCGGCGAGCCTGTCGTTCATCGGCCTTGGCGCGCAGCCGCCCACGCCGGAGTGGGGCGCCATGCTCAACGAGGCGCGCGCCGATATGGTGACGGCGCCGCATATCGCGCTGTTCCCGAGCCTCGCCATCTTCCTCACCGTGCTCGCGTTCAATCTGCTGGGCGACGGCTTGCGCGACGCACTCGACCCGAAGCTGGACCGCGCATGAGCATCGATCGTGGAGATACCGCGCCGCATGTCGGCACCCTGGCGAGCGGGGCGACGGGAACGATTGCCGACGTAGCCGGCGTGCGCGTCGGACATTGCACGCTCGACGCGGGCGAGGTGCAAACCGGCGTGACCGTGCTGTTGCCGCATGCAGGCGACCTGTTTCGCGAGAAGGTGCCGGCGAGCGTTTGCGTGATCAACGGATTCGGCAAGAGCATCGGGCTCATGCAGCTCGAAGAGTTGGGCGTGCTCGAAACGCCGGTCGCGCTGAGCAACACGTTTGCGGTGGGCACACTCGCGCAGGCGCAGATTCGCGCGGCGGTCGCGGCGAATCCGCTAATCGGGCGCGGCCTGCCGACCGTCAATCCGCTCGTGTTCGAGTGCAACGACGGCTATCTAAACGATATTCAGGCGCCGGCGGTTCATGAGGAACACTATCTCGCTGCCTGCGCCGCTGCGAACGCTGACTTCGCGCGTGGCAGCGTAGGCGCGGGCCGCGGCATGTCGAGCTTCGACCTGAAGGGCGGCATCGGCACGGCGTCGCGCGTGGTGCAGGCGGCGCTCGCGCAGTACACCGTGGGCGCGCTCGTGCTGGCGAACTTCGGCCGCTTGCCGATGCTGACGATCGGCGGCGTGCCCGTGGGGCGCGAGCTTGCGGCGCGCGCGGCGTCCAATCGCGCAGCGCAGGAGCCCGAGAAGGGCTCGATCATCATGCTGATCGCCACGGACGCGCCGCTCGACACGCGGCAGCTTCGACGCGTGTCGATGCGCGCGGCAGCGGGTCTCGCGCGCACGGGGTCCGTCTATGGACACGGCAGCGGCGATATCGCCATGGCGTTCAGCACCGCGTACACATTGGCGCACGACGCGCCGACCCACGCGTTGCCGCCCCTGCTCGCCGACTCGCAGCTCGATCCGCTGTTTCAGGCGAGCGCCGATTGCGTCGAGCAAGCCATTCTCGACGCCTTGTGGTGCGCGAGCACCGTGCAGGGTCGCGATGGCCACGTGCGTCTCGCGCTGCGCGAAGCGGCGCCCGATCTCGCCGATCTGCTTTCAGGCGGAGCGCAAGCGTGAAGGTCCTCATCTCGGTCGATATCGAAGGCATAGGCGGCGTCTTCAACGTTCAGCAAACGCGCGCGGGAAACGCCGAGTACGAGCAGGCCCGCCGCTGGATGACGCTCGAAGCGAACGCGGCCGTGGAGGGCGCGTTCTCGGGCGGCGCGAGCGAGGTGTGGGTCAACGACTCGCATGGCGGCTTCAACAACCTGCTGCTCGACGAGATCGATGCGCGCGCACGCGTGATACTCGGTAAGCCGCGCACGCTGGGCATGATGGCGGGGCTCGAGCACCGGCCCGCGCTCGTTTTCATGATCGGCTATCACGCCATGGCGCAAAGCCGCGGCATGCTTGCGCACACCATCAACAGTTTTGCGTTTGCGCGCGTGCTCGTCGATGGCGTGGCGACGGGCGAGGCGGGGCTGTATGGCGCGCTCGCGCAGGAATACGGCGCACGAGTGGCGCTGCTCAGCGGTGACGATGTGTTCGAAGGCGAAATACGGCCCGCTTTTCCCGATGCGAAGTTCGTGGTGGTGAAGCGCGCCGGCGGCCACGCGAGCGGCGACCTGCTGACGCCCGCCGCGAGCCGCGAGCGGATTCGCGACGCGGCGCGCGAAGCCGTCGGGCAGATGGCACGCGACGGCGCATGGTGGGACCGCGCGTGTGCGGCGCCGCGTGTGCGCACGTGCGAGCTGCATACGCAGACTACTGCACTGGCTGACCTCTTTGCGCAGTGGCCGGGAGTGGAGCGCACGGCGGGCTGCGTGATCCGGTTCGTGGCGCCAACGGCCGAGTCCCTCGTGCGCACGCTCAATAGCTTGTCGGCGATGTCGGCGGTGCTGCGATGAGGCGGCGGTCGTTCGCCGCATTGTGCAACTAACTGTCAGCCCCGCCACACGTCGCACAACGGATCGGCGGCTTCGCCACCAATCCGCAAAAAAGCCCGCCGATCACCCGGTGAGATCTTCCTCCAGGCGGTCGAACACCCGCCGCGTCGCGCCACGCGCGTGCAGCGCGAACAGCAGTAGCGAGCGGCCGGTCACCTGGTAGACATCGCCCGCCTCGAATTCGGGCAGCTCGTCGCGCACGGGCATATTCGTGTCGATGAGGCAGTTCCACTGGTCGTTGCCCGGCACGGAAGGCAGCGTGAAATCCACCACGTCGTGATAGGCGTTGAGCACGATGAGCATCGTCGCATCCGAAGCGAGGCGCATGATGCCGCTCGTTTGCGATCGTCCATCGATCAGCATGCCGAAACAACGCATGGCCGAGTCGTCCCACTGCTCCTGAGCGATCGGCACGGCTGCGGGCGAGAGCCATTCGACGTCGGTGACGTCAAGCGCGGCGTTGTGCTCGCCGATGAGAAATCGGTTGCGTCGCAGCACCGGCAGCGCATGGCGTAGCGCGGTGAGCTTGCGCACGAAGTCGGCGAGCGCGCGGCCCGTGTCGTCAATGCCCTCCCAGTCTACCCAGCTCACCTCGTTGTCCTGGCAGTACGCATTGTTGTTGCCGCGCTGCGTGCGGCCGAACTCGTCGCCCGCGAGCAGCATCGGCGTGCCCTGCGAGAGCAGCAAGGTGGCGAGGAAGTTGCGCTTCTGGCGCTCGCGCAGCGCGCGGATTTCGGGGTCGTCGGTCGGGCCTTCCGCCCCGCAGTTCCACGAGAGATTGTCGCCGTGGCCGTCGCGGTTCTCTTCGCCGTTGGCTTCGTTGTGACGCTCGTTGTACGAAACGAGATCGTTCAGCGTGAAGCCGTCGTGCGCGGTGACGAAGTTCACGCTTGAACATGGCCGCCGCCCGCGCCGGTTGAAGCTGTCGCCGGAGGCGCACAGGCGCGTGGCGAGTTCGGGCGCCTTGCCTTCGTCGCCTTTCCACCAGGCGCGCGCGGTGTCGCGAAAGCGGTCGTTCCATTCCATCCAGCCGGGCGGGAAACCGCCCACCTGGTAGCCGCCCGGCCCGCAGTCCCACGGCTCGGCAATCAGCTTCACGCTCGCGAGAATCGGGTCCTGGCGGCAGCTGTCGAGAAAGCCGCCGCCTTCGTCGAAGCCGTAGGGCTCGCGCCCCAGGATCGTCGCGAGGTCGAAGCGAAAGCCGTCCACGCCCATTTCCAGCACCCAGTAGCGCAGGCTGTCCGTGACCATCTGCAGTACGCGCGGGTGCGAGAGATTGAGCGTATTGCCCGTGCCGGTGTCGTTGATGTAATAGCGCCTGTCTTCGGGTAGCCGGTAGTACGAAGCATTGTCGATGCCGCGAAACGAGAGCGTCGGGCCGAGTTCGCTGCCTTCGGCCGTGTGGTTGTAAACCACGTCGAGTATCACTTCGAGACCCGCCTGGTGGAGGCGGTCCACCATGTTCTTGAACTCGTCGATCGAGCCGTGCGCGCCCACCGAGTAGCGCGGGTCCGGCGCGAAGAAGCCGATGGTGTTGTAGCCCCAGTAGTTCGTGAGACCGCGTTCGAGCAGGTGCGAGTCGTTCACGAAGGTATGAATGGGCAGTAGCTCCACGGAGGTCACGCCAAGCCCGCGCATATATTCGAGCACCGGTGTTTGCGCGAGCCCGGCGAAGGTGCCGCGCTCTTCGGGCGGCACCTCGGGATGGCGGATCGTGTAGCCGCGCACGTGCGTTTCGTAGATGATCGTGCGCTCGCGCGGCACACGCTCGCGCATCGGGTGGTGCCATGTGAAGCCCTGATCGACCACGCGGCAGCGCGGCACATAGCGCGCACTGTCTCGCGTGTCGAACGAAAGATCGCCGTCGCGGCTTCCGATCGTGTAGCCGAACACGGCGGGATGCCAGCGCATCGTGCCCACGTGCGCCTTCGCATAGGGATCGAGCAGCAGCTTGTGCGGATTGAAGCGATGGCCCGCTTGCGGCTCGTACGGCCCATGCACGCGATACCCATAGATGGCGCCCGGTTCGAGTTCGGGCAGATAGACGTGCCACACTTCGTCGGTGTATTCGGGCAACTCGATGCGTTCGAGTTCGCGCACGCCGCTCTTGTCGAAGAGACACAACTCGACCTTCGTAGCGTTCGCGGAGAAGAGCGAGAAGTTCACACCGCGGCCGTTCCAGGTGGCGCCGAGGGGGAACGGTTGTCCTTCTACGATGCGGGTAGCGGTTTTTTTCTTCATGGGCTCGTCGGTTGGGGACGCGATGGCGCGCGCCTCCAACACCGTTGCGCGCGAGGGCGGGGGCTTGTATCAAGCAAGGTTTGGGCCTAAGACGCGCGGCGCAGCGGGAAGACGAGGGAGAGGGGCCGGATGCACGGGGCACGGCGGCAGCGAAGAAGATTGTGTATCGCCGTGGATCGCAACGTGCGTTGCTGCGTCAGGCGGCGGTGCGCGCTGCGAGCGTGTAGCTTTGGCGCAGCGCGTGCACAGATTTACCGATTTTCTTGACGACTCCGCGTGCACCGCCTATTTCACGGTTTGCACGACTTCGAAGCCTTCGAACTCGGGGTGGCTCAAATAGACCGGACGGTTTGCGCCGCCCGTATTGCCCGCGTTTCGATGTGCCGCGCGAAAGGCGTCGGAGCGCGTCCAGTCTTCGAAGTGCGCGTGGCTCGCCCAGATCGTGTGGCTCGCGTAGAGCACGTGGTCTTCGCGCTGCGGGCCTTTGAGCAGATGAAATTCGATGAAGCCGGGCACTTGCTTCAAGTGCGTGTCGCGCGTGGCCCAGACTTCCTCGAATGCGGCCTCGGAGCCTGGCGCGACCTTGAAGCGGTTCATGGCGATATACATGCGGCGTTCCTCTTCGCGTACGAAAAATCGATAGGCAGGGCGGCGGTGACTGCGCCCGCCGCCGCTTCGAGCTTCGATTATAAGAGGCCGTGAAGGCGCTCGCGCCGCGTCAGTCCCCCGGCCTCAGCCGACGCGGAACACCTGCACGGTGCCGGCAAGCCTGGTGGACTGCGTGTCGGGCGCCTGGGCGCCCGCGGTGACCTGCTCGACGAGCGCCGCGTTTTGTTGCGTGACTTCGTCCATCTGCGTGACGGCGGTGTCGACCTGCGCACGACCATGAGCGGCGCTCACGCCCGAGAACAGAGGGAGGTTTGCTTTGGCCTCCTTATAACCCAGTCGCCACCACCGGAGCACGGACGTTCGCCCGTCGCGGCGTGAGCGCGGCCAGCACGGCGGCGACGAGAAAGAGGGCGGGCACGTCGCCGAGCAGATGGCCGAGATGGCCGGGCGACGCCAGCGACTGGACCGTCATGATCGAGCCGTGCACGACGCTCGACCACACCGCGAACCAGATCAGGCTCAAATGCTCGAGCGGACGGCGCGCGGCGCGCATGAGGAACACGCCCAGCGTGGCGTAGATGCCGACGATCATCAGCGGGTAGTCAGAGTGGCCCGAGTGCCAGGTCCAGCCGGACGGCCAGAGCACCATCAGCGGGTAGATCGCGAAGGTGGCGATCGCGCCGACCGCGTATAGGGCGATGGAGAGGCTTTTGAGCCGTGTCGAGTCGTCCATGGCGCACCTCGTTGTGTCCGTCTGACAGTATGGGGAATATGCGCGCACGCGGTTTCTCGCGCAAGTCCTTTGCGATTAACGCGCTAATTTGCGCAACTTACCGGCGCGATGAGCGATGTTCAGCGCAACTTCGCTCGTGCGTGGTGGCGGTGAACTGAAAGCCATTCGTCAAAATTCCCTTCACAGTTAGTAATGTTATAACGTAACATTCGCGTCGAGCTGCAGCCACAACCCTGTGCGGCGGGCGTCCACCTGGGCCCGGACGTTCGCCGCGCATCACTCCAACGACGCAAACAAGAAACCATCGTGGCGACCATCCCTTTTACGTCCTTGTCCGCGTTGCTGGCGGGGCTGCGCTTCGCGCGCGTCCTGCCGCTCGCCCCCTTGCCGCTCGCGCTCTGCGGTGCGCTGGCTCATGCCCAATCGCCGGCAACGAATGCGGTCGACGCCGCGGCTGGCGACACCCGGCAGGGCGTCGCAACGCCTGGCGTCGCGACGCTCGCGCCGGTGTTCGTCACCGCGAACCCGCTCGGCAACACCGCTCTCACGGCGCCCTCCACCGCGCTCTACGGTGACGCGCTCGTTCTGCGCCGCGCCAACTCGCTGGGCGAAACGCTCAACGGCCTGCCGGGTGTTTCGACGACGACCTACGGCCCCATGGTCGGGCGTCCGATCATTCGCGGCATGGACGGCGACCGCATCCGCCTGCTGCAGAACGGCGTGGCCGCGTTCGACGCCTCGTCGCTCTCGTACGACCACGCGGTGCCGCAGGATCCGCTCTCGATCGAGCGCGTCGAGATCGTGCGCGGGCCGGCCGCGCTGCTGTACGGCGGCAATGCGATTGGCGGCGTGGTCAACACGATCGACAACCGCATTCCGCGCGAGCCGATTTCGGGCGTCAGCGGCGCGGTGGATGCGAGCTACGGCGGCGCGAACGACGCGCGCGCCGGCGCGGCGCAGGTGGAGGGCGGCAACGGCGGCTTCGCGTTCCACGTGGACGCCTTCGCCCGCGACACGAGCAACCAGCGCATTCCCGGCTACGCGCACTCGGCGCAGCAACGCACGCTGGACGGTCCCGATGCCGAAGAGCCCTATGGCAGCATCCCGAACAGCGACGGGCGCTGGCACGGCGGCGCGGTCGGCTCCTCGTACACCTGGGCCGACGGCTACGCGGGCATCTCGTACAACGGCTTCGACGCGAACTACGGCTCCGTGGCCGAAGACGACGTGCGCCTGCGCATGCATCAGGACCATGTGGCGCTCGCGTCCGAAGTGCGCAACCTGCAGGGGCCGATCAGCCAGCTCAAGTTCGATTTCGGTTATACGGACTACGAACATCGCGAGATCGACAACGGCGAAACGAGCACGACGTTCCGTAACCACGGCTACGAAGCGCGCCTGGAAGCGCGCCACGAGAAAATCGGGCCGCTGGAGGGCGCCTTCGGCGTGCAGGTGAGCCAGAACACCTTCTCGGCGCTAGGCGACGAGGCGCTCGTGCCGACCACGCAAACCACCAATGTCGCGCTGTTCGGTCTGGAAGAATGGAACGTGACGCCGGCGCTGAAGCTGAGTCTGGGCGGGCGCCTCGAGCATGTGAAGCTCGATCCGGTGGCGGGCGAAGACGGCACGAAGTTCGCGGGCGTGCAGGCGCGCGACTTCAACGCGGGCAGTCTCTCGGCGGGCGCGCTCTACCAGCTCACGCCCGTATGGTCGGTGGTGGGCAGCGTGGCGTACACCGAGCGCGCGCCGACGTTCTACGAGCTTTACGCAAACGGCCCGCACGACGCGACTGGCCAGTATTTGATCGGCAACCCCGACGCACAGAAGGAAAAGGCCGTTTCCACGGATCTTTCGCTGCGCTACGCGAGCGGCCCCAACAAGGCGAGCGCGGGCGTGTTCTACAGCCGCTTTCGCAATTACCTCACGGAGTACAACACCGGCCGCCTCGTGGACGACGGCGACACGCCCGTGCCCGCCGGCACCGCGGATGCGCTCAACGAGGCCGTCTACCGCGGTGTGCCCGCGGAATTCTATGGGGTGGAACTGGAAGGGCGCTGGCGCGTGCTGGAGCGCGGCGCGCATCGGCTCGATATCGGCTTGGCCGCCGACTACACGCACGCGCGCAACGTGGATACGGGCGCGCCGCTGCCGCGCATTGCGCCGTTGCGCGCGACGCTGAACGCCGATTACGGCTACGGCCCGTTCGGCGCGCACGCCGAACTCGTGCACGCATGGGCGCAAAACCGCGTGCCTGAAGACGATTTGCCGACCGCAGGCTACACCACGCTCGCGCTGGCGCTCACCTACAAATTCCATGTGGGCGCAACGAACTGGCTCGCTTATGTGCGCGGCGACAATCTCACGAATCAGGACGTGCGCTATGCCAGTTCCGTGGTGCGCGACATCGCGCCCGAGGGCGGGCGCAGTGTCATGGTCGGATTGCGCACCACGTTCTAGCGCGTCATGCCGCTCACACGGTGGCAGCCGCCGGCCGCACCGCCGCGCTCGGCGGCTGTCCGGTCTGCTGCCGCGAGCGGCCCGAGCTCAGATAGTCGGCGATCGAATCCTGCGTGATCTCGCCCACGTAGGCGCCCTCGGCGTCGAGCACCGGCATCCACGAGGCGCGGAACTGGTACATCTTCGAGAGCACGATGCGCAGGTTGTCGTCGACGGAAACGGTGGCCGGGAAGGGCGTGATGCGATCGCCGCACACGCCTTCGGCCCCACGCGCGGCGCGGCGCGCCACGAAGCCGAGCGCATGCTGGGCTTCGTCGAGCACGGTGAGGTAGCGCGAATCGCTTTCGTCCATCGCGGCGAACGCGTGCGAGAGCGGCGTTTCGGCGCGCGCCGTTTCGGGCTGCGTGGCGGCGTCGCCGGCCTTCACGAGCAACAGGCGCTTGAGCGTGCTGTCCTGGCCCACGAACTGCGCGACGAAGTCGTCATGCGGGCGCGCAAGCAGTGTATCGGGATGGTCGTACTGCACGAGCCTGCCGCGCCGGAACACCGCGATGCGGTCGCCCAGCTTGATCGCCTCGTCGATATCGTGGCTCACCATGATGACGGTCTTCTTCAGTTGCCGCTGCATCTGGAAGAACTCGTTCTGGATGGCCTCGCGATTGATCGGATCGACCGCGCCGAACGGCTCGTCCATGAGCAGTACGGGCGGGTCGGCGGCCAGCGCGCGAATCACGCCGATACGTTGCTGCTGGCCGCCCGAAAGCTCGCGCGGATAACGCTTCAAATACAGCTTCGGGTCGAGCGCGACCATCGACATCAGCTCCGCCGCGCGCTCCGCGCAGCGCTTCTTGTCCCAGCCGAGCAGGCGCGGCACGACCGTGATGTTCTCCGCGATCGTCATGTTCGGAAACAGGCCGATCTGCTGGATCACATAGCCGATGCGGCGGCGCAGATCCACTTCGTTCAGGCCCGTGGTGTCCTCGCCGTTGATGAGCACGCGGCCAGAGGTCGGCTCGATCAGCCGGTTGATCATCTTGAGCGTGGTGGTCTTGCCGCAGCCCGACGGGCCGAGGAACACGCAGATCTCGCCTTCGGCCACCGAAAGGCTCACCGAGTCGACGGCGCGCACGGTCTGGCCGTCTTTCTGCGTGAAGGTCTTCGTCAGTTGGTCGAGTTCGATCATGTCTTCTGTACTCCTTTCGGTGTCAATGCGCGCTGCAGCATCTGCAACAACAGGTCGGCGGCGATCGCGAGCACGCTCACGAGCACGGCGCCCACGAGCAGCTTCATCATGCTGCTCTGGCCAATGGCGCGAATGATCAGCGTGCCGAGGCCGCCCGCGCCGATCACGGCGGCAATGGTCATCACGCCGATGTTCATCACGACTGCCGTGCGCACGCCCGCGAGAATCACGGGCACGGCCAGCGGCAAGTCGACGAGACGCAGCCGCTGCCACGACGTCATGCCAATGCCGGTGCCGGCTTCCTTGATGCCCGCGTCCACGTTGCGCAGCGCGAGGTAGGTGTTGCGCATGATGGGCAGCAGCGAATAGAGAAACACGGCCGTGATGGCGGGCACCGCGCCAATGCCCTGGCCGAAGCGCGAGAACACCGGAATCATCAGGCCGAACAGCGCGATGGAGGGCAGCGTGAGGATGATGGTCGCAACGCCCAGCAGCGGCGCCGCGAGCCAGTCGTGGCGGCTGATGAGCACGCCGAGCGGCACGCCCGCGATGATCGCGCAGCCCACGGCGATGCCCACGAGGTAGAGATGCTGGAGCGTGAGCTGCAGCAGCTCGGGCCAGCTCGAAGCGAGATAGTCGAATACGTTCATATGGCCTGGCCTCCTTCAGGGGAGCGGATGCGTGCGCAGGAACTCCGCCGCCACTTGCTGGGCGGGCTTGCCGTCCAGATCCACGGCCTTGTTCATGTCTTGCATCACGTCGTTGTTGAGGGCGGCGGAAAGCGCGTTGAGCTGCGCGGCCAGCCTGGGATTGCGCTCCAGCACTTCCTTGCGCACCACCGGCGTGGCGTTGTACGGCGGGAAGAAGTGCTTGTCGTCTTCGAGCGGCACGATGCCGAAGCCTTTCACGCGGCCATCGGTGGTGTAGACGAGGCCGATCTTCAGCTGGTTGTTATGCAGCGCCGTGTAGACGAGGCCGGGGTCCATCTGCTTCATCTGCGAGCGGTGAAAGCTCATGCCGTAGGTCGCGAGCAGCGGCTTGAGACCATCCGGGCGATTCGCGAACTCGGCGTCCATGCCGAACACGTAGCGCTTCGCGTCGGGGTCCGTCTTCAACCTTTGCGCAAGCTGCGAGACCGTGGTGATGCCGGTTTCCTCGGCGAATTTGCTTGGCAGACCTAATGCATACGTGTCGTTGAGCGGCGAGGCGTTGAGCCAGACGAGACCGCGCGGCGCATCGAGCGCCTTCACGCGCTCGTACATCGCTTCGGGCGAAAGCTTTTCCGTCAGCTTGTCGTAGACGAGTGCCGCCGTGCCCGTGTAGTCCCATACGAGGTCGAACTGGCCGTTCTCGAGCGCGCTGCGCATGAGCGTGCTGCCGAGGCCGGAGCGCACCTCCACGGTATAGCCGCGCGAGCGCAGGTATTGCGCGGTGACTTCGGCGAGCACGTATTGCTCGGTGAAGTTCTTCGCGCCCAGTACGAGCTTGGGTTGCGCGAATGCGGGCGTGGCGGCGGCAACGAGCGCGCTGCCGATCACGCAGGCCTGAACGAAGCGGCGCAGGGATTTGAAGGGTGACGCGAAGATCATGCGAGCCCTCCGTGACGCGAGAGCCACTGATGGCTGCCGGCGGCGACCACGCCGTCAAGCACGAGCGCGAGCGCGGCCGTGAACGCGGCGCCGAGCAGCAGCAAGGGCTGATCGTTCAGATAGATGCCGGGGAAAATGAGCGAGCCCAGGCTGTCGGCGCCGATCAGATACGCGAGCGGCGCGGTGCCCACGTTGATGGCGAGCGCGGTGCGCACGCCGCCCACGATGATGGGCAGCGCACCCGGCAATTCCACGCGCGTGAGCGACTGCCAGCCCGTCATGCCGATGCCGCGCGCGGCTTCGCGCAGTGCGCCCGGCACGTTCTTCACGCCCTCATAGGTATTGCGCGTGATGGGCAGCAGCGACGCGAGAAAGAGCGCGACGATCGCGGGAATGTCGCCGATGCCGAACACGCCGAGCGCAATGGCGAGCACCGCGAGCGACGGAATCGTGTTGCCCACGTTGAAGATCTGCATGAAGCGTTCGGCCTGGCGCGCGAAGCGCGGCCGGCTGAGCAGCACGCCGGCGGGCACGCCGACCACGACGGCGAGCACCATCGAATAGCCGACGAGCAGCAGGTGCCGCCCGGTGTAGTAAGCGAGGTCGCCTGCGTGGCTTTGCCACGTATCGGCGCCGATGGCGCGTGAGAGGGCCCACGCGATGACGGCAAGGGCGATCAGGCTGCCCGCGAGCAGGGCAGAGCGTCGAGTCATGAAGGTACGCCTCCTTGTTTTTGTGCCGCGCGGCGCAACGCTGCGCGGCGGGGACGCCCAAGAGGATGCTCAAGGCGCCGCGAAGGAAGTTCGTGATCCCGGCATGGCCGCGATTGGAACCGACGAAAACAACGGACAGAAAAGCGGACAAAAAAGCGGACGAAAACCAGACCGCCCGCGCACGATGGCTACGTGGCCGCAGTGGTAGGAACGCGCTTCTCGCGTTCTTCTGGTTGTCATGTTCAGCTCAACGGCACCGAGCAGATCGATGCGCGCTGGAGCAGAAAACCGCCTGATGACGGCATGGATGCGGCGGCTTTGAACCGCTACGCGAGGGCCGGAGGCCCGTTTGAACGGCGCTTGCGACACAGCGGCCCTTTAGCGTGGACCGGGTATCTCAATGCGCACGAGAACGACTTCGTTGTGATCGAAACGAGATCAGTATAGATCATTCGATTAGGTGCGTCTACCTTGGGGAGCGATCGCGAGTTGACGTATAACAGGCAGGGTTGCATTCGGGGTGTCATTTTGGGAAATTAATCAGTTATCCGGATAAAGATCTTTCGGTAGCATTTCCCGTTTATAAAAAGGTGACAGAAAGTGCCGTACAGGTATGCACTTTTGCGTCGTGGGCTTTAGCAATCGACGTTCCCGGTGCTGCATCGAGGCGCTGCGGCAGAATGTTCCGCTCTTTTCGCTTTCTTAAGATTCGTTTAAGAAAGGCCATTTATTTTGAAGCGCTTCGCATCATCGATGCTCGCCGATTCAACGTTGCGGCCATCGATCTCACTTCCGATTTCACCTTGAGAAGCGCGGCGCCCGCTCGCGTCTCTCTGCTCTGCAATCCGTCATTCGATTCATGGCTTTTCGTGCAATAGCGGCCTCCCCGGGCCTCGCGGGGAAACTCATCGTTGTGTCAGCAATCGGTTTGACGAGCGCCGCGTGGCTCGCCCATCGACACGCGAACGTTGCCACCGACGATCCGCTTGCCGACGCGGCGACAGTGACGGCTGCAGCGCCGGCGCAAGATGCCGCGTCGCAGGCAGCGGCCAGCGCGGCGCCCGCGAGCGAAAGCGCGCCGGCGTATCGCGTGGAGACCGCCGTGGTCGGGCACAGCTTTTCCGAGGCGGCCCAGCGTCTCGGCGTGGATGCAGCGACGACGGCGAGGCTGGCGCGCGCGTTCTCGGGCCGCCTCGATTTCCGGCGCGATCTTCAACGCGGCAGCGAGATCCGCTTCGTGTTTCGCAATGACACGAGCGGCGCGAATGGCGCGAGCGAAGCAAAAGATGCAAACGACGTGAGCGCTGCGAATGCCGGCGCGCCACAGAGCACAGCGTCTTCAGACGACACGCCGGTCGCGATCCGCATCTCGAACGGCAACGTCTCGCACGATCTCTTTCTCTACCGGAACCTCGCGGGCAAGGCGTTCTATTATTCGGCCGACGGCCATGCTGCCGCGCCATCGTTCTTGCGCTATCCCGTGAAGTTCACGCGCGTGTCTTCGCACTTCTCGCTGCGACGGCTCGATCCGGTCACGCATCGCGTGCAGCCGCACGAAGGTGTGGATCTCGCGGCGCCCGTCGGCACGCCCGTTCACGCGACCGCTCGCGGCACCGTGACGTTCGCCGGCTGGCAGACGGGCTACGGCAAGGTCGTGAAGCTCGAGAACTTCGGCCCTTACTCCACGACCTTCGCCCATCTCGCGCGCTTTGCGAAGCACTTGAAGGTCGGGCAGACGGTGAGCAAAGGGCAGGTGATCGGGTACGTGGGCGCGACGGGTTGGGCGACGGGTCCGCATCTGCACTATGAGGTGCACGTGGATCAGGTCGCGCAGGATCCGCTGACCGTCGACTTGCCGCATCGCGACCCCTTGCAGGGCGAGGACAAGCAGCGCTTCGCGCAGCAGGTCGCGCTCATCGATCCACTGCTTTAGGCACAACGCGCGAAAGGCTGCCGCAAGGAAGCACGCCGCGGCGCGTGCTGCGCCGCAAACGCGATTTGCCGATTTTCGATAACACGTCGATTAATGACTCAATAGCATGGTTCCACTCAACCGTGGCGGCCAGGGCCGGCCGCCCGGGCCACCCAGAGGGAGAAAACCATGCAAAGCGAGTCGAACGCACGCCCTGCTGCAGTTGGCACCACACCTGGCACCGTAGTTGGCAACGCAGGCGGCGCAGGCGCGCCCGCGCTCAATCAGACGCTCGGCACGTGGCAGTTGTGGGGCATCGCAGTCGGCCTCGTGATATCGGGCGAGTACTTCGGCTGGAGCTACGGCTGGGCCAGCGCCGGCACGCTCGGCTTCGTCATCACGGCGCTGTTCGTCGCGGCGATGTACACCACGTTCATCTTCAGCTTCACCGAACTCACCACCTCCATTCCGCATGCGGGCGGCCCTTTCGCCTATGCCCGCCGCGCGTTCGGGCCGACCGGCGGGTATCTGGCGGGGGCGGCCACGCTAGTGGAATTCGTATTCGCGCCGCCCGCCATCGCGCTCGCCATCGGCGCGTACCTGCACGTGCAGTTCCCGGGGCTCGAGCCCAAACACGCGGCCATGGGTGCGTATCTCGTGTTCATGGCGCTCAATATCGTGGGCGTGCAGATCGCCGCGACCTTCGAGCTGATCGTCACGCTGCTCGCCATCTTCGAGCTGCTCGTGTTCATGGGCGTGGTGTCGCCGGGCTTCGCATGGAGCCACTTCACGAAGGGCGGCTGGTCGGGTAACGATCACTTTTCGCTGGGCTCGTTCCATGGCATGTTCGCCGCGATTCCGTTCGCCATCTGGTTCTTCCTCGCGATCGAAGGCGTCGCCATGGCCGCCGAGGAAGCGAAGAACCCGCGCCGCTCGATTCCCATCGCCTACGTGGCCGGCATTCTCACGCTCGTCGCGCTCGCCGTGGGCGTGATGGTGTTCGCGGGCGGCGCGGGAGACTGGACCAAACTCGCCAATATCAACGACCCGCTGCCGCAGGCCATGAAGTTCATCGTCGGCGAGCACAGCGGCTGGATGCACATGCTCGTCTGGCTCGGGCTGTTCGGTCTCGTGGCCTCGTTTCACGGCATCATCCTCGGCTATTCGCGGCAGATCTTCGCGCTGGCCCGCGAAGGCTATCTCCCCGCGTGGCTCGCGAAAATCCATCCGCGCTTCAAGACGCCGTATCGCGCGATCCTCGCGGGCGGCGCGGTGGGCATCGCCGCGATCTATAGCGACGAGCTGATCCAGTTCGGCGGGCAGACGCTCACGGCCAACATCGTCACGATGTCGGTGTTCGGCGCGATCGTGATGTACATTGTCAGCATGGCGGCGCTCTTCAAGCTGCGCCGCGTGCAGCCGGCTATGGACCGGCCGTTTCGCGCGCCGCTGTACCCGTTTTTCCCGGCGTTCGCGCTCGTGGCCGCGCTCGTTTGCCTCGGCACGATGGTGTATTTCAATGCGCTGGTCGCGGGGGTGTTCGTGGTGTTCCTCGCGCTCGGCTACGCGTATTTCCTCGCCACGCGCACGCAGCGCGAGGGAATGTCCGTCGAGGGGCTGCTCGAGGAGTGAGCCTCCAGGGCTTGTTCACAGGCCCTGGCTTTGGAGGAGTCCAACGCATGAACTATACGGAGACGATCGGCGCGCGCACCTACCGCTTCGCGGACCTCAAGACGCTGCTCGCCAAAGCCAGCCCGCTGCGCTCCGGCGACCAGCTCGCGGGCGTGGCGGCGGCGAGCGAAGAGGAGCGCGTGGCCGCGAAAATGGCGCTTGCCGCGGTGCCGCTCAAGGCGTTTCTCGCGCAAGCGCTCGTGCCTTATGAAGACGACGAGGTCACGCGCCTGATCGTCGACGATCACGATGCCACCGCGTTCGCGGCCGTTGCGCACCTCACGGTGGGCGACTTTCGCGACTGGCTCCTTTCCGGGGCGGCAGATACCGAAGCGCTCGAGCGCCTGGCGCCGGGCCTCACGCCCGAGATGGTCGCGGCGGTGTCGAAGCTCATGCGCAATCAGGACCTGATCGCCGTGGCAAAGAAGCGCCCCGTGGTTACGCGCTTTCGCAACACCGTGGGGTTGCCCGGCCGGATGTCGGTGCGCCTGCAGCCGAACCATCCGACCGACGACGTGAAGGGCATCGCCGCCTCGATGCTCGACGGCCTGATGTATGGCTGCGGCGACGCGATGATTGGCATCAATCCCGCAACAGACAGCCTGGCGGCCATCGTGAAGCTGCTCGCGATGATCGACGGGTTTCGCGAGCGCTACCGCGTGCCCACGCAGTCCTGCGTGCTCACGCACGTCACCAACACGATCGCGGCGATCGAAAAGGGCGCGCCTGTCGACCTCGTGTTCCAGTCGATCGCGGGCACGGAAAAGGCGAACGCGAGCTTCGGCATTTCGCTGGCGCTGTTGCAGGAGGCGCGCGAGGCGGCGCTCTCGCTCAAGCGCGGCACGGTTGGCAACAACCTCATGTACTTCGAGACGGGGCAGGGTAGCGCGCTCTCGGCGAACGCGCACTACGGCGTGGACCAGCAAACCTGCGAGGTGCGCGCTTATGCAGTCGCGCGCAAGTTCGAGCCGTTCCTCGTCAATACGGTGGTCGGTTTCATCGGCCCCGAGTATTTGTACGACGGAAAGCAGATCATACGCGCGGGGCTCGAAGATCACTTCTGCGGCAAGCTGCTGGGCGTGCCCATGGGCTGCGACATCTGCTATACGAACCACGCCGAAGCCGACCAGGACGACATGGACACGCTGCTCACGCTGCTGGGCGCAGCCGGCATCAACTTCATCATGGGCATTCCGGGCGCGGACGACGTGATGCTCAACTACCAGAGCACCTCGTTTCACGACGCGCTCTACGTGCGCGATCTGCTCGGCCTGCGCCGCGCGCCGGAGTTCGAGGAGTGGCTCGAGACCATGGAGATCGTCGACGCGAAAGGCGCGCTCCTGCCAGGCTCCGCGCGCGTGCCGCTGCTCGCGGGCGCGCACGAATGGATGGGGATCGACGCATGAGCGACGCCGTCGAAAAGAACCCATGGGGCGGTCTCAAGGCGTTCACGAACGCGCGCATCGCGCTCGGGCGCGCGGGCAACGGCTTGCCTACGGCGCCGCTGCTCGCGTTCAATCTCTCGCACGCGCAGGCGCGCGACGCCGTGCATCACCCGCTCGACGCCGAAGCCTTGCGGCGCACGCTCGAAGCCGAAGGCTTCGCCACGCTCGGCGTGGAAAGCGCGGCGCCGGACCGGCAACATTATTTGCGCCGGCCGGACCTGGGGCGGCGCTTGTCGGAGGCGAGCCGGGCAGCGTTGGTCGAAGCGGCGGGTTTGGCCACTGCTGCGCGTGACGAGCCGCCCGAAGTCGTGTTCGTGATCGGCGACGGCCTCTCGGCGATCGCGGCCGCGAAACAGGCCGCGCCGCTGCTGCTCGCGGTGCGCGCGCGCCTCGCGGGCTGGCGCATCGGCCCGGTGGTGGTCGCGCGTCAGGCACGCGTGGCGCTCGGCGACGAGATTGGCGAGTTGCTGGGTGCGAAACTCGTAGCGATGCTGATCGGCGAGCGGCCAGGGCTTAGCTCGCCAGACAGCCTCGGCGTCTATCTCACTTATGCGCCGAAGGTGGGCTGCCATGACGCGCAGCGCAACTGCATCTCGAACGTGCGTCCCGAAGGGCTGCCGTATGAAGCGGCCGCGCACAAGCTCCATTACCTCCTCACGCACGCGCGGCGGCTCGGGCTGACCGGCGTCGGACTGAAGGACGATAGCGACGCGACGCTGCCGGGCGTCGGGGCGGCCGGGCAGATCACGTCTGCATGAAGGTCTGCACGCGAGCGCGGAGACTGCATGCGCCGCCACCATTGAAGCCGGCGACGCACCGCGGCGGTGCCGCCGCCTGTGCAGGGATTGAGCACTCCTCTCACCGCCATTGCGCCGCCGTGGAGCAGCGCCGCGCCCGGCATTGCCGTTCTGCATACCGTTCTCGCTGGCCCGACTCTTGCATCAATCGACGATCGATCGAAGCAAGCGCGTACTGGGAGGCAGCCATGAACGAAACGGCAGAGCGAACCGAAGCCACGGCCGGACAGGCGCAATGGAACGCGCCTGGCACCCGCACCGTGGTCAGCGTGGCGCACGACGCCGACGAACAGGCGCGCAACCTCGTGGGCTGGCGGCAGACCTACGACCAGCTCGCGGCGGGCCGCTTTGTCGGCACGCTCACGGAGCTGCCGCTCGACACCATGAAGGTCTTTCGCGAGACCACGAGCCACACGCTGCGCCAGGCGTGCGAGGTGCGCGGCGACGCCTGGTGGTTCGGCATACCGGTCGCGCGCGAAGGCGAGGCGCGTATCGACGCGCAGCCCTTTGGTGCGCAGGCGTTTGCGCTGCGCCCGGGCAACGTCGAATTCGAGTTGCTCACGCCCGCACAGTTTTCGATCTACGGCGTGGTCGTGCGCGGCGACGTGATGCGCCACTATGCCGCCGCGGTCGAGCACACGGCGCTCGAAGAGCGTCTGCCGGCTGCGCCTGTCGTGCAGGCCGGCGAGGCGAGCATCGAGCGCCTTTGCGCGCGGCTCGCGAGGTGTCTCGACGATGGCGGCCACGCGCATGAGAACGTGCCGAACGCATCGCTTTCGGACGCCGGGCGTAATGCATTGCAGGCGGAAGTGCTCGCCGCGCTATTCGACGCCTGCGCGGGCAGCGCGGATGCGGTTGCCGAGCCCGCGTCGCGGCGCCGCTGGATCGTTGCGCAGGCGCGCGACTACGTGCTCGCGCATCGCGCGCGGCCGGTCGGCGTGCCGGAGCTTTGCGAGCAGCTGCACGTGAGCCGGCGCACGCTCCAGTACTGCTTTCAGGATGTCCTTGGCATGGCGCCCGCAACCTACCTGCGCGCGCTGCGCCTGAACGGCGCCCGGCGCGACCTGTGCGCTCGCGCGGCCGGTTCGGTGCAGGACGTGGCCGCCGCCTGGGGCTTCTGGCATTTGAGCCAGTTCGCCTCCGACTACCGGCGCATGTTCGGCATGCGGCCTTCTGAGGCGTTGCGCGCGGTGGCATCGCCTTGAATTCCCGGACGAGAGTATGAATGCATTCGCGACAGATGACAGAGGGAACGTTCTTCGCTACCTGGATTTATATTCCGGCACGAACGCTTCCGAACCGCTCCTGTTGGTTCATGGTTTGGGTTGTGCGTCCAGCAGTGATTACCCATCGGTAGTGGGCTCGAATTCATACTCAAAATGCCGGTCGCTCCTCATCGATCTCATGGGGGCGGGGTTCAGCGACAAACCGGAGGACGGGACATATACTTCGGATGACCAGGCAAATGTCCTCTCAAACCTTGTCGCGAGCGAGCGCTTCACGCGGGTGAATCTCTTCGGCCATAGCGCTGGCGCGTTCGTCGCGCTGAAGCTCGCTAAATGCTTGCCGACCGAGCTGGCTAGCGTGATTTTATGTGCGCCCGGTCTGAACGACTACGGCAATGCGATGTTGTCGGAAATCACGTCGATGACCGAAGCGCAATTCGTCGCCGAAGGGTATTCGCAGCTTCTGGCGCAGTTGAAAGCCGCCGGCGGCAACGACGCCTGGCTGGGCCCGTTTTCCGTCGCATCGCCTCATGCCATTTACCAATGGGCAAGATCCGCGCTGGACGATAACGCGCAAAACTGGCTCGATGATCTCGCCAGGCTGAATGCAAAAAAAGGGGTGATTCTTCCGGATACGGCTGCGAGTGACGAAATTACCCAATTCGAGCACGCCGGCTGCAGCGTCGAACTCGTTGCCGACACCGAGCATATGATGGCTTACGACAATCCCGATGGCCTCGCGCTCTCCATCAGCAATATGCTCGAACGAGGCGCTTGAGCAGCCCGCCGGCTTAGCGGCTCAGCAGTTGCTTGTGATAGAACGTGGTGCCGCAAACTGCGCCGTCCGGCATCAGCGCGTAATTCGGCACGGCGCCCACACGCTCCCATCCCGCGCGCGCATAGAGGCGCTCGGCCGCGCCGCCCGTTACGGTGTCGAGCACGAGCACCGATTTTCCGGCCTGCGTTGCCGCCTCGTCGATCGCGAGCATGAGGCGCAGCCCCACACCTTGTCCGCGCGCGGCGCGGTGCACCAGCACCTTGGCGACATCGGCGCGATGCGGCTGGTTTTCCGGTTGCCCCGTCACGAGCTGCGCCGTGCCCACAAGGCGCTGCTGCGCGTCTTCGGCCGCGAGCAGGATGCGTTCGCCTCGCGCCACGTCTCGCGCCACGCCGTGCCAGAACGCGAGCGCCGTCTCGCGCGCGATCGGCAGCATGAAGCTCACCGAGGCGCCGCCCTCCACGCAGTCGATGAGTACGTCCGCAAGCGCGCTCGCGCAGGCTTGCGCCTGTTCGGCGGTGAGGCGGCGTACCTTGATGGTTTCGCGCATAGGAATGTGAACCCGGTCAGTTAGTGGTCCTGCAGAGCGCGACGACATAGCGCGCCGGCTCGTTCGCGGGATTGCGATAGACGATGGGGCAGTCGAGGCGCATCGCGAGGCAGTCGCCGGTTTCGAGCCGCCACACGCGCTCGCCCACCGTCATCTCCATCGCGCCTTCCATCACCCAAACCTGTTGATGAATCTCCGCGTCGCGCAGGCTCGTGTCGTAGGCCACGCGCTGGCCGGGCGGAAAGTGCACTTCCACGAGCTGGATCGGCGACCATGCGGGCGGCGAGAGATTGCGCCGCACGTAGCCCGACTCGGGATCGGTCCAGACCGCTTGATCGCGGGCCGCGGCGTGCGGGGAAGGGGCCTGCCGCGCATCGTCGCCCGGCGCCTCGAAGAGCGACGCGAGCGCGACGCCGAGCGCCGTCGCGAGCTTGTCGAGCACGACGGCCGTGGGGCTGCTTTGCCCGCGTTCGATGAGCGAGATGTTCGAGCGGCTCACCGAACTGCGCTCGGCCAGCGCTTCGAGCGACCAGCCTTTGGCGTCGCGCAATTCGCGCAGGCGGCGGGCGATATTGGTGTGAATATCCATGTCGTCCAGTTTAATGGATTTAAGAATCCAGTAAACTGGATTCTGTAATTTTGTGTATAAATCTTTATGCGCATCAAGTTTGTCGCGGGCGTGCGACAGACGATGCCGCCCTGTTATTCCGGTTAGTCGATACGCAAACGTTTGCGTCGTCTCGGGCGGTCAAAACCTTGATTTTCGTCAATTGAAGGCCTCCTGCCCGCTGTTAGTTTCCCGCTATCTCATAAAGACATCGCCGTGCGGTTCGGGACGCAACATGCAACACCACACGCTGGACCTGGAAATCGGGCAGCTACTTTCAGGGCCGCCGCTTGCCTGCGGGCCCGACGTGCCGATCCGCGAAGCGGCGCGCATGATGAGCGAGCGGCGCTATAGCGCCATCGTGATCACCGAAATGGGGCGGCCCGTCGGCATCTGGACCGAGCACGACGCGCTCGCGCTGGGCGAAGACGCCGCCGCGCTTGCGCTGCCCATCCGCCATGCAATGAGCCATCCGGTGCGCGCGCTGCCTGCGAGCACGCGTCTGCGCGACGCCGCCCTGCGCTTCAAGCGCGAAGGCATCCGCCATTGTCTCGTGGTCGATCAGGCGGGCCGCTCGCTCGGCATCGTCACGCAAACCGACCTGGTCATGAACCAGGGGCTCGAGTGCTTTCTGCGGCTGAAGACGGTCGGCTCGGTCAATGCGGCAATGCCGCTCGTGGTCGACGCGCGCATGTCCATGCACGAGGCCATGCAGCGCATGCGTGCGCGGCGTCTGAGCGCGCTCGTCGTGAGCTATCCCGAAGGCGACTTCGGCATCGTGACCGAGCGCGACGTGGTGCGCCTCGCTGCCGACGGTGCGCTCGACGGCACGGCCGGCGCGCGCGCGAGCCGGCCGCTGCGCTCGCTCGCGCATTCGCAAAGCCTTTACGCGGCGCGTCAGTATCTCCTCGAGCACCGCATGCGCCACGTGGGGGTGATCGGCGAAGATGGGACTCTCGCGGGCCTGCTCGACCTCTCGCATATCCTGCACGACATCGAAGACAGCTTCGTACGCGAGCTGCAGCTGGCGCTGCGCGAGCGCGACGACGCGCTGCTCGCCTCGCGCGCGAATCTGCGTCTCGCCGACCAGGTGGTGGAGTCGACGCTCGATGGCGTGATGATCACCGACCTCGACGGCACCATCGAACGCGTGAATCCCGCTTTTACGCGGCTCACGGGCTATACGGAGCACGAGGCGCTAGGGCGCAATGCGAGCCTGCTCAACTCGGGGCGCCAGGGCCCGGGGTTCTACAGCGCGCTCTGGCGCAGCCTGCAGCAAAACGGCCACTGGAAGGGCGAAGTCTGGAACCGCCGCAAGGACGGCGCGCTTTACCTGGAATACCTGACGATTTCCAGCATCTGCGACCCGAGCGGCCGCTGCACGCATTACGCCGCGATCTTCGCGGACATCACGCAGCGCCGCGAGACCGAGGAGCGCCTGAGCTACCTCGCGACGCACGACGCCCTGACCGGCCTGCCCAATCGCACGCTCTTCACCGAGCGCCTCACGCTCTCGCTCGCGCGCGCGCGCCGCTCGGGCAAGCGCGTCGCGGTGATGTTCCTCGACCTCGACCGCTTCAAGCTCATCAACGACACCATGGGCCACGGCGTGGGCGACGAGGCGCTCACCGTGATCGCCACGCGCCTGCGCGACGCGGTGCGCGAGACCGATACGGTGGCGCGTCTCGGCGGCGACGAGTTCACGCTGCTGATCGAGGATATCGAAGACATTCGCCACGTCGGGCAGATCGCCCAGGGGCTGCTCGCGCGCGTGGGCGCCGCGATGCACATCGGCGAGCAGCTGCTGTTCGTCACGCCGAGCATCGGCATCAGCATGTATCCGGACGACGCGCACGATCCGCGGCAACTGCTCATGCAGGCCGACCGCGCGATGTACGAGGCCAAGGACGCGGGCAAGAACAATTTCCGCTTCTTCGCCACGCCGATGACATCGTCGGCCATGGAGCGCATCGTGCTCGAAAGCGAGCTGCACCATGCGCTCGAGGCGGGCGAGCTGGTGCTCCACTATCAGCCCGAATTCGATGTGGCGAGCGGGGCGCTCGTCAATATCGAGGCGCTCGTGCGCTGGCAGCACCCGCGCCGCGGCCTCGTGCCGCCCGACCAGTTCATCCCGATTGCCGAGGAATCCTCATTGATCGTTCCGCTCGGCGCGTGGGTGTTGCGCGAGGCCTGCCGGCAGGCGCGCGAGTGGCTGGACGAGGGCTTCGATTTCGGGCGCATCAGCGTGAATCTTTCGGCGCGGCAATGTCTGCACGACGGCTTTCTGCATCAGCTCACGACCGTACTCAGCGAAACGGGCCTGCCAGCCACGCGGCTGCAGCTCGAACTCGTGGAGAGCATGGCGATGACCTCGGGCCGGGGCGGCATCGAAGCGTTGCTGCAGGAGCTCGCCGCGCGCGGCATCAGCCTCGCGATCGACGACTTCGGCACGGGCTATTCATCGTTCAAGTATCTGCAGTCCTTACCGGTCGACACGCTCAAGGTGGACCGCTCGTTCCTCGCGGACATGGCCGGGCCGGGGCCGGGAACGTCGCCGCGTGTGAAGAAAAGCGCGGCGCGAGACCGCTCGATCGTGCGCGCGATCGTCGCGATGGCGCGCACGCTTGGTGTCACGGTAGTGGCCGAGGGCGTCGAGACGCCGCGGCAACTCGAGTTCCTGCGCGAGATCGGCTGCGACCGCGCACAAGGTTTCCTGCTTGCGCGTCCCGCGCCGGCCGGGTTGATGCCGCGCGCGCTCGAAGCGTGCGTGGCTGGCTGAAGACGGCCTTTTCTTTTCCCCTTTAGCCGACGTATCTGGAGAATTCCGTGAGCACCAGTGACGAGATGCTGTTGAACTCGATGACCGCGCTAGTGAGCGCGCATGGCAAGGCCATCTCGCGCTTCGGCGCGAGTGTGGTGGTGATGACGAAGTTCGTCGAGGCGGTGCTGCCGCAACTCTCCGCGCCGCAGATCGAACGCACGATCCTCGCGTTTCGCGCGCAACTCGGCGAAGCGATGGCCGTGGCCGACGACGTGCTGTTGCCCGGCGAATACCGCGCCACGCTGATCGAACAGGCGAACATGCTGCTGGCCCGGCTGGGCAGCGATGCTGTCCCCACCACGTTGAGGCCCTGAAGCGGAACTAAGGCAATGCGTAATCTGACGATTCGAAAAGGGCTGCTGCTCGTGCTTTGCACGTTTGCGGCGATGCTGGTGGTGGGTGCCGCGGTAGGTGTCCTGATGATCGGCCGCGCCGACGACTCGGCGCGTTACATCCACGAAGTTGCGCGACAGGACGCGCTCGCGCTCGCCTTGCGCGAGGACGCGGCGCTTGCGCAAACGGCGCTGGCGCGCGCTTATCAAGCCAGCAAGGAGAATGGCGCCGCCGAAGCGCAACAGCGGGCGCGGCAGGAAGCACGCGATCTCTTCGAGCAGGCCTCGAAGCACAGCGCCGCGCTGCGCGAGAGCGCACCGTTCGACCTTGATGCGGCCCAGCAGCGCGATGCCTTGCTCGGCGCGTGGAGCGCGCTCGCGCAGTCGCTGCAGCGCGCGGCCACAGCGCTCGAATCGGGCGACACGGCAACCTATGCCACGCTGGCCGCCGGGGATGTCGCCAATGCCAATACGCAGTTCTCTGCGAGCGTGGCTGCACTGCGCGCGAATGCCGATGCCGTCTCGCGCGCGACGCTCGAGCAGTCCGGGCGCGAGCACGACTGGGTGATGGCGATGGTGGCGGTGGGTTTGCTGGGTGCGCTGGCGCTCGTCGTTGCGACGCATTTGGCGCTGCGGCGCCTCGTGACGGCGCCGCTCAAAGAGGCGGTGGAAGTGCTCAACCAGATCGCCGCGAACGATCTCTCGGTCCACATCGAAGGCGGCGGGCGCAACGAAATCGGCCAGTTGCTCGGCGCAATGCGGCGCATGCAGGGCGGCCTGAGCCACACGGTGCGCAGCGTGCGATCGAGCTGCGATGCGATCAACACGGGCGCACGCGAAATCGCGGCCGGCAATCTCGATCTGTCGAGCCGAACGGAACAGCAGTCTGCGTCGCTCGAGCAGACGGCGTCGAGCATGGAGCAGCTCACGTCGAGCGTGCGTCAGAACGCGCAGCATGCGAACGCCGCGAGCGCGCTCGCCACGGGGGCGGCCGATGTCGCGCAGCGCGGCGGACGCGTGGTCGAGCAGGTGATCGACACGATGGCGGAGATCAGCCGCAGCTCGGGCAAGATCGCGGACATCACGGGCATCATCGACGGCATTGCGTTTCAGACCAATATCCTTGCGCTCAACGCATCGGTCGAGGCCGCGCGCGCGGGCGAGCAGGGGCGCGGCTTCGCCGTCGTCGCGGGCGAGGTGCGCATGCTCGCGCAGCGCAGCGCCGCCGCGGCGCGCGAGATCAAGTCGCTGATCGACGCCTCGGTGCACGACGTGCGCAACGGCCGCTCGCTCGTGGGCGAGGCGGGTGCGACGATGGCCGAGATCGTCGCTTCGGTGGACAAGGTGTCGGGCCTCATGAAAGAGATCGCCTCGGCCACCGTGGAGCAGAGCGCCGGCATCGAGCAGGTCGAGACCGCTGTGAGCCAGATGGATCAGGTCACGCAGCAGAACGCGGCGCTCGTGGAACAGGCGGCGGCTGCCGCCGAGTCGCTCGAGCAGCAGGCGAGCCAGATGGCCGATGCCGTGGCGACGTTCCGCGTGAGCGAGACGGCGGACACGCCGCCGGCGCCGCTGCCCGTCACGCCGCCGGCGGCTGCGTACGAGGAAAGCGCGCTGCCTGCGGCGGCATGAGGGGCTAACGCCAGGCCTGGGTGAACTCGCCGATCACGCGGGCGAGATGCGCCTGCATCGCCGCACGCGCGGCATCCGCGTCGCGCGCCATGATGGCCGAAAAAATGCGCTGATGGTCTTCCTGCGAAGCCGCGCGCAACGCGGGCGTATGGAAGTGCTCCTCGATCTTTTTCCACAACGGGTCGGCGCGTGAGTTGTCCCACATCGCGCTCACCACCTGCCGCAGCATGTCGTTTCCAGTTGCACCCGCGATCGCCAGATGGAACTCGCGGTCGGCGGCCTCGTTCGCGGCCTTGTCGTCCATGTTTTCGCGCATCGTGCGCAACGCGGCGAAGAGGCGGTCGAGGTCCGAATCCTTGCGTTCGGTCGCGGCGAGCGCCGCGATCCCGCTCTCGATCACTTCGCGCGCGCGCAGCGTCTCGATCGGGCCCGGCCCGCGCGGCAGTTCGAACGCGACGGCGCGCGCGTCCTGCGCGTCGGCCACATAGATGCCCGACCCCACGCGCACCTCGACCACGCCTTGCACTTCGAGCGCGATGATCGCCTCTCTGACCTGCGTGCGGCTCACGCCGAAACGCTCGGCGAGCGTGCGCTCGGAGGGCAGGCGCGTGCGAGGCGCGCCCGGCGCGCGCCCAATGTCGCCTGCCGCGATCAGGTCGTAGATCTGTTTCGCGAGGCCGACGTAGGAGCGGTCGGTTGCGTCCGCATCGGCGGCGCGACCGGTTGGCGTATGCGAAAGATCGGCCATCCAGGATTCTCGAAAGCGTCGAAGCCGCCGGGAGGCGGCTGAAGTTCGCCAGAATGGTACACCAGTTGCCGCGCCGCCAAGCGTCGAGGCGGCGTGGGTTTCCGCCCGATTTCAGCCCGCGCGGGGTCTGCGCCGGGGCCAGTGGTAAACCACTATCGCGCGCCGATTGGTATGCCAGTACTGTCAGACGGGGAGGCGTTCACGCATGCCCGTCGTTTTGCTTCGAGGGGACGCCTTTGAAGAGGTCATTCCGCTGGTCCGGCGCGTCCGGTCCAGTCCCGCTGCAGCACATCCAGCAAGATTCCCTGCGTCACGCACACGGTGTCGGCCATTCCCGACGAGCCCGTTGCGCCGGCTTTCAGTAAGTTCTATCCGACAAAAAGGAGACAACATGCTTTCAGGAATCCACGTGCTTCGAGCGGCGGCGACCGCGGCAATGGCCTTGTGCGCGAGCGCGGCATTCGCGCAGGCATCGATCGTTTCCGGTCCGTCCAGCGACCCCACCTGCATGGTCCCCTGGAAGGCCGACACGAAATTCATCAAGTATCCGAAGAAGAGCGGGCCGTACCGCATCGCGCTCGTGAACGGCTATATCGCGAACACCTGGCGTATCCAGATGATCAAGACGGCCAAGGCCTATACGGCGGAACCGGCCGTCGCCGCCAAGCTCAAGGAATTCAAGGTCGTCTCGACGGGCGAGGACGTGCCCGCGCAGATCTCGGCCGTCAACAACTTCATCGACGCCGGCTACGACGCGATCATCGTCGACGCGCAGAATCCCGCCTCGTTCGGACCCGCGATCCGCCGCGCGAAGAAAGCCGGCGTCGTGCTGGTCGCGTTCGACAATACGCTCGACAGCGAAGACGCGATCAACGTGGACGTCGACCAGTACGGGCTTGGCGTGCTGTGGGCCAAGTGGCTCGCGACTCATGTGCCCAACGGCGGCAAGGTGCTGGAAGTCCGCGGCGTGGCCGGCACCTCGGTCGACACGGACCGCCACAACGGCTTCACGAAGACCCTCGACGAGACCGGCAAGAAGTGGAACGTCGTGCAGGTCTACGGCAAGTGGGATGACGCGGTCGCGCAGAAGGCCACCGCCGACGCCATCGCCGTGCAGGGCCATTTCGACGGCATTTCGGCGCAGGGCGGCGACACGGGGGTAGTGCGCGCGATGATCGATGCGAAACATCCGTTCGTGCCGTTCGGCGGCGAGACGGAGAACGGCTTTCGCAAGTTCTGCGCGCAGTACGGCGCCCAAGGTCTGAAGTGCACGTCGGCGGGCACCGGTCCCGCGCAGGTGGCCGTGGCGATCAAGACGGCGCTCGCGGCGCTCGATGGACAGACCATTCCCGTGGCGATCAAGCTGCCGCTGGACGTCACCGACGATTCGATGCTGAAGGCGGGCACCAACTATTTCCCGAACGAGTCGGACAACTTCTTCGTGGGCAACTCGTTTCCCACTTGCGGCATCAACTTCTCCGCTCAGGCAATCATGAAGCAGAGCCAGGGCAACCAGTGACCGCGTGATTGCCGCGTGACGTGACGGGAGGCGAAGCATGCAGCAGGGTGCAGGGCAGCCGTTCTTTCAGATGTCTGGAGTGTCGAAGAGCTACGGCGGCGCCGTCGCGCTGGATCACGCGGAACTCGCGGTGCGAAAGGGCCGCATTCACGCGATCCTCGGCGAGAACGGGGCGGGCAAATCGACGCTGCTGAAGGTGATGTCCGGCGTGGTGCAGCCGGACGAGGGCGTGATGCACCTCGACGGCCGTGAAGTCTCGTTCGCCTCGCCCGCCGAGGCGAACGCGGCCGGCATTGTCTGCGTGTATCAGGAGTTGTCGCTGATCCCCGACCTGAGCGTGGCCGACAACATCTTCGCTTCGAACCCGCCGCGCCGCTTCGGCATGATCGACCGCCGGGCCCAGCGCCGCCAGGCCGAGGAAGCGCTGGCCCGCGCGGGCGCGGCCGACATCAATCCACTCGCGAAAGTGCGCGACCTGCCGCTGTCGCGCCAGCAGATGGTCGAGCTGGCCAAGGGGCTCGCGCACGAACCGCGCATCCTGATTCTCGACGAGGCCACCTCGGCGCTGACCGCCGCCGACGTGGCGCGCGTGATCGAGGTGCTCAAGCGCCTGCGCGAAGAGGGGCTCGCATTGCTCTTCATTTCGCACCGGATGCACGAGGTCAAGGCACTCGCGGACGAATGCACGGTGTATCGCAATGGCCGTCATGTGATGAGCTTCGAGGCGGGCGCGCGCTCGGATACTGAGGTCGTCGAAATGATGATCGGGCGGAAGTACCAGCATGTCTTCCCCGACAAGCCCGCAGAAAAGGCCGAGCGCCAACCCGTTCTCGCCTGTCATGATCTCGCGTGGAGCGACACGCTGCGGGGCATCAGCTTTTCGCTGAAGCCCGGTGAAATTCTCGGGCTGGGCGGTCTCGACGGCCAGGGGCAGCGCGAACTGCTGCTCGCGCTGTTCGGCGTGCTGCGCGGCTGCGCGGGCAAGATCGAGATCGACGGCAAGGCGGTGACGATCGGCAGCCCCGTTGCCGCGCGCGCAAAGGGAATCGGCATGGCGCTGATACCGGAGGACCGCAAGACCGAAGGCCTGATGCTGCCGATGTCGGTGCGCGAGAACCTCTCGTTTGCCGCGCTCGATCGCATGTCGAGCGCAGGCGTGATCGATCGCAATCGCCAGCAGTCCTTCGTTGACCGGATGATCGAACTCCTCGCGATCAAGTCGCACGGCGTCGACGCGCCCGTGGGCTCGCTGTCGGGCGGCAACCAGCAGAAGGTGGTGATCGCGAAGTGGCTGATCCGCAAGCCGAGAATTTTGCTGCTCAGCGACCCGACGCGCGGCATCGACGTGGGCACCAAACAGGAGCTTTATCAGCTGCTCAGGCGCCTGGCCGACGAAGGCGCCGCGATCCTTTTCTATTCGACCGACTATGACGAGTTGATCGGCTGCTGCGACCGCGTGCTCGTGCTGTACGAAGGCAGGATCAAGAAGGAACTCGTCGGGCCGGCGATCACCGAACAGAATCTGATCGCCAGCGCACTGGACCTGCCGGTTGGACAAATCGGACAGGTTGCGCAGGTTTCGCCTTCCTCGGGAGTCGCGCCATGAGCGGGCTGCGTTACTGGTATGCGGAAAATCGTGGTATGGCGTTCGCGTTCGGCCTGTTCGTGCTGATGTTCGCGATTTACCTCGTCAACTATCCGTCGAGTCTATCGGCGAACGTGTTTCAGACCGCGGCGAACAAGGCGGTGCTGCTCGCACTGGTGTCGATGGGGCAGGCGCTCGTCGTGCTCACGGCCGGCATCGACCTCTCCATCGGCATGATGCTCGTGCTGACGAATTGCATCGGCTCGTGGATCGTCACGGGCGACGCGCTGCACAGCGCGCTGGGCATCGTCGGCGTGCTCGCGGCGGGCGCGTTGTGCGGCGCGCTCAACGGCGTGATCATCATTTTCGGCCGTCTGCAGCCGATCGTGACGACGATTGCGACCGGCGCCGTGTTTTACGGGCTGGCGCTGCTGCTGCGCCCCGTGCCCGGCGGGACGATCAACGAGGATCTTGCCGACGCCCTGACCGGCAAGGTCGCGGGCATCGTGCCGGCGAGTCTGCTGATTCTGATCGCGACCGTGGCGATCGTCTGGATTCCTTTCAAACGCTCGGCGGTGGGCCGCGCGGCGTATGCGACGGGTTCCTCCGAACCCGCGGCCTTCCTCTCCGGCATGCCGATCCGCCGCGCGAAGTTCGCGAGTTATACGCTGGCGGGCCTGCTCGCCGCAATAGGCGGTCTGTTTCTGACCTTCTTCACCGACACCGGCGAAGCGAGCCTTGGCAGCGCGAACTCGTACACACTCTTCTCGATTGCCGCCGTGGTGATCGGCGGCGTGTCGCTGCTCGGCGGCAAGGGCAGCGCGATCGGCGCGATCTTCGGCGCGTTCGCATTCCGCTCCATCGGCGACCTGCTGTTCGTGTTCAACGTCGACGCGCTCTGGCAGCCGCTATTCCAGGGCGTGATTCTCCTGCTCGCCGTCGCGATTGGCGCATGCGGGTTGTTCAGCGTGCGCAACCGTCTGGAGTGGTTCCAATGAGCGGCGTTTCTGCAAGCACCCGGACCACCTTCGTGTCGAGGCTCACGCGCAGGATCGACAAGCCGATCCTGATCTCGTTCGGGTGCATCGTTGCGCTGCTGCTCGTCGGCGGGATGTATTCGCGCAACTTCACGTCGCCGGAATATATCCTGCTGCAGCTGAAGGTCGGCGCGTTTCTCGGCATCATCGCGACTGGGCTGATGATGGTGATTCTGCTCGGCCACATCGACCTCTCGTTGCCGTGGACGATCACGGTGGGTGCGATGATGGCGTGCGCTGTCGCCGGGCATGGCGAACTCGGGGAGATTCTCGCGATTCCGGTCGGCATTGGCTGCGGCATGCTGATCGGCATCGTCAACGGCATTCTCGTCGCACTCCTGCGCATTCCTTCGATGATCGCGACGCTCGCGACCAATGCGGTCGCGCAGGGCATCATGATCGTCTATACGGGCGGATCGTCGCCGCAGGATTCCGCGCCGCACGTCATGCGCTGGCTCGCCGCGGGCTGGCTCGTGCCGGGCGTGCCGAATGCCGTAGCGCTGTGGGTGGTGATCGGGGCCGCGACGATATTCCTGCTCTCGCGTACGACCTTCGGCCGCACGCTGTACGCGATCGGCAACACCGAGCGCGCGGCGTATCTTTCCGGCATCGATACGCGGCTCGTGACGGTCGCCGCGTTCGCCGTGTGCAGCGCCTTCGCCGCGTTCGGCGGCGTGCTGCTCGCGGGCTATGCGTCGAAGGCCGCGCAGTCGATGGGCGACGCCTACCTGCTGCCCGCGATCGCGGCGGTGGTGCTGGGCGGCACCTCCATTCTGGGCGGCCGCGGCTCGTACCTCGGCACTGTCGCCGGCGCGATCCTCATCACGCTGCTGCAGTCCATTCTCTCGGTCGCGCAGATGCCGGAGGCGGGACGCCAGATCATCTACGGCGTGGTGATCGCGGCCATGTTGCTGCTATATGGGCGTAGCAAGCGGGAAGTGTAGGCTGCGGGGGCGAGCCCCCGCCTCACTCAATCCACCGGATCGAACCAGAGCGTCACTGCGCGATGCGATAGCGCGGCGCGGGCGTGTTGCTCGACAGTTGCGTCGACATCGCGCGACGAGCCGTCTCGAACACGTTCCATTGCTCCACGTCGTGCAGCGAAGGAATCGTCACGGTTTCGCCGCGCTCGAAGCCGGTGAGGGCGGCGCTCACCATGTCCTGGGCGGACATCACGATCGCGCTGTCGAGATGTTCGAGCGGCAGGCCGCCCGTCTCCCAGAACTCCGTGGCCGTGGCGCCGGGCAGCACCGCCTGCACGCGGATGCCCTTGGCCGCCAGTTCGTGATGCAGCGACTGGCTGAACGCGAGCACGAAGGCCTTGGTGCCGCCATACACGCCGTTGAGGATCTCGGGCGCGATGCTCACGATGGAGGCGATGTTGATGATCGCGCCCTGGCCGCGCGCGACGAAACCCGGCACGGCCGCATACGTGAGCCGCGTGAGCGCGGTGACGTTCAGCTCGATCATGCGCGTCATGTAATCGACGTCGCTCTCCACGAGCGGCGTGTGCGTGCCGATACCCGCGTTGTTCACGAGCAGCGTTAGGCTGGCGTCGTCGCGCAGACGCGCTTCCACGGCGGCGAGATCGTCACGGTCGTTGAGATCGGCGGCGAGCACTTCCACGTCGCGCCGGGTTTCGCTCGTGATGCGCCCGGCGAGCGCGGCGAGCCGCTCGCGATTGCGCGCGACGAGCACGAGGTCGTAGCCCTGGCGCGCGAGTTCCGCGGCGTACACGGCGCCGATGCCGGAGGATGCGCCGGTGACGAGCGCGGTGCCGCGATGGGTTTGCTGGTTCATGATCAAGCTCCTTTGCGTAGCGGCGCGAGTGGTTAGGTAACGTGCAAGTGGCGCTGCTGTGAGTACATTCTGGCCGCGATTGACCGTGGCGCAAATGACGTATAAGGTCGTTATTCAGGACATCCAGCGACGGGAGTAGGACATGCACCGCATCGGCTACCTTTTGAGCGACGAATTCCAGGTCATGGCGCTCGCGACCCAAAGCGTTTTCGAATACGCGAACATGGTGGCCGGCTCGCCGTTCTACGCGATCGAGAACTATTCGGTGGAGGGTGGCGCGGTTCGTTCGTCGTTCGGCATGAGCGTGGACACGCTGCGCACACCCGCGCCCGCGCGCAGCCGCGTGGACACCTGGATCGTGGCGGGCGTGAACGACCCGCGTACGGTGGACGCCGCGCCCGCGGTGCTGGCGTTCCTGCGCCGCGCGAGCGGCCGGGCGCGGCGGGTGGCGGGCGTCTGCACGGGTGGTTTCGTGCTGGCCGAGGCGGGCCTGCTCGACGGCCGCCGCGCCACCATGCACTGGTACTACGCGCGCGATCTACAGCAGCGCTTTCCTGAAGTGCGTGTGGAAGACGACCGCATCTATATCGTCGACGGGCCGGTCTGGACTTCGGCGGGCATGACGGCGGGGCTCGATCTCGCGCTCGCCATGGTCGAACGCGACCTCGGCGCGGAAGTGGCGCGCTCGGTTGCGCACAAGCTCGTCATGCATCAGCGTCGTTCGGGCGGCCAGTCGCAGCATTCCGAAATGCTCGCGCTCGCGCCGAAATCGGACCGCATTCAGAACGCGCTCGACTACGCGCGCCGCAACCTGAGTAGCGCGCTCACGGTGGAGCAGCTTGCCGAGGCCGTGCACCTGAGCCCGCGCCAGTTCAGCCGCGTGTTCACGGCGGAAACGGGGCAGTCGCCCGCGCGCGCCGTGGAGGGCCTGCGCCTGGAGGCGGCGCGGCTCATGATCGAGCAGAGCACGCATCCGCTCGATGTCATCGCACGCGAGACCGGCTTTCGCGACCGGCGGCATATGCGCGAGGCGTTCGTGCGCGGCTTTGGCGTGCCGCCGCAGGCGGTGCGGCGCGAGGTGCGCGCGGGGGCGTAGGCGCAAAGGCGCTGCTACGAATCCGCTTTTGCGGTGCGTTTGGCCCTGGCCGTCACAGCGCCGAAGTGCGCGCGATATTGCTGCGGCGTGGTGCCCAGCTTGCGCCTGAAGGCCACACGCAAATGGTCGGCGTCGCGCATGCCGCATCGAAAGGCCACCGTTTTCAACGGCGCCGTACTGTTTTCCAGCATCACGCGCGCCGCGTCGATGCGCGCGCTCTCGACGAATTCGGCGGGCGTCACGTTGGTGTCGCGCACGAAGATTCTCGCGAAGTTTCGCTTGCTCATCCTGGCAACGTCGGCGAGCACTTCCACGCCCAGATCTTCATTCAGATGCCCGAGCACGTACTGCTGCACCTGGGCAATGGGCGACGTCGCCTCCGCGTAGGGTGTGAGATACGGGCTGAACTGCGACTGGCCGCCCGCGCGCTGCACGAACACCACGAGCCGTCGCGCCACGTTCAGCGCGATTTCCGGGCCGTGATCCTGAGCCAGCAGATACAGCGAAAGATCGATTCCCGCCGTCACGCCCGCCGAAGTATAGAGATTGCCGTCCTGAATGAAGATCCGGTCGAATTCGACGTTCGCGGTCGGACACATCGCGGCGAGCGCGGCCGCGTCGTTCCAGTGCGTCGTCACGGTGCGCGCGTCGAGCAATCCCGCGCGCCCCAGCGTCAGTGCGCCGTTGCAGATGGAACCGAAGCGCCGGGCGCGCGCGCTGGCTTCGCGCAGCCATGCGTGCGCGGCATCGGCAAGCGGCTGCTCCACGAGCGACGGGCCGCCCGCAACGAGCAGCAGATCGTAATGGCCATTTGCTTCGTCGAAGTACCGGTCCGCGCCGATCCGCACACCGCTGGAACAGCGCACGGTATCGCGTTCCGTTGCGATCAGCTCGAGCTGGTATTGCGCCTCGGGCGGCAGCAGGCGATTGGCCTCCGAGAAGACGTCGGTGGGCCCGAACACGTCGAGTGCCTGGACGCCCGGGAAGACGAGAAGCGCAACGGTAAGCATCGTGTTGAACGAAGAACGGGGTCAGGAATTGGAGGCGCGCTGGCGTCGCGCGAGAATATGCGCGCCCGCGCTGCGCGGCAGCAGCACGCTGTCGACCACGCCCAGCGCCGCGAGCGCCGTGATGAACCAGAACGCGAGATGGAAGTCGGCGGCGCCAGCCGTCCCGGCGTGTGTGCCGCGCAGCGCCTCGGCAACCGAAAGCGCCAGCGCGCCCACGGCGATCCCCATGCCGGCGTTCATTTGCTGCAGCACGGAGAACAGTGTCGTCGCGTCGCGCATCTGCGCCTGGGGCACGTCGGCGAAACCAATGGTGTTCAGCGCGGTGAACTGCATCGAGCGCACGAGGCCGCTGAAAAACAGCAACGCCGCCACGACGACACGCGGCGTATCCGCCCCGAGCAGCGTGAAGCCCGCGAAGCCGAGCGCCACCAGCGTGCCGTTGCCGATCAGCACGGTGCGAAAGCCGAAGCGGTTCATGACCCACGTGGTGCCCGGCTTCATGCACAGATTGCCGGCGAACAGCCACAGCAGCAGCGCGCCCGATGCCACGGCGCTCCACCCGAACGCGACCTGGAACATGAGCGGCAGCAGAAACGGCGCGGTGCCGATGGCCGTGCGAAACAACGAGCCGCCGAACACGGTCACGCGAAAGGTGTTGATCTTCACGGGCGCGAGATCGAACAGCGGATGCGGCACGCGCCGCAAATGCACGACGGCCGCCGCCAATAGCGCGACGCCCGCCACGCACGTGCCGATCGACACGGGCGCGGTGACGTCGGAGCGGCTCGCCATCTCGATGCCGCTCATGACGAATGCGAAGCCGAGGCCGCTCAGCACGAAGCCGAAGGTATCGAAGCGGCGGGGTTGCGTGTGCTCGTCGCGCAGGAGCAGCAGGGCGGCCACGAGCGCGGCCACGCCGAGCGGCAGGTTGAGCAGGAAGATCCAGTGCCAGCTCCAGTGCGTGCTGATCCAGCCGCCGAGCGGCGGCCCGAGAATCGGTGCGACCAGCGCGGGCCAGGTCAGGATGGCAATGGCGCGCACGATCTCGTGCTTCGGCGTGTCGCGCAGCACGACGAGCCGGCCCACCGGCACCATCATCGCGCCGCCGAGGCCCTGCAGCACGCGTGCGGCGGTGAAGGCGAACAGGCCCGAACTCAGCGCGCACAGCAGCGAGGCCACGCTGAACACGGTGATGGCCGTGGCGAACACGCGCCGCGCGCCGAAGCGCTCGGCGAACCAGCCGCTCACGGGGATGAACATGGTCAGCGCGACGAGGTACGCGGAGACGCCGATCGAGAGGTACGCCGGCGCCGTGTGAAAGTCGCGCGCGATGATGGGCAGCGAGGTGGTGATGACCGTGGCGTCGAGGTTCTCCATGAAGAACGTTGCGGCCACAAGGAATGCAACGGCGGTGCGGCGATCGAGGGCGTGCGGCATCAGGCGTGTTCCAGGATTTTCCGGGCGTGATTCTTCGTCGGCCGCCGGATTCGGCGCGGAGTGTCCCTCATTCTACTGAAGTTGGCCCATCGTCCGCTGGCACGTTCCCTGCGTGTTCTGGTGTGCGATATCCATCGCAAAGGGAGGTCGTAACGATGAGCAACCAGTCCGACGAGTCCGAACAGCCCGAAGATGCGCCGGAACCGCGCGGCACGGATCTGCCCAAGCCAATTGGGGACGCTGTGCCCGCGCCGACCGAGCCGGGTCTCGATCAGCCGTTGCCGCCAAAAACACGTGATTTACCAACGGAGGAGGCGACCGAGAGCCCTAAGGAGTCAGAGCGAGCGCCGCAGAACGATATTTCCAGGCCGCTAGGCGACGCGGTGCCCACCCCGGTCGAGCCCGGCCTCGACCAGCCTCTGCCGCCTAAAAAGCACTAGCGAAACAAGCGGCGGTTTCACTACGCCTTGAGCGCATTCCGCGACTTTGCCCCGAGTAGCGGCACGTCGCGGATTCTCACACCGGTCGCGTCGGCAATCGCGTTTGCGAGCGCCGCGGCGGCCGGTCCCTGCGCGGCTTCGCCCACGCCGAGGAACGGCAGGCCGGGGCGATCGATCAACAATACCTCCACGCGTCCCGGCACCGACGCGAAGCGCATGATCGGGTAAGTGCTCCAGTCGAAACTCGTAATACGTTCGCGGTCGAAATGCGTTTCTTCGAAGAGCGTCCAGCTCGTGGACTGCAAAATGCCGCCTTCGACCTGGTTGCGCACGCCATCCGGATTCACGATCTGGCCGCAATCGATGGCAGCGACCACGCGCTCGATACGCACCTCGCCGGTATCGCGCATGACGGTCACGTCCATGGCAATGGCAAGGTAGGCCATCAGGTTCTTGTATTGGGCGAATGCAAAACCGGAGCCGGACGCGTGCACGTCCGGGTGCGTCGCACGCGCGGCATGCGCACCCCAGCCGAATCGATCGGCCACGGCATGAATGACGGCTTGCGCGCGTGGATCGTCGAGATGCTTGAGACGGAACGCGACGGGGTCCGCGTGCGCGGCACTCGCAAGCTCGTCGATAAAGCTCTCGATGGCGAACACGTTCATATGCGCGCCGAGCGAGCGCATGGCCGAAACGCGTATCGGCATATCGGGCAGGAAGTGATGCTGCACGTGCAGGCTCGGCACGCGGTAGAGCGGAATGCTGTTGCGGTCGCCGCCGCCCTCCGGCATGGGAATCGGCTTGGGCGGCGCGGGCGTGAAGGGTCGCGCGAGCAGCTGCGCGGGCAACAGCCGGCCCGCGTTCTCGATGCGGTTGTTATGGGTATTGCTCCATAGTTCGTATTGCCAGGCGACGATCGATCCGCCGGCGTCGAGCGATGCGCTCGCATCCACGGTCATCGCGGGACCGAACGGCTCCCACAGGTGTTCCTGCTCGCGCATGAACTGCACGCGCACCGGGTGGCCGGGCAGATCGCGGGCGATGAGCGCGGCGTCTCCGGCGGCGTCGTCCGCACCGTTGTGTCCGTAGCAGCCCGAACCTTCCACGTGCACGCAGCGCACCTTCTCGCGCGGCATGCCGAGCATTTCGGCAATGCCGGCGCGCAGCGGGTAGACGCCTTGCGTGTGTGTCCAGACCGTCATGACGCCGCCGTCGAGTTGCGCGATCGCGCACGACGGCCCGATCGACCCATGCGTCAAATAAGGCTTCGAATAGCGGGCTTTCAACGTCGCCGCCGTCGGGCTTGCGGGCGCGCCCTGGTCCGCCACCACGATTTCCTGTGCGGGCAGGCTCATGAGAAACGCGTGAATGCTGGCCGGATCGGGCAGCGGAGGGCCGGGCTGCCACTGCGCCGCAAGCGCGAGTTCGCGCATGGCGACGATGGCGAGCCATTCGTCGTCGGCGACCACGGCGAGGTAATCGCCGTTGCGCACGACCTTGACGACGCCAGGCAGCGCCGCCACGCGCGCGCTATCGACAGCAACGAGCCGCGCGCCATAGGAAGGCGGCCTCACGACGCGCGCATGCAGCATTCCGGCGGGTCGCAGGTCCTGGACATAGCTCTGGCCTCCCGTGACCTTGCCCGGAATATCCACGCGCGGCAGCGTGTGCCCGATCACGGCGTAGTGCGCGGGCGGCTTTTTCGCGGCGTTGGGCTGCGCGTCCTGATGCAGGTTCGCGTGCTGCACCGCTTCGCCGTAGGTCACGCGCCGTCCGTCGGCGGCGAGGATCGCGCCGTCGCGCGTGGTGAGCGCGGCGGCATCGACGCCCAACTGTGCCGCCGCGCTCGCGACGAGCAACGTGCGCACCTGGGCCGCCGCGTTGAGGATGGCCGTGCCGCTGTCCGCCATCGTGTGGCTGCCTGCCGTGTAGCCCTCGTTTGGCGTGGCGGCCGTATCGGCCGTGATCAGTTCGATCGCATGAGGCGCGAGGTCGAGTTCTTCGGCGGCGAGTTGCAGGAGCGCCGTGCGAACGCCGGTGCCCAGCTCCACCTTGCCCGTGAACACGCTGACGTGGCCGTCGGGTCCGACCTTGATCCACGCGTCGAGCGATGGCGTGGTCTTGAGGCTGCCGGGCAGCTTCGGGGCGCTCGCATGGAAGGTGCCGGCTTCGGTGGTGGTTTGCGCGAGCGCGGCCATGCCGGGCACGATGGCGAAGCTCACCATCAGCGAGCCGCCCACGAGGAAACGGCGGCGCGCGGCATCGTCGGGGCCGGCAGGGTCGAACGCAGGGGATGAGCGGGCGCGGCTCATGATTGCGCGCCCGTCGCCACTTGCCGGATCGCCGCGAGGATACGCATATGCGTGCCGCAGCGGCACAGATTCGGCTGCATATAGCGGCGAATCTCGTCGTCGGTGGCGTGCGGCGTGCGTTCCAGAAGTGTTTGCGCGCGCATGATCATGCCCGCGATGCAGTAGCCGCATTGCGCGGCCTGCTGGTCGATAAAGGCCTGTTGCAGCGGCCCCGGATGATCCGCGCTGCCGAGTCCTTCGACGGTGCGCACCGGCCGCTCGCCCACGGCCACGACTGGCAGCAGGCACGAGAACACCGGCTCGCCGCCCACGCTCACCGTGCACGCGCCGCATTGGCCGAGCCCGCAGCCGAACTTCGCGCCATTGAGCCGCAACTGGTTGCGCAGCACATAGAGCAGCGGCGTGGACGGATCGACATCGACGGTATGGCTGTCGCCGTTTACGTTGAGCGTAATCATCGTGATGGGCTTTCCTTGCGAAGACGCGCCACCGCCTGAGCATCGAGCGCGGACCACGGACTAAGCGCGGTGAAGCGTGCGCGCGTGTAGTTGGCAAGCTCCGCGATCTGCGCGTCCGTGAAGGTGCCGGCGAACGGCGGCATGAAAGACGCCGCCTCGCTCTCGTGCCAGGCAATGCCGTCGAGCAGGATGCGCACCATGTTGCGCGGGCTATCGGCGTTGACGGCAGTGGAGAACGACAGCGACGGACGATGGCCGTCGATCGACATCGCCGCGCCTGCGCCATGGCACGACGCGCAGGCCGCGGCAAACAGGGTAGCGCCGTTGGCGGGCGCGGTCGAGAGATGGACGCTGGCTGCGGCAGGCGGTGCGGCGGCGTTCGGGTTGGACTGCAATGTCATCAAATACGCGGCGATGGCCTCGACGTCTTCGGGAGCGGCTTCGCCGAGCGAGCGCGTCACCGTACGCATCGGGCCGGCCGCCGCGCCGTGCTCGCTGGCGTAGCCCGTACGCAGATAGTTCGTCAGTTGTGCTTGCGTCCAGGGTGTTGGGCGTGCCGCGAGGTCGGTCAGCGCAGGCGCGTCCCAGCCCTCGAGGGTGCCGCCCTGCAACGCACGGTCGCGGCGCTCGGCGCCGAGACGGTTGAGCGGCGTGTGGCATGCGCCGCAATGACCGAGGCTTTCGACGAGATAGCGGCCGCGCGCGACCTCCTGCGCCTGAGCGTCCCTCGCGGTAGCGGACGCAGCAGACGTTGCGGACGCAGCAGACTCAGGCGGCAGATAGAGCCGGTTCCATACCGCCATGAGTGGCCGGAACCCCAACGGAAAAATCAGCGCGTTGTGCGGCGCCGGCGCGTTGACGCTCGCGCGGCTCATCAGCCACGCATAGAGCGCGGCGATATCGGCGTCGCTCATCTGCGTGAAGTGCGGATACGGGAACGCGGGATAGAGCAGATGCCCGTCGCGCGACACGCCTTGCCGCATCGCGCGCGTGAACGCGTCGAGCGACCAGTCGCCGATGCCGGTGTCCTTGTCCGGGGTGATGTTGGTCGAGTCGATCACGCCGAAGGGCGTTCGCAACGGCAGGCCGCCCGCGAGCGGCTGACCGCCCGTCGCGGTATGGCACGTCATGCAGTTGCCGATGGCCGCGAGCCTCGCGCCGCGCGCGACGGCTTCGGCGTCGCCCGCCGGCGGCGAGGGCGCGGCCACCGGTGCGAGCCCTCGCTCCGAGGCACGCGCAACGTGGCTGCCATAGGCGGCAGCGAGAGCAAGAAGGACAACGGCCACGCCCGCCATCCGTACCCGCCTGCCTTTCATCGAGCCTCCAGAGCCGAGAGGGCCATCGCTCAACATGGCGATCGGCATGCGTCGTTCGATCGCGAGCAAATGACGTGCCTGGTTCGTGGGTGGTTCGCTGTATTACGATGCAGGGCAAATCGATACGGAGATGACGAGATGAATGAGCTTCGGGGCCTGCAGTGTTTCGTGACACTCGCCGAGGAACTGAACTTCAGCCGCGCCGCGGAGCGTCTGCACGTCGCGCAGCCGGCCTTGAGCCAGCAGATACGGGCGCTCGAGGACCGTGTGGGCACGCAACTGATCGATCGCACGCGCCGCCCGCTGCGCCTGACGGAAGCGGGCCAGTACCTGGCCACCGAAGCGCGGCAGATTCTCGGTTCGCTCGCCGAGGTGACGCACGGCGCGCTGGAGATCGGCGTGGGCCGGCGCGGCTGGCTCAGTGTCGGCTTCACGCGCTCGTCGATGTACAGCGTCCTGCCGCCCGCGCTCAAGGCGTTTCATCAGGCGTATCCGCAGGTCGAGCTCAAGCTGTTCGAAATGCTGACCGACGAGCAGACCGACGCGTTGCGCGACATGCGCATCCATATCGGCATTGGGCGGCAGCCGCTCGCCGTGCCCGGTTACACGACCTTGCCGCTGCTGCGCGAGCGGCTCGTGGTGTTGATGGCGTCGGATCACCCGCTCGCCAAACGAAAGAGGGTGCGCATCGACGAACTCGCCGATACGCCGTTGATCCTCTACCCGAAGCATCAGAACGCGCAGTTCAAGCGCACGGTTCAGGCGCTCTACCGCGACGCGGGCGTGACGCCTTTCGTCGCGCACCAGGCCTATGAGATCCAGACCGCCATTGCGCTCGTGGCGGCGGGGCTGGGCGTGACCGTGGTGGGCGAGTCGGTGGCGCGGCATGGCCGCGCCGACGTCATCGCGCGCCACCTCTCCGGCCCCGGCGCGTCGCAGCGCACCGTGCTCGCCGCGACGTTCCGCAGCGACGACGCCTCGCCGCATCTGCGCGCCTTTCTCGAATGCCTGCCGCCGCCGCTCGCCAGCACACTATAAGCGCACGCTTATAGAAGCATAAGTATCGCGTCTTGGACTCGACGCCTCCCGCTTCTTATTATCGAAACTCAGGCGCCCTGTCTCGCGGGGGGCCGCCGGCAGCGGTCACCGCTGCCGGCCGATAACGATGCAGCGACGGCACCGCCCGTCGCCATGAGGCGGAGACAGCATGAGTCACTTCGACGAAGCAGCAACCATGCGAAAGGTTTACAAGCGGCTTGTGCCGCTCCTTTTCTGCATGATGTTTTTCAATTATCTGGACCGTATCAATATCGGTTTCGCCGCACTCGACATGAACTCGGACATGGGTTTCGACCCGGCCGTGTTCGGCTTTGCGGGCAGTATTTTTTTCGTCGGCTACATGCTGCTGGAAGTGCCCAGCAATCTGTTGTTGCATCGCGTGGGCGCACGCCGCTGGATCGCACGCATTCTGCTCACGTGGGGCGCCGTTGCGGCCGCAACGGCGTTCGTGTTCAACGCGTCGAGCTTCTACGTGCTGCGCTTTTTGCTGGGCGTGATGGAAGCGGGCTTTCTGCCGGGTATCGCCGTGTATCTGACCTACTGGTTTCCGGAGCGCTACCGCGCCCGCGCCGTGGGCGGGTACATCATCGCGGGGTCGTTCTCGGCCGTGCTGGGCGGCCCGCTCTCGACCACCGTCATGACTTATGCGAACGGCGTGCTCGGCATGCACGGCTGGCAGTGGATGTTCATTATCGAAGGCGTGCCTGCGATGCTGCTCGGCCTCGTCACGCTGCGCATCATGACCGAGCGCCCCGCCGACGCCGACTGGCTTTCTGCGCAAGAGAAGCAATGGCTAGAAGCCACGCTCGCCACGGAGCGCGAGGCATTGGGCGGCCATCGTCATTTTCCGCTGCTGAAGGTGGCGAGCGACATTCGCGTCTGGAGCCTCGCGTGTCTGTTCGGCTGCGCGCTGGTCGGCATCTATGGGCTGTTCCTGTGGCTGCCGCAGATCGTGAAAAGCCTGGGTCACCTCAGCAACATCGAAGTGGGCTTCCTCTCCGCCGCGCCGCCGCTGCTGGGCGTGCTGGGCACGTACCTCGTGAGCCGCAGCTCGGACCGCACCGGCGACCGCAAGTACCACCTCGCATTCGTCTACGGCATGAGCGCACTGGCGATTGCGGGCAGTGCGTATGCGCCGAATCCGCTGCTTGCATATGCGCTGCTTTGCGTGACGGGCCTCTTCATCTATGCGGGCAACCCGCTGTTCTGGAGTCTTGCCGCTTCGTTCAGAACCGGTGCGGCGGGCGCGGCGACGATCGCGCTCATCAATACGATCGCGCAGTTCGGTGGCGTGGTGGGGCCGTGGAGCATCGGTCTCGTGCGCCACGCCACCGGCAACTTCAAGCTCGCGCTGCTCACTATCGCCGCTTTCCTCGTGCTCGCCACGCTCATCGCCATCGTAATGCGCGTGAAGCCTACCGAGCGCGGCACCTCGAACCGGGCGCTCGTTGGCCACGACGAAGCGACGGAAAGCTGATTTTAATCGTCCGTACACCTGATGGAATTGCTACATGATCATTGATTGCCACGGTCACTACACGACCTCGCCGCCCCAGCACGAAGCCTGGCGCGCTAAACAGATCGCCGCGCTCGAGGACGGCACGCCGGTTCCGCCGCGCCCGCCGATCAGCGACGACGAGATTCGCGAAAGCATCGAAAATGGCCAGCGCCGCATTCAGCGCGAGCGTGGCACGGACCTGACGATCTTTTCCCCGCGCGCCGCGGGCATGGGTCACCACCTGTCGGGCGCAGCGGCAAATGCGCTGTGGTCCAGCGAATGCAACGATCTCGTGCATCGCGTGTGCGCGCTGTTCCCGCAGCATTTCGTGGGCGTTTGCCAGTTGCCTCAGGCGCCGGGCGTGACGCCGGAAAACTGCATTCCCGAGCTGCGCCGCTGCGTGGAGGAACTGGGCTTCGTGGGCTGCAACCTCAACCCGGACCCCTCGGGCGGGCACTGGTCGGGGCCGCCGGTCACGGACCGCTCGTGGTATCCGCTTTACGAGGCGATGGTGGAACTCGACGTGCCCGCGATGATTCACGTTTCGTCGTCATGCAATCCTAACTTTCACGCGACGGGCGCGCATTATCTCAACGGCGACACGTCGGTATTCATGCAGTTGCTGCAGGGCAACCTGTTCGCCGACTTCCCGACCTTGCGCTTCGTCATTCCACATGGCGGCGGCGCGGTTCCGTATCACTGGGGACGCTATCGCGGCCTGGCGCAGGACATGAAGCGCCCGCTCCTGAAGGACTACCTGCTCAAGAATGTGTTCTTCGATACCTGCGTTTACCACCAGCCAGGCTCCGACCTGCTCGCCAGGGTGATTCCGGTGGAGAACATTCTGTTCGCCTCGGAGACGATCGGCGCGGTGCAGGGCATCGACCCGGAAACCGGCCACTACTACGACGACACGCGCCGCTATATCGACGCGATCGAATGGCTCAGCGAGGCCGATCGACAACGCATCTACGAAGGCAACGCGCGTGCGGTGTACAGCCGTCTTTCCGCGCAGATCGAACGACAAACCGCACTGGAAGGGATCGCGAAATGAATCCGATTGGCTGGCGTGAATACGAGTCTGCTCCGCAGGCCAGCGCAGCGACGCTCGCCGCGTTGCGCGAACTGCAAGTGTCGCTCCTGAGCGACAACATGGCGCGCTCGAGTGGCATTCTCGGCCTGCAGGCGTTCCACAAGCCCAGGCCGATGGCGGGCACGGCTGTGACGGTGCGCACGCGTCCCGGCGACAATCTCGCCATCCATCGCGCCTTCGACTTCTGCCGGCCGGGCGACGTGCTCGTGATCGATGGCGCGGGCGAGGTGACCCAGGCCCTGATGGGCGACATCATGTCGAGCTACGCGGAAAGCCTCGGCGTGCAGGGGCTCGTGATCGACGGTGCGATCCGCGACGTCGGTGCGATTCGCCAGCGCGACTTTCCCGTGTATGCGCGCGGCGTGACGCACCGCGGACCCTACAAGAACGGGCCAGGCGAAATCAACGTGCCCGTGACCATCGGCAGGATGGTCGTCAATCCCGGCGATATCATCGTGGGCGACGAGGACGGCTTGCTCGCCATCGCGCCTGAAGATGTGGAGACCGTCATCGCCGGCGCGCGCAGGCAAGGCGAAAAGGAGGCCGCCGTATTGCAGGCAATCGCCGAAGGGCGCTTCGATCGCGCATGGGTCGTGCCGCACATCGAGCGGATGAGAAGCGGCGCCTGATGAACCCAGGCGGCGTCAGGCGTTAAGATGCGCGCTGGAGCCTGTGCTCCCTCGCTCAACCGCAGATCCACTCTTGCTCCATGACCCGATACCTTGACGCTGCCGCGTTGCGCGAACTCGCCGAACACGCGGAGCAAACCGACCCGCCGCCGTGCACCTGCACGAAAACGCCGCTGGATGGCTGGCAATCGCAGCCGCTCTCGCTCGACGAGCGGCAACTGGAACAGATCGGCACGCTCGTTAGCGCGGACGAAGCCGAGCCGACCTTCGCCGAACATCTGCCGGGAGAGGCCGGCTACTGGTCGGAGAATGCGCCGATCGCGCCCCGGTACTTTCCGTATAACCGTTGCGGCGTGTGGAAATGCACGTTGTGCGGACGCCTTTATCTTCGGTATACGGAAGGCGGCGGCTATTTCGTCGATCAGCGCATCCGCGCGTTGAAAGCGCGCTTGATCGAGGATGTGCCGCTTTGAGGCTTTGATGGCCCGCACCGTCAAACCGGCGCGAGGCGCCACAGCAAATAGCCAGCGGACGTGAAGAACGTCCGCTGGCTGTTTTTTGCTTCGGCCACTTCGGCCCAACGCTCCCTTACGGTTATGATGTTTCGCACCGTGCGGGCTCCGCGAGCCCGGACACATTCCAACATCATTCAACCAGCGCATGGGTATTCGGGAACTCGCCAAAGTACTGAAGCTGTCCGTTTCGACCGTGTCGCGCGCCTTGAACGACAGCGACGAGGTGAGCGCCGAAACGCGTGAGCGCGTGCGCGCCGCCGCGCTCGAGCATGGCTATGCGCCAAGCAAGTCGGCCGCGAGCCTGCGCCGGGGGCGGCTCGACATCGTCGGGCTGATGCTGCCGGTGCGGCGCGAAGAAGAGACCTACACGCTCGGCATTTTCATGAAGCTGGCGGACGGTCTCCAGTCGGTCCTGTCGCGGCACGGCATGGACCTCGTCATGTACTCGAGCGAGTCGTGGGACGACGAGTTCGCGCGGCTGCGGCGCATTGTCGATCGCCGTCATGTGGACGGCGTGATTCTCGCGGGGACGCGGCGGCACGACGAGCGGCTCGATTACGTCGCGAGCCGCCATTTCCCGTTCGTGGCGCTGGGCCGCAGCGAGTCGGGCGGCAAGCACGCATGGGTCGATCTGGACTTCGAGGCGGCCGCTACGGAGGGTGTCGAGCGGCTCGTGGCGCAAGGGCATCGCCGTATTGCGCTCGCCATTCCCGGCGGCGACGCGATGCAGGCGCATATCTACCTGCACGCGTGGAAGAAGGCGATGAAGAAGCACGGGCTGCCCGTGCCCGAAGGGTTCGTGCAGCGCAACGAACTCTCCGAGCGCGGCGGCTATCTCGCGACCGAGGCGCTCTTCAAGCTGGGCGTGCCGCTCGATGCGCTCATGTTCCAGAGCGACTGCATGGCGATCGGCGCGTACCGCAAGCTGCACGAAACGGGCCGGGCGCCGGGCCGCGATCTGGCGATTTCGGGCGGCGTGCTGGCGGGCGAAGTGTCGGAGTACCTCGCGCCGCGCCTCTCCGGCTTCACGCTCGACGCCTATGGGCTGGGGCAGCGCCTCGCGCAGGCGCTGCTCGCGCAATTCCCGGATCTTGGCGACACCTACCGCGCCGCGCGCGAGCCGCTGCTGTGGCCGCTGACGCTGCGCGAGCGCGACGACGACACGGTGACGTCCGAGGCCGTCCAGCGCTAGTCCGCGGCCGCCGCCGTCGGCATTGCGGTTTCCGCGAATCGGCATTGCGATTTTCGCAGCCAGCTTGACAGCGCTGCCTGCAGAAGCAACTATTTGCCTGTTTCCGGAAACGTTTCCGGAAAACGCGGTTGCAGCGGCACGGCTCCCGCCAGGTCCCAGAAAAGAGCCTGAAACAAAGCGCGATTCACAACGCGCGAAAACGGAGACAGCATGAAGAGGCTACTTGCCGCATCCGCGGCCATTGGTTTGGCATTCTCGCTTTCCTGCGCGTCGCTGCACGCCGCGACGCTCTCGGTCTGGGCCGTGGACGAGCCCGACGACTACACCGCGAAAATGGCGCAGGAATTCGGCAAGCTGCATCCCGATGTCCATGTGCAGATCCGCAAGGTGGGCTTTGCGGCGCTCAACGACGAAACCATGCGCGCCGTGATGTCCGGCAACATGCCCGACGTCGTGCCGATCGATAACCCGAACACGGCGATGTTCGCTTCGAAGAACGCGCTGCTCGATCTCGACCCGTACCTCGCGAAGTCGAAGGTCATCGACGCGAAGCAGATCTTCCCCGGTCCGCTGAAAAACGCCACCTGGAACGGCAAGGTGTATGCGATCCCGCGCGGCACGAACACGCTCGCGCTGTACTACAACAAGGACATGTTCAAGGCAGCCGGGCTCGATCCCGAGCACGCGCCGCAGACCTGGGACGAACTCTATACGGACGCGCAAAAGCTCACCGACGCGAAGAAGGGCGTGTACGGTCTCGCGTTTTCCGCCATCAACACGGAAGAAGGTGTGTTCCAGTTCCTGCCATTCGTGCAGGCCGCGGGCGCGGACTGGGACCGCATGAGCGACCCGGGCGCCGTGCGCGCGGCCGCCTTCTGGCAGAAGCTGCTGGACAGCAAGGTGGCGTCGCCGGACACGCTCACGCATAGCCAGTCGGAGGCGGCGGCCACGTTCATCAACGGCAATGCCGCGATGGACATCGACGGTCCGTGGGAACTGGGCGCCGTGGAAAAGGGCGCGAAGTTCAAGTGGGGCGTCGCGCTCCTGCCGGTCGAGAAGGCGGGCGGCCCGCGCGCCTCCGCGCTCGGCGAGCAGAATCACGCGATCCTGCGTGGCGCGAAGAACCCGGATGTGGCCTTCCAGTTCCTCGAGTACATGTATGCGCAGCGCGGCCGCGACTGGAACGAATTCGGCATGCTGCCGCCGTCCAAAGACACCGTGACGCCGAACCCGAAGTGGCCGCAGGCGTACAAGGTCTTCAACGAGCAGATGCAGTACGCCCGTGCGCGTGGTCCGAACCCGAACTGGCCGAAAATCTCGAAGTCGATCTCCGATGCGATCCAGTCAGTGCTGACGCACCAGGCCACGCCGCAACAGGCCATGGCGGCCGACGCACAGACCGTGCAGGCCGCAGCGAAGTAAGCATTCCCAAGTATGGCATTGAGGTTGTTGCCGCCCGGGGAACCTGTGTTCTTCGGGCGCCGTCCCGCCTTTGAGCAATGAACGCCATGAACACACTTTCGCGCCGCGCTCCTCGCGACCCGGCCGCGGGGCGCCTGGGCCGCTTGCCGCGCGCGCACGCCTTCGAGATCTCGCTGGCGGTGTTCGCGCTGCTGTATCTGCTGGTGTTTGCGGGCCTGCCGCTCATCTACAACATCGTCCTGTCGTTTCAGCAGGTCGATCTGATGGCCCCCGCCACGCTGTTGCGGCCGTTCGTCGGGCTGGCGAACTATCGCGATGTGTTCAGCCGTCCCGAGATGCACCAGGTGATCGTGAACACGGTGCTGTTCGTCGGGCTCTCCCTCGTCTTCCAGGTGGTGATCGGTTTTCTGCTGGCGCTGCTGTTCGCGCAGGACTTTCCGTTCGCGAGCCTCATGCGCGGCCTGTTTCTCGCGGGCTGGATCATGCCGGGGCTCGTGGTCGGTGTGATCTGGAAGCTGATCTTCGCGGGCGATTATGGCGTGCTCAATCATGTACTGATGCAAACGCACATCCTGCAAGAGAAGATCTTCTGGCTCTCCGATCCGCACTGGTCGCTCTATGCGGTGATCGCCGCGAACGTGTGGCTTGGCGTGCCGTTCAATATGCTGCTGCTTTCGGTCGGGCTCGCGGCCATTCCGGTCGATCTCTACGAAGCCGCCGAACTCGATGGCGCGAATGCGCTGCAGCGTTTCATCGGCATCACGCTGCCGATGATGAAGGCCACGCTCGGCGCCGTGATCGCGCTGGGCGCGATTCTGACGATGCAGCAGTTCGACCTGATCGCAGCGCTCACGCAAGGCGGTCCGGCCAACTCGTCGCTGGTCGCGCAGTACTGGTCGTGGCAGCTCTCATTGCAGACTTTCGAGGTGTCGGCGGGCTCGGCGGTGGCCACGGTCATGCTGGTGCTCGTGCTGATCGTCGCGGTGATCTACGTGCGCTCCACGCGCAACGAAAGGATGGTCTGAGATGAAGCGATCTCCAAGCGGGAGGCTGGGATGAAGCGCTATGGGCTGTTCGTCATTGCGCTGTGCGTCACGGCGGTTTACCTGTTCCCGCTGTACTGGATGTACATCACCGCGTTCAAGAGCGCGAGCGAGATGTTCCAGTATCCGCCTACGTTCTGGCCGCAGCATCTGCAATCGCACCTGTGGCAGGTGTTCAGCAGCAGCGGCATGGGCAACTTCCTGTGGAACTCGTTCGTGACCGCATGCGGCACGGTGGCGGTGACCGTCTTCGTCGGCACCGGCGCCGCTTATGCGCTCGCGTTCGTGCAGAACCGCTGGACCAGTGTCGCGATCTTCGCGGTGCTGGTGCTGCAGGCGCTGCCGTCGAGCCTCATGGTCACGCCGATCTTCACGGCGTTCAAGATGCTCGGCCTCCTCGACACGCCCCGCCTCGCCGTGGTGCTCGCGCAGATCACCAAGACGCTGCCGTTCTATATCGTGCTGTGCCGCCCGAGCTTCGTGCAGGTGCCGCGCGAGCTGCGCGACGCGGCGCTCGTGGACGGCGCCACGCCGGCGCGCGCGTTCTTCGGCGTGATCTTGCCGCTCGCGGTGAACGGCATTCTCGTTTCGGCGATCCTTGTGTTCCTGCAATCGTTCGGCGAGTACGTCTATGCCCGCTCGCTGATTCTCGACGACCAGTATCAGACCGCCACGGTGGGCCTCTCGGCATTCGTCGGCGCGACCAAGGTCGACTGGATCGGCATCATGACCTACTCGGCCATTTTCGTCACGCCCATCCTCGTGGCGTTCATGCTGCTGCAACGCAAGATCGTCGCCGGGCTGACGGCCGGCGCGCTCAAGTAACGCATACGGAGAATCGCTGTGGATCGCATACAGATCGAGCGCCTGAGCAAGAGCTACGGAACCGTGCAGGTTTTGAAGGACATCGATATCAGCGTGCCGGAAGGGTGCTTCGTCGCGCTGGTCGGACCGTCGGGATGCGGCAAGTCCACCTTGCTGCGCACCATTGCCGGGCTCGAACCGATCACGGGCGGCACGCTGCGCATCGACGGCCAGGTCGTCAACGACGTGCCGCCTCGCAAGCGCGACGTGGCGATGGTGTTCCAGAGCTACGCGCTCTATCCGCACATGAACATCGAAAAGAACATGTCGTACTCGTTGCGGCTGCGTCGCGCCGCGCCGAAGGTCATTCGCGAGAGCATCGACGGCGTGGCGCGCACGCTGGGCCTCGACCATCTGCTCGCGCGCATGCCGCGCCAGCTTTCGGGCGGCCAGCGCCAGCGCGTGGCGATGGGCCGCGCCATCGTACGCAATCCGAAGGTATTTCTGTTCGACGAGCCGCTCTCGAATCTCGATGCCGCCCTGCGTGTGCATATGCGCACGGAAATCCGCAAGCTGCATCAGCGACTCTCCGCAACTTCGGTGTACGTCACGCACGACCAGATCGAGGCGATGACGATGGCCGATCACGTGGTCGTGATGCGCGCGGGCGAAGTCGAGCAGCAGGGCGCGCCGCTCGCGCTGTATCACCGACCTGCCAACCGCTTTGTCGCGGGCTTCATCGGCTCGCCGTCGATGAACTTCATCGAAGCCGTGATCGGACCGGACGGGCGCAGCGCGCAGTTCGGCGGCACACCAGGCGCTGGCGCGCAGACGCTCGACCTGGCCCGCGCGCTGCCGGCGGGCGCCGAGGTCTGGATCGGCCTGCGTCCCGAGCATCTGCAGTTGCACCGCGAGGCGCATGGCCTGCGCGGCGTTGTCGACACCGTGGAGACCACCGGCTCCATGAACTTCATCGCGGTGAAGCTCGATGGCGTCCCGGCACCCGTGATGATCGCGCAAGCCGGCGTGTGCGCCATGCGCAGCGGCGAGGCGATCGGACTCGAGATGGCGGGCGAGCACATCCACGTGTTCGACAGGAAGACCGAGCAGGCGCTCTAGCCACACCGCAGGTAGATAAGGATTGGCTGTTCAATGAGCTATGAGTACATCTAAATGAAAATCAGCGATGGCAACTGGTTGATCCGGGACGGCCTGAACGTCTCGTACTCGGCGTCGCCGCACAGCGTGGAGATCGTCGGCGACGAACTGCTCGTGCATGTGGCGCCCCGCGACGTCTCGAACCGCGAACGGCAGCTCGACACGGGCCTCTTCACGTGGCGCTTCTTTTCGCCGCAAAGCGGTGTGATTGGCGTGCGCGTCGAGCATTTTGCCGGCGCGCGCGATCGCGGCCCGCATTTCACGCTGCAGCGCACGAGCACGGAAGTCGTCACGCGCAACACCGAGGCCGAGGCGAGCCTCACCAGCGGGTCGCTGACGGTGCGCATCGTCAAGTCGGGCGACTGGTCGGTGGATTTCCTGCGCGACGGCGAGCGCATCACCGGCAGCGGCTTTCGCGCGAGCGGCCAGGTCCAGGACGCCAGCCAGCAAGGCGCCGCGTTCATGTTCGAGCGGCTCGACCTGGGCGTTGGCGAAAACGTCTATGGGCTCGGCGAGCGCTTTACCGCGTTCGTGAAGAACGGGCAGGTGGTCGAAAGCTGGAACCGCGACGGCGGCACGGGCACCGAGCAGGCGTACAAGAACGTGCCGTTTTACCTGACCAACCGCGGCTACGGCGTGCTGGTGAATCATCCGGAAAACGTGTCGTTCGAGGTGGCCAGCGAGAAGGTGGCGAAGGTGCAGTTCAGCGTGGCAGGCGAGCGGCTCGAATACTACGTGATCGACGGCCCCACGCCCAAAGCCGTGCTGGAACGCTTCACGCAGCTCACCGGGCGCCCGGCGCTGCCGCCCGCGTGGTCGTTCGGCCTGTGGCTCACCACCTCGTTCACCACCAATTACGACGAAGCCACGGTGAATCACTTCATCGACGGCATGGCACAGCGCGGCATCCCGCTGCACGTGTTTCACTTTGACTGCTTCTGGATGAAGGCTTTCCACTGGTGCGACTTCGAGTGGAACCGCGAGACCTTTCCCGATCCGCAGGGCATGCTCGCGCGGCTCAAGGCGCGCGGGCTGAAGATCTGCGTGTGGATCAATCCGTATATCGCGCAACCTTCGCCACTGTTCGCCGAAGGCATGGCGAAGGGCTACCTCCTGCGCAAGCCCAACGGCGACGTGTGGCAGTGGGACCGCTGGCAGCCCGGTCAGGGCATCGTCGACTTCACGAATCCCGCCGCGGCGCAGTGGTATGCGGGACATTTGCGGCGTTTGCTGGAAATGGGCGTGGACTGCTTCAAGACGGATTTCGGCGAGCGTATTCCGACCGACGTGGTCTACCACGACGGCTCCGATCCGCAGAAGATGCACAACTACTACAGCTACCTCTACAACAAGGTGGTGTTCGACGTGCTGCGCGACGTGCGCGGCGAGGGCGAGGCGGTGGTGTTCGCGCGCTCCGGCACCGTGGGCAGCCAGCAGTTGCCCGTGCATTGGGGCGGCGACTGCAGCGCGACTTACGAATCGATGGCCGAGACGTTGCGCGGCGGTCTCTCGCTGGGCCTGAGCGGCTTCGGTTTCTGGAGCCATGACATCGGCGGATTCGAGCACACCGCGCCCGCCGACGTCTACAAGCGCTGGTGCGCGTTCGGGCTGCTTTCGAGCCACAGCCGCCTGCACGGCAGCAAGTCGTATCGCGTTCCATGGCTGTTCGACGACGAAGCCGTGGAGGTGGTGCGCCATTTCACCGAATGGAAGTCACGCCTCATGCCGTACCTGTTCGACGCCGCGCAGCAGGCGGTCGATCGCGGTACGCCGATGCTGCGCGCCATGCTGCTGGAGTTTCCCGGCGACCCGACCTGCGATCACCTGGACCGTCAGTATCTGCTCGGCGAATCGCTGCTGGTGGCGCCGGTGTTCAACGCCGCGGGCGACGTGGACTTCTGGCTGCCGGCGGGGCGCTGGACGCATCTGTTCACGGGCAGGCCGGTCGAGGGCGGCAGGTGGGTGCGCGAGCGGCACGGGTTTCTGAGCCTGCCTGTCTACGTGCGGCCGAATACGCTGCTCGCGATCGGCACCGAGGACCAGCGCCCCGATTACGACTACGCATCGCGCTGCGAACTGCATCTGTTCGAACTGGCCGACGGCGCGAGCGCGGCGGCGACGCTGCGCGACGAGCGCGGCGCGCGCGTGACCTACGTGAGCGTGACCCGGCGCGGCGATACGCTGAACGTGCGCTACGACGGCGTGAAGGAATCGCTCCCGCTCACGCTGCGGCAATGGCCCGAACTGCGCGACGCCGGCGGTTTGAGTTCGCTAGCCGGGGAACTGGGCGTGCAGGTGCAGTTGCCGGCGGGCGACGGAGAGGTCGTGTTGCGCGTTCAGCCTTAACAAGGGGCAACGCGAGGCGTTGCGAACGCCAGATACGCAACTGGCCCGCCATCGCAACACAACTGCGATGGCGGGCCAGAAGGCAACAACTACGAAGCGCGGCGATTCAGCCGGGCAGCTTACTGCGCTGCCTGACCGGCTTGCGACGAACCGTTGTTCACGCCGCCCACTGCGCTGTTTTGCGCAGCGACGCGAGCTTCGGCAGCTTGAATGTTCGCCGGATATTCATTGGGGTTCGAACGTGCCGGATTGAAGCCGGCCTTTTCGACCTGGACCATGTCTGCACGGACTTGCGCGCGCGTCACGGGCTGGTTCGACTGGGCGAACACGGCAACGGGCGCGGCGAGGGCGGCAGCGATAACGACGGCTTGGACGAGCGATTTCATGACTAACCTCCAGATTTATTTTCTTCTTTAGCTGCCTACAGGGTTGTAAGCAGCGGTGAAGTCAGTGTAGGAGGGTCGGAGACTAGGGTAAATACCTAATAGCCGAATTCACTGTTTCCGCCAGGAGAACAATCCGGGCATAAGCGTGGCGCAAGCCGGGGATTCCCCGAACGCGACGGCAGCGAGTGGGGTCAGACCATGCTGGGCGCGACGCCGACCGTATCGACGAACTCGGTCTTGCCCATGCCACGCGACTTGGCCCGGTACATGGCGCTGTCGACGGCGCGCATCAAGGTTCGCGCATCGAGCGAGCGGCTGCCGCTGCCTTCCGTGAGCAGGCACACGCCGATGCTGCACGATACGGTCACCGGATAGCCGCCCACGGTGCGCATGTTGGCGAGAATCGCGTGGATGCTGTTGGCGACGGTAAGCGCGTCGTTCTTGTCGTAGACGTGACGCGCCAGCACCACGAACTCGTCGCCGCCCAGGCGTGCGAGCGTGTCGCCTCGCCGCATGCGGCGCACCAGTGCGGCGGCGAAGCTGCGCAGCAGTTCGTCGCCCACCGCGTGCCCGAAGGAGTCGTTCACTTCCTTGAAGCCGTCGAGATCGACGAGCAGCATGGCGGTGCGCTCGACCTCACCGGCGCGCGTAAAGAGCGTGCGCCCAATGGCCTGCTCGAGCCGCACGCGGTTGTAGAGCCCGGTGAGCGGATCGGTCGACGCCTGGCGTTCCAGCCGGTAGACGAGTACCGCCAGGTAGACGGACGTCGCCACGATGCTCAGCGCAATGCCGAGCGCGGCCGTGACGTTGGCGCGCCACCACGGTTGCCAATGCATCAGTCCCATGATGCCGACGAGCGCCACCACACAGGAAAGGCCCAGCATGCGCTGGCCATAGCGGCAGCCCGCGCCGACCAGAAACCAGAAGGCCACCCACAGAAGCGGCAGCGCGGCCGTTCCGCCCACGGCCAGCGCGGCGGTGACGATGGCCTGATCGGCGAACGTGGAAAGCGTGAGGCGCAAGAGCGAGCGCGTTGGTGCGACGGTGACCGCCACATACGTGATGACGCCGAACGCCACATAGGCGGTGACCGCCAGAAGCGTGGCGTAGACGTGGGTCGAGCGATAGATCGAGCAGGCAACGAGGTAGGCGAGAAGCACGACGGAACCGAGCGTGATGCGCAGTACGGCCTGCTCCTTTTCTGGGTCCTTCGGAAATGCGCGAAACAACGCTTTCCCGGGCCAGGAATGTGTTTCCATTTCGCCCATGGCTGCCACCCCCGCTCTCATTCTGTATTTTGTCGCCCGGTAGTGTACCCCACACGTATTGCGTCTCGAGGCGCTAAAAAAACGAAATTTCAACGCGCATGGCGCCGATACGCAATGCAAGGCAACTTCGCGCCGAATGACCGATACTGTGACGCGCATCGCGTGCAATCCATCGGTTCCGAATACGCTCGGTCAATCCATTCAAGGAGGCGTCATGGGTAGGGAAGGTCTGGAAAAGCAGGGCATGTCGTGTGAGCGGCTCGCGCGGATCGAACGTTTTCTCGAAGAGAACTACGTCGCGACCGGCACGCTCGCGGGCGCCGTGACCCAGGTGTGGCGGCGCGGCGAACTCGCGCTGAACTCGGTGCTGGGTCTCGCGGACCGCGAACGGCGCACGCCGATGGCCGAGGACTCGATCTTCCGCATCTACTCGATGACCAAACCCATTACGTCGGTGGCGATCATGATGCTGGTCGAGGAGTGCAAGATCGCGCTCGACGACCCCGTCAGCAAGTACATCCCGTCGTGGGAGAAGCTCGGCGTGTACGCGGGCGGTTTCATGGAGAGCTTCCAGACGCGCGCGAGCGCACGCCCGATGCGCGTGGTCGACCTGTTGCGGCATACCTCGGGCCTGACGTACGGCTTTCAGCAGAACACCAATGTCGATGCGGCGTATCGCAAACTGAAGGTGGGCGAGCTTGCGACCGCGGGCACGCTCGACGAAATGATCGAGAAACTGGCCACGCTGCCGCTGGAATTTTCGCCGGGCGAGGCCTGGAACTATTCGGTTTCCACGGACGTGCTCGGCTATCTCGTCGGCAAGGTCAGCGGCATGGCCTTCGAGGACTTTCTGAAAACGCGCATCTTCGAGCCGCTCGGCATGGTCGACACGGCCTTTTACGTGCCGCAGGAGAAGGTGTCGCGCTTCTGCGCCTGCTATGCCATCGGCGCGCTCGGCTCGAAGGTCGTTTCCGAACAAGGTCCTGAGCTGCAGGACGATCCTCACACGAGCCCGTATCGCGAGCCGCCGTCGTTCGTTTCGGGCGGCGGCGGCCTCGTATCCACGGCGGCCGACTACATGCGGTTCGCGCGCATGCTGCTGCGGGGCGGCGAGCTGGACGGCGTGCGGCTGCTGGGGCCGAAGACCATCGCGCTGATGACCGCCAACCATCTGCCGGGCGGTGTCGACCTGCCGCGCCTCTCGCGCTCGATGTTCACCGAAGCGGCTTACGAAGGCGTGGGCTTCGGGCTCGGCTTCGCCACGACGATTGCGCCCGCATCCACGCTGATTCCGGGCAGCGCGGGCGACTTCTTCTGGGGCGGCGCGGCCAGCACCTTCTTCTGGGCCGATCCTCGCGAGGACATGGTCGTGCTGTTTCTCACCCAGCTGTTGCCTTCGACCGCGTACCCGATTCGCCGGCAGTTGCGCACGCTCGTTTACAGCGCGATTACGGAGTGCGAAAGCTGAGCGGCGCGCCTGGCGTTCGCGAATGGCAATGAAATGGCAAGAGGCTTGCCGGCGGGATTGCCGGCGGCCTCTTCTCCGTTTCCCTCACCGCAATACCTTCCCGATATGTGGAAGATAGATTCCTGATATCGACGGATTCTCTCGTGATTCGTGAGTGCGTAGCATCTGCTGCGGTGCAACTCAATCTCTAAGAGAGAACGTCATGACCCGCCTGAATCTGGCTTCGATTCGCAAAGACGCCTTTGCGATGCCTGTCCACAACCCCGCCTATCCCCGGCCGCCGTACCGCTTTATCAACCGGGAATATTTCATCATTACCTACGAGACCGATTTCGATGCGCTGAAAGCCATCGTGCCGGAGCCCTTGCGCCCGGAAAACAATCTTGTGCACTACGAATTTATTCGTATGCCGGATTCGTCGGGCTTCGGTGACTACACGGAAACCGGTCAGGTCATTACGGTGCGCGATCAGGAAGGGCGCCTCGGCAACTACACGCATTCGATGTACCTCGACGACGAAGGCCCGATTGCCGGTGGCCGGGAAATCTGGGGCTTTCCGAAGAAGCTGGCGAGACCGACCTTGAGCATCGATGGCAACGACACGCTGCTCGGCACGCTCGACTACGGCACCCAACGCGTCGCAACCGGCACGATGGGCTACAAGCATGTGCCGCTCGATATCGAGGCCGAACGCAGGAAGCTTGCAGAGACGCCGAATTATCTGCTCAAGGTGATCCCGCACGTTGACGGTTCGCCGCGCGTCTGCGAACTCGTGCGCTTTTACTTGCGCGACGTGAGCGTGCTCGGGGCGTGGAGCGGTCCGGCGGCGCTCGAATTTCATCCGCATGCGCTGGCGCCCGTGGCCGATCTGCCGGTGAAGCGGGTGGTCGGCGCGCGGCATCTGATCGCCAATCTCACGCTGGATATCGGCGAGGTTGCGCTCGACTATCTGGCTCACAGCGAAACCGTGAAGCTCGCGGTCAACGAATAAGTTTGCGTGGATTTACGCGAAGGGAAGCAACATGTCTTTGCACAACAAAGTGGCGTTCGTGCTGCCGCACTACGACGAAGTCGCTCTGGTGCTTCAGGGCGGTGGCGCGCTCGGCTCGTACCAGGCCGGCGTGTACGAAGGCCTGGCCGAGATGGGTGTGCATCCGGGCACGATCTCCGGCATTTCGATCGGCGCGCTCAATACCGCCATCATCGCTGGCAATGCGCCGGAAAACCGCGTGGCGGCGTTGCATGGATTCTGGAACCGGATCTGCCATCCACGCGACTGGGTCGGTGGTCTGGGTGCCTGGATGCCGCCCATGTTCGGCATGCACGATTTCACGCGCAAGTGGGCGAGTGGGTGGGCGGCCGCACGCGCCCTGACCGAGGGCCAGCCGGGGTTTTTCTCGCCGCGCGTGCCGTTGCCGGTAGCCGGGCTCGACAAGCAAAACCCCAACGTGGTCAGCTACTACGATACGGCCGCGTTGAAGGAGACGCTGCTCGAGTTCGCCGACTTCGACCGCATCAACGACGGCGACGTCCGTGTTTCGGTGGGGGCGGTGAACGTGCGGACCGGCAACCTGGTGTACTTCGACAACACGAAGATGCGTTTGAAGCCCGAGCATTTCATGGCATCCGGGGCGTTGCCGCCCGGCTTTCCGGCGGTCGAGATCGACGGCGAGTATTACTGGGACGGCGGGCTCGTGTCGAATACGCCGTTGACCGAGGTGCTGCGCGATGCGGACCATAAGGATGCGCTGGTGTTTCAGGTCGATCTCTGGAGCGCGCGCGGCAATGCGCCTGGCGACTTCTTCGATATCTCCGCGCGCGCCAAGGACATCCAGTATTCGAGCCGCACACGCGCGGTGACTAGCATGCTGGCGGATCGTCAGAAGCACGCCCGATTCATCAAGGAGTTGCTCGCGCACATTCCCGCCGATGTGCGCAGGACCGATCCGCTGTTTCGCCTCGCCGAAGAGGCGGCCGACGGCAGCGCGATCAATGTGGTGCACCTCATCTACAAGAACAAGCCTTATGAAGGACATTATAAGGACTACGAATTCAGCGTCGACACGATGCGGGAGCATTGGGACAGCGGCCTCGAAGACATTCGTGATTCGTTTTCTCATCGCGAGTGGTTCGACGTGCCGAGCCGCGAGCAGGGTTTCGTGACGCACGACGTGCATCGCTTGCCCGGTTCCGTGCCGCAGGATGATCGTGAGGCGCTCATCCTGCCGCTCGAGGAAGAACGGAAAATCGCCGACGGCGAGCTGGCGATCGAAGCCCGCGAACCGGCTGGAGAGGGCGTATCGTGAGTAAGGAGCCGTTTCGCTGCGCTGTGCGCTGCCTGTGCGAGGACACCCTGCGGACGCCGTGGGGCTATATTTTTCGCAGCATCGCCATGATCGCGCTGGCGGTTTCGCCGGCGATTATATGCGCCTACCTCGCACAGGCTTCAACACGTTGGGACCTGTTCGAGCGGTCCGGATCGGTCATCACCATCACGGGCCTTTTGCTGGCGTCGCGCCGCTATCTCGAGCATACCGTGACGGATCTGGTGGTCGCCCACGCAAATCAGGATGCCGGATTCAAGCCTCGTCACGCAATGAGCGAGGTACTCGCGGCCAGGCGTGGACTGACGCTTTCGGCGTTCGGTACGCTCATCTGGGGATGGGGAATATTCCTGCGGTGGTGGAGCTTCGGCGTGCTGGCGTTGTGGATGGCATTCGTGGTCTATCGGGCATTTCGCGACCCGGTATTGCAACGCTCCGGCGATGACGATTTGCCGTGATGAGTCGGGGCGGCGCCCACGCCGGGCAGCCGCCATTTTCCGGCGCGAGGGCAGAACTCAGTGACGCTTGCTCAACATCTCCAGCAATGCCTTGGCGGCCGGCCCCGACGACGCGGGATTCTGGCCGGTGAGCAGCAGCCCGTCTTCGAGCACATACGGCTGCCAGTCGGGGCCCTTCGAATAGTTGCCGCCCTTCGCCTTGAGTTCGTCTTCAACGAGGAACGGGACCACCTTGCTCAGGCCAACCGCTTCTTCTTCGCTATTCGTAAAGCCCGTGACCGACTTGCCGTTGACGAGCGGCTTGCCATCGGGACCCTTCACGTGCCGCAGAACCCCCGGCGCGTGGCAGACGAGATCGACGGGCTTGCCGGCTGCGATCGTGCGCTCGATCAGGCCGATGGAGTCCGGGTCTTCTGCGAGATCCCACATCGGACCGTGGCCGCCGGGGTAGAAGACGGCGTCGAATTCGTCATGGGCGACGTCCTTGAGCTTCGCCGTGTTGCCCAGATCCGCCAACGCGGCCGGGTCGGCTTCGAAGCGACGTGTCAGGTCGGTCTGAAAGTCCGGCTCGTTGCTCTTGGGATCTAGCGGAGGTTTGCCGCCCTTGGGCGACGCGAGCACGATCTGCACGCCGGCGTCCTTGAACACGTAGTACGGCGCGGCGAGTTCCTCGAGCCAGAACCCGGTCTTGCGTCCCGTATTGCCCAGTTCGTCGTGCGAAGTCAAAACCATCAGAATCTTCATGAAGTTCTCCTTGAATGCGTTTGCACAACTTCAGGTTGCAGAGAATTCCGGTCAACGCCGCTGGCGTGCCGAATCAGACTACTGAACTGCCATCAAGCCAAAGCAGCAAGATGAATCATGGCGTTCACGTTCACGGGAAGGACAGGCGTGCGGGTATAGGGCCGGTAGATGATATCGCCGCGAAGGATCGCTTTGCCGCTCACTGCGCACACGCCGGCCCGGCGTGCCTTTGCGCAGACCCAGATCTGATAGCCGTAGTGGCATGAGGCGGAGCACCAGCGCAACGCAACGGTTCGGGGGGAGAGGCGGTCGAGGAGCGTGACGACGGCCGCGCAGGGCGCCTCGCCTGTCGCATCGCGCCCTTTGCGGATATTGCGGCTTTTGCGGCATCTTCCGTCGTAGCGGCGCGGCTCGGCGATGCGCGGGCCGGGTGCGAGATCAGCGGGGCTCGGGGTCTGTGCGCGGGGTTCCGTCGCGCACAGCCTGTCGAGCAGCAGGAGTGTCTGCTCCCATGGGTCCGGGCGCGAGGCGTGTTTGTTGCCCGCCGCTGCGCCCGCGTTCGCGGCGCGATTGCGCGAGCGTGTTCGAAGTCCTTCGTCCGTGTTCATGCGAGGCCTCAGATGAAGATTGATGGCGCCACGATGCAACCGGTGCAATTGCGCAAAAGCCCGCTCTCGAGCGGGCCGCGCGCGTTCACTTGATGAGTCCCTTCTGTCTTCGATAGACGTCGGTAGGCAGGCCGCCCCATCCCCAGTTTTCCGTTGGCACTTCTTCGATGACGACGAAGGTCGCCTCCAGCGGCTTGTTCAGCACGTCGAGCATGAGCTGGCTCACGCCCTTGATTAGCTGGGCCTTTTCTTCCGCCGTGACGGAATCCGCGCCGGGCCGTGTGCCCTCGCGTGTAACCTGAATTGTGACGATCGGCATATCGCTTTCCTTGATGGTGATCGTTGCAGGGAGCGCCGGCGAGCGGCGCTCCTCGTCGGCCCGGTGGGGCCCGGTAGTGCGCAGCGGGCCTTAGTGGCCGGCGACCTGGCCGCCGTCGACGTGGAGGATTTCGCCCGTCACGAAGGGCGCCGAGTCGAGATAAAGGATGGCGTTCACGATGTCGCTCATCTCGCCCATATGCCCCATCGGATGCAGCGCGCCGAGCGCGGCGTGGGTTTCGGGCGCGTGCATCGGCGACTTGATGATGCCAGGCGATACCGCGTTGGCGCGAATGCCGCGCTTCGCATACTCGATCGCCAGCGAGCGCGTGGCGGCGGCGAGACCGCCCTTGCTCAGCGAGGCCAGCACCGACGGCACGCCGTCGATCGCGTGATCGACGAGCGTCGTCGTGATCGTGACGACGTGGCCGCTCTGGTGCTTTTCCATCTCCGCAATCGCGAGTTGCGTGATGTGGAAGAAACCGTCGAGGTTGGTGCCCTTGATCGCCGCGTAGTCTTCCGCGGTGTATTGCGTGAACGGCTTCGCGATGAAAATGCCCGCGTTGTTGACGAGCGTATCGACGCGGCCAAAGCGCGAGACGGCCGTTTCGATGACACGGCGAGCCGTGGCCGGGTCGGCGATATCGCCGGCCACTGCGACGAGATCGCTATCGTCAGTCTGTTTGATGTTGCGCGACGTCGCGACCACCTTGTGGCCGAGTGCGCGGAATGCCCTGGCCGCTTCGGCGCCGATGCCTTGCGATGCGCCAGTGATCACGACGACTTTGGGGGATTGACTCATATGAACCTCGAAGTAAGTTGGACTCTGTTTTTGATCGGGTTTGCTGCTCCGATGACGACCAATTTACGCATCCATGCCCCCGGTTTGAATACAGGACGCGGACAAACAGTTGTGAGTCACAGGAACAAATGAGAGCGAGTTGGGCGCGATGACGCGCGGCGAAACAGGCCAGGCCAATGACGCCCGTTTCACTTTGGATAACTGACTAAATGGGACCGGCATGGCCGCGTGTGGGCTCACGTGCGGCTTGCTGCGAGGCTCAGGAGGCCTGCGTGCGCGGATCGTGGTCGAATTCGAGCCTGATCCCGCCCGGCTCGTACACCATGGTGTGGCGTTTCGGCCCCGGGCCCAGGTTCTCCGGCGCAAACTCGATTGTCACGCCCGGCCAGGCGGACACGCGCGAGAAGATATCGTTGAGTGCTTCTTCGCTGCCTACGCGCAAGGCAAGATGATGCAGGCCCACATGGGTCTTGCGGTCAAACTCGACCAGGCGGCCCGGATCGGTCACTTGCCAGAGGGTCAACATGACGTGTCCGTCCGAAACGAACGCAGCCGGATAACTGGGTCGCTCGCCAACCTGCTTCCAGCCCAGACAATTCACGAAGAAGTCACGGGTGAGGTTCAGGTCGCGCACGGTCAGCCCGACATGATCGATGCCCAGCGTAAGCGGTTTGTCAGTCATGCTTCGATTCTCCTGAAAAAAGAGTGCATTGCTCCGGACTTCCGTACCTCACGGATCCAGTCTCTGCCGAAACAATATAGCTGCCAGCAACGACGTCGATTATCGCTTGCTGTTCACATCACTTTTTACATGGTGTATCGCGTCGCCTGCTGAAGGGCGCTCCGGCGCTGGATCGAGGCGTCGGCGCGTCTCTCTGTGGCCGCGGAAACTTCCTTGCACACATCTGCAATGTCAGATATATTCCGCATCAGATATCGAGGAGGGCAATCGATGAACGATCCCGTCAATGAAGATTTCGAGCGCACGCAGAAGCTGGTGTTCGTGCTCGGTCAGGCGCACCACCTGATGGCCACTGAACTCAGGGCAGGGCTCAAGGACGCCGGGCTGAACCTGCAGGAGCGCGGCATTCTGCTGACGCTGGCCGGCGGGAGCGCGAAAACGCCGGCGGCATTGGCGAAGCTGCTTGGCGTCCACCCCGCCCGGATGACCCGCGTGCTGGACAAGCTCGAAACCAGCGGGCTCGTGGAGCGCGCGCGCAATGGCACGGACCGGCGCCTCGTGGACGTCTCGCTGACGCGCGAGGGCCACTCGGTCGCGGCCCGCAACGCAGACGTAGCGCCTGGCGCCTGGAGCGAGCGGCTCTCGCACTTCTCGAGGTCCGACTTCGACGCCTTGAGCACACTGCTTTCCAGACTGCTCCATGGCTAGGGCGGCCTTTTTTTGCCCAATTATCAGACATGTCAGATAACGGCCCGTGCTTGACGGGACATTCGCATCCAGACGAGAGAACCTAACATGAATCCATCGACCAACCCAGGCGGGCTACCCCAGCTGACTGGCGCGAAGTTCGCGCTCGGCACCTTCGCCGTGGCGCTCGCTACTTTTATGAACGTGCTGGATTCGTCGATTGCAAACGTCGCGATTCCCACGCTCTCCGGCAACCTCGGCGTGTCGATCGACGAAGGCACGTGGGTCATCACGCTGTTTGCCGCGGCCAATGCGGTGTCCATTCCGTTGACCGGGTGGCTGACGCAGCGCGTGGGCCAGGTCAAGCTGTTCGTCTGGGCGATCCTGCTGTTCGTGCTCTCGTCGGCAGCCTGCGGTCTGGCGCCGAACCTGCTGACGCTGCTGGTGGCCCGTATCGTTCAGGGCGCCGTGGCGGGGCCGCTGGTGCCGTTGTCGCAAGCCTTGCTGCTCGCCTCCTTCCCCAAGGAAAAGAGTTCGAATGCGCTGGCGCTGTGGGCGATGACCGCAACCGTCGGACCAATCGCGGGTCCGGCGCTCGGCGGCTGGATCACCGACAGCTACAGCTGGTCGTGGATCTTCTATATCAACGTGCCGGTCGGTCTGTTCGCGGCCGGCGCGATCTGGGCGATCTACCGCGACCGCGAGACGCCGGCACGCAAACTGCCCATCGACAAGGTCGGGCTGATTTCGCTCATCGCGTGGGTCGCGCCGCTGCAGATCATGCTCGACAAGGGCAAGGACCTCGACTGGTTCAGCTCGCCGGTCATCTGGGTGCTCACGATCGTCGCCGCGGTCAGCTTCGTGTTCTTCCTGATCTGGGAATTGACTGAGGAAAAGCCGATCGTCAACCTGCGGCTGTTCGCCCAACGCAACTTCCTCGGCGGCACGATTGCGATTTCGGTCGCGTATGCGATCTTCTTTGCAAACCTCGTGATCCTGCCGCAGTGGATCCAGGGCTTTCTCGGCTACCGCGCGGTAGATGCGGGGCTCGTCACCGCGCCGCTGGGGATCTTCGCCGTGATCCTCGCCCCCGTGATGGGCAAGCTCATGCCGCGCTCCGACCTGCGGGTGCTCGCCACCCTCGCGTTCGTTGGCTTCGCCGCCGTGTTCTTCATGCGCTCGAACTACACGACCGGCGTGGACGCCTGGACGCTGATTTTGCCGACGCTGCTGCAAGGCATTCCCACGGCGCTGTTCTTCACGCCGCTCACCGGCATCATCCTGTCGGGTCTGCGGCCCGACGAGATTCCGGCGGCCGCGGGCCTGTCCAACTTCGCGCGCATTTTCGCCGGCGCCGTGGGCACGTCGCTCATGAGCAACGCCTGGAACGACCGCACGATCCTCCATCACGCCCGGCTCGCGGAGCAGACGAGCGTGGAGAATCCGGCGTTCACCGGCGCCATCGCGCACCTGCATGCGACGCTGGGTGGCGGCATTCCCAAGGCCACGGCCTTTTACGAAGCCTCGCTCAACGCGCAAGCCACCATGCTGGGGTTGAACGACATCTTCTGGATTTCGGCGGTGATCTTCGTCGTCATCATCCCGCTGATCTGGGTGACGCGGCCGGTCAAGGGCGGTGGCGCGGGCGCGGCAGGCGCTGGCGGACACTGAATTCAGCAGTTGAACCCGGTTCAGACGGCAAACCTGAAGGCAAAGCTCGCGTGTTTTTCTTGACAGTATCTGATAATGCAGATATTGTGCTGTTCAACACGGAGGATGTCGCGATGGACCACTACACGACGAGAAATTTCATGCTCACGGAAAGTGTCGGCTTCAGAATCGTCAAGGCGCGCAATCTGGTCGTCGCGGAGATGGACGCGGCGCTCAAGGACCTCGACATCACGGGCCAGCAAATGGGCATTCTGCTTTCGGTGAAGCAGGGTGTGGCGACCACACCGTTCGAACTGTCGAAGCTGCTCGGCATCGATACGGGCCTCATGACGCGGATGCTGGACAAGCTGGAAACCAAGGGTCTGCTCGAGCGTTCGCGCGACGCAGACGACCGTCGTGTGGTCAATCTGAACCTCACGGCAAAGGGACTGGAAACGGCGGACCAGATTCCGGAAGTCGCGCCGCACGTGTTGAACGCACGCCTGCGCAAGTTCACCAAGGCGGAGTTTGCCGAACTGAACCGCCTGCTTCGCAAGTTCACAGACGACTGAACGGTGCGGCCGTGGTGCCGCGCTTTTTTTCGACCATTAATCTGATATGTCAGAAAATGAAATCTCAGACTTATAAAGCAAGCATCGGTACCCGTACGCTGAAGCTGGGCGTGTCGGCGATTGCAATGGCCACGCTGGCGGCTTGCGCCAACTACGCGGGCATCCACAGCGACAAGCAGATGGCCCAGCCGCAACAGTACGAGACGGCGCAGAGCCTGCCGCAAGAACAGGGGCACTGGCCGTCCGCCGATTGGGTCGACCAGTTCGGCGACGCGCAGCTGAAGGCGCTGATTGCCGAAGCGCTGCAGGGCAGCCCGAGTGTCGAGCAGGCCAAGGCGCGCGTGGCCCAGGCGCAGGCCTATAGCGAAACCGCGAAGGCGGGCACGCTGCCGCGCGTGGACGCCAGCTATACGCTCACGCGCCAGCAGTACAGCAGCACGGCGCTGATTCCGCCGCCGTACGCCGGCTCGTGGCAGACCGAAAACAAGGGCTTGCTCACCGCTTCCTACGATCTCGACCTGTGGGGCAAGAATCGCGAGGCGCTGCGGGCAGCCGTTTCGGAGACGGCCGCGAGCGAGGCCGACGAGGAAGTGGTCAAGCTCACGCTGGATACTTCGATCGCACGCACCTACAACCAACTGGCGCGGCTCTATGCATTGCGCGACATCGCGCAGGAAGAAGTCACGCGCCGCGAGCAGATCGACCGCATCACCGCGGGCCGTATTGCCACGGGCCTCGACACGCAGGTGGAGCGCAAGACCGCGCAGGCGAACCTGGCGACCAGCCGCTCGCGGGTGAGCGCGCTCGACGGCAGCATTCTCACGACGCGCTACCAGCTGGCCGCGCTGATGGGCAAGGGCCCCGACCGCGGGCTCGCGATCACGCGGCCGACGCTGGGCGTGGGCGACGAGGTGCGTTTGCCGGACAACCTGCCCGCCGACCTCGTGAGCCGGCGCCCGGATATCGTTGCGGCGCGCTGGCGCGTGGACGCGATTACGCACGAAGTGAAGGAAGCAAAGGCCGAGTTCTATCCGGACATCAACCTGAGCGCCGCGCTCGGTCTCGACGCGTTCGGCTTCGGCCGCTTCCTGACCGCCGCGAGCCGCACGGCCTCGGTGGGCCCCGCGGTCCACCTGCCGATCTTCGACGGCGGCGAGCTGCGTGCGCAGTTGAAGGGCCGCTACGCCGAGTTCGACTACGCGGTGGCCGCTTACGACCAGACGCTCATTGGCGCGCTCAGCGGCGTGGCCACGCAGCTCGCGCAGATCCATTCGAGCGATGCGCAGCTCGTCGATGCGCAAACCGCGCAGCAGGCGGCACGCGACGCCGACCAGCTCGCGATCACGCAATACAAGGGCGGCCTGACCAATCAGCTCACGGTGCTCAACGCCGACGTCACGGCACTGAACGCCGACGAAGCCATCGCCAACCTGAAGATGGATCGCCGCGACGAGCAGATCGCGCTGGCTTCGGACCTGGGTGGCGGCTATGTCGACACCTCGGCCGATACCGGCCACCACGCGGACGCTGCCGCCCAACCCAACCCTCAAGCCAATTCCGTCATTGCCGCCGCGCGTTGAACGGCATGTTTGCAAACCCGTCAGGAGAACTGAAATGAGCGAAACGATCACGACCGACCGCGAGCCGGTGGATCAACGCGACGAGAAAAAAAACGGCGCGCAAGCGGCCCCGGCCAACAATGACCAGCAAGCCACGCCCCCGGGCCGCCGCAAGCGCCTGATCGCGCTGCTCGGCGCCGTCACCTTGATCGCGGGCGCGGCCTATGGCGCGTACTACTTCACGGAAGGCCGCTTTCATGAATCGACCGACGACGCCTACGTGAGCGGCAATCTCGTGCAGCTCACGCCGCAGGTCACGGGTACGGTGGTCGCCGTCAACACCGACGACACGCAGATCGTGAAGGCGGGCGACCCGGTCGTGACGCTCGATCCGGCCGACGCAAGAATCGCGCTGGCCGACGCCGAAGCGTCGCTCGGCCAAACCGTGCGCCGCGTGAGCGGCCTCTATGTCAACAACGACTTCTATGCGGCGAACGTGGCGCAACGCGAATCGGACCTGGCGCGCGCCAACGACGATCTGCGCCGCCGAGCCGCGGTGGCGGACTCGGGCGCCGTTTCCGCCGAAGACATTGCCCACGCGCGCGACGCCGTGCAGGCCGCACAGGCCGCGCTCGACGCCGCACGCCAGCAGGGGGCGGCGAATCACGCGCTGACCGATCGCACGTCGGTCGAACAGCATCCGGACGTGCAGGCGGCCGCCTCGAAAGTGCGCGCGGCATGGCTCGCGTATGCGCGCGATACCTTGCCCGCGCCGGTGACGGGTTATGTGGCGCAGCGCCAGGTGCAGGTGGGCGAGCGCGTGGCGCCCGGCACGCCGCTCATGGCGATCGTGCCGCTCAACGGCGTGTGGGTGGACGCGAACTTCAAGGAAGTGCAGCTGAAGCACATGCGCATTGGTCAGCCGGTGACGCTCACTGCCGATGTCTACGGCTCGAGCGTGAAGTATCACGGCCGCATCGAAGGCTTTTCGGCGGGCACGGGCAGCGCCTTCGCGACACTGCCGGCGCAGAACGCCACGGGCAACTGGATCAAGATCGTGCAGCGCCTGCCGGTGCGCATCGCGCTCGATCCACGCGAACTCGCGGCGCGTCCGTTGCGCATCGGCCTCTCGATGACGGTGGATGCCGATACGCGCGACGACTCGGGGTCGCAGCTCGGCGCGGCGCAAAATACGCGCTATCGCACCGATGTCTTCGCACAGTACGACGCGCAAGCCGACGGCGAGATCGAAAAGATCATCAAGCAGAACGAAGTGGCGGCCCCTGCGACTGCGTCACAACCCACGCCGCAACGTGTGGCGGCGCGCGATCATAAGGGAACCGCGGGCTAAGCGAGTCTGGCGGCGGCCCGGCAAAGCGCTTGCGCATCCGCAGCAAGCGCTTTGGGCACCGCCTCGCGCAGGTCATCCATGAACGTCTTGATCTTGGCGTCGAGGTACTTGCGCGAGGCATGCACCGCGTAGGCGGAGAGCCTCTGCAGACGATATTGCGGCAATACACGCACCAGCGCGCCGCTATCGAGCATGGCCAGCGCCGTCGACATCGGCAGCGCGCCGATGCCCACGCCTTCGCGAAGGGCGACGCTGAGCGCATCGGGAAGATTGATCTCGACGGGCGCCTTCGGGAACGCCACCGTCTCCCGGCCGTTGGGGCCGTGCAGATGCCAGCGATCGCGCGGAAAGAACGTCGTGACGAACTGCAGGCACGTGTGAGCCTCCAGGTCCTGCACCGTGCGCGGCACGCCGTGGGTATCCAGATAGGCGGGTGCCGCACACAGCACGTTATGGACATCGCCGAGCCGGTGCGACACGAGCCGCGAGTCCGGCAACCCTGTCGTACTCAATTGAAACATCACGTCGTAGCCGGCCTCGATGATATCGGGCGTGTGCTGCGACAACGTCAATTCGATCGATACCGCGGGATACCGCTCGCGATAGCGCACGAGCGCCGGGACCACATAGGCCTGGCCGAAGCTCGGCGACGCATGAATGCGCAGCCGCCCGGAGGGATTGACCTGCGCATTGGCCGCCTCTGCCTCGGCCTCGTCGACACACGCGAGGATCCGCTCGCATCGCTCCAGATAGCGCTGGCCCGCCTCGGTTAGCGAGAGCCGCCGCGTACTCCGATGCAGCAGGCGCGTGCGCAATTGCGACTCGAGTTGCGAGACCGCCCGCGACGCATTGGCGGTTTGAATATCCAGGCGCGAGGCCGCACCCGTAAAGCTTCCTTCTTCCGCTATGCGGACGAAAATCCGCATCATGTCCAGCTTGTCCATTACGCGTCTTCCACGGATAGATCTGTCTCGCACGCAGCTACGACGCAAACTCGCGCCACGCCAGATTCTCCTATAAATGCAGGGAAATCTGTTCGGCAAATGTCCGTATCACTTCTTCGTTACGTGAGAGAAACATCCATTGTCCGACTCGCGTCGAGACGAGCAGTCGCGCTTCGACCAGGACGGCAAGATGCGCCGATACGGTGGACTGCGAGAGCCCGCTGCGTGCCTGGATGGCGTGTGCGGGGACGCCGCGACCCAGATCGACATGGCCCTCTGGAAAGGCATCGGCGGGCACCTTCAGCCACGCGAGGATGTCGCGCCGCAGGGGATTGGCGAGTGCCTTGTGAATCCGGTTCGCGTCTATCATGGCGTTCCTTGCGCGTGCAAGCCGTGCTTCAACGCGGCTGCATCAACAGCGTTCTGGCGATGGTTCCCGCGGCACCTTGCCCAAGGTCTTCCCGCACGATCGACAGCGCCAGGTGAATGCCGGCGCTTGCGCCGCCCGACGAATAGAGGTTGCCATCCTTCAGGCAGCCGGGATTGGACATGACGTGCACCCGTGGATATTCGGCCGCGAGGCGGTGAGCGTCGCGCCAATGCGTGGTCAGCCAGCGGCGGTCGGCAACGCCGGCGCGCGCCAGCAGGAACGCGCCATTGGAAATGCAGGCCAGCCTGCGCGTGGCGGCCCTGGCGTCGCCGAGCCACGTGACGAGTTCGCGATGCTCTCGCGCCGAACTGACCACGGGAGATCCGGGCACCACCACGACGTCGAACGGCGTGCTCGTTTCGACCAGGCATTCCGTGGTGCCCACCGCCGTGCCGTTGGAGCACAGCACGGGCCCAGGCGAGGTCCCGACGAGGTGCGGTTCATAAAACGCGCCGCCATACAGGCGATTCGCTGCATGAAACACATCCATCGGGCCGCTCACCTCAAGCAGTTGAAAACCCGCATAGAGCATCATCGCGACACGCATGCGCGGTTACCCCATGAACGCCTGCTCGACCAGCGCGGATTGCCGCGCGACGTGCGCCGAATGGTAGCCCGGCGCGGTCGATGCGCCGGCGTCAGGACCGGCGTAGAGCAGCTTCGCACCCGTTGGCAGGAGGTCGCGCAACTGCGGGTCGACGAAACTCCATGCACCCTGGTTGCGCGACTCCTCCTGACACCAGACGACGGTCTTCAGGTTGGGATAGCGCGCGAGTTCGGCGGCCAACTGTTTTGCGGGAAACGGATAAAGCTGTTCGACGCGGATGATCGGCGTGTCGGCCGCGTTCGCGCGGCGATGCTCGAGCAATTCGAAGTACACCTTGCCCGTGGCCACGATCACGCGCTCGACGCTGGATGCCCGCGACGCCTCGACCTGCGTATCCGGCAGAACTTCGCGGAATGCGCCCTCGCTCAACTCCTCGAACGTGCTGACCGCTTCCGGATGCCGCAACAGCGACTTGGGCGTCATGACGACAAGCGGGCGGCGATCGGAGGCGAGCGCCTGCCTGCGCAGCAGATGGAACAGCTGCGCGGGCGTGGTCGGCTGGGCGACGCGCATGTTGTCCTGCGCGCTCAGCTGCAGATAGCGTTCGAGCCTCGCCGATGCGTGCTCGGGTCCCGCGCCTTCCTGCCCGTGAGGAAGGAAGAGCGTCAGGCCGCTGCGTTGCCCCCACTTGGCGGCGGCCGCTGCGATGAACTGGTCGATCACCACCTGCGCGCCGTTTGCGAAGTCACCGAATTGCGCCTCCCAGATCACCAGCGCATCGCGGTTCACCGTCGTATAGCCGTACTCGAACGCGAGCACCGCCACTTCGGAGAGGATGGAGTTCGTCACGCTAAAGCGGCCCTGCGCGTTGCCACTCGCAACACCGACATGATCGAGCGGAATATAAACGCCATCCGGCCGGTTCATGCGCGTTTGATCGTGCAACACGGCGTGACGATGATTGAACGTCCCGCGCGCGCTATCCTGCCCGCTCAGTCGAACGCTGACCCCCGCGCCGAGCAGCGAAGCGAATGCCAGATGCTCGCCCATGCCCCAGTCGAGCGGCCGTGTTCCCGAGGCCATTTCCTGGCGCCCGGTCATCATTCTCTTGACGAGCGGATGGAGCGCAAGGCCTTCAGGAACGGTCGAAATCTGATGCGCGAGACGGCGCAGCGTTTCCGTCGAAGGGGTGGGGTGAGAAGCCGGGCTCGCCGCTTCCTCGCGTGAAGAGGCCGCGTCGGAGCCGTCGGTTTCATTCGCACGCTTGAGCAGTTCACGCCGCGCGCTGACGTAGCCCTCTGCTTCTTCGGCCGTCAACACGCCTTGCTGGATCAGCTTCTGCGCGTAGCGGGTTCTCACGCCGGGATGACTGGCGATCGCGCGATACATCAGCGGCTGCGTGATGCCCGGTGTGTCTTGTTCCTGGTGCCCGAATTTGCGGAAGCACACGAGATCGATGACCACGCTCCGTTTGAACGCGGTGCGATAGTCGAGGGCAAGGCGCACCGCCATCGCGACGGCTTCGGGGTCGTCGCCATTCACATGCAGGATCGGCGCCTCGATCATCTTCGCGACGTCGGTGGTGTAGAACGACGAACGCGTGTCGCGCGGATCGGACGTCGTGAAGCCGATCTGATTGTTGACGACGATATGAAGGGTGCCGCCCGTGCCGTGGCCGCGCGTATAGGAGAGGCTCAAGGTTTCCATCACGACACCCTGGCCGGACATCGCCGCGTCGCCGTGGATCTCGACCGGCAGAACCTCGACCCCGTCGGCGCTGCCCAGGACCTCGCCCTTGGCGCGCGCCATGCCTTGCACGACCGGATTGACGATTTCCAGATGCGACGGGTTGAACGCGAGCATCACTTCGACCGGTCCCTCGGGCGTATCGACCGAACTCGTAAAGCCCTTGTGATACTTCACGTCGCCTGCAGTAAGTCGTTCGGGATCCTTGCCATCGAACTCGTCGAACAGCGCACGCAACGGCTTACCGACGATATTCGCCAGAACGTTCAGGCGTCCGCGGTGCGCCATGCCCATCACCACCGCGCGCAATTTTTTCGAAGCCCCGTAGCGGACGACTTCGTCGAGCATCGGAATCAGCGACTCCGCGCCTTCGAGCGAGAAGCGCGTCTGCCCGACGTAGCGTGCGTTAAGGTATTTCTCGAGGCCTTCCGCCGCGCTCAGGCGTTCCAGCAGCCGGCGTTGTTCCGCGGCCTGCAGCGACGGTCTGGCTCGCGTGGATTCGAGCTGCATCTGCCACCAGCGCCGCTGCCCGGCGTCGGTAAGATGCATGAATTCGGCGCCGAGCGTGCCCGTGTAGGTTTGCTCCAGCGCCGCGACGAGCGCTTGCAGCGTGGCGTCGTCGTCGAACAGGAATGTGTCGGCGGTGCTGAATGTGGTCGCCATGTCCGCGGCCGTCAGGCCGTAATAGGCTGGCGTCAACTCGGCGTAGGCGCGTGGCGGCGTCCACATCAGCGGATCGAGATCGGCCGTGCGCGTGCCGATCATGCGGAACGCGGCGATCAGCGACTGTACCGCGACCTGCTTGCGCGCGAGGCCAAGGCCGGAGTCGTTGGCAAGCGCGGTATCGGCCTGGACGATCATGCGCGGCGGCCGCTTGGCAAGCTCGACAAAGCTGGAAATGACGGGGGCGTGCGGCTCGTCGTCGCGATCGCTGCCGTCGATAGCGGGCGTTTCGCGCAGTGCATCGAACCACGCCCGCCATTCACTGGTGACCGCATCCGGGTCAGCCAGGTAAGTTTCATATTGCTCTTCGACGTAAGGGGCGTTGCCCCCGAAGAGGAAAGAGCTCTGACGTTCTTTCAACATGATGATTCTGCCTTTGGTCGGTGTGCGGTCCAATGTCGGGCGCAACACGTGGAGTGATGGCGATAACGCCTTCGGGTCCGCCCGGGTTGTTTGCCCTGCCGCAGTCGTGAACACAGTCTAGTGATGCGGGGCAGCGGGCGAAATGCGCGCGTGGTGCCGCCGCCTGCCAACTAGTGGACGTTTTGGGCCACGCTGCCGATTTGTTACACCGACGCAAAATACTTTTTCCGGGGACAGACTGCACCAGCTAACGACGATGCGTTAAGCTGCGCCACGGTCCTGGTTGGGACACCTCCACTGAAGGTCACGGCATGAAAGTCGCCATTGTTGTATTCGATGGTGTGCAGGCGCTAGATGTTGCAGGCCCACTCGATGTGTTCGCCGAGGCGAACACGTTCCTCTCCGAGCATCAGCGCTACGAGGTGACACTCGTCGGGCGCGAGGCGGGCGCCGTGACCTGCTCGAACGGCATGCAACTGGCGGTCTCGCTTGGCTATGCCGACAGCGACGTGCAATGGGACTTGCTCCTCGTAGCCGGTGGGCCGCAGTTGCCCGACCTGCATCCGTCGAATGCGTTTCTGGCCTGGCTGCAAAATCAGGCGCGCAGTGCAAGCCGCTTTGGTTCGGTATGCAACGGCGCATTCGTGCTCGCTCATGCGGGGCTGCTCGATGGCAAGGACGTGACGACTCACTGGTCGGATGCCGGCCGTCTCTCCAATGAATTCCCGCACGCCAATGTGCAGCCGGACCGGATTTTCGTTCGCGACGGGCGGCTGTTCACGTCGGCGGGCGTGACCGCGGGCATCGATCTGTGCCTCGCGCTGGTGACGGAAGACTGGGGACACGAACTGGCGGTGCGGGTCGCGAAGCGGCTGGTGGTGTATATCCAGCGCGAAGGCGGGCAGTCTCAGTACAGCCCGTATATCGGCGCCGGTAAGGACGAGGACCCCATACTGAGCAAGGTGTATCGCTACGTGAGCGAACATATCACCGATACGCTTTCGATCGAGGCGCTGGCGAGCGCGGCTGCCGTGAGCCGCCGCACCTTGTCGCGCATATTCGCCAAAAACGCAAAGGTCACGCCCTCCGTATTCGTCGAGCAGGTTCGCGTCGACACGGCGAGAAAGCTGCTGGAGGACACGGATGCACCGCTCAAGACGGTCGCATTCAAATGCGGCTTTCATAGCGCCACGCATATGCGCACGACGTTCTCGCGGCGCCTGAACGTCACGCCAAAACAATATCGCCTGCGATTCCGCGGGGAGGCGAGTGCGTAGCGGCGATTCCCTGGTGGAACTGGCGAACGCCAATTCCGCGCCATGTCTTCCCGATATCATCGAGCCCGGTCTGTCGATATTGTTTTGCGGGATCAATCCGGGCATGCGTGCGGCGGCCACGGGGCACCACTTCGATGGCAGAGGGAACCGGTTCTGGCGAGTGCTCCATCGCGCCGGCTTTACGCCGGAAGAATTTCGCCCCGAGAACGACCGTGAGTTGCTGCAGCATGGCTTTGGTCTGACTACGGCGGTCTCGCGCGCGACGGCACGCGCGGACGAATTGTCGAGAGCGGAGATTCAGGCTGCTGCGGCGCAATTCGAACGGAAGGTTCAACACTACGCGCCACGGTTTATCGCCTTTCTTGGCAAGATGGCGCTTGCCGAAATGTCCGGCAAGCGGGATATCCAGTGGGGTTTGCAGTCCAGCCAGTTCGGCGGCGCGTGTGCATGGGTCCTGCCGAACCCGAGCGGCCTGAATCGCGCATTCAGCCTCGACGCGCTCGTGAGCGCCTACCGCGAACTTCGCATAGCGGCTCAGATTTCCTCAGTTGTCGAGTGAATGAATCAGCGGCTGCAGATATTGTGCAGGCGCAGCGGCATGCCTTGCGAGTTCGCGCTTGCCTGGACCGGGCGTACATTCGCCTTCGGTCGTCAAGCCGCTCGCGCATTGAAGATACGCATTGTTTCGCAGCGTTTCGGTCACGAACTCGACGAAGGACCGAATCTTTCCGCTCGTTCCGCGCCGTTCGACATGAAGCAGGTTGACCGGCGCCGATTCGGGCTCGTATGCGCGCAAAATGGGCACCAGATTTCCGGAGGACACTTCGGTTGCGGCCTGGTAAGACAGCAACTGCGTGATACCCACGCCGTCTTCCGCAGCCGAAATGGCGGCGGGCGCCAGATTGACGATCAGGCGCGGCTGCAGCCGTACAGGAATCTTCGCGTTATTTTCGTAAAACATCCACTCGAACGGTTGGGAAACGCCGGTAAAGGAAACGCAGTGGTGGCCGACCAGGTCTCGCGGATGCATGGGCTCTCCATGCCCGGCGAGATAAGTGGGTGACGCAAAGGTTTGTCGCCGCACGGATCCCAGGCGCACCGCGAAAGTCGACGAATCTTCGAGATGGCCAATGCGTATGGCGATATCCACGCCTTCTTCGAGCAGGCGCGTGGGACGATCGAGGTAAACGGCGTTCACGCTGACGTCGGGATAGCGCAGCGTGTAGGCGTTGACGAGCGGGGCGATGAAGCGCTGGCCGAGTTGGACCGGCGCCGTAATCGTGAGCGTGCCCACCGGGTTGGCGGGATCCACGGCGATATGCGACTCCGCGTCGGTGATGCCGTCGAGCAGCTTGCGGCAGGCCTCGAGGTAAGCGACGCCCGCGTCCGTGGGCCGGACCGAGCGTGTCGTGCGCGCGAGCAACTGGGCGCCCAGGCGCGTTTCGAGCGAGTTGACCGCCCGCGAAACCGCCGCTCGCGACAAGCCGAATTTTTCGGATGCGGCGCTGAAGCTGCCGCGTTCGACGATGGCTACAAAAACCTCCATCTCGCGTAATCTGTCCATCTTGACTTCCCAATCCAAGTCTCTTGCAAACGGAAAACAAAAGTAAAAGCCGTTCGGCGCCTACCGTTGCTGGTTCGTTTTCAAACCTTCGTTGATCGTGTCTATCACGATTAACCCGCGGCCTGAATGCCTACGCCGCGATTCTAGGCATCGTGTGCCGTCTGGTATCGCCTCGCAAGCTGGATTGGCTCAAAACAGCGCAGAAATGACCCATGCGCAATCAGTCAGGTTTGCGTTGGCGCAGCGCACACGCGTTGGGCGAATCACGACCGGACGGCCTGGCAAAATTCTCGTACTAGATGGCCCAAAATCAGACCAGGCAAGACTTTAAGAAATTGGGTTCATCTCTGACAATAAAGCCGTCAGTGAACAGCAACAATGCGCGGCGAAGCCGATGGTGTGGTCATCGCATCGCTTGAGGACGCAGGGCACTGAATGGCCTCACAGTGAAATAGCCACATCAAACAGTACAGCTAACGAAACCCGAGAAGTTGCCGATCCCCATGACAACTGCGAACCCTTTGACGACTGGAACGGAAGCGGCGACGGCCCCGCAGGCGCTGGAGCCACGACCGGTACGCGAAGCCGCGGCGCCGGCGCAGCCTGGCCCCGCGCAAGTGGCGTTCACGGGACGCATTGTCGTGGGCCTGCTCGGCATGTTGTTCGCTTCGTTGCTGGCCATCCTCAACGAACAGGTTACCGCGGCGGCGATGGCCGATATCCAGGGCGCGTTCCTGATCGGGCATGACGACGGGACGTGGCTCACGTCGCTCTTCGAAGCCGCCAACGTCGCGACGATGGTATTCGCACCCTGGTTCGGCATCACCTTTACGCTCAAGCGCTTCACGATCGGCGCTGTGCTCGCCACGATGTTGTTCGGATTGCTGTGCCCGTTTGCGCCGAATCTGGCGACGCTCTACCTCTTGCGTATCTTCCAGGGAATCGCGGGCGGCTGTCTGCCCCCCATGCTGATCATCGTGGCGCTGCGTTATCTGCCGCCAGAATTCAAGCTGTATGGGCTCGCCGGCTACGCGCTCACGGCGACCTTCGGACCGGCGCTCGGCACACCGCTCGCCGCGTTGTGGACGGAGTTCGTGAGCTGGCGCATGGCGTTCTGGCAAATCATTCCGCTCGGCGTGCTGTGCTGTATCGCGATTCAGCAGGGGCTGCCCGACGATCCGGTCAAGCTCGAGCGCTTTCGTACGTTCAACTGGATCGGGTTGATGACGGGTTTCCCCGCGTTTGCCATGCTCGTGACCGGGTTCTTGCAAGGCGACCGGCTCGACTGGTTCGAATCGGACTTTATCCGCGTGATGCTTGGCGGCGGCGCGCTGCTGCTCGTGGTCTTCCTCGTCAACGAGTGGTTTCAGCCCGTGCCCTTCTTCAAGCTGCAGTTACTCGAGCGCAGAAATTTCACGCATGGACTCTCGACCTTGCTCGGCACTGTGATCCTGCTGGTGGGCGTCGCGGCGATACCCGGGCAGTTTCTCGCCAAAGTTCACGCCTACCGGCCGCTGCAGACGGCGCCGCTCTCGCTGTTGCTTGCCGTTCCGCTGCTGATTACGCTCCCTTTGACGGCGGCGCTATTGAACACGCGGCGCGCCGATCATCGCTGGGTGATCGCGATCGGCCTGTCGCTGATGTTCACGACGTGCGCACTCGGTAGTTTCATGACGTCCGAGTGGATTCGCGACAACTTCTATGTGCTGCAGGCGCTGCAGATCATCGCGCAGCCCATGGTGATCATGTCGATCCTCATGGGCGTCACGACGGGGCTGCCGCCCACGGAAGGCCCGTTTGCTTCGGCCATGTTCAATACGGTCAAGACGTTCGCCGCCGCCATCGCGACCGGTCTGATCGAGGGGGTGGGCACCGCGCGCGAACATTTCCATTCGAGCATGCTCGTCGACCAGCTGGGCAACCGTGCGCTGGTGGCAGGCCCCGGCCTCGATACCCCCTACGCGCTGGGGCAACTCGCGCACCGTATTCACGAGCAGGCCGTCGTGCTGACTTCCGCCGATCTCTATCGGGTGATGGCGTGCGTTGCGCTCGTTCTGCTTCTTCTTGTTCCGGTGCTGCCGGTGCGGATCTATCCGCCGTGGAGCACTACGCCGCCCGCTTCGAAATGAGGTCCGTTTTCCATGTCATCGACTAAACCCACCCCCACACCGTCCAGGCTGAAATGGCTTCGCATTGCGGCAGTCGTCGCCGTTGTCGGCGTTGCTGCGTGGGGCGGCACGAAGCTCCTGTCTCACTCCAGTTCGGAATCCACGAACGACGCCTACGTCACCGCGGATTTCACGCTCGTCGCGCCGCGAGTCGCGGGGCAGATCACGGACGTGCTGGTGAATGACAACGAGGACGTGAAGGCCGGTCAGCTGCTGGTGCGCATCGACGACCGCGACTATCGCGCCGCGTTGATGAGCGCCGAGGCGGAGGTGGTGGGCGCGAAGGCGTCGGTGGCGAACTTCGAAGCGGAGATTGCGCGCCAGCCCTCGCTCGTCGATCAGGCGCGCGCCACGCTGCGCGCCGACGATGCGTCGATCGGCTTCGCGCGGGCCAACGCGGCGCGCTACCAGAATCTTTCCACGGCGGGTGCGGGGACCGCGCAGGAGCAGCAACAGGCTTCGAGCACGCTCGCCGAGCAACTCGCGCAGCAGTCGCACGATCAGGCGGTGCTCACGGCCACCCAGCAAAACCTGGACGTCCTGCGCACCGAGCGCGACAAGGCCGCCGGTGCACTTCAACACGCCGAAGCGGTGCGCGAACAGGCGAAGCTCAACCTCTCCTATACGGAAATCCGCGCGCCGGTCGACGGCAAGGTGGGACGCCGCTCGGCGCGGGTCGGCGCATTCGTGACGCCCGGCGCCCCTGTGCTGGCCATCGTTCCGCTTTCGGATGCGTATGTCGTCGCCAATTTTCAGGAGAGCCAGATCACGCATATGCGGCCCGGCGAAAGTGTGCGCGTGACGGTCGACAGCCTTCCCGGCGTGGTGATCCGTGGCCGCATCGACAGCCTCGCGCCGGCGACCGGCGTGAGCTTCGCGCCGATCGCACCCGACAACGCAACCGGGAACTTTACGAAGGTGGTGCAGCGCGTGCCCGTCAAGATCACGATCGATCGCGGGCAGCCTGCTGCAGCGGCATTGAGCGTTGGGCTCTCGGTGGAAGCCGAAGTGGCCGTTGGCCGGGGCGAACAAGCGTCGGCCGAGGGAGCGGAAAGCAAATGAACACGAGCAACTATGCTATCCGCGCGATCTTTCTCGCGGTTCTCGCATGCCCGGCGTTCCTGACAATAGCCGGTTGCACGGTGGGTCCCAACTTCGAACCGCCAAAGTCGCCGACGCCGGAGGTCTTCAACCGCACGCAGACGGCGCAGGCGCCGAGCAAAGCCGTGGAAGGCCAGTTTGGTCCGGAATGGTGGACGCTGTTCAACGATCCGGTATTGAACGGCCTGGAAAAGCAACTCGCCGACGCAAACCTGGACGTGGCGGCGGCCTCCGCGCGCCTGCTGCAGAGCCGCGCCGAGCGCCGCGTGGCGGGCGCAGCCGAGTATCCGACGCTCGACGGCGCCGCATCGTATAACCGCGAACGCGGCAGCGAGAACGGCATCCTCTCGCTGCTCGGCGTGACGCCGACGCAAAGTCAGCCGCAGTCGGCCTCCGGCAGCGCGCCTCTCGGCGTGGCGGCCATGCCGGGCTCCAAGGGGTCGCCCGCCTATAACCTGTATCAGGCCGGCTTCGATGCTTCATGGGAGGTCGATATCTGGGGTCGCGTGCGACGCAGCGTGGAAGCGGCGACGGCGCTGTCCCAAGCCTCGTATGAGGACCGCAACGCGGTCTTGCTGAGCGCGCGCGCGGAGCTTGCGCGAGACTATATCGAGTTGCGCGACACGCAGGAACTCCTGCAGATCGCGCATCAAAACCTGGACATCGCCAACGACGCGCTGAAGCTCACGCAGGTGCGCGCGCATGAAGGCGTGACCACGGACCTCGATGTCTCGAACGCTTCGGCGCAGGTGGAGAATATCGAAAGCCTGATTCCCACGCTCGAATCGCACTCCGAAACGACGATCAATGCAATCGGCCTGCTGCTCGGCGAGGAGCCAGGCGCGCTGCGCCAAACGCTCGCTGCAACGCAGGAGGTGCCCGTGCTGCCCGCGCAGGTGCCGATCGGCTTTCCTTCCGAACTCGTGCAGCGCCGGCCCGATATCCGCAAGGCAGAAGCGGACCTGCACGCGGCGACGGCGTCGATCGGCGTGGCGAAGGCCGATTTTTATCCGCGCATCATGCTCAATGGAAGCGCGGGCTTTCAGAGTCTTCAGCTTTCGAGTCTGGCCAGTTGGGCGTCCGGGCAGTTTGTCGTTGGCCCTTCCATTACGTTTCCCATCTTCGAAGGCGGCCGCCTGAAAGGCACGCTCCAGCTGCGTGAGGCGCAGCAGCAGGAGGCGGCGATTGCCTACAAGGAGACGGTGCTGCGCGCGTGGCAGGAGGTGGACGATGCGCTCGTCACCTATGACGCCGAACAGCGCCGCCGCGACCGGCTGGCCCAGGCCGTGATCATGAACGAGCGCGCGCTCTCGGTCGCGAAGGAGCGGTACAAGGCGGGGGCGCTCGATTATCTCGACGTGTTGAACGTGCAGAAGCAGCTGCTCGAAGCGCAAAGCAATCTCGAGCAAAGCCGAGCCACGGCGGCCACGAATCTCATTACGCTTTGTAAAGCGCTGGGAGGCGGATGGGAGTCGACGTATGGCGGGTAATCTTTAGCCCGAATGCCCACCTGTCATGCCCACCTTCATTGTTCAGGACAATCGATGACGGTGCGCCGCTCGCCATGGCGTAAAGACAGGCGCGCGTGCAAAATCATTTCCGGATGAAGATCGCATCATGACAGGAGCTTCCGTCATGGATCTCGCTGGATATGAGCTGGAGCCGCTGCGCGACGACGGCGACTTTTCACTGTATCGCGCCCGCAAACGCAGCCATCCCGTCTCGGTGCTCGCGCTGGTCGCCACGCGGGCGGACCCGGTGGGCGTGAAGCGCCTCGAGCGCGAATACGGACTCGCCGCCCTGCTCGATTCCAGCTGGGCGGCGCGGCCGCTTGCGCTCTACCGGCACAGAGAGCCGCCCATGCTCGTGCTCGACGACGACGGCGGCGAACCCCTCGATCGCACGCTTGCGGGGCCGTTCGAACTCGCGCGCCTGTTGCGCATTGCGGTCAATCTGGCGAAGGTGGTTGGCCACGTGCATCGATGCGGCCTCGTTCACAAAGACATCAAGCCAGCGAATGTGCTCGTCGACCGCAGCGGCAACGTGCGGCTCACCGGCTTCGGTATCGCTTCGCAACTGCCGCACGAACATCAGCCGCCCGCGCCGCCCGAGATCGTGGCCGGCAGCTTTGCGTATATGGCGCCCGAGCAGACCGGCCGCATGAACCGTTCGATCGACACGCGCAGCGATCTCTATTCGTTCGGCGTCACGCTGTATGAGATGCTCACCGGGTCGCTGCCGTTCAAGGCTTCGGACGCAATGGAGTGGATTCATTGCCATATCGCGCGCAAGCCCACGCCACCCCGGGCGCGCCGCGACGCGATTCCGCAGGCGCTCGAGGGCATCGTGCTGAAGCTGCTCGCGAAGGCCGCCGAGGACCGCTATCAGACTGCGGCGGGACTCGAGGCCGATCTGCGCTCGTGCCTCGCGGCATGGCAAGCGCACCATCGCATCGACCCATTCCCGCTGGGGGAGCACGACGCGTCCGACCAGTTGCTGATTCCCGAGAAGCTGTACGGACGCGAGGCGCAAATCGAAGCACTGACCAGCGCGTTCGATCGCGTGGTCGGCAACGGGTCGGTCGAACTGGTGCTGATCTCGGGCTATCCGGGCATCGGCAAGTCGTCGGTCGTGAACGAGTTGCACAGGGTGCTGGTCCCGCCGCGCGGTCTCTTCGCTTCCGGCAAGTTCGACCAGTACCGGCGCGGCATTCCGTACGTGCCTTTCGCGCAGGCCTTCCAGACCCTCGTGCGCAACCTGCTGAGCATGCGGGAGGCTGAGGTCGAGCCGTGGCGGCGCGCACTGATGGACGCACTCGGGCCCAACGGGCAACTGATCGTGAATCTGATCCCTGAGCTTGCGCTCATCATCGGCGAGCAGCCGGCTGCGCCGACGCTGCCGCCGCAAGACGCGCAAAATCGCTTCCAGATCGTATTTCGACGCTTTCTCGGCGTATTTGCGCGGCCGGAGCACCCGCTCGCCTTGTTTATCGACGATCTGCAATGGGTCGATACGGCGACGCTCGACCTGCTCGCGCATCTCGCCATGCATCCGGACGTGCGGGACGTTCTGCTGGTGGGCGCCTATCGGGACAACGAGGTCGACGCTACCCACCCATTCGCGCGCACGCTCGAGTCGATTGCCCGCACCGAAGGCAAAGTGCAGCAAATCGAGCTTGCGCCGCTCACGAGGGACAACGTGACGCAACTCGTGGCGGATGCGCTGCACTGTGACCGCGCGAGCGTCGCACCGCTGGCGCAACTGGCGCATGAGAAAAGCGGCGGCAATCCGTTCTTCACGATCCAGTTTCTGACCGCGCTCGCCGATGAAGACCTGCTCGCTTTCGATCCGCGCGCCGCGAAGTGGGGCTGGGAACTGCCGCGCATTCGCGCGAAGGGCTACACCGAGAACGTCGCCGATTTAATGGCGGCGAAGTTGAGCCGGCTGCCGCCCGCGGCGCGCGACGCATTGGGCCAGTTGGCGTGCCTTGGCAACGTTGCGGAAGTCGCCGCGCTGACCTGGGTTCAGGGCGGCTCCGAAGAGAAGATGCACGCGGACCTGTGGGAAGCCGTGCGAACGGGCCTGGTCTTTCGCGAGGCCAATGTCTATGAATTCGCGCACGATCGCGTGCAGGAGGCCGCGTACGCGCTCATTCCGGCCAACGAACGGGCTGCCGCGCACCTGCGGATCGGCCGGGCGCTGGTGTCGCGCACGCCGCCGGACGCGCTCGAAGAGGCGATTTTCGACATCGTGAACCATCTCAATCGCGGCGCGGCGCTGATCGTGGACGAAACGGAACGTGAGCAGGCGGTTGCCGTGAATCTCGTCGCGGGCAGGCGGGCCATGCGTTCGACGGCCTATGTGGCCGCACTGGGCTATTTCGCGCAAGGCGTGGCCTTGCTGTCGCCCGCCGCGTGGACGCTGCGCTACGAGAGCACGTTCGAACTCTATCTCGCGTTTTCGGAGTGCGAATATCTGGTGGGCGACTTTGCAAAAGCAGATGCCCTGGCGGACATGATGCTCGCCACGGCGCGCTCCAGTCTCGATCGCGCCAAGGTCTACAGCTTGCGCATCGAGTTGTATCAGCTTGCCGGAAGATACGACGAAAGCTTCGCGGTCGCGCTCGTTGCGCTGCGCGGCTTCGATATCCACTTTCCTGAAACCGATGAGGCGATTCAGGCGGCGTTCCATGCCGCCCTGCACGACGTTCGCGTCAATCAGGCGGGCCGTTCCATCGGCGAACTCGTCGAGGCGCCGGTGGCGACGGACCCCGCGATCCACGCGATCGTCAATCTGCTCCTGCAGGCGATGAACTGCGCGTTTGCCGCGCGGCCCGCGTTTTATCCGCTCGTCACGCTCGAGGCGGTCAATCTCTCCTTGCAGCACGGCATGACCGATAACTCGAGTTTTGCGTTCGGCAATTACGCGCTCATGCTGGTTTCGCTGATCGGCGATATTCCCACGGCGGTTCAGGTGTCGGAGATGTCACTGAAGCTGAACGAGAGATTCGGCAATCGGCACTTGAATGGAAAGCTGCTTCATCTGTATGGCGCCCACGTCAATTTCTGGCGCCGCCACATCGCCGCGAATCTCCCGGTGCTGGAACGGGCGACAGCCGAGTGCATGGAAGTGGGCGATTTCGTTTTTGCCGGCAACGTGGCGTTCAATGCCGTCTGGCAGTCGCTCGAGAGCGGGGCCGCGCTCGAAGACGTGCAGGCGATTGCCGAAAAGTACGCGGCGCTCATGCGGCAGAGCCACAACGACGCGGTCTACGAACTGATTCGGGTCGAACGGCAATGCGTCATCAGTCTGCGGGGCAGGACGGCCAAACCGTTCGATCTGAATGACGAGACGTTCGACGAAGCCGCCTGTTTCGAGGCGATCGTCAAGTCGAATTTCGGTTGCGCCATTGGCGTCTATCGAATCATCAAGGTCATGCTCGCGTTTCTCGATGGCCGCTATGTCGACGCGCTGGCGGCAGTGCAGCAGGCGCAGGCCGTGCTGAGTTCGGTGATGGCGCTGGCGATCGAACCGACCTTTCACTTTTTTCATATGCTCACCTTGACGGCGCTTTATCCCGAGTCCTCTCCCGAGCAGCAGGAAATTGACAAACGCCTGCTCGCAGAGACACTCGAGAAGTTTGAAACGTGGGCCGGACATTGTCCGGAGAACTATCAGAACCGCTATGCGTTGCTCAGCGCGGAACTCGCGCGTCTGGAGGGGCGCGAACTCGACGCCATGCGCCTGTACGAGGAGGCGATTCGCTGCGCTCGCGAGAATGGCTTTGCGCATCACGAAGGCATGGCCAGCGAACTGGCCGGCCGTTTCTATTTGCGCATGGGCCTCGCGACGAGCGCCGAAGGTCATTTGCGCAATGCGCGCCGGTGTTTCGGCGCCTGGGGCGCGCAAAGCAAGATCGTGCAGCTCGACAGCGAATTCCCGCGCCTGGCCGATCTGGAAGGGAGCACGCTGACGTCGACGCTCAGCTTCGACTGGCGCCAGTTCGACGCAGCAACGCTGCTCAAGGCCTCTCACGCGCTCTCCAGTGAGATCGAACTGAAGCGCCTGGTCGAGCGCCTGATGACGATCGCGCTGGAAACCGCAGGCGCGGACCGTGGTCTGCTGATCGTGCCCGAGCAGCCGGACGGCTACCGCATCGAGGCGGAAGCGCGTATCGACGGTAACGGGATCGAGGTGAAGCGCTTGCCGGACACCGGCACGGCCACGCCCGCGGCGCTGCTGCGTTACGTCATGCACACGGGCAAGCGCGTCATCATCGACGATGCCGGGACGTCCAGTCTCTTTCCCGAAGACGGGTATCTGGCGAGCGGCGCCACGCGGTCCGTATTCTGCCTGCCGCTGGTCAGGCAGGGCAAACTCAGTGGGCTGCTGTATCTGGAGAACACCGAGGCTTCCCATGTGTTCACCGCACGCCGCTCGGCACTGCTCGACTTGCTCGCCTCGCAGGCCGCCATATCTCTGGAGAATACGCGCCTGTATGCCGATCTTCAGGAACGCGAAGCAAAGGTCCGGCGCCTGGTGGACTCCAATATCATCGGCATTCACATCTGGGACTTCGAAGGGAATGTCGTCGACGCCAACGATGCATTTCTGCGCATTGTGGGTTACACCGCGGCAGATCTGCGATCCGGGCAGATTCGCTGGCCCGACCTGACTCCGCCCGAATGGCATGAGCGCGACGAGCGGGTGAAGGCGGAATTGCAGGCCACGGGTAGCGCCAAACCGTTCGAGAAGGAATATTTTCGCAAGGACGGCAGCCGCGTGTCCGTCATGGTTGGTGCAGCGGCGTTTGGCGACCGCGCGGGGCAGGGCGTCGCGTTCATACTCGACCTGACCGACCAGAAGCGCGCGCAACAGGACGTGCAAGACAGCGAACGACGCTACCGCGAACTCCAGACGGTGCTGGCGCATTCGAACCGCGTGGCGACGATGGGGCAGCTATCGGCGTCGATCGCGCATGAAGTGAAGCAGCCGATCACCGCCATCGCGGCGTACGCGAGTGCGGCCTTGCGTTGGCTCGCGGCGCGCCCGCCGAATTTCGACGAAGCGCGTCTCGCGCTCACCCGCATCGTCGCGGACAGCGACCGCGCCAACGGCATTGTCGACAGGACCCGTGCCTACTTCAAGAAAGAGCCGCTGCGCACCGACGGGCTCGATGTCAACGACATGATTCGGGAACTGATCGCGCTCGTGCGCGGCGAAGCCAGCAAGTCCGGGGTCGAACTCACGGTGCAACTCGCCGAGGGGTTGCCACGCGTTCAGGGCGACCGGGTGCAATTGCAGCAGGTCATGCTCAATCTGATGATCAACGCCATCGAGGCAATGAGCGAACTGAAAGCCGGCGAGCGCACGCTACTGATCCGAACCGGCAGGACCGACGAAAACGAACTTTGCATTACCGTGCAGGATTCCGGACCGGGACTCGCCGCCGGCAATCTCGAGGGCGTATTCGAGGCCTTTTTCACGACCAAGCCCGACGGTTTGGGCATGGGGCTACCCATCTGTCGATCGATCGTGCAGAGCCACGGCGGGCGCTTGTGGGTGACGCCGAACGTCCCCGTTGGCGCCCGCTTCCATTTCACGCTTCCCGCACAAGGTAACGCCTCGCTGCCAGCGCGTAGTTAGCGCCGCCCCGCCAAGTCATACGACCCTTCAGATCGCCTCGATTTCCGCGTTGTCGCCATGGCCGGAAACGCGCCGGGAATGTCCCCAAACCGTCGCAGCTAGCCCCTCGGCCAGGAGCCGCAAAACGTAGACTGTTCTCGTCGGCGGTCAATGACTGCCGGTCCTGGCGGGGAGTCGTGGAGATACCCGGCCACTTGACTTGACGCGCGCTGCAATGCGGACTCTCTTCGATCCGCGCGCAGCGCCCAAACCCCCTAAAGGAAGGACGTATGAGCGAAGCAAACCAGGGCGCGGTGCGCCAACTGAAACATTTCATCGACGGTCAAAACACCGCTGGCGTGAGCGGCCGGTTCAACGACGTCTACGATCCCGCGCAGGGCCGCATTACGGCGCGCGTGCCGGTTGCGAATCCCGATGAGGTTGCCGCCGCCGTCGCGGCCGCGAAAACCGCGTTTGCAGCCTGGAGCGAAACCCCGCCGCTCAAGCGCGCGCGCTTGATGTTCAAGTTCAAGGAACTGCTCGAGGCGCACCTGGACGAGGTTGCCGAACTCATTACGCGCGACCACGGCAAGCTCTTCTCGGACGCCAAGGGCGAGGTGATGCGCGGCATCGAGATCGTCGAATTCGCGTGCGGCATTCCGAACCTGCTCAAGACCGATTTTACCGACCAAAGCAGCAGCGGCGTCGACAGCTGGAATTTGCGTCAGCCCGTGGGCGTGATTGCGGGCGTCACACCGTTCAATTTTCCGGTGGTGGTGCCGTGCTGGATGTTCGTCATGGCCGCCGCGACCGGCAACACATTCATCCTCAAGCCCTCGGAGCGCACGCCGTCGTCGTCGATCCGGCTGGCGGAACTCTTCATCGAGGCGGGCTTTCCCAAAGGTGTGTTCAACGTGGTGAACGGCGACAAGGGCACCGTCGATGCGCTGATTCAGCATCCCGACGTGGCCGCGATGTCCGTCGTCGCCTCCACTCCGGTGGCCGAATATATCTACGCCGAAGGCGCCAAACGCGGCAAGCGTGTGCAGGCGTTGGGCAGTGCGAAGAATCATCTCGTCGTCATGCCCGACGCGAATCTCGATCAAGCCGTCGATGCGCTGATCAATTCGGCGTATGGCTCGGCGGGCGAGCGCTGCATGGCGACCTCGGTCGCGGTGGCGGTAGGCAGCATTGGCGACGAACTGATCGAGCGTCTCGCGCCGCGCGTGCGTGCGCTGCGCATCGGCGCGGGCATGGAGCCCGATCTGGACATGGGGCCGCTCATCAGCGCCGCGCATCGCACCAAGGTGCTGGGTTATATCGATGCGGGCGTCGCCGCTGGCGCGAAGCTCGTGGTGGACGGGCGCGGCCATACCGTGGCCGGGCACGAAGAGGGCTTCTTCCTCGGCGGCTCGCTCTTCGACGACGTGAAGCCGGATATGAAGATCTATCGGGAAGAGATTTTCGGGCCGGTGCTTTCGGTGGTGCGCGTGCCGGATCTCGCCAGCGCAATCGAGCTTGTCAACGCGCACGAACTCGGCAATTGCGTCACCTTGTTCACGGCCGATGGCGCCGCGGCACGCACGTTTACCCGGCAGATTCAGATCGGCATGGTGGGCATCAACGTGCCGAGTCCGGTTCCGTCGGCTTGGCATTCGTTCGGGGGCTGGAAGCGCTCGCTGTTCGGCGATCATCACGCTTACGGCGAGGAAGCCGTGCGCTTCTACACGCGCTACAAGAGCGTGACGCAGCGCTGGCCCGACAGCATCGACAAGGGCGCGGAATTCGCCATGCCCGCGTCGAAATAAGGTAAGCGCGGCGTGAAAACGCCGCGCGTTTGAAGATAGCCGGCGCGGGTATGGCCGGCTATCAGTCGCTTTTCAGCTTGCGTAATCGATGTTTCGAAGCGGATGTTAGCTGGTCGTGATCTTCTGTACCCACTGGCTGCGCCAGGCGGGCGCTTCAAAGGATTCCGAAAAGTATTGGGTCTCGTGAACGACCTTGCCGTCACGGAATTCCATGATGCTCACGGTGAAAGCGGATCGCCCCTGGTACGCGATGGTGTATTCGGTCACCCAGAGATTGCCTTCGCCCTGCAGGCGTCTGATTTCGAAACCGGACGGCTTGCCGGGATGATGTCCGCGCAGGGCCTGCAAATTCCTGCGCCCGAGGATGCGTTCACCGGATTGCGGGTAATCGCAGATGGCGTCGTCGGCGTAGATGTCGTGTTCGGCTTCGAGATCGCCGGCCGCCGACGCCTGCCAGTGCGCATTCAGCGCGTCACGTATGTTCGCGTGTTGCATGAAAAACCTCCGGGATAAAGTACGGCAGCACTTCGCTGTGCAATTCGTCCAGTACATCCGCATACGGGCGCGGCGTGACTTTCGGATTCAGCGCGACGTGGCTGACACCCGCTTCGCGTGCCTGCTCGAGGAAATGCCTGAGCGAACGGCTGCCGATAGCGAAGCCGCCCTTGATGGCGCGGAACGGGTAATCGGGCCGCGGGTGCAGATAGAGGTAGCCGCCAAAGGCAATCGGCTTGAAGGCTTCGCGGCCCATCGACTGGGCGACCTGCTCTTTCCAGCTCTGCGCGAACGCATCGAGCGCGGCGGGGCCGGGCACGAAGCCGAGGTAGCCGTCCATGTGCGCCGCGATCCATTCGAGACTCTGCTGTGCCCTGCCGACGGCAATGGCCGGCGTACGTCCATAAGGCGGCTTGGGCAACATGTCGAGCGTGCCGCCCGATTTGCCGAAGCGCGGCGAGGAGAACACCGGAAAGGGCTGCTCGCTGACCGTGCGGTAAGTCTCGAAGGCGTCGCGAAACCGCTCGCCACGCGTATCGAAGTCGATGCCGAAGACAGGATACTCGGAAGGTCGATCTCCCGAAGACATCCCTAATAGCAGCCTTCCATTCGTCAACTGGTCGAGCGAATTCACCTGCTTGGCCAGCAAAAGCGGCTCGCGCATCGGCAAGACGATGCCGGTCGTGCCGAGCGCGATCTCGCTCGTCACTGCCGCGAGGCTCGCGATATACATCGCCGACCTTGCGGCTGACGGTCGCCAGCGGCTGGCCGAGCTGCCGGGCCGCGGCTGACAAACTGCCTGCATCGACGACTGCGATCAGGATGGCCATCCCTTCGAGACGGTCCATGATCTTCTCGATAACTGGAAGGGAGATTCCCGATGCTAACGGATTCTCTTCCGGCGCGAGCGCGCAGCGCCTTGGCGTAGGCGGCTCAGGCGGTCACGCGCTCACGGCGCTGACGAGTTCGCCCGCCGTGCGCTCGCGCAGGCGCGGCGACGCGAAGTCGAGGAATGCGCGCAGCTTCAGCGGCAGGGGCGCTTGCCCCGCATGCACGAGATTGACGGGCAGCGGCGCCGCTTCAAACGCGTCGAGCACGACGCGAAGCTCGTTGGCGCGAACGGCGCGTGCAACCTGGTAGGACAGCACGCGTATCAGCCCCACGCCGAGGATCGCGGCTTCGATAGCGGCGTCCGCCGTATTCACGGCAAGCCGCGAATGAACCGGTACGGACTGCTCCGACTTGCCGGAGCCGAACGCCCACGCGCGCAGGGAAGCGAGCGCCTCGAAGGTGATGCATTGATGGCCGGTGAGGTCCGCGGGTTCGGCGGGCACGCCATGCTTCGCGAGATAGGCGGGGCTGGCGCAAATGACCCGGCGCACCATGCCCACGCGCGTCGCGATCAACGTGCTATCGGGCAACTCGCCAATGCGGACCGCGACGTCCGCGTGTTCATCCATCAGATGAACGACACGATCCGTCAGCAGGAGATTGATGTCGATCTCCGGATAGTGCGCGAGGAATTCCGCCACCACCGGCACCACGTGCAAGCGGCCAAACGCAACGGGCGCGGTGACCACGAGTTCGCCTTTGGGCGCGGCGTATTCCCCCGTTGCGGCGCGCTCGGCTTCGCCGATGTCTTCGAGAATGCGCCGGCAGGCGGCCACGTAGGCGCTGCCGGCTTCCGTCAATGAAAGCTTGCGCGTCGTGCGGTGAAAGAGACGCGTCTTCAGGTGCGCTTCCAGTTCCCCAACCTTGCGGCTGACCGTGGCGAGCGGCATGTCGAGGCGCCGTGCGGCAGCCGAGAGACTGCCCGCGTCGGCGACCGAAACGAGGATGGCCATGGCTTCGAGGCGATTCATGGACCCTATCAAATAGTGGAAGGATGAATCTTGATCGTGAGGGATTCTCTTCGGAAATGCAAGCGCGTAACGTTCGACCTCAATCTGGATTGCGGCAAACCGCTGCAAAGACCGGAGAAATTCAACGAACAAGGAGGTTGTCGTGAGCGGCTTACCCAGCACCCCAGAAAGTGCAGCTACGCCCGCCGTCGCATCGCGCGGCAAGATCGTCATGATGGCGATCATCGCAGGAGCAGTGATCACCAACATCTATTGCACGCAGCCGATCCTGCCGCTGATCGCTGCGGGTCTGCGGGTCAACATCACAACAGTCGATTTCGTCGCGGGAGCGGCGCTGCTCGGCTTCTCGACCGGCCTCGCGCTGCTGTTGCCGCTTGGCGACCGCTTCGACCGGCGCAAGCTCGTGCTCACGCAAATTGCGCTCGCGCTCGTTTTTGCGGCGACCTCGGCGGTTGCGCCCGGCATCTGGGCGCTGATCGCGGCTTCGTTTGCGCTCGGCATCGTGAGTTGCGTCCCCCAGCAGCTCGTGCCGTTCGCCGCCGTCATGTCGTTGCCGAGCGAGCGGGGTCGTAACGTCGGCACCGTCGTGAGCGGCATCATGGTCGGCATCCTGGTCGGGCGCACGATCGCGGGCGTGATCGGCGCGGCGTGGGGTTGGCGCGCGGTGTATGGCGCGGAAGCCGCGTTCATGGTGCCGGTCTTTATCGCCGCCGCGGTGCTTCTGCCGAAAGGCGTGCCCTCCACGAATCTTTCGTATGGGCGTCTGCTCGCTTCGCTGTGGCCGCTCGTTCGCGACAATCGTCCGATTCGCGAATCGATGATTATCCAGGCGTTGCTGTGGGCCTGTTTCAACGCCTTCTGGGTCAATCTCGCCGCGCTGCTCAAGAGCGGACCGTGGCACCTCGGCAGCGCGTGGGCGGGCGGCTTCGGCATCATCGGCGCGGCCGGCGCGTTCGCCGCCTCGCTGGGCGGCAATGCCACCGACCGCGTGGGCTTCCGCAAGGTCATCGGCGCCAGTATCGGTATCGCGACGCTTGCCTACGTGCTTCTCTCCGGCGCGGCCACGTCGCTCACGCTGCTGATCGTAGGCGTGATCGTGCTCGATATCGGCGTGCAGTCCGGTCTCGTTTCTAACCAGACTCGCGCTTTCTCAGTCGATCCCAAAGCACAAGGCCGGATCAACAGCCTGTATATGACGGCCACCTTCTTCGGCGGCGCAGTCGGTGCGACGGTCAGCGGCTGGCTCATGAGCCGCTTTGGCTGGTCGGGCATCGTCGCCTTCGGTGTCGTACTCGGCATCGTGGCTTCCGCCATCCACTGGATCGGTGCGCCTCGCGAGTCCGCGGGCCGGGTCCCATCAAACGCAGATTGATTCGAGGCATCGGGAATCTGCTTGCTGGAATCCGCCACGGTTAGGGGCGATGCCAGCTTCAATACTGGAATTATCATGATTGGCATCGTGCGCGTTGCGCTGAAACGGCCTTATACCTTCGTCGTGCTGGCCGTGTTTATCCTGATCGTTGGCGTTCTGTCGGCGTTTCGTACCCCTACGGATATTTTTCCTCCGATCAATATCCCGGTGATTAGCGTGGTATGGCAGTACACGGGGCTTTCGCCCGACCAGATGGAAGGTCGTGTGATGGCTCCGTACGAGCGGGTGTTGACGACCACCGTGAACGGTGTTCAACACATCGAGGGCACGTCGCTGACCGGCTACGGCATCGTCAAAATCTTCTTTCAGCCGGGCACCAATATCGGTACCGCGAATGCGCAGGTGACGGCCATTTCGCAGGAGATCTTGAAGCAGTTGCCGCCCTCGGCGACGCCGCCGTTCATCATCAATTACAACGCTTCGACCGTTCCGATTATTCAGCTCGCGCTTTCGGGCAAGGGCCTCTCGGAACAGAATCTGGCGGACCTCGGCAAGAACCAGTTGCGCCCGATTCTCGCGACGGTAAACGGCGCTGCGATCCCGTTTCCGTTCGGCGGCAAGGACCGGCAGGTTCAGATCAACATCAAGCCGTCCGAACTCGAAGCGCGCTCCTTGTCGGCCGAGGATGTGCTCAATGCGTTGACGGCGCAGAACCTGGTCACGCCGGTCGGCACCGAAAAGATCGGCAACTACGAGTACACGCTGCAACTGAACGATGCGCCGGCGACGATCGCGGCCATTGCGAATCTGCCCATCAAGTCGGCCAACGGCACGGTTGTGCACATGCACGATGTCGCCGATGTGACCGACGGCAGCCCGCCGCAGCCCAATATCGTTCACGTGGAAGGCAAGCGTTCGGTGCTGCTCACCGTGTTCAAGAACGGTTCGGCATCCACCTTGTCGATTATCGGCGGAATTCGTCAGAAGGTTGCCGATGCGAAGGCCTCCTTGCCCGACGCGCTTCAGATCGACGCGATTGGCGACCAGTCGATCTTCGTCCGGTCTGCGATCAAGGGCGTGGCGCGCGAGGGCATGATTGCCGCCTTGCTCACGAGCGTCATGATCCTGCTGTTCCTGGGTAGCTGGCGCTCGACGATCATTATCGCGACTTCCATACCGCTCGCGATTCTCGGGTCGATCTCTGTGCTCTCGGTGCTCGGCGAAACGCTCAATATCATGACGCTCGGCGGCCTCGCGTTAGCGGTGGGTATTCTCGTGGACGACGCCACCGTGACCATCGAGAACATCAACTGGCACCTGGAGCAAGGCAAGGACGTCGAAAGTGCGATTCTCGATGGCGCGGCACAAATCGTGACGCCCGCGTTCGTCTCGCTGCTTTGCATCTGCATTGTGTTCGTGCCGATGTTCTTCCTCAATGGCGTGGCGAGGTTCCTGTTCGTGCCGATGGCCGAGTCGGTGATCTTCGCGATGATTTCCTCGTTCATTCTGTCGCGCACCCTCGTGCCGACGATGGCGAAATACCTGCTGAAGACCCAGACGCATGAACAGGGACATCGCGAGTCTTCCAGCGTGTGGGCGCGCTTTCACCGTGGATTCGAGCAGCGCTTCGAGCGCGTGCGCGCGAACTACGCCGCGATGCTCGAACGGGTGCTGGTGCGTCGCCGCACGTTCGTGATTGGCTTCTTTGCATTCGTCGTGGTGTCGTTCGCGTTGATGCCGCTGCTCGGGCGCAACTTCTTCCCGGACGTCGATGCGGGCCAGATCCTGCTGCATGTGCGTGCACCGGTGGGTACGCGTGTGGAGCGAACCTCGGAGATTTTCGCCGAAGTGCAAGCCCAGGTTCGCGCCACGATTCCGCCGTCCGAACTCGGCACCGTAGTGGACAACATTGGACTCTCCACCAGCTCCATCAATACGGCCTACAACAACACGGGCACGATCGGCCCGCAGGACGGCGACATTCAGATCTCGCTGAAGGAAGGCCATGGGCCGACGGCCGCCTACGTGCGCAAGTTGCGCGAATCGCTGCCGCGCGCGTTTCCAGGCGTGACGTTCTCGTTCCCGCCGGCGGACATCGTGAGCCAGATCCTGAACTTCGGCTCGCCCGCACCGATCGACTTGCAGATTCGCGGCAACAATCTGCCGGCCGACTTTGCCTACGCCAACTCGCTGCTGCGTCAGATCCGGTACGTGCCCGGCGTTGTCGATGCGCGCATCGAGCAATCGCAGGCCAATCCGCAATTCAATATCGACGTCGATCGCGACCGCGCGTCGCTTCAGGGCCTGACCGAACGCGATGTGACCAATAGCCTGGTGGTGCACATGGCGGGATCGAGCCAGATCGACCCGACCTACTGGCTCAATGCGGCCAATGGCGTGGAGTATTCGATCGTGCTCCAGACGCCGCAGTACAGCGTGGATTCGCTCTCGTCGCTCGTGAATCTGCCGGTGAGCGGAGGGGCCGAGGCCAACGACGGGCAAATTCTCGGCGGGGTGGCGAGCATTCACCGCACGGCCAGCAACGAAGTGGTGAGCAACTACAACGTGCAGCCGATGGTCGAGGTGTTCGCCACGACCCAGGGCCGCGATCTCGGCGCCGTCGCCGCCGACATTCGCCACATCGTTTCGGCCAACGCCAAGGACGCGCCCAAGGGGGCGAAGGTCGTGCTGCTCGGCCAGGCGCAGACGATGAACAACGCCTTCGGCGGTCTGTCGTTCGGGATTCTGGGCGCCGTGGTGCTGATTTACCTGCTCATCGTCGTCAATTTCCAGTCGTGGTCCGATCCGCTCGTGATCGTGGCGGCCTTGCCTGGTGCGTTGGCCGGCATCGTCTGGATGCTGTTTGCGACGGACACCACGCTCTCGGTGCCCGCACTGACGGGCGCAATCATGTGCATGGGCGTGGCCACGGCCAATTCGATTCTGGTGGTGAGTTTCAGCCGCGAACGTCTGGCCGAGCACGGCGATGCGTTCAAAGCAGCATTGGAAGCCGGTACAACCCGGTTCCGGCCGGTCCTCATGACGGCGCTCTCGATGATCATCGGCATGGCGCCGATGGCATTGAGTCTTGGCGAGGGCGGAGAGCAGAACGCGCCGTTGGGCCGAGCGGTGATTGGCGGACTGCTGTTCGCCACTGCCGCAACGCTTTTTCTCGTGCCCGCTATTTTTTGCATGATCCACTCGCGTCGGGGTCGCACTTCGACGGCCGCGCAGCTTACCGGAGATTCGATCCATGTCCTCTGAACCCACAACGCGCGCCGCGCTCGCGCAACGTCAGCTTTCTTTTACCGGCATTGTCGGCGGTGCGCTCGCCGTCCTCATCGTGGTTGGCGGCGTCTCGCTTCGCATGAAGCATGAGCACCAACTCAAAGACTGGACCGAGGCACAAGCCGTGCCGTCCGTGAATGTCGTCGTGCCCGCCCCGGAGGCGCCGGGTGGCTCGCTGGACCTGCCTGGCAGACTGGAGGCCTTCGAAAGCGCGCCCATCTACGCACGGGTGAGCGGATACCTGAAATCGTGGAGCGTCGACATCGGCACACCGGTGAAGGCCGGCCAGACGCTCGCCGAGATCGAGACGCCGGAACTCGATCAACAGTTGATTCAGGCGAAAGCCGACCTCACGAGCGCGCAAGCCGATGCCGCGCTTGCGAAAACGACCGCCGCACGCTGGCAAAGTCTTTTGGACTCCGATTCAGTGTCGCGCCAGGAGGTCGATGACCGCACGCAGGACTACGTGGCGAAGCAGGCTCGCGTAGCGGCGGCGCAGGCCAATCTGGACCGGCTGGTCGCGACCAAGAGCTTCGCGCGGATCGTCGCCCCGTTCGACGGCGTGATCACCGCGCGCAACACCGACGTCGGCGCATTGATCAATGCGGGCGGCGGGACGGGGCCGCAACTGTTCTCCGTATCGAGCGTGGACAAGTTGCGCGTGTACGTACGCGTGCCGCAGGAATACGTGCCGGCGGTCAAGCCGGGCGGAACCGGCACCTTCACCGTGCCGGAGTATCCCGGCAAGACGTTCACCGCCACGGTCGTGGGTCTGGCCGAGTCGGTCAACGCCGCATCGGGCACGTCGCTCGTCCAGTTGATGGTCGATAACCCAGGTCATGTGCTGTTGCCGGGCGACTTCGTGAATCTGCACTTTGCGCTGCCGGCACGCGCCGACGCATTGCGGGTGCCGGCCAGTGCGCTGATATTCGACAACCGCGGGCTCCGGCTCGCCACCGTCGATCGCAGCGATACCGTTCGGTTCAAACCCGTTTCGATCGTGCAGGACCTCGGCAACGCGGTCGATATCGGCTCGGGGCTGGCGCAAAGCGACCGCGTGATCGATGCGCCGCCCGATGGTCTCGTCGAAGGCGACCATGTTCAGGTGATCGCGCCTACGGCCAAAGGTGGAAAGCATGACTAAGTATCTAAAACTGGCCGTGCTGGTGAGTGCCGTGGCGCTCGCCGCGTGCTCGCTCGCGCCGCATTACGAGGTGCCCGAAACGCCCGTCGCGGCGCAGTACCAGACCCAGGGGCCGTGGACCGTGGCGAGCCCCGCTGACCAGCTAGACCGCGCGGGATGGTGGAAGCTGTACAAGGAGCCCGAACTCGACGACCTCGAGCAGCGGCTGATCGCGAATAACCCCGACCTGAGCGCGGCGCTGTTTCACTATGAGCAGTCGCAGGCGTATATCAGGCAGGTCAAGTCGCAGATGTACCCGCAGGTTTCCGCTGCCGGCAATGTCCAGCGCGAGCGCGAGTCGGACACGCGGCCGTTGCGCAGCCCGACTGGGCCGACCGATTACAACTCGGCCACGCTGGGTGTCGAAGTCGACTACGAAGTGGACCTTTGGGGGCGCGTGCGCGACTCCGTTGCCGCAAGCAAGGACGAAGGGCAGGCGTCGAAAGCGGATCTCGCGTCGACGCAGCTGAGCCTCGAAATCGAGCTGGCCCGAAGCTATATCGACCTGCGGGGTCTCGATCAGCAGATTCAGCTGATCGAGGGGACCCAGGACGCGTACCAGAAGGCGCTCGACTTGACCCGCAACCGCCATGGCGCGGGCATCGTGTCGGGTCTCGACGTGGCGCGCGCCAGCAACCAGTTGTCATCGGTCCAGTCCGAACTCACCCAGGTCAGGGCCAGGCGCGCATTGCTCGAACACGCGGTGGCGGTGCTGGTCGGCGCGTCGCCTTCGGAATTCCAGCTCGCGCCGAGTACCGAATCCATCGCGCTGCCCGTCATTCCGGTCGGGGTGCCGTCGACCTTGCTGCAAAGGCGGCCTGATGTCGCCGCAGCCGAGCGGCGCATCGCGGCGGCCAATTCAAAAATTGGCGTGGCACGCGCGGCGTATTTCCCGACGCTCACGCTCAGCGCGCAAGGCGGCGTGCAAAGCTCGGTGCTCGGCAATCTGCTCAGCCTGTCCAGTTCGTACTGGGCGATCGGACCGTCGCTGGCGGTGTATCTGCTGGACGGCGGCAAGCGCCACGCGCAGCTGGATTCCGCGAAGGAGGCCACGGCCGAAGCCGGCGCGCGCTATCGCAGCGTGGTGCTGGGGTCGTTCCGGCAGGTGGAGGACAACCTCACGTTGCTCGCCGATCTGGGCACCGCAACGAATCAGCAGCAGGACGCCGCCAGTGCCGCCCAAACCGCGCTCAACCTGGCGCTCGCGCGCTATCAGCGCGGCGCGGTGAGCTACCTGGACGTGGTCGAGGCGCAATCCGCCGAGCTTGAGGCGCAACGCAGCGTAATCGCGCTGCGCACGCGGCAACTCGATGCGAATGTCGACCTCATTCACGCGCTCGGCGGCGGCTGGACCACGGACGACCTGAAGGCCGGTTGAATTTCATACATCAAGGACAGCAACGTCATGAACCTGCTTGACATGATCGATTTCCCGAACAATCTGCGCGATCTGGAGGAGCGTGAGCTTCAGCGCCTCGTGGACGAGGTTCGGGAATTCGTGATCGAAAGTGTGTCGAGTACCGGCGGCCACCTGGCATCGAACCTCGGTGTGGTGGAGTTGTCGGTTGCGCTTCACTACGTATTCGACACGCCGCACGATCGCCTGGTGTGGGACGTGGGGCATCAATGCTACCCGCACAAGATCCTGACCGGCCGAAAGGCGGCCATGGCAAGCGTGCGGAAAGTGGGCGGGATGGCCGGTTTTCCCGCGCGCGAAGAGTCGCCTTACGACGCGTTCGGTGTCGGGCACGCCGGCACGTCCATATCGGCGGCAGTCGGCATGGCCCTGGGGCTGCGCGGTCGAGACGCCCGCGTCGTTGCGGTGATCGGCGATGGCTCATTGTCCGCGGGCATGGCCTATGAAGCGCTCAATCACGCGGGGTCCTGCGAAGCGCTGCCGCTGACGATTGTTCTCAATGACAACCGCATGTCGATCTCACCGGCAGTAGGCGGACTGAATGATCATCTCGAGTCGCTGGTTACGCGTTGGCGGGACGAAACGAATGTTCCTCTAGTCAACCTGTTCGAAACACTGGGTCTGGATTACGTCGGTCCCGTCGATGGCCACGATATGGCGAAACTACTCGTCGCGCTGCGGGACGCGAAGACACGCAATCGGCCGCACGTCATTCACGTGGTGACGAAGAAAGGAAAGGGGTATCGACCCGCGGAACTCGAGCCCGTTGCCTACCACGGGCCCAGCCCGTTCGAACCCGAAACAGGGCTGGTGCGCAAGAAAGGCGGCAAGCTGACCTATAGCCAGGTATTCGGCCAATGGCTGTGCGACGCGGCGGCGACGGATGAGCGAATCTTCGGCATCACGCCCGCGATGAGCGAAGGGTCCTGCCTGACTGGATTCGAGCGTCGTTATCGGGATCGCTACATCGACGTGGGTATCGCGGAACAGCACGCTGTCACGCTGGCGGCCGGCCTCGCCGTTGAAGGAATGCGGCCCGTGGTCGCTATCTATTCGACGTTTCTTCAGCGCGGGTATGACCAGCTGATTCACGATGTCGCCCTGCAGAATCTGCCGGTGCTGTTCGCGCTGGATCGCGCGGGGATTGCCGGCGGCGATGGTGCCACGCACCTGGGCGCGTTCGACATTGCGGCCCTGCGTTGCGTGCCGAATATGGTGGTGATGACCCCGTCCGATGAAAAGGAATGCTATCGCATGCTGAACACCGGCCTGGCGTGGCCTGGACCGTGCGCCGTGCGATATCCGCGCGCGACAACCGGATCTGAAGTCATTGAGCAGACGAAAGAGACGCTGCCGCTCGGCAGAGGCGTGATTTGCCGCGTGTCAGGCAAGCAGGGCGGCGCGCGGGTGGCGTTTCTGGCGTTTGGGCCCTTGCTCTCGGTCGCGATGGAAGTCGCAAAGGAGATCGATGCGACGGTGGTCGACATGCGCTTCGTCAAGCCGCTCGATGAAGACTTGTTGCTGACGGTTGCAAACGAGCACGAGGTGATCGTGACACTCGAAGAAGGCACCGTGATTGGCGGAGCGGGTGCCGCATGCGCCGAACGGATCGCGGCGGAAGGGTGGGCCGTACGCATGCTGCGGCTCGGACTTCCCGATGCGTTTGTCCCGCACGGCGACCGTTCCGAACTGCTCCGGTTGAATGGCCTGGGTGTCGCAGGCGTGCGGGAAGCCGTTCTGGCGTTCACCGAGGCGGTAGACGTACTCGACGAGGTTGGATGATCGCCTCGTGCCGCCGGTTTGGGTTACGCGATGTAAAGAGTGAATTGAGGCGGGCCTGGTTGGTGGCATGGGGCGTTGATCCTATAGTTATCGACACTGGTTATCCAGACAGAGAGGTGAAACATGAAGTTCGCGATGAAAACTGAAATCCGCACGGACGATCTTGCGACGATCGTGCATGCGATGAAGTCCGTGGACGCCGACGCGAAGGTCGATGTCGATGTGGGCGCGCAAACCGTGAGCGTCGATTCGTGGTTGATGCCCGAAGAGTTTCTCGTCGCGTTCTACGACGAGAACATGGACGTGGGCATTGCCGAATGGTAGGAACGGTCAGTCGTCAGCCGCGGTGGCCCGGATGCGACGCATCCTGGCCCATAAACAACCGTATTGCTGACGCGCGCCGCTTCAATCGTTGTCAGAATTCCTGAAACCCTTTCTCACGGTATTTCCAGGCGCACGTCAAAAGAGTGCCGGGTGGACTGTGCTTCTTGCGGAGAACCCGCTGAAGCCTTCGTCCACGAGCTGGTAGGGGACATACGCTGTTCTTGAGTCGGAAGGGAAATGATTTCCGTTGTGTGGCCGCTGATCGCATCAGCGCCCGTTTCCGTGCGAGTCAGGTATGACCCAGAACCCCAAAATTGCTCCAGAAAGCCCCCAGAAAGCGCCGCTGCCCGGCGAACCGATGTCGGGTGCCGACATCATCTTGCGCGTACTTAGCGAACAGGGTGTCGATACCGTGTTCGGCTATAGCGGCGGCGCGATCCTGCCGACCTACGACGCGGTGTTTCGTTTCAACGAGCTGCACGCCGGCGAGCCCGAGCGTCAGATCAATCTCGTCGTCCCCGCCAACGAACAGACCGCCGGTTTCATGGCCGCGGGGTACGCGCGCGCGAGCGGAAAGGTCGGCGTGTTCATGGTGACGTCGGGTCCCGGCGCGACCAATGCGGTGACGCCGATTGCCGACTGCAATGGCGATTCGGTCCCGGTGGTCCTCATCTGCGGGCAGGTGCCGCGTGCCGCGATCGGCAGCGACGCGTTCCAGGAAGCGCCGGTGTTCAACATCATGTCGGCGTGCGCCAAGCAGGTGTTTCTCGTTACCGACCCGGACAAGCTCGAACAGACGCTGCGCACGGCGTTCGAAGTCGCGCGCACCGGTCGTCCGGGGCCAGTTGTGGTGGATGTGCCCAAAGACATCCAGAACTGGACCGGCACGTGGCAGGGGCACGGCACGCTGGCGTTTCGCGGCTACTCTGACCGTCTTCGCAAGGTGGCGAAGGGAGCACGTCTCGATGCAGGCAAGCGCGACGAATTCTTCGATCTGCTGGCGCAAAGCAAGCGCCCGCTGCTGTATGCGGGCGGGGGCGTCATGACGGCCGGCGCCACGGCGGAGTTGCGCCAGTTCGCCGAGCGCTACCGCATTCCCGTGGTGAACACGTTGATGGGGCTCGGCACGATATCCGTGAAGCACGAGCTGGGGCTCGGCATGCTGGGTATGCACGGCGCGGCTTGCGCGAACTACGCGGTGGAAGATTGTGACTTCCTGATTGCCGTGGGCGCGCGATTCGACGATCGCGTCGCCGGCGGCCGCCCTCACGCCTTTGCGCCGCGAGCGCGCCATGTCGCGCACATCGATATCGACGAGGCGGAGATCAACAAGGTGAAGCGCGCGCACTGGACTCACGTGGGCGACGCGAAGGACGCGTTGCTTTCGCTGATGCAACACGAAGCGCACCTGCAGGCGCCGTTGGCGTGGCTCGACCACATCAGGGAGCTGAAGCAGCGCTACGGCATGAATTATGACCGCGCCAGCCCGCTCATTCAGCCGCAGTTCGTGGTGGAAAGGCTGAGCGAGATTACCGGCGGGCGGGCTATCGTCACCACGGGCGTGGGCCAGCACCAGATGTGGGCCGCGCAGTTCTTCGACTTTGTGGAGCCGCGTAGTTTTCTCACCTCGGGCAGCATGGGGACGATGGGCTTTGGCCTGCCCGCTGCGATCGGCGCGCAGATGGGGCGCCCGGATGCCCTCGTGATCGACATCGACGGTGACGGCAGCATGCGCATGAATATCGGCGATCTGGAGACCGCGACCACCTATGGCGTGCCGGTCAAAGTGCTGCTGTTCAACAATGTCGGTGACGGGATGATCCGGCAGTGGCAGCGTCTCTTTTACGACGGGCGCCTGTGCGTGAGCGACAAGTCGCTGCATCGAAAGGACTTTGTCATGGCCGCGCGTGCCGACGGGTTCGAGTTCGCGCAGCGCGTCGAGGCGCTGAGCGAAGTCGAGGAAAAACTCAGGGCGTTCGTCGCGTTCGACGGGCCGGCTTTCCTCGAAGTGATGATCGATCAGGATGCCGATGTGTTTCCGATGGTCGGGCCGGGCATGAGCTACTCGGACATGATCACCGGCCCGTTCATCCCGTCGAGGGATGGCGAGGAGTCGGGGAGCCCGCGTGCAGGGCATCAATCCGCTTCGGACATGTTCTAGGCCAGCACAACCGCGCCAGTCTGCTCGCGGGGCGCATGGCGTCTTTCCGCCATGTAACAAAAGAAGTTCTGGCTACGGCGTTTATCGAGTCAGGCTGCAACCCTATAGTCATTCCGATGGCTGGGAGCGATGCGGGGCATGGGGTCCTGCGGGCCCCGCATTGTCTCTTGATGAGCGAGCAAGAATGAAACTGATCTATGTTGGCGATCCGATGTGTTCGTGGTGCTATGGCTTTGGCAAGGAGCTTTCGGCGCTCGTCGCGCGCGTGCCGGACCTGAAACTGGAAATCGTGGTCGGCGGGATTCGCGCCGGCGCGACCGATGTTCTCGACGCAACCGGCAAGCGTTTCCGGCTGCAGCACTGGCAGCGCGTGGAAGCGCTGAGCGGCTTGCCGTTCAACCGCGAAGCGTTCATGGGGCGCGAGGGGTTTGTCTACGATACCGAGCCCGTGTGCCGTGCCGTCGTGGCGGCGCGCCGCTTCGCCAGTGGCGACGCCTTGCTCTCGGTGTTCCGCGCGCTCCAGAACGGGTTCTATGTGCAAGGGCTGGATACGACCGACGGTAGCGTGTTGAGTGAAATCGCCGCAACGGCGCTGGACGCCGTGGGCGTTCAGGTCAGTGCCGACGCGTTCTACCGGGCATGGGCGGCAGCAGAAACGAAAGAAGAGACGCAGCGCGATTTCGCCCGCGCACGAGCGCTTGGCGTCGCGTCGTTCCCGACCTTGCTGCTTGAAGAACAGGGCCGGACGTACGCCGTGCATTCGGGCTATGCGAGCGTCAACGCGCTCGAAGAAAGACTCAACGAGATCGAGGGGCCGCTTGCCTGACCGTGTTTGATCCAGGTTGTTCGAAGCGGGCTGCGCGAGCGATTGCGCAGCCCGCTTCGACTTCCCGGACCGAGGCTTGAATCCATAAGGAGAGTGATGCAATGAACGATAGCAACGAAATCGTCGAACTCGTCCAGCGCTATTTCGACGCCACCTGGCGCGGCGATGTGGAGCAGTTGAGAACGGTGTTCGATGCGCGCGCGATCGTGGCGGGGGAGGTGAACGGCGAGCCCTACTACAAGACGATCGACGAGTATCTTGCGGGCGTCGCAAACAGGAAATCGCCGGCCGAATTAGGCGAGCCGGTCGAAACGGAACTGCTGATGCTCGATGTTCAGAAGAACATCGCGACGGCGAAACTGCACGTACGCATGCTGGGTTTCAACTACTACAATTATTTTTCGATCATGCGCCAGCGCGACACATGGCTCGTCATTACGAAGACGCTAACCAACGTGGCATAAGCGGCCGCCTCGCGCCCACGCCCCGACGGCCCATCCAGGCCGGGGGGCGCGGGCGACGCACAACCGCTTATTGGCCTGCGCTCTGGCCGCCGTCCACGTGCAGGATCTCGCCCGTCACGAACGGTGCCGAGTCGAGATAGAGAATCGCATTGACGATGTCGCTCATTTCGCCCATGCGACCGACCGGATGCATCGCGCCGAGCGTGGCGTGCGTTTCGGGCGCATGCATCGGCGACTTGATCACCCCAGGCGAAACCGCGTTGGCACGGATGCCAGCACGCGCATACTCGATTGCGAGCGACCGCGTCGCAGCGTTCAGGCCGCCCTTGGTGAGCGACGCAAGAACGGAAGGGACTTTACTGTTCGCCTTGTCGGCAAGCGTGGTGGTGACGCTCACCACGTGGCCGCTGCCGTGCTTCTGCATCGCTTCGATCGCGTATTGCGTGATGTGGAAGAAGCCGTTCAGGTTGACGTTCAGGATCGCGGCGTAGTCGTCGGCGGTGTACTGCGTGAAGGGCTTCGCAATGAAAATGCCCGCGTTGTTGACGAGCGTATCGACACGGCCGAAGTGCTCGATGGCGGCGTTCACCACGCGGCGGGCCGTGGCGGCGTCGCCGATGTCGCCGGCCACGGCGACATAGTCGGCCTCGGCGGCCGGCGTGATGGAACGGGCCGTGGCGACCACGCGATGGCCTTGTGCGCGGAACGCCTTGACGGTTTCCGCGCCGATGCCTTGCGATGCTCCGGTGACGATGACGACCTTGGAAGTGCTCATTGTGTGTCTCGCAGTATGGGTATGCCGGCCGGTTGGCCGTTCGAATCGACGGATCCGATGGGGATGCACTCTAGGCGCATCCGTTGCGAGTGCGAACACACACCATGGACAAAGAGTCTTGCGCCGCGAGAACAAATCGCGGCGATCACTCAGGCGGCGGCCTCGGTAGTGTGGGACTGTTGGCGGTATTGCCGGGGGGTGACCTTGAGGCGCCGTTGAAACACCATGCGCATGTGCGTGGCGTTATGAAAGCCACAGTCGAACGCAACGGTTTTCATCGGGATGTTGCGCTCCTCCAGGAGCCGCTTTGCAGCACCGACGCGGACCTGGTCCACGAATGCGGAAGGTGTCGTGTGGAGGTACTTCGCAAAGATCCTCGATAGCGTGCGCCGGCTCACGTAGACCGCCTCGGCGAGTTGCTCTATCGAAAGCACATCGGAAAGATGGTCGTCGATATGGCGTCGTACTTTGCCGATAATCGAACTTTCATCGGTGAGCGGCGCATCGTCAGGATTTCGTTGGTAGGGCTCGCTCTGCAGATTGGCGCCAAGCCGTCGTGCCACTTGTTCGGCGAGCTTCTGGCCCCAGTCTTGCGCGATGAGCGCGAGGCCAAGATCGAGTCCGGCAGTCGCGCCAGCAGACGAAATCAGGCGTCCATCGCGAATCAGGTTCTTGTCGGGACGGATGCGGGCTCGCGGGAATTCACTGGCCATCCGGCTCGCGTCGCTCCAGCGCGCGGCAATCTCCTTGCCATCGAGCAGACCGGCGCTCCCGAGCAGCCATGCGCCGTTGCAAACGCAGCCGTATCGCTTCGACTCGAATGCGCGGCGCCGCAGCCAGTCCAGCAAATCCTGTTTCGGCCGGGCGTGCGTTGCGTGGGCGGCGCCTGTTACCAGCAGCACATCGATGTTTGCGCGAAAGTCGGCATAGGCCCATGGAACGCAAAGCTGCATGGCGTTCGAACAGGCAACTTCGCCTGCGTGCGCGCCAATGAGGGGCACCTGATACTGGCGCGTCTCGCCGAGCAACCGGTTCGCTTCGGAGAACACGTCGAGCAGGCCCGCCATATCCATGGCCTGTACACCATCCAGCACCACAATAGCGACTTTCATTTTGCGCACCCAACCTGACCGATGATCCCGATAGCGCGATGACCCGCTGGAACAAGGTTAAGCGTGCAGCGTCAGGCTGACCATTCTCCGAATGGCTGAAGCTGCATCTTGCTGGCATGTGGTCCCTCATACGCAGGGATGAGCCGTGTAGTTCCCAGGCGTGGTGCGCCAAAAGCCGCCGGGCTACCGCGCATGATTTATGGGGGCGCCTGCTTCAAAGGAAGACACTGCTTACCGTGCGCAAGCGGTGGCGATAAGTCTTGCTATTGCTTACCATATGGCGAGCATCGGCACTTTTTCGCCATCACGAACTTTTCGAAGATCGAGCGATGAAACACGATAGCGTTGGGACGCGAAGTGAACAATTACCGGACTCGCTCGTGTACGTGATCGACGACGACGAGTCCATTCGAGGCGCGCTAACCAGTCTGCTCATGTCCGTGGGCATCGAGGTGCGGGCGTTCGAATCGGCTGACGAATTTCTCGCCGGGAAAATGCCGGACGTGCCGAGCTGTCTCATTCTCGATATCCGGTTGCGCGGCGAGAGCGGTCTCACGCTGCAGCAGGAAGCCTTCAAAGAGAGCATTCGATTTCCCATCGTCTTCCTGACGGGACATGGCGATATAGGCATGACGGTCAAGGCGATGAAAGCGGGCGCTTTCGATTTCATGACAAAACCATTCAAGGATCAGGACCTGCTCGATACGATCGCCGCGGCGCTCAAACGCGATGGCGAATTGCGGCGCCAGGCGAGACTCGTTGCGGGCATCCGTCAAGCGTACGATTCGCTCACCGCACGCGAGCGCGAAGTGATCGGACTGGTGACGGAAGGTCTGCTAAACAAACAGATTGCCGACCTCCTGTGCCTTAGCGAGGTCACGGTCAAGATCCATCGGGCCCAGGCCATGCACAAGCTCAATGCGCGCTCCGTGGCCGAACTCATCAAGAAGTTGCAACAGGTGCAGCCGGCTCCTCAGAGCGCCAGATAGGCATTTGCCCTTTCGCTGCGCAATGGCTGCCTGCGTCAGCGCGCGGATCTCGCCCCGCTAATACGGACTGTCGCAAGAATCATCCGAAGGTGTGATTGCTGGCCCCTCGGCGGGCTTGTATTTTGCAGAAAGATTCAACCTCTCTGCATCTTTCGATGGCCACCGGAACCCAGATAACACCCGCGCGCTCGTCTGCAACCATCGCCATGGTGGACGACGATGAATCCGTCCGGATGGCGCTGTCCAGTTCGCTGCGTTCGGCGAGCTGGAACGTCGTCGACTACGCGTCCGCCGGCCAGCTTCTGGGCGATACGCGCCGCTCGAAACTGAAACTCGTCGTTGCCGATATCCAGATGCCGGGCATGGACGGCTTTGCGCTGCTCGAGTCGATCAAGCGATGGAAGCGTCCGATCCCCGTCATTTTCGTGACCGCGCATGTGACCGAGGACGTGCGCGAGCGGGCAAAAAGTAACGGCGCCGCCGGCTTCTTTTCGAAGCCCGTGGATGACGCACGACTTCTCGCACTGGTGAGTGAATTGCTGAAGACGTGACGTGGCCGCAGGTCCGGAATTCGGGCGCTGCCGGGTCTGACGCGAGCGCCGCTATGCCGGCCGCTCGTTCAGGCCATCCGAATGTATTAACCGCGCACGCGCCTGCATAAGGCATCGCACCATATCGGACGATACCGCCGCACGGCTTGCGCGCCTACGCTTGACTCGTCGGCCAGGCAATAAACTTGTGAGGTGCGAGATGGATCAGCTTTACATGTTGCGCGCATTCGTCGCCGCTGCGCGGTATCAGAGTTTCAGCAAGGCCGCCGAATCGTTGAACGTGACCACCGGTTCCGTTTCGAAAGCGATCGCCAGGCTCGAAGAATGCGTCCAGACGAGAGTCTTGCTCAGGACCACGCGGTCGGTTTCCTTGACGGACGCCGCGCAATCGTACTACCTGATTTGCTGCCGTTTGCTCGAAGAGCTCGACGAGGCGAACCGGCGCATTGCGATGGAGCATGAGGTCAACGGCGGAAAGTTACGGCTTGTCGTGCATCCCATGCTGGTGGGCGGAACATTCTCGCGCCTGGTACGACGTTATCGCGCCATCGCGCCTCATGTGAGTCTGGTGGTGTGCGTTCAGGATCACGCCACGAACCTGTTCGACGGCCGTTTCGATATCGCCATGCTTCCGCCTCAGCTCGTGGAGCAGTCCACGGTGATTCGCCGGACGCTATTGCGCTCGCCTCGCATTCTCGTGGCCGCTCCCGCGTATCTCGAACAATACGGTGCACCGGAATCCGCTGCGAAGCTCGCCAGTCATTTTCTGCTGATCGATCCGGAAACGAGAAAGAAGAGTGCGGACTCCATCGATCTCCATGAGGGCGGCCGGAAAGTGAGCATAGCGCCCATGTCGTCGATGGAAGGCAACGAGGCGCTGCTGCGCGCGGCAGCGCTCGACGGCACCGGCATTGCCACGCTGCCTGAAGCCATGGTTCGCGAAGATATCGATATGGGGGATCTCGTGCACGTCCTGCCGGAGTGCACGGTATCGGATAGCAGCGTTGAACTGTGCCTCTTCTACGCTCACCGGGAACTGATCCCGGCGCGGCTCAGGATGTTCGTCGACTTCTGCACCGAGTTCTATCGGGCGCCCGCGAAGGCGGGTGCCGATGACGTGATACGCATACCGCAACCGGTCAAGCGAAGCGAAGCGCTCGCGATGATGGCATGACGGCTTCCCGCGAGAGTCAAGCGAGTGCGTTCAGCGCCGAAGAGGTCGCGATGTCTTACGTATTGCACAACTGGATATTCGTTGGCAGTACTGCTTATGACGAATACACCTTCGTTCCCTGGCTCAACAGGAACGTCTACCGCCGCACGGTGGATTTGAGCCGTGTTTGCCTGCTGAGAGCGTGCGCGCGCACAGCGCAGGCCGGCTTCCCGATATTCCCATGGAATGGAAGGATCATTCCCGAGGTTGCGGGATTCTCTTGATTGGTGAAAGTGATTAATCTGGCCAGGCTGTTTCCCCGGAGGCGTCGCCTCCCTCACCTTGCTAGAGAGATTGAAATGAAATTGCTTACTGCTGTCCTTTTTGCTTGCTCGCTGTCGGCCAGCGTCGCTGTCCACGCCGAATCCCTCGCTCCCGCGCATACGGAGGCTCAACAAACGGCCCAGGCCGATACGTCCCGGGCGAATACGTATCAGGCGCCGCGGCGTCCGGCTACGACGCCGGCACGGGACGCCAATACCTGTGTGGGGCCGGCGAGTTTCTGCAACCTGTTCTTTGGCAGTTAAGGTCGCTATGGGCTGGCGCCGCGCGCATCGATCGATCGCGATCAGGCACACACATCGGGATGAACGAGCAGTTCGCCCAGTGTGCGGATCGCCTCGTCGATGCGCGCCGACCAGGGATGTCCGTAGTTGAGCCGTATGCAGTTTTCGAATGCACGTGACGCGGAAAAGAGCGGGCCGGGCGCGACACTGATCCCGCGTTCGATCGCGAGACGATGGAGCGCCATGGCGTCGATGCGCTCGCGGAACGTGAGCCACAGAAAATAGCCGCCCTCGGGCCGCGTGTACTGCGTGCCTTCAGGCAGCCATCGGCGGATCGCCTCGATCATCGCATCGCGCTGCGTCTGCATGGCTAGCCGGATCTTCTTCAAATGACGCTCGTAGCCGCCATGCTCCAGGTAGTCGGCAATGCCGGCCTGGGCGGGAATGCTCGCCGAGATCGTCGTCATGAGCTTCAGGCGCTGCACGCGTTCTGCGAAGCGCCCAGCGCTCGCCCATCCCACGCGATAACCCGGCGCCAGATTCTTCGAAAACGAGCCGCAGTGCATGACGAGGCCACGCCGGTCGAACGCGATGGCCGGCGGCGGATAGTTCGGCGCGTAGTGCAGCTCGCCGTACACGTCGTCCTCGATGAGCGGGACCTCATGTTTCGCGAGCAGTTCGACTAGCGCTTCTTTCTTTGCCGCCGACAGCGTGACGCCCGTGGGGTTCTGGAAATTCGTCATGAACCAGCAGGCGCGGATGGGGTGCTTGTCCAGCGCTTGCGCCAGCGCGTCGAGGTCGAGCCCCGTGGCGGTATCGACGGGAATTTCGACCGCGCGCAGGCCGAGCCGCTCGATCGCCTGAAGCGCGGCATAAAAGCCCGGCGACTCCACGGCGACGATATCGCCGGGCTGCGTGACCGCCATCAGACAAAGGTTGAGCGCTTCCAGCGCGCCGTTGGTGATGATGATGTCCTCGGCCGGCTGCGAGATGCCGACCCGCATGTAGCGCAGCGCAATTTGCCGCCGCAGGTTCTCGTTGCCGGGCGGCAGATCGACCACCGTGCTCCACGGGCTCACGCTGCGCGCCGCCTGGCCGAGCGATTTCGCCAGGCGCGACAGCGGAAACAGCAGCGGGGAAGGGAAGGCGGAGCCGAGCGGCACGATGCCGGGGCGCTTGGCGGCATCGAGCACGGAGAACACCAGCTCGCTGATATCGACGGTGGCGGATTCGCCCGTCGTTGCGCGCGATTCCGTCTTGCTGGGCTTCGAGGGCGGCGCGACGTAGTAGCCCGAACGTTCTTCGGCGCGCACGAGGCCCCACTGTTCGAGCACGTAGTAAGCACGCGCCGCCGTGGACTGACTCACGCCGTGCTGCGCAATGATTTGCCGCAGCGACGGCATGCGTGAGCCCGGCTTCAGGTTGCCGGAGCGAATCTCGGCGGCCATGCTCTGTGCGAGGCGTTCATAGCGTGTCATGCGTCCGGGGTCTTCCAGAGAGGTCATGGGTGGACTCGTGCTTCGATCGATTTTCTCATGGCGCACCGGACGGGAAATCCGGTCTGCTACGGTCAATTATGCGTCGACTGCTTCTATACGTGCTTGCGCCGGGGGCGGATCATTGCGGGCAGTGCGTATCGCAGTCCGGGTCTGTTCTCCCGGGATGCGCCGGGATTACTGCGCGAGTGCCTGGATCATCACCTAAACCCGCAGAGCTTGCGGCTCTTTTTGCCTGTAGCGTGGCAAGCCTTTCGCCCCGGTGCGCGAGTACCGGGGCGTTTCTTTTTCTGTTTGTTCGTTGCGCACAGGCAGCCAGCGCGTGCATCGGCTGCATCGCTCGAATCGTTCGTAACTGCTGCTTTTTTTGTGAGTGCGCAAGGTTGAAGATCAGGCTATCCGATCGACCTGATCGACGTAACCGGAGTCAATGATGGAACTCGTTCGAATGATGCGCATGGTTCTGTGGAGCTTCTTCGGCGTGCGCAAGAGCGCGTCGCACGAAGCGGATCTCGCCAGCGTGAACTTCAAGTGGCTGCCGTTCGTGGCGGTTGTGCTGGCCGCGATGATTGGGGCTTGCATACTGGGTGTCGTGCTGCTGGTCGCGCATTCTACGGGAACCGCACAAGGCTTCTGAGCATCCGGTGCCGCCGAAAACATGGGGGCGCCGGCGAATCATCGTGAGACGTGTGATTGTTCGGCGTTTCATAACGGTGATTTCGTCCGCGCCGCGTTGATCTTTGTGGTGCCGCGCGTAATCTGACTATCAGGAAGCGCTGCGTTCACGCGACGCGATTCACCCAGTTTTCAGGCAAGGAGTGTGAGATGGATATCCTCAATCTCGCCCGTCAATCCGGCATGACGGTTGTGCTCGACGCACGTATCGGCCAACAGGAATACCAGTCCGTTCACAGCAGCGTGGCCGCGCTGGAACGGTTCGCCGCGCTGCTCGAGGCGCACAGGCAAGCCGAATCCGGCAAGCGTATCTGATTGGATCGTGACGGGAAGCGCCACGCTTCACTCAAACAGATTGCAGCCATCACGAAACATCATTTGAGGAGATTGTTGGTTCGACCTATTGTGAAGTTCACGAGAAGCGGCAGCCCCCGGTGGATCGACGGCGATATCACGGGAGAGGGCAAGCCGGATACCTTCCATGGACGGAGACAATCGGATGAACTCCACGACCCTGCACGGGATTCGTAGCAATCCCCTGTTCGCCACGCTGGTCAAACGCCGGCGCAGATACATTGCCTGGCTGACGGCCATCACGCTGATTCCCTATTGCGGCTTCATCGTGCTGGTCGGATTCGCCCCCGCTTTGCTGGCCATCCGGCTTTCCGCAGACAGTATCGTCAATATCGGCTGGCCGATCGGCGTCGCGCTGATCGTCGGCAGCTGGTGCCTCACGGGCTTGTACGTTCGCCGCGCCAATGGCGAATTCGACGCGCTGACCGCCCAGATCCTGGCGGGAGCGAAACCATGAAGCGCGCCGGTCTTGCTCTCGTCTTCCCGCTGCTGCTGGGCGTTGCGACTCGCGCGGCGGCCGCGGAGGTCCTGCACGACGTTGAACAACGTCCCCTCAATCTCACGGCGATCGCGATGTTCCTGGTCTTCGCCGTGGCGACGCTGGGCATCACGTACTGGGCGGCGTCGCGCACCCGTTCCATGGACGACTTCTACACCGCCGGGGGAGGCATCACCGGATTCCAGAACGGCATGGCGCTGGCCGGCGACTATATGTCGGCGGCGGCGTTGCTGGGCGTGACCAGCATGATCTTTTTCCACGGCTACGACGGTGTGATCTACGCGATCAGCTTTTTCGTCGCCTGGCCGCTGCTGCTGTTCCTGTTCGCGGAGCGCATCCGCAATCTGGGCCGCGTCACGATTGCCGACATCGCATCGTACCGGCTCGACCAGAACCGGATCCGGACGATGACCGCCTTCGGTTCGTTGACCGTTGTCTGCTTTTACCTGGTTGTCCAGATGGTCGGCGCGGGCCAATTGATCCAGTTGCTGTTCGGTCTTCCTTATAACGACGCGATTGTCGTGGTCGGCCTGCTGATGGTGGTCTATGTGACCTTCGGCGGCATGGTGGCCACCACATGGGTGCAGATCATCAAGGCCGCGCTGATGCTGTTTGGCGGCACGCTGCTGGCCGTTCTCGCACTGTACCGGTTCGGTTTTTCGCTGAACGCGCTGTTCGAGCAGGCGGTCGCCGCACACAGGAGCGGCATGCACATCCTGCTGCCGAGCAAGCTGGTGTCCGATCCCGTTGCGCTGATTTCACTCGCGATCGGACTGGTGTTCGGCACCGCAGGGTTGCCCCACATCCTCATGCGCTTTTTCACCGTGCCGGATGCGAAAGAAGCGCGCAAGTCGGTGTTCGTTGCCACGGGCTTCATCGGCTTCTTTTATCTGGTCATCATGGTGCTCGGCGTGGCGGCGATCGCGATTGTTGGCAGCAACCCGTCGTTCTATGTAGGTGGCCTGACCGGAGGCAAGCTGATCGGCGGCAGCAATATGCCGGTCATGCATCTCGCCCAGGCGCTCGGCGGCAATTTGCTGCTGGGTTTCCTGTCGGCCGTTGCGTTCGCGACCATCCTTGCCGTCGTGTCCGGTCTCACGATGGCGGGTACGTCAGCCATCTCGCACGACCTCTATGTGATGGTGCTCAAGAAGAACCGGGCCGATCCCGCGAGCGAGCGGCGGGTGTCCAGAATCGCGTCGGTTGGCATTGGCGCGGTGGCGGTGCTGCTGGGCATCGTGTTCAAGGATCAGAATATCGCCTTCCTCGTTGCACTGACGTTCGGCGTCGCCGCTTCGGTGAATTTTCCGGTTCTCGCGCTTTCGATGTACTGGAAGGGGCTGACGACGCGCGGCGCGCTTGCCGGCGGCATCGCGGGCCTCGTGAGCGCCATCACGCTCGTCATTCTGTCGCCCGCCATCTGGGTCACGGTGCTGGGCCACGCGAAAGCGATCTTTCCCTACGATTATCCGGCCATCGTGTCGATGACCATCGCGTTCCTGTTCGCCTGGCTGGGTTCCGTCACAGACCGCAGCGAGCAGGCGCAGCGCGAGCGCGACGACTTCGGCGAGCAGGCCATTCGCGCGCAGACCGGGTTCGGCGCGTCCGGAGCGGTCAGCCACTAGAGAACGCCAACAAGGAGACAATCATGCAAATGCGTGACAACGGTCTGGGCTTTTCGCCCATCACGATCGCGCTGCACTGGATCGTCGCAGCGCTGCTGCTGTCGATCGTCGGATGCGGCATTGCGCTCATCCTTAGCGCGGACGACGCGCAACGACTGAGCCTCGTGCGTACGCAGAATCTGCTGGGCACTGTGCTGTTCGTCGTGTCGATCTATCGGCTCTGGGCACGGCTTTCTTCGTATCATCCGCTGCCCGTGGGCTCGCCGAACCCCGTCGAAGTGATCGTCAGCCGCTCCGTGGCGGTGGGCCTCGCGCTCGCCATGGTGCTGCTGCCGGTTGCCATATGGCTCTCCAGGGCGGCAGCCGGTGTCGCCGTCGAGTTGCCGGGGGGATTGACGATCCCCACGCTCATCGAGCCCAGCGTGGCAGTGCAACGGGTCGTGGACATTCTCTTCGATATCGGGGCGACGGCTTTTCTGCTGGGCCTCGCGTTGCATCTGTTCGGAGCACTGAAGAATCATTTCGCGCTGGGAAATGACGCCCTCAAGCGGATGCTTGGCAAACACGTGGAGCTTTGAGCGATGAGCGAATTCAAATCGGCCTTTGGCGGCAACGCGGTCACGCAGCTGTGCGGCGTCCGGTATCCCGTCTTTCTCGGCGGCATGGCGGCGATTTCCGGCCCGAAGCTGGTTGCCGCGGTGGCGAATGCCGGTGGCATGGGGACGCTTGGCGGCCTGCGTTTGCCGCCGCTCGCGCTGAGCAGGTGGATACAGGAAACGCGGGAGCTGACGGACAAGCCCTTCGGCGTGAATCTCGTGCCGAAGTTCGGCGGCCCGACCTTGTTCGAAGCCCAGTTTCGGGTCGTGTTGCAGGAGCGGCCGCGCATGCTGTCGTTGTTCTACGCCGAAGACTATGCGGCGGACATGATCCCGCGCGCCAAGGATGCCGGCATGATCGTCATGGTCCAGGTGGGCTCGGTTGCGCTCGCCCGGCACGCGATCCGGAACGGCGCGGATATCGTCGTCGCGCAGGGCAGCGAAAGCGGCGGCCACCTCAACCGGGGGACGATCGGCGTGATGTCGCTGTTGCCCGCGATCTGCGAGGTCGCGCAGGGGCGTCCCGTGCTGGCGGCCGGGGGCATGACGACGCGCGACGACGTCCGGGCCGCGATGCTGCTCGGCGCCTCGGGGGTGCTCGTGGGCACCGCGTTCGTTGCGACCGACGAATCGAATGCGCATCCGCTCTACAAGCAAAAGATCGTCGAAGCCAGCGTGGACGACATCGAGTATCGCACCGGATATTCGTTCGGCTGGCCGTACGGCACGCCCCACTGTGTGATTCCCAATCGCGACAGGTGGAACCTGCTGCGCTTCGTTGGCGGCGGCGCACGCTTGATCGACAAACCGCGCATGGCGCAGAAGCTCTCGCTCTATGCGGGGCAGGGCGTCAGCAAGATCGGCAGCGTCGTGCCGGCGGCCGAGCGCATGGCAGAGCTGGTGGCGGGCCTGCCGGCCTCGACGATTGCGGCGCATGCCCGGGCGATGCCCGATGGCCTGGTAGACGTCGCAAGCCGTGCGTTGGCGCAGGGGGAGCCGGCCGAGTGCCGCGCCGCATACTGACCCCGATGCGGTGTTCGGCGGCGCTCAGGCGGCCGCCGTCGAACGCCGCGTGCTCTTGCGATTCGTCGTACTCATGCGCTTCGCTTTCGTGTCGTCAGTGGAAAGCGCGAGCTGGTCGCGCGCGAGCGCGACAAACGCGCTCAATGCCGGTGTCGCCAGTGTGTCGTTGCGGCGGATGAATACCGTCTTGACGTTGGCGAACTCGCGCGGGAGCGCGTGGAGGGCGAGGGCCTGGCGCGCGGCGTAGTTTTGCGCAACAGCCTTTGGCAACAGCGTCACGCCCATGCCCGCGGCCACGCACGAGAGGATGCCGTCGAGCGTGCCCAGTTCGAGCACCTGGTTGGGCACGAGCCCGACCTGATAAAACCAGTGTTCGAGCGTGGAGCGATAGAAGCAGCCCGTGCGGAAGACCAGCACCGTCTGCTGTGGCATGACATGGATGAGATCGTCGAGCGAGGCGAACTCGCAACTGCTCACGAGGACGAGCTCCTCCTGGAAGACCTCGTCTTGCGCGAGCACCGGATTCTGGTGAAGACCGCCGACGAATGCGCCATCGAGGCGATGACTCTCGACGGCCTTGATCAGCTCGGCGGTCGTGCCGGTGAGTAGCGACAAGTGGACCTGAGGATACTTCTCGCGGTATTTGGCCAATACCTGGGGCAGGCGTATTGCCGCGGTCGTCTCCATCGAGCCGAGCCGTAACGTGCCTGCCGGCGTTGTGGTATCGAGCAGCGCGTTGCGGCTCTCTTCCGTGAGCTGGAGGATGCGCTGGGCGTAGCCCAGAAAGGTTTGCCCGGCCGAAGTGAGCACCACGCCGCTCTTTTGCCGGATAAACAGTGGCTGACCGAGTTCGGCTTCGAGTTCCTTGACGCGCATCGTGACGTTGGACTGCACGGTGTGCACTTTCTCGGCCGCCGCTGTGAAGCTGCCGTGCTCCGCCACCGCACAGAAAATCTTCAGCTGACGCATCTCCATGGCGAATTCCAAGAATCACAAATAATGATGGATTTCATCATTTACCATCACTTTACTGGATCGAGCGGTGCGAGCACAGTGTCGTAAACGCGAACGGGAGGATGCGTGTGGCGACGACGACGACTACGAACGTTGAGTGCCTGTTCGCCGGGGGGATGGGCTATCTGGACCACGAAGGGCAGCGCAGCGGCATTTTCAAGCGGCGCATGGCCGGGCCGGTGCGCGTGGAGGCGCAGGGGATTGTCGGCGACGAGCATGGCGATCCGCGCGTGCACGGCGGCCCGGAAAAGGCCGTTCATCACTACGCGGCGGAGAATTACGCACGCATCGCGCAGGCGTTCGCGGCGTGCGTGGAGGCCCTGGTGCCCGGCAGTCTCGGCGAAAACATCTCGGCTTGGGGGCTGTCCGAGCGCGATGTGCACATTGGCGATATCTACCAGGTCGGCAGCGCCATGCTGCAAGTCTCGCAACCGCGCAGCCCGTGCTGGAAGATCAATCATCGCTTTGGCGTCGAGCGCATGTCGATGCAGATTGCCGAGGGGCGAATCACCGGATGGTATTACCGTGTCATACGCCCGGGCATGATCGCGCCGGGCGACGCCATCACGCTCGTCGACCGGCAAACGGAACGTTTCTCCATCGACGAGTTCTGGAAGGTGCAGTTGTCGCATCGTCCGTCGATCGATGCGTTGGTCGAGCTGATTGCCATTCCGGGCCTTGCGCCCGACTGGAAGCGGCGCCTGGGCGAGCGGGAAAAATGGCTGCGTGCGCGTCGATGAGGCGTTCGGTCATGCTAGTGCACAGAGGTCACCCGCAGATACGCAAACAGCAGCGACAGCCCAACCACAATGATGCCCGTCGCAACCACGAGGCGATTGGCTAACAGTCGACGCATCGCAAATCTCCTAGACGAAGCTGTAGCGTTCGGAATGGTATCGGGAAAGCGGCACTTTCATTTCGCCGAGCGCGGACTCGATTGCATCCATCATCGTATCGGGCCCACAAATGAAATATTCATGATCGGCATACTCGGGGGGAAGATGACGCCGGAACAATTCCGCGTCAATGCGACCGGTGTCTCCCTCCCAGCCATCGGGCGGATTTGCCAGCACATAGGCAATCCGCAGATCGAGGCGGGTCTTCAGAGTATCCAGTTCCTCGCGGAACGTGAGCGAGTCCCAGGTCTTCGCGCCGTATATCAGCACGAGCGGACGCTTGTCGCCGCGATCGGCGAGCGTACGGATCATGCTCATCATCGGGGTGATGCCGATGCCGCCCGCTATCAGCACATGCATATCGGTTGGATTGCCGATCGTGAAAGCGCCATACGGCCCATCGAGATACACCCGCTTGCCGACGGGTATCTTGTTCACGGTACTCGTGAAGTCGCCGAGATTCCGGATCGTCATTTCGACGCGGCCATCCGGCGCCTCCGCGCTCGACGAAAAAGAGAAGGGGTGTCCCGTGACCCTGAATGGTCCGCCCCACACGGTTAGCCAGCCGAACTGCCCCGGTTTGAAGCGCCAGCCTGCATGGCCGTCGGGCAGCATCACGAGGGTCGTTGTGTCGCCGCGTTCCGTGCGCACCTCCGAGATCCGGTAGGGGCGTCGCAGCATGAAAAGCGGCTTGAAGAGACGCACGTAGAGCAGCAGGCAGATCCAGAAGATCGCAACGCAGATCCAGAGCGCCCGCTTGAATGGATCGGTCAGATAGAAGCCCCAGCCGATCATGTGAAGCATGCCCGCGCCGATTGCCGTCAGCGCGAGCACGATATGCGACAGGTGCCATATCTCATAGCGGATTTTCAGTTGTTTGCGCCATAGAGCGGTGATCACGAGAACGATGAGCGAGCCAATCGAGAGGACAGCGAACCAGGCACCCCACGGAACCTCACTGAGCGATTCTGGCATTGCGACTGATTCCGAGCGAATGGCGACCAGAATAAGCGGATGAACGATGACGAGGCCGACTGCGAGCAGCGAAACCCGTCGATGAAAGTGATAGATGACGTCCTCGCCCCACGGCTCGGTCACATGACGAAAGCGCGCGGTCAGACCAAATTGCAGGCCCATTATGGCAAGCCCCGAGTAACCGAGCGCAACCGAAAACTCGGTGCCGAAGTTTCGCGCGGGCGGCAGTGTGCCTGCAAGCAACGCGAAGAGCGGGGCGAGTATGAAGAGCAGATAGATGGCGGACCAGATGGCCCTGCGTATGAGATCACGAGACTGCATGAAATGCCTCTCTATCTCTGCAGCGACATAAACGGGCGTCTCGCTGTCCGCGGCGCCGTCCCTCGCATGTAAGAGGCCGCGCGTCGCTCGCCTGCCGCTCAGATGCACGTGGTGAGCAGTAGTGCGGGGCCAAAGGTAATGACGGTCGCCGCCAACGCCGAAATCAGGGTCCAGATAACGACCGAGTGCATGAACGTGCTGATGCGCTCGGGACCAGGATCACGGCGCGCGGCGGCACGATAGCGCCATAGCCAGCCGATCGCGACCAGGTGCAGGAGCAGTACGATTGCGAGACTCGCGCGCAGCGGGCCGGCGGCCCAGCCGAATGCGCAGCCGATCGCATGCAGCGCGTAAAGAACGGCAAGCGCGAGGCACCAGACAGTGAAGCCCGCAGCTAGCCACCACAAGCGCCGGGGCGGAAACGGACGCGCATTCATGGTCTGGCTCCGAGCATGCCCACGAGGCCGGGCAGCGCGAGCACGAGGCCCAACGCGATGATGGCCGTCGCCAGCGTGTAGTCGACCCAGAGGCGCGTGAGGCGCAGGTCCGTCAGCCGTCGTGCGGAAATGAAGCCGGCGCCGAGGCGCAGCAGATTGCTGATGAGGAACAGCAGGCCGATGCCCGCGTGTACCGCGACATACGCGAGCAGTGCCGCAGCCGTCGCGCCGAGTGCATGTTCGCGAGGGTTCGGCGTGACACCGTTGATCAGCGCGACGGCCGAGGCCAGCGCGACGGCGAGCGCCAGCACAGTGAGGCCGATCGTCGTGTATGGCTTGCGCTCGCTGGCGGCGGCGCGCAGCGAGCCCCGCGCCGCCGCCGCCCCGATGGCCAGCGCGGCAACCGTGACGAACGCGAGCAGGCGGCTGGGTTGCGGCGTCACCGCAGCCGGCCAGTTTGGCGCGGCGATCCACAGATAGAATGTGCCGAACACGAGCGACGTAAAGAGCGTGCCGTTCGCGACCAGCGTACAGGTCAGCGCGAGCCAGGCTGGCGCGCCCGAAACTTCGGTATGCGGCGGAACGCTCACGCCACGGCCAACCGGCAGCGCGCCATAGTCGCGTGCGAGCCCTGCGCTCTGTCCTGCATAGATGAACAGGCCGAACGTCACGAACGCGAACGCGAGCGACACCAGATAGAACTTGAACAGCATCGCGAGCACGGCCGCGCAGGTCACGAGCGCGGTGACGAGCGGCAGATAGGTCGCGCGCGGCAACACGATCAACTGCTCGGGTTCGCCTGAAGTCATGTGTACGCCGAGCGTTTCCTGCCAGCCGTTGCGCGTGAAGCCGAGATAGCCTTCGCCGCGTGCGAGCGAGGTTGCCAGCAGGCCGGGGGCGACACCTTCCGTTTCGGCATCGATACGCGGGATCGACGCAAATGCATACGGTGCGGGCGGAATCGGCATGGCCCATTCGAGCGTGGTCGACTCCCATGGGTTGCGGCGCACGCGGCGGCCGAAGCGCACCTGCACGATGATGTCGATCACGACCAGCGCGAAGCCGATCGTCATCACGAAGCTGCCCACCGACGACAGCAGATTGAGCCAGTTCCAGCCTTCATCGCCGCTATACGTATAGATGCGCCGCGGCATGCCGAGCAGGCCGGTCAGGTGCATCATGAAGAATGTCATGTTGAAGCCGATGAAGACCAGCCAGAAGGCCGGTACGGACAGCCTGTACACTGCCGTGCGTCCGGTAAGCAAAGGCAGCCAGTAGTAGAACGCGGCGAGCATCGGAAACGCGAGTGCGCCTGCCACCACGTAATGCATGTGTGCGACGACGAAGTACGTATCGTGCGCTTGCCAGTCGAATGGCACGATCGCGAGCATGACACCGGTTAGCCCGCCTGCCGTGAACACGAAGAAGAAGCCGAAGATGTACAGCATCGGCACGTCCCAGCGCGGCCTGCCGTGCGACAGCGTGGCGAGCCAGGCGAAGAACTGGATCGCAGTCGGCACCGCGACGATCGCGGAGCCGGCCGAGAAAAACGCCAGCGCGAGATGCGGTATTCCCACCGTGAACATGTGGTGAACCCAGATGCCGAAGCTCAGGAACGCGAGTGCGATGATCGCGACGACAATAACCCGGTAGCCGACGAGTGGACGTCCCGCAAAAACCGGGATGATGGTCGACAGCACGCCCGCCATGGGCAGGAAGATGATGTACACGTCCGGGTGGCCGAACAGCCAGAACAGATGTTGCCAGAGCAACGGGTCGCCGCCACGGGTCGGATCAAAGAACGGCAGATTGAACGCGCGCTCCACCTCGAGCAGAATCGAGCCGAGAATGAGCGGGGGAAAGGCCACGATCATCATCATCGCGGTCACGAGGATATACCACGCGAAGATCGGCATGCGGTCGAGCGACATGCCCGGCGCCCGCATCTTGAGGATCGAGACGACGATTTCCATTGCGAGCGACAGCGCCGAGATTTCGACAAACGTGATCCCGAGCAGCCAGACGTCCGCGTTGATGCCGGGCGTGTAGACGTTCGAGCTGAGCGGCGTGTACATGAACCAGCCGCCGTCCGGCGCGCTACGCAGGATCAGCGAGACCGCCAGGATCGTGCCTCCCAGCAGATAGCACCAGTAGCCGTACGCGGTCAGCCGCGGAAACGCGAAGTCGCGCGTGCCGAGAATCTTTGGCGTGAGGTAGACCGCGAAGCTCTCCACCATGGGAATGGCGAACAGGAACAGCATCATGGACCCATGCATCGTGAAGACCTGGTTGTAGGTCTCCACGTCCATGAAGGCCGCATGCGGCGTCGCGAGCTGGACGCGCGTGAGCATGCCGAGAACGCCCGCGATCGCGAAGAACACGAACGAGGTGATCATCATGCGCATACCGAGGACCGTGTGATTCACGGCGGCAAGCTTCTGCACACCCGGCCCGGTAGCCCAGATCGCGGTGAGCTGGCGATGCAGCCGTAGCGCGCTCATGCCCTCTGAAGGCGGCTCGACGGGCACACTCATTTCTTCACCTCCCCGGCGGTGGCGGCGCTTTTGACGGCAGCGGAAAAGTCTTCAGGACGGTCGACGACCACGGCGAAATGCATCTCGGCATGGCCGATGCCGCAGAACTGGTTGCATTGTCCAGCGTATTGGCCCGGCTGATCGGCCTGGATTCGAAGCCGGGTTTCGTGACCCGGCACGGCATCGATCTTGCCGGCAAGGCGCGGAATCCAGAATGCGTGCACGACGTCCTTGCTGGTGACGACGATGTCGACCGGCACCCCCGCCGGCATATGCAGCACGTTCTCCATTTCGAGTCCGCCCTGGTCCGGGTAGCGGAAGGTCCAGCGCCATTGCTGCGCAATCGCCTCGATGCGCACCGGTGCCTGCGCTGGCAGCGGCAGCAGCCGTTCACCCGCGAGCAGTGCATAGCCGATCAGCGGGATCAGGATGACGGCAGGCAGCACCAGGCCGCCGAGCACGATCCAGCGCATGGGCGACACCCGCGAACCCCAGCCCGGACGCCAGATCACCATGCAGAACAGGATGAGCACCATCGCGAACAGCACCGCCGCCCCGGCGAGCATGACCCACCACAACCCGGCGATGGACTTCGCCGAGCGGCCTGACGGGTCCAGTGCCGAAAGTGGACCGGCGCAGCCGGCGATGCCGACTGCCGCCAGGAGCAATCCTGCTTGGACCGATGCGCTCAAGAAGCTATGATGGTTTGCGGCGTCCCTCATTCGACGCGAGGAGCTTCCGTCATGGCAAAGCAAGGCGATACCGGAGCCGAAACCCGGAGCGAAGTGCTCCTGGAACTGCTGCGTCTCGATGCGGGTTCCGCCGTTGCACTCGTTGGTCATCCGGTTCACGTGATGATGGTGCATTTTCCGATCGCGTTCGTCGTCGCTACCCTGGGGGTGGACGTTATCTACTGGTGGACGGGCGATCCGTTCTGGGTGCGGGCGGGTCTGTGGGCCGCCGGATTCGCGTTCTGGAGCGGCGTGGGCGCAAGCGCCGTCGGCACGGCCGAATTGTTGCTCGTGCGCGGCATCCGGCTGCGCGAGGCGAGCTGGTCCCATGCGGTCGCCGCCATGACGCTCGTTGCCATCGCGGGCGCCAACTGGGGCGTGCGTCTCTTTTTCCCCAACGAGGTTCTGCCGCATGGGCTTGCACTGTCGGCACTGGCCTCGGTGATGACGGGCTTCGCCGGCTGGCATGGAGGCAAGCTCGTCTTCGATCATGGCGTGGGTATTCTCGTGTCGCCGAAGGACTGATGCAGCCACCGGCCGAGCCCGCCGGGTTCGAACAGATGCGGGGCGATCAGGATCGAGTCGATGTGCGGCTTGGCCAGCACGACCCAGATGATCGCTACGATGACGACGACATAGGCCGTGGTCAGCCCGATCTCCGAGAGCCGGCTGAAATGTCCGTCGGGCGAATAAAGTTGATGCATCACGAGGCCGGCCACTACGTGCAGCATAGCCATGATGCCGACCAGCACCATCTTCGCGGAAAACCATTCCACGAACGTAGCCTGCAGAAAGATCAACGCGGTGCCGCTGGCAATCGCCACGAAAGCGGCAGGCGAGGTCAGTTCCACGTACACCAGCCGCGTGACACGGTGCAGCCGGTCGAGATCGGCGGTGGCCGTGAGCGCGCGGCGCTGCCCGAACAGGAAGGGCAACGCGATGAGGCCGCCCGACCAGATGGCAATCGCGCCCAGATGGATGAATTTGAGGACGGTCGTCACAGATGAGGCTCACTGACGCGCAGGCCTGACCAGGCGATCCGCAACCCCGCGACGAGATAGGGGACCATCGCCAGCACCCACATCAATAGACCGGCTAGTTGCTGATCGGCGAGCGGCGTCAGCCCCCAGGCAGCCGTGGTATCGAAATGCACGGCATACAACGGCACGGGCGCGAATACGATCAGCGCGCCGAGTAGACCCATGTGCCCGATCGTTGCGACGAGCGCCATCAATGCGGCGCCTGTCTGCACGGACGCTGCGAAGATGCCGCGCCACATCAGCCAGGCGCTTCCAAGCAGTGTGATCTGCATTAGCCAGTAAGCAGGTACCGTAGAAAGTCCCCATGCGTAGGGCCCTGGCGCATGCCAGAGCCAGATGAAGCACGCATGCATGGCGACCACCGGCGCGAGCGGGGGATAGACGAGGCGCGGCATCGGAAAGGCAATGGCGAGCAGCGGCGCGACAGCCGCGATCAGAATGACGTGATGAGTCACGCGTGCCGAGAACAATGCCGAAGACAGGGCGCAGAGTGGAGAAACGAATACGACGGCCAACAGTGCGATCGCTGCCCAGCCTGCTCGCGTATTCGCCGACCAGCCACGCCCGACGACGAACGCGAGCGCAGCAAGCGACGCGAGTAGCAGCGGGTCCATATTCCAGCGCATCCAGAAGCTGTCGGGGACACTCGCAGGGCCACAGTAAGCGACCGGAAAATATGGCATGGCGCAATATCTTCGGCTAGTCCGGGTTCAGTACCATGCGCTGAAGCGCAAAGGAAGAGAAACCTGGAGCGTTTGGCGGGACGGCAACGATCGTGTCGACTGCAGAAGCACTGTAGCTCAAATAACTCGCTCGGGCCTCCCAATATGCTTACGCTGCCTTTGAGGATTGCGAATAGATTGCGGTTCCTGTGGGAAAACGTTCGTATCCGCCAGACAAAATCCCGCTACGGGAGCAAGCCCGAAACCAGGGATGCCTGCCAGATGTTTGCAGCGCTCACGTTCCGCGCGCGTGGCCCCAATTTCGTGAAACGCAGTCCAGGGAAGGCGTCCATGCTGTCTTCGCTGACCCATGAGTGCTTCATGAGAAGCCGATTTTTGCAGCTCCGTCGCCAACATTACAGTGGATTTTGTGAAGGGAAAGACCGGTTCCCTTATGGATGGCAAATCAAAATACGGCTTTTAAAAAAATCGGCTAGTCTCTACGCCTATACGACCGGAATACAGGGGCGACGGCAGGTTCGGGAATAAAGCACCTATAGCGCGGCGCGAATCTGGTTTGCATATTGCCGCTCAGCGTCGTGTTTTCCTGCGACCGTAACACCCGTGCGAATTCACCACTTCGTAAGGTGTTTGCGCGGGAGTGCACCCGCGCGCCCAGCGGGGCTGCTACAGGGCGCGCTATCAGGTCAGGGTGGATTCTGGCAGCCTGTTCAGGAATCCAGAGGAAAACGCCAGTGTTTGCGAACCATGCAACGGGTCGAGCGGTATCCCTGCCTTTCGCCGTGACGCTGTGTGTATTGGCAGCAGGTGCACTGTTGGCGGGCTGTCGCAAAGGCGAAGAGGCGCCGGTGGCAGAAGTGCGTCCGGTACGTGTCATCCGCATAGAGAAGCAGGAGGCGGGGAGCACCATCGCCTTGACCGGCCGGCTGCAGGCACAGGCCGAGATCAATCAGTCGTTCCGTATCGACGGAAGAATGACCTCGCGCAACGTCGATGTCGGAGACCGCGTCAGAGCTGGCCAGGTGCTGGCGCGGCTTGACCGGATGAACGAAGAAAGCAGCCTGGAGTCCGCTCGCGCACAACTGGCCGCAGCTCAGGCGCAAGCCCTGGAGGCGCGCACCATGTTCACCCGCATGCGCGATCTGCTTGCGGAACATGCGGTGTCGCGTGCTTCCTTTGAGCAGTCCGAGGCGATGGCCAAGATCACACAGTCGCAAGTCGATTCGGCGCAGTCACTGGTGAGCATCGCACAGAACCGCCTGAGCTATACCGATTTGGTTTCAGATGTCGCGGGCGTAGTGACGGCGCGCGGTGCGGAGCCGGGCGAGGTGGTTCCGGCTGGCCGCATGATCGTGCAGATCGCTCGCGAAGGCGCAGTGGATGCCGTGTTCGACGTCCCCGCCGCGATCAAGGACGCCGCCCCGGAAAATCCTGACATTGTCGTTGCGCTTGCCAGCAACCCGCAGGTGACCGCCGTTGGTAAGGTGCGCGAAGTATCGCCCCGCGCCGATCCGGTGACCGGGACTTTTGCGGTCAGGGTGCGATTGATCGATCCACCCGCGACCATGCGCCTGGGCAGTACGGTCATTGGCCATATGAAGGTGCAGCGGCCGCCCGCCATCGAAATTCCCGCGAGTGCCTTGATCCAGCCCGGTGGCAAACCGGCGGTCTGGGTGGTCGATACGAAGACGGGCACGGTTTCGGCGCGTGACGTGGAGCTTCAGGCGTATGGCGAGGACCGCGTTCAGGTATCGCAAGGCCTGGCCACAGGCGACGTGGTCGTGACTGCCGGCGTGCAGGCATTACGGCCGGGACAAAAAATTAACTGGACCGAGGCAGCCAGGTGATTGGCCCGAATCTATCCGAGTGGGCGCTTTCGAAGCGCCCCCTGGTCGTGTTCCTCATGATCGCTGCGCTCGCCGCGGGAACCCTGTCGTTTTTTCGGTTGGGGCGCGCTGAAGATCCGCTCTTCACATTCCGCACCATGGTGGTGTCCGCCGTGTGGCCGGGTGCCACGGTCGACGACACGCTCTCACAGGTGACCGAGCGGCTCGAACGCACGCTGCAGGAGACCCGGCACCTGGATCGCATACGCAGCTATACGACCGCGGGTCAGACGACGATCTTTGTCGATCTCCTGCAATCCACGCCGCCTTCCGAAGTCCAGGACATCTGGTATCAGGTTCGCAAGAACGTGGGCGATATGCGCCAGACGCTCCCGGCCGGAACGCTCGGGCCGTTCTTCAACGACGACTTCGGCGACACCTTCGGCATCATCTACGGATTTACTGCCGACGGCTACAACATGCGGGAGTTGCGCGATCGCGTTGAGGCGATCCGCTCGCGTCTGCTGCTGGTGCCGGACGTTTCGAAGATCGAGGTGCTGGGCGCGCAGGACGAGCAGATCTACATTGAATTCTCGACCACGCGTCTGGCGGGTTTGCGTCTGGATTACCCGTCCATCGTCGCGGCGTTGCGATCACAGAATGTCATCAGGCCGACCGGCGTCCTGCAAACCGGGCAGGAGCGGGTGTTCTTCAGGGTCACGGGCGCCTTCGATTCCGAACGCGACATCGAAAATGTCAATCTGGTGTTGGGAGGACGCATCGTTCGCCTGGGCGACATCGCCACCGTGAGACGCGGCTTCGCCGACCCCCCACAGCCGATGTTCCGCGTCAACGGCAAGCCTGCCATCGGCCTTGCCATCGCCATGCGCGATTCGGGCGACATCCTCGCACTCGGCCATAACCTGAAGGCCGAGATGGCTGACGTGACCGCGAACCTGCCTGCCGGCATCGAGCCATTCCTGGTCGCCAATCAGTCAGAGACCGTCGATGTGGCCATCAACGACTTCATGGCGTCCCTCTGGCAGGCCATCATCATCATCCTCGCGTGCAGCTTCGTGAGTCTGGGCATCAGGCCGGGGACGGTGGTGGCGTTGTCGATTCCGCTCACGCTGGCGATCGTATTCGCGATCATGGACGTCGTGCATATCGACCTGCACCGCGTGTCGCTGGGGGCGCTGATCATCGCGTTGACGCTGATGGTCGACGACGCCATGACCACGGTCGACGCCATGATCAACCGGCTCGCCGCGGGGGACAGCAAAGATCAGGCAGCGACGTTCGCATACCGGACCCTGGCCGCGCCGATGCTGATCGGCACGCTCGTGTCGATTTCGAGTTTCGTGCCGATTGGCTTCGCAAAGAGTTCGGCCGGTGAATATACGTTTTCCATTTTCGCGGTGGTCGCGATCGCACTGCTCGTGTCGTGGTTCGGCGCCGTGATTTTCTCGCCGCTGGTGGGTCAGGCAATCCTGAAGGCGCCCAAGGCAGGCAAGGAGCCGCAGAAGCCCGGCAAGATGCTCATGGCGTATGACCGCTTCCTGCGCGGCGCGCTGCGCATGAGGTGGTTGACCATTGCCGTTACGCTGGCCGCGTTCGTGGTATCGATCTTCCTGGTTCGCTTCGTGCCGCAGCAGTTTTTCCCGGCGTCGGATCGCCCTGAGTTGACGGTGGATCTGACCTTGCGCCAGAACGCGTCGATCCACGCCACCGAGGCGCAGGTCGAGCGCATCGAAGCGATTTTGAAAAGCGATCCCGATGTCGATCACTTCAGCAGCTATGTAGGTCGTGGCGCGGTGCGCTTTATTCTCACACTCAATGTCCAGTTGCCCAATCCGTTTTTCGCGCAGATCATCGTGGTGGCGAAAAATCTGGAGGCGCGCGACCGGCTGCAACTGAAACTGGAGAAGGTACTGAGCGACCAGTTTCCCGGCATCGTGGCTCGGGTGTCGCCGCTGGAACTCGGGCCGCCGGTGGGTTGGCCGCTGCAGTATCGCGTCTCGGGACCCGATCCGGCACAGGTGCGCAGAGTCGCACTCGATCTCGCCGGTATCGTGGGTGCGGACCAGCGCACGCGCCATGTCAACTTCGACTGGATGGAGCCGGCCCGGCAGATCCGCATTCACATCAACCAGGATGAAGCGCGCCAGCTCGGCGTGAGCAGCGCTGCGCTGGCCGCCATCATGAACACCGTCGTGACCGGCACGCCGATCACGCAGATACGCGACGACATTTATCTCGTCAACGTCGTGGCGCGAGCGCAGGAGGAGCAGCCGCTGACGGTGCAGTCACTAGGCACCTTGCAGGTGCCCACGCCGAGCGGCCGGATGGTTCCGCTCAGCCAGTTCGCGACGTTCACGGAGGAACAGGAATCGCCGCTGGTATGGCGGCGAAACCGCGTACCGACGCTCACGGTTCGCGCCGACGTGATGCATGGCGGGCTGCCCGACGAAGTCGTCGCGACGCTGGCGCCGAAAATTGTCGAGTTCAATGCGAAGCTGCCCAAGGGCTATCGGGTCGAGACCGGCGGCATATTCGAGGAAAGCGCGATCTCGCAGGCATCGGTGTTTGCCGTGGTCCCGATCATGATCGTGTTGATGCTCACGACCATGATGGTGCTGCTGGTGAGCTTCCAACGCCTGGCCATGGTGGTTTCGGTCATGCCATTGGGCCTGATAGGCGTGGTGCTCGCGCTGCTGGTCTTCAACCGGCCGCTTGGCTTCGTCGCCATTCTGGGTATTCTCGCGTTGATCGGCATGATCGCCAAAAATGGCCTGATCCTGATCGTGCAGATCGAGACCTATCGCCACGAGGGCATGGGCGTGCTGGAGGCCGTGGTCGCGTCGGGCACTTCGCGCATACGGCCCATGATATTGACCTCGATCTCGACCGTGCTCGGCCTGATCCCGATTGCGCCCACGGTGTTCTGGGGCGCGATGGCCTTCGCGATCATGGGCGGATTGCTGGTGGCGACGCTATTGACGCTGGTGTTTCTGCCCGCCCTGTACATGGTGGTGTTCGGCAAGGAAGACCGGCCCGGCGGGTCTTCCCTGAAGGAGGCGCCTCTTTGATGAGCTCATCATCGCTGCGTGCTTTCCTGCTCGACTGGCGTTCGCACTGGCGCGTCGGGCTGACCCGCGCGCTGTGTTTTCTGGCGATATGGTTCATCCTGATGCCGAGCGTGAAGCCGGCCGATCTCGCATGTGGCCTGATCGCGACGATCGTCGCGACGCAGATGAGCCTGCGTCTGCTTCCTCCCGCCGCAGGACGGTTGCGCCTGGGGGCTTTACTCGTTTTCGCGCCGCATTTTCTTGCGCAGTCCGTGCTGGCGGGCATCGACGTGGCGCGCCGCGCATTGGACCCGCGCCTGCCTTTGCAGCCGGGGATCGTCGTCTATCGAACCGGCTTTCCGCCGGGGACGGCGCGCAACGGTTTCGCCATCATCACGAGCCTCTTGCCGGGCTCGCTCCCGGTAGACGAGACCGCGGACGGGCTCGTCTACCACTGCCTCGACATCTCGCAGCCGATCGCCGAGCAACTGGCGGACGAGGAGCGGCGCCTCGCCGGCGCGCTGGTCAGCGGTGAACGTCATGGCTGACGTGCTCATCGCCGTCTGCGCATTGGTGCTGTTAATGGTGGCCGTGGGGTTGCTGAGCGTGCTGCGCGGGCCCACGCGCGCCGACCGCATGATGGCCGCGCAACTGTTCGGCACGGGCGGGATTGCGGCGCTGCTGCTGGTCGGCACGGCAACCGGCGTGGATTCGGTCGTGGATGTCGCGTTGACGCTTGCCGTGCTCGCGGCGTTCGCTTCGGTCGCCTTCGTGAAGGCCGATCTCCAGTCAGAAGGCGATAGCGCGAATGAGGACCGGAAATGAAAACCGCAGCCGACGTCTTCACGATCATTGCCATGCTGGCCGGCCTGTTCTTCTTCGTGGCCGGCACGGTCGGGCTGTTGCGGTTCCCGGACACGTACACGCGGCTGCATGCGCTCACCAAGGCCGATAATCTGGGCCTCGGCATGGTGGTGGTGGGGCTGTTGCCCCAGGCCGGTCATATCGTGGTCGCCCTCAAGCTGATCGTGGTCTGGCTGCTGGTGATGCTGACGTCGTCCGATGTGTCGCAGCTCATCGCGCGCGCCGCGCGCCGGCAGGAGAAACGCACGTGATCTCCGCCATCTCCGTCGGCATCGGGATTCTGTTGCTGGCGCTCGCGCTCTGGACTGTCGTTGTGCGCGATACGTTCGCCGCGGTCGCCGGGTTCATTCCTTACGGCCTGCTGCTCACGCTCGCCTGGCTGGTGCTGCGCGCAGTCGACGTGGCGTTGACCGAGGCGGCCATCGGCGCGGGCTTGACCGGCGCGCTGCTGATCCGCGCGGCTTCGCGGCTGCGTCCAACCGAAGCGGCTGCCCAAACCGAAACGCCGGGCCTCGGAATGCGTGTTGCGGCCGGCGTCGCCGCCGCGGCTGTGGCGGTCGTGATCGCCTTGTGCCTGCTGCGCTTGCCGGACCCCGCGCCGACACTCGCGCCCGAGGTGGCGCGGCACATTCAGGCAACGGGCGTCGGCAACCCGATCACGGCGGTCCTGCTGTCGTTTCGCGCGATCGACACGCTGCTCGAAGCGATCGTGCTGCTGTTCGGCGTGGTCGGCGTCTGGTCGCTGGCGCCGGACCGCTGTTGGGGCGGCAGGCCGGGACTGGCGCAGGCGGTCGGCCCCAACGACATTCTGGTGTACCTGGCGCGAGTATTGCCGCCGATAGGCGTCGTAATCGGCATCTACATTTTCTGGGTCGGCGCCGATCATCCGGGCGGCAAATTCCAGGGCGCCACGGTGATTGCGGCAATGTGGCTGCTCGTCATGATGTCCGGTCTGCGCGACGCGCCCGCGGTCAGCCGGCGCTGGTTGCGCGCCGTGCTGATTCTCGGACCGGCTGTCTTCATCGCGCTCGGCCTGCTCGGCGCGGTCATGGCCGGGGCGTTTCTGGCGTACCCCGATGGGTGGGCGAAGCTGTGGATCATCGTGATCGAAGCCGCGCTGCTCCCTTCGCTTGCCGTGACCCTGGTACTCCTGCTTGTCGGGCCACCGCAGCGGCCGGAGGTGCGCCCATGAACGTCTCGCACCTGTTCGGCTTGACCGCCGCCGCTCTGGTGGGTTTGGGCGTGTATGGCCTGATCGTCAACCCGCAGCCCTTGCGCAAGGTGCTGGCTTTCAACCTCATCGGCAATGGCGTTTTTCTGGCCTGTGCCGTGATCGCGCAGCGTGGCGCGGGCGCCGGCATGTCCGGTGATCCGGTGCCGCAGGCGCTGTTGATCACGGCGATCGTCGTATCGTTCGCCGCTTCCGCGCTCGCGGTCGGACTCATGCTGCGCCGGTTTGCGGAAACCGGCACGAATTCGCTTTCGGCGGACGGCGATGCAGCGCCGGGCGAGGCGCGCACCAATGCGGAGGCCAGGTGACGACGCTGGCGCTCACAGGGCAATCGACGCCGGGCGGCCTGTTGCTGGCGCTCGCGGTGCTAGTGCCTTTCGCCGGCATGCTGGCCGGGTTGACGCCAGGTGGCCGCCACGCGCAACGTGTGGCGTGGGTAACGATCGTCTTCGGCATAGGCATCGTGCTGGAGATCGCGGCCAGGCTGCTGGTCTCGGGCGACGCATTGCGCTATGCGCTCGGCGGCTGGGCGCCGCCGCTCGGCGTCATGCTCCGCGCGGACGGCCTTTCGGTCTGCATGATGCTGGTGGTTGCCGTGGTGGTTGGCGCGGTGGCCATCTACGCCAACGGCGATTTCGGCACGCCGCCCGGCACGCGCGAGGCGCGCGCGCCGCTGGCCTTCTGGCTGCTGCTGCTAGCGGTATGGGGAGCGCTCAATCTGGTGTTCGTGAGCGGCGACATCTTTACGCTCTACGTCGCGCTCGAACTGCTGACTTTTGCCGGCGTACCTTTGGTGTCGCTGGACGGTCGCGCCGAAACCCTACAAGCGGCGTTGCGTTATCTGCTCTATGCGCTGATCGGCTCGATGCTGTATCTGCTGGGTGTGTTCCTGCTTTATGGCGCGTATGGCACACTGGACATCGCGCTGCTGGCAGGGAGGATCGGACCCGGCCCGCTAGCATGGACGGCGGTGGCCTTGATGACCGCTGGCATGCTTGCCAAGACCGCGCTGTTCCCGCTGCATCTGTGGTTGCCGCCCGCCCACGCGGGCGCGCCTGCCGCCGCGAGCGCGCTGCTGTCGGCATTGGTCATCAAGGGATCGTGGTTCGTGGTGGTGCGGTTGTGGGTCGATGTCTTCGGTGGCATGGTGAGCGGGTCCGTCGCGCAACTGCTTGCGGGCCTGGGCGCCATGGCTATCCTCTTTGGCAACGTCGTGGCGCTGCGCCAGGTGCGCCTGAAGCTCCTGATCGCGTATTCGACGGTTGCCCAGATCGGCTATCTGTTCCTGCTGTTTCCGCTCGCCGCGCAGCACGAGAGCGCCCGAGCCGTCACGGGCGGCTTGTTGCAGGCCGTCTCGCATGCGAGCGCGAAAGCGGCCATGTTCCTCGCGGCCGGTCTGATCTATAGCACGTTGGGTCACGACCGTCTGGCCGACCTGCGTGGCGCGGGGCGCGCCTTGCCTATGACGCTGACCGCATTCGCGCTGGCCGGGGCCACGTTGATCGGCTTGCCGCCCTCGGGAGGCTTTCTGGCCAAGTGGCTGTTGATGTCGGCGGCGCTGGCCACCGGGCAATGGTGGTGGGCGCTGGTGATGCTGCTCGGCGGCCTGCTCACGAGCGTCTACGTCTTCATGGTGGTCGTACGCGCGATGGAGCCCGCCGCACCCGGCTGGTCGCCAAAGAAGCAAGTGCCCCGTTACCAGCAGCTCGCGGTGCTCGGCCTCGCCACGGGCTCCTTCCTGCTGGGCCTGGCCGTGCTGCTGCCCGTCGACGTGGCGCAGATTGGCCGCACCGTGATACTGCCGGCGGGGACGCCATGAACCTGTCCCAGAGTCTGCTGGCCACAGCCGTTGGCTTGCCGTTGCTGATGCTGCTGCTTAGTGCGTCGGCGAATATTCGCCGGCGCTTGCCGTCATGGTTCGCGATCGCTCCGCTGCCCGCGTTGGCGGCGGCCGTCGGCGCTAGCCCGAGCGAAATGCTCATGCTCGGCAACAGCCGTTTCGCCCTGCGTTTCGCAATCGATATGCCGGGCGCGTTGTTGCTCGGCGCGGCGGCGCTGTTGTGGCTCTTCGCCGGCATCTATGCCGCGCGCTTTGTGCGCGACCGGGCAGTCGAAGGCGAGGGCTCCGCTGGATTCGTCGTCTGCTGGTTCATGGCGATGACCGGCAGCGTAGGCGTGTTCCTGGCGGCGGATCTGATCGGCTTCTATCTGATGCTGGCGGTGTTGAGCGTCGGCGCCAGCGGGTTGGTGCTCCAGGGAGCGGCGCCCGATGCGCGGTATGCGGGCGGCCTCTATCTGGGCATTGCCCTGCTGGCCGAAGCGTTCGTGCTGGTGGCGCTGATCCTGCTGGCACAGGCCGCGCCCGGCGGCAGCCTGCTGATTCGTGATGCAGCAGCGGCGTTGCCGGGCTCGCCCTGGCGCGACACCACGCTGCTCTTGCTGCTCGTTGGTCTCGGCATGAAGGCCGGGCTGGTGCCGCTGCACTTCTGGATGCCGTATGCCTATCGCGCGGCGCCGGTTCCCGCGGCGGCGGTCATGAGCGGCGCGGTGGTCAAGGCCAGCGTGATCGCATTGGTTCGCTTTCTGCCATTCACGCTCAACGACGCGACGCCGCACTTCGGCATTCCACTGGCGGCGCTGGGCATGTTGGGCGCGTTCTACGGCGTGGCGATTGGCATCATGCAGTCTGAGCCGAAGGTCGTGCTCGCCTACTCGAGCGTCAGCCAGATGGGCTTTCTGATGGCGGTGACCGGCATGGGGCTGGCCGCGGGAGACCCCGCTACCGTCGTGGCGGCCGCCTACTATGCCGCGCATCATCTGCTGGTGAAAGGCACGCTGTTTCTGGCCGTGGGCGTGGTCGCGTTGACGGGCGCCGGATGGCTGCGCTGGGTCCTGGCGCCTACGGCAGTTATCGCGCTCGGGCTGGGCGGCTTGCCGTTGACTGGCGGTGCACTGGCCAAATACGCGGCCAAGGATCTGCTGGGCGGGGATCTCGCAGGCTCGTTGGCCGTGGCGTCTTCCGTCGCGACGACACTGCTGATGCTTCATTTCGTGCGCTGTCTGAGTGCCACCGCAGCGGCGCATCGCAATGCCTGCGCTCCCGCACCGATCACAGTCGCATGGCTGGCCATGGTGCTGGCCTCGCTGATCGGGCCGTGGGTGTTGTATCTGCATATCCCTGTTGGCACGTTGCCTGAGGCGCTCGCGCCCGCGGCGTTGTGGTCGGCGCTCTGGCCTGTCCTCGCTGGCGCGGCGCTGGCCATTGGCTGGGATCGATGGAGGAAGAAAGCCCCCCCAATACCGGTAGGGGATGTGGGCGCGATCCTGCGCGAACTCCAGCGGGCCGCAGCGGCGGCAGGGCGGTTCGCTCAGTGTACGGATGCATTCGTGCGGGGATGGTCCGTGTCGTGTCTGACGCTGTTGCTTGCAGCGCTGCTGTTCGGTGGCCTGCTGGCCCTGGCGGCCTGATGTGTGTGTCGCAAGCGATCGCGGCGCTGGCGCATACCGTACGCGGTCGAAGCAGAACCTGGAGTCCGTCATGAGAACGCTGACGCGTGCTGCACTATTTGCCGCCGCTACCAGTTGCCTGGCCGGCTGCATTACCGTGGGACCCGATTACAGTCGCCCCGAAGTCCAGGTGCCGGCAACGTGGCGCATCGACTTGCCACAGGCTGAAGAGGTCGTGAACACGGCATGGTGGGAGCAGTTCGACGATCCGGTGCTGAACGACCTGATTCAATCCTCGCTGCAGGGCAATCTGGACGTGCGCATCGCTGCGGCGCGCGTCGACCAGTTCATCGGCGTGCTGCGCTCCGCGCGCTCACAAGGCCTTCCGCAGATCGGCTACGGCGCCAGCGTGAGCCGCAACCGGGCCAGCCAGGTCGGCATGCCGCCGCTGCCACCCACGCTCGACCCCGTATTCAATCTCTATCAGGGCATGCTGTCCGCCTCATGGCAAATCGATTTGTTCGGGCGCGTAAGGCGCCTGACCGAGGCCGCACAGGCGCAGGTCTATGCCAGCGAACAGGCCCAGCGGGGCGTCGTGCTTTCGCTCGTGACAGGCGTGGCGACCAGCTACATCACGTTGCGCGGGCTCGACCGGCAACTCGAAGTCGCGCGGGCCACTGCGAGCAATTTCAGCGAAACACTGCGCATATTCGAGTTGCGCTACCGGGACGGCCTCGTTTCCCAGACGGAGCTTTCGCAGGTGCGCTCCCAGTACAAGCTGGCACAAACCGCGATCCCGGCCATCGAGCAGCAGATCGACATCGTGGAAAACGGCATCTCCATTCTGCTTGGGCGCAATCCTGGGCCGATTCCGCGAGGCAAGTCGGTGAACGAGCTCGTGCTTCCCGTGATTCCGGCGGATCTGCCTTCAACACTGCTCGAGCGGCGTCCCGATATTTTGCAGGCCGAACAGAATCTGGTGGCGGCCAACGCGAATGTAGGCGCTGCCCGCGCACTTTACTATCCGACGATCTCGCTGACGGGGGCGCTTGGCTCGGTCAGCACTGCATTCGGCGACTTCCTTTCCGGCCCGGCGCAGGTCTGGTCGCTCGCGGCGGGGCTGACCGGCCCGATCTTCACGTCGGGCGCCATCGGTGGTCAGGTGCAGTCGGCCGAGGCACAAAAGAGCCAGGCCGAACTGGTCTACCGGCAAACGGTGCTGGGTGCGTTCGGCGATGCCAACAATGCGCTCGTCAGCTCGCAGAAGACCATCGAGCAGGCCGAGCTTCAACAACAGCGCGTCGATGCGTTGCGTGAATATGCGAGATTTTCGCGGCTCAAGTTCGAAGACGGTCTCATCGGCTATCTCGAAGTGCTGGTTTCCGAAAACGACCTGTTCTCAGCCGAGCTTGCCCTCGCGAGCTTGCAGGCCGCGCGCTATAACCAGGTGATCGGTGTGTATCAGGCAATGGGCGGGGGCTGGGTGGATGTCGCTGATTCGCGTACGCCCGTGTCACTGAGCGCCGAGCGAAAGGGCTCTGCCCCGCAGGGAAGGTGATTTCACGCTGGCCTTAAGGACATCTTCGTGCGTTCATGGAAGGACTCCGTAATACTTTCGGCCACGCTGTTGATGTTGCTTGGCGGATGTGCGACGCGGCCCGTGAACCCGCCGATCATTCGATACGACCCGCAACAGTTGAGCCCGTTTGACCGGCTGGAGGGGAACAGGGGAGACCGGCAGGATATGGTCATTCTGGCCTTCTCTGGCGGCGGCATGCGCGCGGCCGCATTTTCATACGGAACACTGGAGACACTGCGGCGCATCGAAGTGACGACCACGTCGGGCAAGAAAGTCCGCTTGCTCGACGAGGTGGACCTGATCACCGGTGTTTCCGGAGGCAGCTTTACTGCGCTCGCGTACGGGCTTTACGGCGAGCGTCTGTTCGACTTCTATGAGGATCGCTTTCTCAAGCGCAATGTGCAGGGGCAACTCATTGCCCGGATCCTCAATCCTGCGAACTGGCCCGCACTGGCTTCCGCGCGCTGGAGCCGCTCCGAGATTGCGGCGAAGCTGTATGACGAAGTCCTGTTCAACAATGCAACATTCGCCGAACTCGAGGACAAGGGCGGTCCGATGATCGCAGTCAGCGCGACAGAACTGACGACGGGATCGCGTATCGTGTTTCTCCAGCAAAACTTCGATGTCATGTGCGCGGATCTCGGGCCAATCAAGCTTTCGCGTGCGGTGGCGGCATCCTCTGCGGTGCCGGTCGCTCTGGCTCCGATTACGATCAACAACTACGGCGGCACGTGTGGTTACCAGGAACCCCAATGGAGCCATGCGCTTGCCCAATCCGACCGCGTGCAGAGATCCGCGAGTCGCATCCTCAATCGACTGGCGGACTTGCGCGAAATTGTCGACGCGCAGCAGAACCCGTATTTCCACCTTGTAGATGGCGGGGTATCCGACAATCTGGGCTTAAGAGGCGTGCTCGATTTCATCGGCACATTTGAGGCGCTCCACGAAGCCGGTCAGCCCGCGCCGCTCGACAACGTTCGCAGATTGATTATCTTCGTGGTGAACGCGGCCTCGTCGCCGTCGACTGGCTGGAACCTCTCGGAGCGTCCACCGGGCACGATCAGAACACTCGTCCGGGCGGTCGGCGTGCCGATCGACCGGTTCTCCAGCGAATCAGTCGAGTTATTGCAGGACATCAAGGCACGATGGGCCTTATTGCGCCAGATCCGCAATTCCGAGGCATTCAAGGGTAGCAAGGACCCGGCACTGGCCGAGGCGGTGGACGCGCCCGATACCGATATCTATGTGGTCGACGTGTCGTTTGACGCGCTGGCCGACAAAGTCGAGCGGAACTACCTCAATCAATTGCCGACTTCGCTTGCGTTACCGGATGCAGCGATCGATCGCCTGCGCAGCGCCGCGAGCGCAATCATCCTGGACTCGCCGGAATTCCAGGCCGCAGTCAAGAGCGGGGGTGCCCGTATGGTTGAGCAGCCCGACGCCGTAAAGGCCAAATCAAACTTCGTACCGGTTGAGAACAAAAATTCCCTCGAAAAATAGTTGGCCAGCATGTTTGCGGATGACTGAAAAAGCTGGCCGGTCGACTGACCTTCGTCAGAGTCGACGCGCAAGCGCGGCGGAGTAGCGATTGCTAATTTTCCCGGGTCTGTTGTGCAGGGGCAGTCATGCCTGCCGCGTCGCCGGAGATATGAAGGTTATCTTTGCAGTTTACCTTCATATCTCCTAGAATGCGGGCATGACCGATCGCGCCCAAACTCCCCCTCCCGACCTCGCCGCGGCGCTTGCCGGCGACCTGCGCGCACTGGTCGGGCAGCTGCGCCGCCGTTTTCGCGAGCAGGCGATCCTCGGCGACTTCACGCCTTCCCAGATGGCCGTGCTGCAGCGGCTCGAACGCGAGGGGCCGTCCACGGTGTCGAGCCTCGCGCGCGCGGAGGGCATGCGCCCGCAGTCCATGGGCACGCTCATCGCGCCGCTCGAAGCGGCGGGCCACATCAGCGGTGAACCGGACCCCAATGACGGGCGCCAAACGCTCTGGTCGCTCACTCACGCCTTTCGGGAGTGGCTCAAGGAAGGGCGGGCGGCGCGCCAGGACTGGCTCTCGCGCAGGATCGACACGCGCCTTTCGGCCGCCGAGCAACAGCAGCTAGCCGCGGCAGTCGAACTGCTCAAGCGGCTCGTGGCCGACTAAGGCGAGGCGGGCACATGGGCGCTCCAGCTTCCGGGTTCTTTCGTTCGCTCAGGACTTACAACTATCGCGTGTGGTCCGCGGGCGCGCTCGTCTCGAACGTCGGCACGTGGATGCAGCGCACGGCGCAAGACTGGCTCGTGCTCACCGGGCTCACGCATCACAGCGCGGCCGCGGTTGGCATCGTGATGGGCTTGCAGTTCGGCCCGCAAATGCTGTTCATGCCCTGGTCGGGCTTCGCCGCCGACCACTTCGACCAGCGCAAGCTGCTCATGGTCACGCAGGCCACGCTCGGCGCGCTTGCCATTGCACTGGGCGTGCTCACGGCAACGGGGCTCGTGCAGCTTTGGCACGTATACGTGTTCGCGTTCCTGTTCGGCTGCACGACGGCATTCGATTCGCCGGTGCGCCAAACCTTCGTCTCGGAGCTGGTGGGCGACGCCGATCTCTCCAACGCCGTCGCGCTCAATTCCACCTCGTTCAACGCCGCGCGCATGATCGGCCCGGCCGTGGCGGGTCTCGTCATTGCATCGGTGGGCGTGGGCTGGGCCTTCCTGCTCAACGGCCTGTCGTTCGTCGCCGTGCTGATCTCGCTCACGCGTCTGCGCGTGGACGAACTGCGTTCGGCGAGGCGCGCGCAACCCGCGAAGGGCGGCATTGCCGCGGGGTTCCACTACGTGTGGGCGCGCCCGGACCTGCGAGCCATTCTCGTCATGCTGTTCCTCATCGGCACCTTCGGGCTGAACTTTCCGATCTTCATCTCGACGATGGCCGTAAACGTCTTTCACGCCGACGCGGGACGCTACGGACTCCTGTCTTCCATGATGGCGGTGGGCACCATGAGCGGCGCCTTCTTCGGCGCGGGGCGCAGCCATCCGCGTTTCGTCTCGCTGCTGTTCGCGGCGGCGGCGTTCGGGGTGGGATGCGTGCTGGCGTCGGTTGCGCCGGGCTACTGGTGGTTCGGCGGTGCGCTCGTGCTGATCGGCATCGCGGCGCTCACGTTCACCACCGAAACCAACAGCCTCATGCAGCTTTCCACCGAGCCTGGCATGCGTGGCCGCGTGCTGGCGATCCGCCTCGCCGTGGCGCTGGGCGGCACGCCCATCGGCGCGCCGATCGTGGGGTGGATCGCCGACCACTGGGGGCCGCGCTGGGCCTTGCTGGTGGGCGCGGCTTCCGGCTTCGCGGCGGCGATCGTCGCGGCCCGCACGCTCGCGCGGCGGGCCCACGAGAAGCCGTAGCGCGCCGCACGATCACACACGATCACGCGGCCTTCAACTCCACACGCTTGATGTCCTTCACGATCACGAGATAGCTGATCACCGTAACGATCGCGTTGATGCCGACAAAGGCGAGCGCGCCGTTGAACGAACCGGTTTCCGCCACGAGATAGCCGATCACGATCGGCGTCACGATGCCGGCCACATTGCCGAACATGTTGAAGATCGAGCCCGAAAGGCCGATCGCTTCGCGCGGCGCGGTATCGGCGATCACGGCCCAGCCGAGCGCGCCCAGGCCCTTGCCGAAGAACGCGAGCGACATGAGCGCGACCACGATCCAGTCGCTGTTCACGTAGTTGCAGCCGACGATGCACGACGACAGCACCATGCCGCCGACGATCGGCACCTTGCGCGCCATGGTGAGAGAGCGGCCCGAGCGGATCAGGGCGTCCGAAGCCACGCCGCCCAGCACCCCGCCCAGGAAGCCGCAGATCGCCGGCAACGAAGCGATCAGCCCCGCCTTCAGGATGGTCATGTGGCGCGCCTGCACGAGGTAGATCGGGAACCACGTGAGGAAGAAGTACGTGAGCACGTTGATGCAGTACTGCGCGAGATAGACGCCCAGCAGCATGCGGTTGCCGAGCAGCTGGCGGATGACCGCCCAGTTCGCGCCCTTGCGTTCTTTATGCTCGGCGCGCGCTGCGCGTTGATGCCCGTTGACGATGCCGCCGCCCGCTTCGATGTATTCGAGTTCCTGCGGGTTCACGCCCGGGTGATCGGCCGGATTCTTCATGAACCTGATCCACGCGAAGGCGAGCACGAGGCCGCCCGCGCCCATCACGATATAGACGTGATGCCAGCCATACGCGTGCGTGAGCCACGCCATGAGCGGCGTGAACACCACGGCCGCGAAATACTGCGCCGAATTGAAAATCGCCGAGGCCGTGCCGCGCTCCTTCGCCGGGAACCAGCTCGCCACCACTTTCGCGTTGGCGGGGAAGGCGGGCGCTTCGGCCGCGCCCATCGCGAAGCGCAGTGCGAAGAGGCCCGCAATCGCAGCGCCCGCGCCGCCGAGCAGGCCGATCGAGCTTTGCAGCAGCGTGAAGAGCGACCACAGGAAGATGCTGCCCGCGTACACGCGGCGCGCGCCGAAGCGATCGAGCACCCAGCCCGCGGGCACCTGCGCGAGCACATAGGCCCAGCTGAACGCCGAGAAGATGTAGCCCATGTGAATGGCGTCGAGACCGAACTCGGTGCGCATGGCCGAACCCGTAACCGAGAGCGTGGCGCGGTCCGCGTAGTTGAGCGTGGTGATGATGAAGATCAGCGAGAGGATCAGATAGCGCACCCTGGTGCGCCTTGCGACATCGGACTGCGTGGCGGTGCGGCTCAACGACATGTGGATCGACCTCTCTCGTGCGCGAGACGCGGGCCGCTGCGCTCACGCTGCGGCCTGAATCTGCTGTCTCCGGACGGCGCGCCTCGTGCACGCCGCATCTGCTTACGCAAGAACGCGCCTGACTCGCGTCAAGCGCGTTCTGTTTGCGGACCTGATTCGCTGCTTGTTCAGCCAGTTGTCAGTAAGTTGTTTGACATCATGGATGGTTGTCTGAGCTAATCGTACAACGCCCGGGAAGCCGAAGCAACCAGACTGTATGCCTCTTGAGTCGGCCTCAGGGTAAACTCGAATTTCAGGATAACCGCGCGATTGTGGGATGATGCGGCCAAGTTGTTGGACAACATGGCGACTGGACCCTCAAGACTCCGGCGTTTGAGCCGTAAAGAAGAGCACCATGGAAACCGGGGATTGAAGCAACATGCGCAACACGACGGTACGAGCCAGCCTCCTTGCGGTGCTGGTGATCTTTGGCGTGATGATCCTGATTGGCGGCTTCGCGGGCGTGTTCTCGCTCAGGGAGTCGAACGCCAGCGCCCAACGCCTGCACGAAATCGCGCGTCAGACCATTCTGGTCAACGACGCCTATAAGGACACCACGCGCACGCGTTCAGCGCTCGTGCGCGGCTACAGCGCGCTCAAGGAACGCAACGACACGGCCACGCGCGACTCCGCGTTGAAGAGCGCGGCCCATAGCTTCGAGCTTTCGGCGAGCGAGACCCAGGCGTTCGCCAATGCTCCGGCTTTCGAGGGCATGGACGCGGACCTCAAGCGTCAGTTGCTCGATTCGGCGGCGCAACTCTCGAACACGCTCACGCGCGCCACCGACGCGCTGCGCAACGGCGACACGGCCGCCTACGTGGCGGTCAACGACACCGACATCACCGCCGCGGGCGCGGCCTATTCCGTGAGCGTGGAGAAGTTCCAGAAGCTCGCTAACGCGCTCGCCGAGGCCACGCTCGACGAGGGCAACGCGCGCTATGCCTGGATCGTCACGCTCGTGGGCGTGGGCGTGGCCATCGCACTGGCGCTCGTCGTCGTCACGCATTTCGCCTTGCAGCGCATCGTGTCACGCCCGCTGGCCGACGCCGCGGCGGTGCTCGACCGCATCGCTTCGAACGATCTCACCGTGCGCGTGCCCGAAGCGGGCCGCAACGAAATCGGCCTGCTGTTCGCGGCCATGCGACGGATGCAGGCGGGGCTCTCGCACACCGTGGCCGGCGTGCGCGACAGTTGCGACGCGATTCACACGGCCGCGCGCGAGATCGCCGCGGGCAATCTCGATCTGTCGAGCCGCACGGAGGAGCAGTCTGCCTCGCTCGAAGAAACCGCCGCGAGCATGGAGGAACTCACCTCCACGGTGAAGCAGAACTCCGCGAACGCATCCGAGGCCAGCACGCTCGCCACGGGCGCGGCCGAACTCGCGCAGCGCGGCGGCGACGTGGTGGGACGCGCCGTGCAGACCATGCAGGACATCAGCGCCAGCTCGCAGAAGATCGCCGAGATCACGAGCATGATCGACAGCATCGCGTTCCAGACCAATATTCTCGCGCTCAACGCCGCCGTGGAATCGGCGCGCGCGGGCGAGCAGGGACGCGGCTTCGCCGTGGTCGCGGGCGAGGTGCGCACACTCGCGCAACGCAGCGCGGGCGCCGCACGCGAGATCAAGGAACTGATTGGCGCGTCGATGGAAGACGTGCGCAGCGGCAACGCGCTCGTCGCGCAGGCCGGCGAGGCGATGAACGAGATCGTCAACTCGGTGCGCAATGTCGCCACCATCATGGCCGAGATTACGACGGCCACCGCCGAACAGAGCACGGGCATTCAGCAGGTGGGCATGGCCGTGAGCCAGATGGATCAGGTCACCCAGCAGAACGCCGCGCTCGTGGAGCAGGCCGCCGCCGCCGCGAGCGCGCTGGAGCACCAGGCGCAATCGATGAAGGAAGCGGTTTCGGTGTTCCGCGTCGGCGCGCTTGCGTGAAGCCTGCAACGCGCAAGACCATTCAATAGAACTAACAAACCAGAAAGGACGATATGAGGAAGAAGGCAATCTTGCGCAGCGTGGTGGGGGCCGTTTTCGGGCTCGCGGCATCGGTGGCCGTGCATGCGGCTAGCTATGTGTATGTGTCGAACGCCGATAGCCAGGATATTTCGGTGTTTCGCCTCGATGCGCAAAGCGGCGCGCTGGCCGCGGTCGAGACCGTGCCGGCGGGCGGCACGGTGATGCCGATGGCGTTCTCGCCCGACCATCACCACCTGTATGCGGCGCTGCGCTCGAAGCCGTATCGCGTGGTGAGCTTCGCCGTGAATCCGCTCGACGGCCGTCTCGCCGAACTGGGCCGCGCGCCGCTCGCGGAGAGCATGGCCTATGTTTCCACCGACGGCACGGGACGCTATCTGCTTTCGGCTTCGTACGGCGGCAATCTGCTGGCGGTGAACCGTATCGGCGAAAACGGCGTGGCCGCCGACGTGCAGCAAACCGTGAAGACGGGCCCGATGGCGCACATCATTCGCACCTCGCCGGACAACCGCTATGCGTTCGCCTCGGTGCTCGGCGCCGACGCCTGGCTGCGCCTGAAGTTCGACGCCTCGACGGGCGCGCTCACCGAAGACGCGAAGCCCGCTTACTCGCTGCCCAAGGATTCCGGCCCGCGCCACTTCCAGTTCTCGCCGGACCAGCGCTTCGTCTATCTGATCGACGAACTCGACGGCAAGCTGCACGTGCTCGCCTTCAACGCGGCGAACGACTCGGTCAAGCCGATCCAGACGATTTCGATCCTGCCCGCCGGTTTCTCCGGCGACAAGCCATGGGGCGCCGACGTCCACCTCACGCCCGATGGCCGCCACCTGTATATCTCGGAGCGCACGTCGAGCACGCTGGGCGCGTACCGCGTGAACCAGGAAACGGGCAAGCTCACGCGCATCGGCACGTACGCCACCGAGAAGCAGCCGCGCGGCTTCAATATCGATCCGTCGGGCCAGTATCTGTTTGCCGTGGGCCAGCTCTCGCCCACGCTGAGCGCGTACCGCATCGAGGCGAAGAGCGGTGCGCTGCATGAGCTTGGCAAGTACCCGGTGGGCAAGGGTGCGAACTGGGTCGAAGTGGTGGACTTCGACGGTTCGAACAGCTAGGCAATGAAGGGCGACTTCGGTCGCCTTACTCCTGGCGGCTCTCCGTCGCGAAGCGCATTGCCTTCACGTCGCTCGGCTCGGCTTGCGCTTCATCGAGACCTTCGATCGAGCGCAGCCGCGCGGGCGCCGAGCACACGATGATCGCGAGCTGAAGGGCGAAACCGCACGCGGCGCCGACGAGGCAACTCGTCATGCCAAGGCGCGTGCTCAGGAACGCGCCGAGCAGGGCGCCGAGCGGGCGCGCGCCGAACGTCGCCATCATGATGACCGACGAGACGCGCGCGATCAGATCGCGAGGCGTGACGACCTGGCGCAACGCCGTGGTCGAGATGGTCCAGACGATCGGCCCGAAGCCGAACAGAAAGAAAGCCAGAAACACAGTGGCGCGCGAATGCGTGAGGGCGGTGCTCGCCATGAGCAGCGAGGCAAGCGCAGCGCTCGTCGGGCCGAGCAGGATTTGCCGCCCGAAGACGAGCCGCTTTGCGATGATCTTGTGGAGAAACGCGCCGCCCACCATCCCGAAGCCATATACGCCGAGCGCAACGCCTACCGCCGATGGCGCGAACGCGAGCCGGTGTATCGCGTACCACGCGAACACGGCGAGCAGCAGATACCACGACGTGTTGAAGACGAAGGCCGTCGCCACGATGGGCCGCAGATGCGTGCTGCGCGCGATGAACTGCACGCCGTCGAAGAGTTCGCGTGCAAGCGCGCGACGCGAACGCGAGCGCGGCGCCTCGGCGGGCAGGCGTGCGAGACACCATGCGCTGGCGAGCGACAAGGCGAACGCCGCGAGAAACGCGAACACGCCCGACGCCCAGCCCGCAAAGATACCGCCCACGGAAGGCCCCGCCGTATAGGCGATGCTGCGCGCGATTTCGAGCCGCCGGTTGGCGGCGAGCAGGTCGCCCGTTTCGACCATGGCCGCGACGAGCGAGGGCGCCGTCACGCTGAACACCACGGTGCCGGTCGCGATGGCGAAGCCCAGGGAGCCGAGCGTGTAGAGCGACAGCACGCGCGCATGGAACAACGCGAACAGCACGAAGAGGGCGGCGGCACGCAGCAGTTCGGTTGCGATCATGAGCGGCTTGCGCCGGCTGCGATCGGCAATGAGACCGGCGGGCAGCGACAGCAGCAGGAAGGGCAGGGTATTGATGGCCTGTAGCGAGGCGCTTTGCTGCGCGGTAGCGCCCAATGCCACCACGGCGACGATCGGAATGACCGCAATGGCCATCTGCTCGCTGAATTGCGCGGCGAGACTCGCGTGCGAAAGATTGACGACGACGCGCTGTGGCGTCGCGTTACCTGTTGTGATGCCCATTGTCGATGTCCCGAAGATCGATCCGGCGCGGGCCGGATGCGGTGGTTTGAGCTTCGGGATCGAGTCTACGCAGGGCGATTGGGTGGAGATATCCGGATCTTGTGGTGATATTCGATGCGCCGGGCGACCGCAGGTCAGTCCGCCTCGATACGATCCGCGTCGCGCGTATCGCTGCGCACCGGCGCATGCGTCGCCGATTCGCCGCGCGATGCATCGACATCGCGAACCGCGCGACTCCCCGCAAAGCACACCGCGAGCGTCGCGAGCACCAGCACGCCGAGCGCGAGTTGCAGCCCCACTAGCCCCGCGCCAAAGCCGATGATCGGCGGTCCCACGAGAAAGCCCGCATACCCCGCAGTGGCCGCCATCGACACGCCGGTAACGGGCGGATCGGTCGTACGCCCGGCTGCGCTGAAAATCACCGGGACCACATTGGCAAGCCCAATGCCCACGCAGATGAACCCCACCACCGCCGTAGCGAGCGCCGGCGCAGCGAGCACGGCGGCAAGACCCGCAGCCGAAAGCAGGCCGCCCAGCGCGACCACGCGCACCGCGCCCAGCCGCCGCACGAACGCGTCGCCCACCACACGGCACGCCGCCATGGCGAACGCGAACGCCGTATAGCCGATGCCCGCGCTATCCGCATGAGCGGGCAAGGCGGTTCGCAGGTACACGGCGCTCCAGTCGGCGATGGCGCCCTCGGTCATCATGCAAAGGAACGCGAGTGCGGCGAGCTTCACGACGCCCGCCTGTGGCCACGCGAAGCCGCCGCCCGACGCAGCCTCCGGGCGCGTGCCCACGTCGCGCAGCGAGAGCAGCGCTGCACCGACGATCAGCACGGCGATGGGAATGGCCGGCAGCGCTAGACCGCTTAGCACACCGAATCCTGCTTTCTGCAGCACCGTGCCAACTGCCGCGCCCGCCAGACCGCCCGCGCTCCATGCCGCGTGGAACGACGACATGATCGGCGCATGCCACACTTTTTCGATCGCGCTGGCGTGGCCGTTCATGGAAACGTCGAGCGCGCCATTGAGCGCGCCGAGCAGCAGCAACGCGGCACACAGCAACGGCGCGTTGGGCGCGAGCGCGGGCATTGGAAACGCGGCGACGAACAGCACGCCGAGCAGGGCGGTCGCGCGGCCGCTGCCGACCTTCGGCGCGAGACGCCCCGCGAGCGGCATGGCGACGATGGCGCCCAGCGCGAAGGCAAAGAGCGCGACCCCGAGCAGGGAGTCGCCAAGGAGCAGCTTGTCCTTCACGCGCGGCACCTCGACGGCCCACGCGCCGATGCCGAAGCCGTTCGCCAGAAAGATCGCCGTGGTGGCGTAGCGTTCGCGCAGGGGCCTCATCGCGCCACCGCCACGTCGCCGCATGCGGCTTTCAGCTGCTTCAGATGGCGTTTCGGTACGTCGATATCGACGACCAGATAGTCGAGCGAAGCGCACGGCGCAATGACGAACGGCGCGGACGTCATGAGCTTTTCCGTGGTGACCGCGGCCGCGATCTGGCCGCTTGCGGCGACCATCGCGCGTTTCATTTCGGCATCCTCCGCATCGAAGGCTGCAATGCCTTCGGACGGATCGAGTGCGCATGCGCCGAGAAAGCAGAGATCGGCCTTGATCTGCTGAATCTGCACGAGCGCCGTCGCTCCGAGCGCGCCCGCGGCCTGCGCGCTCACGCGGCCGCCGATCAGGACGACTTCGATGCCTGGACGCTCGAGCAGGCGCACACAGGCCTGCGGCGACGTGGTGACCACCGTGAGGCCGGCGTTCTCCGGCAGTGCCGCCGCGATCTCGACGTTCGTGGAGCCCGCGTCGAGCAGAATCACCTGGTTGGGCTTGACGAGCGCGGCGGCGGCGCGCGCAAGGCGCGCCTTGGCCGGCAGTTGCTCGCGCATGCGCACGGAGGCGGGCTTGTTGGCGGGCGAGGTGAGCAGCGCCCCGCCATAGACGCGCTTGCAGTGGCCTGCCTCGGCCAGGTCGCGCAAATGGCGCCGGATCGTGTGCTCCGAGGTGTCGAGCTGCGCGGCGAGTTCGGCGGCCAGCACACGGCCCTCGGCGCGCAGTTTTTCGAGGATCAGGCGCTCGCGCTCGTCGGGGAGCAGGCCTTCACTGGCCTCCTGGCGTGTTCGTTGCATGGGTTCGGCTCCCGCTTGCTCGTTGGCTTGCCCGTCGAATCGAGCAAAAACGAGCATAAAGTATCGTAAACGGGCGATGCATGCAACCGGTGGCGCAAGGCTGGTGGCGCAGCCGCTTCAGGCGCTTCAGCCGCTTCAGGGCAAGGAATAGCGCGAATACGTCTCGATCGGCACGAGCGCCTGCGCGGGCGGCGTGCCGCCTGCCGCCGCGTGGCGCATCTGTTCGACGGCCGTGCGCAGCAGCAGACGCAAGTCTTGCGAGAGCAGATAGTCGATCACGTCCGCCCGCAACAGCGGCTCCGTCACGGCGTTCACCTCATGCGTCACATAGAGCGTGCGGCCCGCAAGCCCGCGCTCGCGCAGCGCCGCTGCGAGTCCTTCGTTGCCGCCCGCCACGTTGTAGATGCCGTCGAGCGCGCCGTGCATTTCCATGCAGTGCCGCGTGGCCTCGTAGGTCGCCGGACCCGAGTCGGCGCCCTTGATCACTTCGACCACGTTCACGTGGGGAAAGCGCTGGCGCAACAGCGAACGAAAGCCGATCTCGCGGTCTTCGTGACAGGTGTACGAGAACGTTGCGACCACAACGGCCACGGAAGGCGAGGGCCGTCCCTCCAGGTGCCGGCCCACGAGGAACGCGGCCGACTGGCCCGCGGCGCGGTTGTTCACGCCCACGTAGGTGTGGCGCGCATCGGCGTCGACGTCGGTGATGAGCGTCACCACGCCCAGGCCCCGCGCCATGCATTCGCGCAGCGCCGACGTAATCGGCGGCGTGTTCGTGCAGATGATGCCGATGGCGTCGGCAGCGCCTTGCGCCGCCTCGCGCACGCGCAGTGCGACGTCTTCGTCGCTGGCGCCCACGCAATTGACCACCTCGACCGTCACGCCCGCCCCGGTGAACTCGGCTTCGAGGCTCGCTGCCGTGCGCGTGAGTTCCGCGCTGAAGGCGTCGCCGGCCTGGAGGAGCAGGCGCACGCGCAGCGCACTGGACGAAGTACGCGATGCGGGCGGCAGCACCTCGCCGTCGCCCGCGCCCAGTTGTCTGAGCGCGGCTTCCACGGCGCTGCGCGTGCGCGGGTGCACGCCGGGGCGGTCGTTGAGCGCCCGGTCGATGGTCGCGCGGCTCAACTGCGTGAGTTCCATTAACTGCTTCAGCGTGGGGCGGCTCTTCATCGGGGTTCCGCAGCGAGTGAGGATGATCTCATTTTGCCTCAAAATGAGTCTTTCGTCGCACGTATTTGGATTTTATCTCCACGTGGAGAACGTTTTCAGACACGATGAGTTTAGGTAAAAACCCTTTAATGATCAAAATGAGTCATTTTAGTCTTTGACTGTAGCTCATTTAGAGCCTGTAATTCGCCTCAAGGATGAGCGAAGTCAAAGCGGCTCATCAGCGTTCAATGTTATGCACGGGAGTTCGATTCATGTCCGCACAGCCAGGCTCGCCGCAGGTCATCACGATGGACGATTGGTACCGTTGTCCGCTCGACCGCAAGGTGCTCAAGGAGGTCACGCGGCGCAACGACCGGGTTGCCCTGACGTATTTCGGCGGCTTCATGGCACTCGTGCTCGCCACCGGCACGCTCGCCTGGCTTTCGCTGGGCACGCTCTGGTGCATTCCGGCCTTTCTGCTGTACGGCACGATCTACGCGTTCGCCGAGGCGATGGAGCACGAACTGCGTCACCGCACGCCGTTCAGGAGCGAATGGCTCAACGAGTCCGTGCACTGGGTCATCTGCTTCATGACCTGGCGCGAGCAGATCTATAGCCGCTGGTCGCATGCGCAGCATCACACCTATACGCACCTCACGGCCACGGTGCCCGCCGACGTTGAAATCGCCGTCAAGCGGCCGCCCAATTACCTCAAGCTCGCCACCGACTTCCTGCGCGTTTCCCATGGCATTCATCATCTCGGCAACATCGTGCTGCAAAGCCTTGGCATCGTGACACGGAGCGCGAAGGCCGTCGTACCGGTGGTCGAATATCGGGCCATGCGCCGCAATTCGCGGGTCATGCTCGCGCTCTACGTGGCCGTTGGCGTGTGGGCCTTCGTCGCGCATAGCTGGCTGCCCGTGGTGTTCCTGCTGCTGCCCCGCGCATACGGCGCCTGGCTGCACGAACTGCTGGCCATTACCCAGCACACCGGCCTGCGCGAGAACGAACTCGATCACCGCTTCTCCACCCGCACGCTGCGCCTGAACCCCGTGCTGCAGTGCCTCTACTGGAACATGAACTATCACGTCGAGCACCATATGTTCCCCAACGTGCCGTTTCATGCGCTGCCCAAACTGCGCAAAGCGATCGAGGCCGACTTGCCGCCCGCTTATGACGGTTTGTTCGACGCGTGGGCCGAGATCGTGCACGTGTTGCGCAGGCAGCGCCGCGACCCGGACTACATGATCACACCGCAGGTGCCCGGCAAGACGGCGGGCGCGATGCGCGAGGCCGCCGGTGCGAATGCCTTTGCCGCCGATACGCAATGACGCCTGGGCCACCCGCTAATTTTTCGAAGATGAAGACGGAGGAGACGACCATGAACATTCTTCAATGGCATGAGGTGTGCGCGAGCGACGAACTCGAAGAAGAGGACGTGATGGAGTTCGAGCACGCAGGCGAGCTTTACGCGATCTACCACACGCCCACGGGCTACTACGCGTCCGCGGGGGTCTGCACACACGAAACGGCGCGTCTCGCGCAAGGTCTCGTGTTCGGCGACATCATCGAGTGTCCGATGCATATGGGGCGCTTCCACATTCCATCGGGCGCGGCCAAGGGGGCGCCGGTCTGCGTGAATCTCGCCACACACCCGGTCAAGGTGGAGGCCGGCACGATCTACCTCGGGCTCGCAACCGATTGATTCGGCATACGAATCGTTGAATCACCACGATAACGACGCAATTTAGGAGACAGCCATGAATGTTCCTTTCCTGAGGGTATTGCCGCTGGCGGCTACGGTGTTCGCACTCGCGCTGAGTCCTGCGGCGCACGCGGACCCCGTCGCGCATTTCGACTTCATTTCGCACGCGCCCGATTCGGATGCGTGGTGGAATACCGTCAAGAACGGCATCAAGCAGGCGGATCAGGACTTCAATGTCCAGACGGACTACCGTAATCCGCCCAATGGCGATATCGCCGACATGGTGCAGCTCGTGAATCAGGCGGCCGCGCGCAATTACGACGGCGTGGTCACGACCATTGCGGATTTCGATCTGCTCAAGGGCGCCGTGGCGCGCCTGAAAGCGAAGAACATTCCCTTCATCACCGCGAATACGGGCACTGAGCAGCAGAGCGCCGAGCTTGGCGCGCTCATGCACGTGGGCCAGCCCGAGTATCTCGCGGGCAAGGAGGCGGGGCTGCGCGCGAAGGCGGACGGCGTGAAGACGTTCCTGTGCGTGAACCATTACGCCACGAATCCGCTCTCGTTCGAACGCTGCCGCGGCTTTGCCGATGCCATCGGCGCGAACATGAAAACCTCGGTGCTCGATGCGGGCACCGACCCCACGGGCATAGAATCGAAGGTGAGTGCGTATCTGCGCAACCACCCGGACACGCAGGCCGTGCTCACGCTCGGTCCGACCTCGGCCGATCCGACGATACGCGCGGTGAAGAGCCTCGGGCTTGCCGGCAAGATCTGGTTTGCGACCTTCGATATCGACTCGGACGTCGCGAAGGGCATCAAGGACGGCACGATCAAGTTCTGCACCGACCAGCAGCCGTATTTGCAGGGGTATATCCCGGTAGCCCTGCTGGCGATCATGCATCAGAACCACAACAACGATGTGCTGCAGGCGCGCACCGCACTCGAGCAGAACCCGAAGTTCCAGCAGCGTCTAAAGGACTATGGGCTCAAGCCCGTGTATGAGGCACGCAATATCAGCTCCGGGCCGGGCTTCATCACGCCGCAGAACATTCAGCAGGTGTCTGCGCTCGCGGGGCAGTATCGTTGAGCGCGCAAGGAGTCAGCATGAGTGCGGGCGATGCCATGGTGGTGATAGGCGGCGGCCAGTGCGGTGCACGCGCCGTGCAGGTTCTGCGCGAAGGCGGCTGGCAAGGCGCGATTTCGCTGATCGCCGGCGAAGCCGCAGCACCGTACGAACGGCCGCCGCTTTCCAAGGCGGTGCTGCTGGGCGTGCGCACGCCGGAACAGGGCGCGATACACCGCGAGGCGTTTTATCGCGAGCAGGGTGTCGACCTGCGCAGCGGTTGCGCTGCGCGCGCGATCGATTGCGCCGCGCATACGGTAACGCTCGCGAACGGCGCGACGCTTGCTTACCGTCGCCTGCTGATCGCGACCGGTGCCGAGCCTCGCCGCATGAGTGTGCCTGGCGCCGGTCTCGCGGGCGTGCACGTGTTGCGCACTGCCGGCGACGCGCTCGCCATCGCGGGAGAACTCGGGCCGGGGCGTCGCATTGCGGTGGTCGGCGCGGGTTTCATCGGGCTCGAAGTCGCGGCCTCGGCGGTGCAGCGCGGCTGCGAAGTCGTCGTGCTCGAAGCCGCGCCGCGCGCGTTGATGCGCGCGGTGCCTGCGGAGGTGGCGCAGTGCCTCGTGGACCTTCATCGCGAGCGCGGCGTGGACGTGCGCTTCGACGTGCACGTGGCACGCTTCGAGGGCGAAGGGCGCGTCAATGCCGTCGTGCTCGGCGACGCAACCGTCGTGCCTTGCGATGCGGTCGTGGTCGGCATTGGCGTCGCGCCGCGTGTGGCGCTCGCACAGGCAGCGGGTCTCGCGATCGACAACGGCATTGCCGTCGATCCCATGCTGCGGACCAGCGACCCGGATATCTACGCCGCGGGCGATGTGTGTTCGTTCGTGCATCCGCTGTACGGACGGCGCATTCGTCTCGAATGCTGGCGCAACGCCGAGGACCAGGCGCGTGTGGCCGCGCTCAACATGCTCGGCCGCGACGAGGCGCACCGCGCCGTGCCGTGGTTCTGGTCCGATCAATACGACATGACGGTCCAGATCGCGGGCTTGCCCGCGTTCGGCTCGACCAGGGCAGTGCGTGCAACGGGCACGGCATCGAAGGTGTTCTTCGCGTTCGACGACGCGGGCGTGCTGGTGAGCGCGAGCGGCGTGGGGCAAACGGGCGAAATCGCCCGCGACGTACGCATTGCGCAGGAACTGATTGCGCGCCGTGCGCGCATCGAACCCGAGCGTCTCGCCGACAGCGCGACCCAACTCAAATCGCTGCTCGCCGCTGCCGTGCACTGACCGGCCGGACCGATCTGCTCGGCCGGTGGCTCCACCCGCCGGCTTTTTTCCACTGTGGTTCGAGTGGGGCGATATGGGGTTGATGCCCTATCGCTTTCTTTTATTCTTCGTCCGCGCTGTAGACGCTGAGTCCTTCTATCGGGTCCATCGGGGCGTCCCAGGGTCTCGCTTCGATCGCCCGCATGGCGGCCTCGTAGCCCGCGCGCCGGCGCGCGGCAATGCCCGACGGGGTGAAGTCGATGTCCTTCAACTGGTCGTCGCCGTCGAGTCGAGGCGCCGCGAGCTTGATGAGCCGCATGGTGGTCTCGCAGCCCCAGGCCGCCAGTTCCCGCACATCGATTGTGTCGCGTTCGGCCTCGGGCACGCGCTTCGCGAGTTCGCGGATCACGTGGCGCAAGCGGTGGATCTGCTGCTGGCGCGCGATATGGCTTTCGGTGCGGCTCGCGTACTGAATGTCCTTTTGCCGCTCTGCGATCTGCCAGATGCTTTCCGGCTCCGGGCCCGCTGGATTCCACACCTGCACCGAGAAGATGACCGAACTGTTGCGCGGCTTGTCGTCCAGCACGACCTCCACCGGCGTGTTGGAATAGATGCCGCCGTCCCAGTACGGCTCGCCGTCGATGCGCACCGCCGGGAACGCGGGCGGCAGCGCGCCCGAACTCATGATGTGTTCGACGTTCAGGCGCTGGTCGCGCGAATCGAAATAGCGCATCGCACCCGTGCGTGCGTTCACCGCGCCCACGGTGAGGCGCGGATGCCCGGCGTTCAGCAATTCGAAGTCGACCAGTGAAACGAGCGTATCGCGCAGCGGTGCAATCCTGTAGTAAGACGCGCGATCGACGCCGAGGTGCGCGAGCGGACCGAACCACGATGCCGGGTTGGGCTGAAAGAACCCCGCAATGCCGCCGCCGATGATCATCAGTTTTGCAAACGTCTTGTCCCAGCCGGGCGCGAAGCCTGGCCACGCTGCCGCCACGTCGAGGCGGGTGCGGTCCGTGACGCGGTGCCAGAATTCGTCCAGACGCTCGAAGCGGTGCTCCGGTGCGTTGCCGGCGATCAACGCAGCGTTGATGGCGCCGATGGAGGTGCCGATCACCCAGTCCACATGGATGCCGGCTGCGTGCAACGCCTCATAAACGCCGAGTTGATAGGCGCCCAACGCACCGCCGCCCTGCAACACGAGTACGACTTGCCCTGGCAACGCCAGGCTTGCCGGCTGCTTCGCTGTCATCGATCGCCTCGCTGTTTTGCTCTGCCGACGCGCGCTTTCGTGACCTGCATTCTTCATACGCGTCACCGTTTTCTCCGCACCATTGTAGTGGCGTTAGGAAAAGACGAGCGTTGCGTGGCAACGGCCCAATCAGCCGCCGTCCTTCAGCCTGCTGAGGCGATTTGCCCTTCGAACGTCACGCAGTTGCGGCCGCCGCGCTTGGCGGTGTAAAGCGCGGAATCGGCGAGTCCGTACGCCGTGTCGAAATCGGTGCCGGCCGGATTGTCGCTGACGCCGAAACTGGCGGTAATGAGGCGGCACACCGGCGCGGGGAACGCGTGATTCGCAATGGCCGCGCGCATGCGCTCGGCGAGTTGCAAGGCATCGGCAATCTCGAAGCCCGGCAATACCACCGTGAACTCTTCGCCGCCCACGCGTCCGATGATGCCGGTCTCGCCGAGTATGCGCCGCAGGCAGTTCACGATGCCCGAAATCACGCTGTCGCCGGCCGGGTGCCCGAAGTCGTCGTTGACCTTCTTGAAGTCGTCGATGTCGAGCAGGATCATGACCGCCCGATTCGCGCGCAGCGCCTTCACCGTGCGTTCGATCACGGCGCTGCGATTCAGGACGCCGGTCAGCGCGTCGTGTGTCGCACGATACTGCAGTTGCTGCGTGAGCGCCTGCATTTCGCGCTCGGCGCGATCGCTGCGCCCGATCAGGCGGCGGGTTTCGCGCATCAGGCGCTCGTAATGGTGGATCAGCTCGATGAGCGCCTCGCGATGACTGTGCGCGTGCGACTCCGGAGCCTCGGCAATCGCACGGGCCCGCTCCAGCGCCTCGCTTTCGTTGCGGAACAGGTCGAGGTAATGATCCTTCATGGTGTCCCGCAAGCCAGTCGTTTCCACGCGCGTCGTCCTCAAAGCGTTCTCACGTTGCAACCGGGCAATCGTTGAACTTGATTGCGGTGAAGTCGGTTTGCAGTTCCTCGCCGAATTCGAGGATCGTTTCGTCTTCTTCGTCGCGATACCAGTTCACCTGCACCTGGTTGCCCGCCGCTGCGGCGCGATCCAGTGCGTCGAACACGCTAAACAGCATTTTCGTGCTCGAGCTGTTGAAGTAGGTGAGCGTGACCTCGACCGTGATCGCGGCGTCTTCGCAAGCCTTGAGCCAGAGATTGAGCTGCTCGATGATCGGCGCATAAAACGCGGCGGCATTCTCGGGATACGATTCGCCTCGCAGTGACAGCACGTTTTCGTCGAAGCGGAAGTCGATTTCCGGCGACGTTGCCGTGGCGGCGATAAAAAGGTTTTCCATTTTGTACGCGTGCCCTGGTCAGATGATGGTCTTGAGGCAAAACAGTGTGGTGCCCGTATCGTTTTCGCGTGGATGAAACGCGAATTCGAGCGGCGCACTGGCGTCGCGCGCCATCGTCAGAAAACCCAGTCCCGCGCCTTTGCTGTCGGCAGGCGTGTCCGCGCGCAGGGACATCTTGTAGGCCTGCTTGATCTCTTCGATCGACATGTTGCGCAGCGGCTCCAGCTTCTCGCGCAAGTCGTTCACGGCCGCCGTGGCGATGGGATTCACGCAGACCATGAGGTGGCGCTCGCCTTCGGCGGAAATGGACATCGCGCCTTCGCGGATTGCACCGCCCTGGCCTTGATCTTCTGAGAGCGCGTCGCACGAGTAATGCACGATATTGTGCGAAAGCTCGATGAACGAGGAGAAGATCCTCCTGCGCGTGGACGAGCTCAGTCCCGCCACTTCCAGTTGCAGCTTGACGACCTCGCTCATCGCCGCGACGATGCTGTGCGAGAAATAGCCTTTGTGATAGAAGAGCAAATTGCGCTTCTGTGCGATTTCGAAGAAGCAGCAGTTTTGATCCAGAATTCCAGACATATTGGTGAACTACCTCAAACTCGTGCAAAGAAAAGCGTGACATCGTCGCGGCGCGCCTGTGAGCCCTGCCATTCGGCGAAGCTTTCGAGCAGGCGTGCGCAGATGAATGAAGAAGCGTTTTCGCGCTCGGCGAGAATCCGGTCGAGCGTGCGGCGTTTGCCGAAGCCGATCTTGCGCGGGCCGCCAATCTGATCGGTCAGGCCATCGGTGGAAACGAACAGCAGGCTGCCGTGCGGCACGGCAACGGCATGCTGGGTCCACGTGTAATCGGCGAGGCTGTCGACATAGCCCACGCCCATGCGGTCGCCGGCAGTGCTTTCGAACTGTGGTGCGTCGGCACGCAAGACATGCAGCGCGACCCGTGCACCCGCAAAGTGCAGCACCTGGCTGGCGGCGTCGAACCAGAAGAACGCGGCGTCCAGACCGTCGTTGGACTGCGGGGCGTCGCCTGCGCCGTTGATTTGCCCGAGCAGGCCCTTCACATTGCGATTGACGGCTGCGAGCAGCGCGGAGGGGTTGCGCGGGCCGATCTGTTCGAGCGCCTGCGAAAGCGACGCCGAGGCGAGCAGCGTCATGAACGCGCCGGGCACGCCGTGCCCCGTGCAATCGGCCACGGCGCCGAACCAGCCGTCGGCGAACGCCGCGAAATGGTAGAAGTCGCCGCCCACCACGTCGCGCGGCTCCCAGACAAGCGCGGCATCGGGCAGCATGGTCGCGAGCGTTTCGCGCGAGGCGCGCAGCATGGCTTGCTGGATCACGCTCGCATACTCGATGCTCTGCATGATCTGACGATTCTTTTCCGCCTGCATTTCCGCCACGATGGAAAGCAACCGCAAACCGTTGCCCACGCCAGCGAAACGGCCCTCGCGCGTCACGATGAAACCGTCGACCAGCGCCTTTTCGCCGACTTCAACGGTTTTGAACGTGAGCGCCTCGATGCTCATGGCCGCGTCGACGATCAATGGCTCCTTGTCCATGAACGCGATGCAGCTCTTCTTGTCGTATAGCTCGCGATGAAACGGCTTGCTCATTTGCGACAGAAAAATATCGCGGTTGATGAGCCCGATGGGGCGATCGTTTTCGATTACCGCGAGACTGGCCATGTCGCGCCTCGAATAGAAAATCTCCATGACGAGAGAGTTCGAATCCGAAGCGTCGATGGCCGGCACTTCCAGAGCCAGTTCTCCGGCGCTGCGCGGGCCTGCGGGAAGACCCGGACGACGAAACTGCGCGAGCGCGGGATGCATGACTATCCATTCCGATTAATATGGAGATTCAGCACGCTAATGGCTATTTATGTCATTCTCGTTACATGGACGAGAGTAAGCGCTCAAGTTCGCTTGTTTAATACACCGTAATGATCGGCGAACACCGCGCTAACGTTTGCGCGTTTTTTTCGCTTCCCTCGTGCAGGGTTTCGGTGCATCACACTTCAATATAGATCCGTCCACCTTCGACCTTGGCCGCATACGTTGCGAGCTTCTCACATACTGGTGCACAAAGCGGCTTGCCGTCACGCACGTCGAAGCGGCCATTGTGCTTCGGACATTCGATCACATGGCCCATGACGAGCCCGTCGCTCAGGTGCACGTGTTCGTGGGTGCAAAGCCCGTCGCTCGCGTAGACCTTGTCTTCCACGCGATAGATCGCAAAGGTGCGTGCGCCGTGGTCGAAGCGCATGACGTCTTCATCCTCGATATCGTCGAGTGCGGCTGCGTCGATCCATTGGGTCATGGGGTGTCTCCAGATTGGTATGGAAAGTTGTGTGCGCAACGGGTCAGGCTTCGGCGTGGCCCGGAACCGGGCGCGCCACGTGATAGGAGGGATCGCGCGTTTGCCGTACGAGCGCGGGAATGATTTCCGCGTAGGCGGCAAGGCTGCTGCGATAGGGCGGCGGCATATCCGGTTTCACGACTTCGTGCAGGCGCGGCAGCGCGTGAAACGGAACCATCGGAAACATGTGATGCTCGACGTGATAATTCATGTTCCAGTAGAGAAAGCGGAACACGGGATTCATCATGATCGTGCGGCAGTTGCGCCGGTGGTCGAGCACGTTCTCGGGCATGCCCGCGTGCTGCGTGAGGCCAAAGTAGAGATAGAGCCACGCGCCGTAGAGGCTCGGCAGGCCGATATAGAGCAGCGGCAGGAGGGTGCGAAAGCCGATGCACGCGCCAATCACCATCGCGTACACGAGCAGGCTCAGGCGCGCTTCGCGAATGGCCTTGGGCCATTCGGAGGCGGGCACGAAGCTTCGTTCTTCCGCGCCGAGGCGCCCGCACGCGGCGGAGATCATGCGCGGCAGCTCGCGCGAGGCGTGCTTGAGCGCGAAGAGGTTGAGGGCGAGCGAGAGCCAGTCGGTGGGGCGCGGCGCGGCGATCTCGGGATCGCGGCCCACCACCAGCGTGTCGGTGTGATGGCGCGCGTGGCTCCAGCGCCAGATCGTCGCGCAGCGGAACACCTGGAATGACGCGATCTGATAGAGCACGTCGTTCATCCAGCGCGTCTTGAATGCGGTGCCGTGACCCGCTTCGTGCCAGCGCGAATCGGCGGGGCTGCAATAGAGCGTGCCGTAGAGCAGGAACGCGGGCACCGCCCACCACGAATGCGCGTGCCAGAGGAAGCCGGCGAGCACGCCGCTCGCGACGATGGCCGCATACCAGATCGCGGTGTCGCGTATGGCGCGCGCGTCGCTGCGCTGCATCAGCTGCTTCATCACGGGGCGCGGCACGGCGCACCGGTACCAGTCCGCATTGACGAGGCCCGCTGCGCGCGCGCGTTCGCCTGCACCGCCGATGAGCCGGTAGTCCGCATGATGCGGCGCGTAGGCGTGAGTCTCCTGGTCGGCCACGAGTGTCTCCTTTAAGTGTTGGCAGCGCGCGGCGTGCAATGCGCCGCGCGTGTCAACACAAAAATAGGTGACGCAAGGCCGGGGCTCAACCGGAAGTTTGACGAAATTTCGTCAGCGAGCTTTCGGCGCAGTCAGGCTGCTACGCGCTCGCCGCGCGCCTGCGCAGCGCAGGCCGTGTCCGCGCCGTCGGCCACGACCACCGGCACGCGCAGCGCGAGTGCGCACAGCAGCTCATAGCCAATCGTGCCCGACGCTTCGGCCACTTCGTCCACGCGCACCTGGTCGCCCCACAGCTCGACGCTCGAACCGATGGCCGCGTGCGGGCACGGCGTGAGATCGACGGTGAGCATGTCCATCGACACGCGGCCCACGACGCGCGTGCGCACGCCATCCACGGCAATCGGCGTGCCGGTGGGCGCGTGGCGCGGATAGCCGTCCGCATAGCCGCACGCCACCACGCCGATGCGCATCGGCCGGTCGACCTCGAAGGTGCGGCCATAACCGATGGTTTCCTGCGGTGCGAGCGTTTGCACGCCGATGATGCGGCTCGTGAGCGTCATGGCCGAGCGCAGCCCGAAGCCTTCCACGTGGCGCGCCACGCCCGTGGGCGACGCGCCATAGAGGATCGTGCCGGGCCGCACCCAGTCGCGATGCGCGCGCGGGTGCCAGAGCACGCCCGCCGAATTCGACACCGACTGCTCGCCGGGAATGTCCTGCACCGCCGCGTCGAACGTGTCGAGCTGCCAGTCGACCTGGCCGTCATCGGCGTTCGCGAAGTGCGTCATGAGGCCGATCGCGCCGATCGACGCAATGCCGCGTGCGCGCTCCCGCGCGGCGCGATACGCATGGGGGCGGAATCCCAGGCGGTTCATGCCCGAGTTCATCTTCAGCTGGATATCGATGGGATGCTGCGGCTTCGCTGCCGCGAGCAGATCGAGTTGCTCGTCGCAGTGCACGGCCACGGTGAGCCGATGCGCCGCGGCCAGCTCGACATCGGCGGGCTCGAACACGCCTTCGAGCAGCAGCAGCGGTTTGGTCCAGCCCAGTTCGCGCACGCGCACGGCTTCATCGAGGTCGAGCAGGGCGATGCCGTCGGCGCCCGCGAGCGCCGGATAGATGCGCTCGATGCCGTGACCGTACGCGTTGGCCTTGATCACGGCGAAGGCGCGCGAGCCGGCCGCGATCTGCTTCGCCAGCTGCAGGTTGTGACGGATGGCGTCGGGTTGGATGCGGGCGACGATGGGGCGCGGCATAGGCGTTCCTATGGGTTGGATGGCGATGGTCTAGTGATTTGTGCAATCGTATTGATTTTTGTCCAGTTATTTTTAATGTATTTTCCGACGAATTTGGTCGAAACGACTGTCGTCCATCCCGCAGGGCAACGGGTCAATGCGCCGTCAAATGCGCCTCCACGAGCGGCGCCAACGCCTCGGCATGGACGCTCGCGAGATCGTGCTCGCCGCCGCGCACCACGTGCAGCGTGGAATTGGCGAGCAGGGCGTTGAGCCGCTCGCCGACCGCGACAGGGCTCAACGGATCGTTGTCGCCCCAAAGCAGCAGGGCCGGCTGGGTGATGCGGGCGATCGGCTTCGAAAGGTCCGTATGGAACGAGACGAACCACTCGGGGAACGCGCTCGTGTCGCCCGCGCGCCAGTTCTGCGCGCCGAGCGCCGCGGTGTCGATGCCGCCCGACGTGACCGAGAGCACCAGATGCGTGACGAACTGCGGCTTCTCGAGCGCCGCGCGCACGGCGATGACGCCGCCCATCGACTGGGCGATCAGCGCTGTGGGCCGATCGAGCATGGCCAGCACGCGCCGCACGATGTCGTCGATGCTGGCGACTGCCGGGTCCGCCGGTTCGCCGCCAAAACCCGGATAGCCCACGAAGCGACGCGCCGCCGGCGTGGCGAGGCGATCGGACAGCGGTTGCCAGAAGGCCTTGTTGCCCGAAGCGCCGGGCAGGAAAAGCAATTGTTCGGGAGTGCTCACGTGTGCTTCTCCGGTGGGCCTGCAAGGCATGATGGGTTCATTGCGCCTCGCCCGCCGGCTGTTGCTCACGGGCGCGCGATTCGAGCAGCTGGATCAGCAGGCGCGCGGGCTCGCTCAGTGTGCCCGGCGCGCGATGCACGAGGCCGACGTCGCGGTGAAACGTGTGCTGCCCGAGATCGATCGCGCGCACTTTGGCGGGCCAGCGCCGCCACGCCGACGTTTGCGGCACGAGCGCGACGCCCACGCCGTTCGCAACGAGCCCGACGATGGCCTCCAGTTCGTCGAGTTCGCTCAGGTCCTGCACGGTGTAGTGCATGCGGCGCAGGAAGCGGTCTACCTGGCGTCCGCCGAACGATGCCCGATCGTAGCGGATGAAGGGTTGCGTCGCCAGCAGTTCGGCCCAGTCGTGGCCTTTCACGTGACGCGGCACGATGAGCCGGAACGGCTCGCGCGCGAGCGTGGTCCAATGCAAATCGCTTTGCAGTGCGAAGGGTGGCCGGATGATGGCCGCCATGTCGATTTCGCCCGCATCGACGAGATTGTGAAGCTCCATCGAAACGCCCGGGATCACGCGCGTGCGGCAGCCGGCACAACGGCGGTGGAATTCGGCGAGCGCCTCGGGCACCAGCGCGCGCTGCACGGAAGCGATCGCGCCGAGCGTGACGCGCCCGGTCGCCGCGGGGCCGGCCGCGCTCGAACTCAGGTTTTCATAGAGCCGGATGACTTCGTGCGCCTGGGCGAGGATCTGCTGGCCCATCGCGTTCAGGCGCGCGGCGCGCCCCTCGCGGTCGAACAGCGCGAAACCCAGCTCTGCCTCGAGTCGTTGCATTTGCGCGCTCACGGCAGCCTGAGTCAGGCCGATCTTCTGTCCCGCCGCGGCGAACGTGCCTTCTCTCGCCACGGCAACGAGGGTTCTGAGTTCGCGTATCATTCATCAAGAATATTTGTGTATCAGAAAATTATATATTGATTTTGTTTTTGATTCGGCCTGTCTACCATGGCGGGATCGCTTTCGAAGACAGTGGAGACACGCATGTCGCTTTCCCCCTTTCACCTCGCCATTCCCGTTTATGACCTCGCCGCCGCGCGCGACTTCTACGGCCGCGTGTTCGGCCTCGCGGAAGGGCGCTCCAGCGCGCAGTGGGTCGACTTCGACTTCTTCGGCCATCAGCTCGTGATTCACGAGCACCCGAAAACGGCCTCGCAGGACCATGCGCACACGAACCCCGTGGACGGCCACGACGTGCCGGTGCCGCATTTCGGCGTCGTGCTGGGCTGGGGCGACTGGGAGGCGCTGGCCGAGCGCCTCAAGACCTTTGGCGTGAAGTTCGTGATCGAACCTTACGTGCGCTTCAAGGGGCAGGTGGGCGAGCAAGCCACGATGTTCTTCCTCGACCCGTGCGGCAACGCGCTCGAATTCAAGGCGTTCAAGGACATCGGCCAGCTGTTCGCCAAATAAACGTGAATCGCCGCGCGGCGATCAAGACGCCGGCGCGGGCATGAATTTGAACGACGGCGTCGCCACGAAATTGCCCGACACCTCGCCTGAATACACCTGGCCCGAAGCGATCGTGAGCTTCATCACGGGCGCGCCGGGCTTGAGGTCGAGCTTGCTCAGCGAGATCCAGAACGTGTCGGGGCGCGTGGCGGAATCGAAGTAATAGACGCGGTTCGTCTGATCCGCGACCGTGCGCCAGATCGTCGACGAAAGATTCGGCATGTTGGGCGTGGTGATCCCGAGCGGCACGCTCACCGAGCGGATGAGGCTCATCACGCTCGCCACAGCCTGATAATTGGGGTTCTGCTGCGGCACGCCCGCCATATAGGCAGGGTCGGGCTTCCTGGGAATGGCGTCGAGCAGAAACGAGGTGCGCACGAAACGGTCGGCCGCGCGATTCGTGCCGGGGAGAAAGGCGAGACCGCCCACGCCTTTCCAGTACGTGTCGAGCGCGAGCTGTTCGGGGTAGATCGGTGAGTTGGTCATCACCTTGTACGCCTTGTCGTGCATGATCACGAGCTTGCCGTCGATATATTCGAGGATCGCCGAGTCGCCTTGCGAATCGGAAAGCGCGAGGTGGATCGAGATCGGTTTGCCGTCGGGCAGCGGCGGCGCAATGATCTGGAACGGCTCGTGGCCAAGCGCAGCGACGGCTTCGCCAACGGTGGCGAAATTGTCGAGCGCGTATTGCGCCCACAGGCTGATGGCGAGCGGCGGCCGCCCCGAGTTGGGCTTGCCGTAATCGGTTTCGGCCAGATAGAGCGCGTTGGCCACGAGGCCGCGCTCGTTCATGCCATCCACACTGCCGATGTCGTAGCCCGAGACCACCACGCTGCCGTATTTCGAGCGCCAGTGCGGCGAGCGCGGGCTTGCGTTGCCGTCGCGCTCGATCCCGGCCGGAAAGACCCAGAGGTTCGAGCGCATGTCCTCGGACCAGTCCATCGAACGCCCCGTGATGACGAGACCGCTGTCGCCCACGTAGAGCGCGCGCGTGCAGGCAAGCGCGGGGTCGATGACGAGCGGCGCAGCCAGCAAGGCGAGCGACGCGGCAAGCACACAGGCTTTCAGGCGCAGAGGCGAACGAACCAGACGGGACATGATGGCGTTCCAGTTGCAGGACGCGCCGATCATGTCATGGAACGCCTTTTGGGCCGTTCGAACGTGGCACGAGGTGCAAGCATGCCCACGCGCGCGCTATGCGGCGCGAATATCCCGGTGCGGTTGTCGCTGGCCGGCTGGCGGTTTATCGACGGCTCAGTGGTGCAGATAAAGCGCGGCGCGCGCATGCGAGTGCGCGCCCATGCCCGACTGCGACATGCCGCCCGGCACGCCGCCCACGCCCCAGAGCGTGGCGTCGTCGGCGCCGCTGCGGGTCGCGACGCGGGCTTCGGCAGCGTGCACGTCGGCGGGGAGTTGCGCGTGCGCCGCGGGGCCGCTGTTCAAATCGAGCTGGGCGTAGGCGTTGCCGGTTTGCGCGAAGGCAGCGGCTGGCAAGATTAGCGCCGCAAACAGTGCGGTTGAATAGATTCCGGTTTTCATGATCCGACCTCCATCGTGTTCGCCGCGATGCCGCCGGCGAAGGACCTGGCGGCTCGCAACACGAGCATAGGAGCGGATTCTTAACCGTAGATTAATGCTGGCGCCGGCGTGGCAAACAGCGGAATCCGGCGGCTCACACAAATAATCAGTAAAGCTGATTATCTGGCAGGTGCAGTGCAGCAGGATGCAAACGCTAAGGTTGCTGCCAGTGGAACCGATCGCCGCGCAGGGGCGCGCCGTTATCGTCGAGGTTTTTATCGCCGCCCGGGAGCGTTTCGAAATACGACTTGTCGTCTTTCTGGGTCCCCGTATGCAACGCCGCGCGCGAAATGCCCGGCGGGATGGACGAGGGCGAGGCGGGAGGCCAATGCAGCGTGGCAGGCGCCGCGCTCTGGGGAGAGGGCAGATCCGTGTTTTCGTTCGCCGCGGCGAGGCCCATGGCCCATGCGGCCGGGACCGAAGCCAGAACGATCAGCACGGGGAACGTAGCGTGTCTCATACGCGGTCACCACGTGAATGCACTAACTGGGCCTGTATTTTATGTCGCGGCTTAGCGTATTTCCAGGCGCCGGCATCACGCAAAGCAGCAAGCCGGGCGCGAGCGCGCTACCTTTCGCGCGGCTGTCCAATCCAGACGATTTCCGGTGATTCTTGCGCCAGATAGACATTATCCGGTCGCCTTGAGTCCGTTTTGAGCAGTATTTCGCGGGAATCCATCAAATCTGACGAATGAGCCGCGGGTTCTAGGAAAAGTCGTAAGGGTTTGTTAATATCGCCCGCCAGTGATAATGAGAATGCTTCTCATTGAAGTATCCGGCAAGCACTGGCGAGACGACCCTTCCAAAACGACATGAACAACCGAGAACACGCGCGGCACGTGCGACGCACGCTGCCGCGGCCGTTGCATATTGCGGCCTGGCTTACTTTCGCAGCGGCTCAGGCCGCTGTTGCCCAAACGTCGACGCAGGACAGCGCCGCGACGAGCGCAACCCAGAAGGCGCCGCCTCAGGCCGCCGCCACCGGTACGGCCGGCACAGACCAGGCGCTGCCCGCCGTGAAGGTGAGCGCGAGCCAGGTCGCCGATTCGCCGCTGAACCTGAACACGCCGGTGAACAGCGGCGCGCTCGGCACGCGCTCGCAGCTCGACACGCCGTTCTCGACCACCGTCGTGACGGGCGAGAATCTGGCCGAGCGCCAGGTCTACAAGCTCGGCGATGTGTTCGCCGGCGACGCCTCGGTCACCAACAACAGCAACGCCTATAACGCGTGGGCCACCTACATCACCATTCGCGGGTTGCCCGTGGACTGGCAAAACGGCTTTCGCATCGACGGCAATCCGTTCATCTCGTACGGCATCACCATGCCCTACGAGCAACTGGAGCGCGTGGAGCTGCTCAAGGGCCTGGGCGGCTTCATGTACGGCTTCGCGCAGCCGGGCGGCCTCGTCAACTACGTGACGAAGCGGCCGGAGAAGGACCCTGTCACGAGCCTCGACGTGGGCTATCGCATGGACGGCGTGCTGAGCACGCACGTCGACCTGAGCCGCCGCTTCGGCCCGGACGATATGTTCGGCGCGCGCCTGAACTACACGAAGGAAGCGGGCAAGACCTATAACGCCGGCGATATCAACCGCAACTCGGTTTCGCTCGCGCTCGACGGCCAGCTCACGCGCGACCTGCAGGTGTGGTTCAACGCGCTCTACCAGACGATCCGTTCCAGCGGCCAGACGCCCGCGATCTACACGGGCAGCTACACGGCGTCGAGCCTGCCCGCGGTGATCAGCGGCGGCAGCAACCTGCTCGGCGGCACCGACCAGCATATCAACACGAACCTGCAGCTTTACACGGCGGGCGTGCGTTACCAGATCACGCCCGACTGGTCGTTCACCACCTCGGGCAGTTACAGCAAGTCGGCGCGCGACCGCAACGAGAGCACGCTCACGCTGCTCAACCAGCAAGGCGACTACACCGACGCGCGCTGGAACGGCGACGAAGGCCATCAGGACGTCTACTGGCAGGGCATGTTCGAGGGCAAGTTGAAGACCGGGCCGTTCACGCATCAACTCGTGATTGGCGGCGCGTACCAGCACCAGACCAACAACTACGCGTTGAACTCGATCTATACGGTGCTCGGCAACGGCAACCTGTATCAGCCCAACCCGTGGCGCTTCTATTCGGGCGGCGGGCTCGAAACGTACCGCACGAGCGATATCACGCAGGCCTCGGCGTTCGTGAGCGACACGATGCAGATCACGAGCCGCTGGTCGGTGCTCGCGGGCCTGCGTTACACGAACTATAGTCAGAACAACTACGCAACCACGGGCGAGAAGACGTCCCAGTACAGCCAGAACGGCGTGCTCACGCCGACCTTCGCGCTCATGTACAAGCTCGAGCCGAATACGACGCTGTACGCGAGCTACGTCGAGGCGCTGGAGCAGGGCGCGATCGTGGACAGCATCTATGCGAACGGCGGCGCGATGCTGCGCCCGCTGCGCTCGCGTCAGTATGAAATCGGCATCAAGAGCGAGCACGAGCGCTGGAGCGCAACGGCGGCGCTGTTCCGCATCGAGCGCGGCGCGGCTTACGCGAACAGCGACAACGTCTACGTGCAGGACGGTAACGCGATCTACGAAGGGGTCGAGGCGGCCGGCAGCGTACGGCTTGGCCGCAGCTGGCAGGTGGCAGGCAGCGTCACGCTGCTCGATACGTGGTACGCGAAGGGCCAGTCGTACAACGGCAAGCGTGTAGCCGGCGCGCCGACGTTCGTCGCCGCGGGCCGCGTGACTTATGACGTGCCTTACGTGCAAGGCCTGCAACTGGCCGCGGATGCGAAGTTCACGGGCAGCACCCAGGTGCGTCCGGCAAACAATCTGGAAACGGGCGGCTACATGCTCGTGAACGTGGGCGCGAACTACTTCACGCGCATTGGCGGCCACGACGTGACGCTGCGCGCGGCGATCGACAACATCACGAATCGCCGTTACTGGATGTACCAGTACTCCGATTACATCGCGCCAGGCGATCCGCGCACGGTCAGCCTCAACGCGAAGATCGACTTCTAAGCGTTCGATCCGCTTGAAAGTGCGGGCGCATGGCGGGATTCCGCATGCGCCCGCGCGCCGTTTACGAAATCGGCTGCGAATCCGGCGTGGGGTTGCCGAGATTGTCGCTGGGCACGTATTGCTGATCGAACGCCGCCACATACAGGGCCCATTCAGGGTCGCCCAGATCCACGAGCAGCGCGCCGTCCTGCCAGATGTCGTTGTGGTCGTTCGCGTCGTTGCCCGCCTTGTGGATGAACTCGCCCTTCGAGCCCTGGTTCATGTGGACGTCGTGGATACCGTCGCCTTCGCTGTAGAAGCGGCCAAACACGTAGACGTCGAGCGACGCTTGTTGTGCGCGCAACAGCAGGCGCTGCAGTGAGGCGACGGGCTCCACCTGGTTGGAGCCGTCCATCACGTCGCTATTGCGCCACGCGCCCGTATTGGCGAGGAAGTCGCTGCGCTCGAAGTCGATGGCCGGCAGCGCTTCGGTGCCCGTGAGATCGGTCGAGCCTTCGGCCGCGCCCTCGAGCGTGGTGAGCACGTTATGGTTGAAGTCGAACACGAGCTTGTACTTGAGCAGGTCGTCCGCGTCCGTGGTGCCCACGTTCACAGCGATGTCCCAGCGCGCGCCGTTGACCGTCACGCCGAAGTGCAGGTGATACTGGACTTCGTGCGGCCGCCGCGTGGCCTTCAACTGCGGCGCGGAAACAATTTTCGCCTTGACGTAGCCGTAAGGAAGGGCCATCGCGCGCTCCTCTAAGTTAGGGTGGGTTCGTCATTGTGCCGCGCGAACGTGAACTTGCGCTTACAGCGTGCGCGCGATGCCCCGCCCATCGCTTTACGGTTGCTCGACTGCGGCTGTCGGCGCGCTTTCACGGCGGCGCCGTCAGCCTCACGCGGCGCTCAGCCCAGCGCCACGACCGCGATTTCCACGAGCAGTTGCGGCGATGCCAGCTGCGCCTGCACCGTCGCGCGCGTGGGCGCGCAGCCTTCGGGCACCCAAGCGTCCCATACCTCGTTCATGCCGGCGAAGTCGCGCGCGATATCGGCGAGCCAGACCTGCGCGGAGACGAGCCGCGTCTTGTCGATGCCGGCCTTGGCGAGAAAGCCGTCGATTTTCGCGAGCACGGCGGCGGTCTGGATCTTCACGTCGGGCGACGGGTCGGCCGACGTCTGGCCACCCACGAACACGAGTCCCGCGGCCTTCACGACGCGGCTCATGCGCTGATTGGTTTCGATGCGAACGATATCGTTCATGTGTCTGCAAGCTCCTTCGCCGCAATGGCGATACGGGGTGAGGGATTCGATGGCGTCAATGCGCGGCAACGCCGGCCAGCGGCGCCTGCACCGCGGCGCGCGCGAAGCGGTCGATCGCGAACGCATCGAGCGAAAGCGAAGGCGCGCCGTCGAGTACGAGTTCGGCAACGAGCCGCCCGCACGCGGGCCCGAGTTGAAAGCCGCTGCCGCAATAGCCGAACGAGTAGTAGAGATTCGCGGCGCGCCGGCTCGCCGAAATGATCGGCAGCGAGTCGGCCGTGAACGCTTCCACGCCGGCCCACGCGCGGTTCACGCCCAGATGGCGCAGATGCGGAAACAGATCGACGACCGTCTGCGCGCTTTTCACGAGCCGCATGAAATCGACTTCGCCGTGGCGCCCCGGCAGATCCGCGATGCCGATCAGCTTGCCGCCGATCACCACCGTGCCGTTGTCGAACTGCTTGAACGAAAGCGGGCGGCCCGTTGCGCCGAGCGTCGCGCGGCAGAAGGGCGCCACGCGGTGCGTGACCATCAGCATGAGCCCTTCGGGGTGCACGGGCACGGGCTCGCCGGCCTGGCGCGCCAGCTCGCCCGACCACGCGCCCGCCGTGACGAGCAGCCTGCGCGCGGCAAAGGTGCCGCGCGGAGTTTGCGCGAGCCAGCGCTCGCCGCGCGGCTCGATGTGCGTGACCGCCGTGCCTTCGTAAAAGCGCGCGCCGTGCTTTTGCGCGGCGAGTCGAAACGCCGTGGTGGTGCGAAAGGGCAGCGCATAGCCGTCGCGCTCGACCCAGATGCCGCCCGTCACGTGCTTCGCCAGTGCCGGTTCGAGTTCGAGCACCGTCTCGCGGTCGATCAGCTTTTCATGTGTGAAGCCGTGCGATTCGAGCAGCGCGACGCGCTCGCGGCACTCTTCCAGTTCGGCCTCGGTCTCCGCAATCTTCAGTTGTCCGGAAGGAACGAAACCGCCGTCGTCGCCGATGGTGTCGGGCAGCGCGTGCCAGATTTCGCGCGACATGAGGGCGAGCGGGATCTCGGGAAGCGGGCGGCCGAGCGTGCGCACGCCGCCCGCGTTCACGCCCGACGAGTGGCGGCCCACGTAGTCGGCTTCGAGCACGATCACGCTCACGCCGCGCCGCGCCATGTGAAAGGCGCTGCTCGAACCATGCAGGCCGCCGCCGATCACGAGCACGTCCGCTTCCTGCATGGCGCTCGCGGGAGGAGTTCGGGCGTCATTCACCGGCGAGTTCTCCGAGCGTAAGCGGCTTGATCGGCGGGCGGATGCGGTAGTAGCCCACCTCGGCGGGCGGCACCTTGCGCGCCTCGGCGATCACTTCGGTCACGGTGAGGCCGCACATGCGGCCCTGACACGGCCCCATGCCGCAGCGGCCGAACGACTTCGCCTGGTTCGGGCCGAGGCAGCCGAGGCCGACGAAGCCGCGCAGCTCGCCCGCCGTCACCTCTTCGCAGCGGCAGACGATGGTGCTGTCGGCGGGGATGCGGTTCGCGTCGCGCGGGCGGTAGAGGCTGTCGAGGAACGGGCGGATGCGCATTACGCGGTCGAGTTCCGCGCGATGGGGCGCGGCCTCGCGATCGCGCGCGGCTGCGTCGATCGAGCCTAGCTGTGCGGCGGCGGCAAGCGCCGCGAGCACGCCCTGTTGTGCCGCGGCCTGGGCTCCGCCGATGCCCGCCCCGTCGCCGGCCACGAAGATGCCGGGTACATCCAGCTCGCCCCATGCATCCGTTTGCGGTGTGAAGCAAAGCTGCCCGTTGTCCCAGCGATGCGCGGCGCGCAGCGCCTGCGTGAACTGCGTATTGGGCACCACGCCCTGGTGCAGCAGGATCACATCGGCTTCGATACGGTGTGCGCGGCCTTGCGACGTGAACGTGAGCGCGGCTGCGCGCTGCACGCCGTCGCTGCCCTGGCGGCCTTCCACGGCGAGGTCGTCGGCGGCTTCGAAAATGGACACCCCGGCCTCGCGCAGCGTGCGGATCAGATGCAGGCCCTTGCTCAGGAACGGCCACGAGCGCAGCGCGGCAAGCAGGTGGCGTTTCGCGCGCCAGCGGTCTTCGTGGCGCGTGGTGTCGACGAGCGCGCGAATCGGCACGCCTGCCCGTACGTATTGCCAGCCGAGCAGGTAGAGCAGCGGCCCGCAGCCCGCGAGCACGGGCGGCGAGGCGGGCACTTCGCCCGCGCTCTTCAGCAGGATTTGCGCCGCGCCCGCGGTGAGCACGCCGGGCAGGGTCCAGCCCGGAATGGGAAACGGCCGCTCCAGCGCGCCGCTCGCGAGAATCACGCGCTTCGCCTGGAAGCTGCCCACCTTGCCGTCCTTGAGGTAGTGAACGGCATGTTCGCGCGTGACCTGCCATACCGAGGCGTGGGCGACATGGCGCGCGCCGGAATGCGCGAACGCCTGGGCGATGGCGTCGCCCGCCGCGTAGTCGGGGCCGAGTATCTCCTTGCGGCGCGCGTCGGCGCGGCCTATCGCGCGATAGATCTGGCCGCCCACGGCGTCCTGCTCATCGATCAGGACGACTGAGAGTCCGGCTCGCGCCGAACGGGTGGCCGCGCTCATCCCGGCAGGACCCGCGCCGACCACGACGACATCGACGGCTTGCGCATTGAAATCGGCTTTGGCATCGCCTTGATAATCACCGGGCATGAGCGTTCTCCTCGAGCGTGTCGGCATTCGTGCCGGGTTCGGGCGGCAGGTCGCGCGCGCCTTCCTGCGAGCGGATCTGCATGCCCGCGCGCACGGGCACCATGCAGCTCTGGCGGCTCGGCACGCCGTCTATCTCGACAAGGCATTCGAAACACGCGCCCATCATGCAGAACGGCGCGCGCGGTGCACCCGAAACGGGCGTCGCGCGAAAGCGCGAGACGCCCGCGGCGAGCAGCGCAGCGGCGACGGAGCGGTCGGCGGGCACGGACAGCGGCTGGCCGTTGAACCAGATATCGACGCGCGTTTCGGCGTCGGAGAGCGTCTTGAACAGCGGCGCGGCCGCCTGGGTAGATTGGGCTGTCATGGCGGAATTAGTGAGCGAGGATCGGTTCGGCCGCCGCGTCGGTCGCGAAGCGGCGAGCGGAAAAAGCGGGCAGTTCGGCGGGCATCGGGCCTCCCGTGATCCACGGCGCGATGCGCAGCGCGTGGGCCGCGGCGAGTGTCACGCCGCTATGGCAGGTGACGACGAAGGCACCCGGATGCGCCTCGGACTGGTCGTAGATCGGAAAGCCGTCGGGGCTGTACACGCGCAGCGCGGCCCACATGCGCACGAGCCGGACATGGGCGAGCATGGGAAACGCCCGCACGCCGCGCGCGGCGATCTGGCGCAGGATCGGCGTGGTGGTGAAGTCGTTGAAGCCGGCTTCTTCCATCGAGTCGCCGAACTGCACCGTGCCTTCGTCGGTCTGCCGCACGTTGATGGTCGGGTAGCGCAGAAACGGCGCGACGCGCTCGCTCACGAGCACCTGGCCGCGATTGGGCGCAACGGGGGCGTTGAGGCCCACGTGCGGTGCGAGCGCGCGATTGCCGAGGCCGGCCGCGAGCACGACGCGCGCAGCGTGATACACGCCGCGCCGGCCTTGCACGCTGAACCCGCCCGGCGCGGCGGCGATACGCTCGGCGCGTTCGCCCGAGACGAGCCGTACGCCCCGCCGTTGCATCGCGACATGCAGCGCGCGCAGCAGCTTGAGCGGGTTGACGTGGCCATCCATCGGCGTATAGCTCGCGCCAACGACCGCCGGGCCGATGCCGGGCAACTGCTCGCGCAGCTCGCGATGATTTAGCAGTTCGAACGGATAATCGCCGATCTCGGCCTGCAAGGTGGAGAGCCGTTTATGGCGCTCGGCGAGTTCTTCGTCCGAGAAGCAGATATGAAAGCCGCCAGGCTGGCGCAGCGCGACGTCCACACGCGCCTCGTCGGCGAGGCTTTGCGCGAGCAGCGGCCAGCGCTGCGCCGAGCTGCGCGACCAGCGCGCGTAGGGCGAAAGGCCGTAGCCCTTGCCCTGAATCCAGACGAGGCCGAAGTTGCCGCGCGAGGCGCGAAAGCCGCCGTCGTCCTCGTCGAGCACGGTCACGCGCGCGCCTTCGCGGGCGAGCCCGTAGGCCACGGCGGAGCCGACGAGGCCGCCGCCGATCACGAGCACGTCGGGGCTCGCGGTGGAGTTCTGTGTCATCGGGCTTCTCCGATCAGGATGCGGTCCAGCCCGACCATGCGGTCGAGCAGCAGCATCAGCAGGATCGTGCCGACGATCAGCACCGCCGACACCGAGGTGACGAGCGGATCGATCGTCTGCGCGATCTGGTTGTACATGGCGACGGGCAGCGTGGTGGTGCCGGGCGTCGCGACGAAAATGGTCATGGTGAGCTCGTCGAAGCTCTGGATGAACGACAGCACCCAGCCGCCCGCCACGCCGGTGCGGATCATCGGCAGCACCACACGGCGGAATGCCGTGAAGCGGCTCGCGCCACACGAAAGCGCCGCGCGCTCGGCGTCGCGATCCAGGCCGACCGCTGAAGAAAGCGCGAGACGCAGTGCATACGGCAGCACGATCACCACGTGCGCGGCGACGAGCGCCCAGAACGAGCCGTTCAGGTTCAGCAGCGAGAGAAAGCGCAGGAACGCGATACCGAGCACCACGGCGGGAATCATCATCGGCGAGAGGAAGAAGCTCACCAGCGCACCGCGGCCCGCGAAGCGGTAGCGCGCGATGGCGAGCGCGGCGGGCACCGCGAGCGCCACGCCGATGGTCGCCGCTGCGAACGCGAGGCGCACGGAGAGCCAGAAGGCCGAGACGATGTCGCCGTTCTGCAGGATCGCGCGAAACCAGCGCAGCGAGGCGCCGTCGAACGGCATCGAGATATAGCCCTTGTCCGTGAAGGCCACGAGCAGCACCACGACGATGGGTGCGAGCATGAAGGCGAGAAAGAGCGCGTTGAACGCGAGCCCGAGGCATCCGTTGCGTTTCATGGAAAGGCTCCTCAGTCGAAGATGTGCTTGAAACGGCGTTCGGCGAGACGGCTGCAGCCCATCACGATCGCCACGTTGGCGATCAGCAGCAGCACGGCAATGCTCGCGCCCAGCGGCCAGTTCAGGGTGCCGAGGAACTCGTCGTAGGCGGCCGTGGCGACGACCTTCAGGCGTCGTCCGCCGATCAGCGCGGGCGTGGCGAACGCGGAGGCCGAAAGCGCGAACACGATGATCGAGCCCGAGAGCACGCCCGGCATGATCTGCGGCAGGATCACGCGGCGGAACACGCGCAGCGGCGAGGCGCCGAGCGAGCGCCCGGCCCATTCCACCTGCGGATCGAGCTTTTGCAGCGTCGCCCAGACCGACATCACCATGAACGGCACGAGCACGTGCGTGAGCGCGATGATGGTGCCCGTCATGGTAAAGACGAGGCGAATGGGCTCGTCGGTGATGTGCAGGGCTTGCAGCGCGTGGTTGAGCACCCCGTTGTTGCCCAGCAGGATTTGCCAGCCGAGCGTGCGCACCACCACCGAGATCAGCAGCGGACCGAGCACGATCAACAGGCAAACGGATTGCCATGGCCGGCGCATGCGCGCGAGCACCAGCGTTTCGGGCACGCCCAGCACGATGGAAAGCAGCGTGACGGCGAACGCGAGTCCTGCCGTGCGCAGGAATATTTCGCCGTAGTAGGGATCGCTCAGGACCTCCAGGTAATTGGTGACGGTCCAGCCGCGTTGCACACCCGCGAGGTCGCTGAACACGTGAAACGACAGCACGAAGGTGAGAATGAGCGGCGCCAGCAGCAGCGCGAGGAACAGCAAGAGCGCGGGCGCGGAGAGCAGCCACGGCGCGGCGCCCGGGCGCGAGTCGTCAAGCGTTGCCATGAGCGCCCTCCCGCGTGAGCACGCGCAGATCGTCGTCGGTCCAGGCGAGTCCGACTTCGTGGCCTTCCTCGGGCGGCGGTGCGCCGTGGTTGGGCTGCGCAACATGAAACTTGCCGAGCGAGGTTTCCACGACGAGCAACCATTGATTGCCCACGAACACGCGCGTCGTCACGCGCCCCATGAGGCGCGCGTCGCCGTTGGCCAGATGCACTTTTTCGGGGCGGATGTACACGTTCACGGCGCCCGCCACCTCGCGGCCTTCGTGCGGCACGTGCAGCATCGTCCCGCCTACCTCGACCTCGGCGCAACGCGGATTGCGGCGCAGCACTTCGCCCACGAGCGTATTGGTGCGGCCAAGGAAGGTGGAGGCGAAGGGCGTGGCGGGGCGCTCATAAGCGTCGAACGGCGTGCTCAACTGCGCGATGGTGCCGCGGTGCATGACGGCGATGCGGTCGCTCATCGTCATGGCTTCCACCTGGTCGTGCGTCACGAGAAGGGTCGTGATGCCAAGGCGTTTCTGGATGGCGCGCAGTTCGATATGCATCTCTTCGCGCAGCTTGGCGTCGAGGTTCGACATCGGCTCGTCGAGCAGCAACAGTTCGGGCTGCATGGCCAGCGCGCGGGCGATCGCCACGCGCTGGCGCTGGCCGCCCGAAAGCTCCTTCGGGTAGCGCGCGTCGAGCCCGCGCAAGCGCACGAGTTCCAGCGCCTCGGCAATGCGCTCGGCGCGTTGCGCGCGCTTCATCTTCTGCATCTCCAGACCGAAGCCCACGTTACCGGCCACGGTCATGTGCGGAAAGAGCGCATAGCTTTGAAACACCACGCCAATGCCGCGCTTCTCCGGCCGCTCGTGGGTGATGTCGCGGCCATCGAGCGTGATGCGGCCCGTGCTCGGCGTGACGAAGCCCGCGATCATCTGCAGCGTGGTCGTCTTGCCGCAACCCGAGGGACCGAGCAGCGAGAGAAACTCGCCGCGCTCGACCGTGAGGTCGAGCTGCTCGATCGCCGTGAAGTCGCCGTAGCGCTTCGAGATGCCTTGCAGGGTGAGGAAGCTCATGAGCGTCGGTCCTCGCTGTGCGTTGGGTGCGGGGCGGGGAGCGGGCGCATCAGCGCTCGACCGAACGGTTCCAGCGCTCGGTCCACTCGGTGCGATGCTCGTTGATGGTGGTCCAGTCCATCGCCGTGAGCTTCGCGATCTGGTCAGGACCGTAAGGCACGCGCGCGGCCACTTCGGGCGTGAGCTTGACGGTCTTGTTGACGGGGCCGAGGCCGATGTCCGCCGCCTGCTGCGCCTGCACTTCGGGGCTCAGCAGGAACTGGATGAACTGCTGCGAGAGTTGCGGCTGTGCGTTCTGCGCAATGGAGCACGCGGCTACCTGCAGCGCCACGCCGCCTTCCTTCGGGTAGATGAACTTGAGCGGGAAGCCGGTGTTCTGCAACGCCACCGCGCGGCCACTGCCGTATGGCGCGATGATCACGTCGCCGGACTGCATGAGGCCGTCCATCTCGCCGGGCGTGGGCGCCCACGAAAGCACGTTGGGCGCGACCTGCTTCGTCATGGCCTTGAAGCCCGGGTCGATGTCCTTCTCGCCGCCCCCGTTCAGGCGCGCGAGCATCACGAGTGTATGCAGGCCGTAGGTGTTGGTGATGGGCGGCACGCCGAGTTTGCCCTTCACGCGCGCGTCTTCGAGTGACTTCCACGAATTGGGCGCGGGCAGGCCGAGCTTTTTGAACGCCTGTTCGTTATAGCCGATGCCGGTTGCCACCATGCCCACGCCCACCGCGGTCGGGCCAATGTGCGCGAGCGGATAGAGGTCCTTCATGACCGGGGCGTCGTCGAGCTTGCCGCACAGGCCGAGTTGCATCGCCTGATACATCGGGCCGTCGTCCATCACGGCGACGTTGATCTGCTCGTGGCCCTTTTGCGCCTGGAGCTTGGCGAGCGTGTCGCTCGAATTGCCCGCCACGTAGACGATCTTGACGTCATGCGCCTTTTCGAACGCCGGGATGATCTTCTGACGATAGAGTTGCTCGTTGGAGCCGCCGACGTTGGCGACGTACAGCGTGGTTTCGGCGTGGGCGAGCGAGGCTGCAGCGAGCGTGCCGGCGACGGCGAGTGCGACGAATGCGGTTTTGTGGGGGAAGGTTGAACGACGGCGCATCGCGGCTTTCATGACGACGATCTCCATTCGATTGTGGGGAGCGGCGAACCGGACAGTGCGCCGATGCATCGCAGTCTGTGCCGGGCTGGCCATATCGTCCAATACGAATAAAATGCCAACCTATACGGGAATGATATGGACCAGGGTTAGGCCCTGGCGCAAGAATCAGGGTTATGCCCAGGAGAGATCATCTTGAATCTGAAGCACGTCGAGGCGTTTCGCGCGGTGATGGTGTCGGGCTCGATGACGGCCGCCGCGAAGGCGCTCTACACCTCCCAGCCCAACGTGAGCCGCCTGATCGGGCAACTGGAGCGCGAGACCGGGCTCACGCTGTTTCAGCGCGTGGGTATCCGCCTCATTCCCACGAGCGAGGGCAATGCGTTTTTTCGCGAAGTCGAGCGCGCGTATGTGGGCCTGCAAGGCCTCAGCACCGCCGCCGCACAAATCCGCAATCTCGGCAGCGGGCGTCTGCGCATTGCCGCCATGCCTTCCGCGGGGCTCACGCTCGTGCCGCATGCCATCGACAAGTTCCGCCGCCTCTATCCGGGCGTGACGGTCTCGCTGCACGTGAATACATCGGGCACGGTGAACCACTGGACCGGCTCGCAGTTCTGCGATCTGGGCGTGGCGGTGTACATCAGCGAAGCGTCGAACTGCGAGGTCGAATTGCTCTCGAAGGTCTCGGCTGTATGCGTGATGCCGGCCTCTCACCCGCTCGCGAAAAAGGCCATGATCCGGCCTGCCGATCTGGAGGGGGAATCGTTCATCTCGCTGTGCCACGGCGACGGCACACGCACGCAGATGGACGAAGTGTTCCAGCGCGCGGGCGTGGAGCGCGTGCTCGCCATCGAGGCGCAGTACACGGCGATCTGCTGCGAGATGGTCCGCTGCGGCATGGGCGTGACGCTCGCGCATCCCATCGTCGCGCGTGATTTCGCGGGGCCGGACATTGCGATCCGGCCGTTCTCGCCGGCGGTGCTGTTCCCGACGTACCTGCTGTTTCCGCCGAACCGGCCGCGCGAGCGTCTCGTGGCCGAATTCGTCGAGGTGCTGCGCGAACACCACGACGGTTTGATTGCGCAGGTGAAAGCGGCCGACCGCGCACCCGCGCGCAAACGCGCGAAGAATGCGGCGGCTTGAGGCGCGCGATCAGGCGTTGTTTTTCGCGCCGCGCTTTTTCCGTGCCGCCCGCTCCACGAGATGCTCGACCATGCGCTGCGCCGCGGGCTGCAGCGTGTCGAACGCACGGAAGCAGACGATGAAACGCCGCCGCGCCCAGGCATCGGTGAGGGGGATGGTGTGCACGTCCATGATGCGCCGGTAGGTGTTGCTCACCTCCTGGGGCACGACGCTGATGCCGAGGTTGGCGGCCACCACGCGAAACGCCGCATCGAGCGTCGACACCACCGCGCGATAGGCGACCGTGCGTCCGCTGCGCGCCGCCGACTGCCGCAGCATCGTATGCACGGCCGTGGAGGTCGGCAGGCCCACGTGCTCGTAATCGAGCGTCTCCTCGAAGGCGATGGTGCGGCGTTTCGCGAGCGGGTGCTCGGGATGCACGGCGAGTACGAGCCGGTCTTCGCGCCAGGGGCGCGATTGCAGTCCCCCGAGTTCCACGTTGTCCCAGCACACGCCTAGCGAGGCCGCGCCGTCGCGCACGCGCTCTACGAGTTCGTGCGAGGTGCGCTCTTCCACGTTCACGCGGATGTTCTTGTACTCGGGCAAGCGCATGAACGATGCGAGATCGTCGAGCAGGGCCTCGGCGATCGCGGACGCCGAGGCGCATACGCTCACGCTGCCCGAGAGGCCGCTGCCGAGCGCGGCGACGTCGCTGGCCGCGCGCTCGAGCGTGAAGATCACGCTGCGCGCATGCTCGAGCAGCGCGAGACCCGCCGCGGTGGGCTGCACGCCGCGGCGTGAGCGCGTGAGCAGCGGCACGCCGAATTCGCTTTCGAGCTGGGCGATGCGCTTGCTGATGGCGGAGGGTTCGATGTGCTCCTCGCGCGCCGCGCGCCCCATGTTGCCGTGCTCGCACACGCTTACGAGAAGGCGCAGGGTCTTGAGGTCGATGTCGTGCACGGTGTCTCCTGACTGCGTTTTGTATGTTTCCGGATTGGAATCTTTACGGTTCCAAAATACCGCTTTATGTATTTTGCGGAATGACTAAAGTTAGCACATTGCTGGAGACAAAAACGGAGACGCCTTCATGCCCCCATTACCTCAGAGGGCCCAGACTCGTGCGGTGATACGCGAAGTCGGCCTGCGCGACGGCCTGCAGAGCATCCAGACGGTGCTGCCTACCGCGCACAAGATCGAATGGATACGCGCGGCGCACGAAGCCGGCCAGCGCGAGATCGAAGTGGGCTCGTTCGTGCCTGCGCGCCTCCTGCCGCAACTCGCCGATACGGCGGAACTCGTCGCTTACGCGAAGACGCTGCCGGGTCTCTTCGTCTCGGTGCTCGTGCCGAACCTGAAGGGCGCCGAGCGTGCACTGGAGGCGCAAGCGGACCTGATGCTCGTGCCCCTTTCCGCGAGTGAGGCGCACAGCCTCGCGAACCTGCGCAAGACGCCCGATGAAGTCGTGGCCGAAGTGGCGCGCATACGCGCCGCGCGCGACGCGAGCGGCGCGAAGACGCTGATCGAAGGCGGCATCGGCACGGCGTTCGGCTGCACGCTGCAAGGGCGCGTCGAGCCCGCCGAGGTGCTGCGCTGCATGCAGGCGCTGCTCGACGCGGGCGCGGACCGCGTGAGCCTCGCCGACACCGTGGGCTACGCGAACCCCGCCGCCGTGCGGGAACTCTTCGAAGCCGCGCGCGAGATCGCGGGCGAGCGGCTGTGCTGCGCGCACTTTCACGACACGCGCGGCCTCGCGCTCGCCAACGTCTATGCGGCACTGGAGGCGGGTGTCACCCGCTTCGACGCCACGCTCGGCGGCATCGGCGGCTGTCCGCATGCGCCTGGCGCGAGCGGCAATGCGTCGAGCGAAGACCTCGCGTTCATGCTCGCCGACATGGGCATCGACACCGGCATCGACATCGAACGGCTGCTGGCGCTGCGCGCGCGCGTCGCCCAGTGGCTGGAGGGCGAAACGCTGCACGGCACGCTCTGGCGCGCCGGCCTGCCGAAGACCTTTGGCGCACTCGCGCATCACGCCTGACTAGTTTGAGATCCTTATGAATACGCAAAACTGTTTGCCGCTCGAAGGCGTGCGCGTCGTCGAATTCACGCACATGGTCATGGGCCCGACCTGCGGGATGATCCTCGCGGACCTGGGCGCCGAAGTCATCAAGATCGAACCGCCCGGCGGCGACAAGACGCGCAACTTGCCGGGCCTCGGCATCGGCTTTTTCCGCTCGTTCAACCGCAACAAGAAGAGCGTGGTGCTCGATATCAACACCGAATCGGGCCGTGCGGCAGCCGTCGAGCTGATCGGCGAGTGCGACGTGATGCTGGAAAACTTCCGGCCCGGCCTCATGGAAAAGCTCGGGCTCGATTACGCCACGCTCTCGCAGCGCTATCCGCGCCTCATCTACGTCTCGCACAAGGGCTTTTTGCCGGGCCCCTATGAAAAGCGTCTCGCGCTCGACGAAGTCGTGCAGATGATGGGCGGCCTCTCGTACATGACCGGGCCTGCGGGGCGGCCGCTGCGCGCGGGGACGTCGGTGAACGACATCATGGGCGGCATGTTCGGCGCGATCGGCGTGCTGGCCGCGCTGCGCGAGCGCGATGCGACCGGGCGCGGCCAGGAGGTGCAGAGCGCGTTGTTCGAGAACTGCGTGTTCCTGAGCGCGCAGCACATGCAGCAATACGCCATGACGCACGAAGCGCCGCCGCCCATGCCTTCGCGCGTATCGGCCTGGAGCGTGTACGACGTGTTCACGCTCGCCGAGGGCGAACAGCTTTTCATCGGTGCGGTGAGCGACAAGCAGTTCGTGACGCTGTGCGACGTGATCGGCTGCCCGCAGCTTGCCGACGAGCCGCACTTCGCGACCAACGCATCGCGCGTGGAGGTGCGGCCCGAATTGCTCGAACGCCTCGGCGCCGTGCTTGCCACGCAGCAGGTGGGCGAACTCATGCCGCGTCTCGAAGCGGCCGGCATTCCGTATGCGCCGATCGTGCGCCCCGACCAGTTGCTCGACGATCCGCACCTCAAGGCGAGCGGTGGACTCGTGCCGATGCAGACCGACGACGGCGGCACGACCGAAGTCGTGCTGCTGCCGCTCATGATGGGCGGCCGCCGTCCCGGCGTGCGTCAGCCGCTCGCGCGGGTGGGCGAGCATACCGAAGAGGTGCTGGCGGGCCTGAAGTCGCACGCAGCGCCCTGAGCCACCGGCAGACGAAGTAGAAGCAGTACGTTCGCGGTTCCCCCCCGCCGGTCTGCCATACGGCTGCGCGTGCCATGAGCCGCCAGAAGCTCGCACGCGCAGCGCGCTCGCACGCCCGGCGTTCACAAGAATGACGCCCGGCGAGGCGTCGTCACGGAGACAAGCATGCAACGAACCCTCGGCGCGGACGCCCCGCTCGACGCCGTCACGGCCCCTCCCGCAGGCAATCGCGCAGCGGCAGCGCTTTCCGCGCGGCTCGACCGCCTGCCCGCCACGCGCCAGCTCTGGATGCTGGTCATGTTGATTTCGCTGGGCGGCTTCTTCGAGGTCTACGATCTCATCTTCACGGGCTATATCGCGCCGGGCATGGCAAAAAGCGGCATGCTGCAAACCACGACGCATGCGTTCTTCGGCTTCAACGGCATCGGGGCCTTCGTGGCCGCGACTTTCGCGGGTCTGTTCATCGGCACATTCTGCTTCGGCTGGCTGCCCGACCGCTTCGGACGACGAAGCGTCTTCACGTTCTCGCTGCTCTGGTATTCGGTGGGCTCGGTGGCGATGGCGTTTCAGCATACCTCGCAGGCGCTGATCCTGTGGCGCTTCATCACCGGTATCGGCGTGGGCATCGAGATCGTCACCATCGACAGCTACGTCACGGAGATGGTCCCGCAGCAGATGCGCGGCCGCGCCATGGCGCTGAATCAGGCGATCATGTTTTCGGCGGCGCCCATTTCGGCGTTGCTGTCGTGGTGGCTCGTGCCGCAGGCGCCGCTCGGCCTCGACGGCTGGCGCTGGGTCGTGCTCGCCGGCTCGCTCGGCGCGGCGATCGTGTGGTTCGTGCGCCGCGCCGTGCCGGAAAGTCCGCGCTGGCTCGTCACGCACGGTCAAACCGGGGCGGCCGAACGTGTGATCGCGCAGATGGAGCAACGCGCCGTGCGCGAAAGCGGCAAGCGCTTGCCCGAGCCTTCGCCCACGCTCGTGCTGCCCGCGCATCGGCGCGCTTCGCTCGCGGAGCTCTGGAAGCCGCCATACCGTGCGCGCCTCATCATGCTGATCGCGTTCAACCTGTGCCAGGCGGTGGGCTATTACGGTTTCGCGAACTGGGTGCCCACGCTCCTGATCGGGCAGGGCGTGACCGTGACGAAGAGCCTGCTCTACGCGGTCGTGATCGCCATTGCGCTGCCGTGCGGGCCGCTGCTCGCGATGCTCGTGGCCGATCGCATCGAGCGCAAGTGGCTCATCGTCGGCTCGGCGTTCGCGGTGATCGTGTTCGGCTTGCTGTTCTCGCAGGCGCGCGGGCCGCTCGCGCTCATTTCGCTCGGTGTCCTGATCAGTCTTGCGGGGCAGACCATTTCCGTGTGCTATCACGCATACCAGGCCGAGCTCTTCCCGACAGCGGTACGTTGCAGCGCCAACGGCATCGTCTATTCCGCGAGCCGCGTGGGCGCGATGATGTCGGGCTTCATCATCGCCGCGTTGTTGCGCGATTTTGGCGTGAGCGGTGTGTTCGCCGGCATCACCGTGTGCATGCTCGCGGTGATGATTTCGATCGGCGGGTTCGGGCCCCGCACGAATGGCGTGCGGCTGGAAGAGCTTTCGGCGTGAGGGAGAGTGGCGTGCCGGCCGGCACGCCCGCGAAGCCAACGCTCAGGCTGCGGCGATCACGTCGATGCGCAGCGTCGGGCCGCCTGCCGCGATTTCCAGCAGGCGATCGACGTTCGGGTGCGCGCCCGGGCGGTTGCGCGCGTCGGCGGTGTGCTCGGCGAACACGGCGAGGCCATGCTCGGCCGCGTTGGTGTCGAGCGTGCCGAAGGCTTCGCGCAGATAGTGGTAGACCGCGAGCGAGCCCTGCTTGCCGGGCTTGTTCTCGATGCTCGCGGCCACGTTGCCCTGAGCGTCCACGAGATCGATGCGCTCGATGCCGTCGATGCCCGGCAGCAGTGCGAGATTGTCCTTGAAGACGGCGCCCGGTTGAATTGCCTGAATCACTGAAAACACTCCGTTGGTTCGATAAATGGCGTTTGTGGAGCCGTATCTTAGCCGATCGGGGCGGGCGCCGCCGTGCATCAGGCGGCGTTCGCGTTCTGCAATACGCTTTCAAGCGCGGCGGCAACGCTCGGCACGTGCGCGTCGCTCTCGGCGAGCCCCGCCACGCTCAAGCCTACCGGCGCCTTGCCGCGCGGCGCGCACGGCAGCGATACCGCGCATCCGTCGAGGAAATTCATCACCGAGGGATTGCGCAACACGAGCGCGTTCGTTTCCGCGAAGTGCGCCAGGTCGGCTTCGAGCGCTGCGATGTCGGGCGGCCATGGGCACGGTCGCAATGAGGAAGGCATCGAAGCTCGCGAGCGCAGCGCGCGCCTGTGACATTGCCGCTGCGCTCGCCGTTTCGCCCAGGCGGATGCGCGCGAGCACGCGCGGGTAGTGGTGCTGAGCATGTGCTTGGAGCCGGCTACGGTGCGCCGTGTAGGCCCCGATCGGCGAGAAGCCGATGCGTTTGATGGCGGGCAGCGCCTCCAGCGACGGCAGGTGCAGCAAGGCAACCTGGATGTCCGCTCGCGAGAGGCGCGTGAGCGTGGCTTCCCAGGTGCGGGCGACGTGCGCGTCCATGCCTTCGGACACGTAGTTCGAAAGTGCCGCGAGGCGCAGGCCCTTGGGCGCGGAAGGGTGCATGCGCGCGACCCGCATTTCCAGCCGTGACCAAACAGCGGATATCGAAACGCACATTCGGGCGCGATCGGCCATCATGCCCAGATTGTTTCCTACGCCTCTAAATGCAGACGACGTTCGGGAAGTAGCGCGCTATGTGGCGTCCTTGAAGGGCTCCCAATAAGGCGCTCAGCATCAGGATGTCGCGTGGTCTGTCGTAAAGCCTTACACAATCTTGCGCAGCTTGCTCGACTGATCTTCCAGCGACATGGCCGCCGCCGCGGCTTGCTCGACCAACGCGGCATTCTGCTGGGTAACGCCGTCCATTTGCGAGATCGCCTGATTCACTTGCTCGATGCCGCGACTCTGCTCCTCCGAAGCGTTGGCGATTTCACCGACAATGTCATACACGCGCTGGATGGACAGGCTGATCTGGTCCATCGCACTACCGTTACGGACAACGAGTTCGCTACCCATTCGCACACGCTCGACAGAAGTGCCAATCAGGTCCTTGATCTCCTTTGCCGCCGTGCTCGAGCGCTGTGCCAGCGAGCGGACTTCCGAGGCCACCACGGCGAATCCGCGGCCGTTTTCGCCGGCACGAGCAGCCTCAACTGCGGCGTTCAAGGCAAGGATATTGGTTTGGAATGCAATGCCTTCAATCATGCTGGTGATTTCGGCAATCTTGATCGCGCTATCGCTAATGCCGTTCATGGTCTCGACAACTTCCGCAACCAGGCGGCTTCCGGCCAGAGTCACGTCGCGTGCCGTGGACGCCATTTGTCTTGCGTCGTGCGCGCTGTCACTATTGTGCTTGACGGTCGAGGTCAACTCTTCCAGGCTCGCCGCCGTTTCCTCCAACGAGGCCGCTTGTTCTTCGGTGCGCGCCGAGAGATCCTGGTTGCCCGCAGCCGCTTCGCCGCTGGCTAACGCTATGGCCTCGCTGGCGTGGTGCAAATCGCGAACCGTCTGACGCAGACGCTCCTGCATGTCCGCTATGCCACGCAGCAACCGGCCCATCTCGTCATGCGATTTGAGCGAAACCGGGCATGTTAGATTGCCCTGCGCGATCTGCTCGAAGTGCGCAAGCGCTTCGCTCAGCGGCTGTGCGACGGCGCGGCGCAGACTCAAAAAGCTGCCGACAGCAGTCGCCAAGCCCAACACCAGCGAGGCGAAGGCGACGAGGCGCAACACGGCATACCAGTGCTGCTCAGTCTCGAACTGCTCCTGCGCTTCTTTTACCTGCAATGCGCGTAATTTGACGCTGCTGCTGTGATATTTGCCGTACAACGTGTTGTTTTCGAGCGCGGACCGCATGATGCGAGCACTGTCCTTCGCGAGCAGCGCTTGTGCGAATTCGTCGAGGCTGTTGTCCATCGTCGTGCGCTGAGCCATTAACTCGCGCGCGAGTTCAGCTTCGCCTGCCGAGTGCGGCAGCTTTATGTATCCGTTGAGCGCCTTGTGGGCCATTGCGCGAAAGTTCTTCTCGTGCGCGACGGTTTGCTGGATGTTGTCATCCGAAGAAATGTCGCTGGCGCCACGCAGAAGTGCCGTACGCTCACGCTGCAGGCTGAGTTCGGCTTCGCTAATCAAAATGGCGCTTGGCAGTTTGTTTGTGTACGTATCGAGATTGCCGTCGTCACTGTAGGTCATGCCGGCTATGCCAACGATCCCGACAATTAGCAGCAGTACGGATAACAAACCCGTCGTCACTGCGAGGCGCGATTTTATGGAAAGACCCATTACGGTGTTCCTTAAAGGCTAGTTCGGATAACCCACCCATTTCAATCCGGCCCGCCATGGCTGGCCATTCAAAATGTGCCTCGAATGGATGATCATCGTCGGACCCGGTCACGCGCGAACGTATCGTCGACAACGGGCATGAACTGTCTCCAGACATCAAGCTTTTTGTAGGTTGGGCGCCAATGTAAGCGAGCCGCGGGCGAATGCCCCCATATGAATTGCACCGCCGGTCATAAATTCTGAGTCTGTCGCGCGATCTGCGGGGTGAGCGGTGCAAATCCGCTGCACTGAAGGCGGAGCGAACCACATCGGCCCTGAGCCGGTCGCAGAGCGGCGGAAGGCGACCAGCGATGCGTCGGGATGGCGGCTTGGGGGCATCCGATTCGATGGGTGCCGTTGACTAAACGGGAGATCGGGTATCCCGGAGGCAACGCATCTCGCAGTCGCGCAACTCATTTCGACGATTATCTCGCCTGCATTCAAGTAGAACCGCCCGGCTATACTTGCTGAAATTCGCAATGAGATCCCGGTCTACGTGAGAGTACTTGCTGAGAAGCGCAAGGCTAGTACCATCCTGCTCCGAGTACCAGCGTGATGTACAAGGCGCCCCAAACCGGCACCAGCCTATCCTGCAGTACCGTGTTTTCTGTGTGTTTTTTGTCGCCCGGCGTAAACGTTTTGCGCAGAGGTCGCCATTCCCGCGTAAGCCGCGTGTTCAGGCCCTGCACGATCAGGTGCGAACCGCGTGCGAACTGTTTGCGTAGAGGTCGCTCGTTCAGCGTCAGCGCGGTGCGTACGCGAGTACGTAAAGGTCGCGCAACCCTGTGCGCGATGGTGTGCGATCTGGTGTCCTTCATCGTGCGTCGAACCTGCATACCGCAGTGTGCTTGCCCTGTCCTGAAAACTGCGAACCCGGTGCGGATGAATCGAGCGATCTCGTGCGTGTTCCCGTGTCGCAAACAGGACAGTTCACATCTACATACAGTGAGCTGGATACATGCAGCCGGGTGCCTACAGCTGGCGTGAGCGGGTGCGAACCGGGATGCGCACCTGCTGCGTTGCCCGGGTGCCACCGGTCGCGTCACCTGATGCCTCAAACTTGCCTTGCCGGAGCCAAGGCGCGGTGTACTGAAGGTAAATGGCTGTGCGTTGTCGCAGCGCATGAAGCGCGAACATTGCACGCATCCGGTGCGATCGGTCGTGCCTGAACATGTGGCTGTTGCATGCGTGCGACGTGCGCAAAAAAGTGCGTTGTTCTCGCGTGTTCCCGTGCGTTCCCATCGCTTCCCGTGTGCGTTTCCTCTGCGAAAGACGCGCTTGACGCGTGCGCTCGCGCTGCGCACGATAACGACAGGGCCGTGTGTCACGGCGTGCGCGGGAGGGTGAGCATGCCTGTCGCAAAGGGTTATACGAAGTCGCAATGGGAGGCGTTTGCGAGCGCGCTCGATGCGTTGCCTGAGAAACCGGATGCCGGGCGCAGTGTCCCGGTGCGCGAGGCGATGAAGGAGATACGCGCACGTGTGCGCGCGGCACAGGCGAAGGGCTATACGCTGGAGCAGATCGCGGAGCAGGCGAAGTCGCAGGGAATCGAGATCACGGCGGGCACGATCCGCTATGCGCTGCGCGCAGCCGGAAAGGGCAGCGGTGCCGGAAGTGGCAGCACTCGCGCGTCATCGGGCGCGCGCGCGACGGGCACAGGTAGTGCGTCATCGCCGCGCGCGCCAGGCGATCCGTCACACACGAATCAGGTCCGCAAGGACGGGGGAAAGACCGTAACCAGACAACTCATGCCGGTGCAGGGCACGCTCGGATTCGCAATCCGGCCCGATTCCGACGATCTGTAGGGAGCCGCCATGAACACGACAGTCAATCCTATCTATCTCGTTGGCGGTGGCAAGGGCGGTGTCGGCAAGAGTGTGGTCGCGCTCGCGCTGGTGGACTACCTGCAGCGGCGGGGCGTGAATACCGTGCTGGTGGAAAACGATACGTCGAACCCGGACGTGATGCGCGCGGTCCACGAGGAACTCGATTGCGCTTCGTTCGATCTGGACAAGGCCGGGGGATGGATCGATTTCGTGAACTACTGTGACGTGCACCGCGATGCGGTCGTGGTGGTCAGCACGGCGGCGCGCAATCAGGATGGCGTCACACGATACGGAGCGACCCTGAGCAGTACGCTCGATGAACTCGGACGGCGGCTCGTCGTATTCTGGGTCATCAACCGGCAGCGCGACAGTCTCGAACTGTTGCGACAGTTCAGCGAGACGTTCCCCGAGGCGACGGTGCATGTCGTGCGTAATGGCTACTACGGCACACCTGAGCGCTTCGTGCTGTATCAGGATTCGAAACTGCGCAAAAGTATCGAGGCGAAAGGCAAGTCACTGGATTTTCCCGAACTGGCCGACCGCGTTGCCGATGACCTGCGCAGCCAGCGGCTGTCGGTGCGCAAGGCGGTTGAGACGCTCCCCATCGGGCAGCGCGCGGAGTTGTTGCGCTGGCGGTCGTGCTACGACGCGATGTTCGCGCGGGTGACAGGCGATGCGTGAGCGTCGTTCGCGGCGCACGGGGCCGCCTGATCCGCTCGCGCGGCTTTTTCTCGAAGTCAGTGGTGGACCACCGGACGACGCGAGCCTGCTGCGCATGCGCCGCGTGTCGGCGGCGCTGAACCTGCGCGACAACGATGCGCTGTGGTCGGTGCTGGCCGTGCTCGAATACTACACGCGGCTGTATGAAGCCATACCGGAGCGCATCCGGCAGGCGGGGGCGGGCGGGGTGGATGCGGCGCGGGCCGAAGCGTACGCGGCGACCGAGGCACTCATGGTGCAGCATCGTGAGGCGCTCGCACGGTGCAAGGAAACGATCACACTGGCGCAAGAGATGACAGCCGAGCACGAAGCGCGCTATCGCGCCGCGCTTGCCGCACTGGGTGACGAGGCATTGACCAGACTCACGCGTCGCGCGACGAACCGGATTGCGCTCGTCGCCGGAAACCGGCTCGTGGGTGCGATGGCGGTGGCTGCACGTGAACAGCAGAAGCGGATTGACGGGGCACTCGCGTCATTCGAACGGGTCGTCATGCGGCGGCTCATGCGGGCATGCTATGGGCTGGTCGCGTGTGGGCTGATCGCGATATTGGTGGCGGCGAGTGCTGGTGGGCTGGCCGGATGGTGGGCGGGCAGTCATAGGGTGCGGGCAGACGGTGCGCCGTCTAGCCGGATGGGTCATACCTCGCCGGTGTCACCGTCCATGAACGCGACGGCGTCGCGGAGCATGCAGCGAAGCTGCGTCGTTCGGGCCGAAGGCGATCATCGGTGCCCGGTAGCCTTCATCTCCGGCACGGGCCAGTGCATGCCGTGGTGCTGGCCTTCGTTGTACTGCAGGTCGAAAAACGTCAGGTAGAGGTCGGGCGCACCTTCGGTATTGGTGGCGAGTACGGCCATGCGGATCTGGTCGGTCATGGTGATTTCTCCGCTTCAGGCAAGCAGACGGCAGCAATACACGGTAATACGTAGCAATGCGGGTCTGCCGCGTGCCTCGCCCCGTTGCCGGGGCGAGGGATGGGGTTAAGCCGCGAGCGGGCCGGATTGCGCACCGTTCATGTTGTCGGCAGTGGGAAAGGGCCACGGCGTGAGCGGGCGACTGGCGACGGGCGCGGTTTTTTCGCCGGTGGGCGTGCCGTTGACGAGTCCGGTGCCGTTCCCGGCATCCGGTTCCGCGTCGGCGTGCTCGTCGTCCAGCGTTTCATCCGCACCGTTCCCGGTGTCCGCGCTGTCGTGGTCACAACCGCCTTGGTCTTCATCCTCGTCGTTATCGTTGTTGTTGCGGCTTTCCCATGACGGGGTGACCGGGGTCGCACGATCGGTGATGATTTCCGGGAGCCAGGCCGCCTTCGCGAGCCGAAGCTCGGCGGCGGCTGCCGCGTCCGCTTTCTTCATCTTTTCGAGATCGGCGGCGGCTTTGGGCGAGACGGCTGCGGACACGACTTCCGCGATGCGTGCCTTGCTCACATGATCGAAATACGTGGCGCGCGTCGGCGTCCAGTACCGGGTCATGTCGAGGCTCAGCGCGCCCGCGAGGGCGTTGATCGTGTGCGGCTTTTCTTCGCTCGCGATGCCGTCGAGCAGCGTGCCGGTGCAGAACGCGAGCAGGTCGAGCAGCGTTGTGCCGGGGTCCTGCTGGATCAGCCACGGCAGCAGGTCGGCCCGTTTTGCGGGGAGTTCCGCGATCCAGCGCGCGCGCTGCGCCTCGATGGCGTTCCACGCGGGGCTGGCGGGCAGATCGTCGGCGGCGCGCAGCAGGTTGTCCTGGTTGTTCGTGCCGGTGAGCGCGAGGAAGTCGCGCGCAGACGTGTGCCCGAAGTGATCGGGAAACGCCTTCGGCACCAGTTGATGCAGCAGGGCTGCGAGCGCCACAGACGGCTGCGCGACGAGTTCGGCGTGCACGGCTGCGGTACGGTGCGCGGTGAGGCGCTGGCAGAGCTTCGCGTTGTGAACGGGCCGGATTTTCGGTGCCATGGCGGTAACTGCCTCGTCGGCTTCGGCATCGGGCGTGCCGGCGACCTGTGCGCCCGCCGCTTCGAGCGTGCTGGCGTTCTCGCGGCGCACGAGGCCGCGCTCGATGACGAGTTCGCCCTGCTGGCCGACGATGACGAATGCGCCCGCCTCGGCCATCTGTTGCGCCTCCCATATCACGCTGCGGCTTTCGAGGGCGATGAGTGCGGCGTTGACGCGTTCGATTTCGTCGTTGAGCCGGTCGGCTTCTTCCCAGGCGTCTTCATCGTCCTCCGACAGCGCCTCGAACTTCTCAGCGAGTTCGTCCTGCTGCGCGGTGAGGACGTCCATTTCCCGCTGCTCGTCTTCCGTACAGGGACGTTGCACCGGGCGAAGCCTCCCGTAGCGGTTCAGTTCCAGAAAATCGCGCTCGACGCGCGTTTCGATCCAGCCCCAGCCTTCCGCGTGCACTTCCTGAGCGGCGGCGTCGAGCTTTTGCGCGACGAGGCGCTGCAACAGTTCGGCGTCGGCGATATAACCGGCGTTCCCGTCGTCGCTGAACAGGTCGCGCCTCACGTAGCCGCCAGCCGCTTCATAGGCTGCGAGGCCGACGAAGCGCACGAGACGGCTGCGACTCGCGTCGATCTCGGCGCGGGTGATGGCCTGCCGCAGGTAGTTGGGCTGGCGCTGCCAGTCGTTCGCGTCGAACCAGATATGCTCCTGCGTTTCATGGTCGTCCGCGAGGGCGAGGGCGGCAAGCTGGTCGAGGGTGATCGCATCCTCACGCAGCAGCGTGAGCAGTCTGGGCGATACGTTGGCGAGCTTCATGCGCCGTTTGACGGTGAGCGGCGAGGCCGAGAAAAGCGCCGCGATGTAATCGACGCTTCGCCCTTCCCCGGCCAGCATGCGGTATGCGCGCAGGACGTCGAACGGGTCGAGTCCTTCGCGTTCGCTGTTCTCGATGAGCGAAATCGCGAGGGCTTCGCCTTCGCTGACGATGCGCACCGGCACCGGGTAGTCGGCGGCGATGTGCTTCTGCCCGAACAGCAGGTCGAGCGCGGCTTCGCGTCGACGGCCTCCGCATACGCCGTAGGTCTGCCGCTTGTTGCGCGAGCCCTTCATGGTGTGGACGACAAGGTTTTGCAGCAGACCCTTGGCGCGGATGCTGGCGGCGAGACCCTCGATGCCGGACAGGGGCTTCGTGCGGACATTGAGGGGCGACGGGCGAAGACTGGAATACGGCACGGTGACAACCGGCTGCTCGTCGCCGAAACTGGTTTCGAGCGGGGAGGCCGTTTCGTTGTTGACCACGGTGGTTTCAACCTGGGCTTGCATGACTGACTCCAAAAGGTAGAAGAAGGCTCCGGGTCGGTACTAGAGGGCTGGTCAGGACTTGACCCGGAAAGGAGTCCTGATCAAAGGAATGGAGGGGCGGCAGCGGATGCCGCCGGGTGGTGGCTACGCCTTCATCTGGCGCATGGCGTCAGCGAGCATCCACAGCGCGCGGTTGAGTTTCACGTTCTGGTCGATGCCGGTGATGGGACGGGTGGACATGGAGCGTCCACTGCGCGAGCGACCGTGCAGCCCGCCTTTGGTGAGGTTTTCCTGAACCCGCTGAAATACCGTCCAGAGGTCGTCACGGCGATCCTCGAAGCGGCGCGGGGCGAGCAGGCTGTTTTCAGTGATGGGGACGGGCGTGTCTGCGTCGGTCGGGTCGTAGCGCAGCGCGAGCGCGGAGCGCGCAAACGCGTGCTGTTCGTCACGCTCGAGCGTGACGGCCTTCATGCCGTCCTTCTGCTCGCCGATGAGGTCGAAGCCATCGAGCACGTCGAATGCACCGTTGATGACGTTCTGGACGATGTTGCCCTTGTGCGGCACGCGGATATCGCGCACGGTGTCCCCGGCGACCATGCCATTCTGGCAAACGAAGCGGTAGGCACCGGCGAGCATCTGGTAGCTGCTCGTGCCGTCGTGCGAGTTGAGCAGGATGATCTCGTTGGCTTCTTCGCCGGTGATTTCGTCGGCGTGCCGCATGCGGATCATGTGCTTCGTAAATTCGCGACGGTCGTCATGACGGACGCGTGTCTGGCAGACCATGAAGGGCTGGAAGCCTTCGTTGCGCAGGCCGCGCAGCACGTCGATGGTCGGAATGTAGGTGTAGCGTTCCGAGCGGCTTTCGTGCTTGCCGTCCGCAAAGATCGAAGGGGCGACACGGCGGATCTGGTCGTCCGGGAGGGGCGAGTCGGAACGCAGCATCGGGGAGCCGTAACGGAAGGAGGAAGCGAGTTGCATGACACTCTCCACAGCAAGGAGGTTGATGGGTGTTTGCGCTGACCGGGCTCCAAGATTCCGCCCGTCCCGTAGGGGTTGGGCTCGTCCCGGTGGAACCCGGTGCCGGCTGTGCTGCCGCCAGTCTCCTGAGTTCGCGCCCGTGCGACTGAAGGAGCCGGTGGCAGCCAGATGTCAAGGAAATAGGCGAGGGAGGGGTGCGGGCAACACGGTCCCTCGCCCCTTGATGTCTGGCTGCCACCGGCTACGGTCGCGGGTGTCGGGCGGGAACCCAGGAGAGTGGCGGATGCGAAGCGCCGGGTTTGACCGGGATGAGCCGCCGCGCGGCGAGCGCGATCGTGGAGGCCGTGTGCGGCCTCCACCTGACCGGGGTGTGACGAGGGTGTTGAGGCTTCAGGTGTGTGCGTCAGGGATTGAAGCCCGCAGGGGCGAGACGCGTCACGCGGCTCGACGCGAAGCGCGAAAGCCCGGTCCGCAGCGTCAGCGCAGGGGACGCCCTGTCTCAGGGTCTTTCATCGGGCAGCGCGCTATCTGCGCCGTGCCACCAGGCCACGCGTGCTGCGAACGGAACTGCCACCGTCGGGCGCAAGCCGCAGCTCATGTCGCGTGATGATGTCGCGCCTGCGCGATACGCCGTTGACGTGTTCCATCCTGGCGCCATTGCTGCCCGGCGTGAAAGCGGCCAGCGCACAGGCGAGCCTGGCGACGACTGGCTTGTCCGTGGACGTCACGAACGTCACAAAAATGTCACAATTGTGCATGCACGTCCTGCCGGCTGATGAAATTACTATCGGGAACGGGAAATGATTGGAAACCTCGAAATCCTGTCGCGGCTGCTGATCGCTGCCCTGCTCGGCAGTGTGATCGGCTTCGAGCGGGAGAGACTGAACTGGGCGGCTGGACTGCGTACCCATATGCTCGTCTGTGTTGGTGCCGCGCTCATGATGCTCGTGTCGGCATTCGGCTTTGCCGATGTGCTGGGCGAGAAGAACGTCGTGCTTGATCCATCCCGTGTTGCAGCCCAGGTCGTGTCGGGGATCGGCTTTCTCGGCGCGGGATCGATCCTCCTGCGTGGCGAAGTGGTGCGTGGCCTGACGACGGCAGCCAGCCTCTGGTCAGTGGCGGGCGTCGGACTGGCAGTGGGAGGTGGCATGTACACCGCAGCGATCGGTGCCACCGTCATCATGCTGCTCATCCTGGCAGGCGTGAAGCCGCTGGAGCGGCGCTTTATCTCCGTGCGCCAGCAGCGCAGCATCCAGCTCCTGGTCGAACGCGGCAGCGTCTCGCTCGATACGGTTCATCGTGCGCTGGGTACGGGTAGCGTACGGGTCAAGCAGTTCATCGTGCAGCAGTCCGAGGACGATGCCGATCTCGACGACGTGCAGATTGCGCTATCGCGCGTAACAGCCAGCGAATTCGCGGCGGTCTGCGCGCGCCTGGAAGCCATGCGGGGTGTGCGGGCATGCCTTCAGGACAAATAGGAGGCCAACCATGACGCGCACATACCAATACGAGGGGTTCAGGCTCGAGGTCTGCGTTGAACCTGATTCCTGTCTCGGGACGAACAGGCTTGCGCAGGCGGGGCCGGGGTACGTCGCGATCGTCAGGATATTCCAGGCGGACAACGCCATAGCGGTGTTTTCTCCGTTACGTTTCGGGGAAGCAGGCGGGCGCCCATTCTGCACCGAGGCTGAAGCGCTTGCGGGCGGCTCGGATGCTGCACACAGGATTGTCGACGACCTCTTTCGTGATGACCGGCGCTGATTGCGGGGCGCGGCGTTACGCCGGCACGCTTCGCTTCAGGTGCGGACAGGTCCAGGTTCTGCCGGCTGCACGACGCACAGGATTCACGCTCCACGAAAGCGGGGACCGCTCGATCTCGCGCAACGATGAAGTGGAGGGTAAAGCGCTGGTGCGTACCCGTGTAACTTCTCCGAGTTCTACGGCAACACCACACGGAATTCCGACAGCGGGCATCGCAACCGATTGCAGGTCATTGTCCCTTCTTCTATGAAATCTTGCCGTGTCCGATGCAGGCAAAGCGCTGCCTGCTGATGTTCGTCCTTCACCGGCACGAAACGCATGCCTGGTCGCGTCACTGCTTCGCAGACTGCAGCAGCATCCGCCGCGTCGTTCTTGCCAAGCCTGGCGGATATGCGGAAAGAGGATAGGTGTCCGTGTTTGCGGGCCAGTCTAAGGCCACACGCGCGGCCCCTGGGCCGCATTGACACCGAGCGCCGCGCGACGAAGCTTTGCCGCGCACATTAAAACTCTCTCGTGTCATGGCCCCGGTTGCGTCAAGGATGCGGAGCGTCAGCCGGATCAGCCCTTGCTGCGGTCTTTCGGGAGTCAGTCGAGGTATCGCCCGCTATACGCCCAGGTGAGCATCGCAATCAACGCGGCGAAACAGAACAGCCATTGCGCTACAGCGGAATCCCACGCCAGTTGAGGAGTGGAAAACGGAATGGTCTGGATCGCCTGGCCAAGAAGCGCACCTGGCTTAAGACGCTGCGTCTGCTCGATGTGCAGCCAGTGCATCGAGAGCAGACTGGCCGCCCAGCCAAGACCAACGACGAGCCCGTCGATCACTTTAAAATCGAACGGTCTGGCCGGATTCCTTGCGATATTGATAGCGACGTGTGAGATCGAGATCGTTACAGCAAGAACGGATAGCGCAACAAACCACATCGGGTACCGAAGCAGGACGGCAAACAGGAAGCCGAACATGGTGACGAGTTGAGGCCACGCCAGGCGCACGAGCGCGAGAGTCTCGCGCTCGTCACCAGAGTTGTCGTCTCGCATGATAAGGTCCCAGTGGATCGAGACATCGCGCGGGGCGTAAGCGCGTGGACGACGTCTCCCTACTGAATTTCATCTCTCGATAGCGGACCGGCAGGCCGTCAGGATGCCCTGCAGCAGATCGATGGGCGGCGGGGGACATCCAGGGATTGCCACATCGACCGGCAGGATCGACGAAACGGGGCCACACACTGCATAGCTCCCGGCAAAAATGCCGCCCGTACACGCGCATTCACCCGCCGCAACAACGAGCTTTGGAGCTGGCGTAGCCTCATAGGCTGCGAGCACTGCCGTCTTCATGTTCAGCGTCACGGGCCCGGTCACGAGCAGCAGGTCTGCATGGCGCGGGCTCGCGACGAACCGGATGCCCAGACCTTCGATGTTGTAGTAGGGGTTGTTCAGCGCGTGGATCTCCAGCTCGCAGCCATTGCAGGAGCCCGCATCGATCTGCCGGATGCACAGCGCGCGCCCGAGCAGATCGAGTATTTCGCCGCGAATCTCTCGCTCCTCGTGTCGCCATGCGTCTTCCACTGTCGGCGCTGGTTCGTCCGGAAAGCCGGAGCGCGCGAATTGCCGGATAAGTTGCCACATCAGAGATCGTGCCCCGCGTAATTCAGGTTGAACGACTTGTTGATCAGCGGGAAGTCAGCAACGATGTTGCCGATGATCGCGTGCTCGAGTGCCGGCCAGGCTTGCCAGGACGGGTCGTGGCAATGGCAGCGCAAAACCACATCGTCTGCGTCCAGCTCGAGCGCGACGAACACGTCGCCGCGCCATCCTTCCACCCAGCCTGTTCCTCGCGAAGGTGTCGTTGCCGGCTTCAAGTCGATGGCAACCGGTCCAGCCGGAAGCTCGGCCAGCAGCGCACGCATCAGACGCAGGGACTCGTCGATTTCGGTGAATCGCACGGCAACGCGCGCCGCGACATCGCCCCGCGTGTCGCTTGCAACCTTGACGGCCAAATCGTCATACGGAGCGGGTTGCAAGTCCGCGCGCACATCAAATGTGTGGCCGCTGGCGCGGGCCGCCATGCCGCGCACGCCGAAATGCCTGGCAACTTCGGCAGTCAACCGGCCCGCGCCGGCAAAGCGGTCCTGCAATCCTGACTGGTCTTCGTAGATCTTGCGCAAGACGTGGACTTCACGCTCGATACGGTCACACTGCCTGGCCAGTGCCGTCGCAGTCTCGGGGCGAATGTCGACTACGACGCCCCCTGGCGCGATCCGGTCCATCAGATAGCGATGCCCGAAAGCGTGAGCGTTCATCCGGATCCAGTCCTCCTTGAGCCGTGAGAACTGGGCGAGTCCGAAGGCAAACCCCGCATCGTTGCCGAGCGCACCCAGGTCGCCCAGATGATTGGCAACCCGCTCCCTTTCCAGCAGGAGGCCGCGTACATACAGCGCGCGGTTCGACACCGTGACACCGCACGCCTGCTCAAGCGCCATGCAGTACGCCCATGAAAACGCAACTGTCGAGTCGCCCGCAATCCGTGCCGCGACCCGGTGGCCACCTGAGGCCGGGGTTCGTTCGAACAACCGTTCGACGCCCCGGTGAACGTAGCCGAGACGCTCCTCGAGGCGCAGCACCTTTTCCCCCACGACCGAGAACCGGAAATGTCCGGGCTCGATGGTGCCGGCGTGGATCGGCCCGACCGCGATTTCGTGCACGCCGTCTCCGGTGACCTGCACGAAGGGGTAGTCGGCCTCGCTCGACTCGAACCTTTCGATGCCGGTTGCCTGTTTTTGCAAAGGGAAATAGTCACCGGGCCAGTTGCCGTGATTGAGCCACGGGCGGTTGTCCTGTGCCGCGCGAGCCCGCAGGCCGGTGAGATCGAAGATTGCGCGCTGCATGCGCGCCGCGTACGGAAAAATGGCGGCAAGATCAGGGAAGCTCCCGTCGGGTTGCGGACTACGCTCCGTCGTGAGACGTAGCCACAGTATCCCGTCTTCACATTCGTACGCGGCGTTCACCGAAAAAATTCCTTCGGGCGCTTCGCTACCCCACATCGCAATGAGCCGGCTCCGACTGGATTGCGCGGCGCGCGCGATCTCAAGCCAGCCCGCTTCCTCGACGTCCGCAATCCTTGCCGGCACTTGACCGGGACTGCACTTGAGGTGGGTCGCCGCGCTGAGCGGTAACGAGTCGAGTCGCATGCTTCAGCCTCCCAGCATCGTCGCGGCCTGGCGATACCACGTTGCCAGGTAAGGCGGCACGTAAAGACCGAGCATCAGCCCGAGGCCCAGATGAACGAATACCGGTAGCAGTGCGGGGCGATGCTCGAGCGGTTTTGCCGTTGTCGTGCCACCAAACACCATCCGCTGCACGCGCGCGAAGATTGCCGCAAATGCGACGGCGAGGCCGAGCAGGAGCAGGGGGGCCGTCCAGGGTATCGTGTTCATGGCAGTCGTCAGGATCAGGAACTCGCTTGCGAACACGCCGAACGGCGGCAGGCCGAGAATCGCAAGCGCGCCGAGCATCATCCCCCAGCCGACGGTCGGGCTGACCTGCAGCAGCCCGCGAATCCCATCGATCGCCTGCGTGCCTGCCTTTTGCGCCGCGTGACCCACGGTGAAGAAGATGGCCGACTTGACGAGCGAATGGACGGTCATGTGAAGGAGCCCGGCAAACGTCGCGATCGGACCACCAAGTCCGAACGCAAAGGTCATCAGCCCCATGTGCTCGATCGAGGACCAGGAGAACAGCCGCTTGACGTCTTTCTGGCGGAACAGCGAGAACGAGGCAACCAGCACCGACACGAGCCCGAACCCGACCAGCAACCGCCCAGGCAGACCATTGCCCAGTGCGCCGTCGGCAAGCACCTTGCAGCGCAGTACAGCGTAAAGCGCGACGTTCAGCAGCAGCCCCGAAAGCACGGCCGAAATCGGCGTCGGGCCTTCGGCGTGTGCGTCCGGTAACCAGCTATGCATCGGTACCAGTCCGACCTTGGTGCCGTAGCCCACGAGCAGGAACACGAAGGCGATCGATACGATGTTCGGGTCAAGGTGCGTCCTGGCGGCGGCCAGGCTCGTCCAGAGCAGCGCATCACCATCGGTCAGCTGTCGGCTCGCAGCGAGGTAAAGCAGGATCGTGCCGAACAATGCCTGCGCGATGCCGACGCCGCACAGGATGAAATATTTCCAGGCAGCCTCGAGGCTCGCGGCGGTGCGATAGACGCTGACGAGCAGCACGGTTGCGAGTGTGGCGGCTTCCATCGCGATCCACAGCACGCCGAGATTATTGGTCAGCAGCGCAAGCAGCATGGCGAAGATGAAAAGCTGGTACATGCTGTGATAGAGCCGCATGCGCGTTGCCGTCATCCGGCCGCGCGCCTCTTCGACCTGCATGTACGGCCGCGAGAACAGTGACGTCGTCCAGCCGACGAATGCGGTCAGCGCGACGAGGTACACGTTGAGCGGATCGACAAAAAATGCCCGTCCGAACGCAAACGACGGGCCGTGCTCGACGGTGCGCGCGGCGAGTACGAGCGTGGCTGCAAACGTCGCGAAGCTGAAGGCGACGTTCAGATGACGCGCGACACGGCTCGCTCGCGTGAGCGCCAGGCGGGCGGCGGCCACGAGCGGAATGCCTAATACGGCGAGCAGGACGTGGGCGTCACTCATCCCTGAGTTTCTCGATGTGATGGATGTCCAGGCTGTCGAACTGCTCCCGGATCTGGAACATGAACACGCCCAGAATCAGGAGCCCAACCAGCACGTCCAGCCCGATGCCGAGTTCCACGATCATCGGCATGCCGTTGGTCGCGGCCGTTGCGGCGAAGAACAGCCCGTTCTCCATCGACAGGAAGCCGATCACCTGGGGAATTGCCTTCGCGCGCGTGATCATCGCCATGAATGACAGCAGCACGCACGCGAGCGCGATGCCGAGGGTGCCGTGCGCGACCGAGGTCGCGAGCTGGCTGATTGGCGAGGCGACGTTGAACGCAATGATGACCAGCACGATGCCAATCAGCATCGTCGTCGGAATGTTGATGAGCGGTTCGACATCGGCCCGGACGTCGAGCCTGCGAACGAGCCGGTACAGGATCCACGGAATCACGCCGACCTTCAGCACGAGCGTGAGGCCGGCGGACACGTACAGGTTTGGATCGCCCGTCACAAATCCGAGGATCAGGTTTGCCAGCACGAGCGCGACACCCTGCAGCGTATAGAGGTGAATCAGCGAGAGGATGCGGCGCTGGCTCAGCATCGCGAACGATAACGCGAGCAGAACGGCTGCGAGGAAGTTGATGAGTTGCGTCGCGTAACCGTGCATTCATGCCCCCAGCAGAATATGCACGAGCATACCGATGACCGCGAGCAGGAAAGCGGTGGCGAGAAACTCGGGAACGCGGAAAATGCGCATTTTCGCGTTGGTGGTTTCGACTGCGGCAAGCGCTGCACCGCCTACCATCAGCTTGATGAAGAGCGCGGGCAACGCGAGCAGGAGTGCAAACGGGTTGCCTGCCCCGGCGATGCCCCACGGTACGAACAACGCCAGGCCAATGCACGAGTACGCGAACAGCTTGAGGCTCGCGGCCCATTCCATCAGCGCGAGGTGCCGTCCTGAATATTCGAGGATCAGCGCCTCGTGGATCATCGTCAGTTCGAGGTGGGTGGCTGGGTTGTCGACGGGCAAGCGAGCGTTTTCGGCGAGTGACACCAGCGTGAACGCAATACCCGCGAAAGCCAGGCTCGGATAGATGGTGAGCTCGCCCCGGCCGAGCGTCGCGACGATGCTTGTGAGCAGTGTCGACTGCGTGATCAGCGAGGCAGAGAACAGGACCATGAGCAGCGCGGGCTCTGCGAGGAAGCCGATCAGCATCTCGCGGCGGGCGCCGAGCGTGCCGAAGGCGGTGCCGGTGTCCATCGCAGCGAGCGACAACGCAACGCGCGCGAGCGCAAACAGGCCGACGAGCGCGATCGCGTCCGCTGCAGGCGACAGCGGCAGTTCAGTCGACAGCGTGGGTACGATCGCACACGCAAGCGTCATCGCGGCCCAGACGACGTAAGGTGCACCACGGAACACGGGACTTGCGTTGTACGCGACAACCGATTCCTTGTTGAACAGCTTATGGAGCATCCGGTATGGCTGCCAGATGGATGGTGCACGCCGGTTCTGCAGCCATGCACGGCACTCGTTGATCCAGCCCGTGAGCAGGGGGGCGCCGGCAAGCGCCACGACAATCTCGAGGGCCTGCGAGATCACGCCGGATACGCTTACCATCTTCTCACCAGCATCAGGAGCAGGATCAGTACGGCGAAACTGTAGGTCAGGTACACGGCGATCCTGCCTGTCTGCAGCCGGCCGGCCCATTGTGCTGCCCGTTGCGTGATTGCCGCGATACGGTCGTAGATCAGGGACCACGTACGGTCGGTGACGGATACGCGGTAGACCGGTTGCGCGTCGTAGGGCGACGGCAATTGCCGCTCGACGCGTAGGAGCGGCGCGAAAATCTCCCGGATTGGTTGCCCGAAGCCTTCGGCCGTGTCCTGCATGCGTGCTGTCGTGAACGGAAAGCCGCAGCTCCAGGGTGGCGCGCGCCGCAGCCGGCCGTGGTAGAAGCGCCGTACCAGGACCCAGGCGAGAGCGCAACAGGCAATGAAGAAAAGCATGAACACGGCGGGCATGTAACTTGCCCGGGCGGTCGACACCGGAGCGAACAGCAGCCAGCCCTGGTTGTTCGCAGCGACGCCGCTCCCAACCAGCGTACGCGTGACCGGGTCCAGTACCTTGACGAACTGAACGGGCATCAGCCCGAGCAGCACGCTGACCACCGCGAACCAGCAGAACGCGAGCCGTTCCCATGCGTTCGCGTCGCGCGCGCGGGCCAGTTTCGCTTCCCTCGGCTGCCCGAGGAACACGATGCCAAAGAACTTGACCATCGTGTAGCCGGCGAGCGCTGCCGACATCGCGACCAGCGCGGCCACGATCGGCACCGTCATGGCGAGCACGGAATTGGGCAAGCCCGGCGCGAACAGGAAACTCTGCAGCAGGAGCCACTCCGCGACGAAACCGCTCAGCGGCGGCAGGCCTGCGCTGGCTGCGACGCCGGCGAGCACGGCCCACGCGGTCCACGGCATGAAGCGGATCAGGCCGCCCAGCCTGCCAAGGTTGCGCTCCCCGGTAGCATGCAGCACAGCACCCGTACCCAGGAACAGAAGGCTCTTGAAACACGCGTGTGCGGCGATCTGGTAGAGCATCGCGGTCAGCGCCAGGGCCGACAGAAGCGGCATGCCGCAGGCACGAAACAGCACCGCGAGTCCGAGCGCGGCAATCATCAGGCCAACGTTGTCGATCGACGAATACGCGAGCAGGCGCTTCATGTCGACCTGGATCGTGCTGAACACCACGCCAAGCAGCGTGGTGCCGACGCCGAGCACAAGCAGCAGCACACCCCACCACGCGATCTGCACGTGCAGCAGGTCGAACACGGTGCGCAGCATGCCGTACAGGCCGACTTTCAGCACGAATCCACTCAGGAGCGCCGACACGGGCGACGGCGCCGCCGGATGGGCCTCGGGCAGCCAGACATGCAGCGGGAACACGCCGGCCTTGGCGCCGAATCCGATCAGGGCGAACAGGAACGCGAGCGATGCCCAGAATGTGTCGGGCGACTGAGCCCGCATGTTGGCGAAGGTGTAGTCGCCGGTACGAGCCTGCAGAATGCCGAAGCAAAGGAGCAGTGCGAGCGCGCCGACGTGCGAAATCAGGAAATACAGGTAGGCGGCGCGACGGATTTCCCCGATCCGGTGGTTGGTCATCACCAGGAACGTGGCAGACAGCGTCAGCGTTTCCCAGGCAACCATGAACGCGTAGGCGTCGTCTGCGACGAGCACAAGCGCGATGCTTGCGACACACACGTGATATTCGAAACAGATCAGCCCAGGCGCCGTCCCTTCGCCTTTGCGGAAATAGCCTGCAGAGAAGGCGCCGATGCCTGCGGTGACGACACCGAGCACGAAAAGGAAATAGCCAGACAGCCGGTCGAGGCGCAGATGAAACGGAAGACCGGGCAGGCCGACCGGCAGCACGAGGGGGGACGGTTCAGCGAAGATGCCGGCAAGTCCTGCCACGCCCAGCAGCAACCCAGCCAGTGCGCCAAGCGGAAACAGACCGTGTGCGACAAGTCGCGTGCGATGCAGCACCCCAAGGCCCAGCGCGCCGACTGCGAGCCAGGCAGCCACGACCAGCAGGACGAAATGCACGCCAGACACGCTTGCCATCCGGATTGTCTCCAGTGCGCTCGGATTGGACGAGGGGCATGGACCGAGCCCGGCACGCCGGATCAGTCTTGCGCATAATATTACATCGAAAGATGCATGTGGCTAGCAGAGTATACTAATGGCGTTATCATGTGAGGCACATGAGGCCAAAAAGACGGGTGCTTCGAGTGGGCAGACGCGCAAGGCGCAGTGCCTCAAAGCCCCATATATCGGATATGTGCCCACATCCGGGCGAACGTCTGAAGATCCTATGCCAGCACAGTATTTTCGAAGCCTCACGGGAAGACGACGCAGCGCAGGCGCAAACCGTCAGCTCGGGTTGTCGCTCGCCTTTGTTGCGGGAGCGGCCAACGCTGGCGGCTACCTCGCGGTCGGACAATACACGTCACACATGAGCGGCATCGTCTCGGCGATCGCCGACCAAACCGCGCTCGGGGATGCTCGTCTTGCGCTTGCCGGTATTGGTGCGCTCGCATCGTTTCTTGTCGGAGCGGGGTGCTCGGCCGTGCTCGTCAACTGGGGGCGACGGCGCAACCTGCAAAGCCAGTACGTCCTGCCGTTGCTGGTAGAGGCCGCGCTGCTCCTCCTGTTCGGCTTGCTCGGCAGCCATCTCGCGCTATGGGAGGCGTTCTTTGTGCCTGTGACCGTGATCCTGCTGTGCTTCATCATGGGGCTGCAGAACGCGACGATTGCGAAGCTGTCGGGCGCGGAGATCCGCACGACGCACATGACCGGCATCGTGACGGACCTCGGGATAGAGTTGGGCAAGCTTTTTTACTGGAACTGGCCGACCGTTGACGCGGATACGCACGCGGTCATCGCGAACCGCGCGAAATTGAGGACGCATGGCACGATGCTGGCTTCTTTTTTCGTCGGCGGTCTGGCAGGCGCGATCGGGTTCAGGCACGTGGGTTACGTGTCGACCGTTCCGCTCGCTGCGGCGCTCGTCACGCTGACGGTTGTGCCTGTAGCCGACGATGTACTCGCGTATGTCTGGAGACAGGGATACAGGCGGTAAGCCCGCATGGGAGGGCGTGCAGGGCGGAGCACAATGGCCTGCGTCGGGGGCCATCAGACGGGGAAACAGCTGGAACCCGCTGTTCCGGCTGTGCCGCTGGGGCCTCGCGGCGCTGGGCTTCAATATTCCGGGAGACGCGTTTGCCGGAACGACCTCGGCCGCTCGCGTGGCCATTGGCATTGAACGCCAGTGTATTATAATTCGATTATCATACTTGCCTTTCCTGCCCCCCAATGGAAACGAAAACCGCGCGCCTGACCATCCTGATCGATCCCGCCAAGAAGGAGGCATTCGAGAAGCTCTGTGCCGCTCAGGATCTGACGTCATCGCAGGTTGTCCGGCAGTTGATCCGCGAATATCTCGAACGTCACGGCGTGACCTACAAGACGAAGAGCGCGCTCGGAAAGCGGGTCGGGCGTAATGCTGACTGAAGCCGCCGGAATCTGCGAGCAGCATCAGGCGCCTTGTTCCCAGTGTGCGTGGCCGTTCTCGCGCCAGACCAACCGCTTGGGGTCGAGGCTCACACCGCCCTTCAGGCGTCTGGCGGTTGCCGGTAGCCTCAGATCATCCGCCCAGGCATACGAGAAGGCGCGGTCCAGCAGGACGCGCGAAGACGGCAAACGGCTTCTGCCTTTCCAGGCGAAAACGACGTAATTGCTGTCGTCCCCGCATCGGACCAATGCGTATGAGGCGCCGAACACGGATTTCAGCCGTTCGACGTAAAGATCCAGCGCGGGTTCGTCATCGGTGAAATTCATTGCGAGTACGCCCGTCTTCGTCAACCGTTCGCGACATGCACCAAAGAACGCGATATCCGTGCACTGGTTCGCGATCCCGCCCGACACGTAGGCGTCAACCAGAATGACATCGGCTGCGGCGCCCTCATTCCGGATGTGGTCTGCACCATCGGCGCACACCACCCTGAAGCGCGCGTCGTCTGCCGGAATCCTGAATACGTCGCGCAGCGCAATGACCTCGGGGTCGATCTCGACCGCAGTGATCTCCACCTCGGGCAGATGCAGATAGCAGTACTTTGCCAGCGAGCCTCCGCCGAGCCCGATCATGCAGATTTGCCTGGGAGCAGGCTGCAACAGCAGGAATCCCATCATCGTGCGCGTGTAGCCGAGCGTGAGCCTGTCCGGCGCACGAAGCGACATGCAGCTCTGGGTGGCAAAGTGATCGAAGTGCAGGGACACGGCGTGCTGCGTTTCCAGCACGAAGGGTCGCCTGTCATTCAGTGGCGTCGAGAGGAACTCGACGAATGCGTCACAGGATGTCGGGTCGCCGTCCATTCTCGATTTATCCGGTAAACAAGGCGTGAAACACCCCCCGCGTTTCGCGTGCGGTGCAGGGCGCTCGGTCAGGCCTTCTTCAGAAAGCAGGCCTTGAGCATGAAGCTGCCGGTATCGGTCCGGCAGTCGATCTCGTGATCGCCACCGACGATCCGGATATTTTTCACCCTGGTACCCATCTTCAGCGTGATCGACGAGCCTTTCACACGCAGATCCTTGGCGAGTACCACCGAGTCACCGTCGGAGAGCACGGTTCCGTTTGCATCCCGGACCACGCGCCTTTCCGGTTCGTCTACGGTGTCGACGCCCCCGACCTCTGACCATTCGTGACCACAGTCCGCGCACACATACAGCGCTCCGTCCGGGTACGTGTTCTCCATTAAGCATTGCGGGCATGCGGGGGTGGCGTTCATTGCGGCTTCCATTGGAACAGGTTCGGGCCAGTCGGGAAAAATAGGGCGCGTCTCGCGGGCACCAATCATTTGACGGCACACAGGGTATTATAATGTAAGGCACATAGTATTGCCTCTGGATTATAATTGCGTTCGCCGCCCTTCAGCGAACTTGCGGGCGGATTCGCTGAGGATGTCGTCATGTTCGATCTGGATGGAGCACTGGTGTTACCTGACCGGCGCCTGGTGCGCTTGCGGGAGATTGCAGGAAGTCGCGGTCTGGTCGCGGTGGGAGTGGGGCGCGGCGGTGAACGCGGGTTCCAGATGGTCCACCGGTTCCACGACGTCGGCGAGCAGCTCGCGGCGGCCGGTATCCACCTGGCCTTCGTTTATCCACGGCAATCGGCCCGGCACGTGCTGGATGCGATCTCGGTCGCCAGTGCGCGCTTCCGGCGTTATCCGTGGCTGCTGCTTGACGTGGACGGTCGTTGTTTCGTGCAGGGTGTATGGCCCCGATCGCTTGAAGCGGTGCACCTGAACCTCGAAATGAAGCGACTTGCCAGCGTCAGCATCGACCTGCAGGTCACGACGTGGGAAGGCGAGCTACGGGCATTTCTCATGGACTGCCAGATCGATATTTCGCACTGAATCCAGGGATCTGTTCTGAGGTTTTGGTAAAGAACATGGCAAAGGTTATGCATTTTCAAACCGGTTCCGGGTGGAACCGGAATGGGGCGTACGCTGCCCGGGATACATTCGTCAATGTGGCACGCCGCTTCGAGAGCGACATCCTGCTGACCGCGAACGGACGCCGTGCCAATGCGAAGGACGGCATGGCAATTGACGCGTTACGGGTGCGCAGCGGGACTGCCGCGCAGGTGCTGGTCGCGGGCCCGGATGAAGACGCGGCACTTCAAGCGCTTTTGCCGCTGCTACAGGGGGGATGAGCCGCATGCCACCTTTTAACTGGTCGCTTCCGGGTTTTCGGGCCTTTCATTCAGGCACTGCTCCAGAGACACCAGGCGTCATGGAATCCGATCATCTCGTCTCGCTGCACCTGGACGGCCGAGGCGTGCAAAGCATCATGCTGCGCGCCGCTCCAGACATGCTCGCACTAGGTTATACGCGCACGATGATGGGATTCCTGCTGTTGCAGCCTGCTCCCAGGCACATCTGCATGATCGGGCTGGGCGGAGGATCAATGGTGAAGTACTGCTGTCGGTATCTGCCAGATGCGAGCATCACCGTAGTCGAGATCAATCCGCAGGTGATCGCACTGCGCGACCGTTTCTGCATCCCACCCGACGATGAGCGGCTGTCGGTCGTTTGCGCGGACGCTGCGCAATACCTGTCGATAACCACGCAAACCTACGACGCGTTGTTGCTCGACGGCTTTAACGCAGACGGTGCGCCTCCTGAGCTCTCTGACGCGGCCTTCTACAAAGCGTGCCATTCGCGGATGAACGACGGTGGCGTGATGGCCGCCAACCTGCTGCGAGAGGATCCCCGGCTGGGGGGCAGTCTCGCCGGGATTCGCGGGACATTCGGCTCATCGGTTGCGCTCGCCTCAGCCGAAGACAGTACAGAAAATATCATTGCATTTGCGTGGAAGAATGGTGCGCCGTTACCGTCACTTGAGGCGCTGATGACGCAGGTGGATCAACACGCCAGGCAGCATGGCGTTGATCTCGTGGAAGCAGCCATACGCATCGAGATCGGTGCGACCTGCGACTGGACACGACAGGGCGCGACGAATTCCGTCTGATCGTGCGTGACCTCGCAATACGCAACGAGTACCTGTTAATTCTTTGGAGAAACGATGAACGACAACGATAAGCTAAATGAGCGAACCATATCCGCGTCCTCAATCTGGGCGCTGGAACGCCTCGCCGAAGTTCGCTACGGGAGAGACGCGCCGGCGCTGGGCTGGTCAGTCACCCGGGAACTGATCAGCGCGGGCTTCGTCGGCTACCCGTCGGGCGCGCGCTCCAGCATTACGATTACGGCTGCCGGACGGGCATTTCTGAAAGACCGGAAATAGATCGTGTCAATTTCACTGGACAGAACGTCCAGTCGAGGCGGCCGAGCCGAAGTAGATTATGGGGTCAGAGATCATTGTCGACATCAGGCGAGTCCATGAGCGGTGCGCACGGGAATATTCGGGAGGGAGTTTCGGGTCCGCGCGAACAGCGCGATCGGCATGAGTCCCAGCATAATCGAAGACATCAGAATTACCGTGTGCAGATCGACGGACATGAGGGCGAAGAGGTGGTGTCATGAAGCGATGAATTGTTGTCGTCGCAACGGGAACGGGTCCGAATGACCCGGATGGCAGACAACTGCATCGACTCACGCGGGTACCGCCACCATGAACGCAGGATGTGCGGCGAGCCCATGTCAGAAACAGGAGACGATGAGCTACGTCATGAACGATCACGCAAGACAAACGCCTGAAGCGGGTTCAATGGTGAGCCCTGGCGGCAGACATTCCGTCAGGTGAGCCATGGTTCGGGATGCGTCGGCGGCAGCGGTGAGCAGCGTAAGCTGCATCGCGTTCACACGTAGCATTGGAGGAGTCAAATGAAGTACCGGGTATTCGAACTAACGTCCGCTGAACTCGCGGAGCTTGCCAAAGACCTGGAGGAATGGGCCGGAAGCAGGGTGCAAGTGACGCAGTTACACGACAACAAGACTACGAACGCAGCGTCCAAGCTCCGCTATGGCTGCCAGGTCGGAGACGACTTCTTTTGCATGTTTCCACGCTGGCGAGCGGCCTGCGAGGGATAACACCGGTGAAGTGCCAGGCACGGTTCCCACAACGTGCCTGACACGCATCCATGGTTTGCCGAGGGTGGTTGCGTGCTTGAGCGTGTACTCGCCGACGGCCTCGAGTGGTCAGGCAGCTGGCGCCCCCGCAGCGCGGGTTATGCCGCCATCGACAGCGGGCATACCGGCGGTGACGTCACGACCTCACGAGGCTGCTGCAACAGCGATACCCCAGCCGACCAGCAGGAGCGCTACCGCGAAAGCGATCCAACGTGTTTGCGGCAGTATCTTTTCGAGCATTGCGCAGATAGACAGCACCGCAGCCGACCCCAAAAAAAAGCACCGCCATGAGTAGTCCGCAGCAGCCCACGCACCAGGTTCCATGGCGAGCTCCCATGATCCAGGCACCGAGGGTGCCGTCGCGCCATTCGGTCAGAAGAAGGCCGAGTGGAGACGTACATTTGCGAAGGTACGCATGTTTTAATGGCGTGAGCTGGAAAGCACCGGCAATGATCAGAGGCGTGCCTCCAAGCAAGGGCGTTGTGCTCACCATCATCGGGGTAACGAGACGAACCTCGAGCATTCCCCACTGGGCGAGCGTCGCCAACACGCTGAATCCGCACCACACCGCGAGGTAGCCGAGCACGAATGCACCCGTGCGTGCATACGGCGATTGCTGCACACGTCGCTGCCGACTGATCGACGCGAAAGTCAGAGCCATCGGCATCACCGACGGGAGCATCATCACGATCCACATGACCAGCACCAGCAGCAGATTAATGGCGCCCAATCCGTCATGCGCGGCATGATGGCCATTGCTGCGCCCACGTTCATATGTGTCTTGCCCCAGCTCATGTACAGCAGCTAGGCCAACGCAATTGCCGCGGCAGCCGTGAGCCCGGTGAGTACGATCACGCGGCCGTGTACCGGCAGCCGGGTTTTGTCGCGGTGCTCCATGGTGCGTTTACCGAGTGCATGCGGATCGCTCCATATTCCCGATATTTTTATCGGGGTGCGGCAGTCGCAACGTGATGCGGTGATATTCCCGCCTCTGTGGACCTGTTCCGACCGTCGAGAAACCGTTCGCGGTACCCAGGAAGGCACGTGCAGTCGCGAGACCGCCCTACGCCTATCAGTGCGATAACGTCGTCCGCACTTTCCAATGGAATGCGCATGCGACCGTCGCGTAGGGCGTGATATAGCGCATCGACGGCATTTTGGACACCAAGTGTTGCGATCACCGTCGGATGCCGAAGAAGGTCTAGCGACCAGTGCGGCAGTAACGTTGGAAGCAGTGCGCCGGCGCGCGTTCGCCCCCTTCGTTCATCAATAACCGGTCGAAGTTGTCTGGAGGCGGCGATGGCAATCGTCGCGGCCTCACCATCGTCCAGCGACGGAGATGTTGATGTCAGTTCTTGGAAAATCAGCTCCTCAGCGTCGGTCAGACCCGCGACAGTAACGATTCGATCTGCCACAAGCGCCTGAAGAAAGTTGTACTCGCCATTTTTACGGCTTCTCTCATGTTCCAGTTCTCCTGCCACGATTTCGGGAACAAGGATATCGTTCGGGATAGCTGAGAGGATTCGTTCGCCATATTTGCACGCGTGAAGGTTAATCAGTACGCTGGTGTCGAGAACCCACTGGTTCACGATATCAATCCGGGAGCTTGAGCAGTTCATCCGTATCCCTTTCCTCAAGCTCGATTTGATCGATAATGCCGCGTACTTCCACTCGGCCTAACTTCAGCAACTCCGCCAATTGTCCTTCCGACATCAATTCGCGCTTCCAGGCGGCATGTACCATCAGGCTCAGGCGGTGGGAGATGGGGCGGTCCGAATCGCTCTTCGCCGGATCTCGGCGTTCAGTCATTTCGCCGAGAACCTCCCGAGCGTGCTCGTCAGTGATGCCGCCATTGTTTTCGAACCAGACCCAGGTTCCCTTCTTGGCAAGGCCTAGTTCCTCAAGCCGGAGGCAGCACGCCTGCCGCGATATGTTGTACTGTTGGGCGAGGAGAATTATTAGACGCCGGGTCGTCTTGCCAGTGATTTGCTTCAATTGTTGGAAGCTTTCCGAGAAACTCTCGGCCGGCGTCAGGAAGGCACGACCAAAAGCGTTGGCGTAGCGCTCGTCCCGAGACAGAAATTTCTCATCTTCTTCGAGCACCTCCGGAGTCTGACGCGTCCCATAGAAGTGGCCGAGTTCATGCGCCGCGGACTGGATGCGCCGGGGTAACGGATGACTAGCGTTGAGAAGAATGCAGGCACCTATGCTTTCATCGTAGTTGAAGAGGCCCGCAACCTTCGAGTTGGAAGCAAGGCGACGCTGATACAGGCGTATGCCAAGATCCAGCTCGATTACCGAGAAAATGTCGGCAATCGGTCCAGGGCCAAGACCAAGCCAGTCGCGCAATTCCTTGGCATGCCTTTCGGCGAGTGCCACAACATCGCCCCCACTGAGACCGCGTTCCGGCGGATAATTTCGTCGGCGCTGGATGCCAAGGATGTTTTCCATTTCAACATCTGCTCTGATCAAGTCGTTGAATAGTCGAATGGCTTCAGCGGTTTGAGTGTCCTCAGTCTCACGTAATTTGCGAAAACGAGGCACTAAGTCGATGTGGACAGCTTCGCGGCGGAGTAGGGCGTTCACAGATACGCCGTAGCGGCGGCCAAGCATCTGGATTTCCTGAATACGCACGCGGCGTACACCCTTCTCGATGGATACGAGCGTGGGTCTGGAAACGCCGATGATCTGAGCGGCGTCTTCTTGCCGGATGGCTGCGTTTTCTCGTGCTATTCGCAGCCGACGTCCGAGTTCCTGAGCAGTCAGCTCATTCAGATCAGCCATAGCGTCCTCCATCCATCCAGTTCTTCAGAAAGCTCTGTTGTCCTTGCGCGGATAGAAATGCTCGCCATTCTTCGGAATGCGATACCAACATCATCTTCAGCTTTTTCAAAGTTTCCTCATAGGTTTCCCCGGTCGCGATCGCGATTTGCGAGGCGTACGCGCGAAGACCGTCATCGGGTCGACCGGCCATGTCTGCAAGATGCTGCAGATGGCGCACACCGACACTTCCATATTCGACCATGATATCTCTATCGGCCTTCTGAGGGATGACCGATAAGGCTTCCTCCACATCGGAGGCGGCGAGGTCGAACACAATATAGGTGTCGCGCGCCTCGCTGACGCCAGCGGCATGCAGACTCAAGCGCCTCAGCAAGCAGGCAGCACACAGGCCGCACTGCTTCTTCTCACCTACATTGACGACACGGCGCGTTTGCCAGCAGGATCGAGTGTTCGTCAGATGTTTTTTAGACTTTCCGGGTATGTGCAAGAATGCGCTTAATGTCTGGCCTTTTGTGAACCAGAGGCGCGGTTGTTCAAAGCTGACCTGGTAGTGTTGCAATGCTCTTATGAACTGCTCCATCTTTCGAAAGAACGTCGGATGGTTGCGATAGTCAGGGTAAACGTTGTACAGCGGAAGCAGCACCGGCCCAAGCGCCCCCTGTCCGCTCTCTGGGACGACAATTCGAGTCACGTTTGAGAGTTGCGCGGCAATCGCTGTTACCGCTGCGAATTGAAATCCGCGTGAGCGGAAGCTACTCTCGCTGCCACGGTATTCCTTGGTCTCGAAGGGAATCTGCGTGAAGTAGCTATCGCCGTCTTTGGGCCGTTGGTAATTTCCGGCAACCCGGATACAAAGGGCTTCGTCTCTTGCGCCGCTCAAAGCCGATACTGCACGCGAGTCCAAGCCATTGCTGTAGGCAACAGCAAAGGTCTTGGTCATACCGAAGTCCAATGGTATCTGTCGCGAGCCGATAGGCGCGGGCGCCTTCGTTTTCACAAAGCTGAATTGCCAGGTGTCGCCGGTCAGATGGTTCAAGACACCCTGGAGGCTGTTCAGAACCTCCGGCTGCTGCCAGCTCTCGGGTTCGGCAACGGGAAGAGTCACATGCAAGATCCGGCGCCAGTTCAGTGGCCGCTTCCAGCGGCGATCAGCGAACTCCACGGCGGCACAAAGAACCAGCATCTCGTAGTGAATTGGCTTGCACCCCTCGACGTCAAAGCTATTGAGAGCTGACGGATCAAAGCAGATGTGCCGGCCGATTTCCGCAATTTCGGCATCCTTCGGGACGGCGCGACCGCGCTTCTGCCCATTCTCGAGAACAACCAGACGCTTTTCCGATCTAGCTGGTTTGTTGACGCTAGTGCTCATTCTTCGGGGCCCTCATCTACGCCGCTTTTCTTATGAAGCGCTTCGCTAAATGCGCGCTTGTTGCCGGAGGCCAAAGCAGCGCAGAGCTCGTCAGGCTTGATGGCAGAAAAGGATTCTTGGTTTCGCTCAAGCCCCTTGCGATAGTCCTCGTGCTTCATGTCCCCACGATCGCGGGCGCGAATGCAGTGTTCGTCGAGTCGATTCTTGGTGGTGCCAATCCATTCTCTTGCCGTGTTCCCCAACGCTTGATCAAGTGCTTTCTCCGGCGATATCTGATCCCTGAGATTGGCGATCAAATGCCTGCTCAGAGATTCGGACAGAAACGACCTGGGGTGGCGATCAAAGATTGTCTCAATCGCTGCCACAGGGTCGAGGTCCATTTGGGGGCGCTGGGCATGCGCACTGAGTTCGCCTAAAAGGGGATGAAAGGTCTTCATGTCTACGTCGCGAATCATGCTGTGGCAAGCCTGCGCCATGCGCTCTTCAGCACTGGTGGCGTCGCTAACCAGCCTTTGGCCGTATACCTTCCAGCGACTAGTTAATGCGACATTTCTGAATGGTCCGTCAGACATAGCGCCCTCCCATGTCAGCAATGTACGAGTTAAATCTGACAATGTCAACACACGGGTTAAATAATCTGACATTGCGCTGAGTCAAGGTCGAAGGCGGAGGAGAGCGCTGACGATCGGCCTCTGCGGTGGGACAGGCGAATCCCGCTGGGTCGGTAAAAAGCGCTGGATGTAAGACTGCCATCGCGGAGTCAGATTCCGGGTCGGAAAGTCCGGCGTGGGTTGTCAAATTGGCAGCGTCATTGACAGTGGAGGTGGAGATCGACGTGACGTTCTACGTTTTGGATGAGATCGTTCGGGAGAGATGGCGCCGGATGCGCAAAGAGTCCGGCGGAAGACGAACATCGAAATGAAGGCTTTGTTCTGACCGGTGGTGGTGCTGAAACCGATGTGCGCCCGGCCAGATGGGATGCAGACGTCGAAATCGCTCCCGTCAGGTACGAGATTGACTTCGACGAACTGCGGCCAGAATGCCGTCCAGATTGGGCGTGTGTCAGGGTAGGAAATTGCCGCGATCATTCTGGTCGCGGCGGATGCAGCGATTCGATAGCGTTCGCTTTTGCGGAGAAGCCATCCGGCTTCTGCGGGGCTCTAGTTTGGCTTCTGTAAATTTCGCCGCTGCGGAGAGCAGCTGGTAACATCCTTAGGCCACATTCAATCTGGGGCTGGCCGTTGCTGTCAGGGGATCTATAAGATCGGCCCATTGTTGGGCAAGGTCGCGCCTCTCAGAGAGATACTTCGTCGCATTGGTGTAAGCTAATTTGACCTTGTTGCGCTCAACGTGGCTCAGATAGCATTCGATGACCTCGGAACGCCACCGGCCACTTTCATACGCCCATACTGCGATCGACCCAGCCTGTGTGAAAACGCGTTGGTCGCCTAAACTGAATCAACGCACTGAGATCCGGGTGACTCATGAAGCGATTCGTTGAAGGCGATGACCGCAAACAGGTCGCACTACTTCCCGAATGTGTCGATGACTACATCGGCGCAGATAACCCAGTCAGAGTCATAGACGCCTTCGTCGACGAGTTGGACCTCGCGGAACTGGGCTTCACCGGCATCAAGCCGGCGACCACCGGACGTCCCTCCTATCACCCCGGTGTGATGCTCAAGATCTACATATACGGCTATCTGAACCGGATACCATCCAGTCGGCGCCTGGAGCGCGAGTGTCAGCGCAATGTCGAGCTAATGTGGCTAACAGGCCGTCTCGCTCCGGACTTCAAGACGATCGCAGATTTTCGCCGCGAGAGTGGCACAGCCATTCGCAATACATGTCGGCGTTTCGTCGAACTGTGTCGCGGACTAAAGCTGCTGTCCAGCGACATGGTGGCCATCGACGGCAGCAAGTTCAAGGCATCAAATAGCCGGGACCTGAATTACACAACGGGCAAGCTCGACAAGCGCCAGCGGCAGATCGAGGAGAGTGTGCAGCGATACCTCGACCTGATTGAAACGGCAGACAGAACCAGCGCAACAGGTTTCGCTCCAAAGACCGTTCGACTGTACGAGAAGATCGCCCGCTTGCGCCTGCAGATGCGTGAACTTGCACAGATCAGGAAGCAGCTAGAGAAACAACCGGAGAAGCAACTGTCGATGACTGATCCCGACGCGCGCTCCATGGCGACAAGCGGAAGAGGCTCCGGCATAGTGGGCTATAACGTGCAGGCGGCAGTGGATACGAAACACCATCTGATCATTGAGCACGAGGTAACCAATGTCGGAAACGACCACGGACAACTCAGCAGAATGGCGATCTCTGCAAAGCACGCGATGGGCAGATTGAAGCTGAAGGTTGTCGCTGACCGGGGGTACTTCAGCGGGCCGGAGATAAGGGCATGTGAGCTGAACGACATCCGTGCATACGTTCCCAAGCCACTCACATCGGCATCACGGAAGAAAGGTCTGTTCACCAAAGCCGACTTTGTCTATGAGGCAAGAGGCGATGTGTATCGATGTCCTGCCGGCGAGAGAGCTATCCATCGCTTCACTACCGTTGAAAATGGCCTGAATCTAAGGGTTTACTGGCCGAGTGCCTGCCCGCGTTGCCCTATGAAACGGCGATGTTCCCCCAGCGACTATCGCCGCATCCGAAGATGGGAACACGAAAATATACTGGAAGCCATGGAGCGACGGCTCGACAGGAAACCCGATGCAATGACCGTCCGTCGAAGCACGGTCGAACATGTCTTCGGTACGCTCAAGCACTGGATGGGCCCCGCACACTTCCTGACCAGAACGCTCGGGCGAGTGAGCACCGAGATGAGCCTCCACGTGTTGGCCTACAACCTGAAACGCGTCATGAACATACTTGGCGTAGCGGGAATGATGAAAGCCATGAAGTTGGCGGTAGGCTGAAGCCCCGAGGGGCGTTGTTGTACTTGCGACGTCCGATTAGCGCAAAATCGGCGTATCGAACTCGATCGATCTGATTGCCTACCGCTTACATTCGGGAAAAATTGGGGTTTCCACACACTCTGG
>NZ_JAFA01000001.1 GCF_000519185.1 Paraburkholderia nodosa DSM 21604 | reverse complement strand
GCGCAACTCCGCGCGGTTCGGCGTGATGAGGCTCGCGCCGCGATAGCGCTCCCAGTCGTCGCCCTTGGGATCGACGAGCACCGCCTTGCCCGCGGCGCGCGCCTTCGCGATCATCTGCGTGACGTGCGTGAGGCCGCCCTTGGCGTAGTCGGAGAGCAGAATCACGTCGTGCGTGGGCAGCAGCGCGTCGAAACGCGCGAGGCNGGCGAGCAGGATCTCGTGCGCGGGCGTGTTTTCGAAGTCCACGCGCAACAGCTGTTGCTGGCGCGACAGCACGCGCAGCTTGATGGTGGTCGGCAACGCGGGATCGCGCTCGAGATACGCGTTCACGTTGCTTTCGTCGAGCAGCTCGACGATGCGCTCGCCGGGCTCGTCGTGGCCCACCACGCACAGGAGGCCCGCATGCGCGCCGAGCGCCGCGGCGTTGCGCGCGACGTTCGCGGCGCCGCCCAGGCGGTCTTCCTTGCGCTTCACATGCACGACCGGCACCGGCGCTTCCGGCGAGATACGGTTGACGTCGCCGAACCAGTAGCGGTCGAGCATGACGTCGCCCACCACCAGCACGCGCGAGGTCGCGAGCTTTTCGCGTGGCACGACGCGCACTTCGGGTGCGATGGCCGCGGCAAGCGCGGCGACGGGTGCGCCTTCAGGCTGCGGAGTTTGCGAGATTGACATGGGGCCGCCCAATCGAATGATAGTCAATGCCGAGCTCCGCCATGGCGTCGGGCTCGTAAAGGTTGCGTCCGTCGAAGATCCGCGGCGCCTTGAGCACCTTCTTCAAATGCGCGAAATCAGGCGCCTTGAAGGCGGTCCATTCGGTGACGATCACCAGCGCGTCGTCCTGGCTCGATGCGAACATGAGCCGAGCGTCGAGCACAAGCTTCCGTGCGCGTACTGTTCCGTCGGCTTCATGATGAGACATCAAAGACGCCGCCAGCAGTGCTCGCGACGAGTTAATCAACCTCCATGAAGCCGATGAGATCGCGATCAGCTGGCTCGGCTCTGCCAAGGCGAAACGGTGCCTCGACTCGAACGAAGACGGGAATTGTATATGCAGCGAGATCAAAGTGTGCGTTCCCAAATGCGAATTGGTCACACAGCAATCCAACGCCCGCACAATTTCAGAGAAATTCCACGATGTCAAGCGGACAAACATTTTTAGTTGAAGACGCGAAGGCAGCGTCTCAGTTCAGGGACTTACGCGGCACCGCTTCTTTACCATCTAAGCCTCAACGATCTCGTGATTGAAATCCGTTGCATCAGCGATGCGACCAGCAGGTCAGTATGCCCGCGATACTCGGGAAAGCGCGAACACAGCAATTAACTCAAGAAAGCGACGAACCTCTATATGGCGCGTTTCCTCATCGATTCCGGCTAGAGCGAACGACTCCACTCAACGCTAAAAGCAGCGAGCAACGTGATTCCCCGCGCAACGCGGCATCGCTCGGAGACTTTCCACGAGATGCTCCGCTCTATCCGGTATCACCTAGGCGCGCCCCCTCGAAGGCACGTGTCGCGCAGCGTGTGTTCGCGGGAGATTTTGCCGGTACACTGCCTGTTCGCCCGAACTTGTCATCCACTTCTCTTCTAGCAGCACCACTCTCGCGCACGTGATTTTCAACGACCACTCAGCGGCAAGCGCGCCGAACCCCGTTTCACGCGCTCAGTCGCTTCACATCGCCGTCGTCTGCAACACCGCATGGGCGATATACACCTACCGCCGGGGTCTCCTGCTTGCGCTGACACAAAGCGGCGCACGTGTCACCGTGATCGCGCCGCGCGACCGCACGTTCGAGCCGCTCGCCGCCATGGGCTGCCGCTGTGTCGAACTGCCAGTGGCCTCGAAGGGCACGAATCCGCTCGACGACCTGCGCACGCTCGTGGCGCTCTATCGCCACTATCGCGCGCTCAAGCCGGGCGTCGTGTTCCACTACACGATCAAGCCGAACATCTATGGATCGATTGCCGCCTGGCTCGCGCGCACGCCTTCGGTGGCGGTCACAACAGGCCTCGGCTACGTGTTCATCCAGAAGAGCCGCGCCGCGCAGGTCGCCAAGCGCTTGTATCGTTTCGCGTTCCGCTTCCCTCGCGAAGTCTGGTTCCTCAATCGCGACGACGAAGCCGCCTTCAAGGATGGCAATCTCCTCGCGCATCCCGAACGCGCGAGGCTGCTGCACGGGGAAGGCGTCGATCTCGACGATTTCCCCTTCACGTCGCTGCCCGAGCGCGCACAATTTGCGTTCGTTCTGATCGGCCGGCTGCTATGGGACAAGGGCGTGGGCGAGTACGTCGAGGCCGCACGCACGCTGCGCGCGCGCTATCCGCACGCACGCTTCCAGCTGCTCGGCCCGGTGGGCGTGGACAACCCGAGCGCGATCTCGCGGGAAGAAGTCGCCGCCTGGGAACGCGAAGGCGTGATCGAATATCTGGGCGAAACGGCCGATGTGCGCCCTTTTATCGCCGATGCGGATTGCGTCGTGCTGCCCTCGTACCGCGAGGGCGTGCCGCGCACGCTGATGGAAGCGAGTGCGATGGGCCGCCCGATCGTGGCCACCAACGTGCCCGGCTGCCGCGAAGTGGTTACCGACGGCGTGAACGGCCTGCTGTGCGAAGCGCGTAACGCCGCCTCGCTATCCGCCAGCCTCGCGCGGATGCTGGACCTCGACGGGCCGGCGCGCGCCGCCATGGCCGGACGGGGCCGGAAAAAAATCGAGAAAGAATTCGATGAGCGCGTTGTGGTACAACGCTACCGGGAACTGATCCGGGAAATCACCGGGTCGACTTTTTGATCGAGTCTGGATTTCACGGGAACGAACACGGCATGACTGCGACGAACTCAAAGGGCACCATCCTCGTCACCGGCGGCGCGGGCTATATCGGCTCGCATACCTGCGTCGAGCTGCTCAATGGCGGCTATGAGGTGGTCGCCATCGACAATCTCGTGAACAGCAGCAGCGAATCGCTCAAGCGCGTCGAGCAGATCAGCGGCAAGCCCGTGGCGTTCTACGAAGCCGACGTGCGCGACGCCGCCGCCCTCTCGCGTATTTTCGAAGCGCACCGCATCACCGGCGTGATCCATTTCGCGGCGCTCAAGGCCGTGGGCGAATCGGTGGCGAAGCCGATCGAGTATTACCGCAACAACGTCGACGGCCTGCTCGTGGTGCTCGACGTCATGCGCCAGCACGGCGTGAAGCAGTTCGTGTTCAGCTCTTCGGCCACCGTGTACGGCATGCCAGAACGCTCGCCGATCGACGAGACGTTTCCGCTCTCGGCAACGAATCCCTACGGCCAGTCGAAGCTCATCGCCGAGCAGATTCTGCGCGACGTCACGATCTCGGACCCGGAGTGGCGCATTGCCGTGCTGCGCTATTTCAATCCGGTGGGTGCGCATGAAAGCGGGCTGATCGGCGAGGATCCGGCGGGCATTCCGAACAACCTCATGCCATACGTTGCGCAAGTGGCCGTGGGCAAACTCGCAAAGCTGCGCGTGTTCGGCGGCGACTACCCGACCCCGGACGGCACGGGCGTGCGCGACTATATTCACGTGGTCGATCTCGCGAAGGGCCACCTCAAGGCGCTCGATGCGCTTGCCTCGCGTGGCGAAGGCCTCGTCGTTAATCTAGGCACGGGGCGCGGCTATAGCGTGCTGGAAGTCGTGAAGGCGTTCGAACAGGCCTCAGGGCGGCCGGTGCCCTATGAGATCGTGGCGCGCCGGCCCGGCGACATCGCCGAGTGCTATGCGAACCCGGTCGCGGCGGAAAACGTCATCGGCTGGAAGGCGGAGTTCGGGATCGAGCGCATGTGCGTGGATCACTGGCGCTGGCAGGAGAAGAATCCGCGGGGGTTTGAGTAAGGCTGAATGCAGCCGCACTGCTTTTCGGGCAGGCGCGGCTGCAAAGGATGACACGAGCGCAGTACCTCGGCGCGACGCGACGGTAGCTGGCAGAATGCCCGCCGCTTTCAGGCGGCGTCGCTATCGGACAACATCCAGTGCAAGGTGTCGTAGAGTGTCGGCGCATCGAGCTGCCCGATGGCGCTCAACAGCTTGTGGTTATCGCCGCACTGCGATTTCACCTCGTGATCACGCACAAAGTTGGGATTGGTCCGCGCTTCGATATCGTGACCGGTGATCGTGGACATTGTCTGCAGCACGTGCGTGAGCGTGACCGCATGGCCCGAACACACGTTGAACACTTCGCCGACTGGCGCCTTCTCGAGCAGCCTGCAATACACATCAGCCACCCAGCGCACATCGGAGAAGTCGCGAGCCACATCGCGATTGCCCAGCTCGATGACCGGCGCGCGCCGACGGAAGTGATCCGCCATCTTCGCAACAAGAAAGCTCAGCGACTGGCCAACGCCGATGCAATTGAACGGGCGCACCGTGATGATCGGCAACCGGTCCGTCCAGAGTTGCGCCATGTATTCGAGCGCGACCTTGCTCACGGCGTAGTCGTTCGCGGGGTGATACGGCGCCGTCTCCGGGATCGGCAGGCCTAGCGGGCCCGCGCCATAAATGTTCGCGCTGCTTGCAAGCAGCACCGCCGAAGGTTTCTTTTCGCCCGCGGCGAGCGCCTCGAGCAGATTGCGCGATCCCACGACGTTGGTCGCGTAAATTTCCCCTGGATTGCCGTGCCCGACGAACGAGATGGCGGCCAGATGCACGACCCAGTCCGGACGCACACGCGCCACCACCTCTGCGAGCCCCGCGCGGTCCTGAAGATCGCACGCGTACACGTCAGGTTTGGGCTCATCACAGCGTCGTACGAGACTCGAAATCTGATGGCCGCGCGCGCGCAATGCCTGAGCAACATAACGCCCGGTGAAGCCCTCGGCTCCTGTAATCAGCACTGAAGCCATCAGAACGACGTCCCCTTCTTGTTACGCGCGACATCCGCTTCGACCATCATCTGGCACAGTGTTTCAAGTGACGTTTTCGGCGCCCAGCCAAGCTCGTCGTGCGCCTTTTGTGCATCGCCGATGAGCAGATCGACTTCGGCCGGACGATAGAACGTAGGATTCACGCGCACGATCGTCTTGCCGCTCTTGCGATCACGTCCGATTTCGTTTTCCGCGGTGCCTTGCCATTCGATCTCGATGCCAAGACACTTCGCCGCTGCGTTGACGAAATCGCGCACGCTTACCGTGCGGTTGGTTGCGAGCACATAAGTATCGGGCTGATCGGCCTGCAACATGCGCCACATCCCTTCCACGTATTCCTTCGCGTAGCCCCAGTCGCGCTGTGCGTCGAGGTTGCCGAGTTCGAGCACGTCGAGCTGGCCGAGGCTGATTTTCGCTAGCGAATCGGTGATCTTGCGCGTCACGAACTCGCGGCCGCGCAGCGGCGATTCGTGATTGAAGAGAATGCCGCTCGACGCAAACATGTCGTAGCTTTCACGGTAATTCACCGTGATCCAGTGCGCGTAGAGCTTGGCGACGCCGTACGGGCTGCGTGGGTAGAACGGCGTCGATTCCGTCTGAGGAATAGCCTGTACCTTGCCGAACATCTCCGACGTGCTGGCTTGATAGAAGCGCGCCTTCGGATGGATGATGCGCAGCGCCTCGAGCAGATTCAGCGCGCCGACTCCGGTCACCTGCGCGGTGAGCGCCGGCTGCTCGAACGACACGCCAACGAAGCTTTGCGCAGCGAGGTTATAGACCTCGTCGGGCTGCGCACGCTCCATCAGGCGAATACAGCTGCCCGCGTCCAGCAGATCGTGCTCGACGAGGCGCAGATTTTGATGATGCGCGACGCCAAGCTCTTCGAGACGCCAGAAGTTGACGGAACTCGTCCGGCGATAAGTGCCGTGGACGACGTAGCCCTTTTCTAGAAGCTGCTCCGTCAGATAGGCACCGTCCTGGCCGGTAATGCCAGTAATGATTGCTGATTTCACGATGTTCTTTCCCTCAAGTATGCGAATGATGCCATGCGCAGGTTCTTCGTGAGCGGTTTTGAAACATCGATTAATCCGAGATTCAAATTGCGGCGCGCAGGTTCATCATCGGCGCCCTTTTGCCCATGGGCGAATCGAAGTGCCTTGCAAAATTCTGATTGCTCACCTTGCCCGCACGGCGGCCAAGCGCATTCGGAGCGCTTGAGCCTTCCCGCGTCCGCATATTATTTATTCTTGTGCAGCTTGCTCTCGGGAGGTGCGATCCTGGAGCGCGCGCAGGCTTATGTCAAGCTCGACGGGCATTCGCCCCCTTATTTGAGCACGCTATCCGTCCTGACGTGCGCATTTTTTGGGGAAAACGCGAGCGGGGAGAATGTGTGCGTACAATGGTAGGTTTCCCGTCATACTTCGTAACCGAGAGGGTGCGAATTGGGGACGTAATGCGGGAGACGTAGTCAGTCCCGCCCTTACCGACAAGAGCAGTGTAGCGATGCAGACAGCAGTGAAGATTGACTCCCGACGCACCGAGCCCGGCGACTGGCTGACCGCGGCTTTCCTGCTTGGCTTTCCCTCTATTGCAATGCTCGTGCAGGGCGCCTCGAGCGCCGTATCGATCGGCGCGGGTGTCATAGCCCTGGTGGCGTTGTGCTGGCGGCCGGCTGGCGCGCCGTATGGCTACACGCGTCCCGACCGTCTCGGGCTGGCGTTGTGCATTGCACTGTGCGCCCCTGTTGCCGCCGTGGCGCTCAGCACGCTCTCGCACGACCATCCATTGCTCCGCACCTGGGATTCGCCCTCGCGGTTCCTGCTTGCAGTCCCGATCTTTCTCGCGCTGCGGCGCGCGCCGCTGCGGACCTTCGCCTGGGCGGACCTCTCCTTTACGCTGGGGGCGCTCTCCTCGCTCGTGATCGCGGTCATCCTGCCGCGCGATTGGGGCGACGGACGCATCGGCAGCGCGTTCCTGAACCCGATCCATTTCGGCGATCTCGCAGTCGCGCTCGGCGTGCTGTCGGCGATTGCGCTGAACTGGTGGCGCAAGGACTCGACGTTCATGCGTGCGCTCAAGTTCGCGGGCCTGTTTGCCGGCCTTGCCGCTTCGCTGCTGTCGGGCTCGCGTGGTGGCTGGGCTGCGATCCCTCTCGTTGCCGTACTGATCGTGTGGGAACTCGGCCGCGGGAAGCCACTTCACTGGAAGGTGCTGATGCCGGTGACTGTCGCGCTGCTGCTCGGGCTTGTGTACGGGCTCTCGGGGACAGTACGCGAGCGCGTTGGCGACGTGTCATCCGACCTAACGCAATACGCGCAGGGCCACCGCGACACGTCGGTTGGCATCCGCCTGCAACTCTATGAGGCAGCGTCCACGCTGATCGCCGAACATCCGGTGCTGGGCCTCGGTGGCGACGGGTTCCGCGACAAGATGACCTCGATGGCTCAAAAAGGCGCGCTCACTCCCAAGGCGGCGGCGTTTGGCGAAGGCGAAGTGCACAATCAGTTGCTCGCCTACATGGCCAACTACGGCATTGTGGGCGGACTCGCGCTGCTCGCGATCTACATTGTGCCCGCGGTCTTTTTCGCGGCGAAGCTCAAGTCCGAATCGAGGACAACGCGGCGCACGGCGCTCATGGGCCTGTCCTTTGTCCTGATGTTTTTCGTCTTTGGGCTGACCGTCGAGACGTTCGACCTGAAGAGCACGGTGTCTTTCTACGCAACCATGCTGGCCGTCCTCGCGGCGATTACGGAACGGTCGGATGTTAAATCCGAGTGGTTGTAGGGCGAACTGTCTGGAGTTTTGTATCAGTTTGGTTTTGGGCAGTTTGCGCTTTGCAAAAGCCCACGACTACCTCGGTGATATTTTCGACTGAAATTTCATCGATCTTACCCACGGTGAAATTGCTCTCAACATTGGGCAGGCACGCACGCGCCGGTCGGGCCGACACCCTCTCGAAACGGCAGCGCCGAGCCTACCGAGCGCCGAAGTTCGGCCTATGGGCGCTAGTCGCCTGCAGCAACAACGTAGACCAGTCGTCGAACCGGCGTTGTCTGACGCTCCCATCTACAGCGACAAGAATCTGGAAGCCACATCTTGTAGCAGTCTTGTCGTGCGCAATTTCAAGCATCGGTTCGATTGGGCCCAAGCCCTTTGTCATGGCGAAAGCCAGCGCGAGCCGCTCCCGACTCCGCTGCATTTGCGGAGAGCGTTCATTCCTCCGGTGGCCCATGATCGATCAGTATCTTGCCACCCACAAAACAAAAACCGCCCGAAGGCGGCTTTGCCCGGATATTCAATCGACCTATTGCCTGTTGAGTATTTTCCTGACACTGCGCAGGGGGGCGGTCACCATCCAGCTGTGCGAGTGCTCCATGCTGGAGATTCGTTCCCGCGTCGAAGCCAGTTCTATATCGAGTTGGGCAACTCGATTTCTAGCATCGTCCAGAGCTTCCTTGGGCACCATTTTGGAGATTTGTTCCTGCGTCGAAGCCAGCTCTATTTCGAGTTGGGCAACCCGATTTCTGGCATCGTCCAGAGCTTCCTTGGGCACCATTTCAGGCGCCGGCGGCACAATTGCGGGAGGATGAGCGGTCGCGTAGTCGAGCTCGTTGGTCTGGCGGATGTCTGCAAGACGGTTAAGGCGGCTCGTCAAGGCAGCTTCGTCGAACCCAGCTACGAGGTCCATAAATTGCCAACTCGTCAGATGCCGGAACTGCACGTCATGCGCGTGTTTCTCGTCCCGGAAATCCAAGTAGCTGCCTTCGTTCACGGCGTAGACGTACGGGAAGATCTCTAGCAGGCGCGCTCGGAACGCGGGGAGCGACATGTGGCGCCATAGATTGAGCGCGACGTGGTTCATCTCGAGTGTGACGATCGGCCGGTATCTGGCCAGCGTCCGCGCAGCTCCCTCCAGAACATCAAGCTCGTACCCTTCAACGTCGATCTTGATCAGGTCCAAACGATCGAGACCTAGGGTATCAAAAACACCGTCAAGCTTGTGCAGTTTCACAGCCTGGCGGAAGTGAAACCCATCGTTAATGCTGTGTGCGCTGACGACGAAGGAGCCGGACAGATTGTTCGGATTGCCCTGCATGACCACCTCCCCCTCAGCATTGCCAAGAGCGAAGTTGAACGTGCTGACATTTTGATACCCGGCGCTTGCCAGATTGCTTTCGAGAAGCCTGAAGGCCCCCGGCACCGGCTCGATTGCGGCGACCTTACCGCGCGCCGCCAACTGGCCGAAAAGAATGCCGGTCAAGCCAACGTTCGCGCCGATGTCGAGAATCCTGGAGTCGTCGCTACTGAGGCACTGCAGAAGTGCGGTCGTATTTGGCTCGAACCGCACGCCCAGATGCTTCCAGTAGTCCTGGTCAGCAGATATCGAATAATGCTTGGCCCCGATGGCAATGTCTTGCTGTGTCACGAATAGATCCTTCAAAAGGTTTTCATCTATTACGCATGCCTACCACTAGGTAAGGCGGGAACATCGTGACATCAGCAAGATTCCGGGTCAATACCCCGTGTACGCCTCGCTCGGCGAGACAGAGTGCATCACGACAATGCTCTTGCCTCGCGGCAACACATAATAGTGACTGTATGTAGACCAACCGTTTCTGCCCGAGTGAGACCGCTAAAATTGTGCCGCCCTCAACCCACACGCCTATCGATGCTCCGGTGTTGTTCGTAGAAGTAAGAGGTGACGGCTCCAACGCTATCGTCGGCGAATAACTCTATCGGTCTATACGGCATGCAGTAGTCGTTTGCAACGTCCGCGCGAATCAGAATCGTTGCGGCATATCCATGACCAAACCATCGGTCGTGCCCAAGCCGGGCACCACGATTGCCAGTATTTAGGGGGGCCTTTTCAGTCATTGCCAACAAGGGGACGGGGACACCGCAGTTTCCCCCTCTCAAGCCACTCATTACCTAAAGTTACAAGCCTGCGATTTTGTTGCAGCTTATTACATCCGCGTTACAAGAACTGCTTCGAAACGTTAGAATGCGAATCAGGTTTACGTTGATCGAGGCGGCAAGAAGTGAATACAGCAACGTCGGCTGGAGTTGTCATCTGGCTCACCGGCATGTCCGGAGCGGGCAAGTCGACCGTCGCGCGCGCGTTGGTCAGTCGACTGCAAACGTTTGCCTTTCGAGCGACGATGCTCGATGGCGACGTGCTGCGTACGGGCCTCAATTCAGATCTTGGTTTTAGCGCCGCAGAGCGCACGGAAAATCTCAGGCGCGTGGCCCATGTGGCGGCGCTGTTTTGCAATGAGGGGTTTATAGCCGTCACGGCGACCATTTCTCCCGAGCCCGAGCACCGGGAAAATGCACGGCGCATCGTTGGCGACTCTGCGTTTGTTGAAGTGTTTGTCGACACGCCGCTCGAAGTTTGCGAAAAGCGCGACCCCAAAGGGCTATATCAACGCGCCCGCCGCGGTGAGATCGCACAGTTCACTGGTATCGCTTCACCCTATCACGCGCCGGCTCATCCCGATCTCACACTGCACACGCAAGACAATTCGGTCGAAACTTGTGTCGACCATATCGTCGATTACCTGGTGCGCGACCGCCAATTTGCGATTGGCCGCGTCAGAGAACGATCGCTCAAGGTCGCCAATCTTCGCGCGGGCATCGGTGGAAAATAAGCAATGTCCGGCGAGGCGCTTTTGCGGCTTCGCTTCCGGTATCAGCCAGCGGCTCTCACCGACGTTCCACTCACACTTTGGAGCTTCGACACGCTCGACGGTTGGTACTCGGGCACCCAGCGCCGGAGGTCTCGGCGCACTTCGTCGTCGCCAGGGACCCGGTGCTGCATCAGCCACGGCAACAGTTCGTCCAGCAGATTGACCGGCACCTCGCGCGCCCGCGCGATGCGCAGCTTCGGGTGCGCCGTACGCGCGGTCATTTCGTCATCGGCCAGCAACTCCTCATAGAGTTTCTCGCCGGGACGCAAGCCACTGAACTCGATACGGATCTGATCTTCGGCAAAGCCATAAAGACGGATCAGGTCACGCGCCAGATCGACAATCTTGACGGGCTTGCCCATGTCGAGAATGAAGATCTCGCCGCCCTGCCCCATGCTCGATGCCTGAAGCACGAGCTGCGCCGCCTCGGGAATCGTCATGAAAAAGCGGGTTATCTCGGGATGCGTGACGGTCACGGGACCGCCCCTCGCAATCTGCTGCTGAAACTTCGGGATGACACTCCCCGCGCTACCCAGTACGTTTCCAAAGCGAACAGTCTCGAACTGTGTGCGTTCGCTCGTCTGCTGCAGCGCCTGGCACGCCATCTCGGCGAGGCGCTTGCTCGCGCCCATGACGTTGGTCGGATTCACGGCCTTGTCAGTCGAGATCAGCACGAAATGGCGCACGTTGTTGCGAATCGCCGCGGTCGCGACGCGATACGTGCCAAGTACATTGTTGCGCAAGGCCTGCCATGCGTTGAGTTCCTCCATCAACGGCACATGCTTGTATGCCGCCGCGTGGAAGACGATATGCGGGGCGTAACGCGACATGACGTGGTCGAGCAGCAGCGAGTCCTTCGCATCGCCGATGAACGAGATCATCGCCTGGTCGGGAAAGCGCTCACGGATCTCTTCGGTGAGGCGGTAGATCGCGTACTCGGACAAGTCAAACGCGATGAGCTGTGCGGGCTGGAACTTCAGGATCTGGCGGCAGAGTTCGGAGCCAATCGAGCCACCCGCGCCCGTGACCATCACCACGCGGTCTCGCAGCAGCGCCTCGACGTGGGCGGTGTCGATGTTGACCGCTTCACGGCCAAGAAGGTCTTCCAGGTCGATCTGGCGAATCTGGGAAAGGAAACCCTGGCTAGGCATCAGGGCCGTGAGGGAAGGCAAGACCATCGCCTTGACGCCAAGGCGCACGCAGAGCGTAGCGAGGCGTCGCTGCGTCTCCATGGGCGCGGACGGGATCGCGATGATCACATGCTCGACCTTGAGCGTCTCCGTCCAGTGCGCGATCTCATCGATCGTGCCGAGGACCTTGTAGCCATAGATCTCGCGGCCCCGCTTCGCGACGTCGTCGTCGAGCAGACCGACCAGGCGCCATTCACCCGAGCGCGACAACTCACGCGCGAGGCTCGCGCCCGCGCCCCCCGCACCGAGGATAAGCACAGGTTTACCGCGACCGACAAGGCCGCCGTACAGATAGAACTCTTTACTGGCCCGATAGATCGCTCGCGCGCCGCCCATCGCGAGGAACAGCAGCATCGGCGTAAGCAGGAGGACTGAGCGTGGAATGATCGGTTTCGGCTGAAACATGACCGCGCCGATCATCACGACGAGCGCACCGACCACGATCGCCTTCGCGATGCGCATCAGATCGGGCAGGCTCGCGAATACCCACAAGCCACGGTACAAGCCGAAGGTGCGAAACATCGCGCCGTAGACGGGAAGGACCCAGAAGAGCGCAACGCATGCGCCCTTAAAAAAGGGACCCGGAATTTCACCGTTGAAGCGGACGACGTACGCGACGAGCCATGCCGCCACTGCGGCCAGCATGTCGAAGAAGAAAACACCGAACGACAACCAAGATGCCTTGGATCGCAACATTGGCGGCAAACCTCGAAATTATTTCGCGTCAGATTCTGGGGAGCCTGCCCTGTGAAGATCGATGACGATCTCCCGGGAGGCAAATCTCCAGACCACGCACCTAAACTTGGCCATTGCTGCCACAGGGACCCGCTCCATGCCGCGGCGCCGCAGCAGTTATTATGCCCGCAAGCCTGACGAGGTACCAAACGATCGGAGCGCACCGCGCACTGATCTTAATGCTTGCAATGCGCCGCAGGAATTTCCCTGAAGAAACAAACGTCTCAGCCGTGTTACAGATGCGTCAGCATTTAAAGGGAAGAATCAACCACGGAGACCAGCTATTTCTCGTTAGAATTCTGAAAGCTTCGCCAACGCATATCCACGACGACGGCACAGCCCCCCAGAACGCCGTACCACGCCGCAAAAATCAGCCATTGCTCCCACATCGGCCGCCCCAGCGCCCATAGCGCGACGATGACACCGGCAAACATCACGGCATACCAGTAGATTGCGGTGCGGCTGTGACCGATGCCCGAGCGCACCATGCGTTGATAGTAGTGCTCCCGGTGCGCTTGCCAGAATTTTTCCCCACGACACACGCGCCTCAGCAATGTAATCGACGCATCCGCAATAAACGGGGAAAAAACAAAGGCTGGAAACCAAAGCGGCCAGACGGCGCCGCGCCAGCCCCAGTAGCCGAGTGCGCCCGCCAGAAAGCCGAGCGTGATCGAACCGGCGTCACCCAGGAACAATTTCGCAGGGTGAAAATTGAGGAACAGGAAGCCGAGTGCTGCCCCGGCGAGGGCGGCACCCACCTGTGCCAACGCTGGCGAGGGATGCCCTGTGGCCAGAGCCGCCGCCGCGTAAGCGCCGAAACCAAACAGCGCCATGCCGCCCGCGAGGCCATCAGCGCCGTCCATGAAGTTGTACAGGTTGATCAGCCAGAGCATCAGGAAGCCGATGCCTGCGAGCAGCCACCAAGGTGCGTCGGCCGGCCAGATGACGACCAGCGCGACCACTGCTGCGAAATGGACGGCAAACCGGATGCGCGCGGGCAAATCGCGACGATCGTCGATCTGCGACACCAAGGCGAGCGCCGCCGCTCCCGCCGCGAGCAACCACATCTGTGATGCGTGCCATAACAGCGCCGCGAGGCCGATCGGTACGATCCCCCAACCGCCCACGCGCGGAATCGGCTTGACGTGAAGCGAGCGATGATTCGGCACATCCGTCGCGATACGCCAGGCGAGACCGGTCGAAAGCAAGCCCCGAAGGATCAGAAAACTTGCCAGAGCCGATGCCGCGGCCGTAAGCAGCACGATCCAACCGGATGTTGCGATTACGTCAAAAACCTCCCTCATGCCCGCCCCTGCTCCTTGCGACATGCGCGATACCAGTCGGCCGTCGCCCGCAGTCCCTCGTCCAGCGTGTACGGCGGGTGCCAGCCCGACAACTGTCGCTGGATCGCGGATGCATCGAGAACCAGACTTTCGGTGAGACGCTCGATTTGCGCGGTTCTTCCCGTGAGCCTGCCGGCGAGTTTGAGAAGCGACACGGGCACTGGTATGAGCCGTGCCGGTCGGCCGAGATGCCTGCCAATGGCACGCAGCAGGTCCGCGACGGAAGGCGCGACATCGTCTGCCAGATGAAAACAACCGTTTTCTGAGCGTGCGTCCGATGCGCAATGCATGAGCGCGTCGGCCAGATTGTCGACGAACAGAAGGCTGCGCTGGGCATCCACGGCGCCCAACGGCAAGGGTGTCCCGCGCCAGACGGTATCGAGCATCTTGCGGAAGTTGGCGCCGACGTCCGGGCCATAGACGAGTGGTGGCCGTACGATCACGACATCGAGTCCCGTCTCGCTGCGCAGCTCGGCCAATGACCGTTCCGCCGCAAGCTTCGAGCGGCCGTAGGCGTCATCGGGTTGCGCGAGCGCGTCTTCTCGCAGCGGTTCGCGCGTGCCCCCGCTCCCCGCGATTGCCTTGATGCTGCTCACGTAGATGAAACGCCCCACGCCATGGCGCTGCGCGGCGCGCGCGACGCGCAGGGTGCCTTCGACGTTGGTCGCATTGAAGGCTCGCTGCGTCTCGTCGCTCTCCGCTTCATTCATGACGTGCACGCGCGCGGCAAGATGCACGACACAGTCGACATCGCCGGACTGCGCGGGCCAATGCGTGTCGATATCAGCGAAATCTGGAGTTGTATGGACCGATTCAACGGCACCAGTCGGTGCCGTGCCGGCACGGCGGACGATACCGGTTACACGGTATCCGTTATCGACCAGCGTATGGCAGAGGGCGCGGCCCACGAAGCCGTTCGCGCCCGTAACCACGACATGCATTTGTGTTGGCTCCGGGTACTGCGGTAAGCAAAAATGTGGCCCAGAAGCGCGAAAGGTGCCAAACCGTTCGTAGCGAATGGAATCCACAGGAGAATACAGGCAAGGTAAAGCATAGCCCCAGATATGGCAGTACCGTAGGTCGCTCGAGTTACCTCGCGATGATTGGTGGCGCCGTTGCACAAATTTACGGCACCTGCCCGTCCTCGCGCGCACAATATTTCATGCACCTACCACGCTCTAAATCGGTCGCCCATCCGTCTTCAGAACTTGAATCGACTTTAGATAGAAGCCAAGTACGCGCGGGTCAGTCGACAACCCCATGGCTTTGGGCGACACGGCATCCGGCAGCAGGAACTTAATCCGTATGCCTGAAGCCCCCTTCGGTACGGCAAGAACTATCGATTGCTCTGGTTTGCCGCTATCAAAGACGAACTCCTGGGCATCGCCGCCGTTCACGGAAATGCTCACATGCTGGACGTGAGTGGCGGGAACAAAGGCGAAGCCAGAAATCCGGACTGAATTCGGATACTCAGCACCACGGTCAGGCATCTCACAGTGAAAAGTAGCGACTTTGGCATTCGTCCACGTGCCTTGGTCCTCTGGTGAAGCAAAGCCTTCTGTGATGCCTTGCGAAAAGTGAGAATTTGTCAGACTCATTTCCCCGTGACAGGTATCGCGCGTCGCAATAGTCTTCGCGTAGCACATACCGTCAATGAACGCATATACGGGGTCAGCCGAAGGCAAGCGGCATGCCGGCATGTCATATCGAGACTTATCCTTAACGGTAATAACCATCCCGATTTTGTTCAACTGCGACAAATCCCGGCCATACAAAATATCGAGCGTATTGTCCGATCTTTCCGACTTGAACACGCCAACCGAAAACATATAGTCAATCACCGGCGACTCGCCGGGAAGCTGAAGCACGTACGTGGACGTCCCTACCGGTATCGCCGGCTCGCGCACCTTGACGGCCTCCATCTGCCGCTCCAGCGACATCAGGTGAGCCAGCGAAACAGATTTGTGCCGAGGAAAAATCGCAAGAGCGGCAACAACCATTAACAGGCCCACAGCACCGTAGTCAAAAATAGTCCTTATCGATCGAACAGTTGAGCTTGACTCCCCGTTCGAGCCTGAATGGCACCCCATCAACAAGGAGACGTTGACAATCAAGACCGTCCACAATCCGAATGCATACTTGCGGCAAGCGTATTCGGACCCACTCCCGATCTCGAGCACCACCATTTGCAGAAAACAAAGTGTCGAAATCGAGAGACCAAGTATGGCGAAATACTTGATTACCAACTGCTCCCGCTGCCGCTCCGGATCCTTCAACCGGATCCAATACCGCATCCCCACCACCGACGATGCGATTGTGATCAGCACGAGCGCTTGAAGGGCGAAGTGGTTGGGAATGAATGTCAAGGGCAGTGAACCGTTGTTTTCGCTTATCGTCGCCATTGTTCTGAACACGGGATTCAAAACAACCACGAGCAGCGCGGCAACTGCGAATGCAGCTCTTGCAAACAGAGTTCGTGCATCCCACCTGCGTGCTTGCCAAAGCTGGTCAAAAGCCACGAGCAAACCCAAAAAGCCGAGCAACTCCAGTGCCGGCAGCAAATGCATAAGCTCGACAACAAAGATTCCGACGATCAGCAGTCCGTATATGGCAAAACGTGACCAACCTGCCTGGGAAAGCGACAGCGAGATTGCCAAGATCACAAGCACAGCGGCCTGCGCAACAAACTGCGCGTAGAAGTATGAACCAACGACTTCATGCCCCCACAAATCGACGTCCAAGAAGAATCCGCCGATGACCAACGCAAGCAGCGCGACCTGCGTTGACCGACGAGCTTGGCGCGACGGCTGGGACCAGAGCATCCATCCAATTGCCGCCCACAGCGCCGACATGGACAACAACAACACGATTTGCATACCGGCAAGAGGCGAGCCCCAAAAACCGCCCAAAACAGCCGCAAACCGGTGACTCAATCGCGGATAGATTTGCATCTCGCCGAGAGAGGGATCCACCACACGCGGCAAATCGCCGAATTCTGCCAGACGCGCAACCAGTGCATAGTGATGAGCCAAGTCGGCATTTTGAGAAAAAATGGAGTCCCAAAAGTGAAGATAGAGAAGCACGCCAAACACGAGCGCGATCAGAATTTGCAGTGTACGTTGTCGATAGTTCATCGGGAGGTTCATCGGCTAATCAGCCGAGCGTCTAGCGAGATTCTGCGATCTGCCACTCTTCCTTGGCAGCCCAAGCAAGAGGGTAGTCAGTTCTGCGCTCTTTAAGCGAGCAGTTCATTGATCTTCACCGCGGCAGACTTGCCCTCCCGCACCGCGTAGTTCGTCCCCCGGTCTTCCGGATAAATTTGCGCCATCGTTGAAATCATCGCATTCGAGAACGGCGTTTCGGCGGACGGGACATACTTCGAATAGTCGCGCTCGGTGACCGGTTGCGCATATTCCGCACGCCAAACCTTCGCATCCTGGACCCACGACTTTTTCATTTCTGGGAACATGCGCTGAAGATGCTTGACGGCAAAATCCAAGTATTGATCGTCGCTAAAGCTCCAGACAGGATCCTGCGTCGCGAGGTAGCGCGACACGAAAACGAGGTGCTTGCCCTGGTAATTTTCCGGCGGGTCGAAGTTCGTGTGCTCGATCACGCCGACAAACGGAAAGCCGGGATCGTTCACGTTGAGCCAGTATGTATCCGACAGGCTGCGATCCAGTTGCAGCACCAGACACATATTGCCGAGGTACTTGACGCGTTGAAGCGACTGCAGCCAACCGGGGCTAGCCACGTCTTTGAGGATGTCCGCAATGATGGGGAACGACGGCGTGAACAGAAACTGCGTCGCCGAGATTTCCCCTTCCGAGGTCTTCAGCGAGAGAAGTTTGCCGTCCTTGACGTTGGCGCCGGACACATCGACGCCGTATTGGATCTCGCCGCCAGCCTTAATGATTGCATCAGCCATGAATTGCGCCAACCGGCCAAATCCGCCACGGAAATAGGCCAATTGTTCACCGCCCTGCTTGTCTCGCGTACTGCCTCTGAGCACCAGTTTTTTCCAGAACCAGACGGCGTTGACCGCGTCGGCATAAACGGAGAACTTCGATTCGATCAGCGGTTGCCAGACGATTCGAAATACGCTCTTCCCGCAGAGCGGCTCGAGCCATTCCCGAATGGAGAGGTGCTCGATCTCCTTCCAGTCACGGATCTTGCGCACCTTGAAGACGAGAAGTCCAAGCCGGATGCGGTCAATAATGGAAAGCGGCTTGAACTTGAGCAGATCGAGCGGCGTCGACAGGCGCCACAGGCGGCCGTTGAAGTACATGCCCGTACGGGACGGCTGCGTTACGATCAGGTCCTCCACGCCGAGCTCGCGCGCGATCTCCGGAATGTAGTCATCGTTGTTGAACCAATGATGGTAGAACTTCTCTACGGTGACACCGTTGTCGAACTCAAAGGTTCCCGCAAGGCCACCTGCGCTATTGTCTTTCTCGAGCACCAGAACCTTGCGTCCCGCGCGAGAGAGATCCAGAGCGGCCGCCAAACCCGTAAAGCCAGCGCCGACAATTACAACGTCGTATTGATCGTGCATTACCTGATCCAATTCAAAAAGTGTTTTCTACGGCGTTACGTCGCTGAAAAAGAGACGGGTTGAGCAGAATTGCAATCCCGCCGGCGACCGTCGTCGGGATCCACAGTGAGAGATGCGCCAGAACCGCGAAACTGGCCGCTGCCGGAGCCGAGCTTCCGAATACGACCGCCATCGAGTACGCAGCAAAATGGAACGGTCCAACATATCCCGGCGATGATGGCACCAACGTCGATAGCGTCGTCACCGCCATGATCATGAGCGCGGCCGGGAAATCCACGTCGATATTCAAACCGTGCAGGATCGACCAAAAAAGCCCGGTTTCACCAATCCAGATGCAAGCGGACAAGCCGGTCACGACGAGCAGCACGCTCAATCGCGACATGGCCCCAGTGCTGCCGACCAGGCCAGAAACCGTGGCAATCACTTTCGCCAATTTTTCGCTTTTACTCGCGACGCGGGCCTCGACATACGCAAGCACCTTGACTGCACGGCCGCTGAGCACCGCGATCACGAAAAGCAGCGTGCAGCCGACTACCGCGAGCAAGAACACGGTCCTCTGCAGCCACTCTGGAATCGTGGCCGACGAGCTTGCAAGCACGCCGACACCCAAACAGGCAAGCAACGTCAGCATGTCAATCAGCCGCTCGAACAGCAGGCTCGCGGTCGCGGTCACGCGGCTTACGCCAAGCGCGGCCGGGAAAACGAGTGCTCGAATGACATCGCCCGCCCGAAACGGCAAAACGTTGTTCAGCGTAATCGACCCGAGGAATGGCGCGGCACAACTCCTTGCGGAAATCACCGCCCCACCGGCGCGCAACATCACTGCCCAACGCACGATGCGGATGGTGTAATCGAACGCGAGCGCGGCCATGCCAAGCGCAAAATAGTGCCAATGGAAATTCTCGACGGCAGTCTTGATCTCGTCGATGTCCACCTTCCGAAAAACAAGCACCAGACAAACAACGGATATCCCTAATCCTATTGCCTGTCGCGCATAGTTTTTCTTCGAACGGCCCGCAGCGGGCGAATCTTTAGCCATTTTCTTGCAATAAGGCAGTTGTTACATAGTGACGTACATAAGGGGGCTTAGACGGGCAACAGTTGCCTGGATTCGCGGGAACCACCTGTCACGCATCATCGCCCTTTCACGCCGAGGCGCGCGTCAAAGCCTACGCCTTTTCCCAGACGCGCCACGGCGCGCGATCCGCCGACCACAATGCTTCAAGTTCCCGCTTGTCACGCAGCGTATCGCACGGCTGCCAGAACCCGCTATGTTGAAACGCGACCAGTTCCCCGTCCTTCGCGAGATTCGAAAGCGGGGCTCGTTCCCACGACGTTTGGTCGTCATCGATGTACGAAATCGCGCCGGGTTCCAGGACAAAGAACCCGCCATTGATCCAGCCAATCTCGTCGTTGGGCTTCTCTTCGAAGCTGGTCACCTGCCTCGAACCAGACATGTTCAACACACCGAATCGACCGGGAGGCTGCACGGCGGCTACGGTCGCAAGCCTTCCATGCGCACGATGGAATTCGATTTCCGCGCCGATGTCGATGTTGGACAGACCATCGCCATATGTGAGGCAGAACGTCTCCTGATCGACGTACGGCGCCACGCGCTTCAGACGACCGCCCGTCATGGTATCGGGACCCGTGTCGACCAGCGTGATGCGCCAATCCTCTGCATGGTTGCTGAGAATTTGATGATCACCGGTCTTCAGATCGATGACCATATCCGACATGTGCCGGTAGTAATTGAAGAAGAATTCCTTGATTACGTAACCCTTGTAGCCAAGGCAAATCACGAAATCATTGATGCCGTGGTGAGCATACGTTTTCATGATGTGCCACAGCAAAGGCTTCCCGCCGACCTCCACCATGGGCTTCGGCTTGGTATCGGACTCCTCGGCAATACGCGTTCCAAAACCACCAGCAAGAATAACCGCTTTCATAATATTCCTGTCAAAGCTTCAATTCAGTGGACTGCATGTTGAGACTCTGCTCAACAACAGCGACGGGATCGGCACGGAGCACCAGGTAGACTCTCAAAATATACTCGCCGATGATTCCCAGCAGAAATGCATTCAACCCAATGCCAAACAACACGAGTATGTGAATGCTGGCAAGGCCCTGTGGCAACGACGGATGCGAGAGCTTTAGAAAGACGTAATAAAGCGCGCCCACCAGACTGACTAGCAGAATCAGCACACCGACAAACGATGCCGCCCGCAGAGGCACGGTGGAATGGTTGAATACAGCCGTCAGGCCGAGCCGCAGCAATCGCCCAACATTGAACTTGCTCTTGCCTGCAGTTCGCGCGTCGCGATCATAGGGAATACCGGTCTGGTTGAAACCCAGCCCCGCAATCGTGCCGCGCAAGTACGGACTCGCCGTCTTGACCTTCACAAGCAGATTGACGATTTTCCTGTCGATCAGACGAAAATCGCCAACATCCTTCGGTATCGGATGCTCGCTGATCTTGTCGATCACCCAATAGCCAACTTTGCGGAATGCTCGAAGCAAGACGCCTTCTGGCCTCGCCTTTCTCACGCCGTATACGACCTGATAGCCACTGCGCCACTTCTCGTAGAACTCCTCGAGCATCTCCGGCGGATCCTGCAAGTCCGCGTCGACCTGCATCACCGCATCGCCACGCGTATGCATGTAGTTGGCCAGAATCGAGCGCTGGAAACCGAAATTCTTGGAGAATCGAATCGCCCGCACCCTGCTATCGCGTTCGGCAAGACGCGACAACAGAGACCATGTCCGGTCGTCGGAATGATTGTCAGAGAAAACAAATTCGAGGTCACACCGGTTGGCCATCTTGTCGGCCAGAGCGCAGAGGCGGCCGTACAGCGTCTCGATATTCCCCTCTTCATTGAGCACCGGAATAGAGATAGAGATGAGGTGCCGCTTGTTCGTCATTGACCAAGCCCTTCCGTCTGATTGGGTTTTTCCGACAAGCATGATTTCATATACTCAACGATCGCTGGCAGCGATTCACGAAACTTGATCGCAGCGGGTAACAACACTGGCTCAAAGATTCTTTCAAAGTTCTCTTCAACAGGATCGGCAATGGCGCCGACTTTCAGTAGCTCGCTTTTTCCCAGTCCTTCAAATACGGATACCGCAATGTCTCTTAGGGTAAGAGCGCTGCCATGGCTCAACGCAATCGTTCCGCTCGCCGTCGATTCGGCCAGCCATCGGATAGCACGCGCCTCATCCTCGAGATGGTGATACTCGCGCAATTGTCGCCCCGATGTCATTGGAAATGGAGCGGAACGACGAATGGCGTCCAGGATCTGGCCGAGAAACATAAACGGAGTCGGCGCACCCAACCCGTATAGCGTGTGAATTTGTAGATGCAACGCTGTACCGCCGGCGCGAACCGAAGTGTTCACGTACTCGTTCAAGCGCCGCTTGCTTTCCACATAGGCATTCTGCGCTCCGGGGAAAGCTTCCATCACGGTGCCGAACGTGACGACTCGCATACCGAGCGGCGATACTGCGGCGATCAGATTCTTTGGGAGGTGAAAATTGACACCCTGGAGCGACTCCGCCGGCAAACGCGGATCGAGCAACCCCGATGTCACGAAGATGAGCGACTCGCCTGCCTGACGCTCAAAATACCGCGTGATCTCGCGCTCCGCACCGTCCCTCGACCACGCCTCATAGAGCGACCGGTCCAGTATGACGACGTCCGCGTCAGCGTATTCGCGGGCGATAGCCTGCCCTAGCCGCCCTCGCGCGCCGATCAGATAAATCCGTTTCACTGGATTGCCGCCCGCCAGGCGTTGATCTGGTCTTCCGTAATTGCACGAGCCGCAGCGGGATTCGCGTAGAAGTTGCTATACCACGCCGAGGTCTGACGCACGGATTCCGCCGTATCCCAAACCGGCCGCCAGCCCAACTGATTCCGCGCGAGGCCACTGTCCAGTGCCAATGCTTGCGCCTCAGGAAGCGGATCGTTCAAATATTGCAGTTGGGGCCGCTGCCAGCAGTCGCTCATCAATTCGAGCACTTCGCGCACCGGGTATTGCGTGACGTCGTGCGGCCCGAGGTTCCAGGCCTGCGCAACCTTACCAGGATTCTCAGACACCAATCCGGCCAAGATCATGAGATAGCCGTGCACGAGTGCAAGCACGTGCTGCCACGGCCGCGTGGCGTTCGGAAATCTGAGCGTGAGCGTTTCGTTGCCCACGACAGCACGGACGAAATCCGGAATCAAACGATCTTCGGACCAGTCACCGCCACCGATGATGTTGCCGCCACGCGCAGTCGCGATCGCAGGGCCCTTGCCTTCGGACCACGGGTACGATGCCGCGTAGCTCTGGATAACCATTTCCGCTGCCGCTTTCGACGCGCTATAGGGATCCTTTCCACCAAGCGGATCGTTCTCACGATATGACCAGGCCCACTCGTTGTTTTTGTAGACCTTGTCCGTCGTAATGCACAGAACACCCTTCACGCTCTTGACTGAGCGTGCAGTCTCCAGCACGTTGACCGTCCCCTGTGCATTGACCAGGAAGGTCCTCACTGGCTCGCGGTAGGAACGGCGTACCAACGGCTGTGCAGCAAGATGCAGGATCAGATCCGGCTCAAACGAAGAAACTGCCTCGAGCAGACGGTCGTAATCGACGATATCGGCATGCGTCGTTGCGATTTCCTTGTCGAGACCTGCCGCTGTGAACAAGGATGGCGAAGTTTCCGGTGGCAACGAGTAGCCGGAGATCCTCGCGCCGATCATCTGCAACCACAGACACACCCAGCTTCCTGTGAAACCGGTGTGCCCCGTCACAAGAATTTTCTTGCCGGCCAACGCTGCTTCAAAAGTATTCGTTCCCATCGGTATTCGGCATATCCTAGTAGTAATAGTACTTTGTGCGGCGCCTGCTCATCGCACTGGCAACGGTCACGATTGCAAACGCACATCGCTACACACCAAGGCCGGTCAAAGAGATCGGCCTGGTTGGGCCCTGAATGGCGCATTTGGCGCACTGATGAATGACCGGCGCGTCTGGCGCGAGCATCCCGCGACTTGAGCCAGGCGGCAAGAATCAGAGCGCAGCAGACCACGAATTCCCGAGGGTTACTCGCTGATTATACCGGCGCACACGGCACGAAATAGCTCGCATCGATCATCGCCCCATTGAGCTGGTTCCGAGCGGGTTTACCGTCCAGCTTTTTATGCCCAATGTCTGACTCGATCGCACTGACGCCGGATTTTCATGCGAGCCTCCTGTGATGCCTCGTCGCGCCGGGTCAGACATCTGCTGTCGACCGCACCGTTCGCTCGGCACATTCGACGCCGTCATACCCGATGCTTTCGATTTCGGGTGCGGACGCAGCAAACCCTACGCAAGAGGAAAGAAGGCCTCCACCGCGAAGACTTGACGTACCCGAACTCAACCGAGCAACTGGTCCAACGTTCCAAGGAGCGGGGCGACCATCTGCCCCCATTCGTGTTGCTGCTCGACGAATGCTCTCGCTCCCTTCGCCATTTGTACCGCCTCGGCCGCATTGGCCGAAAGCCACTCAATGCGCTCGGCAAATTCATGCGGCGTATCCGCGATTAGAAGGTCATGCTCGCTTCTCGCGCCCAAGCCCTCGTAACCCAGCGAAGTGGCCACGACAGGTAACCCCAGCGCCATGTATTCCAGAATCTTGTTCTGTACGCCTGCCCCTATTCGCATCGGGCACACGCCGATGGCGCCGTCCTTCGCGGCGTCCGCCACCGACGCAACCCGCCCTGTCACCTCAACACCGTCGTATGCCCTGAACCGCTCCGCAAGCGCGGGGGAAATCGAACCCACGATCCTGAACCGGTAATCCGCGCGCTTGCGCAGCAACGGCAACACCTCTTGCGCGAAGAAGTGGCACATATCCTCGTTCTGAACGGTCCGCATGTCGCCGATGAAAATCAGCACGCGGCTCGCCATGCTACGCACCGAGTACGGCAACCCGGACAGATCGACTCCGTTCGAGCACACGAGCACATTCCTGGCATGCGAGCCAGGAAACAGATAGTCCTTATCCGTCTGCGAAACCAGCACGGACAAATCGAAGTCGTTGACGATCGTGCGCTCGTAATCGTGCAAGCGTTTAGCCTCAAGACTGAGCACGCGCGACTTGAGCCCCCGTGCATTCTTGAGCTGCTTGACCCGACTGTAGTTGAGCGAGATCGCGTCGGTCATTTCGAGAACCCGCGGCTTGTCCGACTTGCGCACATACTCAGCGCAGCGCACCAGATGGACGAGTGCGCCGTCATGCGAAGGCATCAACCGTGCAACTGCCGCGGCAAATGCCCGACTCCGGTAGTAAGCGACCTGCAATGGCGTCCGCGTGGGAAGCGCAAGCAGAGTGTTGACGTACGAACGCGCCTTCGACAGGAAGACTCGCTCGACCCGGTCGAATACGCCGTCGTCAGGCAGCTCGCAGTCCACCTCTTCGCGCGACTCGCACAAGCTCAGCAGCGTCAGCGAATATTGGCGCGACAACGCCTTGCAGAGGTGATAGATCCTCAGTTTGTCCCCGCCGATCACCGGGTAGGGAAGTCTGGGCGTCAGCACCAGCAGCTTTTTCTTATCTGTGGTCACGACAAACGTTCCCAGAACTCCTGAATCGACGGGGCGACGATCGACTCCGAAAACAGACGCGCGCGGTCCACTCCGTTGCGGACCCTCGCCTCGAATGTTTCGCCGCCGCTGCATATGCCGCGGATCTGCTCGGCCATCTCGCCAACCGAAAATGGGTCGAAATGCAGACCGGACCCACCAACGATCTCGGGCATCGAAGTCGTGTTACTGCACGCGACAGGCGTACCCGATGCCATCGCCTCCAACAGCGGTATGCCGAACCCTTCGAACAACGAAGCAAAGATGAATGCCCGTGCCTGACGGTAGTGCAGCTTCAGCTCCTGGTCGGATACATACCCGAGCAGCTCGACATGACCTGCGAGTCCCAGTGCAGATGCCCGCCGCAGGAAATATTCGTGATGCGCCGACTTGATCCCGGCAATGCGCAAACTGATGTCGTCATCCAGCGTCGGCCTCGCCAACGCGAACGCTTGCAGGAGGCGATCGACGTTCTTGCTGGGCACTTCGCCCGCCACGGTAAACAGGTAGGGTTGGCGAGCTGCCTCACTGAGTGGACGAGCGAACCAGTCATCCGGAATCGAACACGGAATGAGGTGCACATCCTCTTCCGACAGTCCGAACTGCTCAACCAGTTCCCGCTGGGTAAAGCGGGATACAGTCAGCACGACGTCGGCGCGGCGAGCCAGCCGGGGCACCACCTGCCGCCGGTACACCCGCCCGAACGTTTGATACAGGGATCTCGACGGAGGCAGCACCCGCCAGGGTTGCAGATAGATCAGGTCATATATGACCGAGATCAGGCGGGTCCGGCCCGTTGATCGCAATGGTCCAGTGTTGTACGGACACAACAGGTAATCCAGCTTCTGCGCTTCGCACAGGCGGGGCAGCTCGACCTGCTCCCACCATGGAAAGAAGCCGCGGCCATCACTAACGCATGGCCAATCCGTGGTGGTCACGCCGCTTGGCGCGAGACCCAGCACCGACGCACTCACCGGCTCGATGAGCTGACGCGCGAATCGTCCCATGCCACGGTAGTTGCCAACCATCCAGGTGACATCTACCCCCAACGTCACGCTGCATTGCCCCGAGGCAGATTGAGTCAGGAGCGACATGAACCATCCAGGACAGATTGATAAACTGCCACGGTCTTCTCGGCGCACGCCTGCCAGGTGAACGCTCGCGCTCTCGCCAACCCAGCCTCGCGGATCACGTCCGCTTCGCGAGGACCCGCGATCACGAGGCGCATGGCATCGGCAATTTCACCTGCGCTGTAGGGATCAACCAGAATGGCGGCATCTGCCGCCACTTCGGGAACGGAGGTTGTATTGGACGCGATGACCAGAAGACGCGACGCGAACGCCTCCACAACCGGCAGTCCGAAACCCTCGCCAAGCGACGTGAACACCAGCGCACTGGCCGATTGCATCAGGACACGCACGTCGAAATCCGGCAAATACTGCAACCAGCGGGCACTGCCTTCGGTTTCGCTTGCGCGCAGCCGGGCGACAAGGCTTTCACACCCCCACCCAGCCATTCCTACGACGACCAATGGAAACTCTCGGCGCAACCCGGGCGGCAGACTGGAGTGCGCATCCATGACCCGATCGAGATTCTTCCGCGGCTGCAAGGTCCCCACACACAGAAAGAACCGCTCCGGCAGGCCCAACCGCTTCAGCACCTCGTCACGGGCCGTCTGGTCGATCTGTTCAAAAAACCGCGGGTGCACACCCAAGGGAACGACGGAAATGCGTTCAGCCGAGATACCGAAATGTTCCACAATCGAGCGTTTCGAATACTCCGAAATCGTGATCACATGATCCGCCCATGTGCCCGAGCGCCGCAAGAGCCAACGACGTAACGCAGCCAGCTTCACGGTTGTCCACTCGGGATTCGACAATACAATCGCATCCATCAAGGTCGCGATGACGGGTATCGCAGAGAGCTTTGGAATCAGGTGATCGGTCGCATGGAACACGTCCACGTGCTGCGTCACAAGCTCCTCCTCGGCCACGCACTTCCACGGGCTCACGGCACCCAGCGTCGCCATGACCGCGTGGCGGCCGAGATTGACGGGCGGCCGGGCGCCCGGCATCACGTCTTCGCCGACGAACGCACGAAAGCCGACGGGGACGAGATCGACCCCGCCGCCGGCAAGCAGGGCTCGCCCCAGCTCCCGGGTGTACGAGCCAATGCCGTCCACCCCGCAGTGCGCAATGTTACGGGCCAATGCCGTCGTACCAAAACCAACCTTCACCCATGCCCCTCGTTGTACATCCAGCGCGGTGTGTCTTCCCGCATTATTTTTCTGAGCGGCCCGACAGCGGGCTCACCCACTGCAGCAAACAACTACGTGAAAACGCGGTTCACGCAGCCGGCAAGCCCCATCACTGGCGCCCACTGTGCATCAGAACGAAAAGCCGCGCTCATTGCGGCGCAGGTCGGCCTCGACCATCATTGCGCACAGCTGCTCGAGCGTGGTCTTCGGCTCCCAGCCCAGTTGCTTCTTTGCCTTCTCCGGATTGCCGATCAGCAGATCCACTTCGGCCGGACGATAGAACTTCGGGTTGATCCTGACGAGCGTCTTGCCGGTCGCAACGTCGACGGCGGTCTCATTCTCGTCACGCCCCTTGAACTCGAGGTCGACTCCGGTTGCCTTGAATGCCATGCGCACGAAATCGCGTACGGTCTCGGTACGATTCGTGCCCAGAACGTAGGTATCCGGCTCATCGGCCTGCAACATGCGCCACATGCCTTCGACGTATTCCTTCGCGAAACCCCAATCACGCTTCGCGTCGATATTGCCCAGTTCGAGTACGTCGAGTTGGCCGAGCTTAATCTTGGCGACGGAGTCGGTGATCTTGCGCGTCACGAACTCGCGGCCACGGAGGGGCGATTCGTGATTGAAGAGGATGCCGCTGCAACCGAAGATGTCGTAGCTCTCGCGATAGTTCACCGTGATCCAATGTGCGTAGAGCTTCGCGACGCCGTAGGGGCTGCGCGGATAGAACGGCGTCGACTCGATCTGCGGAATAGCCTGCACCTTGCCGAACATTTCGGACGTGCTCGCTTGGTAAAAGCGGATCTTAGGGTTGACGATGCGGATGGCCTCGAGCAGATTCAACGGGCCGATGCCGGTGATCTCCGCCGTGGTTGCCGGTTGGTCAAAGGACACACCGACGAAACTTTGCGCGGCGAGGTTGTAGACCTCGGTCGCGCCGGTCGTCTGTAGCAGGCGGATGCTCGCCGACAGATCGGTCAGATCGTATTCGACTAGATGCAGGTTCGGGTGCTTGGCGATGCCGAGTTCTTCGATACGCCAGAAGTTCACCGAGCTGGAGCGGCGATAGGTGCCATAGACCTTATAGCCCTTCTCTAGCAGGATCTGGGCGAGATAGGCACCGTCTTGGCCTGTGATGCCGGTAATAATGGAAACTTTCATACTTTGAGAATTCATCTTAAGTCCATAACTCTCTTGCAAAATTTTTATCAGATGGTTGACGGCGATGTCATTGAGTCTCGACGGATATTTCCGTGCCCGTAACGGCTTTGGTGACCTGACGCGTCGGCAATACGTTGTCCAGCAACTGCTGGGCAGCGTCCTGCCAGGTCAGTGTGTGCATTCCTTCGGATTTCGGATGCGTGCCTTGTCGATACAGCGTGAGCCAGTGTGTCACGGCTTCCGCCAATTCTTCACCACTGCAGGCGCTGAAATAGTGAGCGTGGCTCAGCGCCACCTCACGGAACACTGGCAAATCGCGAGCCAGTATGGGCAGATGCTTGCGACTAGCCTCAATCAGCGGCAACCCGAAGCCCTCGCCCTCCGAGGCCGCAAGCAAACAACAACAAGCCGCATAGACTTGCTCCAAGTATTCATCGCTAATGCTCTCCAGCCAGAATAGCCGTCTTCCAAGCTCGGGATGAGCTTGCAGACGCTCGACCAGCTTTTCCATCAGCCACCCGGATTTGCCGACGACAACCAGATTAATTGCAGCACCCTCTTGCCAAAGCTGCTCAAAAGCCGCCAGCGCCTGGGCATGTCCTTTACGCGGCTCAACCGTCCCCACCATCAAAAAGCTGGGCGCTGCGCGTAGTGCCCTGAGTATACGAGGCCCGTCGCTGGGCATGCCCGAGCTCGGTCGCGAGTTCTGTACATCCGCCCCGTAGTGGAACCAACCAACTTCAAGTGCCTCTTCGCGCTGAGGATGGTGCTCCTGCAGCCATTGCGTGAATTCGTGCGCCACCGTCCGGGAACCACAAACAACCCCATCATAACGGGAGATCGTATTCAGCCATTGCTCGAACAGCTCCATGCTCCCGGGCGAGAAGTAGTTAGGCATTTGCACGCATAAGAGGTCGTACACCACAAACAGGATACGAACACCATGGCGATGCATTTCATCAAAGAACGCTTCTTGAACCGGTACGACAGCTGGGTATAGATCTAGCCCCAAAAAGACATCACCTGTCTGGAAATCAATGGGATCCTCCTCCACGGTACCGGCATCATTCTGACCCATGAATTGCGAACGCAAACGTCTTGCATAAAAGTAGCCCGTTCGATCATGCGTTGCAAAGACCGGCCACACCTCGAAATCCTTCGGTGAGTTTCTTAGCAACTCGCTCAGAATGCTCCGCACGACGCGTTGGATCCCTGTCCGGGCGTCATGTTGAACAAGCACCGACACATCGACAAACAGTGCACGACGCGTTCGCTTAGGCAAACTGAGCGCTATAGCCTGCGCCACTTGGCTCAATTCGTCGTCGTTGCATTGACGTACCAAGGGTGCGAGTGCCTGAAACAGCTTTTTGCGCGTTGACTGGATACTCGGACGTGACTCTGCCACCGGAAGCGCGGCACCATTCCGAACAAGCAGTTCGCGGCAACGAACATACACGTCCTCCACGGAGATGTCATCGAGGCAAAAGAACTTGTGTGGACAGTCGCCTCGCGCAGCGATGTGGCAGGGTGAGCAGGCTGCATCGCGGTGCAGGACATAGCTGTCGCCGAACACCGGCGCCCATTCGCGCGCTGTTTCCAGGCCGCCATAGACGCCCAGCGCCGTCACGCCCAGATAGGCCGCCATGTGCGCACCACCAGAATTGTTGGCGACACATAGCTGGTGGCCAGCGAGACGCTGCATGAGTTCGGGGATGCTGAGCCCGGCATGAACCACCACTTTCTCAAGGCCATCGAAGCTGAAACGCTGAGCCTCGGCGACGCTGGCAAAGAAAACACTGACGAATTCCACCGCGGCGTCCGCAGCCAGTCGGCGGGCTAATTCGTGGAATCGCGCAACGGGCCATTCCTTGACATCCCCGCCGGCGTAAGGAAACAGAGCGACTGCGCGAGCATGCTCTTGCAAAGGAGTTACGAGTGGTGGCAACACCACATAGTCAGAGGGGTGAGCCGGAAGCGCATCGATAAGGGCCAACATCTGCTCACTAATCGAGATGCGATTCAATGGTGTTTCCGCAAATGGCACATCCGGATACGTGGGCAGCAAGATGTCGAGCGTGGCATCGATGGTTGGATTGAGGCTGCCATAGCCAACCTTGAGTCCAGCATCAACTTGCGCCAGAACGAATCGTGTATTGGGCTGGCGCCTCAAATCGATAGCCAGGTCGTAGGAACCCAAATGCCTCAGAAATTCAGCTAACGAACCATCATGCAGTTCTGCCTGCAACGACGATTTGCGCTTGAAGTAGTCCAGCGTCAACACCCGGTCAAAGAATGGCAGACTTTGGGCCAACGCCTGATTCCAACTACCCACTACAATATCGATACTGGCCTTCGGGTATCGCGCACGGAGCCGAGAAATAGCCGGCACGGCCAGCAACAGATCACCCATGTGATCCAGTTTGAGCAGCAGGATCCTTTTGATTCGCGGCTCGAAGAGTGTCGTGCGCTCGAAGGTCACGGCTTGCGCAGTCCGGGGCTCACCAGTTCGCTCGAAGGTCGCCATGGCCTGCAATGCGAGTTTGGCACTGCGATCCCACGAGAAGGCCTTCGCCTGAATCCTGGCGTTCTCCAGTAGTCGGTCACGCAGGCCGTCGTCAGTCAGCGCCTGATGCATCTTGGCGCTCATGGATGAAACCGACAGCGGATCGAACAGTGCCTCGGCGCTGCCCATGACTTCCGGAAGGCTTGTACTGTCGGCCGCGATCACCACAGCGCCACATGCCATCGCTTCCAGCGGCGGCATGCCGAAACCTTCGTGCAGAGAAGGGAAGACAAAAAGACTGCAGGTACTGAACAAAGCCAGCAAATCTTCATCATCGATGAAATCGCTGAACAACAGGTCGTCAGCGTGGAGGCCGGCGCGTTGTGCATGCGTGCGAAGCACGCTCAATTCCGGAAGCGGCATTCGGCCAACGAACAGCAACTGGTGGCGTTGACGCGAGGCATCAGGCAGTTGCGCGAATGCTTCGATCAAACGCGGGAGATTCTTGCGAGCATCGGCTCCCCCCGTGTACATGATGAAAGGCTTGGTCATCCCCAGACGCTTCTTCAGAGCCGCCAACCGATCTGCATCGGGCACGATCCGGGTAAACATTTCATCGCAAGCACCCGACACATTGGTCACCGTCTCGGGCGAAAAGGGTAATGCTCCCAACGCTTCCTGCCGGGCACTTTCCGAGATGGCAAGAAGATGACGCGCCCGCTTCAGGTTTTCAATGCGATCAGCGTAATAGCCACGATAAATAGGATTCTTGCGGAAATGCTCGTCCGGGTTGATCAGCGGAATTAGGTCGTAAAGTATGACCGCGGTCGGCAGCGGTTCGCCCAATGCGCCGATGCTGACGACTGCATCGTCTCCCAACCCCTCGAACAGACTGGTGACAAGCACGATATCGGGATCGAGCGTCTCCAGAAAAGCCTCTCGCACCCGTTCGGCGATGGCGCGACGCGACGCATTTCCCGCCTCAGTCCAACGCATCGGCCCCGGCGACTGCCATACGCGGATCCGCTCTTGTGGCAGCAGCCCTCGAAATGCTTGGCGTATCGGCTCAATAGATTCAGGGAAAAGTCCGCTGAGAGCCAAGTAGATTTCATGGTGTCCCGCATTGCGGGCAATGGCAAGCGCCAAAGAAAGGGTATAGCGCCCGATGCCCCGGAAGCGACTCTCCGTTTGCGCTCCCTGCATGTCAATAACGATTCGCATACTTATCCTACTTTACTTGAGCAATCGACACCCGCGACTCCGTCACGGCCCGGGAACGCATAGAGGATGTAGTTTCCAAAGCAACACGTAGCATTGTCGCTGGCACACCGCTCAAGCGCTGAGGTTCTATTTGCCCCTGAGGGCAATGCCGGAACATCGCCATCGGGAACAAATATCGCCACTTGAATCTTAGGTATTCGAGCACTTATATCTGATCGGTTATGAGCATCATCACCGAGATTCAGAAGCACGAACGGTGGCCCGGAGCTCCTCGAGCACTTCACGCGCCGATTGCGACAATTCTCGTTGAGACTGAGAGGAACTGACGGCGTTGCCCGCCGACGATGTCACGATAGTGCGCAATCGACGATCCAACGTTGGACTCAGCTTCACGAGCCTGAGTGCAACACGCTTCAATGCCGGCCGCTTCGTCAACGTAATCGCCCCGGCGCTCAGTACGGTCTTGATGCGCCTCTTGGTCCCTGATAGCAATCTGCGTTCGCTGATTGCAGAGGTTAATCTTCGAAGCGGAGCGCCAACGATACGCACCGGTGCCGACACACGCCAGGACGTGCTGTGCTGCACGGCATGCAACAGCGCATTCGCCTGCTGTGCCTGCGCTTCGGCATGCTGAGCCCGAGCCTCCGCGTCGCGAAGCTGGCTCTCTGCGCGCTGGCGCAGTTCCTCGGCATGCAGATGCCGTTCCTCCGCGAGCTGAAGCCGCGCCTCGGCTTCCTGCCGTTGCTCCACTTCGACATGCCGATGCCGTTCCTCCACGAGCTGAAGCCGCCCCTCGGCGACCTGCCGTTGCTCCACTTCGGCATGCCGATGCCGTTCCTCCACGATCTGAAGCCGCCCCTCGGCGACCTGCCGTTCCTCCACTTCGACCAGTTGCAACCGTTCATCCATCCGCTGGATACGTGCTTCGATTTTTTCCATCAGGAGCCGCGCAGAATCAGTTCGCGCTTCATAACGGTCGGCCAACTGCCCCAGCGACAAACCATAATCAGTCGCAAAGGCCTGCGCAAATCTCTCCTTGATATCCGGATCGGCAGCCTTTTGCGCGATGACGGCATAGTCGGGACTCACGCCGCGAATCACGTCCAGCAGGCGCACCGCATGATCAGGACTTCGCAACGCTGGCGACTCCTGCAACCGGACCGTCTTTACCGTGTCGAATCCACCATGCTCGACTACGAAAGACAACAGCAGGGACGGAATCGGCTTTTGATGCGTGGGGTCATGATAGAAGTCGTTGGTCGCGACGCCGATGTTTTCCGGATTCGGTGTCTCGAAAATCAGCAAACCACCAGGCCGCAATACTCGCGACGCCTCCGAAACGACAGACTGCAATTGCTCGAAGCTGATATGCTCGACGACATGGAACGCCGAGATCAACGCGCAACTATTCGATTCGAGCGATGCAAGATGCTCGATCGCATCGGCCTGAATCGCGGGCAGATTGCGCTCACGACAGGCTTCCAGCATGTCTGCATCCAGATCCGCGCCGGTCGAGTCAAAGCCGGCTTCGCTCATGAGTTCCAGCCACTCGCCACGGCCGCAACCCAAGTCGAAGGTTTTCGCCCCGGGATACAGCGTCGCCAGCGGCTGGAAGAACGGCGCGTATTGCGCCAGACGACTTTTGATCAGCTCGCGCGAGCCTCGGTACCGATCTTCAAACGCTCGATAGAAACTATCCACTACAACACGCTCCTCACTGTCGTCTGCAGCCAGGCCACTCCGATGAACTCGTCCATCTTCACGTTGGCGACGTCGAACATCAACGCGCGATCGCGCCATTGATAGTTATTGGCGAGATGGGCACTCCCGGTATGCAGCGCCACAGCGACCGAATAACTCCCCACGCCAAGATTGGCCATGAATTCAAAATTCAGCTCTAGCGACTGGCCAGCCGCCAAGTCAAACAACACCTGCTTTAAGTTATAGGTGTTCGTTCCGAACACAGTCTGCCCCAGCCGATCCTTGATCATGTACCCGACCACCAACTCGGGTATCGCATGTACGCATTTGACCTTGACTCGCAACGCGACCGGTTGCCCGACTCCGGCGACCTCGATGGGTTGCCCAGAAACGTCCAGCAGCGCGACCTCCTCGATCACGGCTTCACCCGTTCCCGAGACGGTTTGCACCGTTCCGTCATCGAGCTTCTCCTGCTTGACCTCATGATTCTTACGCTCAGCCAGCATCGCGTTGTAGTAATCCATGACCGCCTCAGGTGGCCCCTCCATCTCCAGCCGCCCCGCATTCAGTAGGATCGCACGGTCGCAGATGGCCTGAATCGCTGCCTTGTCGTGAGCGACGATCAACAGCGTCGTGCCCTGCTTGCGAAACTCCCGAATCCGATCGAAGCTCTTGTGCTGGAAATACGCGTCGCCGACCGAAAGCGCCTCGTCGACGATCAGGATGTCGGGACGGCGCGCCGTAGCGACACTGAACGCGAGACGCACCTGCATTCCGCTCGAATACACGCGCACCGGTTGGTCAATGTATTCGCCGATTTCGGCGAACGCCTCGATTTCCGGCATCAACGCGACAATCTCGTCGACGCTGTAACCGAGAAGTTGCCCGGCCATCATGACGTTCTGACGCCCTGTGAAGTCCGGATGAAAGCCCATCCCCAACTCCAGCAGTGCGGCGACACGACCAGTCATGGTCACACTGCCGACGCTCGGTTGCGTGGTGCCGACAATCATTTTCAGCAAAGTGCTCTTGCCAGCACCATTGATACCGATGATCCCTAGCGCCTCGCCGGCGCGAACCGAGAAATTCACGTCACGCTGCACCCAGTGCAGCGTGTGACGAGGCTTGCGGCGCGGATCCAACCACTCAATAAGACGCGACCACCGCGTTGGATACTGTTTGTATGCCTTGCCCAGATTAGTAACGGTTATGGTGCCCATCAGAGTTCATCCACCATTTCACCCGCATGCCTGCGGAACAAGCTGAAGCCGACGAGACAAAGTCCGATGCTCAATACAAACGGAAACAAAAGCGTCGACCAATCCGGCCAGATGTGTTGCACCATCACGACCTGGAAGGCTTCGATCACGGGCGCCATCGGGTTAAAGCGCAACGCAGCCTGTACAGGTTTGGACAAAATGTCGGCCGCATATACGACAGGCGTCAGCCAGAACCAGAAATTCAGCACGATCCCGAAGAACTGTCCGACATCGCGAAAAAACACGTTCAACACCCCAAGCGTGATCCCCAAACCGATGGCAAACAACGTCATCAGAGTCAACACTGGAACGACGGCAAGATAGGGCACGCCAGGGAAGTTGCCCGACATCAGCAGGAACACCGTGAACAACCCAAACACAATCGCGAAATTGACCAGCGCATTGATCACCACGATGGTCGGCAGACACAACCGTGGGAAGCTCAGCTTTTTGAGCAAGTTCGCATTATTGATGAATGTGTTCTGACCATTGCTGATAATTTCGACAAACATGCCCCACGGCAACACACCGGCACACAAGTGGATGCTATAGGCAAAGGTGCTATCCACCCCAGGCAAGCGAGCATGCATGACTCGCGAAAAGATCACCGTGTAGACGATGATCATCGCAAGCGGATTGAGCACGGTCCAAGCCGCGCCGAGCAAAGAATTGCGGTACTTGGACTGGAATTCCCGCTTGACGCTTCCCAGAATGAAACCGCGATAGGCCCAAAGAACTCTCAACATCCCTAACATCACGCCCGCCCGTAAACGTCCTGGAAGCGGACGATGTCGTCTTCTCCCAAATATTCGCCGCTCTGCACCTCGATCATCACGAGATCCAGCACGCCCGGATTTTCGAGGCGATGCTTGTGGCCAGCAGGGATGTACGTGGACTCGTTGGTGCCAACGAAGATTTCCTTGTCGCCGTTGACGACCTTGGCCATCCCGCAAACGACGATCCAATGCTCGCTGCGGTGATGATGCATTTGTAGACTGAGGCTGGCGCCCGGCTTGACCTCGATACGCTTGATCTTGAAGCGGGGCCCCTCTTCCAGGACCGTGTAGGTACCCCACGGACGGCTAACGGTCCGATGCAGCTTGTAGGCATCGTGATTCTGCTTCTTTAAGCAGGCCACCACTTGCTTCACATCCTGCGCGCGATCGGGATGCGCAACCAGCAAGGCATCCGGCGTATCGATGATCATCAGGTCGGCCACACCCACCGCCGCCACCAGGCGGTCCGGGCTTTGCACGTAGGTGTTGTGGCTATCGACAAAGATTGCATCGCCGACAGCACGGTTGCTGTCCTGGTCCGGGGCGACCAGATCGCGAATCGCACCCCACGAGCCGATGTCGCTCCAACCGAAGGTGGACGGCACCACGGCCACGTTCGACGAGCGCTCCATCACCGCGTAGTCGATCGAAATATCGGGCATCTTCTCGAACGTCTCGGCAGGAATCTCGAGCATTTGCCCTGCCGACTTGTCGGCGTGCAACGACGCCCAGCACGACTCGGTGGCTGCCGCGACATCGGGGGCATGGCGTTTCATCTCGTCGAGGATCACCCCGGCCTTGAAACAGAACATGCCCGAATTCCACAAGTAGTTGCCCGTTGCAACGTATTCGGCAGCCTTCACCGCGTCCGGCTTTTCGACGAAGCGTAGCGCCGTGCGACCGTCGCCGATTTTCTCTCCCGCCTCGATATAGCCGAAACCGGTGTCCGGGCTCGTCGGAACGATACCAAACGTCACCAGCTTGTCGCGCTTCGCCAATTCGACCGCACTCGCAACGGCCGCGGCAAAACCCGCCTGGTCCTGAACCAGGTGATCGGCGGCGAGCACCAGCATCAGAGCATCGCGCCCGTACTTTTCCGCCACGTAGCGCGCTGCCATGGCCACGGCAGGCGCCGTATTGCGGCCCATCGGCTCGAGCATGAACGCGCCGGACTGAGTTTCGCCAAGCTTCGCGCAAGCAAACTCGTCCTTGCTCATGAAGTAGTAGTCGCGGTTCGTGACCGTCAAGATCTCTCCGCACTGCGTAGGCGCACCGTTCCCGGCGACCGCCGCCGCCCGACAGTATGTCTTCAGGAGCAGGCTCTCGCCGTCGGCGAGCTTCATGAACGGCTTGGGGTGCCCTTCACGGGAAACCGGCCAAAGTCGGGTGCCAGCACCACCGGACAGGATGACGGGGATTAACATCACATTCACTCCAGATTCAGTATCCGCTGGCGAAGGAAACCCTCCGCCACTTGTATTGGTATTGATGAACCGCCAAAGTAGTGTCGGCTTAACAAGCCAAACCGGGCCGGGCAAGGATTATATCCGGCGAAGTACTGTCGTCCGTAACACAAGGTAATGATCGCCCCCCAATGAAGCCCAATCGACAGGGACCTGTCACACCTGAAAGCAAAAACCTTACCTGACGGTTACTTCGACCTCGCCAAAGGCGCTTGAATCGCCGTCGTCGAGCCAGGCGATGCCCTCCTGAACGAGGGTCAACCGCAGAACGTACTTCCCGGCGATGGATGGCGCCACGATGAGCGCCTGCATTTCCCTTTGCTCGTCCGGCATCAAAGACGCATGCAGCCTGGTTCGCTCGCCGTCGAACACCACGGCCTGCGAGCGCTTAGCGTCAAGCCAGTGATACGAGACATGCACCGGATTCGGCGCGCGACTGGCAATCTGGTATCGGGACTGATTGCGCAACCCGACCTGCACGAGGAACTGCTCATCCGCAGCCACGCACGAAGGTGCAGAGAGCACGGTCACTCCAAAGTGGGTTCGAGCTTGCTCGGCAATGGGCTCGTGCCAGGACTTCTTGACCAATGTTTCCGCCCGTCGATAGCTCTCCATCAACAGCGAACTCATCATCTCGCCCATGCGCTCCTCGAAGAGCTGGCAAGCCCAAACATACAATTCCTGATCAAGCACAGTCAGTTCGCGAATCGCCGCGACTTCCTCCGCAGACAACTCGTCAATTCCCGATCGATTCGACGAGGTATTCAATCTGGGTACCGAGAAGTTCGGAAAAAATCCAAGTTTGTGTGCAAGCAGACTCATTGAGTCGCGCATTCGCTCAGTGATGCCGAAAAACGCAAACGATTCAAGCCGTTTTTTGGCGAGGCCCAGCAATTCCCGGTCGTGTCCGCGCGCCGCATACTTCTTGACGGCCGCTTGTCCGTACCCGACCGGATCGCGAGCCAACTTTTGATAGTCGAAATCGGCCGCCAGAAATAACGTCTGCGTATTGACGGTATCCCAGTTCGTTTCCGCATCCCGAACGAAATCCAGCAGCGACCATCGTTCACTTTTCATTTGCTGGTGCCGGTATGCATTTGCGTCGCGCTTCGCGTGCAAATACCACGAAACGGTACGCTGGACCGGATCGCGCAGCATCGTGATATAGGTCAGGCTTCGCCCAACGTATGCGTCCAGTCCATGCCAGAGATGCCCGCGAAACAACCTGTACCGCTCCATCGATTCCAATGGGAGGGCGAACAGATCCGGAAGCAATTGCCCCGGACAGATCTCTTCCGGATCGAACTGATCATCCAGAAAAGAGGTAAGCGAAGTTCCCCCCGTTTTCGGGATATGGAGGTAATAAACAGGATCCGTCATTCAGTTAATCATCTTGATGAAACTTCAAGGTTGAGAGCGCAACCTTCTCAAACTGCTGTCTGATCTACTCAGCCAAACACAGCCGCAGCGCATCGTGCCAATCCGGCATCCGCAAACCGAACACCTCGGTCAGCTTGTTCAGCGACATCCTCGAATTGGCCGGCCGCTTCGCAGGCGTCGGATAGTCGCTCGCAGGAATCGGCAAGACCGTCGGCGCTTCGACGCCCATCGCAGCCGCGAACATCGCTTCTGCAAAGCCGTGCCACGACGTCGCTCCGGCCGACGTCAGATGGTAGACGCCGGAACGACGCACCCACCAGTCGATGTCGTCTGCCGCTGCACCTTGCGCGACGATGTGCGACGTCGCAGCCGCAATCGTCTTCGCCCAGGTCGGCGCGCCGATCTGGTCCGCAACGACTCGCAATTCTTTCCGCTCGCCGCCCAGCTTCAGCATCGTCTGCAAGAAATTCTTACCGCGCCGGCCGTACACCCAACTCGTTCGCAGGACCAGGTGCGCGCATCCCGTCGCCGCAATCGCGCGTTCGCCTTCGAGCTTCGTTTCCCCATACACGTTCTGAGGATTCGTTGCGTCGGTTTCCACGTACACGCTCGATTTCGCACCGTCATACACATAGTCGGTCGAATAGTGGATGAGCGCGCCACCGGCACGCGCAGCCTCTTCCGCGAATACGCGCGGCACGTCGACATTCAAGCGTCGCGCAGCCTCGATATCGGTCTCGGCCTTGTCCACCGCCGTATACGCAGCGGGATTCACAATCAGCGACGGCTTCAGGTCTCGCACGAAATCCCGCACACGCTCGAGATCGGAGAGATTTAGCGTCGACCTGTCGCACGGCACCACGCGGCCAAGCCCCTGCAGCGACCGTAGCAACTCGAATCCAACCTGGCCGTTCACGCCCGTCACGAGGATCGTCATTTCCCGACTCATACCCGCCTCAAGCGTAGAGTTCGGCTTCGGCCAGACGCACGCCGGCCGCGTCCTTCGCCGCCAGCAGCGGCTCGCCCTCTAGCGGCCATTCGATGCCGATATCCGCATCGTTCCAGATGATGCTGCGCTCGTGCTCCGGGTACCAGTAGTCGGTCGTCTTGTACAGGAACTGCGCGGACTCCGACAACACAACAAAGCCATGCGCAAAACCCGGCGGCACCCACAGCTGGCGATGATTGTCGACCGACAGATGCGCGCCAACCCACTTGCCAAAACGCGGCGAGCTTTTGCGGACGTCGACCACGACGTCGAACACTTCGCCCTCCACCACACGCACGAGCTTCCCCTGCGCATGCTCGATCTGATAGTGCAGCCCGCGCAGCACCCCCCGCGACGAGCGCGAGTGGTTGTCCTGCACGAATTCGATGCCCTGCTCCACGTGCTCGGCAAACTCGCGCGCGTTGAAGCTCTCGTAGAAGAACCCGCGCGCGTCACCAAACACCTTGGGCTCAATGATCTTGACTTCGGGCAGTGCCGTCGCCGTTACCTGGATAGCCATGCAACCTGATTGATGAGTATGTTCTGGAGGTACTGCCCGTAGCTGTTCTTCGCCAGCGGCTTTGCAAGCTTCAACACCTGTTCCGCATCGATCCACTGCTTGCGATACGCGATCTCCTCGGGACACGCGACCACGAGACCCTGGCGCTTCTGCAGCGTCGCAATGAAGGTCGCCGCCTCGATCAGCGAATCGTGCGTACCGGTATCGAGCCACGCATATCCACGACCCATGATCTCAACGCTGAGGGCGCCGTCCGCAAGATAGCGCGAATTCACATCGGTGATTTCCAGCTCGCCGCGCGCCGATGGCTTGATGTCGGACGCGATATCGCACACGCGGTTGTCGTAGAAGTACAGCCCCGTGACCGCATAGTTCGAACGCGGCTTCGCGGGCTTCTCTTCGATCGACACCGCACGGAACGACTGATCGAATTCGACCACGCCATAGCGCTCGGGATCGTGCACGTGATAGGCGAACACGGTTGCACCGGCCTCTTGCGCATTAGCATGCTCGAGCTGCTTTGCGAGATCGTGTCCGTAGAAAATGTTGTCGCCAAGAATCAGCGCCGACGGCTCGTTACCGATAAATTCCTTGCCTATGATGAACGCCTGCGCGAGTCCGTCGGGCGACGGCTGCACCGCGTACTGGATATTCATCCCCCACTGGCTGCCGTCACCGAGCATCGCCTCGAAGCGCGGCGTGTCCTGCGGCGTCGAGATGATCAGCACGTCACGAATGCCCGCCATCATCATCGTCGAGAGCGGGTAGTAGATCATCGGTTTGTCGTACACCGGCAGCAGCTGTTTCGACACGACGTGCGTGATCGGATACAGCCGCGTTCCGGAGCCGCCCGCGAGAATGATGCCTTTACGTGCCATCGCCTTGTTCCTCACCCGCGCTTCGCGTAATTCGTCTCGACCCACTTGCGGTAGTCGCCCGATACCACTTCGTCGACCCAACCCTGATTGTCGAGGTACCAGCCGACTGTCTTCGCGAGCCCGGTTTCGAACGTCTCGGCGGGCTTCCAGCCGAGTTCGCGCTCGAGCTTGCCCGCGTCGATCGCGTAACGGCGATCGTGGCCCGGACGATCCGTCACATAGGCAATCTGGTCGCGATACGAGCCGGTCGCCTTCGGGCGCAGCTCGTCAAGCAGGTCGCACAGGGTGTGCACGACTTCGAGATTCTTCTTCTCGTTCCAACCGCCGATGTTATAGGTCTCGCCAACCTTGCCGCGGGCGAGCACTTCGCGGATCGCGCTGCAATGGTCATTCACGTAGAGCCAGTCGCGCACGTTCTGGCCGTCGCCATATACCGGGAGCGGCTTGCCGGCGATCGCATTGGCAATCATCAGCGGAATCAGTTTTTCCGGAAACTGGTAAGGGCCGTAATTGTTGGAACAATTCGTCGTCAGCGTGGGCAAGCCATACGTGTGATGGTAGGCGCGCACGAGATGGTCCGAACCCGCCTTGGTTGCCGAGTACGGGCTGTTGGGCGCGTACGGGGTGGTCTCGGAGAATTGCGGGTCGGTTGCCGAAAGCGAGCCGAACACTTCGTCCGTGGAGACATGCAGGAAACGAAACGCGGCCTTTTCGGCGGCGGGCAGGTCGCTCCAGTACTGACGCGCCGCTTCGAGCAGCGTGAAGGTGCCGACGACATTGGTCTGAACAAAATCGGCCGGACCGTGAATCGAGCGATCAACGTGGCTTTCGGCCGCGAAGTGCAGCACGGCGCGCGGCTTGTGCTGGGCGAAGAGCGCGTCAAGCGCCGCGCGGTCGCAAATATCCACGCGCGCAAATACGTGCTTCGCATCGTCCCGCAACGATTTCAGCGTCCCGAGATTGCCCGCGTACGTGAGCTTGTCGACATTCAATACGGCTTCGTCCGATTGACTCAGCCAGTCAAGCACAAAGTTGGCGCCGATAAAGCCGGCACCGCCCGTAACCAGAATCATGGAACTCCTTTTATTGCGCGAGTGCGGAAGCAATTCTGGCGTCAATCTTTGCACCAGACGACCTGAAAGCTAACTGTAGAAATAGCTTTCGTGCGGGAGAAGCGCCCGATCCAGCTGATTCAGCCTTACTACCCCCGCAGATTCTGGTTCTAATTTTATCGATAGAGAATTATAAGGATACCGTGCACGAACGCCACCCCCCTAACATCTTGAAACAGCTTGACAAATTCGTTTGGCATTTTTCGTGCCATGCCGGGGTCGAATCGTTCATCCGCCATGCATCACCCGGTTTCCGCAGCGTCACGCGACAGCACTCATCTTGTGATACCGTCATTGCCTCGCGCCACGCCGTACACCGCAAGCCATCAACCGAATGAAAGAGCAAGCGTCGCATCCACCCCCTCTCGCTTTCGGCGACCTCCAGGGTTGCCTCTCACCATTTCGCGAACTGCTCGCCAAAGCCGCCCCCTCCCCGGACACGCCGCTCTGGTTCGCGGGCGACCTGATCAATCGCGGTCCCGCGTCGCTCGAAACGTTGCGCGAGGTGATCGAGCTGGGCAATCGCGGCGTGGCGGTGCTGGGTAATCACGACCTGCATCTGCTGTCCGTTTCGGCAGGGATCCGCAAGGCCAAGAAAGACGACACCATCGACGACATCCTGAGTGCGCCCGACGCCGAAGATCTGCTGCACTGGGTGCGCCACCGCCCGATCGCGCACTACGAGAACGGCATGCTGATGGTGCATGCAGGCGTATTGCCTCAGTGGGACGTCGATCTCACGATGGAACTCGCGCACGAACTCGAAAAAGCGTTGCGCCGCGACAACTGGCGGGAAACGCTTGCCGGCCTCTATGGCAACCAGCCGAACCGCTGGTCCAAAGACCTCAAGGGTATCGAGCGGCTGCGCGTGACCTGCAGCGCGCTCACGCGCGTGCGTTTTTGCGACAGCGACGGCGTGATGGACTTCTCAACCAGCGGCGGCCTCGACTCCGCGCCGCCGGGTTTCATGCCGTGGTTCGACGTGCCCGGACGCAAAACCGAAGACATCACCGTCGTGTTCGGCCATTGGGCAGCGCTTGGCCTCACCCTGCGCAAGAACCTGGTCGGGCTCGACTCGGGCTGCGTCTGGGGTGAGCAACTCTCGGCGATCCATCTCGTCGGCGATCCGGGCGAACGCATTCTCACGCAGGTGCCCTGCGAGAGTTGTCGCGCTATTACGAACGACTAACGCACCCATGAGCGCGCAGGCGCGCGCCTTCTGGCGTCAAGTCGCCTGCGCCACTCCATGCGCAAGCGCTGCCGCCTCACCTCGCATCGTATCCAGCGCCTGCCCCACCGCCTCCTGCGCACGCGCCGCCAGCTTGCGCCGGTCATCCCCGGCTTCGATCGCCTCGCCGACATAAACGTGAGCGGTCAGCGGCCCGGATTTGAGCATCGCGTCGAGCGAATCCTTGAGCGAAAGGTCGTCGATATACGCCGGCGCCACCGACTGCCGCCCCTGTGCATCCTCATACAAAATGCACAGTGGCTGCACGGGCCTCCCGGCCGACACCGCCGCCTGGAACATGTTCGAGTGAAACGGCTTGAGCGCGAGGCCATCCGAGGTCGTGCCTTCGGGGAACACACACATCAGCTCACCGCGCGTGAGCCGCTCGGCCAATTCATGCATGATGCGTTTCGCGTCGCTACGCTTCTCGCGCTCGACGAACACCGTGTCGAGATTCTGCGCGAACCAGCCAATGAGGGGCCAGTTGCGGATCTCGGCCTTCGAGACGAACGGCGTGGGACGCCACGCGTTGATCACGTAGATGTCGATCCACGAAATGTGGTTGCTCACGACGAGCACGCCCGCGTCGAGCCGTGCCGCGTCGTTGTGCACGACGAGCTTCAGGCCGCATAGCTCGAGCATCCTGAGGGACCAGGCGCGGTTCATGGCGTGGCGCCGATCGGCGCTTGCGCGCGGAAAACGCAGTGCCACGGTGCAGGCGCCGCGCAGCAGATGCGCGAGCAGGCGGGTCTTGCGAATGAAAAGGCTCATGTTTGACGATAGGCTGAATCGCGAAATCCTAGCAGACCTGCATGACACAAATCTGTCATGCGTGTTCGCAACTCAATCGAACCCGCGCTCGAAACCCACGCGCCCCGCCACGAGCGTTGCGCGCACCACGGCGGGCAGTTCGTAGCCGAGGAACGGCGTGTTGTGTCCCTGACTCTTGAGCGCGCGCGGCTCGACGCGCCAGTGCGCATGGGGATCGAACACGCAGAGGTCCGCGCTCGCGCCCACGGCCAGCCGTCCCGCGTCACGCTGCATCACGGCGGCCGGCGCCGACGTCACATGGGCGAGCGCCTTCGCGAGCGGCACGCGCGCTTCCTGCGCCCATTTCACGGTGAGCGAGAGGAACAGCTCGAGGCCCGTCGCGCCCGACGTCGCTTCGGCGAAGGGCAGCAGCTTTTCGTCGTCGTCCACGGGCGTGTGCTGCGAGCAGATTGCGTCGATCGTGCCGTCGGCGAGGCCCGCGCGAATCGCCTCGCGATCGCGCTGCTGGCGCAGCGGCGGGTCGAGCCGGAACTGCGCGTCGAAATAGCCGATGTCCATGTCGATCAGATGCAAGTGATTGGCCGTCACGTCGCAGGTCACGGGCAAGCCCTCGGCCTTCGCGGCGCGCATGAGCGCCACGCCCGCCGCCGACGAAAGATGCTGCACGTGCACGCGCGCGCCGGTCACGCGCATCAGTTCGAAAAGCGTATGCAGCGCGATCGTCTCCGCGCTCACCGGCACGCCGGAGAGGCCGAGGCGCGAAGCCAGCGCGCCGCTCGCGGCCACGCCGCCCTTCGAGAGATACGCGTCCTGCGGCCGCAGCCACACGGCGTAGCCATAGGTGCTCGCGTACTGCAGCGCGCGCAGCAGGACCTGGGTATCGGCGATCGGCGTGTCGGCCTGCGTGAAGCCGATGCAGCCCGCCTCGGTCAGCGACACCATCTCGGTGATCACCTGCCCTTTCAGGCCCACGGTGAGTGCGCCCAGCGGATGCACCTGCGCACGCGCGAGCTTGTCTGCACGATGCTTGAGCATCTCGACGAGACCGGCCTCGTCGAGCACGGGGTCGGTATCGGGCGGGCACACGAGGGTCGTCACGCCCCCCGCGAGCGCCGCGTTCATCTCCGAGTCGAGCGTCGCCTTGTGCTCGTAGCCCGGCTCGCGCAGGCGCGCGCTCAGGTCGACGAGACCGGGCGCGACCACGAGGCCGCGCGCATCGAGCGTGCGCTCCGCCTGGAAGCCCGCGGGCGCCGCGCCAAGCGCGGCGATCTTGCCCGCTTCGATGTACACGTCCTGCTGCTGTTCGGTTCCGGCCGCCGGATCGATCAGCGTGCCACCTTGAATATGGATCTTCATCTGCTGCCCTTCTCGTTCTCGCCGCTTGAGCGCTTTAATCGTTGTTTCCGGCGACGATGCCCATCACCGCCATGCGCACCGCAATGCCGAAGCTCACCTGGTCGAGGATCACCGACTGCGGACCGTCGGCGACCTGCGAGTCGATCTCCACGCCGCGATTCATCGGCCCCGGATGCATGACGATCGCGTCGGGCGCGGCGAGCGCGAGGCGCTCGGGCGTCAAGCCCCAGCTCTTGAAGTACTCCTGCGCGGAGGGCAGCAGCGCGCCGCTCATGCGCTCGTTCTGCAGGCGCAGCATGATGATGACGTCGACGTCCTTCAGGCCTTCGTCAAGGTTATGAAACACCCGCACGCCCATCTGCTCGAGGCCGCCCGGCAACAGCGTGCGCGGGCCGATGGCTCGCACCTCGGGCACGCCGAGCGTGGTGAGCGCGTGGATATCCGAGCGCGCCACACGCGAGTGCAGGATGTCGCCCACGATCGCCACGCGCAGGTTCGTAAAGTCGCGCTTGTAGTGGCGGATCGTGTACATATCGAGCAGGCCTTGCGTCGGGTGCGCGTGGCGGCCGTCGCCGGCGTTGATCACGTGCACGTGCGGCGCGCAGTGCTCGGCGATCAGGTACGGCGCGCCGCTCGACGCGTGGCGCACGACGAACATGTCGGCGTGCATCGCCGAAAGATTGCCGATCGTGTCGAGCAGCGACTCGCCCTTGCTCGTCGATGAAGCGTTGATGTTCAGGTTGAGCACGTCCGCGGAAAGACGCGTGGCCGCGATCTCGAAGGTGGTGCGCGTGCGCGTGGAGTTCTCGAAGAACAGGTTGAACACTGACTTGCCGCGCAGCAGCGGCACCTTCTTCACGTCGCGGTCGGTCACGCTCACGAACTGCGTGGCGGTATCGAGAACATGCGTGAGGATCGCGCGCGACAGGCCCTCGATCGACAGCAGGTGTTTAAGCTCGCCATTCTTCGTGAGCTGCGGATTGCCCTTGAGGAAGCCGTAGCGAAAACGCGTGGCGTCCGCTGGGGACGCTGCGGGCGTGGGCTGTGTGTTCATCGCTTGAATCCTGGATGTGATGGGCGGCGTGCGTGCCTGTGCTTCTGCCGTAGCAGCCGCCAAAAGTGTTCGATGCGCCTGATGCGCGCGTCAGGCGCCGCTACCCGGCTCGACGTGAAAGGCGAAGCGGCCGTCGGCGCTGTGGGCGAGCACAAGCGTCTCGCGCGCCTCGACGCTCACCGCGCCGCCGGTGAAACGCGCGGACACCGGCAACTCGCGCCCACCGCGCTCGGCGAGCACCGCGAGTTCGACGGAGGCCGGGCGACCGTAGTCGTAGAGTTCGTTGAGCGCGGCGCGCACGGTGCGGCCCGTATACAGCACATCGTCGACGAGCAGAATGTGGCGGCCGTCCACCGCGAAGGGCAGCGCCGTTGGGCTCGCCTTGCTGTGCAAGCCCTTTTTCGCGTAGTCGTCGCGATGCAGCGCAACGTTGAGCACGCCCCATTCGAGCGCGCCAACGTCCTGCGCAAGCCGCTCGGCGATCCACGCGCCGCCGCTATGGATGCCGACGATCGCCACGCCGCCTGGCGCGCCAAACGCATCGGCGTGATACGCCGCGCGGATCTCGTCGAGAAGGGCGCAATACAACGCTTCAGCGTCGGGAGTAATCATCGGGCAACTCGCGGGCAGGTCAGAGCGGGAGTTCGTCGAGGTACTGCTGGAGAATCACGGAGGCCGCTTCGGCGTCGACATGCTCGACGCGTTCGCCGCGCTCGCGCAGCCTCGCTTCGGCATCGACAGACGAATAGCGCTCGTCCACCCACACCACCCGCAGACCGAAGCGGCCGTTGAGCTGGTTGCCGAAGCGCTTCGCGTGCTGCGTCATGAAGTGCGGCGTGCCGTCCGGATGGCACGGCAAGCCGACCACGAGCAGGTCCGGCTGCCACTCGCGCAGCAACTCGCCTATCGCTTCGAAACGATAGTCGCGACTCTTGTTTGGAATGACGGTGAGCGCCCGGGCGCTGCGCGTGAGCGCATTGCCGAGCGCCACGCCGATGCGCTTTTCGCCGTAATCGAACGCAAGCAAGGTGGCCTCGCCGGCCCCTCGCCCAGCGGCCACGCTCATGCGTGGCCCGCCTCGCCCGACAGCATCGTCGACGAAATGCCGAGCAGCGCGAGCGCTGCCTCGAAGCGCTCTTCGGCGGGCACGTCGAATACGATCTTCGGATCGGCCTCGACCGTGAGCCAGCCGTTCTTCGAGATTTCGTCCTCGAGCTGACCCGCGCCCCAGCCAGCATGGCCGAGCGTGAGGAGGAAGCGCTCGGGGCCGCTGCCGTTGGCAACGGCTTCGAGCACGTCCTTCGACGTGGTCATCTCGAGCCCGCCCGGCACCGACATCGAAGACGTATAGCTCGTGCCTTCGGCGGGCGCGTGCAGCACGAAGCCCCGCTCGGTCTGCACCGGGCCGCCGAAATAGACGGGTACGTGCAGGAGCGGCTCGATTTCGAGCTTCAGGTCGATGCGTGAAAAGAGCGCCTCGAGATCGATGTCGGTGGGCCGATTGATGACGAGACCGAGCGCGCCGCGCTCCGAATGATCGCAAAGGTAGACCACCGTTCCTGAAAACGTGGGGTCCGCCATGTTCGGCATGGCGATCAGGAACTGGTTGGTCAGATTGATGCGATCGGTACTCTTGGACATGGTTTGAATTCTAGCAAAGACGATGCGCAATGGCGGCACGCTGCCAGGCCGGAGGTCGGGCGCCCGATGGCTGCCTCGCACTTTGCCGGCCGCTACGCGTCGCGCATTGCAGGGAATGGCTCACTCTAACACGCGCGCGCTGCGCCCTTGCAAGGCAATGGGCACGTGGCGCAAGGCCAATGCCCGGCGCCTGCGGGGCCAGGCGCACGCCGCTGATCCACCCGCCCTGTACATTCAGTGCGCAATATTTTGCACTGCATTTTGCGCCGCCCTTTGCGCCGCGCCGCTGACGATCGCCGCGCCTAGCGCGCGCACCGCGGGCGTCGCGTCAGGCTGCGCGACGCCGGCCGCGACCTTGTGCAGCATGGCGCGCAACGCCTCGCTGGCGTGCTCGATCGCTTCGGCACCGGGCGCCTGTACCGACGGCGCGCCCCGCGCCTCGAGCGCCGCTAGCGTTGCCGCGTGCGCGGTGCGCCGCCAGGCGAGGCCCAGCGCATCCGCGAGCTGGCCGACGTGCCCGAGACCGAGCGCCCAGGCCGCGGCGCCGATGCGATACGCCGCCTCCGCCGCCACCAGCGCGTCGGCCGCCTCCGCGCCCGCGCCGCGCAACGTCAACGTGCGCGAGTGCGTGCCGAGCGCGATCATCGCCGCATCGGCGGTCTGCAGGAAATCTTCATACGCGTTGCCGTTCACAACCAGCGCGCCCAGCTCGCGCGTGGGCGCCAGGCGCGCCGCGAGCGCGCCGGCCTGCGCGCTGCCGGCTTCCCAGAGCGCCTCCGAGGCTTGCGTCCCGGCAATGTGCCATTCCACGGTCAAGCCGTAGTCGTGTAGCAAATCGACGTCGGCAGTGTCTTCCGCGGCGGCCCCGAAGAGCGCGTAGTCGCGCCATAGCAACGCCAGCGTCAAGCGCACGAGCGTTTGCGGCGCGAAGCGCAGGCCGCGCGCGTGCTCGCCGATCAGCAGATTGCAGCGCGCGTAAAGCCGCCGCACGCCCTCGTCGCCCCACGACGCCACGCCGCGCCGCAGCGCGCGACCGCACGCAGCCGCAAGCCGCCAGAAGTCGTAAGGATCGGGACTCGATAGCTCGGCCATGCAGGCATCCATCTCGTCGAACGCAGCGAGCGCGAGCGCGTTGGCCGCGCGGCTGCCGTTGTCGACCTGCGATTTCAGCGCATGCAGGAGCGCTTGCTCAAAGCGAGCCCGCACCTGGCCAAAGCGCTGCGCCGACTGCGGATGCAGCGAAGCGGGCGCGAGCGGCCGGCCCTGCAATGCCACGTCCTCGTAGGCGAGCGCAACGCCCGGCATGTGCTGCGCGAGCGCCGCCACGAGCGCGTGCTGCCGCGCGAAAAGCGCGGGCGAGCACGCCAGCTCGCGCAGATTGCGGCGCTCGAGCGCTCCGACGAGCTCTTCGAGCGCCTCGCTGAACAAGGCGCGGATTTCAGCGCCCTGCATTTCCTCGGGCACATGAAGCGGCCGCGTGGGCAAGCCCGGCGGCGGTGCTACGGGCACCGGCGCGGCGAGCGCGAGCGGGGAAGCGAGGAGCAGCGTATCGGCAAAGCGCGCAGCGGCAAGCCAGCCGGCATCGTGCAGCGTGCGGGCAGCCTGGCGCAGCGGCCGGGCCACGTCACGCTGCTCTTCGAGCGCGGCGAGCGCCTGGGCGAGCGCGCCATGCGCGAACGGCACCGTGCCGCCGCGCGGATTGGGCAACGCTTCGAACCGCACATCAGAGCTTGAAGGATGACTCATAGGGCAGCGCCGAAAACGTTAGCAGGCCGACCAGGCGGGCAATCTCGACAACAGCCACGACAATAGCGTCGACAACCGCGACGGCAAGCGCAAATACGGTGCCCGCCGTTGCGACACCGCACTCCACACCCGCCACTTCTGGAATCTGCAGCCAGACTGCGCGCCGGCTATTGCCGGCTACCTGAGCAACGCGCTCAGATCTGAACCATCTCGAAGTCTTCCTTGCGCGCGCCGCACTCAGGACAGGTCCAGTTGATCGGGACATCCTCCCAGCGCGTGCCGGGGGCAATGCCTTCGTCTGGCAAACCGGCTTCTTCGTCGTAAATCCAGCCGCAGATCAGGCACATCCAGCTTCTATATTCCATTCTTATGCCGCGTCGAAAAGTCCGAAACCAGTCGGAAAAAAAATCGGGGAAACGAGAGCCATGATGGTACCTTGTTGCCGTTTCCATGCCTAGCAAGAGGAAATCTGGCCTGCACGGGATCAAACAGAATGCGTTGCCGCGAGCGGCTCGTGCAGCGCGGAAAAATCCTCGCGCGCGCCGGGCTCATCCGTCCCCCGGATTCATCGATAAGCCGCATAATTGAAGCATTCTCTTATGACGGCGCGGTACGCCGCGCCCGAAGTCCAATCCATCTCGCCACGTTCATGCCCAGCGACACCCCTCCCATCGTCCTCACCTTCGGCCTTTCCGACCCGACCGGCGGCGGCGGACTTCAAGCCGACCTGCTCACGCTCGCCAGCATGGGTTGCCACGGCGTCACCGCGCTGACCGGCTATACGGTGCGCGACTCCGCGGGCTGCGACGAAGTGACCAGCCTCGATCCGGAAACTGTCGCCACCCAGGCGCGCATGCTGCTCGAAGACATGCCCATCGCGGCGTTCAAGGTCGGCGCGGGCGCGCGCGCCGAGGTCGTGAGCGCGATCGCCGAAGTGGTCGCCGACTACGACGACTTGCCGCTCATCCTCGCCCCCGACTTCACGCTCGACGACGAGCACGTGCTCGCAGCCGACGAGCTGCGCGAAGCCATGGCCGACCTGCTCGTGCCGCAAACCACGCTGCTCGTGGCTGACTCCGCCACGCTGATCGCGCTCGCGCAGCCGGACGGCGACGCCGAGGCGCCCAGCGTCGACGCGGCCATTGCACACCTGCTCGCCATGGGCTGCGAGTTCATCCTGGCGATGGAAACGGGCACGCATCGCGTGGTCAACACGCTGTATTGCGAAGATGGCCAGTTGCGCCAGGACCTGTGGGACCGATCCACGCAGCCGATGATGGGCCTGACCGACACGCTCGGCGCCGCCATCGCCGCGCTGCTTGCCAATGGGCAGGAGCCGCCAGAGGCCGTGCGCGAGGCGCAGGAATATGTGTATCAGGCTGTGCAGAACGCGTTCAGGCCAGGGATGGGCGCGTGGCTGCCCGACCGGTTCTTCTGGGCGCGCAGCAACGACACGGACGCGGACGAAGCCTCGCCCGGCGAAGCGAAGCAATAAGACTACGGCTTGGCCTTCTACCCGGAGGCCAAGCGTGCAAACCGCCCGGACGAAAAAAAGCCCGCATCGTGCGGGCTTTTTTCTTTTCGGTCGAGGGAAACACCCCTCACGGGGCGCTCCCTGCACTTCAACGTAATTTCGGCAAAAGTCTAAATTACATGTCCATGCCCATGCCGCCCATGCCGCCGGGCATGCCGCCAGCCATCGGAGCATCTTCCTTCGGCACTTCAGCAACAGCAGCGTCCGTCGTCAGGAGCAGGCCAGCAACCGAAGCTGCGTTTTGCAGTGCGGTGCGCGTGACCTTCGTCGGGTCGACCACGCCGGCTTCAACCATGTCGACGTATTCGCCGGTGGCTGCGTTGTAGCCGTAGTTGCCCTGACCAGCAGCAACCGCTGCCACGACCACCGACGCTTCTTCGCCGCCGTTCGTGACGATCTGGCGCAGCGGCTCTTCCATGGCGCGCAGGACGATCTTGATACCGGCGTCCTGGTCTGCATTGGCGCCCTTCACGCTGGCGATTGCCGTGCGTGCACGGATCAGCGCAACGCCGCCGCCCGGGACGATGCCTTCTTCAACGGCAGCGCGGGTTGCGTGCAGCGCGTCTTCCACGCGTGCCTTCTTTTCCTTCATTTCGATTTCGGTCGCAGCGCCAACCTTGATCACTGCCACACCGCCTGCCAGCTTGGCAACGCGTTCTTGCAGCTTTTCACGGTCGTAGTCCGAGGTCGCTTCTTCGATTTGCGTGCGAATCTGCTTCACGCGCGCTTCGATGTTCGCGCCTTCGCCAGCGCCGTCGATGATCGTCGTGTTTTCCTTGCCCACTTCGATGCGCTTGGCTTGACCGAGTTCGGCCAGCGTTGCCTTTTCGAGCGTGAGGCCGGTTTCTTCCGCGATGACTTGACCGCCGGTCAGGATCGCGATGTCTTCCAGCATGGCCTTGCGACGGTCGCCGAAGCCCGGAGCCTTGACGGCGACGGTCTTCAGGATGCCGCGGATGTTGTTGACGACCAGCGTTGCGAGCGCTTCGCCTTCGACGTCTTCAGCGATGATCAGCAGCGGACGGCCAGCCTTCGCGACTTGTTCCAGAACCGGCAGCAGATCACGGATGTTCGAGATCTTCTTGTCGAACAGCAGGACGAACGGGCTTTCCAGCACGGCGACTTGCTTGTCCGGGTTGTTGATGAAGTACGGCGAGAGGTAGCCGCGGTCGAACTGCATACCTTCGACGACTTCCAGCTCGTCTTGCAGCGACTTGCCGTCTTCGACGGTGATGACGCCTTCCTTGCCAACCTTGTCCATCGCTTCAGCGATACGGTCGCCGATCGACGTGTCGCTGTTTGCCGAGATCGAGCCGACTTGCGCGATTTCCTTGTTGGTCGTGCAGGGCTTGCTGACCTTGCGCAGCTCTTCGATTGCTGCTGCGACGGCCTTGTCGATGCCGCGCTTCAGGTCCATCGGGTTCATGCCCGATGCGACGTACTTCATGCCTTCGCGGACGATCGACTGGGCCAGAACCGTAGCCGTCGTCGTGCCGTCACCGGCGTTGTCGCTGGTCTTGGAAGCGACTTCCTTGACCATTTGCGCGCCCATGTTCTGGAGCTTGTCCTTGAGCTCGATTTCCTTTGCGACCGAGACACCGTCCTTGGTGACCGTCGGGCCGCCGAACGAGCGCTCGAGCACCACGTTGCGGCCCTTCGGACCCAGCGTGACCTTCACTGCGTTGGCGAGAATGTTCACGCCTTCAACCATCTTGGAACGGGCGGAATCGCCGAACACGACGTCTTTAGCTGCCATCTTCTAACTCCTTGGATTCTTGAATAGTGAGCGGTGGAATGAACTTACTTGTTCACCACGGCCATGATGTCTTCTTCGCGCATCACGAGCAGTTCGTTGCCATCGACCTTGACGGTCTGGCCAGCGTACTTGCCGAACAGGACGCGATCGCCGACCTTCACGTCGAGCGCGATCAGGGCGCCCTTGTCGTCGCGCTTGCCCGGGCCGATGGCCAGGACTTCGCCTTGATCCGGCTTTTCTGCCGCTGCGTCCGGGATCACGATGCCCGAAGCGGTCTTGGTTTCTTGATCCAGGCGCTTGACGATCACGCGATCATGCAAAGGACGAAGGTTCATGGATGTTCCTCTGTGGATTGGACTTGAAGAGACTCAAGAAAACCTGGCTGCCGGCAACCGCCAGCCAGAGATGTTTGTGCACCGAGCGTTGTTAGCACTCTCATGCGGTGAGTGCTAATTATATGGACGAGGAATGACAAATTCAAGAAGGGCGGAATGGGAAGTTGCTGTTGAGCCTGGAACCACTCCTTGCCAATCCAATTTGAACTATCGGGCGCCCGGATTTGAGGGCCACGTCACAATATTTTCCAGTTATAACAATGACATAGCATGCCATCCGACTTGACAAGACAAGAGGTCGCCTGGGTCTGGAAGCAGAGGCGCGCTCTCGCGCGCCGAGCCATCCGAGACGCCTCTCGGGGAAATCCCCAACCTTGTGCCGAGGACTGGGCCGATCACTAAGGGGAATAGTTACCGCGCCAATGGATGCAGGCGCCCAACAATATGGCGCATTATCATAGAGTCGAATTATCGGCTTCAGTCTATTCATTCGCATGAACTATTAACGGAGCACAAGCCTCGGGCACGGGCATTCACCGATAGTCGGTCCGACCGGCTTCGTTGCCAAAGCCATCTCAGACCGGGTTTAAGGTCGGTCGGATTCAGGCCTTCGCCGACTCTGTCGGACGCTCGCTCACCCGTGCCTTTTCGACGCGCGCCAGCGGGCTGGCTTTGCGGCCGGCGGCCGCGACGCGTGTGTGCGGTAGATAACACTGGCAATTAGCGGATGAATGGAAAATCACTCATATGATCTTTCGAGCGGCTGCGTCTGGTCAAGCACCGCCGCTTTCCTGCGCATGCAGATCGTGGGTTCCGCGAGGCCTCGCCGATCGCTTCAACGACGATCCTGAACATGCCGAAATGGCGTCGCCATGACGGTGGAACGACAGCATGTCCGCTCAGATTGCTCGTGACCAGAGTTTCCCCACACCATGCAGGCGCTGTGGGGGCGTGCTCTACCAGCAGATCGATTCCTGCCCTTACTGCGGCGCGGATCGTCCGCTGGATACGGTTGCGCACGCGCGCTCCAAAGCCACGTTGAGAGTCCTCGATTCCGCGGTAGCGCCTATGCCTGCCGTCGCAAAGGTCTCGTTTGCCGGCGCGGCCGCATCCAGTCGCCCCACGGTGCAGGCCGACTATCTGCACCACTATCAACTCGAGCAACACCGCCCGTTCTGGCACACGGGTAAAGGGCGCTTCGCGAAGGGCGTATTGCTCGCCTGGCTCATTGTCGCTATCGCCTACGCTGCGTTTCTGCTGTACGGCGAAAGACACGGGCAGCAAAGAGAAGTGCGCGCCTCGCGTGCGAGCCTCGCGGAGAACAGCTTGCCAAACGCGAATGCCGCACTCGCGCGTGACGCGAACAATGACGAAGCGCGCGAGATACAGCGCGACAGCGCACCGGCGGAGCAACGCCGCGACAACGCGCTGCAAAGCGCGGACCGATGTGCCTCGCAACGCGCCTGGGATTGCGTGCGAGAGGAGGCATCGGAGGCGCTCGCGATTGATCCGGGCAGCCTGCACGCGCGATCGTTGATGGAGCGCGCCATCCTGGCGACGGGTTGGTCGCCGCTCCGTGCGCCGAAGGGCGCAGCGCAAGTGGATGCGGCGGTGCCACTGCCGCGCGATGCGCGCACCGTACCGTTGCCGTCGTCGCAAGACTGGGCCGCGGCCACGCCGTCGGCGTCGCAAGGCCCGCCCGCATCCGCGCCACCTCCCCCGCTGCCGGGCGCGACCAACACGCCAGCAAACGCGAATCCAACGGACCTCGGCGATGCGAATGCGAGCGCCGCGGCGAGCGCCGCGGCGACCGCTGCGGACGAATCCGCCAGCACGAGCGCATCGGGTCCGGCCAGCAACGACAACGGCGCCGATGCACAGGAGCGCGCGATTCTCCAACTCGGTTGGAAGCACGCCGCACCCTCCGAAGCCACACATTGAAAACGACTACAGATTAATTCGAAGTCTGCCGTACAACGTATCCAAGGCGGGAGAGAGACCATGCTGAAAACGATGCTCGCGGGACTGGCGGCGTTGATTACCCTGCTCTTTTCGACACTCGCGCTCGCCGCCGCGGCAGATGCGAACTACAAGATCGTGACCGGCCCGGAGCGCGGGACGTACATTCAGATCGGCCAGGACCTGGCGAAATGGGTCGCGCAGCCGGCGGGCATCGACCTTGAAGTGATCCCATCGAAAGGCTCAGCGGAAAACGTGCAGCGCATGCGTTTCGAGCCCGGCGTGAAGCTCGCGCTCGTGCAGTCCGACGTCTACGAGGCCTACGTCGACATGGCCAATTCCGGCAACGAAGAGGCCGGCACGCTGATACGGCCCCTGCGGCTCATCATGCCGCTCTATGACGAAGAGATTTACTTCGTGGTGCGTAACGACTCGCCGATGAAGACGATCAACGAGATCAAGGACAAGGTGATCAGCGTCGGCCTGATCGGCAGCGGCACCGCGCAGTCGGCGACGACGCTGTACCGCCTCATGTTCGGCCAGCCGATTCCCGAGCAGAACGCGCAGCACCTGAGCAACGAAGACGCGCTGGCCGCACTCATCGTCAAGAAGATCGATGTGGCGATCATCGTCGCCGGGCAACCCGCCAAGCTCTTTACCGACATGAACCCCGAACTGCTGCAGCAGATCCGCTTCCTGCGCGTCGATCCGAACGCGCCAGAAACGGCGCGCGCAAAGCAAACCTACTATCCCGCGACGATCCACGTGTCGAGCTACCCGAACTGGCTCAAGGAAGACGTGCCGACGTGGACGGTCAAGGCCTTTCTCGTCACCTATGACTACAACCTGCGCGATACGGTCGGCAACCTGAAGCGCTTTGCCGATTCGCTCTGCGCGAACTTCGACAACCTGCAGGAGCACGGCCATCCGAAGTGGAAGCAGGTGAAGCTCGAGCTGCCGGGCCTCGGCAAAGGCTGGCAATACTATCCGCCCGTTGAGCGGCGCCTGAAGGCCTGTTTCGCGCATCGCGCCGCGATGCAGGCGGCGACACCGCAACGCGCCAGCGCGACAGAACAAGTCAAAGGTCGCCCCTGCTCGGACCAGGAACGCCTCCTTCTGCTCTGCGGCAAGTGATTCGACACGGCATGCCCATCCTACGACAGGTGGCGGGACGCGCCCACCGAATCGCGCGGCGAACATAAGCGCTCAGACGATGAGCGCCGCAGACGCTCGGGCATGCCGAAAATGCCATCTTGTTAGTGTTCGCTGGTGGTCGCTCGAGGATCACTTCCCGCCAGGCAGTCGGCACTGGCGCAAAAGATCAGGCAGCAAACGCCGTGGATGAACCGCGTACACGGTTATAGATCGCTCCGCTTCGAAATCCTGCCCAACCAGACCTTGCCCGCGGCGCCGCCTGGTCTCGGTAACTCCCCAGAAAGACGCATATTCACCCGGAATTGAACATTTTCACATCCGGGATCGTGGCGACCAGTGCTATCGCAGTGACAGGGCTCGACTGCGCCCCGTCTCTTTCTCCACGACTGACCGGGGAGCTCAATCCCCATCAATGCCTTCGGGCAGCGTGTTTGTGACAGGGATCGAAGCCGAAGGTCAGTCGAACCGGCGCCGTCGCCGAAACCACTCAGATCATATAGCCACGTCAAGTAAGACGCCGTAAGTAATTGGAAGTGTTTGGAAGCCCGCAGATCTCGACAGCGCAAGGAATATCATTCACCCGGCGGTCGCGCTCCTTACCGTTCCTTACCGCCCCTTACCATCAGACGAGACTAAGCCGCTTGCAAAAAACGGCGAATCACCTTCCGGTCTCGTGATCGCGCGTCGCCGCAGGTGGTTCACGCCAGAGCTTGAATGCCATCCGGAGTGCCATCGTCTCCTGTTTGCGTAGTTATAAAACGAAACCCCGACGCGTAGGTACTAACCATGAATGCGGCCAACAAAAGTAACAGAGAGGGGAAACTACATGGTCTGGAACTTCTTAGGTTTATATTGGCATTTTTGACCATGGCATGGCACTACTATATCTTTGGTCCAGCGCTGGGCGTAGTCAAACTGCGAGAAGTTGGATTCTCTGCCTTCCGGTATTTGTCATTCACCGTAGAAATTTTTTTCATAATCAGCGGATTTATAATAATTGCATCGGCGATAAATCGTAGACCGAATGACTTTGTAATAGGCCGAGTTGTGCGACTGGCGCCTTGCCTACTGGTATGCGCAACGATTACGATGGCTGTGGGTGCCATGTTTGGAGTTAGAGCCTCTTTCAAGAGCTACCTGGCATCGATCTTTCTTGTACCTCTGGTATTTCATACAGGTGTTGACTGGTCCTATTGGTCACTGAGATTCGAAATAACATTTTATTTTATTGTATTTATTTCTCTATGTCTCGTCGACGTGGAGCGAAATATTTTTAAAATCGCTTTAACGATAATAATTTACGATGTCTTTTCGCTCTTTTCACCCGGTTTTCTGGGATTCGATAACTATTTGTCGACAATCATTCAGTATCCCGGCGAAAAATACTCACCGTTTTTTGCAGTCGGAATATTGCTATATCTTATTATTACCCAGAAAAAAATCAATCTTGCAACCGCGTCGACATTGTTGATCGCGTGCATTTTGGGTACTATCAGATGCTATCAGGAGGCAAACCGAATCGCTCAATCGTTGTCTTGGCCGCACGCTAGCCTGTTTGATGGATGTTGCATCTTTCTTGCGATTTTTGGCATATTTATTTACTTTGTCACGATCAGAGGCAATCCGCGCTTTTATTCTACATATTCGCGCCTGGGAAAAACGAGCTATCCACTTTATCTTATTCATCAGAACGTCGGATACACAATATTCGCCGCCTCTGAAAAGCGATTCGCTCCGGGGTTTGACATCAGACCCATCGTCATGATTGCAATGGTCGTACTTGCCGCTGTGATTGCAAATCTTGTCGAACCGGCTCTTGCGCGGCAGTACAGAAAATGGATTTCCTCCATGATGGAAGTAGTCCGGCCAGTCCACCCTCGGGCCCTTAAGTCAAAAATTGGCGATACTGAGTGACCGCGGGCCCTGCCACCGCAAGAAGACGATGCGGAGCCCGACACACCCCTTTTATGCCGTATGGATAGCCTGACCTCCGCAAGCGCTGTCAGCAACTGATCGCCGTCTCCACCTGAGGCATGAGCTCCACTCCCCGACAAAGGGCAGGTTTGTTCCGCCACGAGACGCAGAAGCACCCATGAAAGCGCTCAAAATACTGCGCGCTGCCGTACACTTTCCCGCAGGTAAGTATTTCGATGAGATGAACGCAGGTAGTCTGGATCGCTGCGGTCTAGCGAGCGCGCTAGACGGCGGTCTTTGTGCCCCGGCGAACGGTAGGCCCGGGGCGACTTGCCTAACATGCGCCAATCGCAACCACTGCCCGGCGATAGCACATCATGAGCGTCTCGAAGCTCAGTTCCTGGGGCCACTACCCGTACGCACCGCAGACCGGCCGCGAGCCTGGCTGGCGCGGGAGCGTGCAAACTGCTCTGCGCGATTCGAGCGCGCGCTTCGGCACGACGTTGCCATTCGGCAACGGGCGCAGCTATGGCGATAGTTGTCTTGCCGCCACCGATCACGTCCTCATGCTTCGCGGTCTCGACCGCTTCATCGCCGCGAACTGGAAAACTGGCGTCGTGCGTGCCGAAGCGGGCGTCACGCTCGGCGAAGTGCTTGCGCTCGCAGTGCCCCGCGGCTGGATGTTGCCCGTCACGCCCGGCACGCAATTCGTCACGCTCGGCGGCGCTGTCGCCAACGACGTCCACGGCAAGAATCACCATGTGCGCGGCACCTTCGGGCGACACGTGCGACGCTTTTCATTGCTGCGCTCCGATTGCGAACCGCTCGAATGCGCACCCGAAGAAAACGTGGAGTTCTATCGCGCAACGATCGGCGGGCTTGGCCTCACGGGCATTGTCGAGTGGGTCGAACTGCAACTGATGCCAGTCGAATCGAGCCGCCTGGCCACTCAGACGATTCCGTTCGGCAATCTCGATGAATTTCTCGCACTATCGCAGGAATACGACGCGCAGCATGAGTACGGTGTGGCATGGATCGACTGTTTGGGGCGCGGCACCTCACTTGGCCGCGGCATCTATGTCAGCGCCGACCATGCAACCGATCAACGCTTCGACATGCCGCAACGCACCGTACGCAGTGTGCCGTTCGCCCCGCCCTGGTCACCCGTGAATCGCTTCACGTTGAAGCTCTTCAACGAGTTCTACTACCGCCGGGCCGCGAGCAAGGCTGGTCCCGGCGTGGTCAATTGCGCGAGCTACTTTTACCCATTAGACAGCATAAGGGACTGGAATCGCCTGTACGGGCGGCGCGGCTTCCAGCAGTATCAATTCGTCGTGCCTGACGGCACGGCACGAGACGCGTTGCACGCGTTCCTCGACACAATCGCCTCGACCCATGCGGGCTCATTCCTCGCAGTCCTCAAACGCTGTGGCCCGCTCATCTCTCCTGGGCTGCTCTCGTTCCCGATGCAGGGAATTTCGCTCGCACTCGATTTTCCCCAGCACGACACGCGCAACGCAACGCTCTTCGCCCGACTCGACGCGATCGTGCGCGAAGCGGGCGGCCGCCAGTATCCGGCCAAGGATGCCCACATGAGCGGTCCGGATTTTCGCGCCGCCTATCCAGCGTGGCAGGCGCTCGAACAACTGCGCGACCCGGCCTTGATGTCGCGCTTCTGGCAACGGACAACCCACTGATGGACAAGAATATTCTGATCGTAGGTGGCTCCTCCGCCATCGCCGTGGCCTGTGCTCGGGAATGGATCAAGGGCGGCGCGAACTTCATGCTTGCCGGCCGCCACGCAACGCGTCTCGAAGCCGTCGCGCAGGATCTTCGCGTACGCGGTGCGGGGCGTGTCGGCACGTTCGTCCTCGACGTGAACGATTTTGAACAGCACGCCCCGATGCTCGACGCCGCCATAGCCGAGATTGGACGCATAGACATCGTTCTACTCGCGCACGGGACGCTATCCGACCAGTCGGAGTGCGAACGTGACCCCCAGGCCGCAGTGCGTGAAATCACCGTCAACGCACTCTCGACAATAGCGCTGCTCACACTGCTCGCCGGTGTGTTCGAAGCACAAAAGAGCGGTTCGATCGCGGTCATCTCGTCGGTTGCGGGCGACCGCGGGCGCCCCTCGAACTATGTCTATGGCACTGCCAAGGCGGCAGTGACGACGTTCTGTGAGGGGCTGCGCGCAAGGCTCTTCAAATCGAATGTGAAAGTCCTGACGATCAAGCCGGGCTTCGTGAATACGCCGATGACAGCCGGCCTCGCGCTTCCCGGCCCACTCGTCGCCTCGCCCGAGCGCGTGGCGTCGGATATCGTGCGCGCCGTGGAGCGCGGCAAGGATTCTATCTATACGCCATGGTTCTGGGCGGAAATCATGCTCGTGATCCGATCGCTACCTAACTTCGTATTCAAGAGGATTTCGCTATGAGCAGCCCGGCCACGGGCCTCGCGCTGAGTCGCTCTCGCCTCGTCTTCTGGTACGCGGTGTTCGCCGCCATTTCGATCGGTGCGAATCTGGGCAGCCAGAGCCTGGCGTTCCACTTGTACCAGGGTGTTTATGCGGTGCCAATTTCGGTCTGCATTGGAACCGCTGTGGGGCTGATCGTTAAATATCTGCTCGACAAGGCCTGGATATTCCGCTACGAGCACCGCAGCGTCGCACACGGCCTGCGCACGTTCACGCTGTACGTCGCCATGGGGCTCGGCACGACAGTCGTTTTCTGGGCAGTTGAATTCGCCGCGGATGCGCTCTTTCACGATGAAATCGCGCGCCTCGCGGGTGGCGCACTCGGTCTGGTGATCGGCTATGTCACGAAATACCACCTCGACAAGCGCTTCGTGTTTGCTTGAGCGCGTGTGCGCTGCAGCACAGAGCCTGCACGCGGCCGTAGTTACGATGCTCTGCCGGGTCCCGGACCGCGCTCGTGCCGCTTGCGCTGCGCTACGGCCAACACGCCAACAGCCGGTCCACCTCTTCCTGTCCCGGCACGGAGAATGAACATGGGCACGCCCGCTGTACACCCTGTCCCGCTGTGCGTGGACCTGGACGGAACACTCACGCGCACCGACCTGCTGTTTGAAGCTTTCTTCGTGCTCGTCAAGCAGAGTCCGCTGTCGATCTTCCTGTGCTTCGCCTGGGCGCTACGCGGGCGCGCCTATCTGAAGGAGCAGATCGCACAGCGCGTGAACATCGATGTTGGCGTGCTGCCTTACAACACGGAACTGCTCTCGTGGCTGCGCGACGAACGGGCGAGCGGGCGCGATCTGTATCTTTGCACGGCTACAAACCAGCGCCTGGCCTCTCAAATCGCCGCACACATTGGACTCTTTACCGGTGTGCTCGCGAGCACGGTCGGCAACAACCTGCTCGGCAAAAACAAGGCGCGGGCGCTCGTCGAGCAGTTCGGCGACCACGGCTTCGACTATTGCGGTGATGCTCGAGCGGATTTGCCGGTATGGCGCCAGGCCCGCCAGGCGATCGTGGTGGGTGACAAGCACATTGCTGCCGCAGCCCGCAAAACAAATGCTGCGATCATCTTTTTCGAGCAGAAGCGTCGGCTGATTCCGCTCGTGCTCAAGGAAATGCGCGTGCATCAATGGGTGAAGAACGTGCTGATCTTCGTGCCGCTTCTCACCGCACACCAATTCACGGACCGTTCCGCACTCGCTGCCGCCTGTATCGCTTTTTTGTCGTTCAGCCTGGCCGCTTCGTCGGTGTACCTGCTTAACGACATGCTCGACCTTGACGCCGACAGGCGGCACGCGCGCAAGCGCAGCCGACCATTCGCGTCGGGCAAGCTGTCGTTGAAATTCGGCATCGTGCTCACTGCAGGACTGCTCGCCGCCGGCGGCGGCCTCGCGATACTGCTGCCGCGCGAGTTCGGCGTAGTAATGGCCGTCTATTTTGTGACCACCGTTGCCTACTCGTTCGCACTCAAGCGTATGACACTCGTCGATGTGTTCACGCTTGCGTGCCTGTACACCGTGCGTGTGATCGCCGGTGGCGCGGCAACCGGCATCCCGCTGTCGTACTGGCTAATCTTGTTCTGTGTGCCGATTTTCCTCTCGCTTGCAATGGTCAAGCGTTATGTCGAACTTGACATGATCGTGCGCGAAGGCAAGACCGAAGCCGCCGGCCGCGGTTACATCACGCAGGACATCTCAATCTTGCGCTCGTTCGGCACGGCTTCCGCGTACCTCGCAGTGCTCGTGCTCGCACTTTATCTGAACACGCCGGAAATGAAGGTGCTGTATCACCACCCGAAGGCATTGTGGGCCACATTTGCACTCACGCTCTTCTGGGTGAGCCGGATCTGGATGTGCGCGTTTCGCGGCATGATGCACGACGACCCGATCGTATTTGCATTCAAGGATCGTGCGAGCCTCGCCGTGATCGCACTATCCGGCCTGAGCATGCTGCTCGCTATCTGATACTGCGCGAGCGACGAGTTATCCGACCGGCGTCGCGTTTCCGCTCGCGATAGCAGACTCCGGATGCCACTGTTTCCCGCCAAAGTCCTCGGCCTGACCGAAGGCACTCATACGGCAGCGCCATCAGGAACCGTTGCCTGCCTTGGCGGGTATGTGGACAAGCCCGAAGAAGTCGCCTTGATCGGCGCTGGCCTTCCGCGTGGAAGACGAGGGTGATAGATCGAGTGAACAAAGCCCCAGAGCGACAAGGCAATTAGCCTCAGCTTCCCCCGCACAGCGCTTCAGCACATGCAAGTCCACGACCACGCCGGATCGGCAGACACGCGACGTGCGGCGCTCGCTCGAATTGCCTTCTGCTCACGGTGCGCGTCACGATCCGTGTTGCAGATCAATTCGCGACTCCGCGACCAGCCTGCACATGCCCTGCCGACGTCTCTCTGGCCTTCTCGCGAAGCCCTTGCGTAGCGAGGAGCGCCGCACCGCAGGCAAGTGCTGCGAAGTCCAACGGCCTGCGTTCGGCCGATACGAGGTTCGCAGTCGTTCATGCGGCTTCGCCCCCACTTGATCAAGTTGCCAGAATGCATCAAGGGACGCTTCAGCCTGATCTGCTGCTGCTGCTGCCGCCGGCCGAAGACATCGCCCCTCGCATACACGGCTCTGTTGCGTCTTCACGGGCGAACGCACTATCTCCCTGGCTGCTTCGGAGCAACTCCCGAGAATTTCGCGATGCCACCGTACCGACTTCTGAGCGACACGAACTGGTCATTGACACTTCGAGGGCAATCGACTCTTTCCTTGAAATCGAGAAGATATCGTTTCTGGAAAGCATGCTCCTCATTGAAGTAGCTCTGATCCAGGGCTATGCCATCCTTCTTAAAGCAAAGAAGATAATCGCCGAATTTTGATGATAGCGGTTGAACCGGCTCGACGACCCCAATTATATTATCGCTATCTATAAAATTTCCCCTGTCCGCCACAAGATAGTTGACGTTCAGACGATTTATGAAATCGAGCCCCTTGTCCCGACTCATGGCCTGGTAGTATGAATAAGGCCCCACCAGGCCCTCAGTATGAATGAATCGATATTCATTCCCGAGGAAGAAGCCAAACGAGCCCGCCCTGTCACCCATCGCAAAAAACGATCCAGGGGAAATATTTTGAGCATGCAGGTAAGAGATAAGCTCGATATTCCTCCGCCCAAAAGTGAGATGCTTGTGCGGCTCAACAATGGATTCTCTCAGCGACTGAATCGTACGATACGAAAACCCGAGTGCCGGCTTTGCCAGAAATAAAATTACACCGATCATGGCAAAAAGATAATATAGCGGAATCATCTTGCCAGGCGCATGCTGCGATTTTATTATTGTTACAACCTCAAGCATAATATAATAAACAAACAGAAGCACTGGCCAATAGTACCAGCCCCAAACCTTCCACCCGGAATTAATAGCATAGTATGTCGCGCAAATGATCAGCGATATCAATGAGATGGCCAATTCATCGCGATACACGAGATGCATCGATTTTCTTATAAGTACAAGGTACACCAATAGGCCGAGCAGTACCGGCAGGATGCATTTCCTCACCTCAACAAAATAGGCGATTCCGGTTGAAATATTTTCCCCTCTCACGTTACCAATCGATTTTGCCAAACCCGACACAGGCAACGCAGTCCCAAAGTAATGATGATTTATCGCAAAATATAGCCCGATTACCGGCAATATGATGAGATATTTTTTGAACTCGACATCCTTCCTTTGAATAACTCCGAGCACGTCACTTGCGACGACTACAGACAATGAATCAAGCCGACTCAGAAACAGTAGGGAGCCGATTGCCCCTTTCGCTGGCCAGCTACGGGCACTCGTGTAGAGGATGAAGAAAAACGGAATCATCGACGTTTCCATCCCCGCAGTCGTGACATAGGAAAAATAGTATGTCGCGGCGACTGCAGGAAAGGCCATTCCGTATCGCACCTTAGATGCCAGACAAAAAAGCAGCAAAAATAAAAATGACAGGGCATATATTTGACCGACCAGTGACTTTTCCGCCGTTCCAAATATCGAGGCCGAACCGGAAAGTAACGCCACCCAAAGAGGCTGATACCCATTTGTCGAAAATGGAGGCAGGAATGCGCTTACGCCGTGATCGATTAGATTCCTTACGATGCCCAGATAATAATATGCATCATCGGTGACTACGTCGACCCAGACAATAGGCGGCCATTTCTTGATTATTACGAGTCCCGTGAAGAGAACTGCAACGACACCGATGACCGCGCAGATATCAATGAGGGCAATCGACCTATCAATATACCTGGTTGATGCCCGAACAGCATTAACGCCCCGAACTTGCTTGAGTGTGTTCATTTAACAGCTCCCGCCGGGATACAGTATTGGCTAACTTCTTCAGGCACCGGGTTGCGCACAGACCGCATTCATCGGATCAGAAGGATCGGTATCCGATAGCTACGTGAATCGCGTCGCGTGCTCGATTGCATGCGGTGACCATGCCGTCCGCGGTGGCCCCACAGAACCAGCCTCGTGCAATATTAGTTGACGGCTATCCGGGTCGATTGTTCGCCAGCGAACACCCGCGGTTCCAGAGGCGCCTATAACACCGTCATTCCCAATGCGTGAATTCATTTCCGCATCTTAGTGGTGCATCGACTACCTGCTGTCCCAGCAGGCCCGGCTCGTACGCTGGCGTACAGACCAGCGTGCAGCCACAGCCTATGTTAACCACCAATTCCGCCATGGCATGTGACCACCTCGTGAAGATGCCGAGCCCTGTGTTCGGGCTAACGCCCTATTAGGTAAGTCGCAACTCGATGCTCGCGTCTCGCGAACGGATGGACGATGAACCGGTCGTTTTTGTGTTTAAGCGTCGCCATGGTACTTGCGCAGCATTGATCGAAATGGGGGCTTGCTTGAAGCTAGACACGATTGGAGTCAAAAATGACGAGGCGTGGGCTCCGTGGAGTTTAACTGCGGCCACATGCCTTTTACTAGTGCTCGTGTTCAGCGGAAAAACGGCCTCATATTTCTGGGACTATCGTGTCTACGAGAAAGGTTTGAGTTGCTTTTCAAACGGGCCGAATCCCTACGCATGTGCATCGGGTGAATTTCCGTTCGTCTACCCACCTTTCTTTCTCAAGGTATTCTCAATTGCGAATTTTTCAGCGACGTTTTCCGCACTTGTCTTGTCCTCAGCAGCAGGAATTATTTGTGTTTGCATCGATCTAAGGCACTTAATTCCCTTTCGTCGCCTGCTGCCCTGCCTGATTCTTGGCTTCTTGATCGGAGGATCAGGCTTTGCTTCGATCCAAACGGGAAATATTAGCGTCTTCGCACACCTGCTCCTCGTTTCGCTATCCTACGTTCTCTACACGAAACGGTCGATCTACACGTTGGTGCCGCACGCGATCGCGATCATATTATTTTCAGCCATAAAGCCATACTTCCTCGCCTATGCCTTGCTCTATCTTTTTCTGCCACGCCGCAGTTTGGTTCCACTCGTCGCGGTACTGCTATCGGTTGCCGGCATCTATATCGCGCAACCTGCTCTTTATCCGCAACTGTGGGCGGGTTTCCAGGGCGCCATCTATAGTCAGATCATCCAGCATGGGGACGCGGGGCTGACAATTTTCGGCGTGTTTTCAAAGTTCGGGATGGGGAAGTTCGGCTTTATTCTCCATGTTCTCCTCATGCTTCTCGTTGCACTGACATCGGCAGTTCTTCGGTACCGGCACGGACAACGCTCTGCGCAGATCAGCTCTGCGAGCGAGCTGTTTTATTTCCTCGCCATCGTCATTCTGCTCAACCCGAGGTTGATGTCGTATGATTTCAGTGTTTTTTCGGTTTGCCTGTATTTTTCCATGATCCTCTCGTCACGAGGTGATGGATGGGTGGGCCCATTTTTAAAGATTTTCCCTTTCCTGACCATCCAGCCTCTATGCCTCGAAGGACTGTTTGATATTCGAGTGCATTCTCTAACCTACTACTTCCTCGCAACCTACATCCTGCTGGCTGCGGCAATCTCCTGCCATTGGCCCTTGCGTGTCACAGGGACAAAAGCATCGGACAGCGTTGCGCACGAGAAGTAATTGCGTACAAGCCGGAATTGATCCGCGGCCGGCCCAGTCCTCCGATCCAGCTGCAGGCCCATGTCCCGCACGGATTCGGACATACGGCCCGCTTCGAACTTGTGCCAAAGCGAGCGTCACGCAACGACGTTCAAAGCGACTCCTCCAACGCTCCGCGCTTCGTAAATATTAGCTTGCGCAGCCATTTGCTAACACTTTCGGTGTGTTGCATGGCGGGTTTCTCGATCAATCGAAAGGTCGCGTAACTGATAAGAATCAAGACAGGGGTATTCAGCAGGATCGTGAACCAATGCTCCAGAGGGGTGAACATTCTCGCGCTTTGCTTTCCAACGACGAGGTTGAAAAGCGCAAACAGAATGAACCCGTGCAGGAGATAGATGCTGTAAGCGACTAGTCGGGCTTATCATTCTTTTTGACCTCTCTGTAGAACCAGCGCTGCGCGAGCGCCCGTCAGCATACTGGGCCTTCCCACCCGGTCGTCTTCATTGGGCGCCGAGGATGGCTATAGAGACGCTTGCGTAGTTTTGCGAACGCATCAATCAAGCACTGCACTAAATCCGCACAGGTGGAAACTCGGCCGCGCCCAGATTCTCGATCTCGATGTAGGACGGGAACTCGTTCGCGGTTCGCGAGTACAAACCCACGGCCGTTTGGGAGAACCCGAGCCGTTTGAAATAGTCGTGGCAGGTCGCATTCCTTCCGGTATCGACCAGATCAGCGCGGACTTCAGATCCGGATTTCAGCGCCAACCGCGTAGCAATCGCCCCGACGACCAACTCTGCGCCGAGCCCAAACACGCGGCACGACAGGACGACCTGGACAATCTTCTCGCCATTGATCAGGCAAACAGAGATGATGCCGTTGTCGATCAATTTGTCTCGCAGCGAAGAGACCACGCAATACCCGCCCTGGGTTATGAACGCCTCGAACTCCGACCGCTCCCATCTTTTCCCAGTCGTATTGAATTGATTCGTCTTGTTGACAAGCTCGAACGCGCGATCGAAGTGTCTGGATTGCGGCGTCTTGATCAAGAAGAATGACTGGCGAAGCTGTAACGAAGCGAGCCACTCTTCCCGCGAAACACCATTGTTCGCGTCGGCACTGGCTTCGCGCTGCGAGATCGCGCGCACGAGTTCGGTGCGGCGCGCTGACTCTTCGGTGACGATGGGGACCTGCGTTTCGGCCGATCGCAGAATGATTCGCCGCCAGTCGTAATGATTGCCACCGAGGCAACGAATGGCTGGAATCGCCGCCTTCACCTCCGACAACTCGCGGTTGTTGTCGTCGATGAATACACAATTGCCTGGAAGCAGATTCACCTCCTTGAGGATTTCAAGGATGTTCTGCGACTTGGGCTTCCAGTTGATGCGCACGCACGCGAAGTCGTCCATGATGATGGCGCCGCGCCAGATGGCGTTGAACCGTTCAATGGTTGGCGCTTCTTCATTCTTGCTGCAGATCGCGAGCAATCCGCCACGCTTCTTGAAGAACAGCAAGGCTTCAGCGAGGCCGATAGGCCAGCCTTCGATGCGCTGTTCCTGGCTCACGCTCTCGCCTTCCGCTGCCACACCGCGCCACATGGTGTCGTCGAGGTCGACGATAATCAGCTTCACAGGGTCTCGCTGCTCGATGACCTTGACTATCGCTTCGATCCGGGAAAGGAACGCGAGGGTAAACTCACGGGACGCGACCTCATAAGTCATGATATTCCCGATTGCTTTAGGCGCAATCAACCGATTCGCGTCAAGCTTGAAGTCCCAATCGTTGATGAACGACGCATGCGAACTGCTCAACAGGACATCGTCCTGCAGGTGCCGGCGGCCGACGAAATTCAATATTTCGTTGGCGTCGAGAAAGTAGCAATTATTCGTCTTACGCACGGCGTCCGACAAAAGCCGGTTGATCTCGCGCACCAGATTGCCAGGCGATGTCGCACCGAATGGATCGATGAGATCGCCTTCGTAATTGAAGCTCGGCTCGAAAAACGATATGAAGACAATCGGAGCCGTCGTGATCTGCGCGGCGACCTGCGCCACTTTCTCAGCGAGATATTCTCCTGTTCTCTCCAGCAATGAGCGCGCTTCCTCGTCCGAACGCAGGCGGGAAAAAACCATGTCCACCGCAGGTTCGGACGTTTGCGTCACTTCGCCCAGAATGTGACGGAGCGTGAGATTCACGACGACGACGTCATCGGTTGGCGCGGCGTCCGGGATCGGTGCGTGGCGTCTCGAGCCCATCAGTATGTGCCGGATGTTGTGCCCGGAGTTTGCGCTTCGCTTGACGAGCATCTCCACAGAACACGTGCCGAGCAGCAATATATTGAGCTTGCGCGAATGGATCGCGAGCGACGTCGGCGGCAGCGGTAAATTGACCTGTTTATCGGCGACCGACGAGTAAAACAAATCGCGGACAAATTGACGCATTTAGGACCTCGAAGTCGAAACGTTCTCCACCCGCAGGCGGCATCGGCCTTGAGATTAGAGCAGAGCGCAGATGCACCATCTGTGCGCCGACATACACAACCCCGACCGGATGATCCCTGCGACGGCACGCATGACGTTTATAAACGTCCTCGACAGAACGGGACCGACCGGGGAGATAAAAAAAGGGAGGAACCAGCCCTTGACGAGCGCTTCGAACTTCAAGGGGGCAAACTGGAGGGAGGAAACTGGGTATGCAAGCTTGCCGGGCCGCCGGCTATGACTTTTATTTTCGAGGCCGATGCAACTCAAGTCGAATAATCCTGAGCCTGGAATATCCGTCTCAACTGTTTGATTATATTCACACCTCCCCATCCGATAATCAGCCTCGCAAACAGCGACGCCCAATCCTTGCTGGGCATCTCTATCTCCCTCAACAAAACTCGCTCGACAATGGCAAGCCTCAAGGCGATATTCATTTTCTTGTAAATCAGGACATTAAATATAAATGATGAGACATGCCCTTTTGACATCAGCTTGTTATATTTTTCAAAGAACACGAGACTGGGTTCGCAACTGACCGCCTTCGATATTCTGGCGGGACTTTCGCTCAGGGAATACTCCACCAGTGCATCGTGCAAATAAACGAATACGCAGCCTGCCATTTCAGCTCGAATGGCGAAATCCCAATCCTGATGACGGCGCAACGATCCATCGAAGCTGATCAGCGGGTACTGATGACGCCACATCATGATCGACGAGGTCTGAATATAGCCTCCCTCCAGCAGGATGAAGTCGAGCATCGACTGGCCATCGTAGGGCGCGCGGTTACCCGGGATGCGCCGGCCGGCGTCCGTTAGCACAACGTTACTGAAGAGCACCTTTGCTTCGTTCCCGGCAGGCTTTGAGCCGAACGCGGCGATGCAACGTTCGAGCTTGTTCGGGAGCCATCGGTCGTCAGCGTCCAGGAACGCGATCAGATCACCGGTGGCCTCCTCAATGCCCCGGTTTCGGCACCACGCCGCACCATGGTTCTCGCTTTCGCGAATCAGGCGCAAGACAATGTCGTCTCCACAACGACTCGGCAATTCGAACTGCAGCCCCGATGCGTCATCGACGACGATGATTTCCTGCGGAACAACGGTTTGACTGGAGATCGATTCTATTGCCACCCAAAGCAAATCAAGGCTGTTGTAGTGTGGAATGATCACACTTACGTTGTAGACATTGTCAAAATCACGCCCCATCCCACACCTCGAATCTGAATTTCGACAACTTCCTCGTGCAAAGAGTAAAACTATCGGTCTTGATCTGGTAGCACGTCAATCACACATATTCTTACCGTTCCTTACCGGAAACCGATCTCCTCGTTGAAAATCCGCCATATTTCTTACATTTAAATTAAACATACTTTCTAATTCCATACATAGGCGATTGGCAAATCTTCCCCAACGGGTTTCGGACCAGTCTTTTCAAAGACCATAGAGCCGACGCAATTCAATAACGAACGCAACCGATAGGCGTTCTGGAAGCCAAAGCAATAGATGATTCGTCCGGCGCCGCATCGAGTCGCAAAGGACCATGCAGCCCAGCTACTTTCGGAGAGCCTCGCCGGTTTTGTGTCGACGCCTTGTTTCGGCAATTGCCCCGTCGACTCGTCGATCCCCGTACGGATGCGCGCACGCAGTGCAGCGTAATTGCATCACGCTTTGATGAATCGTAGGCCGTGTCGCAAGTGCCGTTCCGTGGGTTGCCCAACAAATCCGCGTGAGTTGTATCTGTACATTCTCCGGTGCGTGTGCCGCTCGTTGCGCACTCAACCGGGTGGCGCGCGAAGCCCCGTGCCGCACCGGAACTTCCCACCGCAAGTCGAACCAGGTCCTCAATGTCCTCGTCTCCGCTCACGCCGCCAACCATGCAGGAAGTCCTTGTCTGGCAATGGGATCTCGACGCCTGCCGGAGTGATGTTGATCGGTACTGGGAGGTGCTATCCGCACAGGAGCACGAGCGGGCCGGCAACTTTCGCTTCGAGTTGCATCGCTGCCGCTATGTGGCCGGAAGGGGAAAACTCAGACAGATCCTTGGCCGCTATGCCGGGCTCCCTGCGCGGGCGGTCGCACTCGAGTATGGTCCGGAGGGCAAACCGTTTTGCACGAGCCAACCCGCTGGATGGAGGATCTGCTTCAACCTGAGCCACAGCGAAAATACGGCGGCGCTCGCCATTTCGAGCGGGTTCGAGGTGGGCATCGACGTAGAACATAATCGCCCGATCGAGGAGAGCATGCCGCTCGAAGTCTTCTCCGCTCGCGAGCGCGAGCAATTCGATGCGCTCCCGGCAGCGGAACGGCAAACGGTTTTCTTTGAAACCTGGGCGCGCAAGGAGGCCTGCCTGAAAGCGCTCGGCACGGGCTTCATCCTGCCGCCGGAGCATTTCGAGTTCGATCTTTCCGTTCACGGCGACACCACACCCCGCTTCGTCGGCGGCGAGGCGGCAGAAGCCTCGCATTGGTGCATTCGCGCCCTGTCACGCAGTCCGACCTGCGCGGGAGCAGTGGCTGCACGCCACAGTGACTGGTCGATCGTCGACATGAACTGACCTGGCAAGGCCTCGGGCGCGCCGTCATGGTCGCGATCCGTTTGCTGCCTCGCACAACGCCACGCTCGAATCGCCAGTCTTCGCCTCGAATCAACGCACACAGGACCCACGCCGCGATTCCCGCCAAACCCGCCCGCATGGCGGAAAGCGAGCCGCGCCCTGCGCGCAGATATGCCCGCGCAGTCCCAATGTGATGTGTTGCTGCAGCACATCGTGTGTGCGACGGCGAACGGATAGGCATCCCGCGGAAGATTAACTTCCTCCTACAGCAAATTTCAAACTTGGGACACGAGCCAGGTGCGCAAAGGCTCCTGCCGCTTGTGCTTCCAGTGACCGGCTGCCGTTCTGCGCAAGTGCCGCGAGCCCATCGCCACGCCTTGCTCAGCACCGGACCTTCGTCAAAATTGTTGGGGGAGTAGCAAATGTCACACAGAGATGGACTTTCAGGCGTTTTGCCGGGCGGGACCGATCACGTGCCTGGCGTGGCAGCGCGCTTCGATGCCATATGTGCCGGGTTCGGCAATCATCTTGCTGTGATTGACGCCACGGGCGAGGAAGACTACGCCGCCCTCGGCGAACGTTCGGCGCGGCTCGCCACCGTCCTGCACGAAATGGGACTGGATCCGGGCGAGCGCTGCGCGATCATGGTTTCGCGCAGCCGCGACACGCTGGCTCTGATGCTGGCGATCCTGCGTCTTGGCGCCGTCTACGTGCCGCTGGACCGCGCCTATCCGAAGGCGCAGCTCGATTTCATCGTTGCCGATTGCGCACCCAAGCTCATCATCGCCGAAGCGGCGGCGCTCGCCAGCGTTGGCGAGCTGAACGGCGTCTCGGTCGATCTCGAGCATGTCGTGGCGGCGGCAGAAGCGGCCGAGCCCGCCCCGCTCCACGCGTGCAGTCGTGACGACGCGGCCTACGTCATGTACACCTCCGGCTCGACCGGCAAGCCCAAGGGCGTGGTCGTGCCGCAGCGCGCGATTCTGCGCCTCGTGCAGGGCCAGACCTTCACCGAGCTTTCGCCCCACACGCGCTTCCTCAACCTTGCGCCGCTCGCCTTCGATGCGAGCACGCTTGAGATCTGGGGACCGCTCCTGAACGGCGGCTGTGCCGCCATCGTCAACGAGGTCCAGCCCTCTCTCGACACGATCGCGTCCGAGATAGCGCGACTTGGCGTTACCAGCGCCTGGTTCACGGCTGGCCTCTTCAATGCGCTCGCCGACTACCGGCTGGAAGCCTTTCTTCCGCTCAAGGAGGCGTTGACGGGCGGGGACGTGCTGTCCCCCGTCCATGTACGCAAGGTCATGGAGGCTCACCCGGGTCTGCAGATCATCAACGGCTACGGCCCGACCGAGAACACGACCTTCACCTGCTGCTACCGCATTGCGCGCGACGGCGCGTCGCTCGATGCCATTCCCATCGGCTACGCCATCGCGGGCACGAGCGCCTACATCGTGGACGACAAGCTCGCGCCCGTTGCCGATGGAGAAGTCGGCGAACTGGTCACGGGCGGTGACGGTGTCGCGCTCGGCTATCTCAACCGACCAGAACTGACGGCCGAGAAGTTCGTCGACGACGTTTTCGCTCCCGGCGGCAAGCTCTACCGCACCGGCGACCTCGTGCGCCGCCGCCCGGACGGGGCGATCGAATTTCTGGGCCGCAACGACCGGCAGATCAAGATTGCGGGCAAACGCATCGAACTCGACGAAATCGAACATGCGCTGCGCGTGGCCCCCGGCGTGGCCGATGCGGCCGTGGCGGCATTCGATGGCCGCATGGGCAAGGCCATTGCAGGCTTCGTGAAGGCCGATGCGGCGGATGCAGCAGCTCTCCTGAACGAAATCCGCGCTTATCTCAAGTTCGCCCTGCCCGACTACATGATGCCGTCGGAATTGCGTGTCCTGCCGGACTTTCCGCTCACGCCCAATGGCAAGATCAACCGCAAAGCGCTGCTTGCGTCAATCGATACGCAATCCGAAGCATCAGCAGCGACCTCGCCTGTGGACGATGGTGTTGCCGACAGGCTCGCGAGCGTATTCGAGGGGCTCCTCGGCAAACCCGTCGATCGCCGCGCGAACTTCTTTGACCTGGGCTTGCGCTCGCTCGATCTGATGCGCGCCCACGCCATCATCGCGCGCGACGTGGCGGCGAAGGTCGCGCTGGTGGATCTGTTTCGTCATCCCAATGTCGAGGCGCTGGCTTCGCATCTGCGCACGACCATCCCGGCAGCGAACAAAGAGGCAATTCGACAACGCCGGGACGTGCATAGCGGGGCAATCGCAGTCGTCGGCATGTCGGGAAGGTTTCCCGGCGCCCGCAATGTCCCGGAATTCTGGGCCAACATCCTCGCGGGGCGCGACTGCATCACGCATTTCGACCTGGCGGAACTCGAAGACAGTTTCGACGACAAGTCGCGTCGCGACGCGAGTTATGTCAAGGCGCGGCCGATACTGGCGGATGTCGATCACTTCGACGCCGGCTTTTTTGGCATGCTCGCGCGCGAGTCCGCGCTCACCGACCCGCAGCAGCGGCTGTTCCTCCAGATCGCCTGGGAAGCGTTCGAAGATGCCGGATACGACCCGGCAACGATCGCCGGCGCCGTCGGGGTGTTCGCCGGCACGTCGATGAACACCTACTTCCTCAAGCACATCCTGTCCGATCGCGCGGTCATCGACGAGTTTACGAGCCAGTTCCAGATCGGCGAATATCAAAAGCTCGTGGGCGCCGGCGATTTCGTCGCCACCCGCACCGCTTACAAGCTCGGACTCACGGGGCCGGCCATTTCCGTGCAGACGGCATGCTCCACCTCGCTCACCGCGATCAGCCTCGCCGTCGAGAACCTTCGGGCGGGACGTTGCGATATGGCGCTGGCTGGCGGCGTCTCGATCACCTTCCCCCAGAAGCGCGGCTACTTCTACGAAGAAGGCGGCATGGGCGCGCCCGACGGCGTGTGCCGTCCGTTCGATGCCGATGCCAAGGGCACGGTGTTTGGCAGCGGTGCCGGCGTCGTCTTGCTCAAACGTCTTGAAGACGCCATCGCCGACGAAGACCCGATCTATGCCGTGATCCGCGGTGTGGGCATCAACAACGACGGCTCCGACAAGGTCGGCTTCACCGCCCCGAGCGTCGACGCCCAGGCCCGCGCCATTGCCATCGCGCACGCCGAGGCTGGCATCGATCCGGCGTCGATTGGCTATGTCGAGGCCCATGGCACGGCTACGCCGCTTGGCGATCCGATTGAATTCGCGGGCCTCGTGCAGGCGTTTCGCCTGGGCGGCGCCGAGGGCGGCCAGTTCTGCGCGCTCGGCTCGGCGAAGGCCAATGTGGGGCACCTCGACGCCGCCGCAGGTGTGACGGGTTTCATCGCCGCGTCGCTCGCATTGCGCCACCGCACCTTGCCGCCGCTCACGCATTTCCGTTCGCCCAATCCTGGCATCGACCTGACCAGCAGTCCGTTTTTCTTCAACACGGCCGTACGTCCCTGGGCTGATGGCGCCACGCCGCGTCGCGCCGGTGTGAGTTCCCTCGGCGTCGGCGGGACGAACGTCCATGTGGTGCTGGAGGAGGCACCTTGCCGTACCGCCTCGGGCGAACAAAGCGAAGGACTCCAGATCCTGCCGCTGTCAGCCCGCAGCACGGCGGCGCTCGAACGCGCGAAGGCGAATCTCTCCACCCATCTCGCCAGCCATCCGGAGATCGCGCTAGCCGATGTGGCTGCGACGCTGCAAACGGGACGCCGCGATTTCGCGCACCGCGCCGTTGTCGTCGCCGAGAGCGTGGAGCAGGCCCAGGTCAAGCTCCAGAAAGGCGCGATCGAAGCACAAGCGCCACAGGCAGCACCGGCGGTCGTCTTCATGTTCCCCGGCCAGGGCGCCCAGTATCCGCGCATGGGAGCCGCGCTCTATCGCACCGAGCCGGTCTATCGCGAGTGGATCGACAAGGGCGCAGAGGCGCTGGCTCCGCATCTCGGGCTGGACATCCGCACGCTGCTGTTGAGCGAAGCCCCGGAAGGCGACGACACTCCGCACCCCATCCGCTCGACGATCTACGCTCAGCCTGCGCTCTTCCTCGTTGAATATGCCCTGGCGCAGTTGTGGATTTCGCGTGGCATCAAGCCGGCAGCCATGATTGGCCATAGCGTCGGTGAACTGGTCGCGGCCTGCGTGGCGGAGGCGATCGCCTTCGAGGATGCGCTGCGCCTGATCGCGCAACGCGGTGCGCTCATGCAGTCGGCCGAACCGGGCGCGATGCTGGTCGTGCGCCTGTCGGAGGCCGAACTCAGCCCCATGCTGCCCGCCGACGTCGATCTCGCCGCGATCAATGCGCCGACGCTCAGCGTCGTGGCAGGCCCCTTCGCGGCCATCGAGGCATTCGAGGCCACGCTCAAGGCGCGCGATATCGAGCATCGACGTCTGCACACGTCGCATGCATTCCACTCGCGCATGATGGCTGGGGTCGTCGACGATCTTGCCAAGGTCGCGAACAGCCTGTCTTTCGCGAGACCGAAGATTCCGTACGTGTCCTCCGTGACCGGGCAGTGGGCGGCGATGGATCAGCCGGTGTCGGGAGCGTACTGGGCCAGCCATTGCCGCAATGTCGTGCGCTTTAGCGACGCGCTGGCCACGGTCACCGCAGAAGGCAAACCTCTCCTGCTCGAAATCGGCCCCGGCCGCACGCTCTCGACCTTTGTCCTGCAAGGCTTGCCCAAGGACCGGCATCAAGGCGCGATTGCCTCCCTGCCCGATTTTGCGACGCGCGAGCGCGAGCTTGCCGTTCTCGCCGAGGCAACCGGGCGCCTGTGGCTGAACGGCGTCAAGCCGAACTGGAAAACGCGCCGAGCCGAAACTGGCCGCCGCGTTTCGCTACCGACCTATCCCTTCGAGCCGGAACGGCACTGGATTGACGCCCCGGCAACCGCCTCGTCAAGTCAGCCAACGACCGTTGCCCCAGCGATTGCCGCGCAAGCCTCGTCCGAAGCCCTAAACGATATTCCTCAGACCGCCATGACCCAAACCGTCCAAATCGACCGCAAACCGCGTCTCATTGCCGAACTGGCGTCACTGCTCGCCGAAATGTCCGGCGAAGCACCGGATACGTCCAATCCGGACGTGACCTTCTGGGATCTCGGTTACGACTCGCTGTTCATGGGACAAGTGTCCCGGCAGCTGCGCCGCCGCTACGACGTCACGATCAGCTTCCGGCAGATCATGAGCGACTATCCGACGCTGCCCGCCCTCGCGCAGTTCCTCGACAGCGCGATGCCGCCTGATCCGGAAGTGCCTGCTGAGGCTGCACCGGTTGCAGCACCCGCCGCTGCACCGGTCGCTGTTCAAGCCGCGGCCGCGCCTGTCGCCGTTGCGGCGGTGCAGGCCGGCGCGCCTGTGGCAGTGCAAGCGGCCGTAGCGCCGGCCACGGGCGACCTCCAGTCGGTGATCCGCGACCAGCTCGCCGCGATGCAGTCGGTGATGGCGCGTCAGCTCGAGGTGCTGCAAGGCGCGCCGCTGGCCGTGCAGCAGCCCGCCGCGGCGATCCAGATCCCTGCGCCTGCTGTCGCTGCGCCGGCACCTGTAGCCGTCGCAGCCCACGCAGCTGCCGCCGCGCCCGCGCGCTCCGCCGGCCCCGAGATCAAGTTCGAGGAGAACCGCCCGTCGCGCTTCACCGCGTACAAGCCGGGCGCCGCGCACTCGGCCCAGATGACCGACGCCCAGAAGTCGTTCATCACCGACCTCGCCGCGCGCTACTCGGCGAAAACCGCCATCTCGAAGACTCGTACGCAATCCTACCGGGCGGTGCTTGCCGATCCGCGCACCGCCAGCGGCTTCCGCGAGGAATGGAAGGAGCTCGTCTATCCGATCGTCGCCCAGCGCTCGAAGGGCTCGAAGATCTGGGACGTGGACGGCAATGAGTACATCGACGTGGTCAACGGCTACGGCCAGACCGCGTTCGGCCACACGCCCGATTTCGTGGTCGAGGCGGTCAACGCGCAATTGGCGGAAGGCTTCGCGATTGGACCGCAGTCGCCGCTCGCGGGCGAAGTCGCCCAGATGTTCTCCGAGATGACGGGCCACCAGCGCGTCACGTTCTGCAATACCGGCTCGGAAGCCGTGATGGCGGCGATGCGCCTCGCGCGCACGGTGACCGGCAAGGACAAGGTGGTCTGCTTCGACGGCGACTATCACGGCCAGTTCGACGAAGTGCTCGTGAAGCCGGGCAGCGAAGCGGGCGTGCCGCGCGCGTTCCCGCTCGCCCCCGGAATTCCGCAGACCTCCGTGGGCAACATGGTCGTGCTGCCGTATGCCCGTCCTGAAAGCCTCGAGTGGATCAAGGCCAACATCGACGACATCGCAGCGGTGCTGATCGAGCCGGTGCAGTCGCGCCATCCGAACTTGCGTCCGAAGGAGTTCGTGCAGCAGTTGCGCGACGTCACGGCGGCCAATGAGTCGGCGCTGATTTTCGACGAGGTCGTGACGGGCTTTCGCGTCCATCCGGCCGGCATGCAAGGCCTGTGGGGCATCCAGGGCGACATGGCGACCTACGGCAAGGTCGTCGGCGGCGGCCTGCCCATTGGCGTGCTTGCGGGCACCACGCAGTACATGGATGCGCTCGACGGCGGTCAGTGGCAATTCGGCGATGCTTCGGTACCCGAAGTTCCGCCGACGTTCTTCGCGGGCACGTTCGTGCGCCATCCCGTGGTGCTGGCCGCAATGAAAGCCGTCCTTCTGCACCTCAAGGAAGCTGGCCCGGCGCTGCAGGAAGGGCTCGGTGCGCGCATGGCCGGCCTCGTGCAGCGTGTCAACGCGCATCTGGAGAAGGTCGGCATCGCCGCACGCGCGGAGTCCTTCTCGAGCTGGTTCTATGTGAATCTCGCGGGCGAAGATCGCCTCGGCAGCCTCTTCTATCCGTATATGCGCTACCTCGGCGTTCATATCATGGAAGGCTTCCCTTGCTTCCTGACGACGAGCCATTCGGACGAGGACATCCGCAAGATCGGCGACGCCTTCATCGCGAGCATCGACGCGCTCCAGCGCGTTGGCATTCTCGGCGGCACGCAGGACGCCGTTTCGCATGCGCAGGCCGAACCGCAACTCACGCAATCCGCCCTCACCGAGCCGCAGAAGGAAATCTGGATGTCGGCCCAGCAGGGCCACGAGGCCTCGCTCGCGTTCAATGAGTCGTTTACGCTCGAACTCAATGGCAAGCTGAACGAGGCCGCTTTCGAACGCGCCTTCGCCGCGACTGTCGCCCGTCACGATGCGCTGCGCGTGCACTTCTCACGCGTGGGCGACACGATGTTCGCGGAACCGACGACGACCGTTCCGCTGGTCCCGATCGACCTTTCCGCTCACGCCGATCCGACGGGCGAACTGAAGGCCATCATCGACGCGGAAGCCCGCGAGGTCTTCGACCTGACCAGTGCACCGCTCGCGCGCGCCGCACTGGTTCGCCTGGAAGCGCAAAAGTGGGCGTTCGTGTTCACGGCGCATCACATCGTCTGTGACGGATGGTCGATCAACATCATCCTGCGCGATCTGTCTGCGCTCTACGCGGCAGAAGTCTGGGGTACGCAGCCCGAACTCGACGAAGTGCAGAGCTTCCTCGCCTTCGCCAAGGCACAGGACGAAATCGGCGTCGAGAAAGACACGCGCAAGTTCTGGATGAACGTCCATCGCGACCCGGCGCCGCAACCCGACTTGCCCGGCGATCGCCCGCGCCCTGAGCGCAAGAGCTTCAACGGCGCTTCGACGACCCGCCATCTGGGCGCCGACCTTCTCAAGCAGGTCAAGACGGCTTCCTCGAAACAGGGCTGCTCGCTGTTCGCCACGCTGTTCGGCGCGGCTCAGGTGCTGTTCGGCCGTCTGTCCGGCAATGATGATGTCGTGATCGCCGCACCGATGGCTGGCCAGTCGCAAGCGGGTGAAGCGCTGCTGGTCGGGCACTGCGTCAACTTCCTGCCGTTGCGCGTGAAGTTCGACCGCGAGAAGCCTTTCGCCACGCACATGAAAGCGGTGCGCGATCACCTGTACGACGCAGGCGACCGGCAGAACTACACCTACGGCGCACTGGTCCGCGATCTCGGCATCAAGCGCGATCTCAACCGGCTGCCGCTGACGGACCTGCAGTTCAACCTGGAAAAGGTCGACGGCGAACTCGACATGGCAGGCGTCACCACGCACTTCGCGCCGAATGCAAAGGCCTACAGCAACTTCGATCTGTTCCTGAACGTGATCGAATCGGCACAGGGTCTGCGTCTCGATTGCGACTTCAACACCGACGTCTATGACGAAACGACGATCCAGCGCTGGCTCGGCTACTACGAAACCTTGCTGACGGCGATCGCGCGCGACGCCGAAACGCCGGTCGCGGCACTGCCACTGCTCGATGAAGTGGCGATCCATCACCTTCGTGACGAGCTGAACGCCTCCCAGCGTGACTTCGATCTCTCGCAGACGACCCCGGCGCTGATCGCCGCGCAGACCTGGCAAGCCCCGGATACGACAGCCGTATCTGACGACTCGACGAGCCTGACCTATGGCGAACTCGACGCACGCGCCAGCCAGATCGCCCGCCGGCTGATGGCGGCTGGGATCGCGTCGGGCGGACGCGTCGCCCTCGCGATGGAACGCAGCGCCATGATCGTGGCCGCCATGATCGGCGTGTGGCGCGCGGGCTGCGCCTACGTGCCGCTCGACATGACGATGCCGCCTGCCCGACTGCGCCAGATTCTCGATGGCGCCGGCATCGCCGCCGTCCTCAGCGATGAGGCAAGCCTCACGGTACTGGAACCGGGCGCCCATCGCGTGCTGGACGTGGAGGCGCTCCTCGCGCAGGACGACGACGAAACTGTGGCGCTGCCCGCCGTAACCGACGCGGATTCGGCCTATGTGATCTTCACGTCGGGCTCGACGGGTCAGCCCAAGGGCGTGGAGATCGGCCATCGCGCGCTGAGCAACTTCCTGCTCTCGATGGCGCACGCGCCGGGCTTTACGGTCAGGGACAGCATCGTCGCGGTGACGACGTTCTCCTTCGATATCTCGGGTCTCGAGCTGTTCCTGCCGCTCATCGCCGGCGGGCGGACCTTCATCGCCGGCCACGCGGAAGTGCGCACCGGTTTCGAGCTTGTGACCCGCCTGAAGGAAGAGGCCGCCACCGTTCTTCAGGCGACGCCTTCGCTGTGGCGCATGCTGCTCGAGGCCGGCTTCAAGGCGCCGAAGGGCTTCAAGATCCTGTGCGGCGGTGAGCCGTTGCCGCGCGATCTCGCCGACGACCTGCTCGCGACCGGCGCGGAGGTGTGGAACCTCTACGGCCCGACCGAGACGACGATCTGGTCCTCCGCCTCGCGTGTCGTTGAGAACGCGCCGGTGGTGATCGGCGCGCCCCTCGCCAATACCGACCTGCACGTACTGACCGACGACCTGCATCTGGCGCCGGAAGGCGTGAGTGGCGAACTGTGGATTGGCGGTGAAGGCCTCGCGAAGGGCTATTTCAACCGCCCTGACCTGACCGATGCCGCCTTCAGGTCGGTTGCCATCGAAGGCGCCGCACCGCGCCGGCTCTACCGTACCGGCGATCTTGCGAAGCGGCTCGCCGACGGCTCGCTCCAGCACCTGGGCCGTCGCGATCAGCAGATCAAGCTGCGCGGCTTCCGCATCGAGATCGAGGACATCGAGGCCACCCTGCGCAAGGCGCCCGGCGTTGGCGCAGCCGCCGTCGCCCTGCATACCGTGGGCGACAGCCCGCGGCTCGTGGGCTACGTAGTCGGCGCCGGCTCCGGCAAGCCCGACCAAAGCGCGGTCGCGGCGCACGTCGCCGGACAACTGCCGTCCTACATGGTGCCGACGCTGTGGATGACGCTCGAAGCCCTGCCGCAGACCAGCAACGCCAAGCTCGACCGCAAGGCGCTGCCCGTACCGACGGCGGACATGGTGGCCGTGCCGGTGCGCCAGCCGCATGCTGCGCTCAAGGTCGTGCCGCAAGCGCCGGTGCCGGTCGAATCGGCGGCCATCGAGCCGCAGGCGAGCCAACCGGCGGAGATCATCGCCGTGGCCGAACCCGTGGCCATGACGCCGACGCAGTCCACCATCGCCGCAATCTGGGGCGAGGTGCTCGGCCTCCAGCAGGTTGGTATCGACCAGAAGTTCTTCAGCCTCGGCGCGGATAGCCTGCAGCTCTTCCGCATCGTCGCGCGGATGAACGAACGCGGCCTGGGCGTGGATGCGCGTCAGCTCATGAAGAACGTCACGATCGAGCAGCTGGCCGCGAGCCTTGACGGCACACAGACGGACGAGCCGGTCGAGGCGCCCGCCGTGGCGCGGCCGTCGATCCTCAACTTCAAGCGCAGGATTGCCGAGGGAGCCTGAGCGATGAACTCGATAGCCTTGAATATCGCACCTGTGCAGGAGGTCGAAGCGGGCCACGCCCTGTTCCCGGCGACCGCCTGCCAGGTACGCTACTGGCACGAGCAGAAGGCGTCGCTGAAGGCCTCCGCGCTCAACATCGCCTTCCGGCTGCAACTGTCGGGGCCGCTCACTGCCGCGAGCATCGAACAGGTGCTCGGCGAACTGGTCGCGCGGCACGAGATTTTGCGCACCGGCTTCCTGATGACGGGCGCGGGGCTGCGCCAGCAGGTCTGGAGCCGCGCGCCCTTCCGGCTCGAGGTGGTCGACCTGACGGGATTCGACGACAAGGCTGCCGTTGGCGAGGCCGAGCGTGTCGGGCGCGAGCAGGCCCGCACGCCGTTCGAGTTGTCCTCCCCGTCGTTCTTCCGCGCCGTGTGGTTGCCGAAGTCGGCCACGCAAGGCGAATTGCAGCTGACGTTCCATTCGCTCGTGATGGATGGCTGGTCCTTCGCGATCCTCGTGCGCGAACTCGTGGAAGGACTCGCGGCGTTGCACGCCGGCCACGATCCCGATTACGCCGACGTCGACCTGCACCATGGCGACTACGCGCTGTGGAAGGGCGAGTTCCTGGCCAGCGGCGCAATCGATCGCGCTCGCGTCCATTGGCGCCAGGAGCTCAAAGGGTTCAGCCGCTTCGACGTAAAGGGCGACCGCCTCCGGCCACCGGAGCGGCGCTTCCAGGGCGTCATTCGCTCCATCCTGTTGCCGGCGGAGATGAGCGAGAGCCTGATCGCGGCAGCGAAGACGCAAGGCGTGACACTCTTCAGCGTGGCGGCCGCGGGCCTCGCGATGTCGCTGCAAAAGACGACTGGGCAGCCCAAAGTCGCCATGGGCACGCAGATGTCGGTGCGCGATCAGCAGGAACTCGAAGGCGTCGTTGGCCCGCTCATCAATACGGTGATCCTGCGCCTCGACGTGACCCAGGGCAGCACGCTTGCCGATGTCACCGCGCTGTGCGGCGCCAAGCTCAGCGACGCCATCGAGCATCTACACGTGCCGTTCGAAGAGATGATGGAAATGGCAGGCGAGGTGTCGGATATGAACCGGCCGCCGCTATGCTCGGTCAACTTCGCCCTGCAGCAAAGCTTCGTCGGCATGGGCGACGAGGTCCGCCGCCAGGAGTTCGCCGCGACGACTTCGCCCTCTTTCAACGCGGGCGCGCTCTACGACCTCAACTTCTTCATGGTGCGGCGCCCGGAGGGCTGGCGCATCTCCTGTGAGGGTGACACGGACCTCTACGACATCGAGACGATCGACTGGCATCTCGCTAACTGGCGCGAGGTGCTGGAAACCGCCGAAATCACGCCGCAGCGAGCGCTCGCGCCCGCGGGCGGGAAAGACACCGCGCAAGTCGCGGGCGGGGTGGGCGTCAGCGGTTTTATGAGCCGGGCCGAGCTGGAAGCGAAAGCGCACAATATCGTGCGCTTCAACGAGGAGGGTTCGCAAACGCCCATCATCGTGCTCAACAACATCGCGGTCCTCTATGAGCTGGCCAAACAGGTCGGCGACGAGCGCCCCATCGTCGATGTTCCGATGGTGCCGAAGACGCCTCAGCCCAACTTCCCGCTGCGCGCTTTCGAGGACCTCGCCGCGGACGCCGTACGACTCATTCGACTGATCCAGCCAAACGGCCCCTATATCCTCATGGGGTACTGCGTGCTGGGCGCGATGGCGCTCGAGGCCGCCCACCAGCTCCGCCGCGAGGGCGAAACGGTCGAACTCGTCATCCTCACCGATTCCTGGTGCCCGGGTTATCGGGAGACGATGCCCAGATATGACCGCCTGTTGCGCAAGCTGCAGGTGCGCATGGACGACATCCCGCGCGACTTCCGCCTCGCGAGACGCGGCGAGATGTCCATGATCGCGTTCCTCCAGCAGTTTCGGACCGTTCGCTGGCTTCGTCTCACCCAGCTCGCCGTAAAGTTCGGACTGTTGAAGAACGATAGTGCGAACAACATGATTGACGACAACCTCTGGTATGGCCGCAACATCGGTTATCTGCGCGAGCAGCAGGTGCGGTATCGTCCGAAGCCCTATGACGGCAATGTCCAGATCTTCCGCAGCGGTCAGGTGCTCAAGGGGCGCCTCTTCGCACACGACATGGGTTGGGGTGAAGTGGTCACCGGCAAACTGGTCGTCACCGAGGTTCCGGGCATGCACAACCAGATGTTCCGCGCGGCCGGCGCGGCGGTCATGGGCAGGCAACTGCTCGACCGCTTCGCCGAAACCGGGCACGACGAACAGGAAAACGCCCTTGAAGGGTCATGATCTCGATGCGCCACGATAGGGTAAGAGGCCTATGTCCCGTTCGCGTAAGGTTTTGCTGGTCGTGCTTTTCGGCGCACTGTCCGTCACCGGCCTTTTCGTCAGGCTAGCCGTTCCCGGCCTGTTTCGCCGTGTGCCGGTCGCCGTCGCCAATGCGTCGGAGCCGCCCTCTGGAAGGGTGCGCCTCGCAGTGCTTGGCGACTCCAATAGCCAGTCCTACCACGACACACTGATGTTGGGAGATCCGCACGCGCGAGGAGGCCAGTGGCGCGCGACCACCTGGCAGTGGACCGAGGTGCTCGCCCAGTTGCGGGGAGACCAGATCGACCAGGGCAAATGGGGCGTTTGGGGAACCGGGAAGTATCGGGCCATTGCCAGCGAAGCTTTGGGTGCGCTGGCCCGCACGCCCCCAAAACAGGACTACCGCTATAACTTCGCGGTTAGCGGCGCGACCTGCAGCCAGTTGATGGGGCAATCGCAGCGCCAGGCGATCCGTCTCGTCGATTTGATGGACACAGAACCACAAGCCTGGCGAGGCGGCATCGTGTTCATCCGGATCGGTGACAACGATCTCAGCAGCCACGAGCTATTTGATGAGTTGTCGCGCGATCCGACTGCGTCGCACCCCGCGGCCGTGATCGACGCTTGCATCACGTCAATTGGCGACGCCGTCGCGCTGATCCGAAAATATCACCCGGATACCTATGTCGTACTCTCGACCGCGGCTAGCGGGGCGGACTGGCCGGGCGAGTTCGAAAGCTGGCAATCCGCCAGAGAGATAGCCAATATCGATGCCGGGATAGATCGCTTCAACAATGGCTTGCGCGCGCTCGCCGCAGCAGATCGCCATGTCTATGTACTCGAAGATGAAGCGTGGTTCAGAAGCATGTGGGGCCAGCGCGACGATCAAGGGCGTCCAAATTACAAGACGGTTCATCTGGCGCCTGGCTGGGCCATCACCAATACCTCCGGCGACGATCCGCACAATGTCTTCCTTTCAGACAGCCATGCCGGCGTAGTCTGGAACACGCTCTGGACCCAGTACTTTGTCACTTCGCTTAACGCCGCTTTCGGGCTGCATATCAAACCGATCACGGACGCCGATGTCGTCGATTTTCTCCGGCCAAGCTTCAGAGCCGCCGACACGACTTCTGTGACCAGGCAGGAAGCTGTCAACTAGACCGCTCATCCCGGGTAAACGCCAAAACCGGTTTGGATGTTCGTCAACGCACATCTGGCCCACAGACGCGATAGTAGCCTGCAAGCAATACCCTCTAACCTGCAAAGGTGTGCCATGTCTGTGACTAGCAATGGTGCCGCGTTGGCCGATGCATCACCCCAACTCACCTCAGACGGAAAAATCCTGCACGCCTGCAACAAGGAATTCAAAAGCAACTTCAATCTGCATCCGTTCAAATTCAACCATCTGTTGCATGAAAGCGGCTTGTTCGAGATTCCCAGGATCGCCGAAGTCGCCCAGCGGATGCTAGAGAAGAATGGCAACGTCCGCGCGATCAACTTCAAGAATAGTTCGCTGGAATCCAGATTCAGCGACATGCCGCATAGCACTCGGCTGAAAGAAGCGTTTGCGAGCGTTCACGAAAACGACTCATGGATCAAGCTGACTCAGGCACACCTTTACGACGCGGACTACGCCCATGTCCTTGACTCGATTACAGCCGAGCTCGAGGAGTTGGCCGATTACCCGCTGCGCAGCGACATCACCCTGGTGACGATGACCTTGCTGGTCTCGTCACCAAAGATCTCGACGCCCTTCCACATCGATCACGAAACCAACTTCCTCTTCCAGCTGCAGGGCTCGAAGGACGTATGCCTCTTCCCGGCTACCGATCGCGAGCTGGTGCCGGACCAGGAAGTGGAGCGCTACTACGCCGGTAACTTCGAGGCCGCGCGCTATCGCCGTCAACTGCAGAGTCGCGGCACGATCTTCCGGCTCAACCCGGGCGAAGTGGTGCATCACCCTCCATTGGCGCCGCATTGGGTCAGGAACGACGACAACATTTCAGTGAGTATCAGCATCAACTACTGCATGAAGTCGCTCGAGCGACGCGCACGGGTTTACCAGGCTAACTACGTTCTGCGGATGATGGGACTGAAGCCGATGCCGCCCGGAGTTTCGCCATTGCGCGACAGCTTGAAAAGAAAGGTCATTTCGACGCTCGAACACCGCCATCCCAAAACGTTCGCGGAAGTCGTTCACTCGCCGGTGACCCGATTGAAGTCACCGCTGAACGCGGTTCGGCGTCTGGTCAAACGCTGAATGCTCGCGATTCAATCGTTACGCCAGTCGGACAACTGCGGCATCTGCGCGAGGTAATCATGGACTATATCGGCCGCCCTCACTTTCTGGCTCCTGAGCCTCTCTTGAGGGAAGCGTCAGCCTCGCCGGCAGGCGCGCGCGAGACGACTGCGCGGTCCAATCCTGCGCTTGCGGCGGTTCCCTCGGTTAGTGAGCCCTGCCTGTTGTCGCTCGTCGTGCCGTTCTATAACGAGGAGGAGATGATTGCCGCGTTCTTCAGTACGGTCATTCCTGTACTCGAATCGATCGACGGAACCGAGTGCGAAATCGTCTGTGTGAACGACGGCAGCCGCGATGACACGTTGCGCATGCTGATCGGGATGTCGAAGGAAGACAGCCGTATCCGTGTCATCGACCTGACGCGGAACTTCGGCAAGGAGGCCGCGCTTTCGGCAGGGCTCGACGAAGCGCGCGGCGCCATTGTGATTCCCTTCGACGCGGATTTGCAGGACCCGCCGAATATCATTCCGCTATTGGTCGAGAAATGGCGCGAAGGCCACGATGTCGTCGTCGCCAAACGCGTGAGCCGGCTCACGGATACCTTCTTGAAGCGCCAGACCGCGGCGATCTTTTATCGCATACACAACGCAATGTGCGACACGAAGATCCCGGAGAACGTGGGTGACTTCCGTTTGATCACGAGGGAGGTCGTGGACGCCCTTAAACAGCTCCCCGAGACGCGGCGTTTCATGAAGGGGCTGTTTGCCTGGGTCGGCTACCGGACCGCAGTCGTCGAGTATGTGCGCGAGCCTCGCCTCGCAGGAAGGTCGAAGTTTTCGGGCTGGAAACTGTGGAACTTCGCGCTGGAGGGCTTCACGAGTTTCAGCACGCTGCCGCTTCGCGTGTGGACTTACGTCGGCAGTTTCGTGGCATGCATCGCGATTCTGTATGCATCGTTTCTCATTGTGCGAACCTTGATTCAAGGGATCGCCGTACCCGGTTACGCGTCTTTGATCTCGGCCGTGCTCCTGCTCGGCGGGGTTCAGTTGATCGGTATAGGCGTACTTGGCGAATACATCGGCCGCATCTACTACGAATCGAAGAACCGGCCGGTTTACCTGATCCGCCGCCGCTATCAATCTGCAGGCAGCCACGATGACTGATCGGCGTGCGGTACGAAGGTTCGTCGTCTATGCGGGAGTCGGTGCAATCGGCACCGGCGCGCAGTATGCGATTCTCATTGCGATGGTCCACTCCGGCTTGGCCTCTGCGGCCGTCAGTTCCATGGCCGGGGCAACCGTCGGCGCGATCGTCAACTACAGCCTCAACCGCCAGATCACGTTCCGAAGCAAGAGCAATCCACTGTCGACCGCACCGAAGTTCGCCATCATCGCCTTGCTCGGCGTATTGATGAACGGCGCGTGCATGAAGTTCTTCGTCACAGGTCTTGGTTTGAACTATCTGATTGCGCAGCTGGTCACGACTGCCCTCGTTCTCGGCTTGACCTATCTGCTCAACTCGGCGTGGACGTTCAATGAGAAGGGGCACCTCTCCGGAGCGGCCTCCAATGCGTCTGAACAGGTCCCGACGGCAGGCGACGCACCGTCGTCCTGAACGCGGTTCCCCTTTCGGCAAACCAGGGAATCGTGTCTGCGCGCACGCATACGCCGATGAATCCGCCTCGCTCGATCGAAAGCCGCGTTGCCCAACGCACAGAGAGTTCCAACTCCACCGGCTAAATTCATCGCGTGACTTGCCTACACAAACGTAAGCGAGACGCCCTGCTGTCATATGACGGCCGGGACGACATCGAGCGATGAACGCGGCGCGCAGAAACACGCCGTCGATTCCGAGGGTTCGCCACATGGCGCTGGATCGCTCCAGACCTTGGCGGCACTTGCGTGCCGTCAAAGCAGGCATCGGCCTACGCTCAACCCTCGACTGATATTGGGCGTTAACAGCTCATTTTGCTGATTGGACCACTGGGCAGTTAACTCCCTTATCTATTGATCTTCTGGCTGCAAGCGTGGAGGTGCTACATGACAATAAAGTGGTCACGGGGGAATGTGCATTTGATCCTGTCCTGGATCGTCGTCGGCATACTCGGTATCGTCGAGGGCCTCTACGGTCGGACGCAATATTACGGCGACTGGATCTCCTATCTCAATGTCAGCTGGGCCGTCACGCACCTCGACTGGCGCGAAATTTTCAACCCCTTCTGGAATCCTGGATATCCCGCATTGGTGGCCGGTGCCCGAGCGCTGGCCGCCCCCACGCCGGACGGCGAGTGGTATGCCATAACGGCAATCAACTGGGTAATCTATCTGGTGGCTTATGCAGCCTGGCGCGGACTGATCCGGAGTGCGCTCGCGCTGTATTGGCCTGGTTCGCTTTCGCTGAGCAAGCACCCGTTTACGATCTGGATTGGGGTTTGCATTTTTCTTGGCGCGTGTCTCGCGCTTGACTCCGTTTCAGCCGCATGTCCAGACTTGCTTGTGACCACGGGCTTCCTCCTGGCTTCCGGCCTGCTTCTCTCCCTGATTCGCCGTCGGGACCTGCTGACTGCGACTTTGCTTGGTCTGGTCCTAGGTCTCGGCGTTTGGGTAAAAGGGGTGTTCACTCCATTTGCCTGCCTGTTCATGTTGACGCTTTTCATCTATTGCTGCGTGAGGGGCGGTTTGTGGAAATCGCTCGGTGCGGTAGTGGGAACGTTCGGTGTTTTCTTTGCCGTCTACATCGCCGGGATTTCCTGGTCCTATGGGGAATTTACGCTTGGCGCCTCCGGTGCCTTGAATGTCCCCTGGCACGTCAACGAGTTGCCTCACCTCACCAATTGGCAAGGCGGACCGGCGCAGTTCGGCCGGCCAATTCATCCGACCAGTCAACTTGTAGCGGGCTTGCCGGTTTTCGGCTTTGGAACACCTTTCCGCACGACTTACCCTCCCTATAACGACGTCGCATATTGGTACAAGGGCTTTAAGTCATTCTTCAGTCTGAAGATGCAATTGATCGCAATGGGCCGCTCGCTGTGGAGCCTGCAGCAGATACTCAAGCAACACCCAACCGTGCTTGCGGTCGCCGCGGCTTTCTTGTTTATCGTTGCGAGGCGGTCATGGCGAACATCGCTCTTCAAGACAATGATCCGCGTTTGGCCATTGCTGTTGCCAACCGTCGGAGGCTTTGCCACCTATTTTATTGTTCACGTTGAAGATCGCTATCTCAGTGCGTTCGTTATGGTCATTGCGCTTCTGTCATGGGCGCCATTACTCGACGCAACGTTGCAATCGCGCCGCCTGCTCGCCACAGCGCTCGTCATCATCTATGGCGCAGGAGCCCTCGGTGAGCTTGCGATGACCGATGGGCCTTCCTTCGTCGCGGGGGCTACTCGAGCGGACTTTCATGACGACCCGAAATGGCGGATTGCTGACGCTCTCACTGCCTCCGGGTTGCAGCCCGGGGACCCGGTCGCCGTGATCCGGGATAGCTATCCAACGGTCAGGGTCAGTTGGGCCTATGTGTCGCGCTTGCGCATCGTCGCCGAGTTCGGCGGTCTTCCGTACCGTATCGAGCCTCAGGACCGTAACCGCCTTGATCGCAAAGACGAAGTCCTCTGGCCGAATTTCAGTGAAACATTCTGGACGAAGCTGACGGAGCAACAGCGTGAGGAGATCATGCAGGCGTTTCATCAAACCGGAGCGCGAGCGGTCGTGTCGCTAGCGATGCCGAATATTCAGCCCGGTCCTGGCTGGGTAGCCCTGAAGGGAACGCCCGCGTGGCTTTACAAGTTCGCCGATGCGGCCAAATAGACCCAGGGTCGCAACTATTGTCAGGTAATGAGTTTTACGAATTTTTCACGTTCCACGCAATTGGGTTCACAGGTGCCAACGGGTATTCCTTATCCCCCGTCAGACTAAAAGGAGCGATCACATGGAGACTACCGCCGTTCCCTCCGTTCTCGAAGCGGCATTGCCGGACAAATGGATCGACGCGGATTCCTCGGTGTTTCGGGAGAATTTCGAGCGGAAGAGCTTCGACGTTTCCCACCACCTGGCGTCCCATCCGCTCTTTCAGCTTCCTCAATTGATGGAATTGGCGGAGCGTACCCTGAGAACGCGTCCAGATGACCTCTACTTCGACATGGGTGATGTCGCGCCTGGTCAAAAATGGAAAGATACGAATCGTGCGTTCTCGCCGCTGAATGCATTAAAGCAGCTGGAGGACTCCGGCGCCTGGTTCGTTTTCAGAGGCCCGCAACAAGATCCGGCCTACGCCGAGCTGTACAGGCATGCGATGGCGGAGATCAAGGGTATGGTTGGCGGCGACATCGAATCGCAGATCAAGCGCGAAGACCTCATCATCTTCGTGACGTCACCGAAGCGTGTGACGGCGTATCACATCGATCGGGAATGCAATTTCATTCTTCAAATCCATGGACGAAAGGATTTGTACGTCTTTGATCGGGAAGACCGGCAGGTTCTTCCAGAAGAGGAACTCGAGCGATTCTGGACGATCGACCACAACGCGCCGAACTATAGACCCGCGTTGCAGGACAGGGCGAAGACGTACAGACTGGCCCCCGGAACCGGCGTTCACGTTCCTGTCAATTGCCCCCATTGGTTGAAGAACGGCGACAATATTTCCGTGACGTTGAGCGTAAATTTTCAGTTTCTCAACACGCTGCGCGCGGATGTCTATCGGGCCAACTATTACCTCCGAAAGCTCGGAATCAACCCTACGCCGCCCGGACGAAGCGCGGTGCGCGATCGCGCCAAGGCCGCGGTGTTCTCGGCGGTGAATACCGCCCGCCGCGTCGCGAAGTCCGCCCTGCAAGGAAGCGACTAGCCTTACGTGTTGCCCTGGCCCGCCCCGGCCCACCGTGGCGAGCCTTGTTGTTGTGCGCACAAGCAATGGGGATCACCAGCTGCTCTGTTGGCATCACCAATTGTGACCCGCTCGAGTCAGCGAATCACCCGACCTTTTCAACCAGCGCTCTCCAGCTGGCGAGTATCGGTTCGCGCGCAAACATCTGGAGATGCGCGCGCGCCTCGGAAATTCGCCGAACACGCTCCTCGTCCGGCATTTCGGCCAGCGAACGCATACCATACGCGATGGATTCGCGAGCCAGCGGATCGGCGCACAGCATCGCGCCGCCGCCAACTTCCGTCAGGATGCTCCCGCGGGAAACGAGACATGGCAAATCGTGCTCTATCGCCTCGATCACCGGCATTCCGAATCCTTCCAGCAGACTCATCAGCACGAAACCGGATGCGTTGCGATAAAGCCAGCGAAGCTCGTCATCTTTCGTATAGCCCGGCATCACGACACCCGGAGATTGCCGGGCGAGTTCAATAGCGGCGTCGGCACCAGACTCGCGCCCTCCGACAACAACATACTGCCATCCTTTCTCCACAAGCCCGCTCGCCGAGAACGCCTCGATACAACGGGCCTGGTTCTTGCGGTCGCCGATATTCCCCACCGTCAGCAGAAAACGGCGCGAAACGCCTTCCACCGGACGCCCCTCTCCTTTCTTGACTCCCAAACGGGTTGGAATATAGATGACATTCGACGAGGCAAAGTCATTGCCGAACAGCGCGTGAAATTCCCGCTGCGACGTCTTGCTGACGAAAACCATATGGGGCTTCATCCGCCGGATCTCGTCATAAGCCCGAACATACAATTCATTGACACCCGGCGCGAAATACTGAGGATGTGTGATCGGACCAACATCGTGGCAGAGCACGATGTCTCGTGCTTCCAGGCGATGGCGCACGACGCTGAGCGGGTCGAGATGCAGCGTAGGGCGTGGATCGCGCATTACCGGCAAAAGAGAAACCAGCCGCGACCTGTTGACCCGCGCAATGGTTTCCTTGTGGGTCAAGCGGCCTGCGATCCGGCGCATCAGATCGTTATGGGGAAATTCGCGAAATCGTCCATAGTGGACCCTCGTCACCCTGGCGCCGAGCGTTGAAATGATGTCCTTCCCCAAAAAGAGCTTGCCGGTTCGATCATTGAGCGCCAATGAGAAGTCGACATCAATAGACATTACGTGCCCCCAATATCGCTTTTCTATAAGGAATTCAGCCGCTCACGGCCTTCACGGTGTCGAACATGCTGCGCGCCGCCTGTCTCCAGGTGAAGCGGCCAGCCTGCCGGAGCCCGGCGGATATCAGGGACTGCCGCACAGGTTCCTCGTTGAGTACGGTCAATATACTCATCCGCCAGGCGTCCGGGTCGAACGGATCGGCATAGAGCACTGCCTTGCCGCAAACTTCCGGAAGCGCACCAAACGGCGCAGCGACGACCGGGCAACCCAGCGCCATCGCCTCCAGCGGCGGCAGACCAAACCCTTCCGTAAGCGAAGGGAAGGCAAGTGCGCCGGCATGGCTCATCAGCCCAACGAGCTCGGCGTCGCTAATGCGGCCGGTAAATCGCACGTTGGCAGGCACGACATGCCCAACACTTTCGAAGTCGGCCTGCGTCGCATTGCCGAACAGCACGAGTTCGACGTCGCTCAGCTGTGCGCCGGCGAAGGCCTTGAGCAAAATGCCGATGTTCTTGTGTTTCTGGGTGTTCGCGAGTGCGAGCACGTAGCGCCGCGGCTTCAGGCTCAATACAGCGAGCTGCCGCGCGTCGGGCTGGACCTGCAGAACATGGTCGCAGCCGTTATGCACAACGACAATTTTGTCGGCGCTGGCAACGCCATAGCGCACAAGCTCGCCTTTAGAAAACTCGGATACGGTAAAGATGATCTTGTGCCGTTTGCCGATGAAAAAGTAGAGCGATTTGTACCAAAGCCGGAAAGCAAGTGAATAGGATTCCGGGGCCGAATACACCTGTGCGTCGTGGATCATCGTCGCCGAATCCCGATGAATCAGTGGCCCGAGATTGCACAGATTAAGAATAAAGTCCCTTCTGCGAGCCAGTGGAAAATAGCATTGCTCCCACGCGATCCGGTGAATCTTGCGAACCCAGCGACTCTCGCGAACGCACGAAATATTGCGGTAAAGCGGAATCTCGACGCGGTCTCTGACGACGAGGGTGCAATCGACACTGCTGCCGGCTTGCCCGGCAATCAGCGCATCGGTCGCAGCAACGAGTTGCTCGGCAACCTTGTGCACGCCCGTCGGCGCTGCCCCGAAGAACTTGCCATTGAACGCTATCGTCTTCGACGCGATCGTTTTCATAACCCCCTCCACGTTCAAGCGCCAATGCTCTTCAGTCAATAGCCCGGCAACCGGTCAGATGGCCGCTCAAGCGGCAGCAACGATAGCTCCAGAGGTTTCGGGCAGGGTTCGCGCAACGCGATGTCCGTCCTCACTCAGGACAGTGCGGCTTTCTCCGACGGGTATGCTATCGACCCAGCCAGCGCAGCACTGCTGGATACCGCACGCAAACGCGTGCGTGTTCAGCCTGCACGCGGGCGAGCGCTACGCAAGGCCTCAAACGGGTGTATCGGCCGCCGTGGCGTCGAGAACCGCTTTAGGCGTCGATCGGCCAAATCGGGAAACGAGCCACGCACGGATGGGCGTATCGACGAAACGCATGATGAGATAACTGGTCAGCAGGATCACAGGCAAGAACACGGCGGCCTCCAGAATCGGATCCTTTCTGTGCATCAACTGCTGGTAGACGCCGTTGAGCCAGACAAACGTGGGGTAATGCAGTGCGTACACGGGATACGACAATTCGCCAAGAACGAGTGCGACCGTCCGCACAGGCCCGGTGAGTGCAATCGAAGATCCGCCGAGGATCAGCAACGGCATCACGGCGGCAGCCCACAACCACTGCACGTAGAACGGGATCTGGCCGTTCCACCCCATAATGACCAGGGTTGCGATGCATGCCGGAAGAAATAGCGACTTCCAGATCTTCAACGAGAGCAGCCCGAATTTCACATGACCGTGATAAAGCAGGACGCCCAGATAATAAGCGCCAAATACACGCGGAAAGCCGGAAAGGAAAGTCTGTGGCGTATCGCCTCCCATGCCAGCTACCGCCGTAAGCGCATAGCCCGAGATCGCCACGACGAGCGCGAACTTCATTCCGTCGAATCGGCGCGTGAGCATCCAGAAGAGGTTGACGACCAGCTCGAGGAAAAGCGTGTATTCGGGGCCATTGAGCGGAAACACCTGCGGCCCTCCAATTGCATGCGGAGCGCCGAAGGTCGGAATGCACGATAGACCAAGGAGCGTGGCGGCCGCGAGCCAGCCTGGAGAGATGTCCGAATCGTGAAGCAGAACATATCTCGCCCCCAGATACGATGCACTCAACAGAGTTCCGATCACGATCATCGGCATCAGCCGTATGAGTCTGATACGCGCGAAAAGCGCGCCGCTCATCCCTCTTTCGAAGCGACCACGATATGCCACGCACAGGACGTAACCCGACAGGCCAAAGAAGAAGTCGACAGCAATACCGGCGTTGGGGGCCAACCCTGGGATCCCCAGCCAATGATTGAGGTGAAAGAGCAGGACCGATATGGCTGCGAGGCCGCGCAGGCAATCTGGCACCGCCAAATGGGAGTCTTTTTTCATCGCGTGCGACTAACACCAGCTCTTTAGACAACGTTCTTCGCTACCAGGTTGTTTCCGAACCGGAAGTACCTTCAGGCGCTTGTGCATAGGGTACGGCGCAACCATGAGCGCCCCTAGCGCTTGTTCGTCGATTGCGTACGGTCAGGCACAATGCCGGCGGCTCTCGACGCGCTAAAAGCTCTCGGGTCGTTCAGGCGTCAGCTTTCCACGAAAAAAGTCCCACAATCCGATCAGATTCCCCATCAGACGCCCTCGCCGGTCGATCCATGGCTCCGGAGCAAAGCTTCGCACGACGTTGCTCGCGATATTGCGTATGACATGATCGACCGCCGGGCGCAACGGCATCGTCTTCTTTTTCACCAGATAGAACGGATTGATCACCTGCGAATAACCCAGTTTGCATCCGGACACCCTGCCGCGTTTGACTCCCAGGTGCACGCCGAGCGCCGTGTTGATACGCACGACGAGATAGCCCCGATTCCAGATCTGGCCTCCGAAATCGCGATCCTCCTGCCAGCCATACAGAACGAGGCGCTCATCGAAGCGCAGGCCCGCGATACTGCTGGCGCGGAACGCCATGTTGCACCCGTAGGGACCACCGGTCGGCGCGACGATCAACCTTTCCGGAAGATCGCCGATCTTCCCAACCATGGCGCGCCCTTCTTCGACGGAATAACCTGGCCCATGAATGCCATCCGCGATGACGGTTCCGGTGACACAGGCAATAGACGGATCGCTATCCAGCGCCTTGAGGACTTCCGCAGTCCACTCGCTATGCATCAGAAAGTCATCGTCCAGGAAAACCACGACGTCGACATCGTCCGGCACATGGTTCAATGCATGATTGCGTTGCGTCGTGAGCCCGGGTCGCCCCTTCAGCACGATCATGCCGGGTCGGACTGACAAGTCGCCAACGTCCTCGTCCGAGACGCAGGAGACGATGATCAGATCAGGTTTAACCGTTTGCACGTCGACGAAGGCAACGACATCCTTGAGAATGTCTGCGCGACCACGAGTGGCAAAGATCAGGCAGATTTTCGGATCTCTGCCAGGTGAAGGCTGACTCATTGACTCGGCCATCGTGACCCGCGAACTGAAGCTCGATTCCATCATTGACCTCATCGACCATTGCCCGCACGAATGCGGAGGACGCGGCATCGGCACGCACCCGCAGATCTCACGCGTACACCACAACGCATGCGCAAAGCGATTCGCGGCGTTCGTTATTCGAGCCATCTGCCAAATCTCGCCGGCAAGGAGACACCTTCGTTGATTCCGAGAATCTCCCGAAACAAGCCGGCTTTCCAGATCCCGAAAGTCAACATGACCAGCAACGATCCTTCCGCGAGTATTCGCGCGTAGACCATACCTGCTGCCCCCCAGTGGCTGGCAAGGGGAATGGCTGTCACCAGGTTCACTGCAGCGCTGATCACCCCGCTCCAGGCAAGCAGCTTCTCAAGTTTTCGGGGAATCAGGAAATAGATACCGAGTACCCGCGTGCAAACGGTAAGCGGCAGAATAAACACCAAAATGTTAAGAACCGGGACGGCATGACGGAGCTCCGGTCCAAATACCAGCGGTATGAGCCATTCAGAGAGCAATCTCGTGAGGATCACGCCGGCTACCGCTCCGACAAAGAAGATGGCAAATGTTCGCCGGGCAAGCAGATTTGCTCTTGCCGGGTTACGGGTGACCAGATACATCACCTTCGGCGCCAGAATCTGCGCGGCGGGCGCCATGATACTCAATGCCGCACCCACCAGGCGCTCAGACAGACCAAAGGCACTCACTTCCTGGGCCGCGGCCAGCAGCGACAGAATGTAGGTCGATGCATCGAGCACCAATATCGCTGTTCCGCTGTAGATGAAGATCGTTGCCGACCGCTTGATCAGACCCACGGCTGCACTTACGGGTGAAATGAAGCCGCTGTATTCTTTTCGAACAAGCCAATAAGCTACCAGCGTCTGAATCATGCTGGAGGCAAAAAGCACGGGGAACGCCCGGTCGACATCAGCCGGCTTCCGAATGAAGGTAAATATCAGTGCGAGCGAAAGCACGAGCCCCAGTACTTCGATCAGGACATTTGTCCGCGGACGTCCCGTGCTGGTGAAATACCAACCGATGTTGAAGGCGCACAGCAGCCCTCCGGCGACGACGAAAAAACCCGCAAGAGGCACATTAGCAATAATTTCCGACCTGCTAACCGCAATGCCGCCGACAATCGCAGCGGGAATGGACAATAGCAGCCGGGCCGTAAACTGATCCCGAAAAATCGTATCGCGTTCGCTCGCGATTTCGGTATGGACGATATCCCGTCCTCCGACGGTAGAGAACCCGAAGTTGACAACCAGCCAGAGCGCACTGGAAAGTGACAGTCCGGCCAACACCACGCCGTAACCACTCGAACCCAGCACTCTTCCGTAATAGGGAATCAGGATGAGGGGGTACAGGTAACGTACCGCATATGAAAAATAAACAGCCAGCAGTTCCAGCTTTGAAAGCGACGCGTGTACCTTATTCATGAGCCCCCCTGGCAACCCATCCGCCACGCGCGGGCACACGTCGCAGCACACGCGGCGAGAGTGCGCCCGCTGCGGCCGCAAATATATAGAAACAAGTACCCAGTTCGAAGACGCTAAGTGAAGCTGAGGCCACGATCAACGTCGCGATCATGGCGTGTCGCGCCGCATAGGAAATGGCCCGCTCCGTGAACGGGTAATGGGCGGGTACCGGCACCAGCAAGGTCTTGCCAAGGAACATCCCGTAACACACCACCCCCACGACACCAAGGCTTGCCACCAGCACCACCAGAAAGCTCGACGCGCGAATGCTTCCCAGTCCAACGCCTATTCCATACGTATCGAAGAAGTTGGTGATACCCTGAGAATTCCAGCCCATTCGCTCGACACCGGAGTCACTGCCCGCCTTGCTCAGGATCGCGGCGTCGACGAAATCCCCGAGCACTTTCACCACCCCCGGCAGAAAGAGGATCACATAGAGCACGCCCAACAGGCCCGCGCACAACGAGATAACCGACAGTCGTTGCTTGCGTACCGTAGCGAAACGCGAGATCACACCGGGCCGGCTGACGAGCAGGACGAACTGGTACGCCCCTAACCCGACATACGCGGTTCCCGAGGTCGACAACAGCAGGAGGCATCCCGTTACAGTCGCAAGCGGACCGGCCAGCTTCGGTCGATAGCCGACGAGCCAGAGATTCAGGCAAAAGACAAAGAGCGGCAGCGTAAAAGCGGCGAAACCGGAGGTCTCACTGAACGTGCCGCTGATGCGAACCATTCCGGCCATTTCCTGGCCGGTCAAATCGGCAAACTGTGCCGTCTTGATGGCCGAGAGAATGTCGAGGCCCGCCGCGTGTGCGACGATATCGATCAGGCCGGCAAATGCGTCAAGCGAGGCGAGCAGGAAGATGGCGTTTGCGAGCGTACGGTACACACCACGATATTTCAGGAACGCAAACATGGAGCAATACACCGCGACGTCGGCAATACAATAGATCGTCTGGGACAGGTTGCCGGAGACAGGCCCTAGCGGCTGCAATACGATGAACTGGCTGCTGCGGTCGACAGGGAACACCAGCGTCGCGCCGCTCAGCACGCGCGGCAGCAAGATGGCGCCAGCGACGGCCCACAGGCAGTTGCAGAGCAGCCAGAAGCCGGGCTTGTCCTGCGCGACCGCGCCAGCGAGCCCCTTCCCGCCCACGAGATTGAACGCCCTGAGTGCGAAAAACGCGAGAAAGACTTGCGCCGGCAAGATGCCGATGCCGCCCAGTCCGAGCGCGAGCGTACATCCGAACAGGGAAAACGCCGCCATGCCGTAAATCGCGCCGCGATACGACACGTAGAGCGCCGCCAGCCCGGCGACGAACACGATGACTCCGAATATCGTCAGTTCCACTTGCCGAAACCCCCATCCGTTCACCCAACTTTCTTGCGTGAACGTTGCCGTTATCGCGCCAACTCAGGCTGAATGCCAACGCCGCACCACCGGCGGCGCATCAGCAATCGCCTTGTCGGCATCCATTGCTCGTTCCACGACGCTTAAAAATTCCTGCTTGAATCGCTCTTGCGTAAAACGCATCGCATTGCGACGGCAAACTTCCGCTTTGAGCGCTGGCAACCGCTCGAAACGCTCCACGGCATCGACGATCGATGCCACGCTCTGCTCACTGAAGAAGAGCCCCGTGCCGCGCTCGGGATCCGGCGAATCCACCACGATCTCCCGCGACCCTCCACGACCCAAAGCGATGACCGGCGTGCCGCAGGCCTGTGCCTCGACAACCGAAATGCCAAAGTCTTCTTCCGCGGCAACGACGAACGCCCGCGCACGCTGCATGTAGTCGACCAAAACCTCGTCGGGCTGATAGCCAAGCAAGGCCACATTGGACGTAGCACACCCCTTGACGCGTGCAAAATCGGCGCCGTCGCCGATCACCACGAGACGCCGCGACGGCATCGCGGCAAATGCCTCGACGATGAGAGGGATCCGCTTGTATGGCACCATCCGCGAGGCGATCAAATAGAAGTCTTCGTGGTGCTTACCCAATTCGAATCGCTCCACATCGACTGGCGGATAGACCACGGCAGCTTCGCTGCCGTAGGCCTTGCGAATGCGCCGCCCCACAAACGCGGAATTGGCAACGAAGGCATCCACACCATGCGCCGTGCGCTGATCCCAGATACGCATGTAATGAAGCAATGCGCGCACGATCCAGCTTTTCATGCCGCGCTGCAGTCCGGCCTCGCACAGATACTGATGCTGCAGATCCCACGCGTAGCGAATCGGCGAATGGACATAACTGACGTGCACCTGGTTGGGCCCCGTCAAGATGCCTTTTGCTACGGCATGGTTCGAAGAAATCACGAGATCGTACGAAGAGAGATCGAACTGCTCGATGGCCAGCGGCATGAGCGGGAGGTAAGTCCGAAACGATTTGCGTGCCCGCGGCAGATGCTGAATAAACGAGGTCGTTGCATGCCTGCCACCCAGCACCCCACGCAGCGACTCCGGGAAGAAGTCGACGACGCTGTAAAGATCCGCCTGTGGAAACAGCTGAAGAATCTGCTCGACTACCTTTTCGGATCCCGCGTAGGTGACGAGCCACTCATGCACGAGCGCGACACGGCCGAACCGGCGTGTATCGTTGGCAAGATTGGATGCAAGCGTTACGTTAGCCACGGCGAGATCTCCTCGATCAACCTGGTGGCAGTCGCTTGCCAGGTTAGTTCTGCGGTCCGGGCGCGGCCTCGCTCGCGCAGACGCTCACGCAACGCGGCATCGCTCGTGATTCGTTCAAGCAAGCTCGCGAGTTCCGCCGGATCGTCAGGCGACGTGTAGAGAACGGCGTCGCTGCACGCCTCCTGGACAGCCGGCAGCCGCGAAGCGATGACGGGGCAGCCAAGCGCCAGCGCCTCGACTGGTGGCAGTCCGAAGCCCTCGTAGCGCGACGGATAAACGAAGCACGCTGCGCGGCAATAGAGCGCCGCGAGTTCGCCGTCACTCACGTACCCGAGATGCTTCACGAACTCGGGCAACGCCTCCTGGCCCGTTCCGTAGACTCGTGCATCGCCCCCGCCCACGACAATGATGTCGAACTGAGCGTCACGGATGAGTCGTGCAGCATCGGCCACAAGCTGAAAATTCTTGTGACGGTTGAGGCTGCCCACCGCAAGCACGAATGGACGCTCGCCAAACGCGTTTGCCGCCTTGCCTCCATCCTGTTGCACTCGCAACATGTGCTCGCCGCTCTCCGGTACAACGCCGATCTTGTCTACAGGAATCCGGTAAGCGTCAGACAGCTCGCGCCGGGAAAATTCGGACACGGTAATCACACGCCGAGATATGCGGCCAAGACGCGGCGCCATCAGGCGATACCAGGCAACGAAAGACCGGCTGTAGCTGTCCGGCACGCGCGCAGGCGCCGCGTCGTGCAGCACCGTGATTTGACGGCGATACCATAGGGGTCCGGAGTTGCAGAGATTGAGCAGCAACCGGCCGCGTGCGGCTTGCGGCAGCGCCAGTTGTTCCCAACGCAGGCCACCGCCCTTTCCACTCGCGCGCAACGCGACGTGCCGAAATGGATTCGGCATCGCGGCCAGCGCGTCGGGTACGATGATTTCGGTCCGCAATCCGGCGACGCGCGGGTCGCGCAACTCGATCAATTGATCGAGCGCCCGGATGGTTTCGAACGCAAAGCGATCGACACCCGTCGCGCGGCGACCCAGGAAGCGGCCGTTAATCATCAAATTGGGGGCAAGCACGTGTTTCATCCCAAGGTGGAAGGCGTCGCTCATGGCCGCATTCGGCTGGCCACGCGATGCAATTCATATGTCTTGAAGTGTCGCCGGTCTTCGCACCGGCGAATGTTCGCCGTCGCTCATGTCACGCCAACTCACGCATCCAGTGCCGGTCCTGGAGAGTCGGTTGCGAATTGCGATGGAACGTAGCCGCTAATGCGATTGGCGGATCCGGTCAAATGACGGATGACTAAAAGCATCCAGACCGCCCGTGAAGTGGGCTGAAGCAGGGTGACTCCGCTTCAGCCCAGGAGGCGCCGCTTGACTGGCAATTCGATGGACCGCGGCGCGGCCACCGAAGCGCACACGACTGCCGGCAGAAACCCGCTATTCCGCCCTTGCACTCCCTGTATCCTTGGCAAAGCCGTAGCTCGAATAGCCGTACGCGGCATATTCGTTGCCATAGCGACCCGGACGCGATGTCATGTCGTTGAAGATCACGCCGCGAATTGGCACGCCGACCTGTTCGAAGCGACGCACGGACTCGCGCAGATCGGCCACGCTCGTCGCGCCCTGTCGCGCGATCACGAACACTGTGCCCGCCAGTTTCCCGATGATCCCGGCGTCGGCCACCGGCAAAATCGGCGGCGCGTCGATCAGCACGAGTTCGTACGTCGAATTGGCCCACGCCACGAAGTTCCTGAAAGCGTCTTTTTGCAGCAGTTCGCTGGCATTGGTCACATAGCCTCCGGTCGCGACGAAGTCGACACCCGGCATCACGTCGCGATTCACCACGTGGTCATAGCTTTGGCAGGACTCGAAGATGTTAGTGACGCCTGGCATACTCGGCACTGCCATATGCTGGTTCAGCGAGCCCCGCCGCAGATCCGCGTCGACCAGGAGTACACGTTTGCCCGACGCACCGAATACGGCCGCCAGATTGACGGAGACGAACGACTTGCCGACCATCGGTGTCGGCCCCGCCAGCAGCACGATACGATTGTCCGCGTCCTCCAACGAATGTTCGAGCGCGGTACGGAAGCTGCGCAGGCTCTCGACCGCCGGGTCGAACACGGCCTTGTGCGCGAGCACCGTATTCGCGCCCGGCGCGCCGTGCGGCAAACGACGCGCAAGCGAATGCTGAATGCGGCTGCGCGGTACGGCCGCGAAGACTGCCAGCCCGGTGCCCGCTTCGATCTCGTCCACGACGGAGACGCCGCGGTTGAGCCTCTGACGCAGCAGCACGAGCGCAGCGCCGGCAAACAATCCGGTAAACACGGCCGCGACCACGATAATTGCGCGCTTCGGCCGAATCGGTCCTTCAGGCGGCACTGCGGCGTCGATCATGCGCACGTTCGACACACGCCCTGCCTTGATCAGGCGCAGTTGCTCGCGGCTGTTCAAAAGATTGGTGTAGATGTTCGTATCGACAGTCACTTCCCGCTGTAGGCGCACGAGCTCCTGCTCCACCGGCGGCAGCGCGCGGGTCTGCCCCGCCAGGTGTTCCAGCGACTTCTGCGCTTCGGACAGTTGCCCGTTGATGGCGACGAGAGCCGGGTTGTCGTCGGTGAAACGGGCCATCGCCTGCGCGCGTTGCTGTTGCAGATCGGCGATACGCTGCTGCGCCAGCGCCGAACTCTGCAACAGTGCCGAAGCCTCGGCATCCAGATTGACAGCGCCGTGCGCCGATCGGAACGAGTTGTACTCGTTCTCGGCTTTCTCGAGCTGGGCCTTGAGCAGAGGCAACTGCCGGTCAAGGAAGGCGATCTGCTTTTCCGCCTCTTCCTGCGTGCGCTGGGCGTTCTGCCGGATGTATTCGTTGCCGATCGCATTGAGAATGGTGCTGGTGAGTACCGGGTCATCGCCATCCAGGGCAACACCAATGACGTCGGATTCCTTGCCCTTTTCCGTAATGGCGATTGCCGTCTGCAGCGACTGGATCGCGCTCAGTTCGGACAGGCGCATCACGTTGAAGACCGTGCCCGGTTGTCCATCGATCCGGCCGACGACGAGGTCGATCGAGCCGCCCACTGTCGGGGCGTGCAGCGTTTGTCCCACTCGCCCTTCGAGCGTGATGCCGCCACCTTCGAGCGTGTAGGTCCCGTTGCCCCGGTAGGTCAAGACGAACGGTCTGCCCTGCAGGCGCGTCGGCACGTCGAATTGCGTTACCTCGATCGCCTCGTCGCCCCATGCGTAACCGCCCCATCCCGACCAGTGGTCGAGGCTCAGATGGCGCGCAGCCCAGCGGCCCACCATGGGGAAATAGCGTGGCGTTGCCTTGATATAGAGCTTGGTCGCATCCACCGCCGACGACACGACCATGCGCGAACGCAATACCTCCATTTCCGCGGAGGCCTGGGTCTTGACCGCGAACTGGGAGGAAAGATCGGCCAGCGCCGATTTCGCCGCGTTCGGGCTCTCCTCCACCTGAATGAGCATGTCCGATTGATAGACGGGCGACGCCAGTACCGCATAGAGGGTGCCGATCAGCGTAAAGATCACCGTAACGATCAGGATCGTCTTGCGGCCCGCGTAAAGCGTATCCAGAAAATTGCCCATATGTCCACCGTCGGGGGCGATCGGCATGATCGTCTCCGCAGGTCCTTCGAGCAGATAGTCGCGATGATTCATCTTGTTCCCCCGAAAGCGAACAGGTCGACTGACGCGGTTCGTTTGGTTTGTATTGTTCATGTGCACATCAGTATCCAATCGCACGGCTCGTCGCCGCGGCCTGGGTCGTCGGCAAAATCAGGCTGATGACACGACTCCACTTCACGAGAGCAGACGTATCGACGAACACGACATCGTTGGGCTTCAGCTCGAACGAGTCGGCTGTGGCCATTGCAGAAGCGCTGCTCGCGTCGAGATGGAACACGACCGGCTGGCTGGTATCGCGTCCACGCACGACATACACCTGCGAAGCATCGCCCGACGACTGGTTGATCCCTCCCGCGTTGCCAAGTGCCTCGTTGAGCGACATACGTCCGTTATTGAACATCACGCCGCCAGGACGCTCGACCTCGCCGACCACGAAGACCTTGCTGTCCGTCTGTGCAAAGATCCGCACGAGGTCACCATCGTGCAGAATGATCCGGTCGGGATTGAACCCCTTGCGGATCATCGCCGGCATATCGATATCCACGGTGGCGTCTCCACGTGTCACAGACACATGCGAGCGGTCGGCATTGCTCGTGAAACCGCCGGCCCGGTTGATCGCCTCGGGCAACGTCATCGGTCGGTCGTTGAGCACCTGCACGCCCGGTGTCTTGACTTCGCCGTCGAGATACACGCGCTTGCTGCGATAGGTCTCGATGCGTACGGTGATCTGCGGCTGACGTACGTATTTCGCGAGCTTCTCCGCGAGGATGTCGCGCACGCCCATCTCCGAAAGACCGGCGACTTTCAGCGGACCAATATAGGCATACTGAATAAAGCCGTTGGTATCGACGGTGTAGCCGGACGCAACCGAACTGGCGCCAGAAGGACCGTCGCCGCCGCCGCCGCCCGCGGGCAGGTTGAGTTCGGGGTGATCCCAGACGACGATGGTGAGAATATCGCCGGGGCCGATTTCATAAGGAGTGGCTTTGGCAAACATCTTCTCCACGTCCGTGGGAATGCCCTTGGGTCGCGCCGCAGCTTCCTTGTCCACCAGGTCCCTCGTGATCTCGACGAGCGTACCGGATGGCGCACCGGCGATGCCCTTGGCCACCACACTATCGGGCACTGCCGGACCGGTTGCCGCACCGGCGCCCGGGTTCGCGCCGGCGCCGGCCGCGCCGGATGTGTAGGTCATGCCCGGCGCCAGGGCACAGCCGCTCAGCGCCGTGAGCGCCAGGCAAACGGCACACGCGGCCCCGCGGCGCAGCGCGCCCGCCAGTCCAAAATCCCGCACGACACGCGCGTGCGCAGTCCCGATCCAGTTCATCGCGTTCAGTCCCATCGCAAATACCCCCAATCGCTTTACACGCGTTCCAGGCCATGCCGTGTGGCCCGGATACCCGAAATGCCAGTCGCTCTCGCCCGTTCCCTTTTCTACTCAATACGCGCCAGTTCCGCGAATCACGACGAAAAACGTCTTGAACAGAATCCCGATGTCCTTCCGGAAGGTCCAGTTCTCCACATAGGAAACGTCGAGCAAAACGCGCGTGGCGTAGTCGATGTCGTTGCGCCCGCTCACCTGCCACAGGCCGGTGATACCCGGCGTGGCCATCAGGTAGTACTTTCTCGCCTCGCCATAGCGCTCCAGTTCCTGGTCGATGATTGGCCGCGGACCGACAAAACTCATCTGGCCGCGCAGGACGTTCCAGAGCTGCGGCAGTTCATCGAGGCTCGAGCGGCGCAGAAAGTGGCCGATCCGCGTGACGCGCACATCGTTCTTCAGCTTGAATTCACGCTCCCATTCGGCGCGGGCCTCGGGGTCGCGCTCGAGCAGATCCTTGAGCACCTGCTCCGAGTTCACCACCATCGACCGGAACTTGAGACAGCGGAATTTCTTGCCATGACGGCCTACGCGCGTATGGCCGTATAACGCCGGACCGCCGTCGCGCTTGACCAGCAGCCCGAGCACGACGAGCAGCGGCGAGAGCAGCACGATCGCACTCACCGCCGCCACGATGTCAAAGACGCGCTTCAAGGCGTGCCCAATGACGGCGTTGCGAACCGCGTCGCGCGCACCGACCTCGTAAGCTTCCCGGCGCCACCATTCACGGGTCAGTCGCAGCACGCTGAATTCCGAAAAGAACAGCGTGTGCGACAGCAGCAGGGAAATACCCGTCGTCAACGTCCAGTACATGAACCACGGCAACGCCAGCAGATGATCGTGATGAATCGCGTAAAGGAGCACGAGTCCGCAAAGCTGCACCGCGAGCCAGGCGAACGCCGTGCGGCCTGCGACGCTGAAAAGCGACCGGCTGCCACGCGTGCCATAGGTCCCGCAGGCGGGAAAGACCGAGAGGGCGAGCGCTGCGCAAAATGCCACCAGCGTGGGATCGGGGTGATGCACCGCGGCGACCTGTCCGGAATTCAGATTCAGGTGTACGGCGCATATGGCGCCCAGCACGATCAGCACGACATCGACCGTACGTTGCAGCACGATATCGACCGTACGTTGCGCAAAATCTGACCGTTGCGTTAACTCTGACATTTCCCTACCCCAGTGCGTGTCGTGTTCGTCAGACGTTCATGGGCCGGCGGTCGTCCGCCACCGGCGAACGCACGGAAATCCCCGTCTCAGGCGATCCATACGTGCATGCCGCCCGCCCCGATAACCCACGACAACACATTACGGCGCGAGCGACGCAGGAACCGTGCGCAATCCCACCAACAGTTTCTGATCGTCGCTGCTTCATGATCCGAACCACGTGGGGGGGCGCTCTGGAAGTCACAATGCGAGCGCTGCGTTATGTGCGCCAACGCACATAACGCAGCGTCTCTCGCGACGGCCGGTTCGGCTGATTGATATGAAGGATTACTTAATGTTTACTCTGGAAATCGCGAAAATCGGCTCTATTTTCATTATTCGATCGCGACATCTGTGGTAGACGAATCTAATCTCCTGTGGAATGTCTATCCGTTCGCCGTCGCACACATGATGTATCCAATGACGCGGCAAAATGCTTTCTGGCTGCGCACCAGTATGGGTAAGCCAATTGAAAATGCCGGCGTGGAGCGAGCAAGCGCGCGAAATCGGTAGCCGGCAACCGTTCCACGCGAGGTATACGCCGTGATGCATTCCGTAGCAACCACCCATCGTCTGCTCACCGATACCGCCAGTTCGCGACACGCAAGCCACGCGAAACGGACCTGGCCGTTCGGCATGCGCATCATTGAAGGCCTCGCGGCAGGTATCTGCGCGCTCGCATGCGCATCGGCGGTGCACGCCAGCGATGCTGTGCACGCCATGCCAGCCGAGGATTTCCTCCAGACGCTCGCTGTCGTCACGCACGTCAGCTACACCGACGGCGCGTACGTCAATGTGCACAACGTCGCCGACGATATGGCGTGGCTCGGTATTCACCACGTTCGCGACTACGCGCCGGGCTCCTCCATTCCGTTCTCGAGCTACGTCTATCTCGCGCAGCGCGGGGTGAAATTCAACTTCCTGATGGGCGCGGACTTCGAGAAGCACATCGGGCAGGTTGCGCAGTTGAATACCGAGGTGCCCGGTAGCGTTGCGGCCATCGAAGGCCCCAACGAACTCAACAACTTTCCCGTCGCTTACCAGGGGCTTACCGGCGCGGCAGCCGGGCTCGCTGTGCAGCGCGACCTCTACGCACGCGTACACGGCATGCCGGAGCTCAAGGCGGTACCCGTATACGACGCGACCGGCTTCGACCCCAAGTCAGTCGAGACGCGCGCAGCGTCGGCCGACTTTGCGAACCAGCATGTCTACCCGCAAAACGGCGAGCAGCCCCTCTGGAACGCGAACGGCGACAGGTGGATGCTTGCCGCTATTCACCTGGGCCAGAGATTTCAGTTGCCGCTCGTCATCACCGAGTTCGGCTACTTTTCATTGCCGCAGGCGGGTTGGTACATGCTCGGCGTCGACGAGGACACACAGGCCAAGGGCGTCCTCAACGGTTATATGGATGCGGCGTCGGCGGGCGTGAGGCGGCTCTATGTTTATGAACTGCTCGACGAAAAGCCCGATCCGGCGCACAAGAACGATGAAATGCATTACGGGCTCTTTCGCATCGACAACAGTCCCAAGCCGGTGGCCTACGCCATTCGCAATCTCACGTCGATCCTGAACGCCAACACCACGCGGCGCGCAAGCGCAGCGGCGAGCAACACGCTCGCCTATACGCTTTCGGATATGCCGCAATCGGCGAATAGTCTGCTGCTGCAGAAAAAGGATGGCCGCTTCGTGCTGGTGCTCTGGAACGAAACGCTCATCTGGGACCGTGCGACAGGAAAGCCGCTCACCAGCCCGCCCGCACGCGTCGGGCTCGACTTTGGCGAAACGGCAAAACGCGTCGAGCTTTATGATCCGCTCGCTTCGGCGCAACCGCACAAAATCCATCGCGACGTGCGCCAACTCACTGTGGAAGTACCCGACCACGTCATCCTGCTGGAAGTCACACCCGCAAACGTGCCGGGAACCTGAGCGCGGCGCGACCGCAGGAGGTTCGGGGCGGGCAGCCTGTCCGCCTTTGTATAATCGCGCATTCCTCCTTCCGGTCGCGGTTTCCTTTCATGCTCAGTTTTGCCCTCGGCTTTCTCGTTTCATTGCTGGTCACGCTGCTGATCGTGCGTTACGCGCATCTGCATGAAAGGTTCTCCGTCGACTCCGATCTCGTGGGCGTGCAGAAATTTCACGTGCGGCCGGTGCCGCGCATCGGCGGAACGGGCATCCTCGCTGGGCTCATCGTGGCCGCCGCGCAGTTGCACGGGGCGTATCCGGCCGTCTCGGGCGGCATACTCGGCATCGTCGCGTGCGGGCTGCCCGCGTTCGCCTCGGGGCTCATCGAAGATCTGACCAAGCGCATCTCGCCGCTTGCGCGCCTGCTCTGCACGATGGCCGCCGCCGCGCTCGCGTTCTGGTTCCTCGGCATCGCGGTCACGCGCATCAGCGTGCCGCCGCTCGACTTCCTGCTTTCCTACGCGGCGATTTCCTTCGTCATCACCGTGCTCGCAGTCGCGGCGCTCGCCAACGCGATCAACATCATCGACGGCTTCAACGGCCTCGCCTCGATGGTCGCGTTCATGATGTTCGCCTCGCTCGCCTACGTGGCCTTCCAGGTGCACGACCCCGTGGTGCTCTCCGCGTCGTTCATCATGATGGGCGCGGTGCTGGGCTTTTTCATGTGGAATTTCCCGGCGGGCCTGATCTTCCTCGGCGATGGCGGCGCGTATTTCATCGGCTTCATGCTCGCCGAACTGTCGATCCTGCTCGTCATGCGCAACCGCGACGTGTCGGCCTGGTATCCGGTGCTGCTCTTCATGTATCCGATCTTCGAGACGTGTTTCTCGATCTACCGGAAGAAGTTCGTGCGCGGCATGTCGCCCGGCATTCCTGACGGCGTACACCTGCACATGCTCGTGTACAAGCGCCTCATGCGCTGGGTCGTGGGCGCACGCAACGCACGCGAACTCACGCGGCGCAATTCGCTCACGTCGCCCTACCTGTGGCTGCTCTGCCTGATCGCCGTGATTCCGGCCACGCTGTTCTGGCGCCACACGGTGCATCTGTTCTGTTTCGTCGTGCTGTTCGCGCTCACCTACGTGTGGCTCTATGTGAGCATCGTGCGCTTTCGCTCGCCCAAGTGGCTCGTCGTGCACAGGACGCGCAAGCGCTGAAAACGGCTTGATCTCACGCATGCGCCGCCGCGCAACCTCGGCGCATGTGTCCCCGCTTCGCGCGTAGAATCGGAAGGAACGGCGGCGCGCATGCCTCATGCCCGCCGCCACTTTCATTTGACGCTTATTTAACGTCCATTCGATTCAGGGAGAGCCGCTATGAGCCGTTATCTCGCGTTTGCGCTTGCACTGTTCGCCGTGACGCTCGCCGCGTGCAACACCATTGCCGGGGCAGGCCAGGACATTTCGAAGGGCGGCCAGGCCATCACCAACACGGCGGACAAGGCCAAGTAAGCCGCTTGCGGGTGAGTCGCGGTGCGAGCGCCCGCTTACGCCGCGGCGCCCTCGCGCAGCCGCGCGACCTCCGTCTCCAGCTCGCGCACGCGCGCTTCGCGTTGCGCGGCGACCTGTTCCAGTTCGCGAATGCGCGCGTCGCGCTCGTCTAGTGCCGACTTCACGTCCGCCGCCTCGAAGCGCTGCGGAATGTGCTGCGGACAGTTCATGTCCCACGCGTGCACCGTGAAGACGATCACCCGTTCGGCACGCGCCTTGTACCCCTCGGGCATCAGCTCCTCGACCAGGGCCGGGTCTTCGACCACGCGCGCGCGGCCCCAGATTTTCACGCGCCGCCGGCGCGCATAATCGATCACGAACAAATGCGCCTTCGGGTTGTCGGCGAGGTTGCCGAGCGTGATGTATTGCTGGTTGCCGACGAAATCGGCGAACGCGATCGTGTGCTCGTCCACCACGTGCAGAAAGCCAGCCGGGCCGCCGCGATGCTGGATGTACGGCTGCCCTTCGGTATTCGCGGTGCCGAGGAATACGCTTGTCTGCGCGGCGATGAATTCCTGGATTTTGGGCGTGAGCGCCACGCCCCACGCGTGATCGCGCTCCACGCTCGCATAGAGTTCGCGCGAACCCAGGCGCTCCTGCATCGCCTTGACCGTCGGCGTGAAGGCGACGTCGCTCGGATAACGGAAGATGCGATCGGGGGTCGAGGCGGTCGAGTCGTTCGGGCTCATGTCGGACTCCAGTGCAGCGCGCTGCGGAGTCTAAAGGCTAGGCGCTTCCGCAGAAAAAGATAATCCACCGCCGACAAGAATCATCTTCCCGAATTCTGGAAGGGCAAGCCGCCAGCGGGCACGCGGCTCGCTGTTCCGACACTTTCGCGCCTCGCGCGAGCGCCAGCGGCGCGCCGACGAGCGCGGCGGCACTTCCCGCGCCGTGCGGCCCGAAGCGCGCTACCCTTAATGTTTACGCCGCGAGGCCCGAGTCCACTCAACCGCCCGGCAGCCGCATGCGCCGGGCGCCATGACAGGGAGTCGAACATGTCGAAAACGATCTGGATTGTCGTCGCCAACCGTGTGACCGCGCGCATTTTCGCCGCCGAAAGCCCGCTGGGCGCCATCGACGAAGTCGAGACGCTGCTCCATCTGCAAGGCCGCATGTCGGACGAGAACCTCGTGACCGACAAACCGGGGCGCACCACCGACCGCGTCGGCTTCGGCCGCAGCGCAACCGATCCCGACACCAGCCAGCACGACCACGAAGCCACCGTGTTCGCTGCCGAGATCGCGACGACGCTTGCGAAGGCCCGCAACGACGCGCGCTACGGCACGCTCGTGCTCGCGGCGCCGCCCGCGTTCCTCGGCGCGCTGCGCAAGGCGATCGACGCGCAAACGCGCAGCCTCGTCACGCTCGAACTCGACAAGGATCTTGCGGCGCTCGACGCACGCGAACTACGTACGCGTTTGCCTGAGCGGCTCGTACGGGCCGGGGCGTGAGCCAGCCCGTCAGTCGGTAAAATCCGCGCCGGGCGATATCCGGCGCGGTGAGTGAGGCTTGCCCCGCTTACCCCGCGAGATGCGCAACGCATGCTCGCACGACGCCGATGACGTTCTCGCCCGCCAGCATGCCGAGCAGCCCGACGAGGGCGATGGTCGGCGGCGCGGGCGATTTCACCTGCAGCACGTTGTAGAGCAGCCCCGCGAGCGCGCCGACCGCGAACGACACCAGATAGCCCTTCATCCTCATCTCCCGTCCGTTCGAGCGGCGCTCACGCCATGTCGATCACGACGCGCCCAGCCGTGCCCGCGGCGACCGCCTCGTAGGCTTCGCGCGCGCGGGCGAGCGGAAAGTGCGCGGCCACGACGGGCGGCTCGAACTGGCCCGCGTCGAACGCTTCGGCGATCGCGCGCATGAGCGGGGCGGATTCGGCCACGCCGAGCTTCGCGCTATCGGCGCCGAGCAGTTGCGTCTCGTTGTGATAGAAGTCGATGAGATCGAACTCCACGCGCCGCTTACCCGTCGCGCTGATTTCGACCACGCGGCCTCGCCGCTTCGCAAGCGAGAGCGCCAGTTCGAACGCCACGCCGCCCACGGCGTCGTAGACCACGTCCGCGCCGGCTCCCCCCGTCAGCTCGCGTACGCGTTCTGCCGTGTGCTCGTTCATGGGAACGAAGGCGTCGATGAGACGCGCGGCCGGTGAACCGGCAAGCGGCGCCTCGCGGCCCACGCCGATCACGCGCGCGCCGCGCGCCTTCGCGATCTGCGTAACCGCGCCGCCCACCCCGCCCGACACACCGATCACAGCGATCGTTTCGCCCTCGGCGAGACGCGCGTAATCGACGGTGCCAAGCCACGCCACGACGAAGTTCACGCCGATCGACGCGGCCTGCGCGTGCGAGAGCGCCGCGGGCTTGCGCGCGAGCGCGGCTACAGGCACCTCGATGAATTCGGCGTGCGTGCCGTCGCGCGTGAAGCCGATGTCTCCACCCGTGCCCCAGACTTCGGCGCCGAGCCACTCCGCGGGGCCTGCCACCACCACGCCGCTGAAGTCGCGCCCCGGCACCCGCGGCGGCACCGTGTGCCCGAAATGGCCGGCAACGTTCTTCACGTCACTCGGGTTGACCGAGGCGGCTCGCACCTGCACAAGTGCGCTGCCGGCATCGGGCGCGGGCGTGGGCGTGGGGAGATCGACGTACTCGAGCACCTCGGGCTTGCCGAAGGTCTTGAACTGGATGGCTTTCATGGCGGGACTCCGTGGGTTCAGGGTTCGCGCAACGGTTTGCGCGAACGCGGTATCGAACTGGGTCCCAATGTAATTTGCTGCAGCCCGGTTGTGTGGACAGATGCTTTCGAATTTCGGCCAAGGTAACTCTTTAACTAATTGCTGGCTTCTGTACGGTTGCACACAAAACTACGCATTTGCATATCTTTCCGCGATGTCAGAATAACCGCGATCAAACGCAGGACATCCCGCTCAGGCCGCCATTGGCGAACGCGCAGACCGCGCACCCAACATGCAAAAGTTAAAGTCTCTTACCGTGCTGCGCGCTGTTGCAGCGATAACGGTTATCTTCTTTCACATCATGTCGCCGACCGGACACACATTCGGTGAATTTGGCGTCGACATTTTCTTCGTGATAAGCGGATTCGTCATCGCCCTCGTGCTGGACAATCCCGAATTGACCACACAGCGCTTTCTCGCGGACCGCATTGCCCGTATCGTGCCGCTGTACTGGGTTCTGACGTTTGGCGTATTCGCTGGGGCACTGATTGCGCCTGAGTTGTTGAATTCGACGACCGCCGACCTCGGAAATCTGTTGAAGTCGCTGTTTTTCATTCCCTATCGCAAGGAAAGTGGCCAGATATTCCCGATGTTGTTCGTTGGCTGGACGCTGAACTACGAAATGCTGTTCTACGTGGTCACGGCCGTCTCGTTGATGCTGGTGCGCCGTCACCGCCTGCTGTTCACTTCTGCACTGATCCTTGCGATCTTTTGTGCGGCGAAGGCATGGGACTCGCACGGCGTGTTCACCGCGTTCTATTCGAATCCGCGGATATTCGAGTTCCCGCTCGGCTTCATGGCCTATCAGCTTTGGAAGTTCGGAGTCCGGATCACGCTGCCGCTTGCCGGATGCATGGCAGTTGCAGCCTATGCATGGATGGCCTACATCAACTGGCACGACCTTTCCGACGCACCGTTGCTCTATTACGGCCTTCCGGCTTTCGTGCTGATCGCCAGCACACTGAGCCTGGAGTCGGCGATGGGCTCGGGCTCGTTCACTCGCGCAGCAATATTCATCGGCAATGCGAGTTATGCCATCTATCTGAGCCATCCATACTGTGTGGAAGCTGCACGCAAGCTGCTCCCGGACGCTATCGACGGCTTTGACGCGACTGCTCCGCTCGGTGTGGCGCTCACGATGATCGTGGCTACGGCGATGGGCGCCGCGCTCTACCAGTTCGTCGACTGGCCGCTGCACAGGCACGCGCGTCGTCTGTTGCATGCTGTGCCGGCCATACGGTTGCGCAGATCGCGCACTCCCGGCGCGAACGATACAGGCACGGGCTCCCAGGAGGAACCGGCCGGCGACTTGCCAGTCAATGAGGACGCTAACTGAACAGCGAAGTGCGCGGGCAGCAAGGGATCAAAGACGTTTTCCCGCCCTCCCGGACGCACATTGCGGAACTCACGCCGCAAAGATTCAAAGCGCGTCGACCGGAATCTTCAGATAACGCACGCCGTTGGCTTCGGGCTCCGGCATGCGGCCCGCGCGGATGTTCACCTGGATCGACGGCAGGATCAGGTTCGGCATGGCGAGCGTGCGGTCGCGCGCGGTGCGCATCTGCACGAACGCCTCTTCGCTCACGGTCTCGTTCAGGTGGATATTGCCGCTGCGCTGCGCGCTGACCGTGGTCTCGAAACATGGCCCGCGGGAAGCCGGCGGATAGTCGTGGCACATGAAGAGCCGCGTGTCGCCGGGCAGGTCGAGCAGCTTGCGCGCCGAGCGGTAGAGCGTGTGCGCGTCGCCGCCCGGGAAGTCGCAGCGCGCCGAGCCCACGTCGGGCATGAAGAGCGTGTCGCCCACGAACACGGCGTTGCCGATCTGGTACGCGAGATCGGCGGGCGTGTGGCCGGGCACGTGCAGCGCGCGTGCCTCCAATGCGCCGACCTGGAACGTCTCGCCGTCCCGGAACAGCACGTCGAACTGGCTGCCGTCCGGGCTGAGCGTCTCGCCCAGATTGAACACCGCGCGGAACACGCCCTGCACGGCGCGAATGTGCTCGCCAATCGCAATGCGCCCGCCCAGCTGCGCCTTCAGATACGGCGCCGCCGAGAGATGATCGGCGTGCGCGTGCGTTTCCAGCAGCCACTCGACGCGAAGCCCGTAGTCGCGCACGAACGCGATCACGCGCTCGGCCGAATCCGTTGAGGTGCGGCCCGATTTGGGATCGTAGTCGAGCACGGGATCGACGATCGCGCAGGCGGTGCCACGCCCGGCGTGCACGACGTAGGTGACTGTGGCCGTGACGGGGTCGAAAAAGGGCTCGACGATGGGCTCGGGCGTTGGTAGCGGGGCTGGGTTGGACACTGGATTGGACATCGAGGACTCCACACAAATAACCCTCTATTGAAACACATATTATAAATTTATATAATGTTTTTAGACAAAGTATAATCTGGATCATTGACTTGCAACCTCGTCCAACGAGGCGACCCATGAACTCACCACTCACTCCCGAAGCGCTCGCGGCCCTGCGCGAATCCGCCGAAAAGTGCTGCGCGCTGCTCAAGGCGCTTGCCCACGAAGACCGTCTCCTGCTGCTTTGCCAGCTCACCGAAGGCGAGCGCAACGTCGGCGAGCTCGAGGAGCTGGTGGGCGTGCATCAGCCGAGCCTTTCGCAGCACCTCGGCAAGCTGCGCGACGAAGGCCTCGTCGATACACGCCGCGAAGGCAAATACATCTACTACCGCCTCGCGAGTCCCGAAGTCATCCAGGTCATGCAGACACTCTCGAGCCTCTATTGCGGGCGGCTCAAGGTCCATCCGGCATGAGCCTCGACCTCGCTAACTTCACGCCCTACGCCTCGTTCGCGGGCGGCCTGATGATCGGCGCGGCCGCCGCGCTCTTCGTGCTCGTGAACGGGCGCATCGCCGGGATCAGCGGCTTGCTGGGCGGCTTGTTGGGCAAAGCGCTGCCGGGCGCGGGCGGCGAGCGCGGCGTGAATGCCGCGTTCGTCATCGGCCTTGTTGCCGCCCCGTTGCTGTGGCGGCTGCGCGCAGCGCTTCCGGCCATGCAGATCGATGCGTCGATGCTCACGCTCGTCGTGGCGGGCCTGCTGGTCGGCGTCGGCACCCGTTACGGCTCGGGCTGCACGAGCGGCCACGGCGTGTGCGGCATCGCGCGCGGCTCGCGCCGCTCGTTCGTCGCCACGGGCGCTTTCATGGCGGCGGGCTTCGCCACCGTGTTCGCCGTGCGTCACCTGATCGGAGGCTGAGATGCGAAAACTCAGTGCGTTCGCGTGCGGTCTGCTGTTCGGCATCGGCTTGCTCGTCTCGGGCATGGCCAACCCGGCCAAGGTGCTCGGCTTTCTCGATCTCGCCGGCAACTGGGATCCCTCGCTCGCCTTCGTAATGGCGGGCGCCATCGCGCTCGCCGCGCCCGCCTTCTGGCTCGCGCGCAAGCGAGCGTCGAGTCTCGTCGGCGCGCCGATTCAGCTGCCCACGTCGCGGCGAATCGATGGCCGGCTGGTCGGCGGCGCCTTGCTGTTCGGCGCGGGCTGGGGGCTCGCGGGCTTCTGCCCCGGCCCCGCGCTCGTCGCCGCGGGCGGCGGCCAACCGCGCGCGTGGCTCTTCGTCGCGGCCATGCTCGCGGGTATGGCGATTTATGCCGTGCTGGAGCGGCGGCGCCGTTCGCAAGAAGCCACACCAATCAGCACTAAACCGCAATAAAGCAGCACTACGCCGCACCAGCTTCGGGACCAAAACGACATGCAAATCTCGCAACACGACGCGCGCTTCGCGAGCGCCGACCAGATCACGCCCGACGACCTCGCCGCCATCCAGGCGGCGGGCTATCGCTCGATCATCTGCAACCGGCCCGATGGCGAGGGCGGCGACGCGCAACCCACGTCGCACGCGCTGCGCGCCACGGCCTCGCAGCTCGGTCTGCAGTTCGCGTATCTGCCGGTGAAACCCGGCCAGATCACCGCCGAAGACGCTGCGCGCTTCGCGCAGTTGCTGATCGACTTGCCCGGCCCCGTGCTCGCGTACTGCCGCAGCGGCAACCGCGCCACGAGCCTCTATCGGCTCGCGCAGCAAGGCGCGCCCACCCAGGCCGCGCAAACCGCGAACGCCGCGCGCGCGGCGACGGCAGCCTGCGCGTGGGAAGGCGAAACCTGGGACGTCGTCGTGATCGGCGGCGGCACGGCGGGCATCGCCGTCACCGCAAGCCTGTTGCGCCGCGAGCCGAACCTGAAGATCGCCATCGTCGAGCCGAGCGATCACCACGACTATCAGCCCGCGTGGACGCTGGTCGGCGGCGGCGCATACGACGTGACGAAAACGCGCCGGCCCATGGCGAGCGTCATGCCCGCGGGCGTGAAGTGGTTCCGCGCGGCCGCCACGCGCGTCGAGCCGGACGCGAACGTCGTGCAGCTCGACAGCGGCGTGCGCGTGGCCTACCGCCAGCTCATCGTGGCGCCGGGACTGCGCCTCGCGTGGGAGCGCATTGCGGGCCTCACGGAAACGCTCGGCAAGAACGGCGTGACCTCGAACTATCGCTATGACCTCGCGCCCTACACCTGGCAGCTCGTGCAGCAGATGAAGGGCGGCACCGCGCTCTTCAGCCAGCCCGGCATGCCGATCAAGTGCGCGGGCGCGCCGCAAAAGGCGATGTACCTCGCCTGCGACCACTGGCGCCGCCAAGGCGTCATCGGTAAGGTCAACGTGGAGTTCAATCTCGCGGGCGCCGTGCTGTTCGGCGTGGCGACCTTCGTGCCGCCGCTCATGGAGTACGTGAAGCGCTACAACGCGAACCTCGCGTTCTCGTCGAATCTCGTGGCCGTGGACGGCCCGGCGCGCATCGCCACCTTCGAAGTGAAGGATGCGAGCGGCAACGTCACGCGTGTGGAGAAGCGCTTCGACATGCTGCACGCCGTGCCGCCGCAGGTCGCGCCCGACTTCATCCGCGACAGCCAGCTCGCCGACGAAGCCGGCTGGTGCGAAGTGGATCACGCCACGCTCCAGCATCCGCGCTATCCGAACGTGTTCTCGCTCGGTGACGTCTGCTCCGCGCCGAACGCCAAGACCGGCGCGGCCGCACGCAAGCAGGCCGTGATCGTGGCCGGGAACCTGCTCGCCGCACGTGCGGGCGCGCCGCTGGCGTATCGCTACGATGGTTACGGCTCGTGCCCGCTCACCGTGGAGAAGGGCAAGGTCGTGCTGGCCGAGTTCGGATATGGCGGGCGTCTCTTGCCCACCTTCCCGCTCGACCCCACGCGGCCGCGCCGCCTCATGTGGCTGCTCAAGGCGAGCGTGCTGCCGAGCTTCTACTGGTGGGGCATGCTCAAGGGTCGCGAGTGGCTCACGCGGGCTGCGCGCGGCTGATGAAACTCGAGGGCAAAGGCTCTTAGCCCTCGAAATCGAGCCCGCCTAGCAGCACCTCCGGCTCGCCTTGCGTGCGCGAAGCGAAATCGACAGAGCGCGCCGACTCCCATGACGCCAGCTTGCGCCCGGTCGCTTCGAGGTAGTGCTCGAAGCGCACTTCGCCGCCGGGCTCCATGAGGCGCTCGATCTCCTCGGTGTCCCAGGTCAGCGCGACGTTCAGCGGATACACATACGGATGCCGGTGCTCGTTCGCGACGCCGCGCAGGCGCACTCGCGTAGGGTGCCCGTGCCCGGCGTTGGGCACGACATCGACGTGCACCGAGGGGCCGAATTGTTTCGCCAGCTTCGCCGCAATGCGCGGTGCGAATTCTTCCTCGAACCGGCGAACGGCTTCGATACTCATACGCGGGGCACTCCACGGCGAATTAGCTGCATACAAGGGCCTTTGCACCATCTGACGACTATCAAACGACGCGGCATCGTCGTCGCATCCTACCTCGCCATCCGTGCGCCGGCCAATATGACGCACGCTTCACGTTCGCAGCGATCGTTCTGCGAGCAACGTGCGCGCTGGAAAACGTGGACAGGTCAAGTGCCTGGCCAGGGTTGGAGGCTTGAGTGACAAGTCGACGCAGCTACAACGGATCGTGGCCAGCACGATATTGAGGCGTCAGCCGGAGATGGAAGCCGTGACGCCCGTATCGATACGCCTGCAAGGGAGTCGCATGATCTGGCGTGCGCCAGGCTTTGTCCGCCCCGAATTCGGGTCTTCGATTCGCGAGGTTTGTGCCAGACGGCTCTGGAAATGGGCACGACCGCATCTGAAGAGACGCTTGTGTACGCAAAATACAGACTTTACGAGAGCCCCTCCGGCGAGAAAGATCAACCCTGCCTTTACAGCCTGTCGTATTTTCTGGATTCCCCGGGGTACGCAGTGCTTCGGCGTTGGGGCGATTCAAGTCCACGTCGCAGACCGGGCTTGACGCCTCCCGTCATGGCATATACTCTTTGTATATACAAGCGAGGTACATCATGCCGAGTCCAACGTCATCCGCGCGGCCAAGAGAGGCCAAGCTCTTTCGCAACAATCGTAGTCAGGCGGTGCGTATCCCTGTCGAGTTCGAGTTGCCAGGCGATCGCGTTCTGATCTATCGGGAAGGCGACAGGCTCGTCATCGAACCGGTGAGGACGCCCGCGAACATCATCGAGCTGCTGGCTGCATGGAGACAGGAGCCGCCGCTCGCACCCGATGATCAGTTTCCGGATATTGAAGATCCGCCTGTTCAATCGGAGGACGTATTTTGAGCGGTTATCTTCTGGACACGAACATCATCAGCGACATGATCCGCAATCCGTTCGGACAAGTGGCCACTCGTATCGAGCAGATTGATTCCAGGGCGATCTGCACGAACATCGTCGTTGCCGCGGAACTTCGCTATGGTTGCGCAAAAAAGGGTTCCGCGAAATTGCTGGCCAAAGTAGAAAGCATCCTCGCGACAATCCCGGTGCTGCCGCTGGAAGTCCCTGCCGACATGGAGTACGGCCGGATCCGCGCGGAGTTGGAGATTGCCGGCCAGAAGATAGGTGCGAACGACCTCTTGATCGGCGCTCATGCCTGTGCATTGGGGCTGACACTCGTGACTAACAACACGAGAGAGTTCAGCCGCATTGGCGGCCTCACGATTGAGAATTGGCTTGAACAGTAGATCGCGGCGCTGAGGTTCACTGAAGCGCTGATCGTGAAGCTCACGGCCGTGGAGTCGGCGCAAACATGCGCGAGCGCAGTGGCGGGCCACAGCGGATAGATGTCGTTCGCAATCGCGGGTAAATCACCGCCCGAGGCGACGCCGCACCCTTGTGCGAGTCATATCACCACCGACCGGCAAATCGCGTGCGTTCAAGTTCACGCCGTTCCGGCGGTCATAGCGAGGCGACATGCACAAGCTATCGAGTGTAATTTGCGGGAACGATGTGAGGACTTCAACGCGGGACGCAACCCCTCGTTGATTGCGTCGCCTGCAGCGTCTCCCAAAAAGAAGGACGCCCCCCTCGGCCCGCCGCTCACGCCGCGCGGCGCGCCCGCGCGGCCACGAGGCTGCGCACGCCTTCGAGCGAATACACGCCGAGCGCGACCCAGATCGCGCCGTAACCCACGGCGCGCACCGCACCGAACGGCTCCCCGTAAATGAGCACGCCGGTGAGCAACTGCAGCGTGGGCGTGACGTACTGGATCAGACCGAGCATCGACAGCGGAATGCGCCGCGCGGCCGCGCCGAAGAGGAGCAGCGGAACCGCCGTGATCGGGCCGGAGGCCGCGAGCAGCAGTTGCAGCCCGCGCGAGGCATGCGTGAAGTGGCTCGCCTCGGCGAGGCCTACGATCGTCAGATAAACGACCGCAACGGGAAAGAGCAGGACGGTTTCGAGCGCGAGGCCTTCGAGCGCGCCGAGCTGCGCGGTCTTGCGCAGGAGCCCGTAGCCGCCGAAGGTCACAGCGAGCGCGAGACTGATCCAGGGCGGCGCGCCGTTCTGCCAGGTAAGCCACACCACGCCCGCAGTGGCCAGCGCCACGGCGGCCCATTGCAGGGCGCGCAGGCGCTCGCGCAGGAACGCATAGCCGAACAGCACGTTGATGAGCGGATTGATGAAGTAGCCGAGGCTCGCCTCGACGATGTGCCCGGCATTGACGGACCAGATATAGATGCCCCAGTTGGCCGAGAGCAGCACGGCGCTCGCCACGAAACGCCCGAGCAGGCGGCGATCGCGCAGCGTCGGCCCGAGCCAGCGCCAGTGATGGCGCACGACGAGCACGACGAGCACGACGAGCACGACGAGCACGAACACGAGCGACCACGCCATGCGGTGCGCGAGCATTTCGAGCGCGGGGATCTGGTGCAGCGTCTTGAAGTAGATGGGGAAGAGCCCCCAGAGAACGAATGCAGCGAACGCGTAGAGGATGCCGGGGTTCATGTCGGATTCTGTTTATGGTGGCGCCAGTGCTGCGCGGCGCTGTTCGGCACGTGCCTGCGAACGAAGGGACGCGGAAGGGACCTGGAAAGCACGTGAAGTTGCGAGCCGGCATCTGGCCCGCATCCTGCCCGTGGATCAATGCGACGGCAATTGAAAGCCAGGCGCCGCGCGCCCGAATTTGCTTAACCCTGCGCCAGGCCGCCGGTTTTGCGACAATAGCGGATTTTCGCCGCCAGCCTTGGCCGTTGTCCAGCCTGACGCGCCGCTTACGGCGCGCGCTGTTCTCAACGCGGCAGGCGACGGCGTAGCCCCCCTGAAACGGCCTCTTCGCGCGCGATGTCCTTCCCCCATATCGATCTGCTGTATTCGCTGTCCGGCCTGTTCGTCGGATTTCTGGTCGGCCTGACCGGCGTGGGCGGCGGCTCGCTGATGACGCCGATCCTGGTCCTCCTCTTCCACGTGCACCCGGCCACGGCAGTCGGCACCGACCTGCTCTACGCGGCCGCGACCAAGTCGGCGGGCACGCTCGTGCATGGGCTCAAGGGTTCGGTGGACTGGCGCGTGACGCTGCGGCTCGCGGCCGGCAGCGTGCCCGCCGCGACGATCACGCTGATCCTGCTGCACCGCTATGGCATGGACACGCCGCGCGCCGGGCATCTGATCCAGGCCGTGCTGGGCGCGGCGCTCCTCGTTACGGCCGTGGCGCTCATTTTTCGCCCGCAGCTCGCTGCGTTCGCCTCGCGCCACCGCCATGGGCCGGGCGAAGCGCGCACGCTCTTTTTCACGATTCTCACGGGTGCGGTGCTCGGCGTGCTCGTCTCGCTGACCTCAGTGGGCGCGGGCGCCATCGGCGTGACCGTGCTGCTGCTGCTCTACCCGGCGCTGCCCACGGTGCGCATCGTCGGCTCCGATGTCGCGCACGCCGTGCCGCTCACGCTCCTCGCGGGCGCCGGCCACTGGCTGCTCGGCTCGATCGACTGGCACATGCTGCTTTCGCTCCTGTGCGGCTCGCTGCCCGGCATCGCGATCGGCAGCCTGCTCGCCTCCAAGGCGCCCGAAAAGCTGCTGCGCGTGCTGCTCGCCGCGACCCTCACGCTCGTGGGCGTGCGGCTCGTGCTCTCCTGAACGCGGCGCACGCCACGCTCGCCGCGCACCTCGTGCGCTTCAGGAGTGGGGCGCCTGGCGGAAAAATCTGCCGTTGAGATCGACCTCGAACTGGCGCAGCCATTGGCCGCGGGCGTCGATGCGATAAGCCTGCGCCCAGGCGCCGCGCCGCACGATCAGCATGTCGCCGTGCTCCGGGTCGCTGGGATCGGCTTCGCCGCGAATGTCGAACTGCATGGGCGCAAAGCCGTGCCGCGCACAGGCCAGCTCGAAGGCCGCGCGGTCGACGAGCGGCAAGTCAGTATAGGTATGAATGGTCATGGCGATTTCCTGCTTTCCAGCAATGAGGCCGCGCTCGACCTCGGGAAGGACGCGCGATACCCACGGTATACCCCCAACGGCGGGAAGACTGTGTGTCAAACTACACTTTGGCGGCTGCATCCAACATGTCAAAGCCGCATGCGGGGAGTGATCCGGGCTGCAGTTTCACGCGCGACGCGTACAAGCTGACGGCTTCGAACGATAACACCCTCAAACACCCGCCAACCGTACGCCTGCCACACCTGCGCAAAAAAAGCCCGGCCGTAGAGGCCGGGCTTTTTGCTATCGCTTGCAGCAGCAGACGCCCCGTTTCCAGGGCGAGTGCGGCGCTTATTGCTGCACTCGGACCGTCAGCTTGTTCGTCACCGACGTCACGCCCGTCACGCCTTGCGCCACCTCGCCAGCCTTGTCGATCTGGCCCTGATCCGGCACCGTGCCGGTCAGCGTGACCGCGCCGCTGCGCGAGCGCACATTGATCTTTGAAACGTCGAGGCCTTGGGTCTTCGAGAGCGCCTTGCGCACCGTGTACCCCAGCTTGCGGTCGACCTTCTTGGCCGACGTCGCCGGAGCAGCCATCGCCGCCGCGGGTGCGCTCGCCGAGTTGTCTTGCGCGTACGACGCGCTGCAAGCCACCGACAGGCACAGTGCCGCGCCCAGCGTCTTCAGAATAGCGACCGATTTCATGTTTTCTCCTTGTGTCTTCGCGTTGTTGCGGGGTGTTGCCTGGAATAGGACCGTCTGCCTAGCCGCCGAGCGGCTCGAAGGCCGCCCGTCAGCCACGCTCTGACGGCTTCGTTACCACTACCGAGGACAGCGCACAGCGCGCAATGCACGTGTACGCGGCCAGGGTCTGGACGCGATGCGAGAGGCAAGGATGAAAGGACGTCGAGTTACAGCCAGGTACGCCCGCCCGGACAGGTCTGCGCCCGTTTCCTGTTTGTTATGCATTGCTTATGCGTTGGTGCTCATGCGAGCCCGCCATGCCAGGTGCAGCAGGCGAATCACAATTTAGCCTGGCCGTGGCGCGAGCGCAAAGAGTTTAGCTCAGGCGCATGTGGCGTGCGCTTAAGGTGTTCCGCGAGGCACGCGGGCATGCCGCCGCAACGCCGATTCTCATGTACCATCGGCTCCACAGAGCCCGCGCGGCGCGCGCGCCTGAGCCGACCCGGCGCCAGCGCCGGACCCGACGCGGACCCGACCCGCACTCCCCCCGAACCACCCGAGGCCCGCCCCACCCCGATGAAGTCCCGTACCGGCCGCAAACCTCCTCCCCGTCTCGTCGCGCGCTTCGTGGCGATCTCGTGGCGCGACCTGGCCGTCACGTTCGGTCCCATCCTGCTCGTGAGTGCGGCGGCCATCTGGCTCGCGGTGCGCCTCATCCAGCCTGCGCCGCCCAGCACGCTCACCATGAGCGCCGGGCCCAAAGGCAGCACCTTCTGGAACGCCGCGGAAAAGTACAAGGCCATCCTCGCGCGCAACAACATCACGCTGAACGTGCTCGAATCGGAGGGCTCGGCGCAGAACCTGCAGCGTCTCGCCGACCCGAAGTCGAACGTCGACGTCGCATTCGTGCAGGACGGCCTCGCGAGCAGGGTGCCAGGCGGGCTCGTCTCGCTCGGCAGCGTGGCTTACGTGCCACTCGTGGTGTTCTATCACGGCCCCGTCGCCACGCGGCTCTCGCAGTTCGAAGGCCAGCGCATCGCCATCGGCGCCGAGGGCAGCGGCACGCGCGAGCTTGCGCTCAACCTGCTCAAGGCGAACGGCATCGAGCCCGGCGGCGCGACGAAGCTCCTGCCGCTTTCCGGCGACGACGCCGCGCGCGAACTCGTGGCAGGCAAGATCGACGTCGCCATTCTCGCGGGCGACTCTGCGCAGCCGCCCGTCATGGGACGCCTCATGCGCATGCCGGGCGTGCGCTTCTTCGACTTCGTCCAGGCCGACGCCTACGCGCGGCGTTTTCCGTACCTCACGGCCATCACGATCCCGATGGGCGCGTTCGACTTCGGCCGCAACCTGCCGCCAGCTCCCCTGCATTTCATTGCGCCCACGGCCGAGCTGGTCGCGCGCGACTCGCTGCATCCCGCGCTCTCCGACCTCCTGATCGAAGCGGCCAAGGAAGTGCACGGCCGCTCCACGCTGCTGCAGCGCGCCGGCGAATTCCCCGCGCCGCGCGCCCAGGACTTCCCGATCAGCGCCGACGCCGCGCGCTACTACAAGTCGGGCAAGAGCTTCCTGTACCGCGTGCTGCCGTTCTGGGTGGCGAGCCTCGCCGACCGGCTCGTGGTGCTGCTCGTGCCGATCATCGTTGTGCTGATTCCAGGCATGCGGATCGTACCTTCGCTCTACGCCTGGCGGGTAAAATCGCGCATCTACCGCTGGTACGGCTCGCTCATCGCACTCGAGCGCGCCGCGATGGCCGACAACTCGCCCACCGAGCGCCGCGGGCTGATCCGCCAGCTCGACAAGATCGAGGAATCGGTGAACGGCATGAAAATGCCGCTCGCCTACGCGGAGCAGTTCTACGTGCTGCGCGAGCATATCGGCTTCGTGCGCGCGCGCCTGTCCGGCACGCGCGAAGCGCCGGACGCAGGCGTTGGGGCTGAAGACGAGCAGGCAGCGCAAAGCGCCGAAGAGGCAGAGGCGCCGGAAGGCGGGGGCAACAACGCAGGCACAGCGGGTACAGAGGCGAGCCATGCAAACGAAAGCGGCGGCAATAAAACAGGCGAGCGCACGCATTAGCGCCGCTGCACGCATTTTGAACCGAACAATGGGCCATGCAAGCAATGGCCCGGAAATCGCCACAGAGCGGAGGAACAGCATGATCGACGGCATCGACGCCAGCCAGCCGGCCTGGTTCTACGACTTCGTGTCGCCGTTTTCGTATCTGTTGCTGGAACAGCAGGACAAGTGGCCCGGCTTCGACTTTGTGCCGACGCCCGTGCTGCTTTCCGAGCTATACCGGCACTGGGGCCAGCCGTTCAGCTCCGCGGTCCCGGCCAAGCGCGTCTTCACCTACCGGCACGCGCTCTTTCGCGCCGAGCAGCTCGGCATTCCGTTCAAGATGCCGCCCGCTCACCCGTTCGACTCGGTGAGGCCGATGCTGCTCGCCATCGCGGCGGGCGGCGACTTTCCATGCGTGCGCGAGATTTTCCGCTTCATCTGGCGCGAGGGTCGCGACCCGTCGAGCGACGAGGGCTTCGAGCAGCTCTGTGAGCGCGTGGGCATTCCCCACGGCGAGTCGCTGATCGAGGAAGAAGCCGTGCGCGCACAGTTGCGCCGCAACACCAACGACGCGATCGCGCTGGGCGTGTTCGGCGTGCCGACGTTCTGGATGAACAAGCAGCTCTTCTGGGGCGAGGACGCCTTGCCGATGGTGCTCTACTGCGCACGCAGCCCGAACTGGCTCGACTCGCGCGAGGTCAAGCGCATCAGCACGCTGCCTTCGGGGCTCGCGAAGCCGGTTACCGAGTAACCGTCAACGCGCCGCAGAACCATCCAACGCGCGTCCTTCTGATGCCGGTCATGCCGCGCACCCTATGGCGGTAGTGCGCGAGCAGGCATATGGTTACGGGTGAATCCGTGCGCGCAACGATGTGCGTCTGCGCGCACGCGCCCTTGCCCGCCACACCCCATGGACGACGATAACGCCCTCACCCTCGACATCTGGCTGGTGCGCGTGCTGCGCACGCTGCTGGTCGAGCGCAGCGTCACGCAGGCCGCGCTGCGCCTGAACCAGACCCAGCCCGCCATCAGCACGGCATTGCGCCGGCTGCGCGAGATCCTGGGCGATCCGATCCTCGTGCGCGGCAAAGCCGGCATGGTGCCGACCGAGTACGGCGAGTCGCTGTTGCAGCACGCGCAGCGCGTGCTGCGCGACGTGGAGTTCGTGGCCACACCGCACGGCGACTTCGACCCGGAGCGCTCGAAGCGCACATTCCGCCTCGCCGCCCCCGACTACCTCAACGACTTCTTCATGCCGACGCTGATCGCGCGCTTTCGCGAGACGGCGCCGGCAGCGCGGCTGGAAATCCTCTCGCTCTCGCCCACGCTCGACCATCACGGCGCGCTGGACTCGGGCGAGCTCGACATCGTGATCGGCAACTGGCCGAAGCCTGAGGCGCGTTTCGCGCGCAGCGACCTCTTCTCCGACAAGGTCGTCTGCATGATGCGCGCGGATCATCCGCTCGCGCGCCGCGAACTCACGCGCGAGGCGTATCTCGCCGCGCCCCATCTCGCGCCCACGCCCTATACGGGCTCGCATGCGAGCGCGATCGATCTGGGGTTTGCGAAGGCGAAAGCCGAGCGCCGCATCGTCGCGACGCTGCCCTACTTCGGGCTCGTGCCGCAGGTCTTGCTGCAATCGGATCTGATCTTCACGACGACACGGCGCTTCGCGCAGCATTACGCGAAGCTCATGCCCATTGCCGTCGTCGAGACGCCGTTCGCGTTTCCGCGCATTCACTGCTACCAGATGTGGCATCCGCAGCCGGACCGGCCAAGCGACGTGGGTTGGCTGCGCGGGTTGATCGAAGCGGTGTCGGGAACGTTGACCACTGAGCGCGGCACGAAGCGCGCCGGGGCGAAGAAGGCCGCGAACGCGACCGGCGAAGCGACGCCCACGCCGCCGCTCGAAGCCGCCTGAACCAACGCAAGCGGGCGCCTCATCATCGAGGCGCCCGCTTCGTTGTGCGGCTCGTGGAATCAGGCGCGCTCGAGCGCGACCGTTCTCACCACCGCCGGGCGCTGCGCCACCCGCATCTGCATGAGTTGCGCGGCGACCGCCACCGCAATCGACGAAGGCGCCTTGTCGACGATCCCCGTCACGCCGATCGGGCACGTCATCTCGTCCATGCGCTGCGCTTGCACGCCGCGCTCCATGAGCCGCCGCTCGAACTTCACGCGCTTCGTTTTCGAGCCGATGAGGCCGAACCACGCGAAATCGCGCCGCCGCATGATGCGCTCGGTCAGCTCGAAGTCGAGCGCGTGATTGTGCGTCATCACGAGAAAGTATGCGCCCGCCGGCGCTTCGTCGACGATGGCCGCCGGCGTGTCCGTCGCTTCGATCTGCACGTTGGCGGGCACTTCGTCGGGGAACAACTCGTCGCGCTCGTCCACCCACTGCACGACGCACGGCAGCATGCCGAGCAGCGTGACGAGCGCGTGCCCCACGTGGCCCGCGCCGAACAGGACGATGTGCATCGGCCCGTAGTGCGGCACCGGCGTACTACGGCGGCCGATGATCACGCGCCCGGTTTCGTCGACGCGCACGCAATGTTCAGGATGGCGATTCATTTCCCAGCCCCCTCGCGCGCCATCGTCCGCACCGCGCGCACGCCCTTGAGGATTTCCTCGGCGGTGGCCGGCGCATTCATCGGCGGATTGAAGCGGTAGTCGGCCACGCTCGCCACAGCGTCGCGAATCGCGAAGAACACCGAGAACGGCAGCAACAGCGGCGGCTCGCCCACGGCCTTCGAGCGGTGGATGCTGTCTTCCGCGTTGCGGTTCTTGAAGAGCCGCACGTTGAATTCGGCCGGCGTGTCGTTCACGGTCGGAATCTTGTAGGTGGACGGCGCGTGCGTCATGAGCTTGCCGTCCGGCTTCCACCACAGCTCTTCCGTGGTGAGCCAACCCATGCCCTGGATGAAGCCGCCTTCCACCTGGCCCACGTCGAGCGCCGGATTCAGCGACGCGCCCACGTCGTGCAGCGCATCGGCGCGCAGCACGCGCATTTCGCCCGTGAGCGTGTCGATCACGACTTCCGATACCGCCGCGCCATACGAGTAGTAGTAGAACGGCCGCCCGCGCAGCGTGGCCTGATCCCAGTACAGCTTGGGCGTGGTGTAGAAACCATCGGACCAGAGCTGGACGCGCGCAAGATAGGCCTTCGACACCAGCGTCTCGAACGGCACGATCGTCTCGCCCACGATCACGGAGTCGTTGGCGAAGCCCACGTCGGCGGCGCTGATTTCACCCTTGCCGTAGCTGGTCGCCGCCAGCGCGGCGAGGCGCACACGCAGCTGGCGTGCGGCGTCCTGGGCCGCCTTGCCGTTCAGGTCGGTGCCGGTCGATGCTGCCGTGGCGGAGGTGTTCGCGACCTTGCTCGTGTCCGTGGCGGTCACGCGCACGCGGCCGAACTCGATGCCCAACTCGTGCGCCACGACCTGCGCGACCTTCGTATTCAGGCCCTGGCCCATTTCGGTGCCGCCGTGGTTCACGAGCACCGAGCCGTCGGTGTAGATGTGAACGAGCGCGCCCGCCTGGTTGAAGTGCGTGACGTTGAACGCAATGCCGAACTTGACCGGCGTGAGCGCAATGCCCTTCTTGAGCACGTCGTTGTTCGCGTTGAATTCGCGAATCGCGGCGCGCCGCGCGCGATAGCCGCTCGTTTCCACCAACTCGTCGATCAGCTCGTGAATGACGTTGTCTTCCACGACCTGGCCATAGGGCGTCTCGTTGTTCTGCGTTTTACCGTAGAGATTGCGGCGGCGCACGTCGAGCGAATCGAGGCCGAGCGTGCGCGCGACGTCGTCCATGATGTATTCGATCGCGAACGCGCCCTGCGGGCCGCCGAAGCCGCGAAACGCGGTGTTCGACTGCGTGTTGGTCTTGCCGCAGAAACCGGCGATCGACACGTCGGGCAGCCAGTAGGCGTTGTCGAAGTGGCAAACGGCGCGCGTCATCACCGGGCCGGAAAGGTCCGCGGAGAAGCCGCAGCGCGAGGTCATGTCGACCGACACGCCTTCGATCGTGCCCTGGTCGTCGTAGCCCACTTCGTAGGTGTAGTGGAAATCGTGGCGCTTGCCCGTGACCATCATGTCGTCGTCGCGGTCGGGGCGCAGCTTCACGGGGCACAGGAGCTTCCAGGCGGCGAGCGCCGCACAGCAGGCGAAGAGGCCCGACTGCGATTCCTTGCCGCCGAAGCCGCCGCCCATGCGGCGGCATTCCACGAGCACGTTGTGCGAGGCGACGCCCAGCACATGCGCGACGAGGTGCTGCATTTCGCTCGGGTGCTGCGTGGAGCACCACACGTGCATGCCGTCGTCGTCCTTCGGCACCGCATAGGCAATCTGGCCTTCGAGGTAGAACTGCTCCTGGCCGCCCAGCAGCATCTCGCCTTCATGCCGATGCGCGGCGCGTGCCGCGCGCGTGGACGCCTCGCCGCGCGCGAGCTTCATCGGCGGCAGCACCGACTGCTGCGCGGCACGCGCCTGCTGCGCCGTGAGCACGGCGGGCAGCTCTTCGTACTGCACCTCGGCGCGGCGGGCGGCGAGGCGCGCCGTGTCGTGCGACGTCGCCACGACGATGAACATGGGCTGGCCCACGTACTGCACGACGCCATCGGCGAGCACGGGATCGTCGTGGATGATCGGGCCGCAGTCGTTCACGCCGGGAATGTCCTCGGCCGTGAGCACCGCCACGACGCCCGGCGTCGCGCGCACTTTGGCGAGGTTCATCGAAACGATGCGGGCGTGCGGCTTCTGCGAAAGCCCGAGCGCGGCGTGCAGCGTGCCGGCCACGACGGGAATGTCGTCGGTATAGGTGGCGCGGCCGCTCACGTGCAGATGCGCGGATTCGTGCGGGCGCGATACATGCACTTGCGCGAAGGGCTCGCGTGCCTTGAGTTCGTCCAGGAACGGTTCGGCTTGCTGGTTCATTGTCTCGTTCTCCGTATGTCTTTTCCGATTCCTGAATGTCTCAAGCAGTTTCTGCGGCTACGTTGCGTACATTGAGCGCTTGCGACGCAAGCGGGTTATGCGGACGCGTTTCGAGCCAGAAGCGGTACAGCGTGTTCTTGGCGGATTCGAGGCGGTAGTCGCTCGTCGCGCGCATGTCGGACAGCGGCGCGTAGTCCTTGCCGAGCGCGATCATCGCGGCCTGGGCCGTCGCTTCGTGCCAGTGCGCATCGGTGAGCACGCCCTCCGCGTGGCTCGCGCGCTTCGGCGTCGCGGCCATGCCGCCGAAGGCAATGCGCGGCTCGCGGATCACGTCGCCATCGGCGATATAGGCGTAGGCGGCGCACACGGCCGAGATGTCCGAGTCGAAGCGCTTCGAGACCTTGTAGGTGCGAAAACGCAGGTTCGCGCGCGCGCCGGTGCGCGTGGGCACCTTGAGCGCGAGCACGAACTCGTGCTCGGCCATGTCCCTCTTCTGGTAGGCGAGGTAGAGGTCTTCGAGCGCCATTTCGCGCTCGATCTCGCCGCCGCGCAGCACCACGCGCGCGCCGAGCGCGATGAGCCCTGGCATCGAGTCGCCGATGGGCGAACCGTTCGCGACATTGCCGCCGATCGTGCCCGCGTTGCGAATGGGCAGCGAGGCGAAGCGCTGCCACATCTCTTCGAGTTCCGGGTAGTGCTTCGCGAGTTCCGCATAACCACGTTCGACGCTCACGCCCGCGCCGATCTCGATCCACGCGTCGCTCACGTCGATGCGGCGCATCGCGTCGACCTGGCCCACGTAGACGATGTCGCCAAGTTCGCGCATCTGCTTCGTGACCCACAGGCCGATGTCGGTGCTGCCCGCGAGAATGCGCGTGTTGGGGCGCGCGGCCTTGATCGCGGCGAGCGCGTCGACGGTGCGCGGCGCGTCGTACTGCTGGCCGCGGCTCTCGTAGTGGAAGGTGTCCGTGCGTTCGAGCGTGGCGAGCGTCTGTGCGAGCGCCTTCACGTCGATGGGCTGCTTCGGCGCGCCGGCCTGGAACATCTGCTCGGCGGCGTCGAGGATCGGCCGGTAGCCCGTGCAGCGGCACAGGTTGCCCGTAAGAGCGTTGGCGATCTCGTCGCGCGAAGGCACGCTGCACGCGCCCTTGGCGGCACAGGCGCTTTGACCGACGTGCGCGGCGTGCCCCGCGTGCTCGTGGCCATGCTTCTCGTAGAGCGCCCACATCGACATCACGAAGCCTGGCGTGCAAAAACCGCACTGCGAGCCGTGGCAGTCGACCATGGCCTGCTGCACGGGGTGCAGCGAGCCGTCGGGCTGGCGCAGGTCTTCGACGGTGAAAAGCGCCTTGCCGTCGAGCGTCGGCAGAAACTGGATGCAGGCGTTGACGGCCTTGAAGCTCACGCCGCCCGCCTCGTTGCGCTCGCCCACCACGACCGTGCAGGCGCCGCAGTCGCCTTCGGCGCAGCCTTCCTTGGTGCCGGTGCAGCGCGCGTCTTCGCGCAGGTACTGCAGAACGGTGCGGGTGACGCCCGCGTCGCTGACTTCGCGAATCGCGTTGCGGTGGTAAAAGCGGATCGGCTGGCTCATGGTTTCTGGCTCGTCGTTGGCTGCGGCTCGCAAAAGGCGTGTGCCGCTCGAGTGGACGGTTCGAAAACTATCACTGCCAATATTGGCAACCCATAGCTAGAGGAGCATGGGGGATATATCGTTGAATCGATGAATCGGCGTGCTGCAGTGCAGCCGCGCTTATGTTGCTGTGTCTCGATCGCGAGATTTCACAGACGATTTGCGAATATCGGACATATTCGACTGACCATTTGGCCGCTGAGATGCCGATTCCTCCGCACGAACGGTCGGACCAGGACGCCGCTACAGCGCGAATTGCCGCCAACGTCGCGCAAAATCTCGGGATCTTCGCAGCTGGGCTATCGGACGTAAAACGCCGTCATCTGCGCAGAAAACGCGTGTTCCGAGGGCCGAAACAGCTTTTCAATTTCTGCATAAAAACCGGTTCCATGGGACAATCACGCCTTTCCTGCCGTTTTCCATCCGCATTTTCCCCATGTCCGCTGATTTGGCGCCCCCGCGCAAAGCCGCGTCGACGACCCTGCAGATCATTCCGGTCGTCTTTTTCACCTTCCTCTGCTACCTGACGATCGGGATTCCGCTCGCCGTGCTGCCGGGCTACGTGCACAACGACCTCGGTTTCAGCACCGTGGTGGCGGGCGCCGCGATCAGCGTGCAGTACATCGCCACGCTCTGCTCGCGCGCGCTCGCCGGCCGCTCGGCAGATACGCTCGGCCCCAAGAAAACCGTGACGATCGGCCTGACGATCTGCGGCGCGAGCGGCGTTCTGCTGCTGCTCGGCACGCTCGTCGATCACTGGCCCGGCCTCTCGCTCGCGCTGCTGGTGGTGAGCCGCCTGTTGCTCGGCTGCGGCGAAAGCCTGTGCGGCACCGGCGCGATCCTCTGGGGCATCGGCCGCGTGGGCACGGCGCACAACGCGAAGGTGATTTCGTGGAACGGCATCGCGACTTACGGCGCGCTCGCGATCGGCGCGCCGCTGGGCGTCGTGATGGCGCACGCCCTCGGCTACTGGATGCTCGGCATTTCGGTCATCGCGATGGCCGCGCTCGGTTTCTGGCTCGCGCGCCCCATCGCGCCGGTGCCGACCGTGCACGGCGAGCGCATGTCGTACCGCAGTGTGTTCACGCGCGTGCTGCCGCACGGCATCGGCCTCGCGCTCGGCTCGGCGGGCTTCGGCTCCATCGCAACCTTCATCACGCTGTTTTACGCCGCGCGCCATTGGCCCAACGCGGCGTTCACGCTCACGGTGTTCGGTCTGATGTTCATCGGCGCGCGCCTGTTGTTCGCCAACACCATCAAGCGCTTCGGCGGCTTTCGCGTCGCCATCGTCTCGTTCTCGTGCGAATGCGCGGGCCTCTTGCTGCTGTGGCTCGCGCCCACGCCGCAAGTCGCGCTCGCGGGCGCGGCGCTCACCGGCTTCGGCTTCGCACTGGTGTTCCCGGCACTCGGCGTGGAGGCGGTCGGGCTCGTGCCGCCCGCCAGCCGTGGCGCGGCGCTCTCGGCCTACTCCGTGTTCCTCGACCTCTCGCTGGGCATTACCGGCCCGCTCGCCGGCTACGTGGCGAATCTGTTCGGCTATGGATCGGTGTTTCTCTTCGCCGCCATCGCGGCCGCTTCCGCCGTGGCGCTTTCGGTCTCGCTTCATCGCAAGAGCGTGCGGGCGCACGCCGCGCACGGTGCACAACACGCGAGCGGCGCCAGCGCGCCCGCAGGGCAACGAGCCGAATAAAGAAGGTTCCTCGCGGATTTCCGGGGAGCGAAGACTACGATCTTTCAGTCATCCGGCCCGGTCGGGGAGCGCCGCACCCGTGTCAGGCGTCGATGCTTTCCTCAAATTCGAATAGTGCGCCTTCATGAGCCTCGAGCATGGTGCGTATATCGGGCAGCGCACGGCGAACCATCGGGCGCGCAGACCTCGGGAGATTCGAGCAGGCGAGCTCGATATCGCCGCTTCTGTGCTCGCCGAGCATCGCGAGCATCACGCACGCCTGCTGGATATCTTTCTGCGACTTGACCAGCATGTTGGTGCGCAGGCGTGAAACGAGGATCTTGTGGATCGCGAAGCGTGCGGGGTCCGGCACGCGAACCGCCACCGCGCCGTGCCTTGAAATCAGTGTGCCCATGTGGGACTCGCCGAGCAGATAGGCGAGATAAGGCATGCCGCTCGCATGCGCGCCAAGCTCTGGAACGGCGACGGTCGGAAAGGTGTTGTCCTTCGAAGGCACGAGCAGATCGACGTGAAAACGCGTCCGCCCCGCCTGTTTGAACGACGTCGGCGGATCGCCCCTGTTGAACCCCGGCACCGGCACGAAGTCGATTCCCGTCTCTTTCAGGATTTCGAGCAGGCCGCCCGAGGGCACACCCTGTAACGCAAGCTGGCCGGCGCGCGCGATATCGATGTCCTCGGTCGCGTAGGCAAGCGCCTTGATGCCGAGGCTGTTGAGCAAAACCGCGTACGCGTGAGAACCCACGAGCACCGCGCCCGCCTGAAAAAGTCCGTGATTGTGGAGGACTGCCATGGTCGCGTAGGTCTTGTTGTCGGCGATCTGGAAGCCGAGCTTCGCGAGCTCGCGGACGCGGCTGATGAGGTCTTTGGACTGCTCGATCTGCGCCATCACCACAGCGACGCGCTCGTCGACAGCCGGATCGCCCTTGGGGCCGCCAAGACTCTCCTGCTGCCGCTTGCCTTCCGCGTTCATGAACTGCCGATAGTAGTAGACAGCGATACCGCGATGGTGCTCGGTGATCGTGCCCGGCGCGCCCACGAGAATCCGCCCCTGGCTGGCGGCCGCCTGCTCGACGTTCGCGTACTGGGAGCAGAACGCCTGATCGTGTCGCTGGTAAAGAGGAAGTCCGTGCATGTCAGATAATTGCAGTAATTTTTCAAATTTTACTGCAAAAGATGAGACCATAATTGCAGTAATTTCATGAAGATTACTGCAATCATCATAAGCTGCTTCGCGGTTGCCAGTTCGATCTTCCGTCGCACCCCAAACGCAATCACGCTCCCGGCTTCGGTTAGTGTGCGCCCGAGGATGCGCGGCAAACGATAGATGCCCCTACCCCGGAACTCTGCGAAGAACCATAAAAAAACCGCACCCGGCAATTCACGCCGGATGCGGCCTGGACTTCAAACGTATCGGGACTCGAGGCGGCTACGCGCCGCCTGCGCTTACTTCTTCACCGAGGTCGGATCGAGGTTCTTGCCCATGGCCTCGTTATAACGCTGCACGTATTCCTCGGTGAGCTTGCGCACCGCGCGGCCGATCTTGCGATAGTCCGACTCGTTGAGGTTCGCGAGCGACACGCGGCCCGACGGATGCGGCGTGCCGAAGCCCTTGCCCGGCAGCAACACCACGCGCGCCTCTTCCGCGAGACGGAACAGCAGTTCGTTCGGTTTGACCTGCTTGAGCAGCCAGTCGACGAATTCGCGCCCGAAGCGCTTCTCGCCCATGTATTCCATGTCGAGGATCGTGTAGTAGTCCACTTGGTTCGGATCGCCCTCGCCGTAGGGCACGCCCATTTCCTCGAAGAGCGCGCGCTTGCGGTTGCGAATGAGGCGCTTGAGCGCGCTCTTGTACGCGTCGGGCGTGTCCATGAGCGAGAACAGCGAGAACAGCACCATCTGCACCTGCTGCGGCGTGGAAAGACCGGCCGTGTGGTTCAGCGCGACAGTGCGGCTGTCGGCCACCAGACGGTCGATGAACTTGAGCTTGTCCGGCTCGGTCGTGATCGACTCGTAGCGCTTGTGCAGTTCCTTCTTCTGATCCTTCGGAAGCTTCGCGAGCGTGTGGTCGAGCACGTTGTCGCGATGCGTGGCGATCGCACCCAGACGCCAGCCCGTCGCGCCAAAGTACTTCGAATAGGAGTACACGAGAATCGTGTTCTTCGGCGCGAGCGCGAAGAGCGAGACGAAGTTGTCGGCAAAGGTGCCGTACACGTCGTCGGTCAGGATGATGAGGTCCGGGCGCTCCTTCACGATCTCGGCGACGTACTCGAGGCTCGCGTCGTCGATCTTCACCGAAGGCGGGTTGCTCGGGTTCACGAGGAAAAACGCCTTGACCTTCGGGTCGCGCAGCTTGTCGAGCTCCTTCTTCGAGTACTGCCAGTTGTTTTCCACCGTGGCGTTCAGATGCACCACGTTGAGCTGGTAGTCGTTGAGTTGCGGAATTTCGATGTACGGCGTGAAGATCGGCATGCCGAGCGCGATGGTGTCCCCCGCCTTGATCAGGAAGTTCTCGCGCATCGTGTTGAAGATGTACGTCATGGCCGCCGTGCCGCCTTCCACCGCGAACACGTCGAACTCGCCGACGAACGGATGTTTGCCGATCATTTCGCGGCGCAGGTACTGCCCGACGATGATCTCCGAAAGCTTGAGCATGCGGTCCGGCACCGGATAGTTGCAGGCGAGAATGCCTTCGCACATCTCATAGAGGAAGTCGCCCGCCGAAAGCCCCAGCTGGTCGCGCACGTACGACACCGCGCCCGCGAGGAACTTGATGCCGGGCTGCCCCTTGCTCTCGCGCACGAAGAGGTCGAAGCGCTCGACGATGCCGTCGCGCTGCGGGAAGCCGCCCACACCCTCGGGCATGTAGGCAAACGAGCGCTCCGACTCGCGCATGGCGAAGAGTCCGAGTTGCCAGAAACCGTGGCGCGGAATCGTGGCGAGGAAGTTGGGATTGCCGCGGCCCGCGTTGAGCATCGCGAGATTGGCCGGGCGCGCGCTCGCACCGCCGCCGGCCGCCTTGATGAGTTCGTCCTTCAGCTCGAACGGGCTCAGTGCATCGAGACCCGACTTTTCTTTCGCGCCGTTACCCTTCGCTTTCGTTGCCATGGTGTTCTCTCCATTGGAAGACGTTGCGCGTGCCGTGCGCGTTGCTTGCGCCTTTGAGCGATCGCATTGCGCCGGCCCGCGGTTTCGACAGATTCGTTGAGGCGAGCCGCACTCACATGAGCGGCCCGCGTTGAGACTCATCAGATTTTGTTCCGAGAAGCCCCGTCATTCATGGCGGGGAAAAAAGGGGCGCCGCTGCTTGACAGTGGCATTCCGCGGTTAAAATGACTGGCTTGATCCTCGTCTACCGCTACCGGGTGAAGTCGCTCAGCGGCCTGCTCAACAAGCAGAGCCGAGCGGTGAACTATGTGTGGAACTTCTTCAATGACACGCAGAGGCACGCGCTCCGGTGGGGCAAGAAATGGCCGACCGGTTTCGACCTTAATGTGTTGACGACGGGCAGCAGCAGGGAGCTCGGCGTCCACTCCGGTACGGTCAACGCGACGTGCGAACAGTACGCGAAGTCGCGCAGCCAGCACCGGCGGCCTTACTTGCGCTACCGCGGCAGGAAGTCTCTCGGCTGGGTGCCCCTGAAGGGGCGCGACCTCAAACGCGAGGGTGAGGCGTTCCGCTTCGCTGGCAATACCTTTCGAGTATTCAACAGCCGCCCGCTGCCTGAAGGCAAGATCAAGGACGGCACCAACTTTGCCCGGGACGCACGCGGCAACTGGTTCGTGAACATCGTCATCGAGGTTGCTGACGTACCCGCGCGGCCAATCCGGTCGGGTGTTGGCATCGACCTTGGTCTGAAGGCCTTTGCTGCACTCTCCACTGGCGAAAAACTGCCCAATGCCCGGTTCGGTCGATGTGCGGCCGACAAGCTGGCACAGGCGCAGCGTGCGCGCAAGCACAAACGGCATATCGCGAAGCTGCATGCCAAAGTAGCGAATGCCCGCGCCGATTTCCAGCACAAGCTCGCGCTCGATCTGGTGCGTCGCTTCGACTACATTGCGGTTGGCAACGTCTCGGCCGCCAAGCTCGCCAGAACCAGAATGGCAAAAAGCGTCTACGACGCATCCTGGTCGTCCTTCCGGGAGAAGCTCCGTTATAAAGCGATGGCGCACGGAGCAACCTTTGAGGAAGTGAACGAAAGCGGTTCTACCCAGTCCTGCTCGGCGTGCGGTTCGAAAGACAGCATGACGAGGCCGAAAGGTATCGCGGGACTGCGAATAAGGGAGTGGACCTGCAGTAGTTGTGGTGTCGTACATGATCGTGATACCAATGCTGCGCTAAACATTCTCCGATGCGGACGTGCATCGCCAGGTGTGGGAATCCCCTGCCTTTAGGCGGTGGAGGACGTCAAGTCATGCAAGACCGACTACGAGCGGCCCGAGCAGCGTTAGCAGCACGTTCGCGATCGCGTAGGTAATCGCGAACGGCACGGTGGGCACCGCGCTCTCCGCCTTGTCGAGAATGCCGCCGAAGGCCGGGTTCGCACTGCGCGAGCCGGACAGCGCGCCGGCCAGAATGGCCGCGTTGTTGTACTTGAGCACGTAGCGGCCGAACAGCATCGTGAGAATGAGCGGCACGATCGTCACCACGACGCCGAGCAGGAAAATGGTGAGGCCGCTCTGCTTGACCGTCACGACGGCTTGCAGGCCCGAGTTCAGCCCTACCACCGCGACGAACGCCGCAAGCCCGAAGTCCTTGAGCAGTTGCGAAGCCGCAGGCGGCATCACGCCGTACATGGGGTGCTTGCCGCGCATCCAGCCGAACACGAGGCCCGCGAGCAGACAGCCGCCGCCGGAGCCGAGCGTGAGCGGAATGCCGGCCACGTTCACCACGATCAGACCCACCAGCAAGCCGAGCACGAGGCCCACGCCCATGTAGATGAAGTCGGTCTTGTTGCTGTACGCGAGTTCATAGCCGGCGGCCTGCACGGCGCGCTTCGTGTCGGTGGCGGTGCCATAGATCGTCACTACGTCGCCGTGCTCGAGCTTCGTCTCAAGCAGGAGCGGCACGGGCTGGCCCACACGCTCGATCTTCTCGATGTACACGCCATGACGCAGATCGCGATCGACGTTCTTGCGCACCTCGGCAATCGTCGTGTGGTTCATGCCCTTCTTCGTGAAGACGAGCTGGCGCGTTTGCATCACGAGGCTCATGCCGCCCGAGTCCGGCACTTCCGGCCCGATCAGCGCGCCCACTTCGACCATCTGCTCGCGACGGCCCACCACCAGCACGACATCGTCCCGGCTCAGCACGAAGTCGGGAGTGGCGTCGAGCACCTTGCCGGCGCGGCGAATTTTCTCGACCGCCACGAAGTCGCTCTCGGCCAGTTCGATCTGCTTGACGGTTTTGCCTGCGGCCGCGTCGACCCGGAACACGCGCCCGAACAGCTCCGGCAGCGCCGTGATCTGTCCCGGGCCCGCGGCGGCGTCGCCCCCCGACATCTCGCGTTCGGCGTCCGCCGAAGCGTCCTTCAGGCTGCGGCCCATGAACTTCGGCAGGATGTTCACGCAGACGATGATCGCGCCGAGCGAGCCGAACACGTAGGTGACGGCGTAGCCGATCGCGACGTCGGCCTGCATGGCCTTCACCTGGTCGGGCGGCAGACCCAGGCGCGCGATCGCGTCGCCGGCCGTGCCGATGATGGCCGACTGCGTCATGCCGCCCGCGGCGAGACCGGCGGCGAGGCCCTTGTTGAGGTGAAAGAGCTTCGCGCAAATCAGCACGGTGGCGAGACCCGCCAACGCCATGAACACCGCCATGGCGATTTCGCGCAGCGTCTTGCGGTTGAGCGAGTTGAAGAAGCCCGGGCCGGAGTCATAGCCCACGGCGTAGATGAAGACGGCGAACATCACCGACTTCACGCCGTTGTCGACGGTCACGCCCACCTGGCTCACGACGACGGCCGCGAGCAGCGAGCCGCCCACGCCGCCTAACTGGAACTTGCCGAAGTTGATCTGGCCGATCCAGTAGCCAACGGCCAGAGAGAGAAATAGCGCGATTTCCGGGGATTTGTGAAAGATGTCATGCAACCATTCCATCGTGTCCTCGCTTTGGAAAGAACCCCCGTTGCTGCTGGGGATGGCCGGCAATGGAACACCGCCAGCCAGGTCGAGCCGAAAACACCAGCCAAAAGTCGTCAGCCAAACTTCGCCGCGAGCCCGACCACCACGGGACCCATGAGCGGCAAGAGGATGTTCGACAGCGCGTAGGTGATCGTGTAGCCGATCACGGGAGTCGAGTTGCCGGCTACGCCGACGAGCGCACTGATCGCCGGCGTGCTGCACTGCTGACCGGCAATCGCGCCGAGCAGCATCGGCGCCTCGAGCTTGAGGAACATGTGCCCGATCCAGAGTGAAAGGAGCCCGGGAATCAGCACCATCAGAATGCCGGCGAGCGGCAGCGCAAGACCGTACTCGCGCACGAGCTTGATGGCGTCGGGGCCGGCGGAGAGCCCGACGGCCGCGATGAAGGTGGCAAGACCAAAGTCCTTGAGCACCTGCGCGGCGGCCGAGGGCAGCGAGCCCACCACGGGGTAACGCGAACGCAGCCAGCCGAAGAACAGACCCGAGAGCAGACACCCGCCGCCCGTGCCGAGCACCAGCGTGACGCCGCCCACGTTCACGCCGAAACGCCCGATCATCATGCCGACCAGCACGCCGAGGCCCAGATAGACGAAGTCGGTCTTCTGGGTCTGCTGGATCACGTAGCCAAGACGCTTCGCGCCGCGCGCGACGTCGCTGGGCGTGCCGACCAGTGTCAGCACGTCGCCGCGATGCACGACCATGCCGGGCAAGGCGGGCACCGTGGTGTCGAGCCGCGTGATCGCGCCGACGTAGATGCCGCGGCCCGCTTCCGGCGCGGCGCGTTCGCGCATTTGCGCGAGCGTGAGGCCGTTGACGTCGCGCTGCGTGACCATCACGTCCACGCGTTTGGCGAGCAGCTTGAACAAGCCCTCGCCCGGCATCTCTTCGCCCAGACTGCCTGCGGCTTCGATCACGGCTTCGCGACGCCCGGCGATCAGCACGATGTCGCGCGGCTGCAGTACGGACTGCGCGTCGGCGTCGAGCTGGCGCCCGTCGCGCAGTACGTACTCGATCGTGACGTTGTTGCCAAAGCGCGCCTCGAAGGCGGCGACTGCGGCGCCGGCCGCGGGACCCACCTTGAACGCGCGACCTTCGAGCGGCGCAAGCGCGAGCCGCTGCCCTTCGTCGAGCGCGCCGTCGCCGCCGAGCTTGCGATACAGGCGCGCGGCCTCTTCGCGCAGGTTCACGCGCAGGATCAGCGGGGCAATCTGGCTCGTGAAGAGCACGATGGCGATGAGGCCAAACAGGTAGCTCACGCTGTACGCGGTCACGATGTGCGCCTGCAGCGTGCTCACCTGGGCGTCGGTCAGGCCGAGCCGCGTGATCGCCTCGGAAGCCGTGCCGATCACGGCCGATTCGGTCGCCGCGCCCGCGAGCAGGCCCGCCGCGGTGCCCGCATCGAGCTTCATCACGACGACCGCGATCATGACGAGCGCCATGACCGAGACGATCTCGACGATCGAGAGAAGTCCGTAGCGCCAGCCGCGCCCGACGTTCGCGAAGAACTGCGGACCGCCCGTGAAGCCGAGCGCGAAGATGAAGAGTGCGAAGGCAATGTTCTTGAGGTCCGGCGAGATGCGCGCGCCGGTTTGCCCGAGCACGAGCGCGACGATCAGCGTGCCGCACACGCCCCCGAGGGAGATCGGCCCGAAGCGGATCGAACCGATCAGATAACCGAGCGCGAGGCTCACGAACAGGGCAATCTCGGGTTGCGACTTCAGCAATTCGACGATCATGTCTGGTCTGCCGATTTACGTTTTTAGTGAGCCCGAAAGCATGCTCAAAAACGAGCAGCAATGCACATTAAATAACATTCAATGCTAATGCCGGTCGTTATTTTTTCCATGCGAAATAATTGCCTCATGCAGCAAAAGAATCAATGCACGCTTAATGCCGGCATGTAAATTACGAGGAATTCCCAGACCGCAATGACCCACAATCGGCCGCAGGCAAAGGTGGATCCGCCATGAATCTGGCAGTTCTGACAGATATCCGTTGCTTGCGCGAATTACGCAAACACGTTATCTGCAACGCACAATAATTCGATAGTGACAAAAACGCACAACACATTCCTCACTCAATACATGCCGATTGCGGATTGAATCTTTTACAAGCAAGAAATGATGCAGTGTGTTGAGATAGATATTGTAATTCTCACCGACTGTCAATATTATTTTTGTTAGATTCCCGCAGTCGCCGATCGCAGTCGTTCATTCGAAGCACATTGACCATAACAACGCGACACACCGCTTCGATCCTCAACTTCGCCAGCCGTTGCGGCGCCCCTCAACCGGTCCATGCATCGAGCATACGAGGCTACACATGAACCAGATACACGCCATGCGCGTCTTCGTCAGGGTTGCGGAAACCGAGAGCTTTCGTCGCGCCGCGCAGCAGCTCGACGTCTCCAACGCGCTCGTCACGCGCTCCGTCGCGATGCTCGAGGCGCACCTGAATACACGCCTGATCAATCGCACCACGCGCAATCTCGCGCTTACCGAGGCAGGCCAGCGCTACCTCGAAGGCTGTCGTTGCGTGCTCGAGGAACTCGATCATCTGGAGCGCTCACTGGCGCACACGGAAAACGAGCCGAGCGGCACGCTGCGCGTGGTGGCGGCGGGCGCGCTCTCGCTCGCCACGCTCACGCCGCTCATCGACGGTTACCGGCGTCTGTATCCGCGCGTGAACGTGCGACTCACGATCGCCGAGCGGCCCGTGGATGTCATGGAAGACGGCTTCGACGTGGGCATCGTCGGCGCTACGCCCACGCGCAACGGCGAGTGCGTGGAGCGCGCGCTCGGCACCACGATGTTCGTCCCCTGCGCGGCTCCCGCGTGGCTCGCCGAGCACGGCGAGCCGCATACGCCCGAGCAGCTCGCGCAGTGCGCGGCGGTCGCGCTGCCTCCTGAGGAACGCAGCGCGACGTGGCAGTTCGCGAAGCCCGGCGAGCGCGCCCAGCAGGTCACGCTGCAGCCCGGCTACGCCGTCAACAACATGCTGATGGTGCGGCTCGCCGCGCTGGCCGGCATGGGTGTCGCGATCGTGCCCGCGCCGCTCGTCGCCGACGACTTCACCGCGGGCACCTTGCGCCGGCTCCTGCCCGACTACGACATCGACGATCCCGACACGCGCATGTCGATCGTCTATCCGAGCCGCCAGTACCTGCCCGCGAAGACGCGCCGCTTCGTCGACTACACGGTCGAGCATTTCGAGCATGCGCGTCATGCATCGCCCATGCCGGCGAGTGCCACTGGCGCACCGAGCCGGCCGCTGAGCGTGGCGTGAGCCCACATCGGGCGCGCGTAGTATGTGCGTCGCGCGTGCGCCCGCTTGTTTGAGAACATGCCGGCAAGCGAGCGCGCCGTTAGCGAACATGCCGTTCGCGGCGACGGCGCATCAAAGCCGGGGCGAGCTGCCGTCGACCGGAACCAGAACGCCCACGTCGCCCGCGCCGCACAGCTCGCGCAGCAATGCCGCTTCGCGCTCGTGCACTTCCACGGGTAGCCACAATGCCCCCGCCCACGCGAGGTAGCGCGCGCGATGCTGGCCATTGCGAAACGCCACCACGCCCTCGTGCGCGAGTCCGAACCATCCGGCCAGCCCCGCCACGCGGCGTTTGCTGATCGTCACATAGGGCATCTGCGGCACGCGCTCGTTGTCCGGATCGAGAAACTCGCGAATGCCGCGAATCTTGCCGCTATGCCAGTCTTCGACGGGCTTGAGCACATAGTCGGTGTCGTCGCGGTCGGCGCAGAGAAGCAGCCTGTGCAGATCGACGATCACGACGACGTGGCGCGTGCCGTCGGTCGTGAAGACGCGCTTGAAGCGCACATGGTCATACGCGTCGTGGTCGGGCAACGGGACGGTCCACAAGGGCCCACAAACGGGATACGGCGAGGAATCCGAAACGGAGGTGATGCTGGACATGGACGTCGATTGCATGCGTGCGGTGGGGAAAACGTAGTTCAGGAAATGAAACCGGCCTAAGCTACGGATGAGCCATTAAATTTTTATGACGAATGCGGGGCGCATCGAGGACTGACACATGACGATTGAAACCTTCGGCGAGCATGTCCGCATCGAAGCCCAGGAACGTGTAGCAATTCTCGTGCTCGACCGCCCCGCGCAGCGCAACGCCATCGACAGACCCGTGGCGAACGCACTCGCTGCCGCCTTTACGCGCTTCGAAGAAAATCCCGCGTGGCTCGCGGGCGTACTGTACGGCGCGGGCGGCACCTTCTGCGCGGGCGCGGATCTCACCGCGCTCGCCGACCCCGAACGCCGCAATGAAATCCACGCCGACGGCGGCGGCCCAGGCCCGCTCGGCCCCACGCGCATGTCGCTCAGCAAACCCGTGATCGCGGCGATTTCTGGCTATGCCGTAGCGGGCGGGCTCGAACTCGCGCTGCTATGTGACCTGCGCGTGGTCGAAGAAGACGCGGTGCTCGGCGTGTTCTGCCGCCGCGTGGGCGTGCCGCTCATCGACGGCGGCACGGTGCGCCTGCCGCGCCTGATCGGCCTGTCGCGCGCACTCGATCTGATCCTCACGGGGCGCGCCGTCGATGCGCAGGAAGCCCTCGCATTCGGCCTCGCCAATCGTGTGGTCGCAAAAGGCGGCGCGCGCGAGGCCGCCGGGCAACTGGCCGCGCAACTCGCAGCGCTGCCGCAGGCGGCGTTGCTCGCGGACCGCCGCTCGGCGCTCGAGCACAGCATGCTGCCCGACACCGCCGAGGCGTTGCGCCGCGAAGGCGCGCTCGGCTATCGCGCGGTGCTCGACGAAGGGCTCGCGCTCGCGGGGCGCTTCGCGGCCGGCGCGGGCCGTCACGGTGAACCGCTCGATCCACGCGAACCGTAGTCAGCTAGACGAAAATCGCACGCGAACCTCGCGACGGTCGATTGAGCCGATCGACTTCTAGATGGCCACCGTGCGCAGCGCTTGACGCTTGAAGGCGCGCGCGCGACCCACTACATTGAAATTGATCCGCGCCGCTGCCCCCGCCCCTGCCGCCATGTGTCATGACGCTGAGTACGCCTGCGTCTAACGGCAATCTTCAGACGAACCGCCCCGGCGCCCCCTTCCCTGATGCCGCATCACGGGAGAGACCTGATGCCGACGGATCGAATCATCCGCTTCGCGGACTTCGAACTCGACGTCGAGCGGTACCAGTTGCGCCGAGAAGGTACTGCGGTCAAGCTGGAGCGGTTGCCCATGGATCTCCTGATCCTGCTTGCCTCGCGCCGCGGCGAACTGATCTCGCGCGCGGACATCGTCGACCGGCTGTGGGCCGGCAACCCCTTTCGCGACACCGACAACGGCCTGAACACGGCGATCCGCAAGATCCGCATCGCGCTCGCCGACGACCCCGCCACTCCGCGTCACCTCATCACGGTAAAGGGTAAGGGCTACCGGTTCGACGGTATCCTGCCTCCACGCGCCGACGCTCACGATGCGCCGGCTGCCGCGCGCGACCCGCACGCGTCGCGCGAGAGCGAGCACACGCTGGCCGCCGTACGCATGCTGGTGCTGCCGTTCGCCAACCACACAGGCGACGCGAGCCAGGACAGCCTGTGCAGCGCGCTCGCCGACGAGATCTCGGTCACGCTCGGCGCGCTCAACCCGGAGCGCCTGCTCACGATCGCGCGCACCACGGCAGCGTGCTACCGCGCGACGCAAAAGAGCATCGGCGAGATCGCGCGCGAGTTGAAGCTCGACTACGTGCTCGAAGGCTCGCTCACGCGCGCGGGGCAGCAAACCCGCATCCTCACGCGTCTGATCCGCTGCGCCGACGAAGCGCAGATCTGGAGTCGCGCGCACGAAAGCGCCACGCAAGGCGCACTCGACATCCTCAAGGAAGCGGTCGCGGCGCTCGCCGAGAACCTGGCGTCGACGCTTTCCGAGCAGCAGCGCACGCGCCTCGAGCGGCGCCTGCCCGTCGATCCCGCCGCGCACGACGCGTATGTGCGCGGGCGTTTCTTCTGGTATCGCCGCGTGCACTTCGAAGCGGGCTTTTGCGCGCATCACGGCATCGACGGCGAAGACTTCGTGCGCAGCCGCACCTACTTCGAGGCCGCGCTCGAGCACGACCCGAGCTATGCGCTCGGCTACACGGGCCTTTCGAACTACTACGGATCGACGGTGGTGCACGGCTTCGTCGCGCCCGACGACGGCTGGCCGGTCGCGCGCTCGCTTGCCGAAAGCGCGCTCGAACTCGACCCGGACCTGCCCGAGGCGCATCACGCGCTCGCGGCCGTGCGTTACTTTTACGACTGGGACTGGGACCAGGCCGAGGCCGGCTTCAAGGCAGCCCTGCGGCGCAATCCGAGTTACCCGGAGGCGCATCGGCTCTATGCGCGCATGCTGGTGGCGGCGGGACGCCGCGCGGAAGGCGACGCCGCGATGGAGCGCGCCGAGCGCATCGATCCGCTGGCGTTCCAGGGGTCGCGCGCGTTCGGCATGGTGATGTCCGGCAGGCATGCGGAAGTCGTCAGCGAATATCTCGCGCCGGGGCACATGGACCATCCGCCGCTCGTCTATCAGTTGCTCGCTACCGCGTTCGAAGTGAAAAAGCTCTACGCGCAGGCCGTGGATGCCACCGTGGAGGCGCTCGAACGCTGCAACCAGCAAGCGCGCGCGACCATCATTCGCGCTCGCTGGGAAACGGGCGGCTATGACGCGGTGCTGCGCTGGTATCTGGAGGACCTGCTCACGCGGCGGCGGGCCCGGTACACCTCGCCGCTGCTCATCGCCGAGGCCTACGCGCGCTTGGCGCAGCCCGACGACATGTTCCGCTGGCTCGAAACGGCGCTGGCCGAGCGCAGTTCGCGGCTATGCGAGTTGCGCACGAATCCATGGTTCGCGCCCTGGCGTCCGACGGGGCGCATGCGGCGCATCGAAAAACATATTGGCGGCGGCCCGACACGCTGAGCGCCTGGCGCAGATTGCGAGAGCGCGTCGGGTCGCCGTCCTGATAGCTGGGTCTTTCCTGTCTACTCGTTGCCGTCTCAGTTACCGTGATAGAGCCCTTCGCTCAGCGCCTTTTGCTGACCCGATTGCTCGGAGCGCACCAGGTCCTGATAGACCTGCGCGTGCGTGAGCGCCATCGGCGCGCCCGAAGCGCCTGTCGACATCGGTGAGCCGCCCACGTCCTGCGCAGCCGGCGGCATGCCGGCCTGTTGCGTCGGGTCGTCGCTCTGCGATTGCGCCAGTGCGCTACCTGCGAATAAGGCGGCCGCTGCGGCCACCACGATGCGTACTGCGGTCATCGTGTTCATGTCATCGCTCCAGGAGGGTTGCGCAAGTTCGGTTCCGTCATGCGCGGGACGGACGACGCGAGGGCGGTGCCCGCCGGCGGGCGGACCGGATGGCGGACTGTTTTGCTCGTTGGATCGTGTGGGTATCGTGCTGCCCGCGAGCGCGTTGCGCCATGCACGTAACCTGTAGAAATCGTCAAGAAATGTGAAGGAACGGTGAACAGGGGCCGGCAATAAAAGCTGTTGTTTTCCCAACAGCATTGAAAAGCGTGCCGTATGCGTTGTGTCAGGTTTCAGTACAATTCCGCGTTGACTTAAATAAAACGGCTTCGCGCTTAAGGCCCGCCGCCGTCCTGCGCCGACCACACGCCATGCCCTTGCCTCTTCTCGCCCTTGCCGTAGCCGCCTTTGGTATCGGTACCACCGAATTCGTCATCATGGGCCTGCTGCCCGACGTCGCGCGCGACCTGAGCGTCTCGATCCCGGCCGCGGGCATGCTCGTCTCGGCCTACGCGCTCGGCGTGACGATCGGCGCGCCCATCGTCGCCATCGCCATCGCCAATGTGCCGCGCAAGCAGGCGCTCATGCGCCTGATCGGCATCTTCATCGTCGGCAACCTGTTGTGTGCGCTCGCCCCGAACTACTCGATCCTGATGGCCGCGCGCATCGTCACCGCGTTCTGCCACGGCGCGTTCTTCGGCATCGGCTCGGTGGTCGCGGCTGGCCTCGTGGCGCCGAACCGCCGCGCCCAGGCCATCGCGCTGATGTTCACGGGCTTGACGCTCGCCAACGTACTGGGCGTGCCGCTCGGCACGGCGCTCGGCCAGATCGCCGGCTGGCGCACGACGTTCTGGGCCGTGACGGCCATCGGCATCCTCGCGGCGGCGGCGCTGCAGGTGTGCCTGCCCGCGAAGATCGAAATGCAGAAGGCGAGCCTCGTGCATGAGTTCGGCGTGCTGAAGAACCCGCAGGTTCTCATGGTGCTCGGCATGAGCGTGCTGGCCTCGGCCAGCCTCTTCGCGGTGTTCACCTACATCACCCCGATTCTCGAAGACGTGACCGGTTTCTCGCCGCATGAAGTCACGTTCGTGCTGCTGCTGTTCGGCCTTGGGCTCACGGTAGGCAGCACGCTGGGCGGCAAGCTCGCCGACTGGAAGCTCATGCGCTCGCTGCTCACGTTCCTCGCCATGATCGCCGTGGTGCTCGCCGTGTTTTCGCTGACGATGCACGACCCCATCGCGGCCATGGCGACGATCTTCGTGTGGGGCATTCTCGCGTTCGCGATCGTGCCGCCGTTGCAGATACTGATCGTCAACCGCGCGAGCGACGCGCCCAACCTCGCCTCCACGCTCAACCAGGGCGCGTTCAATCTCGGCAATGCAGGCGGCGCCTGGATTGGGGGCGTGGCGATCAGCGCGGGCGCGCCGCTCACGGCGCTGCCGTGGGTGGGCGTGGTCACCGCGTTCGCGGCGCTTGGGCTCACGCTGGTTTCGGCGCAGATCGACCGGCGCGCGCGCCGTCGCGTGGCGGTATCCGGGCCGACTTCCTGCGCGTGATGCTTTTCTCGATGCGGGCACGGGCGGGCTCGTATTGCACTGAGTCGCGCGTGCTCAACCTGAGACACGCCTGCGCCGCGATTTTCGTGCGCACGTAGTAGCATCTCGCCCGATGAAAACCGTCCTCACCCGCGACTTTCTCGCGCTGATCCTGAGCGTGGCCGTGGTCGGCCTCGGCTCCGGCGCGACGCTTCCGCTCACTGCCCTCGCCCTTACCGACGCCGGCTACGGGACCGCCATCGTCGGCCTGCTCACTGCCGCCCAGGCGCTGGGGGGCCTCGCCGTCGTGCCGTTCACGGCATGGATCTCCACACGCTTCGGCTCGCGCCAGGTGATCGTCGGCTCGGTGCTGACCGTGGCCGTCGCGACCGCATTGATGCAGGCAAGCGCCAACCTGTGGCTCTGGGCGCTCCTGCGCATGCTCTGCGGCGCGGCGCTCATGCTGCTCTTCACAATCGGTGAAGCCTGGGTCAACGAACTCGCCGACGATTCGAACCGCGGCCGCGTGGTGGGCATCTACGCGACCACGTTCACGCTGTTCCAGATGTCGGGTCCGGTGCTCGTGAGCCAGATCGCGGGCTATACGGCGTGGCGCTTCGCAATCTGCGGCGCGCTCTTTCTCATCGCGCTGCCGATGCTCGCGGCGATCCGCTCGAGTCCGCAGCAAACCGACATGCACGAGCCGCACGGAAGCTGGCGTCACGTGATGCCGAAAATGCCCGCGCTCATCGTCGCCACCGGCTTTTTCGCGCTGTTCGATACGCTCGCGCTGTCGCTGTTGCCGCTATTCGCGATGGGTCACGGCATCGACACCGAGGTGGCCGTGCTGTTCGCCTCGGTCGTGCTGCTCGGCGACACGACCATGCAATTCCCCATCGGCTGGCTCGCCGACCGGCTCGGCCGCGAGCGCGTGCATGCGCTCATGGGTGTGATCGTCGCGGTGCTGCTGCCGCTGTTGCCGTTCGTCGTCGATACGCCCTGGCTGCGCTGGCCGCTCCTCTTCGTGCTGGGCGCGGCGGCGGGCTCCATTTATACGCTCGCCATCGTGGCCTGCGGCGAGCGTTTCGAGGGCGTCGCGCTCGTTTCCGCGAGCGCGCTCGTGAGCGCGGCGTGGAGCGCGGCGAGCTTCGGCGGCCCGATCGTCACCGGCGCACTGATGGAGCACGCGGGCCGCGACGCCATGCTGTGGGTGCTGTTTGCGGGCGCATTGGTGTTTCTCGGCGCACTGCGCTGGGAGCGCTCGCGCGGTTTGGCGCAAGCGCGCGCATAACGCGAGCACGAACGAAAAACGGCCGATGCGCCCTCAAAGCGCATCGGCCATTTTGCTTGCTGCGTCCCAGGCGTGGTTACTTCAGAGCCGGGAGAATCTTGCCGACGCAGGCACCAAAGCCCACGCGATAGCCATCGCCCTGGCACCAGCCCGCGAGCGTGAGTTCGTCGCCGTCTTCGATGAAGCCGCGCGTGCCGCCGCTCTTCAGTTCGAGCGGATTCTTCGCGTTCCACGTGAGTTCGAGCAGGCTGCCGAACGAGTCCGGCGTCGGGCCCGAGATCGTGCCCGAACCCATCAGGTCGCCCACGCGCGTGTTGCAACCCGCCACGGTGTGATGCGCGAGTTGCTGCGCCATCGACCAGTACATGTGGCGGAAATTCGTGCGCGCGATGGTCGTCGCCTCGGCCGCGCCATCGGGGCGCATCAGCACTTCGAGCGAAATGTCGAACGCGTGGTCGCCCTCGTGACGCAGGTAGTCGAGCGGCTGCGGTTCCTGCACCGGCTGCGCGACGCGGAACGGCGCCAGCGCGTCGAGCGTCACAACCCACGGCGAGATCGTGGAAGCGAAGGTCTTCGCGTTGAACGGCCCGAGCGGCACGTACTCCCATTGCTGGATGTCGCGCGCGCTCCAGTCGTTGAGCAGCACCATGCCGAAGATGTGGTCCTCGGCGTCTTCGCACGCGATCGGCTCGCCGAGCGCATTGCCGCGCCCGACGATGAAGGCCGTTTCCAGCTCGATATCGAGCTTGCGGCACGCGCCGAACACCGGGCGATCCTGATCGGGTAGCTTCAACTGGCCGTTCGGGCGGCGCACCGGCGTGCCGCTCACCACCACCGACGAAGCGCGGCCGTTATAGCCGATCGGCATCTCGGACCAGTTCGGCAACAGCGCATTCTTCGGATCGCGAAACATCGAGCCGACGTTCGTCGCGTGCTCCTTCGACGAGTAGAAGTCGGTGTAGCCCGGAATCTGCACGGGCAGATGCAGCTTCGCGTCGGCGAGCTTCACGAAGGCGCGCTGGCGCAACGCCGCGTCGTCGCGCAGCGCGGCCGTTTCGCGCGCAAGCAGCGACGAAAGTTGCACGCGCACGCTGCGCCACGTCTCGCGGCCAAGCGCGATGAAGTCGTTCAGCGCGGCACGCGCAAAGACGTCCTGCTGCGCGCCCGCGGGCAGACGCAGCAGCCCGGCTTCGTGCAGCACCGCAAGGTCGGCCACGAGGTCGCCGATCGCCACGCCCACACGCGCCGTTGCGTTACTGGTATCGCTGAACACGCCGAACGGCAGGTTCTGGATCGGGAAGTCGCACTGCGCGTCGTTCGCGCTCTCGACCCAGCTCTTGCGCCTCGCGTCGAGCGTTGCCTTGAGTTCGTCCGTCATGGTGCTGTTCATTGCTGCTCCGGATTGAAGTGTTTCGTGAGGCCTTGCCAGCACTCGTAGTAATGCGCCTGCAACTGGCTCGTTTCGAGCGCGTAGCGCGTCGGGCGGATCAGCGTGCGGGTCTCGAACATGAACGCCATCGTGTCGCCGACCTTGTGCGGTTTCGTGGTGTCGGCATGCGAGGCTTTTTCGAAGGTCTCGGCATCCGGGCCGTGACCCGACATGCAGTTGTGAAGGCTCGCGCCGCCCGGCACGAAGCCTTCGGCCTTGGCGTCGTACACGCCGTGCACGAGGCCCATGAACTCGCTCGCCACGTTGCGGTGATACCAGGGCGGGCGGAACGTGTTCTCGGCCGCGAGCCAGCGCGGCGGGAAGATCACGAAGTCGATCGAGTCGACGCCCGGCGTGTCCGTGGGCGCGTGCAGCACGAGGAAGATCGAAGGATCGGGGTGGTCGTAGCTGATCGAGCCGATCGTGTTGAAGCGGCGCAGGTCGTACTTGTAGGGCGCGTAGTTGCCGTGCCACGCCACCACATCGAGCGGCGAGTGGCCGATGTCGGCGCGCCAGAGCTGGCCGTTAAGCTTGGTAACGAGCTCGAACTCGCCTTCGCGGTCTTCATACGCGGCGACGGGCGTGAGGAAGTCGCGCGGATTCGCGAGGCCGTTCGAGCCGATCACGCCGAGATCCGGCAGACGCAAGAGCGCGCCGAAGTTCTCGCAGATATAGCCGCGTGCTTCGCCATCGGGCAGATCCACCGTGAAGCGCACGCCGCGCGGGATCACGACGATCTCGAAGGGTTCGACGTTGAGCCGGCCCATCTCCGTGCGGATGGCAAGACGCCCTTGCTGCGGGACGATCAGCAGCTCGCCGTCGGTGTTGTAGAAAAAGCGGTCCACCATCGGCCGGTTCGCCGCGTACAGGTGGATCGCGCAGCCGCTCATCGAGGCCGCCGAGCCGTTGCCCGACATCGTCACCCAGCCGTCGATGAAATCGGTGGGTTCCGTAGGCATGGGCAGCGCGTCCCAGCGCAGCTGGTTGGGCGGCGTGGGCGGCACGTCGCCGAAATCGGCGACGAGGCGCGGCGCGCCATTCACATCGAGGCGCGCCGTGACCGGCACAAACGGCTGATGCACGGCGCCCGGACGGATCCGGTAGAACCAGGTGCGGCGGTTGTGCGAGCGCGGCGCGGTGAACGCGGTGCCGGAGAGCTGCTCGGCGTACAGGCCATAGGCGCAGCGCTGCGGCGAGTTCTGGCCTGCGGGCAGCGCGCCCGCCAGCGCCTCGGTCGCGAATTCGTTGGCGAAGCCGCTCATGTAGCCGTGCTGGACTTCGGTTGGGTGCCGCAAAGGTGCGTTCATTGCTGTCTCTCCACGTTCTCGGGTCATGACATGACGTCACGCGATTTACGAATGGTAAAACTGATTACGATTAGTGAAATTAGGCGTATACCCTGACGAGTGGCCGATCGCCTCCAGAACGGGCGCGAATGGTCGATAACGTTATGACCAAACAGTCCATCCGGCGCGGCTGCGGGCTGCTACCATCGGGTCATGCGACCCCGTGTGGGGCTCACGCTTTTCACCCGCTTTCACCCGCTTTCCGCTACATCACCATGATCGCTCCCACCATTCCCGAGCTCGTTGCCCGCGCCGCCGACCATCCGTTTCTCGGTGAGCACCTGGCGATGGGCACTGGCGCTCACGCCAAAGAGGCCGTGGCGCAGCGGCGCGGCGTGGAGCTATTGAGCGCCTACGAGCCGATTTACGACATCAGCGTGCACAGCGGGGCGCAGTCGCTCACCGCCGATCTCGCGATGGCCTCGCGCTTCGGCGATGAACTCGGCTTTCAGGCGGTCACGCTGCGCGAACAGGACGGCCTGCTCGCGCCCTGCGACGCATTCAGCGACACGCTCGACGATCCCGACCTCGTCGCGGTCGACCGCATGGTGCGCGCGCTGCACGCCATCAATTTTCTGGGTGGCCAGCAGCACGGGCTGCTCTTCCTGCGCGTGCACGAGCGGCTCCTGAAGAGCGTGAAGTACGACCATGGAAGGCATTTCTCGAACGTGCTGGTGTCGTTCGGGCTCAACCCCGGGCGCATCGTGATCGAGCTGCCGGCGGCGGCGGTCGCGCACCGCACCTTTCTCGGCTATCTCACGAAGAGCTATCAGCGGTACGGGTTCAAGGTGGCCGGCAATCTGCCCAATGCCGGGCAGATTCTTTCGGTGTCGGACGTGCCTCGGCCTGACTTCGTGAAGATGGATGCGGCGTCTGCGCTGCGCGATTCGATGGTGAAGCCGCTCGTGAGCTATGCGGCGCGGCTGCGCATTCCGCTGATTTTCAACCGCGTGACCGATGCGGCGCAGTTCGAGCAGTTGCAGCAATACGACGTGCGCTTCGTGCAGGGGCCGGTGTTCGCGACCCAGGACAAGGTGATTTGAGGGTGTGATGCAAGCGCGGCGCCGGGCGGCGCCTGAGAGGCCTTAGAGGCTGACGGGTTCCTGCTCCAGCTCCACGCCGAAGCGCGCGAGCACGTCGCGCTGGATCGCCTCTGCGAGTTCAAGAATGTCCGCGCCGGTCGCGCCGCCGCGATTGACGAGCACGAGCGCCTGACGCTCATGCACCGCCGCCGCGCGCACCGCGCGGCCCTTCCAGCCGCACCGGTCGATCATCCAGCCCGCCGCGAGCTTCACGCGCCCGTCGGCCTGCTGGTACGAAACGATCTGCGGCTCGCGCACGACGAGCGTATCGAACTGCTGCGCTTCGATCACGGGATTCTTGAAGAAACTGCCCGCATTGCCGAGTTCGAGCGGGTCAGGCAGCTTCGCGCGCCGCACCGCGACCACGGCGTCGAACACGGCGCGCGCATGCGGCGTCTCGCCGGCGTTGTGCTGCGCCAGCTCGCGCACGAGGTCGGCGTAGCCCGCGTTGGGCTGCCAGACCTTCGGCAGGCGGAACGTGACCGCAGTAATGACGAAGCGATCGCGCCCTTCGCGCTTGAAAAAGCTGTCGCGGTAACCGAAGCGGCAGGCGGCCGCGTCGAACTCCACGGCTTTGCCCGTCGCCATCTCGATGGCCCGCACCGCCACGCAGCGCTGGGCCATCTCGAGCCCGTAGGCGCCGATGTTCTGAATGGGCGCCGCGCCCACCGTGCCCGGAATCAGCGCCAGATTCTCGAGGCCCGGCATGCCCGCTTCGAGCGTCCAGGACACAAAATCGTGCCAGTTCTCGCCCGCGGCCGCTTCCACGTACCAGGCGTGGCCGTCTTCGTACGCGACGCGCTTGCCGGCCAGCGCCATGAGCAGCACGAGACCATCGAAATCGCGCGTGAGCACGACGTTGCTGCCGCTGCCCAGCACGAGCGTGCGCAAGCCCTGGGCGCGCGGATCGCGCACAGCGGCGGCGAGATCGGCCTCGCTTTCGACCCGGCACGCGTAGCGCGCGCGCACGTCGAAGCCGAACGTGTTGTGCGCGCGCAGCGCAAAGCCGGCGGCAAACCACGTAGTGACGGGCGTTTGGATGACGGGCATCGAGGAAGAACGGAACATGGACAGCAGACGAAAAATGGCCGGAGAGGCCGCCGGCGGGCACCTGCGCACCGCGGACTCGCCACCGGGCGGCGGCAAGCCGCCTTGGGCAAACGCAACAGCGCCGGTAGAATGGCGTCGGTCCGTGATTATAGCGAGTGCGCGAACCGCTGCCTGAAAATGCGTCAGCGGGCTGCGGAATACGGCTGCGACCCGCGGGCACTCAGCTTGCATAGATTTTGCATCGCCGTTTGCGCACCTCGTACTTTTTGGAGAAAGCAATGCCATCGTTTGACGTCGTCAGCGAAGCCAACATGATCGAAGTAAAGAACGCCGTGGAGCAATCCAACAAGGAGATCTCCACGCGCTTCGACTTCAAGGGCTCGGATTCGCGCGTCGAGCAAAAGGAGCGCGAGCTGACCGCGTTCGCCGACGACGATTTCAAGCTCGGCCAGGTGAAGGACGTGCTGGTGTCGAAAATGGCCAAGCGCAATGTGGACGTGCGCTTCCTCGATTACGGCAAGATCGAGAAGATCGGCGGCGACAAGGTCAAGCAGGTCATCACCGTGAAGAAAGGTGTGTCGGGCGACCTCGCGAAGAAGATCGTGAAGCTCGTGAAGGACAGCAAGATCAAGGTCCAGGCGAGCATCCAGGGCGACGCCGTGCGCGTAACGGGCACCAAGCGCGACGACCTGCAAAGCGTGATCGCCATGCTGCGCAAGGACGTGACCGACACGCCGCTCGACTTCAACAACTTCCGCGATTAACGCGGCAAGTCCAGCGCATGGCGGGGCGGCTCGGGCCGCCCCGTTTCATTTCAGACGTTTGCGCGTTTCTCGCGCTCAGTCCGCCGTCACCACGAGCGGCATGAGCACTTCGCCGGTTTCCAGCAGTGTCTTGAGATTCGAGAGGATGCGTGGCCAGCCGCCCGACACCTTCTCGATGAAGATCGATCCCGGCCGCGCCACGCTATGCGTAATCGTGAGCTTGACCGCGTACTCGACGGGTTCGATGTCGATCGTGCACAGCGAATCGCCCTCGGCATGGAGTTCGGCCAGGAACATGTTGCGCCAGCGCAGCACGAGCCGGCGCGGGGGATCGGATTCGACCACCGCGCCCGAGTCGGCAATCCGGCCGTCGGCGAAGCGCAGCGACCAGGGCGAGCCCGTTTGCCAGTCGCATTCGTGATGCATGCCGAACCAGTAGCGCTCGGTGAACTCGCGGCTCGTGAGCGCCGTCCACAACGCCTGCGGCGTGGTGCGGATGAACGTGACGTAGACGAACGTCGAGTCGCCGGCGGCACTGCCTTGCGTGTGCTTGTCGCTACTCATGACTGTCTCCTTCGAGTGATCGCTTGAGGTCGACGAGCGCGCCCACGCGCTCGTGCTCGAACTTGCCGATCCAGCGCGCGGCAATCTCGCCGATGGGCACCGGATTGATGAAATGCCGCTTCTCGCGCCCATGCCGCTGCGTCGCGACGAGATTCGCCTCTTCCAGCACCGCGAGATGCTTCGTGACCGCCTGGCGCGAGATGGCCAGCCCCTCGCATAAATCGGTCAGCGTCTGGCCGTTTTTCGCGTGGAGGCGGTCCAGCAGTTGACGGCGGCTCGCGTCCGCCAGCGCGCGGAATACGGCGTCGTCGTTCATGCAACTATTATGCAACCGTATGGTTGCATGTCAAGGTAAAAAAACGGCGCCGCAGCACCGTCCTTTCACTCCGCGAGATTGGCGCCCCAGCCGCGCCGGCCTACTTGCCGGCGCCCGCCGCCTTCTTTTCGCCGATACGGCTCTCCTTGCCCGCGAGGAGCTTGGAGATGTTCGCGCGATGCCGCCAGAACAGCAGCACGCTCATGGCGAGGATGGCGAGCGCGACGACGCGCGGGCCGAACATGAACACGTAGTAGAGCGGCGCGAACACGGCGGCCGCCAGCGCCGCGAGCGACGAGTAGCGCGTGAAGAACGCGACGATAAGCCAGGTGGCAAGCGTGGCGACACCGAGAATCGGATTCACGGCGAGCAGGACGCCGGCCGCAGTGGCGACGCCCTTGCCGCCCTTGAAGCGGAAGAACACCGGATACAGGTGGCCGAGGAACACGGCGATCGCGGCGAGCGCGACGGCGGCGTCACCCAGACCGTAACGCGGGCCGAAGTGCGCGACGAGCCAGACGGCCAGCCAGCCCTTGAACGCGTCGCCGATCAACGTGAGGATCGCGGCCTTCTTGTTGCCGCTGCGCAGCACGTTGGTCGCGCCGGGATTGCCGGAGCCGTAGGAGCGCGGATCGTCGAGGCCCATGAAGGCGCTCACGATCACGGCGAACGAAACCGAGCCGATCAGATAGGCGAGAACGGCGACGAACAGGTTGTACATGCACGAAACCCGGAGGAAGTGGAACGATGCGCGCCGGGCGGTAGCGATGGTCATCGCCGCCCGGCAACGCGCGACGGCGCTCATTCTACCGAAGCGCGGGCGCGCCCTGCCCACAGCGGCGGCACAACCACGCACAAACCAGGGTAATCAGGGAAGCAACGGGAACTGAGGGGCGGATCCGCTCAGCGAGCGTCGCGCGTTATTCAAACGTTATTCGACGCTCGCGCACTGCACCGGCTCCGCGTTCAGGAGCGTCGTGAGCACCGCGGGGGCAAGGCTCACGAGATAGCCGCGACGGCCCCCGTTGAGCCAGATCTCGTCGAGTTCGAGTATGGTCGATTCGACGTACACGGGCATGGCTTTCTTCGTGCCGAAGGGCGACGTGCCGCCCACCAGATAGCCCGAATGACGGTTCGCGACTTCGGGCTTGCACGGCTCGATGCGTTTCGCGCCGATCTGCCGCGCGAGATTCTTCGTCGACACCTTGCGGTCGCCATGCATGAGAACGATGAGCGGCTTCGCGCTCTCGTCCTCCATCACGAGCGTCTTGACGACGCGATGCTCGTCCACGCCGAGCTGGCGCGCGGACTCTTCCGTGCCGCCGTGTTCGACGTACTCATAGGGATGCTCGCCGAATGCGACGCCCGCGCGGCGCAGCATCTGCGTGGCGGGCGTTTCGGACACATGTTTCGTTTTGCTCATCGGCGCATTGTAATCGGATGGTCTGCAACAACTGCGCCAAACGCGTTTGCCAGGGTCAGCCGCGCGGGTGATGCTTCTCGTGCAACAGGCGCAGCCGCTCACGCGCGACATGCGTATAGATCTGCGTCGTGGAGATGTCGCTGTGGCCGAGCAGAAGCTGCACGACCCGCAAGTCCGCGCCGTGATTGAGCAGGTGCGTGGCGAACGCGTGGCGCATCGTGTGCGGCGAGAGCGGCGCGTGGACGCCCGCCGCCGCCGCGTGGCGCTTGATGATGTGCCAGAACTGCTGGCGCGTCATGCCTTCGGCGCGCGCGGTCACGAACAGCGCGTCGGCCGTGCGTGCGCCGAGCAGCGCCGGCCGCGACTCGCGCAGATAGCGCTCGATCCACGCGTGCGCCTCCTCGCCGAACGGAATGAGCCGCTCTTTCGAGCCCTTGCCGAGCACACGCACGACGCCTTCGTTCAAGCCCACCTCGACCGTCTTGAGCGTGACGAGTTCGGTCACGCGCAGGCCGCTCGCGTACATCAGTTCCAGCATCGTGCGATCGCGCAGGCCGAGTGGCGTCTCGACATCGGGCGCGCCGAGCAGCGCCTCGACCTGCGCCTCGCTCAAGGTGGACGGAAAGCGCGGCGCCTGCTTCGCCGAGCGGATGCGCACGGTCGGGTCCGAATGCACGCGCTGCTCGCGCAGCGCCCAGCCGTAGTAGCGCCGAAACACCGAAAGGCGCCGGTTCGCCGACGTGGATTTATCGTCCTTGCGGCGCGCACTGTAGGCGAGCAAGTCGTCTTCGTGGGTCGTATCGAGCGCATTGGAGCGCTCGCGCGCGAGCCATTGCGCGAAGAGGCGCAGATCGCGCCGGTAGGCGTCGAGCGTGTTGCGCGAGAGGCCATGCTCGAGCCACATGGCGTCGCAGAACGTGTCGATGGCGGTGAGGCTCGATGCGAGCACTTCGGCCGCGGCGGGGTCGAGCGCCTGCTCCGCTTCGTCGGCGGCGTCGCTTGCGGCAAGCGGCGGATTCGTCGTCATCGTCATCGTGTCAGCGCAGTTGAAATCGGTTCGACGTGCATTCGTGGGCGAGCAGCCAGCGCTTCACGTCGCGAAAGAAGCCTTCGCCGCCGTGATGCGCGAAACCGCCGAGGCCGCTCGCCGACACCACGCGATGACACGGAATCACGAGCGGAAAGGGATTGTCGCCGCACGCCTGGCCCACGGAGCGCGGGCTGACGCCGCCAATGCGCTTCGCGAGTTCGCCGTAGGTCAGGACTTCTCCCGCTTCGATTGCGCAGATGCCGTCCCACACGCGCCGCTGGAATTCCGTGCCGAGCGGCGCGAGCGGCAGGTCGAAGCCGGCGTCGGCGTTCTCGAAATACTGGCCGATCTGCCCGGCCGCGCACGCGGCGAGTTCGCAATCTGGCGCGACGCTCGCCGTGTGTCGCGGCAGATAGACGATCTCGCGCAGCGCTTGACCGACGGTGCGGATGCCGATCTTGCCGAATGGCGCGTCGATCACTGCGTTGAACATCGTCGTCTCCTTCGTGCGCGAACGTTGCACGCCATGGTGCCGCGTTGGGCGCGCGATTTCCAGCGCGCCGTCGTTCAGTTTCATGTCCATGCCCGCCTCTGCCAATTTCATCCGCATCAAGCCGCTTCGAGCGCCCAGTGCACGTGCTCGCGCACGACCGCCGATTCGTCATGCTCGCGCTCGCGCAGCGCCTGCACGATCGCCGCGCGCGCGGCGTCGCGGGCGTTATCCGCGCCTTCACGCGTGGCGCGCAGCGCATTGCCCATCGCCACCGCGATGTTGCGTGACCAGCTCTCGTAGCCGATGCGCCGTATCGCGCTGCCCTGCATGCGCTCGTCGAACTGCGCCGCGCTCCAGCCGAACAGGTCGACGAGACTCGCGCGATCGAGCCCATGGCGCACGTCGAAATCCGCGACAGGCGCGGCCTTCGCGAACTTGTTCCATGGGCACACGAGCTGGCAGTCGTCGCAGCCATACACACGATTGCCGATCAGCTCGCGCAGTTCCAGGGGAATACTGCCCTTGAGCTCGATCGTGAGATAGGAGATGCAGCGGCGCGCATCCACGCGATACGGCCCGGTGATCGCCCCCGTTGGGCACGCGTCGATGCAGCGCGTGCAACTGCCGCAATGCGCGCCCGGCGTTTCCGGTGCGGCGCTGGCTGGGTCGTCGGCGTCGGTGGGCAGCGGCACGTCCACGTAGATCTCGCCGAGAAAGAAGAGCGAGCCCGCGTCGCGCTGCAGGAGCAGCGTGTGCTTGCCGCGCCAGCCCACGCCTGCCTTCTGCGCAAGCTCGACTTCGAGCACCGGCGCGGAGTCGGTGAACACGCGAAAACCGAACTGGCCGATCTCGGCCTCGATGCGCTCGGCAAGCTGCTGGAGTCGCGCGCGCAGCACCTTGTGATAGTCGCGGCCGCGCGCGTAAATCGACACGACAGCGGCATGCGGGTCGGCGAGTCGCGCGTGCTCGCGCAGACGCCAGTCGGCGTGAACGCTCTGGTGGGCAACGTTCGTGCCAGCGCTCTCGCTGCGATCCGGGCCGCCTTGCGAAGCACTTTCGTGCGTCTTTCCCGCTGCATTCGGCGCGAGCGTATCGATGGGCAAATAGGCCATGCGTGCGGTGATCACGCGTCGCGTGCCGGCCACAAGCTCGGCGGGCCGCGCGCGTTTCATCCCATGTTTGGCCATATAATCCATCTCGCCGTGGCAGCCTGCTTCGAGCCACGCGGCGAGGCCCGCCTCGGCATGGGAAAGGTCGGTGTCACTGATACCGATCGCACCGAACCCCAGCTCGCGCCCCCACGTCCGGATGCGCGCCGCGAGCGCGGCGAGCGCCGCCTCATCAAGCGGCGTGGCCTGCTCGACGGCCGGCGCAGACGACTCTCGCGGCGCGTCAGCTCGAGCATGCGCTCGAGCACCCGCCTGAGCGGACGTTGGGTCGAGCGCCTCCGAAGACGCGCGCGCATCCTGCGCGGAGTTGGAAGGGGAGTACGTGGGGTTCATTACGTCATTTTACGAGAATGCCCGACACGCCCGGTCACGACCACGCGCCGCTTTCGCTTGATCCATCCGCCGCCGTTCTCCTCGAACGCCGTTTCGATCTTGCAGACACCGACGCCACCGACGCCTTCGGCGCACGCTTTGCGCACGCGCTCGACTCGCTGCGCGCGAATCGTGCGGAAAGCCACGACGCACCGACCTTTCATGGCCTGCACGTGCAGTTGCACGGCGACCTCGGCGCGGGCAAGACTTCGCTCGTGCGCGCCACGTTGCGCGCGCTCGGCCACACGGGCCGCGTGCGCAGCCCCACCTACACGCTCGTCGAACCGTACACGGTCGCCACGCCCTGTGGGGAACTCCAGCTTTATCACTTCGATCTGTACCGTTTCAGCGATCCGGCCGAATGGGCCGACTCGGGCTTTCGCGAATATTTCGCGCAAGATGCGGTGTGCCTCGTCGAATGGCCGCAACGCGCGGGCGGCCTGCTTGGCGTACCCGATCTCGTGTTCTCGCTGGAGCCGGATGCAAGCGGCGAAGGCCGCGTGCTCACCGCCTACGCATACAGCGCATCAGGAAAGGCATGTCTAGAAAGATGTTAATCAAACCGTTCCGCTCGATCGAATCGGCCGCCACCGCCACGCACAACTGGCGTCGCCGGCAGATTCTGAAGGCGGGCGCCTCCACGCTCGTGCTCGGTCTTGCCGTGCCGCGCCTCGCGTGGGCCACTTCGGTCGTCGGCGTGCGCGTGTGGCCCGCGCGCGACTACACTCGCGTCACCATCGAATCGGACCAGCCGCTGCAGAACACGCAGCAACTGCTGCAGGGCCCGGATCGGCTCGTCGTCGATCTCACCGGACTCGATCTCGACGACGCGCTCAAGAACCTCGTCTCCAAGATCACGCCGAACGATCCGCAGATCCAGGCCGTGCGCGTGGGCCAGTACCAGCCGCACGTGGTGCGCATGGTGTTCGACCTCAAGGGCGGCGTGAAGCCACAGGTGTTCACGCTGGCCCCGATCGGCTCGTACAAGTACCGGCTCGTGTTCGACCTCTACCCGGCGGTCGCGCCCGACCCGCTCATGGACCTGCTGGCGCAAACCGAGCACAAGCAGCAGCAGCTCGACGCGCACGAAGCGATGAAGGACAGCGTGCCGCCCTCCACGCCGCCCACGCTCGCCGGTCCCAATGCCGGAATCGGCGCGCCGGCTGCGCACGACAACAGCGACGCATTTTTCGAGCGCTACGCGCAGAACGACTCGGGCGCCTCGCCCGGCACGCCGCGTTCCGCGCCCCCCGTCGTTGCGCCGCGTCCGCCGAGGCCTGCCGCGCCGAAGCCGCCCGTCGTCGCCCAGCGCAACAACGACGACGACAACGCCAGCGCCAGCGCCGACGACAACTACGGCTTCACCGCGCCGAAGTCCACCAGGGGCGGCACCACGCGCCTGTTGACGGTCGCGATCGATCCGGGCCACGGCGGCGAGGACCCGGGCGCGATCGGCAGCGCGGGCACCTACGAGAAGCACGTCGCGCTCGACATCGCGAAGAAGCTGCGCGCCAAGATCGACGCCCAGCCCAACATGCGCGCGATGATGACGCGCGACGCCGACTTCTTCGTGCCGCTGAACGTGCGCGTGCAGAAGGCGCGCCGCGTGGGCGCGGACCTGTTCGTCTCGATCCACGCCGACGCGTTCACGACGCCCGAGGCACGCGGCTCGTCGGTGTTCGCGCTGTCGGAGCACGGCGCGACGAGCGCCGCGGCGCGCTGGATGGCGAACAAGGAAAACGCGTCGGATCAGATCGGCGGCATCAGCGTGCAGACGGCCGACGCCGCCGTGAACCGCGCGCTCTTCGATATGTCGACGACAGCGCAGATCCGCGACTCGCTGCGTTATGGCGGCTTCGTGCTCAACGAGGTCGGCGAGATCAACAAGCTCCACAAGGGCTCGGTCGAGCAGGCGGGCTTCGCGGTGCTCAAGGCGCCTGACATTCCGTCGATCCTCGTGGAGACGGCCTTCATCAGCAATCCCGAAGAAGAGACCAAGCTCAACGACGACGCCTATCGCGAGAAGATGGCGAACGCGGTTCTCAAGGGCATCAAGCGCTATTTCGCGGCCAATCCACCGCTTGCGAAAAGCCGCATGACCTGAGTGCCGTGTGAGGCATCCGGCGGCTTCAGAAGCGCCGCGCAAGCCTTCGGGCTCGCGCGGCGTTTTTCATCTGGCGCGCAGGCGTTACGAGCGCACGGCCCCGAGGCGCTGCTTGACCCAGCCCCCGAATACGTTGACGGCGAGGCCGCCCATCACGAGCACGGCGCCGCCGATCTCGGCCGCGCTCAACTGCTCGCCGAGCAGCAGCGACGCCGAGGCCAGCCCGACGATCGGCACGAGCAGCGAGAACGGCGCCACCTGGCTTGCGGGATACTTCGAGAGCAGGCGACTCCAGAGGCTATAGCCGATGAGCGTCGCCACGAACGCGAGATAGACGATCGCGCCCACCGACGTCACGCCGATGCCCGAGAGCGCGGCCACGATGCGCTGCGGGCCTTCCGTCCAGTACGAAAGCACGAGAAACGGCAGCGGCGGCACGAGGCTCGCCCACACCACGAGGCCAACGAGGTCCACCTTGCCCACCTTCTTCGTGACGATATTGCCGAGCGCCCACATGCAGGCCGCACACAGCGTGAGCGCGAAACCGGCGATGGTCATGCCTTGCGCACTGTTGCCCGCCCCGCCCCCCATCGACTGCACGCCGATCAGCGCGAGACCGCCCGCGGCGATCAACAGGCCGATGACGTTCTGCGCGTGAAAGCGCTCACGCAGAAATACCGCCGCAAAACCGAGCGTGAAGAACGCCTGCGCCTGCAGCACGACCGAAGCGAGGCCCGCGGGCATGCCCACGTACATTGCCGTGAAGAGGAACGCGAACTGGCCGAGCGAGATGGTCGTGCCGTAGGCCAGCAGCCAGCGCAGCGGCATCCGCGGGCGCTTCACGAACAGCACCGCGGGGAACGCCGCCAGCATGAAGCGCAGCGCGCCGAGCAGGAGCGGCGGCACGCCGTGCAGCCCCACCTTGATCACGACGAAATTCACGCCCCACGCGAGCACCACCACCAGCGCGAGCAACAAGTCCTTCGGCGACATCCCCTCTCTCCCTTTTTGCGTCAGACCTCTTCTTCGAAGCGGCGATCTTACCGCCTCGCGCCGCGGCGCGCCGTGCCGCCCGCGCCGGGCCCCTGGGTTGGCCGCACGCCGGGAAAGCCGGCGTTAGAATGAGCGCCAGCCTCGCGCGCGGCCTGCCCGCGCGTCGATTTCGCCCACTGTTGGGCTCAAGCGCGTGCCGTACGACTCATCCAGGAAGCATCATGTCCTCATCGATCAAAGCGGTTCTCAAGCCTCATCAACGCGACATCGGCAATCTCTATGTGCGGCGCGTGCTGCCCGCGCTCGCCGCACGCCTCGTCGGCCCGTTCATCTTCTTCGACCACATGGGCCCCGCCACGCTCGCGCCGGGTTCGGGCGTGGACGTGCGCCCGCATCCGCATATCGGGCTCGCGACGGTCACCTATCTCTTCGACGGCGCGCTCATGCATCGCGACAGCATCGGTTCGAGCCAGAAGATCGTGCCCGGCGACGTGAACTGGATGACGGCCGGGCGCGGCATCGTCCACTCCGAGCGCACGCCCGACGAGGACCGCGCCACCGGCCTCACCATGCACGGCATCCAGACCTGGGTGGCGCTGCCGCTCGATCACGAAGACGCCCAGCCGTCGTTCTTCCATCACGCCGCCGCCATGCTGCCCGAAATCGAGCGCAACGGCGTCACGATGCGCGTGATCGCCGGCACGGCGTTCGGCGCCACCTCGCCGGTCGAGACCTTTTCCGGCACGCTCTACGTCGCCGCAGATTTTGCGCCGGGCAGCGCGTTCGCGCTCGACGCGGAGCACGAAGAGCGCGGCGTGTATCTCGTGGAAGGCGATCTCGCGATCGACGGCACGCCGCTCGAACAGCACACCATGGCCGTGCTGGTGCCGGGCGAAACCGCCACGCTCTCGAGCACGAATGGCGCACGCGTGATGCTGCTCGGCGGGGAAAAGCTCGAAGGCGAGCGCTTCATCGAATGGAACTTCGTGGCAAGCTCGCGCGAGAAGATCGAAGCCGCGAAAGAAGCCTGGACGCGCCAGGAAATGGGGCATGTTCCCGGCGAAACGGAATGGATTCCGCTGCCGGAAAAGAAGCCGCGCTAACGGCTCGCCGCTTCGGACGGATGATTGAAACCTGGGCGTTTCGTCCCCAACTAGCGACATGACGCATTTCTCAACGAGGACGCAATGGACACCACTCTCGCCACTTTCGAAAAAGACGTGATCGAAGCGTCGGCGCTCGCGCCGGTGCTGGTCGACTTCTGGGCGCCCTGGTGCGGCCCTTGCAAGAGCCTCGGCCCGATGCTCGAAAAGCTCGAGGCCGACTACGCGGGCAAATGGAAGCTCGTGAAGGTGAACGTCGACGAGAACCAGGAGCTCGCCGCGCACTTCGGCGTGCGCAGCATTCCGCACGTCGTGGCGTTCGCGGACCGCCAGGCGGTCGATCAGTTCGTGGGCGTGCTGCCCGAAGGCCAGCTGCGCCAGTTCCTCGACGGCCTGATCCCCGACGGCGCCGACGCCGCGCGCCATGCCGCGCAGGAGGCGCTGGCCGAGGGCCGCCGCGACGAAGCCTATGAAGCGCTGCAGGCCGCGCTCGCGTTCGATCCGGGCAACGACGAAGTGCGCATGGACCTGATCGAGATGCTGCTCGCCGACAACCGCGCCGACGACGCGCAAAAGGAAGTCGAGCTGCTCTCGCCCAAGACCACACAGGGCATCGACGCGCGCTTTAACGCGCTCAAGACGCGCCTCGACGCGCTCGACGCCGCCGCCGACCTGCCGCCCACCGACGCGCTCGAAGCCCAGGTGGCCGCCAATCCCGGCGACCTCGAAGCGCGCTTCGATCTGGCGAGCGCGCTGATCGCGCGGCACAAGTACGCGGGCGCGCTCGAGCATCTGCTGGAGATCGTGAAGCGCGACCGCGCCTTTCGCGACGATGTGGGCCGCAAGACCATGCTTTCCGTGTTCGATCTCGCGGCGCATCAGCCGCAGCTCGTGAGCGAGTGGCGACGCAAGCTGAGCGCGACGCTGAACTGATATTGGGCACGCGGAGGACGCCGCGCGCGTCCTCGCGTTACAGCCTCGCCTTACGTTCAGTCAGCTACGCCTGCTGAACCCGACCGTACTGGTCGTCGAAGCGCACGATGTCGTCCTCGCCGAGATAACAGCCCGACTGCACCTCGATGATCTCGAGCGCCGTCTTGCCTGGATTCTCGAGCCGGTGGGTCATGCCAAGCGGGATATAGGTCGATTCGTTTTCGGAAAGCAGGAGCACCTCATCGCCGCGCGTGACGCGCGCCGTGCCGCGCACCACGGTCCAGTGCTCAGCGCGGTGGTGATGCATCTGCAATGAAAGCCGGCCACCCGGCTTGACAACAATGCGCTTGACCTGAAAGCGCTCGCCCTGATCGACGGAGTCGTACCAGCCCCACGGGCGCTCCACGCGCCGGTGCTGCCGGGCCACCTCACTGTGCTGCGCCTTGAGCTTTGCAACCACCGCCTTGACGTCCTGAACGCGGTCCTTCGCGACAACGAGCACGGCGTCCGCTGTCTCGACCACCACCATGCCCCGCACGCCCACGCAGGCAACGAGCCGGCCGTCCGAATGAACGAAGGTATCCGCCGCATCCTCGAACAGCACGCGCCCGCGCGCGACGTTGCCATTCTCGTCCTTCTCCGAGACCTGCCACAGGGCATCCCACGCCCCGACGTCCGACCAGCCCGAACGAAGCGGCACAACCACGCCCGCGAGCCGCGCATTGACGCCGACCGACTCCATCACCGCGTAGTCGATCGAATCGGACGGACAGGAGGCGAGCGCATCGCGGTTCAAGTGGACGGTGCCGTCAGCGTCGACGGAAGCATTTTGGAAAGCCGCCGCGCACTGCGCCGCGATGAGCGGCCGGCTGTGCGCGATCGCCGCGAGCCAGACCGATGCGCGCACAACGAAAATCCCGCTGTTCCAAAGATAGTTACCCGAAGCGACATAGCTTGCAGCGCGCTCAGCATCGGGTTTTTCCACAAAATGCTCGATGCTGCGCGCTCCGCTGCTGCCGAGCGGCAAACCCGCACCGATGTAGCCGTAGCCCGTTTCGGCACGCTGCGGCGGCACGCCAAGTGTGACGATGGCGCCGCGCGCCGCGTGCGCCACGGCTTCCTCGAGCGCGGCGGCAAACGCGGCGCCATCGGCGATCAGATGGTCGGCGGGCATGGCAACGAGCACGGGATCGCCGTCGCCGCTGGCGGCAAGCGCGACCGCCGTCAGCGCGGGCGCCGTGTTGCGCGCGAGCGGTTCGAGCACGAAGCGAGCGGCCATGCCACTGCGACCGAGACGGTCAGCGGTCAGATGGCGCAAGTCCTCGCTGCTCACGACGAATGGCGCAGCCTTGCGAACCGCGGTGTGCGCTTCAGGCAATGCGGCGCCGGCGTGCAGGAACACGCCATCGAGGCGCCGTACAGTCGCCTCGAGCAGCGACTCGCCATCGAGCAGATCGATCAGTTGCTTGGGACATTGTTCGCGCGAAAGCGGCCATAGCCGCGTGCCGGAACCACCCGCCAGCACAACGGGCTGAACGACGAGTTCGGCGTCACCTTCGCTGATCGCGGCTAGCAGGCCGGCAGATGTCACATCGTTGTTCATTCGAGTCACTCCCCCCGAAGTCATGCACCGAGTCTCGTTATTGGTTCGCGTACGGATGACATTTGAGCAAGACACATCGCGCGAATCTGTACGCGCAACCACATTGATCGCATGGACCGTCAGGAAATTTTTCTTTGGGACGCAGGCGCAGTCATCGCGCAGTCATCGTTATGTGCGGCAACGCACGAAGCGCGAAGATGGCCGCGCAAGGTGATGTTTCACATCCGAACGTTTTTGCGACAGTGTCGGTGCCCCCCCAACAGAACTGAATCAAAACCGCGTCGCTTCAAAGGCAGGCACAGAACGCTCTCAAGGCGATGGCCCAACGATGTTTCAGCGAGGACTCATTTCCGCGCATCCGCGTGCGCAGCGAAAGTAGCTATATAAATCAAGGCGTTGGCGACATCAAACTCTAGCGACTTCGCAAACGGCGCCGCGCTGGCGCTGTACAAAACTGAAACAATAATGCGGCTTTGCGTCGCGCCGGAAATAGCTCGCGCCGCGCAGAACCGCAAGCGTCCTCACTTTCGCGGCTGCTGGCACAACCCCTGCTAAGTAGAGTTCGCCACACAGGCGTAGATGCCGACAATAAAGATCGCAAAACGCTAACGGGGCTTATGGGGCCGGCGCATCGAACGTAGAGCCGTACGGGTAGCGGCGATAACAAAAAGTTCGGCAGCCGGAAACAGAAAAAACAGGAGGCGGCATACGCCGCTTTACGCGAGGACCGATCATGTTGACCCTTCAATCCGATCTGCACGGCAATCATCTGCTGGGCGCACTTCCGTCGAACGAGTGGCAGGCGTTGGCGCCGCATCTCGAACTTGTTCAACTGCGCAATGAACAACTGCTCTGCGATTGCGGCCAGCGCATTCATCACGTTTATTTTCCGACGACCGCCGTCATCTCGATGCTCACGACAATGGAAGACGGTAGTTCCGTCGAAATTGCAGCCGTGGGCCGGGAAGGCATGACCGGCGTGCCTGTGCTGACCGGTGGCGAAACGATGCCGAACCGCGTGCAAGTGCAAAGTTCGGGCTTCGCCTACCGCATCAGCGCACAGGCGCTCAAGCAGCAGTTTGCGCGCTCGGACCTCCTGCGCCGCATCACGCTGCTTTACATGCATGCACTGCTCACGCAGGTCGCACAGACGGCCGCCTGCAACCGGCACCACTCGCTGAGCAAGCAGCTGTGCCGGTGGCTGCTGATCGAAGTGGACCGCGTCGACTCGAACGATCTGAGCGTGACGCAGCAACTGATCGCCGACATGCTCGGCGTGCGCCGCGAAGGCGTCACGGAAGCAGCCGGCAAGCTGCACGACGAAGGTCTGATCCACCACAGCCGCGGCAAGATCCGCGTACTCGACCGCAAGCGCCTCGAAGCGCGCGCATGCGAGTGCTACGGTCTCGTACGCCGCGAGTTCGATCGCCTGCTGCCGCGTCTGCACGAAGCGGAAGCGGTCGAATAAGGCGATCGACGCGCGCGGTTCGTTCGCTTTCCAGGGCTATACGAAAGCGTGCCTTATCAGGCACGCTTTCTTGCGTTCTTGCCGCTCGGCATCAACGCCCGCTGGCTTGATGCGCCAATGCGCGCAGCACATACGAAGCCGCCGCGAAACCAAAACTCGCCGTCACGCAAACGCTCGAACCGAAGCCCGCGCAGTTCAGCCCAACCGGACCGTGATGCCCCGGCGACGTGGTGACGTGCTCGGCTTCGGCGTCGATATCGCACACGGCCGCCTCGGGATAGATAAGCGGCTCGTCCGAATACACCGCGCTCACCTTGAATTTCGCCTTAGGCCCGCGCGGAAAGCCATGCTGCTTGCGCAACTGGCCGCGCACCTTGGAGAGCAGCGGGTCCTGGATCGTGAGCGCGAGGTCGTCGATGCGAATGCGCGTGGGGTCGAGCTGCCCGCCCGCGCCGCCCACCGTGATGAGCGGCACGCGGTGCTCCACGCACCAGGCGATCAGCGCGGTCTTGGTGCGCACGCTGTCGATGGCGTCGATCACGTAGTCGAAGCCGCCGCCCAGCAACGCGTCAAAGTTCGATGGTTCGACGAAATCCTCGACGAGACGCACGTTGCAGGCCGGGTCGATGAGCTTGATGCGCTCGGCCATGGCCTCGACCTTGGGCTTGCCGTAGTTGCCGTCGAGCGCGTGGATCTGGCGGTTGGTGTTGCTCTCGGCCACGTTGTCGAGGTCGATCAGCGTGAGCTTGCCGATCGCGCTGCGCGCGAGCGCCTCGGCGGCCCAGGAGCCCACGCCGCCAATGCCGATCACGGCGACGTGGGCGCGCTCGAACGCATCGAGCGCCGGTGCGCCATAAAGCCGCGCGATTCCGCCGAATCGGCGGGCGCGGTCGGCAACATCGTCGGCAGGGCTCGGGGTAAGATCGACGGAGCCGGCGGCAGGGGAAATCGGAGTACTGGACATGACGGTAGGCAATCGTAAGCGGACCGGTCGCACGCTGCTGTCGCGGTCCTCGCAAGACCCGTATTTTGCCTGATCTCGCCGAACGAGGCCGTGCGCTCCTGGCCGGGCGCCCCTGTTTCCTCGCCTGTTCGATATACTTGTCCGCATTGAAGCGTCTGCCTAAAAGATGACCTCCCTCGCCGATCTCCGCAAGACCTACTCGCTCGGCTCGCTCGACGCCGCCGATGTCGATCCCGATCCGATCCGCCAGTTCCAGACCTGGTTCGCCCAGGCGCTCGACGCCAAGCTGCCCGAGCCCAACGCCATGACGGTCGCCACGGTCGACGCACAAGGCCGCCCCGCCGCGCGCATCCTGCTCATCAAGGGCGTGGACGAGCGCGGCTTCGTGTTCTTCACGAACTACGAAAGCCGCAAGGGCCGCGAGCTGAGTGCGAATCCGCATGCAGCGCTACTCTTTCACTGGATCGAGCTGGAGCGCCAGGTCCGCATCGAGGGTAAGGTCGAACTCACGAGCGCCGAGGAAAGCGACGCCTACTTCAACTCGCGCCCGCTCGGCTCGCGCATTGGCGCGTGGGCTTCGGAGCAAAGCACGGTGATCGCGAACCGCGAGACGCTCGAAGCGCGCGAGCGCGAAATCGCCGCCCAGTATGGCGAAGCGCCGCCGCGCCCGCCGCACTGGGGCGGCTACCGGCTCGTGCCGGAGGCCATCGAGTTCTGGCAGGGCCGCCCGTCGCGCCTGCACGACCGCATCCGCTACACGCGCGAGCGCGCGGGCGCGGCCTGGCAAATCGAGCGTCTCGCGCCCTGAGTGCATGCGCGCGGCGTAACACATGTACCGCACTTACGCCGCGCCCACCGGGTTTTCGTCTCACCGCTTTCGTTGCACGTCGTTCAGTAGCTCGCTGTTGCCATAACGCTGTTGCCAAAAACCTGCATCGCAATTCGCTTTTGTCATTGGGCTTCAATCGTTCATCTGACACGGAGAGAAACGCATGTTCTGGGAGAAAAAACTCGCACAGTGGGCAGAAGAAGTGCGCAGCAAGGCCGACTTGCCCGCCCGCCTCGTGCTCTGGAGCGGGCAGCAATACGACTTCGGCCACTTCGCCGCGCCTCAGGTCACGCTCAAGGTCAATAGCGCGTCGGCGCTGCCGCTCCTGCTCACGCCGAGCCTCGACAATCTCGGCGAGGCCTACGTGAAGGGCAAGATCGACATAGAAGGCAAGCTCGCCGACATCATCAACATCAGCTATTCGCTCGCGCGCAACACCGTCACGAGCGCCGGCAAGCTCGCGCGCGTGCGCCGCTATTTCACGCATTCGAAGTCCACGGACAAGCGGGCCATCCAGTACCACTACGACGTCTCGAACGAGTTCTACAAGCTCTGGCTCGACGAGAACATGCTCTATTCGTGCGCGTACTTCGAAAACGGCGACGAAGACCTCGCCACCGCCCAGCTCAAGAAAATCGACCACATCCTCACGAAGATCCAGGTGAAGGCGGGTCACACATTGCTCGACATCGGCTGCGGATGGGGGGCGCTCGTGCTGCGCGCGGCGCAGAAGTTCGGCGCGCGCTGCGTGGGCGTGACGCTCTCGCAGAACCAGTTCGATCTCGCAACCGCACGTGTGAAGGCGGCGGGCCTCGAAGACCGCATCGAGATCCGCCTGCAGGACTATCGGGACATACAAGGCCAGTTCGACCGCATCACGAGCGTGGGCATGTTCGAGCACGTCGGGCGCAAGAATCTGTCGGGCTATTTCCGCAAGGTCCACGACCTGCTCGCCGACGACGGCGTCGCCATGAATCACGGCATCACCTCGTCGGACGCCGAATCGGGCGAAACGGCGCTGGGCGGCGGCGAGTTCATTGACCGCTACGTGTTCCCCGACGGCGAGCTGCCGCACATCGGCCTCGCGCTCCAGGCGGCGCAGCACGGGGGCCTCGAAGCGGTTGACGTGGAAAGCCTGCGCCGTCACTATGCGCACACGCTCGATTTGTGGGCGGAGAATTTCGAGGCGCGCGCCGAGGAAGCGAAGCAGCTCGTCGACGACGAGAAGTTCCGCATCTGGCGCGTTTATCTGGCGGGTTGCGCATACGCGTTCGAGCACGACGACGTGTCGATCTTCCAGATCGTCTGCCGTAAGGCCGGCCGCAGCGCGACAACGCTGCCGTGGTCGCGCCGGTATATGTACGAGAAGCCGCTCTGACGCAGGCGGCGGCGCGGTTCGCCGCGCCGCCAGCGTGTCAACTGTTCCCGCAGTTGCGCCCGGCCAAGGCGGCTTCGCCCCACGACCGCCATCACGACGCCCCTGCGCGACGCCACTGCATGAACGAACGCGACGACGGCCACGACCTGTTTGGCGACAGGACGCTCGGGCCGGCCAACGACTCCGGCCCCGACGACGCCCACCCGGGCACACGCCCGGCTGCGCGCCGCAACGCGCCGAAGGCCGAAGCCCGTGCGGTGCCGCAGCCTGACTTGTTCGGCTTTGCGGCGCCAGCGCCCACGCCTGCGACGAAGCCCGCCACGAAATCCGCCACCCAGCGCCTCGCTGGCGCCGCGCGCGACGACGACACCGGAATCGAAGCACGCGAAGATGGCGAGCCGCGCGCAAAACCGCCAAAACCCGCGCCTGGCGCGAACGCCCCGAAACGCCGTGGCCGCGGCGTACTGCCCGCCGTAGCGACGCAAGACACGCTCGACGTCGCCGCCGCGCTGCCCGCGAGCGTGCGCCTTGGCACCTCGTCGTGGTCGTTTCCGGGCTGGCGCGGCATCGTCTACGGCGAGGACTACAGCCAGTCGAAGCTCGCCCGCGACGGCCTCTCGGCCTACGGCGCGCATCCGCTGCTGCGCTCGGTAAGCATCGACCGATCGTTCTACGCGCCGCTCACCGTCACCGATTACCTGCGCTACGCGCAGCAGGTGCCGGACCACTTCCGCTTCATCGTGAAGGCGCCGGCGCTCGTCACCGACGCCAGTGTGCGCGGCGAGCGTGGCGAGCCTGTTTCCGCGAACCCCTGCTTTCTCAACGCGGAGCTGGCCGCGCGCGAATTCGTCGAGCCGTGCCTCGCGGGCCTCGGCGGCAAGGCCGGCGCGCTCGTGTTCCAGTTCCCGCCGCTGCCCGATCAGCTGCTGGCCGACCCGGCGGCGTTCGTCGAGCGGCTGACCGCCTTCCTCGCCGCGCTGCCGCCACTGCCCCAATCGACCGAGCCCGCCGCAGCCGGCGATGGCCCCTGCTACGCCGTCGAGATCCGCGACGCGATCCTGCTCACGCCGCGCTTCGTGCGCACGCTGCGCGCCGCGGGCGTGCGCTACTGCGTGGGCCTGCACGCCCGCATGCCGGACCCGCTACGCCAGGCCGCCGCGCTCGCGCTGATGGACGGCGAAGCCCCGGCCGGCCCGCTGATCGTGCGCTGGAGCCTGCATAGCGGCTTCAAGTACGAGCAGGCGAAGGCGCGCTACGAGCCGTTCGACAAGCTGGTGGACGAAGACCCGCATACGCGCGTCACGCTCGCGGAACTGGCCGCGCGCTATGCGATGGCAGGCCAGCCCGTGCTGATCACGACGAACAACAAGGCGGAGGGATCGGCGCCGCTCACCTGCGCGAAGCTCGCGCGGGCGATTGCGGACGAGATGGAACGCTTGCGCGGGGAAATGGCGCTGGACGCCGCGCGCGACGCGACGCCGGACGAAGCGCCGGCCGGCGCGCAAGCAGAAGAAGAAAAGGAAGACTGAGGCGCGAAGCGGCATCGAAACTGGGCATCGAAACCGCCCGCGCGCCTTTTGGAACTTATTCAGCCTTGAGCCGGTGCGCGAACTTCTGGCGGAACTTCGCGACCTTCGGCGCCACCACGAACGAGCAATAGCCCTGGTTCGGGTGCTGCGCGAAGTAGTTCTGGTGATACGCCTCGGCGGGGAAGTAGTTGCCGTCGAGCGGCAGCACCTGGGTGACGATCTTGCCGTCGTACACGCCTTCTGCAGCCAGCTCGCGAATCGCCTGCTCGGCCGTCTCGCGCTGCGCCTCGGCGTGCGTGAAGATCGCCGAGCGGTACTGCGTGCCCACGTCGTTGCCCTGGCGGTTCAGCTGCGTGGGATCGTGAATCGCGAAAAAGATGTCGAGAATCTCGCGATACGTGATTTTCGCGGAGTCGAACTCCACCTTCACGACCTCTGCGTGGCCGGTGTCGCCATCGCAAACCTGCTCGTAGCTCGGATTCGCCACGTGGCCGCCGGCGTAGCCCGACTCCACCGCACTCACACCCTCCACGCGCAGATACACCGCCTCCAGGCACCAGAAGCATCCGCCGCCCAGGGTGGCCGTTTCGACTGTCTGACTCATGCTGTTCGCTCCTTTGATCGTGACTGCGGACGCCATCGCGGACCGCACGGCGGACACCACTGCGCGGTGCCCCGCGCGACCCGCCATCCGCCGCTTCCGCTAAAATTGTGACAATTCGCCGATTTTCCACATGACGTTGATCCCGATTTCTGCTCCCGCCGCCGCGCGCGCGGCCCCCGAAGGCCTGCATCGATGATCCGCCGCCCCAGCCCGCCCAATTTCGACGACGGCGCATTCCGCCGCGCGCTCGGCCAGTTCGCCACCGGCGTGACCGTGATCACGACGCGCGCGCCCGACGGCACGCTCATCGGCATCACGGCCAGCTCGTTCAACTCGGTCTCGCTCAATCCGCCGCTCGTGCTGTGGAGCCTCGCCACGCGCTCGGCGTCCATGCCCGTGTTCCGCTCGAACAGCCATTATGTGATCAATGTGCTCGCCGCGTCGCAGCTCGACCTGTGCAAGCGCTTTGCGACCGTGAAGGGCGACCGTTTCGAGGGCGTTTCGCACGCGGCGGGCGACACCGGCATGCCCGTGCTCGACGGCGCGATCGCGTGGTTCGAGTGCCACAACCGCAGCCGCTACGATGAAGGCGATCACGTGATTTTCGTCGGGGAAGTGGAACGCTGCGGCGTGCGCGAGGACGGCACGGACGCTTCGCCGCTCGTGTTCCACGGCGGCGCGTTCCACCAGCTCCAGTCGCTCTGATACGGCGGGGCGCGCGCTCCGCCGTTCCCGTTTATGCCGGCGCGCTCTTCGGCTCGCGCTGCGCGATCAGGTCCACAGGCACACCCACTTCCACCTTGAGCGTCGTGAGCACGATGTTCGAGCGGATGTCCATTACGCCCGGCGCCTTGTACAGCTTGTTGAGCACGAAGTCCGAGTAGTGCTTGAGGTTGTGCGCGAGCACGCGCAGCAGGTAGTGCGTCTCGCCCGTCACCACATACGCCCCCACCACCTCCGGCCAGTCGCGCAGCGCCGTGACGAAGCGCTCGTGCCAGCTCTCCTGGTCGTTGCGCATCGACACCTGCACGAACGCCTCCATCTCGAAGCCGAGAATCTCCCGGTTCAGACTCGCGCGGTAACGCTCCACCACGCCCTGCTCCTCGAGCAGCCGCAAACGGCGCAGGCACGCCGATGGCGAAAGCGAAATGCGCTCCGCCAGATCGAGATTACTGATCCGCCCCTCGTTTTGCAGCACGGCGAGAATACGGCAATCGGTAGCATCAAGCGAGATTGCGTTCATATTTGGTCTCCATTCCCGTCTTAAGACAAATTATGTGCCAACAACCGAAGTTTGCGGCGTTTTTTTCGCAAGCACATTTCGCGAGGAGTTGCCTATCATTCGAAGCATCAGGTAGACAACGTAGATGCAAGGCGCCGTTGACATGACCCAGATCAAAGACATTTCCCCGCCGATTCACCCCGAAACGCCCGTCTGGCCCGGCGATACGCCCGTTGGCGTCGAGCGCGTGTGGCGCATGGAGGCGGGCTCGCCAGTCAACGTCGCACGCGTAACGCTGTCGCCCCACACCGGCGCGCACACCGACGCCCCGCTGCACTACGACGCCGAAGGCGCGCCGATCGGCGAGGTGCCGCTCGACACGTATATCGGCGCGTGCCGCGTGATTCATTGCGTGGGCGCCGCACCGCTCGTGCTGCCCGAACACGTGGAAGGCGCATTGCCTGGCATCCCGCCGCGCGTGCTGCTGCGCACCTACGCGCACGCGCCGCTGGACCGCTGGGACAGCAAGTTTTGCGCCGTCGCGCCGGCAACGATCGATCTGCTCGCCGCACACGGCGTGCGTCTCATCGGCATCGACACGCCCTCGCTCGACCCGCAGGAATCGAAGACGATGGACGCGCATCACCGCATCCGCGCACATGGCATGGCGATCCTCGAAGGCATCGTGCTCGACGCCGTCGCGCGCGGCGACTACGAACTCATCGCCCTGCCGCTGAAGTTCGCGACGCTCGACGCCAGCCCCGTACGCGCCGTGCTGCGCGAGTTGCCTTCCGCCGCCGCCAACTGAATCCCCTCAATTAGCCAAACCACGAAACGTAGACATGAACGACCGCAACGAAGCCCTGGCAGCCGATCGCGCCGATCCGCTCGCCGCCCTGCGCGAGCAATTCACGCTCGCGGCCGGCACCATCTATCTCGACGGCAACTCGCTCGGCGTGCCGCCCTCGGCCTCGGCCGCGCGCGCACAGGCCGTGATCGGCGGTGAATGGGGCGAAGGCCTCATTCGCAGCTGGAACACGGCGGGCTGGTTCGCCATGCCCAAGCGTCTGGGCAACATGCTCGCGAAGCTGATCGGCGCGGCCGACGACGAAGTCGTCGTCACCGACACCATCTCGATCAACCTCTTCAAGGCGCTCTCCGCCGCGCTGCGCGTGCAGAACGCGCGCGACCCGAAGCGCCGCGTCATCGTCTCGGAGCGCTCGAACTTCCCGAGCGACCTGTACATCGCGCAAGGGCTGATCGAGCAACTCGACCGCGGCTACGAGCTGCGCCTCGTCGACGATCCCGCCGAGCTGCGCGCCGCGATCCGCGAAGACGTGGCCGTCGCGATGATCACGCACGTGAACTACCGCACGGGCGAAATGCACGACATGCGCGCGCTCACCGAGCATATTCACGCGCAGGGCGCGCTCGCGCTGTGGGATCTCGCACATTCGGCGGGCGCCGTGCCGGTTGACCTGAACGGCGCGAACGCCGACTACGCCGTGGGCTGCACGTACAAATATCTGAACGGCGGCCCCGGCTCGCCCGGCTTCGTGTGGGTGCCCAAGCGCCACCAGGATGCGTTCTCGCAGCCGCTCTCGGGCTGGTGGGGCCACAAGTCGCCGTTCGAGATGAACCCTGTCTATCGTCCGGACAACGGCATCGGCCGCTTTCTCTGCGGCACGCAGCCGATCGTGTCGATGGCGCTCGTCGAATGCGGTCTCGACGTGTTCCTGCAAACCGACATGCAGGCGATCCGCCGCAAGTCGCTCGCGCTCACCGATCTCTTCATCGAACTGGTCGAGACGCGCTGCAAGGAATACGGCCTCACGCTCGTCACGCCGCGCGCTCACGCGGAACGCGGCTCGCACGTGAGCTTCGAGCATCCGCATGGCTATGAGGTGATGCAGGCGTTGATCGCGCGCGGCGTGATCGGCGACTATCGCGAGCCGCGCGTGCTGCGCTTCGGCTTCACGCCGCTGTATCTGCGTTACGTCGACGTGTGGGACGCCGTGGAGACGCTGCGCGACGTGCTCGCCACCGAGTCCTGGCGCAAGCCCGAATTCGCCGAGCGCGGCGCGGTGACCTGAGGAGCGGCAGATGAACGATCACATGCAAGTCCCAGGTATGCCCGACGCGGGTGAAACCGCGAGTGAGACCCACGGCGCCGCACGTGGCGGCTGCCCGTTCGGACACGGCGCCGCCGCGCCCGCGCCGGCTGCGCAAGCGCCTGAAGTACAAGGCGAAGGCTGGCACGACGCGCAGCTCGACTTCTCGAAGTCGATGAGCTACGGCGACTACCTCGCGCTCGACGCTGTGCTGGGCGCGCAGCATCCGCTCTCGCCCGATCACAACGAGATGCTGTTCATTGTGCAGCATCAAACGAGCGAGCTGTGGATGAAGCTCGCGCTCTACGAGCTGCGCGCGGCGCTCGCCAACGTGCACCGCGACGCGCTGCCGCCCGCGTTCAAGCAGCTCGCGCGTGTCTCGCGCATCATGGAGCAGCTCGTGCAGGCGTGGAACGTCCTCTCGACGCTCACGCCCTCCGAGTACACGGCCATGCGGCCGTATCTGGGTGCGTCGTCGGGCTTCCAGTCGTATCAATACCGGCAGATCGAGTTCCTGCTCGGCAACAAGAACGTGCAGATGCTCAAGCCGCACGAGCATCGGGCCGAGATTTTCGAGCAGGTGGAAGCGACGCTCGAGGCGCCCTCGTTCTACGACGAAGTGATTCGCCTGCTCGCGCGGCGCGGCTTTGCGATCGCGCCCGAGCGCCTGAACCGCGACTGGACGCAGCCGACCGAACACGACGCGACGGTCGAGGCGGCGTGGCTGGAGGTGTACCGCAATCCTTCGGAGTACTGGGATTTGTACGAGATGGCCGAAGAACTCGTCGATCTCGAAGACGCGTTCCGTCAGTGGCGCTTCCGCCACGTGACGACGGTCGAGCGCATCATCGGCTTCAAGCAGGGCACCGGCGGCACGACTGGCGCGCCGTATCTGCGCAAGATGCTCGACGTCGTGCTGTTTCCGGAGCTGTGGCACGTGCGCACGGTGCTGTAACGCCAATCGCGGCGCCCAAAAGTAAAAATGCCCGCCAATCGATGGCGGGCATTTTTTTGCGCGGAAACGCGTGAGGCTTAGACCACCACGGTCTGCGCTTCGCCTTCCTTGCTTGCGCGCACCACGCCGATCTTCCACACCTGCTCGCCCGCGGCGGCCAGCAGGGAAGCCGCCGCATCGGCTTGATCCGCCGCCACGACCACGGCCATGCCGATGCCGCAATTGAACACGCGGTGCATTTCCGCATCGGCCACGCCGCCGTGCTTCTGCAGCCACGTGAAGAGCGGCGGCAGCGGCCATGCCGCGTGATCCAGTTCAGCCGTGAGGCCTTCGCGCAGCACGCGCGGAATGTTCTCGACGAGGCCGCCGCCCGTGATGTGCGCCATGCCCTTCACCGTGATGGTTTCCATCAGCTTGAGCAGCGGCTTCACGTAGATGCGCGTGGGCGCCATCAGTGCGTCGGCGAGCGAACGGCCGTCGAAGTCGGCGGCGAGATCCGGCTGCGCGCGCTCGATGATCTTGCGTACGAGCGAGAAGCCGTTCGAGTGGATGCCGCTCGAGGCGAGACCCAGCACCACGTCGCCCGGGGCGATCGTGCTGCCGTCGATGATCTTGCTCTTTTCGACCGCGCCCACTGCGAAGCCGGCGAGATCGTATTCGCCGTCGGGGTACATGCCCGGCATTTCGGCCGTTTCACCGCCGATCAGCGCGCAGCCCGACAGCTCGCAGCCTTGCGCGATGCCCTTCACGACTGTGGCCGCCGTGTCGACATCCAGCTTGCCGCAGGCGAAGTAGTCGAGGAAGAACAGCGGCTCGGCGCCTTGCACGAGGATGTCGTTCACGCTCATCGCGACGAGATCCTGGCCGACCGTGTCGTGTTTGTTCAGATGAAACGCGAGGCGCAGCTTGGTGCCCACGCCGTCGGTGCCCGAAACGAGCACGGGCTCCTTGTACTTCTTCGGCACTTCGAAAAGCGCGCCGAATCCGCCGATGCCGCCCATCACGCCGTCGCGCAGGGTCTTCTTCGCAAACGGCTTGATGCGATCGACGAGCGCGTCGCCCGCGACCATGTCGACGCCAGCGTCGGCGTAGGAGAGGCCTTGGTCCTGCGACTGTGCCTGATTAGCGGGGCCGGATTTCGGTTGATTCATGGGGAAGCGCCAGAAGGTCGGTAAAATGCGATTTTAACCGATTGACGGCGCCCCGCCGCCGCGGGCGGAGCGAGATTTGGAACGCGCCTCGCTTGGCGCCCCCACAACCGGAAACCGAGTTTTGCCGCACAACACACCGCATTTCGCACCGTACCAGCGTCGGGCCGTTATCTGGACCGGGATCGCGCTCGCCCTCGGCATCGTGCTGCGGCGGCCGCGGCCCAGTGATCTCCGCAGTTCTCACGAGAGCACGCTTTACTAGAACCGACTCCGTCCAGACACACCGTGCAGCGACAGTTAACGCTCGATCTCGGCACCCCGCCGCCATCGACCTTCGACAACTTCCATATCGGCGCCAACGCCGAGCTGGTCGCGCGCCTGCGCGGTCTGGACGCGGCGCTCATGGCGGGCCCGATCGCCGATCGCACGTTCTATGTCTGGGGCGAGCCCGGCAACGGGCGCAGCCACCTGCTGCTCGCACTCGCCGACGAAGCGCCGCCGGGCCACGTGCGCTATCTGGGGCCGCAAAGCGCGCTGGCGGCGTTCACGTTCGATCCGCGCGTGACGATCTACGCGGTGGACGACTGCGATTCGCTCTCGGGCGCCCAGCAGATCGCGCTCTTCAACCTGTTCAACGAGGTGCGCTCCTACCCCGCCTGCGCGCTCGTCGCGACGGGCAACGCGCCGCCCATGGGTCTGGCCGTGCGCGAGGACCTGCGCACGCGCCTGGGCTGGGGCCTTGTGTTCCACCTCGCGCCGCTCTCCGACGAAGGCAAGGCGGCCATCCTCAAGTTCGCGGCGCGCGAGCGCGGCATTGCGCTCGCCGACGACGTGCCTGCCTACCTGCTCACGCATTTCCGGCGCGACATGCCGAGCCTGATGGGCTTGCTCGACGCGCTCGACCGCTTTTCGCTCGAACAGAAGCGCGCGGTGACGCTGCCGCTGTTGCGCACGATGCTCGCGAATGGAGTGGGTGATCTGGTGAGCGCAGCGAGCGCACTGCCGACGGACGAGGAACTCGCCAGCGAAGAGCCGGCAGAAACGGACGACGCGAGCGACGCGGACGAAGCTGAGGCCAGCGGCAACGCGGCCGCCCAAACGCTACCCGCTGAAGCCGACGAGCCGCCGGCACCGCCGACGCTCTTCTCCAGCGAGCCGCAAGCCCCCGCCGCCGAGCCCGACGACGCCCAGCCCTACGAGGCGCCGAAAGCACCGGCCTTGCAGGCGCGCCCATCGACGAGCGTGCCCTTCGACAAGCCGACCGACAACGTCGAAGGCGAATTGGGGGCCAAATATCGTCACGTCGTCCACAAGGAACTGGGCACCGAACTCCAGGGCGAAGTCGAAGCCGACGTGAGCAACGAGATGAGCGGCGAGCTGCGCGGCGATCTCGATCCGCCGGCCGGAACCGCCACACCCGAGGCGAACGCAGGCGAGACACCGGGACAGACTCCGTCGACGCCCGATGCGGCGGAGACGTCCCAATCGCAAGACGGCAAAGCGCCCGCCCAGAACGACGCGCCTCCTGGCCCCGAATCCCCTGCGGACCCCGCCGCGCCGACGCCGCCCGCCGGCGGCGGCAACGGCGTCTCCCGCTTCAAGTAAAATGAGCGCCCATGGCTAACCTTGCACTTTTTGACCTCGATCACACCCTGATCCCCACCGACAGCGACCACGAATGGGGCCGCTTCATGGTGAAGCTCGGCATTGTCGACGGCGAGCGCTTTGCGGAGCAAAACGACCGCTTCTACGCCGACTACAAGGCCGGCAAGCTCGACATCCATGCCTACCTCGTCGCCATGCTCACGCCGCTCGCGAAATATTCGCGCGCGCAGTTGATGGAGTGGCACGACCAGTACATGCACGAGGTGATCAAGCCGACCATCCTGCCGAGCGCAGTCGAGCTCGTGAAAAAGCATAAGGAAGCGGGCGACCTCTGCTGCGTGGTCACGGCGACCAACGAATTCATCACGGCGCCCATCGCCGAGGTGTTCGGCGTCGACAAGCTGATCGCGTGCGAAGTCGAGACCGTGGACGGCCATCCGGCATCGGCCTTCACCGGCCGCCCGACGGGCACGCCGAGCTACCGCGAAGGCAAGATCGTGCGCGTCGAGCAATGGCTCGCCTCGCTCGGCAAGCGCTTTTCGGACTTCGAGCACAGCTACTTCTATAGCGACTCGCACAACGACATTCCGCTGCTCGAAAAAGTCACCGACCCGATCGCCACCAACCCCGACGACACCCTGCGCGCTCACGCGCAACAAGCGGGCTGGCGCATTCTCGATTTGTTCCAAGCCCAGTGATCAAGAAACTCATCCGCAAGCTGTTCGGCCAGGACGATGCCGAAGCGGCGCAAGATACCGAAGCCCCCGCCGCCGATCCGGACACGGCCTCGCATGAGGGCGCGGCCGCCGTCGCCGGCAGCACCCGCGCGCGCCGCAAGCCGGCCAGCGCGCAGAAGACCTCGAAGCCGCGCGCAGGCGTTGGCGCGCCCGACCCGACCACGCCCGTCATCCTTTCCGCCGACGTCCACGGCATCAATCCCGCGCTCATCTCGCGCAACGCCGTGCGCGTGACCGAAGGCCTGCAGCAAGCGGGCTTCCGCGCGTTCATCGTGGGCGGCGCGGTGCGCGACCTGCTGCTCGGCGTCGCGCCCAAGGACTTCGACGTCGCCACCGACGCCACGCCCGACCAGGTGCAGAAGCTGTTCCGCCGCGCGCGCATCATCGGCCGGCGCTTCCAGATCGTGCACGTGCAGTTCGGCCAGGAAATCATCGAAGTCTCGACGTTCCGCGCGCTGGTCGATGCGCCGCCCGCCGAGGCCGCGCCCGCCGAGGCGGCGCCCCCCGCAGCGCCGCCAAAGCGCATGCGCCGCGACGAGCTCGATCGCAAGACGCACCACGTGGATGCGAGCGGCCGCGTGCTGCGCGACAACGTCTGGGGCGAGCAGCACGAAGACGCCACGCGCCGCGACTTCACGATCAACGCGATGTACTACGATCCGGCCACGCAAACCGTGCTGGATTACCACAACGGCATGGCCGACATGCGCGCGCGCCTGTTGCGCATGATCGGCGACCCGGCCACGCGTTACCGCGAAGACCCGGTACGCATGCTGCGCGTGGTGCGTTTCGCGGCGAAGCTCGGCTTCGAGATCGAAGAGCACACGCGCGACCCCATCGTGAAGCTCGCGGACCTCATCAACAACGTACCGGCCGCGCGTCTTTTCGACGAGATGCTCAAGCTGCTGCTCTCGGGCCATGCGCTCGAGTGCCTCAGGTGGCTGCGCAAGGAAGGGCTGCATCACGGCCTCCTGCCGCTGCTGGACGTGGTGCTCGAACAGCCGCAAGGCGAGCGCTTCATCACGCTCGCGCTCTCGAATACCGACTCGCGCGTGCGCGCGGGCAAGCCGGTCTCGCCGGGCTTCCTGTTCGCCACGCTGCTGTGGCACGACGTGCAGCAACGCTGGCAGCAATACACGGCTGAGGGCGAATTGGCCGTGCCGGCGCTGCATCGCGCGATGGACGACGTCATCGACGCACAAACGGAAAAGCTCGCGATTCATCGCCGCTTCTCGTCGGATATGCGCGAAATCTGGGGCCTGCAGCTGCGCCTCGAAAAACGTGGCCGCGGCGCGATCAAGCTGCTCGAACACCAAAGATTTAGAGCGGGGTATGATTTCCTCCTGCTGCGCTGCGAATCGGGCGAGCTGGACGCCGAAGTCGGCCAATGGTGGACCGACTTCATTTCCGGCGACATCGCCGCGCGCGAGGGCCTTCTCGCGCAGGGCGGCAAGGAACGCGCGCCGCGCAAGCGCCGCCGCCGCGGCGGTGCGAAAAGCCGCAGAACGGGCGAAGGTGCTGCGTCGGAAGCCGGCGCAGCCGGTGACGAGCAGGAAGCCAGCAGTGCAGACTATGACGGCCACGCCGGTCCGCACGAGGACTGACGCCGTGCGGCGTCGCGGCAAGCCGCGGCGCACGCGTGTCGAACCGCAACAAAAGTCGCAGGAAGTGAAGCCATGACGGTTGCCTGGCTGGGAGTTGGCGCGAATCTGGGGGATGCACGCCAGACCCTCAAAGACGCGGTGGTGTGCCTGGCACAACAGCACACCCTCACCGTCGTCGCCAAATCGAGTCTGTACCGCACCGCGCCCATCGACGCGGGCGGCGACGACTATTACAACTGCGTCGTGAAGATCGAGACGAGTCTCGACGTTCACGCGCTGCTCGCGCTGTGTCAGCGCGTGGAGCATCACTTCGGCCGGGAGCGTCCCTTTCGCAACGCGCCCCGCACGCTCGACATCGACATCCTGCTTTACGGCGACGCCACGATCGACGAAACCCACCTCGTCGTGCCGCACCCGCGCATGACCGGTCGCGCGTTCGCGCTCGTGCCGCTCGTCGAGATCGATCCCGAACTCGTGATTCCGGGCCTGGGGCCCGCCAGCGCGTTCCTCGCCGCCGTGGCCGACCAGCGCATCGAGAAGGTCAAGCCGTTGTGCCAGTGCATGGGCGCGGCGCCCGCGCCGGACACGCCGCCCTCCGGCACCTGCCAATGAGCACAACACCCCTGCCCGTCGTCAGCGCGCGCGCCACGCGGCCAGCCGCGCTCCAGTACATCGTGATCGAAGGGCCGATCGCCGCGGGCAAGACCACGCTCGCCACGCGCCTCGCCGAACGCTGGTCGATGCAGACGCTGTTCGAATCGAACGCCGAGAATCCGTTTCTTGAGCGCGTGTATCGCGACACCGCGCCCTCGTCGCATGCGCTCGCGGCGCAGTTACATATTGCCTTGCAGCGCGAGCAGCTTTCGCGCGACGTAGCCGCGCGCCGCGAAGCGGGCGTACCGCTCGTGACGAATTTCCTTGCCGAACGCAACGATCTGTTCGCACGCCTCACACTCGCTGAAGACGAACTGCCGCTCTACCGAGCGCTCGCCTCGCGTCTGACCTCGTCCGCGCCCGCGCCCGACCTCGTCGTCTATCTGCAGGCGAGTCCCGAGGCGCTGTACGCGCGCATCCAGAAGCGGGCATTGCCGCGCGAGCTGCCTATCTCGAGTGCATTCCTGCGAGCGCTCTGCGACAGCTACAACGATTTTTTCTATCATTACGATCATGCGCCGGTGCTCACCGTCGGCGCGGAGCATCTGGATCTGCCAGGTTCCGATGCGGACCTCGCGCTCGTCGCCGAACGTATCGAGACGATGCGCGGCCGCAAGGAATCCTTCGTCAAGGGCACGTCGCTATAACCGCCTCATCGGCGCGATCGAACGATCAAGCGGCGCAGCCCCTCTTCGATTTTCCCTTTCCCAACGGATTTCCCCATGACTTACCTGCAGGAAGCGAGCCGCAGCGCGGTCACCGTGCCCAAACTCCAGGCCATGCGCGACGCCGGCGAGCGCATCGCGATGCTGACGTGCTACGACGCGAGCTTCTCGGCGCTGTGCGATCGCGCGGGCGTCGATACGGTGCTGATCGGCGACTCGCTCGGCAACGTGCTCCAGGGGCACACCACGACGCTGCCCGTCACCATCGACGACATCGCGTACCACACGGCCTGCGTGGCGCGCGCGCAAACCAGGGCGCTGATCATCGCCGATCTGCCGTTCGGCACCTTCGGCACGCCCGAAGATGCGTTCGCGAACTCGGTGAAGCTCATGCGCGCCGGCGCGCAGATGGTGAAGATCGAGGGCGGCGAATGGCTCGCGCCCACGGTGAAGATGCTGGTGGAGCGCGCCGTGCCCGTGTGTGCGCACATCGGCCTCACGCCGCAGTCGGTGCATGCGTTCGGCGGTTTCAAGGTGCAGGGCAAGAGCGATGCGGCCGCCACGCAGATGATTCGCGACGCGCTGGCGCTGCAGGACGCGGGCGCGCAGCTCGTGGTGATCGAGGCCGTGCCCGCGGCGCTCGGCGCGGAAGTCACGAAGCAGTTGCGCATTCCGACCATCGGCATTGGCGCGGGTGTGGACTGCTCGGGCCAGGTGCTCGTGCTGCACGACATGCTCGGCATTTTCCCCGGCAAGCGGCCGCGCTTCGTGAAGGACTTCATGACGGGCCAGCCCGATATCGAATCGGCCGTGCGCGCGTATGTGCAGGCCGTGAAGGAAGGCACGTTCCCGGGGCCCGAGCACGTGTTCTGATCCGGCAGCTTTGCTTCGCAGAATAAAAAAATTGCGCTCCGTCTGGAGCGCGCTTTTTTTGTGGTGCGCTACGACCGTGATCTCATCGAATCAGGCGCGCCGGCACTGCGCCGCGCAGCGCGTTCGTGAGCATCAAGGCTTCGGCGTCGAGCACGTCGTCGCGCGTGAGCACGCGCTCCTGTGCGCCGAACGCTTCGTCGTCGAGCAGCACGCCGCGCATCACGCCCGGCAGCACGCCCGAGGCGAGCGGCGGCGTGAACCACTTGCCGTCGAGCTTCACGAACACGTTCGAGCGGCCGCCTTCGGTCAGCTCGCCGCGTTCGTTGAAGAACAGCATGTCGAAGCCGCCCAGCGCTTCGGCCTCGCGCCATGCGCGATCGAAATCGGCCCGGCGCGTGGTTTTGCGCAGCAACAGCGCGTCGGCGGATTCGACCGGCGTAAAGCCGTGATCCGGCGCGAGCAGCACGCCCACGGCGGCGTGCGCGAGCGCAGCGAGCGGTGCACTGGTGAGCGTAGTTGCCCCGCTCTTGCCGAGCGCGAGGCGCACACGGTGTGGCGCGATATCGTCTGCAAACGTGGCGCAGGTTTCGTCGATGCGCGCGCGCAACGCTTGAACGTCGCACGGGAAACCGAGCCACGCCGCGCTCGCCGCGAGCCGCGCGAGGTGACGCTCCGCGTGGCGCACGCCGCTTGTACGCGTCGCGTACATCGTTTCGAAGCATTCGATGTCCGGGTCGGCATCGGTCAGAAAACGGGCTTTCAAGCGGCACTCCTCGTATTCGTCGGCGGCCACGCTGTCGAGTACGATGCCCGCGCCCACGCCCATTTCACCGCGGCGCGTGGCACCCGCGCCCCTCGATGGCGCATCGAGCGTCAACGTGCGGATCACGACCGAGAGGCAAAAGTCGCCGCAGGCCTCGCCCGCCGAGGGCGCTTCGAGCCAGCCTATCGTGCCCGTGTAGAGCCCGCGCGGCGCATGCTCGAGCGCTTCGATCAGCTCCATTGTCCGGTGCTTGGGCGCGCCCGTGATCGAGCCGCACGGAAAGAGCGCGCGCATGGCGGCGGCGAAGGTCGTGCCTTCGCGCAGCGTCGCTTCGACGGTCGAGGTCATCTGCCAGACGGAACGGTAAGGCTCCACGCTGAAGAGCGCCGGTACGCGCACCGAGCCTGTTTGCGCGACGCGCGAGAGGTCGTTGCGCAGCAGGTCGACGATCATCACGTTTTCTGCGCGGTTCTTCGGATCGTTGGCGAGAAAACGCGCGGCGGCGGCGTCCTGCTCTGCATCGTCGGAACGTGCGGCCGTGCCCTTCATCGGTTTCGCGCGCAACGTTTTGCCGCACTTCTCCACGAACAGCTCCGGCGAGCACGAGAGCACCCAGCGGTCGCCCGGCAACGCAATCAGCGCGCCATAACGCACGCGCTGACGCTCGCGCAAGCGCCGGTAAAGCGCGAGCGGCGAACCGTACGCCTCGAAGCCGAGCCGGTAGGTGTAGTTGATCTGATACGAGTCGCCCGCGCGCAAGGCGTCCTGCACGGCGGCGATGTCCTGCTCGAAGCGCTCGCGATCGACACCGGTCGTCACGCCCGCCACGCCTGCCGGCGCAGGCGCTTCACGGCCCTCCTGCGCCGCGAGCCACGCATCGGTTTCCTCGCGCGAGCGTTTTTCGCAGCGTTCGAACAATAAAAAACGCAGCGCGGCGTGGCCGTGCTGCGTTTCGATGGATGAGGTCGTGTCGCGCTTTGCGAATTCGAGCGTGCGCCCGAACTCGTAGTCGCCAATCACGAGCGCGTGAAGTCCCTTGCCCAGTTCGGCGTTCACTTGCGCGCACACCGCGTCGAGATCCGCCGCGCGCTCGCATGCAAGCTCGCGGACGAACCCCGTATAAAGGCGGCTCGAGCGGCTAGCCGCCGTCGAGTCGCCGTCGTCGAGCAGCGCGAAAGTTGCAACACTCGTCGCATCACCCGCCGCGCCGCCAGGATTGACTGCCATTACGCTAACTACCTGCTATTGACCTGCTACTGCATGGCGTCGCCGGAAAAAGCGCATCAGTCGAAGAAGCTCTTCACGCGGTCGAACCAGCTCTTGCTTTGCGGGCTGTGGCGCGAACCGCCTTCCACGAGCGACTTCTCGAACTGCTGCAGCATCTCGCGCTGGTGATCGGTGAGCTTGACCGGCGTTTCCACCTGGACATGCACATACAGATCGCCGGCAATGCTCGAACGCAGGCCCTTGATGCCCTTGCCGCGCAGACGGAACGTCTTGCCCGACTGCGTGCCTTCAGGCACCGTGAAGCTCGCGCGGCCCGCCAGCGTCGGCACTTCGATCTCGCCGCCCAGCGCCGCCGTAGTGAACGGAATCGGCATCTGACAATGCAGGTCGTCGCCGTCGCGCTCGAACACCGCGTGCTGCTTGATGTGGATCTCGACGTACAGATCGCCCGACGGACCGCCGTTGATGCCCGGCTCGCCGTTGCCGGCCGAGCGGATGCGCATGCCGTCGTCGATGCCCGCCGGAATCTTCACTTCGAGCGTCTTGGTTTCCTTGACCTTGCCTGCGCCGTGGCAGTTCGTGCAGGGTTCAGGAATGTAGGAACCCGTGCCGTGGCACTTCGGGCAGGTCTGCTGGATGCTGAAGAAGCCTTGCGACATGCGCACCGAACCCGAGCCATGGCAGGTCGGGCAGGTTTCGGGCTTCGTGCCGGGCTTCGCGCCCGAGCCGTGACAGACTTCACAGCCGCTCCAGCCCGGCACGCGGATCTGCGTCTCGTAGCCGTGCGCCGCCTGCTCCAGCGAGATTTCCATGCTGTAGCGCAGGTCCGCGCCGCGATACACCTGCGGGCCGCTGCGCTGGCCACCGCGGGCGCCGCCAGCGGCCTGGCCGAAGATATCACCGAAGATGTCGCCGAAAGCGTCCGCGAAACCGCCGAAGCCCTGCGCGCCCGCGCCGCCCATGTTGGGATCGACACCGGCGTGGCCGTACTGGTCGTAAGCCGCGCGCTTTTGCGAGTCCGACAGCATTTCGTAGGCCTCCTTGGCCTCCTTGAAATGCTCTTCCGCATCCTTGTTGTCCGGATTGCGGTCGGGGTGATACTTCATCGCGAGCTTGCGATACGCCTTCTTGATTTCGTCGTCGCCCGCGTTCTTCGCGACGCCCAGAACCTCGTAGTAATCCCGTTTCGCCATATCGGTTCAACGCCGGCCTCGCGCTTCACGGCGCGCGCCGGCTCCTCTTGAATGCTGGATCTCGTGACCCGTTTGCCGTTCCTTCGAACATCCGCACGGGCGCTTCTCACGCCGCGGCGGCCCCTGAAAGAGAGCGGCCTCCATAAAACAAATGTGCCCGGAGAGCCAGATGGCTCGCCAGGCGCTGCAATGCTGACACGCATCGTAACCGATGCGGCCGCTTTCGTAGCGCCACGACCGTTCGCTGATCAGGCAAAACGGTCATGACCGCCACGAACCGACTTAGTCCTTCTTGACTTCCTTGAACTCGGCGTCGACCACGTCGTCGGCGTTGTTCTGCGCGCCTTGCTCGGCAGCACCGGCACCACCTGCGGCGCCCGCCGCGCCTGCCTGCTGTGCCTGCATGTCGGCGTACATCTTTTCGCCGAGCTTCTGCGACGCGGTCGACAGCGTCTCGACCTTCGCCTCGATCGTCGCCTTGTCAGCCGACGAGCTCTTCAGCGTTTCTTCGAGGTCCTTCAGTGCGGCTTCGATCGCTTCCTTCTCGCTAGCTTCGATCTTGTCGCCGTACTCGGCCACGGCCTTCTTCGTGCTGTGAACCAGCGCATCGCCCTGGTTGCGCGCGTCGGCAATCTCGCGCAGACGGTGATCTTCTTCCGCGTTCGCTTCGGCGTCCTTCACCATCTTTTCGATTTCGGCTTCGGACAGACCCGAGTTCGCCTTGATCGTGATGCGGTTTTCCTTGCCGGTCGCCTTGTCCTTCGCGCCGACGTGCAGAATACCGTTCGCGTCGATGTCGAAGCTCACTTCGATCTGCGGCACGCCGCGCGGTGCGGGCGGGATGCCTTCGAGGTTGAACTCGCCCAGCAGCTTGTTGCCCGCTGCCATTTCGCGCTCGCCCTGGAACACCTTGATCGTCACGGCCGACTGGCTGTCGTCCGCCGTCGAGTAGACCTGTGCGTGCTTGGTCGGGATCGTGGTGTTCTTGTTGATCATCTTGGTCATCACGCCGCCGAGCGTCTCGATACCGAGCGAGAGCGGGGTCACGTCGAGGAGCAGCACGTCCTTGCGGTCGCCCGACAGAACCTGGCCCTGGATCGCGGCGCCAACGGCCACGGCTTCGTCCGGGTTCACGTCACGGCGCGGATCCTTGCCGAAGAACTCCTTCACTTTCTCCTGCACCTTCGGCATACGCGTCTGGCCGCCGACGAGAATCACGTCGTCGATGTCGCCGACCTTCACGCCTGCGTCCTTGATCGCCACGCGGCACGGCTCGATGGTGCGCTCGATCAGGTCTTCGACCAGCGCTTCCAGCTTGGCGCGCGTGATCTTCAGGTTCAAGTGCTTCGGACCCGAAGCATCTGCCGTGATGTACGGCAGGTTGATTTCGGTCTGCTGGCCCGACGACAGCTCGATCTTGGCCTTTTCAGCCGCTTCCTTCAGGCGTTGCAGCGCGAGCACGTCCTTCGCGAGGTCGACGCCCTGCTCTTTCTTGAACTCGCCGATGATGTAATCGATGATGCGCTGGTCGAAGTCTTCGCCGCCGAGGAACGTGTCGCCGTTGGTCGAGAGCACTTCGAACTGCATTTCGCCGTCCACATCGGCGATTTCGATGATCGAGATGTCGAACGTGCCGCCGCCCAAGTCGAACACGGCGATCTTGCGGTCACCCTTTTCGGCCTTGTCCAGACCGAACGCGAGTGCGGCTGCCGTGGGCTCGTTGATGATGCGCTTGACTTCCAGACCGGCGATGCGGCCTGCGTCCTTGGTGGCCTGACGCTGGCTGTCGTTGAAGTACGCAGGAACCGTGATCACGGCTTCGGTGACCGGCTCGCCGAGGTAGTCTTCAGCGGTCTTCTTCATCTTGCGCAGCACTTCAGCCGAAACCTGCGACGGCGCGAGCTTCGAGCCGTGCGCCTCGACCCAGGCGTCGCCGTTGTCGTGCTTGACGATCTTGTAGGGCATCAGACCGATGTCCTTCTGCACTTCCTTCTCTTCGAAGCGGCGGCCGATCAGGCGCTTGACTGCGTACAGCGTGTTGCGCGGGTTGGTAACCGACTGGCGCTTGGCCGGCGCGCCGACCAGCACTTCGTTGTCGTCCATGTAGGCGATGATCGACGGCGTGGTACGGGCGCCTTCCGAGTTCTCGATCACCTTGACCTGATTGCCTTCCATCAGCGCCACGCACGAGTTGGTGGTGCCGAGGTCAATACCAATGATTTTGCCCATTTTTGTCAAATCTCCAGATTTTGGTCGCTGTGCGGACGCCGCTTTCGCGCTGCGCAGGTAACTGCCTGCTCGAGCCGCGTTTTCCCTTGTGCGCGGCTGGCGTCCACTTCAATACGGAACTACTGCCCAAATAAGTGCCGCTACGGCGATTTCAAGGGGTTTGGGCTATGCGTTCCATCATTTTTTTCAATCGCAGGGCCGTTTGGGTTCCTTTTGGTTCCTTCACGCCGCCGCGCTTCTTACATTCTTCTTACTTCGGTGCCGAAACGGTCACGAGCGCCGGACGCAGCACGCGATCGGCAATCACATAGCCCTTTTGCAGCACGCTGACCACCGTGTTCGCTTCCTGCTCGGACGGCACCATCGAGATAGCCTGGTGACGGTGCGGATCGAACTTCTCGCCCACGGGGTTGATGGCGAGGACCTTGCCCTTCTCGAGCGCGCCGGTCAGCTGCCTGAGCGTGAGCTCGACGCCTTCGTTGACCTTGGCGAGGTCGTCCGAGTTATGGCTGAGTGCGGCTTCGAGGCTGTCCATCACCGGTAGCAGATGCTCGGCGAAGTTTTCGATCGCGAACTTGTGCGCCTTGGCGACGTCTTCCTGCGCGCGGCGTCGGACGTTCTCGGTCTCGGCCTTGGCGCGGACGAAGGCGTCCTGCAACTCGGCGACCTTCGCTCGGGCTTCGTTGAGCTGGGCTTCGGCCAGTGCGGCCTCGGCAGGCGCCGCAGCGTTCTGGTCCACGCCGCCTTGGGCTGCCTGCTCGGCGGCGTCAGCCTTTTGGGGCTGGGCTGCTTGCGGCGCCTCGTCCGCGGGCGTGGGGTTCTGGCTCGTCGGGTTCTCTTGCGTGTTTTCCATGTCGCTGAACGTTGAATAGTGAAAAAGGGAACAAAGCTTCGGGCGCCATTCCGCGACCCGCTCTACCGCGCCGACGACCGTTGCGCCAACGCGACAGAGGCTTCGTGCATTGCGACAGCACATGGGTGCCGGATCGCTTGTTTCAAGGGGCTCCCGCGGCTTTTTTATACAGAGATCCAGGCCGCGAAATCGCCCGTAACAACCATTACTGCAGCGCCGCAAAAATGAAATTGAGTAAGGGACATCCCTGACCTACACTCAGGAACAGGTGCTGCTCATGGCGCGTTTACCCTGAGCGCGGCACCGCACCGAATGGGCCCACGGTCAGCACATTTTTTAGCGGCATCCCCGCGCATAAAAACGCTAACCGGGCCTCGAAACTGGCCGTTTTGCTGCGATCCCAAGGGGAGTACCGTGAAACTGACCTTTGCCATATCGGTGGTCGCGCTGGTACTCATCGCCGGAACTACGACCATCTGCATGTCGGGCGCCGTGAACGAAAACACGACGGAATACGGGGGCGTGCACGCTACGATGGAAGCGCTCTTCAACCCTCACGCGAAAATTTGTCGATAGTGCGGCGGTCGCGCTTGGTCGGCCTGCCCTGCAACACGGCAGCCGGTTCGCGAAAGAGCCGGCGCCGGTCCTGCTCCGCCGCGCGCCTCTCGCGCCCGGCCTGGGTTTCCGCATAGAGCGTCTGCGCGATGCTCGCGGGTCCGCGCACCTCGCAAATCCCCAGCACCTGCACTTCCCAGACCACGTGATCGATCTCGATTTCGACGAGGTCACCCACGCGCACGTCCTTCGACGCCTTCACGGCATCGCCGCCAATGCGCACATGCCCCTTGCCCACGGCGTCCGAGGCCAGCGAGCGCGTCTTGAAGAAGCGCGCCGCCCATAACCATTTGTCGATGCGCAGCCGCGCGCCAGGTTCAGTCGAAATCTTGTAGTTCATCAGAAGCTTTCCGGATGCGCCGCTCAGTTCACGCTCAGTCCGCTCGGTCAGGCCACTGCGCCAGCCGGCGCTGCGGCCTGCACGGGCCAGCCCTGCAGGTGCTGCGCAACAATCTCGCCTAGCGCCGCGATCCACGCCGGCGAGGCATTCAGGCACGCAATGCGGTGAAACTCCTTGCCGCCGCCGTGCAGGAACTCGTCGCGCACTTCCATGCCGATTTCCTCGATGGTTTCAAGGCAATCCGCCGTGAAACCGGGGCAGAACACGTCCGCACGGCGCACGCCGCCCGCGCCCAGTTCCCGCAGCGTGGGCGCCGTGTACGGCTGGAGCCACTGCGCCCGCCCAAAGCGCGACTGGAACGTCACCCGGCATTCGACCGGCGTCAGCTCCAGCGCGTGCATTAGGAGCGTGGCCGTTTGCTGGCACTGGTCGTGGTACGGGTCGCCCAGATCGAGCGTACGGCTCGGCACGCCGTGAAAACTCAGCACGAGCCGGTCGCCCGCCGCGAAATTGGGTTTGCCGTGCGCGTGCCAGTACTGATGCACCTGGGCCGCGAGCGCCGCGATATACGCCGGATGGTCGTGATAGCCGCGCACCGTGCGGATTTCCGGCTGGTTGCGCATGCGGCGCAGCGCGGCAAAGGCCGCGTCGAACGCCGTGGCCGTGGTCGACGACGAGTACTGCGGGTACATCGGCATGAGCAGGATGCGTTCCGCGCCCGCCAGCTTGAGCTGGTTCAGTATCGCCGGGATGTCGGGCGTGCCGTAGCGCATCGCGTAATCGACGAGGACCGTGTAGTCGTTGATCTGCAGCAGATGGCGCAGGCCGTCGGTCTGCTTCTGCGTGTGCACGCGCAGCGGCGAACCCTCGGGCGTCCAGACCGCCGCGTACTTCTTCGCCGAAGAACGGCCGCGAAACGGCAGGATCAGCGCGCGCAGGATGACCTGCCAGACCGGCGCCGGAATCTCGACCACGCGCGGATCCGAGAGAAACTGCGCGAGATAGCGGCGCACGGCGCGCGGCGTGGGCGCGTCCGGCGTGCCCAGGTTGATGAGCAGCACGGCGACGCGATGCGCCGCGGCGGACTGCGAAGGCCGCTCCAGGTCGAAACGCATAGGCGATCAGTGGCGCCGCGCGAATGCGCAGCAACGGTTGCATGAAACAAGCATTATAGCGGGCGGCCCTGACGGGCCAAGCCGGAGCCGCGACGCAGCGACTCACCGCGCGTTGGCCATTCGGCCGATGGCGCGCGCCACGCCTTGCGGGGATGATCGTCGGAAAGGCGGGTGTGCCCGATGCCCGGTGTGCCCGATGCCGGTATGCCCGATGCGGCGCTCAGTTCTGGCTGAGCGTGAGCGAGAGCAGGCGCGCAGTGATGTCGACGATCGGGATCACCCGGTTGTACGCCATGCGCGTCGGCCCGATCACGCCGAGCGTGCCGACGATCTTGCCGTTCACCTCGTAGGGAGCCGTCACCACGCTCATTTCCTCGATCGGCACGAGTTGCGACTCGCCGCCAATGAAAATCTGCACGCCCTGCGCGTGGCTCGAGACGTCGAGCAGCTGCAGGAGGCTGGTTTTCTGGTCGAACACGTCGAAGAGCTTGCGCAGGCGCGCCATGTCCGAGGAAAGGTCGGCCACTTCGAGCAGGTTGCGCTCGCCGGAAATGAGCAAGGTGTCGCCGCTTTCGGGCTCTTCGGTGCTCGCGGTCACGGCCGCGTGCATGAGCGTGGTCATGTCGCCGCGCAGCGCGTCGATTTCCTCGCGCAGGCGGCGGCGCACCTCGTCGAACGACAGGCCCGCGAAGTGCGCGTTGATGTAATTCGAGGCTTCGATGAGCTCGGAAGGCGTGAAGTCGCGCTGCGTCGCCATGATGCGGTTCTGCACGTCGCCTTCGGGCGTTACGATGATGAGCAGGATGCGCTTGTCGGACAGGCGCATGAACTCGATCTGCTTGAACACGTGGCTGCGCCGGGGCGTCAGCACCACGCCCGCGAACTGCGAGAGGTTCGACAGCACGCTGGCGGCCGCCGCCACCACTTTCTGCGGCTCGCCGGGGCGCAGCGTGGTCTTCACCGCGCGCGTGAGCGCGTCATCGTCGGAGCTGGGCTCGACGGTGAGCATGGTGTCGACGAACAGGCGATATCCGCGCGGCGTGGGCACACGCCCGGCCGAGGTATGCGGGCTGGACACGAGACCCAGCTCCTCGAGGTCCGACATGACGTTGCGGATCGTCGCCGGGCTCAACTCCAGGCCGGAATAGCGCGACAGCGTGCGCGAGCCGACCGGCTGACCTTCGGCGATGTAGCGCTCGATCAGCGTCTTGAGGAGGGTTTGTGCGCGAGGATCTAGCATGACTCAAAATTTTAGCCTAATGGCGGGTTGCCTGCGAGTGCGCCGCCAGGCCGGGCCCGGCGGGCCTGCCCGCAGGGCGGGGCGGGCCGGTATCGGCCGCCGTCGCCCGGCGGATTGCACGACACATTGCACGCCCCCTCGCCCGGCACAACGCGCGTTGTCATCGCCGTGTCACCGGCTTCGGGCTGGAGGGCGCGGCGCGCAAGGCCTGGCGGGCCGCACCCGGCTTGCGCCAGGTTCTTTTCGTGACCTGACTATGGTGTAATGCCGGCATGCAGATCCAGAAGATCCAGAGCCAGTTCAAGACGGTTGCGCTCGTTGGGCGCAGCAATACGCCAGGCATTGCCGAGCCGCTGACGGCGCTCGCCCAGACCATTTCGAAGCGCGGCTTCGAGGTCGTGTTCGAAGCGCAGACCGCAGAGGAAATCGGCGCGCAAGGCTATCCCGCGCTGCAGCCGGCCGAAATCGGCGCGCGCGCGGACGTGGCCGTCGTGCTCGGCGGCGACGGCACGATGCTCGGCATCGGCCGCCAGCTCGCGCCCTACCGCACGCCGCTCATCGGCATCAACCACGGGCGGCTTGGCTTCATTACCGACATCGCGTTCTCCGAGATGCAGGAGGTCGTGCCGCAACTGCTCGCGGGCTCGTTCGAGCGCGAGGAACGCTCGCTGCTGGAGTCGCGCATCACGCGCGACGGCGACCCGATCTACCACGCGCTCGCCTTCAACGACGTGGTCGTGAACCGGAGCGGCTTTTCGGGCATGGCCGAACTGCGTGTGAACGTGGATGGCCGCTTCATGTACAACCAGCGCTCCGACGGTCTGATCGTCGCGACGCCCACGGGCTCGACCGCCTACGCGCTGTCGTCGCAGGGGCCGATCCTGCATCCGCAGCTGCAAGGCATCGTGCTCGTGCCGATCGCGCCGCACGCGCTCTCGAACCGCCCGATCGTGCTGCCCGACGACTGCAAGGTGAGCATCCAGATCGTGGCGGGCCGCGACGTCAACGTGAACTTCGACATGCAGTCGTTCACGGCGCTGGAGCTGAACGACGTGATCGAGGTGCGCCGCTCGCGCCACACCGTGCCCTTCCTGCACCCGGTCGGCTACAGCTACTACCGCACGCTGCGCAAGAAGCTGCACTGGAACGAGCACCCCTCGCTGCAGGGCGATCCGGAGGACTAAACCCGCGTCTTCGCGTGAAGCGCGCGGGGCCGTTGCCATGCAGCCAGCCGTCCCACGGTCATCAAAGCCAATCCAAAAAGAGCAGAACCAGACGCCATGCTTCGCCATCTCTCGATTCGCGACTTCGTGATCGTCGCCGCGCTCGACCTCGAATTCGACAGCGGCTTCACCGTGTTTTCCGGCGAGACGGGCGCTGGCAAGTCGATCCTGATCGACGCCCTCGCCCTCACGCTTGGCACGCGCGCCGACGCGAGCGTGGTGCGCACGGGCGAGAGCCGCGCCGACATCACCGCCGAGTTCGATGTGCCCGCGCATGCCGCGCATTGGCTCGACGAGCAGGCGCTCACGAACGGCGATGGCGAGCACACGGTCATGATGCGCCGCGTGGTGGACAGCGGCGGGCGCTCGCGTGCCTTCATCAACGGCACGCCGGCCACGCTCGCGCAGCTGCGCGAGCTGGGCGAAATGCTCGTGGACATCCACGGCCAGCATGCGCACCAACTGCTCATGCGCCCCGACGCGCAGCGCGAACTGTTCGACACGCACGCAGGCCTCACGGATCTCGCCGCCACCGTCACGCGCGCATGGCGCGACGCGCGCGACGCGCGTCTCGCACTGCAAAGCGCCATGTCGCGCGACCGCGAGCTGCAGCTCGAGCGCGAGCGCCTCGCGTGGCAGCTCGCCGAGCTCGACAAGCTCGCGCCGCAGCCGGGCGAATGGGAGGAAGTGAACGCGGAGCACGTGCGGCTTTCGAACTCGGCCAACCTGATCGAAGGCGTGCAAGGCGCGCTCGCGGCGTTATCGGAATCCGACGAAGCGATGCTCTCGCAGCTGAACTCGATCGTCTCGAAGCTGCGCTCTCTCGCCGAAGTCGACGCCGAGCTCGACGACGCGCTCGCCGCGCTCGAACCCGCCGCGATCCAGATTCAGGAAGCGGCGTACTCGCTCTCGCATTACGCGCAGCGCCTCGATCTCGATCCGCAACATCTCGCGCAGGTCGAACGGCGCCTCGACGCGCTGCATTCGACGGCGCGCAAGTTCCGCCTGCCGGCCGAGACGCTGCCCGAGGAACACGCGGCACGCCGCCAGCAGCTCGCGGCGCTCGACGCCGCGTCCGATCTCGACGGCCTGCGCGCCGCCGGGCAGAAGGCGCAGGACGCCTATCTCGCACAGGCGCGCCAGCTCTCGAAGGCGCGCGCCAAGGCGGCGAAGGCGCTCGGCACGGCGGTCACGCAAGGCATGCAGGAACTGTCGATGGCGGGCGGCAGCTTCGAAGTCGCGCTCGTGGCGCTCGGCAGCAGCTCGACCGGCGAGCCGATCGGCAGCGCGCACGGTCTGGAGCAGATCGAATTCCGCGTGGCGGGCCACGCCGGCGTGCCGCTGCGTCCGCTCGCGAAGATCGCCTCGGGCGGCGAGCTCGCGCGCATCAGCCTCGCGCTCGCCGTGATCGCGAGCGCGGCGAGCCCCACGCCCACGCTGATTTTCGACGAAGTCGATACGGGCATTGGCGGGGGCGTAGCCGAAGTGGTGGGCCGCCTGCTGCACCAGCTCGGGCGCGCACGCCAGGTGCTGTGCGTCACGCACTTGCCGCAGGTCGCGGCGCGCGGCGATCACCACTTCCAGGTGGCGAAGTCCGGCGACGGCAACGGCGGCACGGTCTCGGACGTCACACCGCTCGACAAGGGCGGCCGGGTGGAAGAAGTCGCGCGCATGCTGGGCGGGCTGGAGATTACCGCGACGACCCGGCGGCATGCGAAGGAGATGTTGGCGGCTTGAGGGCGTACTTTTCCGTTGATATAACCCCAAATATAGCCTCCAATCAGTCCGAATTTAGGTCTATATTTAGACCCATAGACTGCTAGCCCGAGGAACGGAAATGAAGCCCAGCCAGGTCAAACCAATCAGCTATCTGAAGAGCCACGCCGCCGAGATCGTCCGCGAGATCACGGAAAGTGGCGAGCCGATGCTGATTACCCAGAACGGCGAAGCCAGGGTCGTCGTGCAGGACGCACAATCCTACGAGGACATGCAGCAGACGTTAGCACTTCTGAAGATTCTGACCCTGGGGCGCAAGGAAATCGAAGCCGGTCGCTTCATTCCCGCAAGTGATGTTTTCGCTGAACTGGAGCAGATGGACAAGGACGACGGTATTGCATGAAGGCCGTCTTCCTCCAGTCGGCGCGCACCGACCTGCAAGACATCCGACGCTACGTGATCGCCAAATTCGGCCAAAAAGCCTGGCGCGAAACGTCCGCGAAGATTCGCGGCGATATCGAACAACTCGAGGCATTTCCCCGTAATGGGCACATTCCTCACGAACTCGCGGAGCTGGGCGTTCCGAACTATCGGCAGATAGTGAGCGGCATGAACCGCATCGTCTACGAGATCGACGATCCGATGATCTATATCCATTTGATCGTCGACACTCGCAGAGACCTGAAGGACGTTCTGGCCAGGCTTCTGCTGAGGCCCTAAGCCTCCCCCCGCTCCCCAAACACGCGCTTCCACAACGCCAGCACGGCCTCGCGCTCGCGCTCCACACGCGCCGGATCGACACGCGCCTTCTCCATGCCGTCGAGCCGCAACTGGTGCTGCAGCTTGCGATACAGCCGGTACGCCGAGCCTATCGTTTCGGCCTCCTCCTCGCTCATCAGCCCGAAGCGCGACACCTCGCGCAGCAGCGCGATATTGCCCGTGTTGCGGATCAGCTCGGGGTCCTGCGCCGCGTGCAGCAGTACCCAGTACTGGACGAGAAACTCGATGTCCACCATGCCGCCGCGGTCGTGCTTCAGGTCGAAAAGTTCGGTGCGGTTCGGGTGGCCATCTTCGACGCGCTGGCGCATCTCCACGATTTCCTTCGCGAGCGGCGCGGCGTCGCGCGGCGTGGTCAGCACCTGCACGCGGATCGCCTCGAAGGCGCTGCCGATCGCTGCGTCCCCGGCCGAGAAGCGCGCACGCGTGAGCGCCTGGTGCTCCCAGACCCACGCCGTGTTCGCCGCGTCCCCTTCGCGCAGCTGGTAGCGGCGGAACGCGTCGAGGTCGGTCACGAGCAGGCCCGACTCGCCGTTCGGCCGCAGGCGCAGATCGACGTCGAACAGCGTGCCCGCGCCAGTGGCCGTGGTGAGCCACGTGATGAGGCGGCGCGCGAAGGTCGCGTAGATCTCCGAGGCGCGCTCGTCCTCGTCTTCGTACAGAAAGATGATGTCGAGGTCCGACGCGTAGCCCAGCTCCTTGCCGCCGAGCTTGCCGTAAGCGATCGCCGCGAAGCGCGGCACCTCGCGATGGCGTTTGGCGAACTGCTTCCAGACGGTCTCGATAGTCGCGTCGAGCACGGCGTCGGCAAGTTCGGAGAGCCGGTCGCTCACGTGCTCCACCGAGAGCCGCCCCGCCAGGTCGTTGAGCAGGATGCGGAACACCTCGGCCTGGTGCGCGTGGCGCAGCAGGTCCATCTGCTGCTCGACGTCGGTGGCGGCGGCGAGCCGTGCGCGCAACAGGCGCGAGAACTCGGGCCAGTCGAAGGGCGACGCAACCGCCTCGTCGTCGAGCAGCTCGTCGAGCAGTTGCGGATGGCGAATCAGATAGCCCGCCGCCCAGCGAGAGCCGCCCAATACCTTGAGCACGCGGCTGAGCGCATCTGGGTATTCGGTGAGCAGCGCGAGATACGCGCCGCGCCGGATCACGGCTTCGAGCAGGTCGAACATGCGCGCGAGCGTATCGCCGCGGCGCTCGCGCGGCTCGAGCGTGCGCGCGGCTTCGAGCGCGCGCTGCGCGACGCTGTCGAAGCGCTCACGGCTTTTCTCGGGCAGCCCCGCGTAACGCGACGACTGCCAGAGTCCGCGCAGGCGCGCGAGCAGCGGCGCGGGGTCGTCGATGCCCAGTTCCGTGAGACGTTCGAGCAACGAGTCTTCGGCGCCCTCTTCCATGAGCGCGCCGCTCCAGACCCATGCCGCCGCGCCGTCTTCGGACGCACCGCAGCCGCCCTCGCCGCCCATCTTGTCGGAGAAGATCTGCACGAACTGGCGCTCGACGTTGTCGCGGTGGCCATCGAGCGTCGTCATCAGCGCGGCGTAGTCGGCAAAGCCCATCGACTTCGCGAGCGCGGCGCGCTCCTCGGCGTCCACAGGCATGGCGTGCGTTTGCGCGTCGTCGCGGTACTGCAGGCGATGCTCGAGGTCGCGCAGGAAGTGGTAGGCGCGCGTAAGCTCGCCGCACACATCGGGCGCGATCAGTCCGCGCGCGGCAGCGTAGCCGAGCACGGCGAGCGTCGGGCGCACGCGAAAGCCCGCATCCTGGCCGCCGCGAATGAGCTGGAACACCTGGGCGCTGAACTCGATCTCGCGAATCCCGCCGCGCCCGAGCTTGATGTCGTCGGCCTTGTCGGGGCGCATCATGGCGCGCCGCTGCGCTTCCTGGCGGATCTGCACGTGCAGCGAGCGGATCGCGCTGATCACGCCGAAGTCCAGATAGCGGCGGTAAACGAAGGGCTTCACGAGCGAATCGAGCTGGCGTGCAAGACGCAGCGCGCTGTCGCTCTCGTCCTCGGAAACGAGCCGCCCCTTGATCCACGCGTAGCGCTCCCACTCGCGGCCCTGCACGTAGAAGTACTCTTCGAGCATGCCGAGGCTGCACACGAGCGGCCCGGAGTCGCCGTTCGGGCGCAGGCGCATGTCCACGCGAAACACGAAGCCATCGGCCGTCACGTCGCTCAAGGCGGCGATCAGGCGCTTGCCCACGCGCGTGAAGAAGTCCTGCGTGGCGATGGGCGAGCGCTGGCCGCCCGTGGTTTCGCCGTCGTCTTCATAAACGAAGATCAGGTCGATGTCGGACGAAACGTTCAGCTCGCGCCCGCCCAGCTTGCCCATACCCACCACGCCGAGCGTGAGGCGCTCGCCGCCCGGGCCGCGCGGCTCTCCGAAGAGCGTCTCGAGGTCGGCGCTCACGCAGGCGAGCGCGCGCTGGATCGTGACTTCGGCCAGATCGGTCATGCTGCCGGTCACTTCGGCGACGTCGGCCACGCCGCCGAGATCCCGCTCCATCACGGCGCCGATCACTTCCACGCGCAGCTGGCGCAGGACCTTCTTTAACTGCTCGTCGCCCAGCGGTGCGCCGGGTGCGGCGTTTGCTGCAGCGAGCAGTTGCCCACTCAACGCGTCGAGCCGCGCGACGATGCGTTCGCGCGAGAGCGGCGCGGCGGCCAGCGCCTCGACCTGCGCCGCCAGTTCGGGACGCGCGGCGTAAGCACGTGCTGCATAACGGGAATAGCTGGAACTCAGAAGAGGGATGTCAGTCATGAAGTGCTGCTTGCCGGGAAGGCTCGCGGTCGTGTCGCGCGCCTGGGTTGAAGACGATGCCAGTGTGACGATGCCGATACCGATGGCTCGACCGCGAGGGTTCGCCCCGCGCCACGCGCGCACCGCCCACCGGCTCTCGCGATCCGCCTCGCCGATGCGTCCGGCATAGCCGCCGCCGCAGTGCAAAAAATCATGCGTGTCACGCGCCGCATGGCCATCCCGGCTTCCCCGGATGGGCGTTCTGGCGGCCCTCTGTGATACATTTCGTCGTTAGAACGCAACGCTACCATACCCCACCCGCCGCAGCATGTCCGAGCGAAACGATCACGCCGGCCTACCCCAATCTGGACATGCCAGCCAGGCTACCGAGCCAGGGGGTCCGCACCATCATCACCCGGTACTGCGCCAGACGCTGCGCGTGCTGGCGATCATCGCGCTCGTCCTGTATTTCATCGTCTCGGTCCTGCTGCTCGGGCTGCGCTACGTCGTGCTGCCGTACGTGGACAACTTCCGTCCGCGCATCGAGCAGCTCGTCTCCTCGAAGATTCACGCCGAGTTCCGCATCGGCAAGCTCGCGCCGCACTGGTCGGGCTTCCAGCCCGGCATCGACGTCACTGATCTGACGATTCGCGACCGCCACGGCAACATCGCGCTCGACGTGCCGCACGCCACGGCCTCGGTATCGTGGCGCTCGGTCGTGCTGCTCGAGCCGCTGCTCTCGAGCATCGTGGTCGAGCAGCCCGACGTGCACATCGCGCGCGAGGACGACGGCACGCTCACCGTGGCTGGCGTGCCGGTGCCCACCGCACATACGGGCAACGCCACCTTCACGACCTGGCTCATGCGCCAGCAGGCCGTCGTGCTGCGCGGCGGCACGCTGCGCTGGCACGACGCCACGCGCGACGTGCCCGACCTCGCGCTCTCGCACATCCGCCTCGCGATTCTCAACGACGGCTACGAGCACCGCGTCGCGCTCCAGGCGCCGGCCGAGGGCACCGTGCTGCACGGCCCGCTCGACTTCCGCGCGCACTTCACGCATGCGCACTACGCGCAGGCCGGCAAGCCGATCAGCTGGACGGGCGACACCTACCTCTCGACCGGTCCCGTCGATCTGCCCACGCTCGCGCGCTACATCAACTTCCCGATCGCCACCTACGCGGGGCGCATCGACAACTCGATCTGGGCGCACTTTTCGAACGGGCGCATCCTCGAGGCGAGCGGCGCGCTAGAAGGCGCAAACATATCGCTGCGCACGCGGCCCACCCAGCCGCTGCTCGACATGCCGGTCGCGAGCTTCCACTGGAGCATGGGCATCCAGCCCGGCGACTACTCGCTCAAGCTGCGCGACATGCACGCGGAACTGGGCCAACCGCCGCTCGACGACGGCACGCCGCTCACGCGCTCGCTCGCCCTCACGACGCTCGACGCGCGCTTTCGCCAGCAAACGCTCCAGCACGGCCAGCTCATGAGCGTGCGCGGCGACCGCATCGATCTCGGCATCCTCGCCGAGTTCATGCGCGCGCTGCCGCTGCCCGGGCGCGTGCAGGGCGCGCTCGTGCGCTTCGACCCGCGCGGGCTGGTGGCGAACTACGATCTCTCCCTCGAGCGCGCGAAGCCCGAGTCGGGCGAAGCGGCCGCCGAGCAGCGCTCCACGAGCGTCGAGCCGGTCACCCACTATCGCTTCAAGGGCGACCTGCAGGGTATCAGCGTGAACGCGCAGGAGCCGGGGCCGGGCCTCACGCCGCGCGGTCACCCGCGCGCGGGCCTGCCGGGGGTCGAGAACCTCTGGGGGCACATCGACGCCGACGAGTCGCACGGCACCATCAACCTCGACACGGACAACGTCGCCATCACGCTGCCCGGCGTGTTCGACAATCCGCGCCTCACGCTCGACCGGCTCTACGGCGCGGCCAAATGGGCCGTGGCCGCCGAGCGCGAGCCCGGCAACCGGATGAAGGCGTTCACCGTCGATGTCGCGAGCCTGGGTATCGAGAACGCCGACGCGCGCGCGAAGATGACCGCGCACTACACGAATCCCGGCAAAGGGCGCGGCTCGCTCGACCTCGTCGCCCACTTCGACGAGGCCAAGGTCAAGGCCATCCCGCGTTACCTGCCCACCGCTATCAGCGAGAAGACGCGCATCTACCTCGGTCACGGCCTGCAAGCGGGGCGCTCGAAGGGCGCGACGATCGAGATCCACGGCGACCTCACCAAATTCCCCTACTCGCGCGACCCCGACGCGGGCCAGTTCCGCATCGTCGCGCCGTTCACGGGCGGGCGCTTCGACCCGTCGCCGTTCCCGCCGCGCAAGATGCGCAACGGCGCGCCGAACGTCTGGCCGGCATTCGACGGCATCGACGGCGTGTTCAAGATGCATGAGAACAAGCTGCGCTTCGACGTCGATCGAGGCCACTACCGCAACTTCGTGCTGCGCAACGTGAGCGGACGCATCGAGGAGCTGGGCGTCAAGGGCTCCGATATCGTGATCGAGGGCAGCGGGCGCGGTCCGCTCGCGGACCTGCTCGACTACGCGGACAACAGCTCGATCGGCTACATCTCGAAGCACGCCACCGAGAAGGTGCGCGCGCAAGGGCAGTCAACGCTCGCGCTCAAGCTCACGATCCCGCGCCATCCGATGCCGAAGGTGCTGCTCGCGGGTGCCATCGGCTTCGAGAACAACACGCTCACCGCCAACAACGTGCCGCCCGTCTCGAATCTCACCGGCCGGGTGCGCTTCACGAACCACAGCGCCAATGTCGACCGGCTCACGGCGCGCTTTCTCGGCGGCGATCTGCGCGCAAGCGGTGGCATGCGCGACGACGGGCACTATAAGGTGGACGTGGCCGGCGACGTCGCCGTCGATGCGGCGCGCGGCCTGAACCTGCATGGCATGGCGGCGGCGGCGCTCGGGCGCCTCGCGGGTGCTGCGCCCTACTCGCTTTCGGTGGCCGGCCAGCGCGGCCGCCTGCCCGACGTGAAGGCCAACGCCGATCTCACCGGCCTCGCGCTCGACCTGCCCGCGCCGTTCGGCAAGGCGGCCGGCACGCCGATGCCGCTGAACTTCGAATTGCAGCCGGGCACGGGCGTGCCCGCCGAATCCGCCATCGGCGCCGACGCCAGGGCCGACGACGCCGCCTTCGAACACGCAGAACTCACGCTCGGCCCGCTTGCCGCGCGTTACGTGATGCGACGCCATCCGGGTCACGTACCGGAAGTGGTGCGCGGCGCGATCGGCATGAACCGCCCGGCCGATCTGCCCTCGGAAGGCGTGACCGCCGCCGTCGATCTGCCCACCTTCGACGCCGACGCCTGGCGCGCCGTGGTGCAGCAGTTGCGCGGGACCGTAGCGGCGCAGGCCCAGGGCCCGACAGCGGCGAGCGCGGCGGCGAGCGGAGTCCAGGCGCCGGTTCCCCCGCCGCGAACCGCGGCAGAAAGAGCGGCAGAGCGGATGGCTCGAAACGCGGCTCCGGGCGCCGCCTCCGAACTGCAAGCGGACAACACCGCCGCCGCCGCGCCGCAAAGCCCGGCATCGGCCACCACGGCGGCCGCGCCGACCGCCGCCTCGTCTGCGCTCGCGCCCAATGGCGCGGTCGGCCAGTTCCTGCCGTCGCGCTTCGCGGTCCACGTCGGCATGCTCACGCTGCTCAAGCGCCACTGGGAGAACGTCGTGCTCGGCGCGTCGCGCATCGGCGAGCGCGGCAACGAATGGCAGGCCAACGTCGCCTCCAACCAGGTCTCGGGCCACGTCTCGTGGAAGCCGGGCGCCGTGCCGGGCGCGCCTGGCACACTCGAAGCGCGGCTCGCGCGCCTCACCGTGCCCGCCGCCACCGAAAACGACCTGCTCGGCCAGGCGATGTCGCAGCCCGCGCAGAACATGCCGTCGATCGACCTCGTCGTGAACCAGCTCATCGTGCGCGACCGCGATCTCGGCCGCCTCCAGGTGAACGCGCACAACTTCGACGACAACGGCGTGCCGGTCTGGCAGCTCGACCAGCTCGACATCAGCAACCCGGACGCACACCTCACCGCCACGGAAAACTGGCGCGCGGTGGGCGACACGGCAGCCGGCGACGACTCGGCCGCCGCCGGCATGCAAACGCCGCGTCGCACGGCGCTAGACTTCCATCTGGACATCAAGGACGCTGGCGCGCTGCTCGTACGCGCGGGCAAGCCGCACGTGCTCAAGAGCGGCTCGGGCACGCTCTCGGGCAACCTGGAATGGCAAGGCGGCCCCTCGCGCATCGACTTCCCGTCGCTCAACGGCAACCTCACGCTCGACCTGCGTCACGGCCAGATCCTCAAGGTCGATCCGGGCGTGGCAAGGCTGCTCGGCGTGCTGAGCCTGCAAAGCCTCGCGCGCTTCGTCACGACGGACTTCCGCGACATCATCGGCGAAGGCCTGCCCTTCACGAGCGCGACGGCCACCGCGCAGATCCAGAACGGCATCGGCAGCACTAACGATTTCAAGCTCGTCACCGCCCCCGGGCGCGCAACGATGGCGGGCAGCGTCGACCTCGCGCACGAAACCCAGGACCTGCGCGTCCACGTGGTGCCGACGGTCAGCGCGGGCGCGGGCGTGATCGCGGCGGCCATCATCAATCCGCTCTTCGGCCTCGGCGCGCTGATCGGCGACGTCGTGCTCTCGCAAACGCTCGAGCACGCGTTCGCGATGGACTTCGCGATCACGGGCCCGTGGGCCAAACCGCACGTCGAGCGGCTGCATGGCGATCAGGGTAAGATGGACGCGCAGTCGCCGGCCACAGTGCACTGACTTGCGCACTGAGTTGCCGCCAGGTGCGCTGCGCCATGGGCACGCGGTATGCGCGCCATGCACCCCGAACCCACTCAAGATCTGCCGATGAGCGCTCCCCCCCTCGACCCGTTTCGCGTCGCCGCGCTGCAGATGGTCAGCACGCCCGATCGCGAGCGCAATCTCGCCGAAGCGGACCAGTTGATCGCCGAAGCCGCCGCCGCGGGCGCGCGCCTTGTGTTGCTGCCCGAATATTTTTGTTTCATGGGTCACAAGGACAGCGACAAGCTAGCGATCCGCGAGCCGCACGGCGACGGCCCCATTCAGCGTTTTCTCGCTGATGCGGCGAGGCGCCATGACGTGTGGGTGATCGGCGGCACCTTGCCGCTGAAAGCGCCCGAAGACACGCGCGTGCTCAATACGACGCTCGTGTTCGACCCGAGCGGCGAGGAACGCGCGCGCTACGACAAGATCCACCTCTTCAATTTCGAAAAAGGCGCCGAATCATTCGACGAAGCGCGCACGATCCGGCCCGGCGCCGAGGTGCGCACGTTCGAGGCGCCGTTTGGCCGGGTCGGCCTGTCGGTCTGCTACGATCTGCGCTTTCCCGAGCTGTACCGACGCATGGGAGACTGCGCACTGATGGTCGTGCCTTCAGCGTTCACTTACACCACCGGCCGCGCCCACTGGCAGATCCTGCTGCGCGCCCGCGCGATCGAGAACCAGTGCTACGTGCTGGCCGCGGCGCAAGGCGGCACGCACGAGAACGGCCGCCGCACATGGGGCCACAGCATGCTGATCGACCCGTGGGGCGAGATCGTCGAGGTGCGCGACGAAGGCGCGGGCGTGGTGGCCGGCGACATCGACCTCGCGCGCATCGCCAGCGTACGCGCGAGCCTTCCGGCGTGGCGGCACCGCGTGCTCGACTGCGCGTGACGCACGTCATGCACGTAACGCACGCGACGACTGGCCCTGCGAATGAACACACCATCGAATTCCACGCGAGTTCTACGTTTAAGGCGCTTGATTTCGCAGCACCGCGCCCGAATCTCCATTGACAGACTCATCGATTGATCCCACAGAGCGCATGAACATCATCGAACCCGGCATCCGCAATCTGGCGACCGCGAAGGACCTGCTCCTCACGCCCTACGGCCTCGACGAGGCAGTGCTCACGCGCACGCTCGGCGAGATCTTCACGCATCGCATCGACTACGCCGACCTCTACTTCCAGTCCACGCGCAGCGAGGCCTGGAGCCTCGAGGAAGGCATCGTCAAGTCGGGCAGCTTCAGCATCGACCAGGGTGTGGGCGTGCGCGCCGTGTCCGGCGAGCGCACCGCTTTCGCCTACTCCGACGACCTCTCGCCCGAAGCGATCCGCCAGGCGGCCATCGCCACGCGCTCGATCGCCAGGTCCGGCGGCGGCAAGCAGAAAATCCAGGTGGCGAAGTCGCTCACGGGTATTGCGGGCCGCGATCTGTACCTGCCTTCCGATCCGTTGAGTTCGCTCGAGGCCACCGAAAAAGTGAAGCTGCTCGAGCGCATCGAGGAGATGGCGCGTGGGCGCGATCCGCGCATCACGCAAGTCATGGCCGCGCTCGCGGGCGAGTACGACGTGGTGCTCGTCGCGCGCAGCGACGGCGCGCTTGCCGCCGACATCCGCCCGCTGGTGCGCGTGTCGGTCACGGTGATCGCCGAGCAGAACGGCCGCCGCGAAATCGGCAACGGCGGCGGCGGCGGCCGCTACGATTACGCCTATTTCACCGACGACATCCTGTCGAAATACGTGGACGACGCCGTGCACGCCGCGCTCGTGAACCTCGAAGCACGCCCGGCCCCCGCCGGCGCGATGACCGTCGTGCTCGGCCCGGGCTGGCCCGGCGTGCTGCTGCACGAGGCGATCGGCCACGGCCTCGAAGGCGACTTCAACCGCAAGGGCTCGTCGGCGTTCGCCGGGCGCATTGGCGAGCGGGTGGCCGCGAAGGGCGTGACCGTGGTCGACGACGGCACGCTGCCCAACCGCCGCGGCTCGCTCAATATCGACGACGAAGGCAACCCCACGCAGTGCACGACGCTGATCGAAGACGGCATTCTCAAGGGCTACATTCAGGACTCGCTGAACGCGCGCCTCATGAAGATGCCCGTAACGGGCAACGCGCGCCGCGAGTCGTACGCGGCGCTGCCCATGCCGCGCATGACCAACACGTACATGCTCAACGGCGACAAGGACCCGCAGGAAATCCTCGGCTCGGTGAAAAACGGCCTGTATGCCGTGAACTTCGGCGGCGGCCAGGTGGACATCACGAACGGCAAGTTCGTGTTCTCGGCCTCCGAAGCCTACATGATCGAGAACGGCAAGATCACCTACCCCGTGAAGGGCGCGACGCTCATTGGCAGCGGCCCGGAATCGCTCAAGTACGTGAGCATGATCGGCAACGACATGCGCCTGGATTCGGGCGTGGGCGTGTGCGGCAAGGAGGGCCAGAGCGTGCCGGTGGGCGTGGGTCAGCCGACGCTGCGCATCGACCGCATGACGGTGGGCGGCACGGTTTAAGACCTTTGCCTGCGCGCATTCCATGCACGTCGATGCGGAAATTCCGCATCTCCATGCGGATTTTCTGCACATGAATCATTTTTTACGCAGATAGTCCGCTTTTTCACCGCACCCCGCTTGCCAGCCACGAGAAGGCCGGGTTATAAAGGCAGTCACCCTTTCGACGTAACGAACGTTCAGACAAGACCGCCATGTTCGCCACGAAGTTTTATTTTTACTTCTTTTGGTATCTCAGACCGCTGGCGGATCGAGAGGGTTGATAGTACGCGCAGGACCCCGAACACACGAGAAACCGCCAGCCAAGCCTGGCGGTTTTTTTTCGCCCTTACTTTCGAGCCGCACCTTCATCTAACCGAATTTGAAGCACCGTCGGAACGACGCACGCTACGCACCCAGGATCAGGAGAAAACGACCATGCCCCCGCACAACACCGACGATGTCCGCATTCGCGAACTCAAGGAACTCACGCCGCCCGCTCACCTGATCCGCGAATTCCCCTGCTCGGAAGCCGCCTCCACGCTGATCTTCGAATCGCGCCGCGCCATGCACCGCATCCTGCACGGCATGGACGACCGCCTGATCGTCATCGTCGGGCCGTGCTCGATTCACGACACCAAGGCCGCGGTCGACTACGCGAAGAAGCTTGTGGAAGAGCGCAAGCGCTTCAAGAACGAGCTCGAAATCGTGATGCGGGTGTACTTCGAGAAGCCGCGCACGACGGTGGGCTGGAAGGGCCTCATCAACGACCCGTTCCTCGACAACAGCTTCAAGATCAACGACGGTCTGCGCACCGCGCGCGAGCTGCTCGTCTCCATCAACGAGCTGGGCCTGCCCGCCGGCACCGAATACCTCGACATGATCAGCCCGCAGTACATCGCCGACCTGATCTCGTGGGGCGCGATCGGTGCGCGCACAACGGAATCACAGGTGCACCGCGAGCTGGCTTCGGGGTTGTCGTGCCCGGTCGGCTTCAAGAACGGCACGGACGGCAACGTGAAGATCGCCGTGGACGCGATCAAGGCCGCCTCGCAGCCCCACCATTTCCTCTCGGTGACGAAGGGCGGCCACTCGGCCATCGTCTCGACCGCGGGCAATGAGGACTGCCATGTGATTCTGCGCGGCGGCAAGACGCCGAACTACGACGCGGAAAGTGTGAACGCCGCATGCAGCGATATCGGCAAGGCGGGTCTCGCCGCACGCCTCATGATCGACGCGAGCCACGCGAACAGCTCGAAGAAGCATGAGAACCAGATTCCGGTGTGCGCCGACATCGGCCGCCAGGTGGCGGCGGGCGACGAGCGTATCGTCGGCGTGATGGTGGAGTCACACCTCGTCGCGGGCCGCCAGGACCTGAAGGAAGGCTGCGAGCTGACCTATGGCCAGAGCATCACCGACGCGTGCATCGGCTGGGACGAAAGCGTGGGCGTGCTCGAAGGGCTCGCGCAAGCGGTGAAGCAGCGCCGTATTGCGCGCGGTTCGGGCAACTGAGCGCCGCACGCATCGGAGCGCGCGGTGCGCTCATTTAACGCCGCGCTGCGCGTGAATTCACAGCCGCGCAGCGCGCTCGGGCCGCACCGCGCCGATGCATAGATCGGCAATCCCGATCACGTTGCCGATGAGCCTGCCGCGCCGGTCGAGATGCGCCTCCGGGCGCACCGACTTCACGCAGTTCATGCTGAGCGCGCGCAGGATGTTGCTGGTCGCTTCCTTGCGCGACATCACGCCCTTGTTGCACAGGTACATCGCGTTGACCACCTGCGAATAGCCGAAGCGTCGGCCCGAAACGCGCCCGCCTCGCAGCCCGAGGTGGACCCCCAGCAGATAGTCGCAGTACACGACCCCGCCGCGGCGCGCGAGGCGCCGCGAGAAGTCCTTGTCCTCCAGCCAGCCGTACAGCACGAGACGCTCGTCGAAGCGCAGATCGGCGATAGCCTGTGCGCGGCACGCCATGTTGCAGCCATACAGCTCCACGCAGGGCCGCAGCGGCGGACGCCGCATCACTTCGGCTTGCGCACCGTCCACGAGCGCCATGGCTTCTTCCCAAGAGATCGGCTGCGTGTTCGCGCCGTCGCGCAACGTGCGGCCGGAAAAGCCCACGAGATTCGCGTCGCTCTCGAACAGCTCCACGCAAAGCTCGATCCAGTGCTGCTCGGGCGCGAAGTCGTCGTCGAGGAAAATCACGACGTCGATGTCCGGCGCAAGCGCGTCGAGCGCGCGATTGCGCTGCACGCTCGAACCCGCCGTGCCGATGATTTCGTTCACGCGCAGACCGTTGGCATCGTAAGGTCCGATGTCGTCTGCGCTGCTGCCCGAGAGGATGATCTGATCCGGCCGCACCGTTTGCCGCGCGAGCAGACGCACGACCCATGCGGTGGCTGTTGGCCGTCCCTTGGTCGCGATCACCACCGCGACGCGCATGCGCGCCTTCGCGCCGTTCGGGGCCATGGAAAACGCGAGATCATCGGTAGCGAGCGTTGTCATCGGTTTCTCCGCATTCCGGTGGTCGTTTCGACTCGAATCGAGGTTAGCACGAGGCCTTGGCGCCGCCAGTCGGGCCGGATTCAAGTTGTCCGAAACGATCTATTCAACGACTGATTCCAACTGTTTGTGAACGAGCATGCATGCGGGGCACAATGTGCGCGGTATCTGTATCGGCCGCCTACCGACGAACCTTTTACCGCATGTCTTTTCCGTTAATTAATTCCGCATTTATTGCACTTTTTCCGCGCATTTATCGATTACGCATCGCCCATAGGCAGCACCACCCGGCAAATTCGTCCAATAGCAATTTTCGGATTCCTCTTTTGATAAGACTCGCCTACAACTGCTAAAAGAGATTGGCGCAAATATGACCGACTAACCTCCCCACCGGAAAGATCCTCTCAACATGACTGCGTCGACGCGTCGGAGCCAGCCAGTGGAACACGAGATCATCGCTTCCGGGACAACGGTTTGCGAAACCGAATCCGGCGCGCGGCTCAAACGCCCAGTGGTCTTCTACGTGCAGCCGTTGATCGCGCGCTATCGCATCGAAGTCATCGAGTCGCTCAACCGCCTTTTCACCGTCAAGGTGTTCGCGTGCACCGAGGGCGTGGAGGCCAACGGCTTTTCGCGCGAGAAGCCCGAGTGCGACGAATTCGTCGAAACGCATATCGCGAGTTTCGCTGGCCTGCCCTCGCGGCGCATTCGCATGCAAAGCCGCGTGCTGAGCCGCATCGTTTTCGAACGTCCCGATGCAGTTTTGATCTTTGCAGACGTTCGCTATCTCTCGCTGTGGCTCGCGCTCCTCGCCGGGCGCGTGATGCGCGTGCCCGTGCTGATTCACGGCCAGGGGCTCTACCGGCACGAGAGCGCGGGGCTCATGCGCACGGTGTGTTACCGCCTCGCGGTCGCGCTCGCCGTGCGCTACGTCTGCTATACCGAGGCTTCGCGGCGCTCGCTCGTCGCCATCGGCTGCCCGCTCGCGAAGCTCGTCGTCGCGAACAACGCACTCACGGTCTCGTGCGGCGTGGAGCCCGCCACCAAAACGGGCGCCGAGAGCGGCGTCCTCTTCATCGGCAGGCTGCGCGAAGGGTCGGAGATCGAGCCGCTCATCGACGTGGTCGGGCAGCTTCATGCCGAAGGCAACGACATCACGCTCCACGTGATCGGCGACGGCGAGCACGGCGAGCGCCTGAAACGCAAGTACAGCGATCGCAGCTATGTGGTGTGGTATGGCGCGGTGTTCGACGACGACGCCATCGCGACCATCAGCCGGCGCTGCCGCGTGGGCTGCTATCCGGGCTCGGCGGGCTTGAGCGTCGTGCACATGTTTGCGTTGAGCCTGCCGCCCATCGTGCACGACCGGCTGCCGCTGCACATGGGCCCGGAGCCGGGCTATGTCGAGGACGGCCGCAGCGGCTTTTTCTTCGCGCGCGACGGCGGCCCAGAAGCGCTTGCCGCCACGCTGCGGCGCATCTGGTCCATGCCGCCCGACGAAATGCGCGCAGCCGCTGCCGCCGCGCACGCGGTGTACTGCCAGCTCAACTCGCCCACGCTAGGGCATCAGCTCGCCGAGATCGTCGAAGCGGCGCTGCGCGCCTGAATCCTCGCCTGAATCCTCGCTTGAATCCCGCTTCAATCCCTCTGCGCTCCGGCTTATTTCTGCCGCGAGACGCGATACAGCATCCATGCCGCGCACGAGGCCAGCCCGACGGTCATCGACCATGCCACGCCTGTCACACCCCACATGTGCAACGAAGGCGGCACAGACAGGATAAGCGCCACGACCTGGAGCAGCGACGCCACCGTGACGGCACGCGCGTCGCCAACCGCGCGCAGATACGAGGCGAGCACCGAGTTCAGCGCGCTGATCGCCATGTTGATGACGAAGATGCGAAAGAGCGGCACGGCCGACAACCACGCGGCGCCGAGCACGAGCGAAAAGAGCGGCTCGGCGGCGAAGCGCAGCACGATCACCACGCACGCCAGCCCCGCCACGGCCACCACGAGATACAAACGAAACAGGCGCGCGGCCGATTGCGGCCCGCCGCGATGATGCGCGGCGAACGTGGGAAACAGATACTGCGACATGGCGAGCGCGGCGTCGGCGAGCAGCATCTGCGCGAGCTTCGAGGACATCTGCCACGCGCCCAGCTGCGTCGGCCCGAGCAGCTTGCCCACCACCACCTTGTCGAACTGGTTGGTGATGAGAATGATCACGCTGCTCGCCCAGATCCAGCGGCTGAACCCCACGTAATGGCCGATGCCCGACCAGCGCAGCCGGATCGGCGGACGCGGCGAGAGCGCGATCCATGTCACGACGCTCTTGAAGGCCTCGCCGATCATCAGGCCGAGCAGGAGCGAGTACGGACCCGCACCCGCAAGTGCGAGCCCAATGCCGAAGCCGCAGTCGAGACACGAGGACGAGATTTCGATCGCCGCAATATGCTGGAAGTGGCGCTCGCGCTGCGTGATGAAATACGCGGGCGAGGCGAGCCCGCGCAACAGCGGCAGCACCGCGGCAAGCTGCACGAGTCCGATGGCGCCGCCCAGGTGGAACTGCGCGTCCATGAGCGGTGCGCTCGCGACGAGCAGCACGCCGATCAGCAGGCCCCGCGTGGCGAGCGTGGTCCAGACGGCGCCAGCCTCGGCGCGCGTTGGCGGCGCCTGGCCCTGGATCACGGCTTGCGCGAGACCGGTGTCGGAGAGCGCTTCGGCAATCGCGACCGCAAGCAGCGCGACGCTCGCGAGACCGATTGCGGACGGCCCGAGAATGCGCCCGATCACGAGGAACTTGACGGCCACGAGGCCGCGCACCACGACCTGCTGCAGCAGCACCCAGGTCGCCGCGCCGGGTCCGAAACCTGCCTTGATCGGTATTGCTGGCAGCCGCATTGCGCGCAAAATGCCTCTCCTGTCGTCGATCTCTGAGTCGGAGCTTTAGCCCCTTTTCCCAGTTCCCTTCAAGCATGTTTGGGAACGCGTTTTCGTCACCCGTTCTGGACCTTACCGCGCGGCAACGTCCACGACGCGCCATCTACCAGGTGGAATCAGACGGGGCGGCCAATCCGCGGGACGGCCATCCGCGGGGCGGCCATCCGCGGGGCGCGGCCGCTCAGGTAGAGCGATCCGCGCGGCGGCAATTCATGAATTTTCAAGTGATCGGCATATCTCCAGGCTTTTTCAGCCACCCTGCCCCGCAATCTGGCGCATGCCGCTTGCGCACCACTGCTATTTTGTTCGTAATAATGCTCATCGGGCCTCCCGCATGGAAAACGTGTCGATCGCCAGATATCGCAATGCCGCCCCTAACACCCCGGACGCCGCCGCACTGTGCGACGTCGAGGCCGACACGCTCGTGACGTCCGAGCCTCCCGGCACGCGCGCATCGGTCGGCGGCGACTGGATCGCCATCATCGAGCCGAACTTCACGGGCCACCGCTGGCGCTACGTCGAGTGGATCGCGCAGGCGTGCGTGGAAGCCGGCCACCGCTGCCTCGTCGTCACCGATACCGAGTACGCGGACCATCCGCTCGCGCAGCGCATCGTGCGCGAAGCCCGGCCCGATCTGCGCCTCGTGCTGCTCGACCTGCACACCGTTCCTCCCGGTCCGCATTTCGCGGCGAGCGTGTACATGCGCTTTCGCAACTTCTATGCGCGCGCGTTGCGTCAGGTGAGCAAAACGATGCACGTGCGGCTCGTCATCGCGCCCTACGCCGACTACTTCTTCTACACGCTCGCGGGGTTCGACTCGCCATTCGGCGAGACGCCGTGGATCGCCATCGTCATGGGCATGACGTTTCATCAGGCGCGCATCGGCTTGCGCACGCCGCGACGGCGCTTCGTCGACATAGCCAAAGCGGCGCTGTTTCGCCGCGCCATGCGCTCGCGCGGGCTGCGCGAACTCTTCACGATCGACCCGACGCTGCCCGACTGGTTCGCGACCACGAAGCCCCGGCGCGCCGCGCCGCTCAGCTATCTGGCTGACCCGTTTCCCGAAATCGAAGGCATGGACCCCGTGATCGCGCGCGAGCAGCTGACGCTCGATGCGCATACGCGCTACCTGCTCGTGTACGGAGCGATCGGCGAACGCAAGGGCATTCGCGAACTGATGCTCGCGCTCGAGCACAAGCCCGACGCGCCGTGCCTCGTAATCGCGGGCCAGCAGGACGACGAAACGCGCGCATTCATCGACGCCCACGCGCCGCGGCTCGCGAGCGCGCCGGTGATCCTCAACCAGTTCATCTCCGACGAGATGGAGCGCGAACTCTTTTCCGCCTGCGACGCCGTGTGGCTCGGCTATAAGCAGCACTACGGCATGAGCGGCGTGCTCGTCCAGGCGTACCGCTTCCGCAAGCCCGTGGTGGCCAGCGCCGACGGCCTGATCGGTTGGTATTGCCGCGACGGCGCGCTCGGACCCCTGCTCGACGACCTCGAGCCCGCCACGATCGCGCACGCGCTCGATGTGCTCGCCGAGCGTTGGCGCGCCGGCTCGAACGCCGCGCAGCCCACGGGTGAACACCTCCTTTCATGCAACACGCTCGAACAGTTCAAGCGCACGCTGCAGGCTGCGATGGTGTAAGCGCAGGGAATCGTCACCAACTAGTTAGCATGTCGAACCAGTCTGGTTCGTTCAGGCAACGCCTTTGACATTGTTGTTGTCCGTCGCGCTCGCGTTGCTCCGCTCGGCAGGGATGGCGCCGCGCCGGTCGGGGAACATCGCCTCGCGCAGGCGCAGGAACGGAAACTCGACGGCGCGCGTGGTGAGATAGCCCAGCGTGGCAGCGATGACGAACTGCACGACGATCACAACCGGCCAGGCAGCGAGCGGCGGCACGCCAAGCGCGTTCGCCTTGTGGATCAGGTAATCGCCAGGCGCGAGCGCGAGCGAATGCCAGAGGTAGATACCGTACGAGTACACGCCAAGCCACGCCAGCCCGCGATACAGCCACGTCGTGCGCAGGCTGCCCGAGTGCTCCAGTATGAGCATGATGAGCGCGCAGAAGCCGACGGCCTGAATCGTGTAGCCAACGCTCTCGTCGAGCGCGACGTCGGGCGTCGCGAACACGAGCCAGGCGAGGAGCAGCCCCACCGCGCCGAACAGCCAGCGCTTCTTCGCGACGAGCATGCGCCAGAGTTCGGGCTTCATCCAGTAGACGGTCGCGAGTATGACGCCGATGAGCAGGCTGTCCATGCGGTACTGCGTGTAGTTGAACGCCCCGACGAGATCGCCATGCGATACCGCGACGCAACGTGCGCCGAGCACGATCGCGCAGAGGCCGACCATCACGGCGATCAGCGCATTCGCGCGCAGCCGGAAGTGCGCGAGCAGGATCAGCAGCGCGGGCAGGAACAGATAGAAGTGCTCTTCGACAGCGAGGCTCCACGTTTGCGCAATGGAGGTGCCGAAGTAATTCTGCATGTGCGTGAGGTTCTGCCAGAGGAACGTATCGGGACGATGGCGGCCGGCAAGCAGGTGAAAAAAAATCAGTGCGTAGTACGCGGGCCAGATCTTGAAGATCCGCCGCACGATGAAGCGGCGCGCGCCGATGTGGCCCGTTTGCGAATATTGGCGCAGCAGCAGCCCGCCCACCAGAAAACCGCTTAGTGTGAAGAATAGATTCACGCCTTCGTGGCCGAAGCTTTTCAGCGGGTACTCGAGCACGCTCACCCAGGGATGGCCCGTGCGCACCGTGTGGAAGTGATAACCCATCACGACGAAGATCGCGATGCCACGCACGAAGTCGAGCTCGACGGAACGTCCTTTCATCGGCGGTCCCACTCCGTGTAGCAGCTTCATGACCTTTCCCTCGCTACGTCCATGCCGGATTCTTACGCAAGGCAGACAATGAAAAACTTACTCCTGCCGGCCCCATCATGGACACAGGCGCCGTGCCGCGTGCGCCAAGTTCCCGCCCTTCTCGGCCAGGTGTGTGGGGGAAACCACATGCCAAATCAGAATTTTTTTCCTGCCGCCACAACCCTGCCGCTTCCCGCCACGCACATGCGCAAGCCGCTTGCGGCGTTTTATATTGAATCGAGCCTTCGCTTGCGGCGCGCATGAATCTTGCGCCACGTATGCGACCCTATGCACCGCACCGGGAGAAACGCCGATGCGAAACAAACATGCTGCACTATGGCTCTGGGTGTGCCTCGTGCCTCTCGCTTTCGACTACAAGGCACCGGACTCCCAGTTTGGCCACAGCGCGCAATGGCTGGCCGTCATTCCGGCCCTGGCAGGCGCGCTCATCCTCGCGATGATCGGCCCGCGCTTCGCGCGTCCGACACGGCTGCGTTCGTTCGTGACGGGCGCGCTCGTGGCAAGCCTCGCCGGCAGTCTCGTTGCGCAAATGCTGCAGCACAATCCGATTGGTCAATACCTGCGCGTGATCCTGCCATTCCTGCTGTTCGGGCTCGGCTACTGGGCCATGTGCCGCCCGTGGCACCCCGTTCGCGTCATGCAGATGCAGCGCGCGCTTTATTACGCGAACGTGCTGGGCCTCGCGTTTACGTTCTTCTTCGGCATACTGGCAGTCGGCGGGCCGCTCGCCGACATCCGTTTTCGCATCGTCTCGCCGACCCTGCTCGCGCTGCAGGCCATGCTGTTGCACCAGTTCATCGTCGCCCGGCGCTTCAACATGACGATGGTGCTCGTGTTCCTCGCCACGCTCGTCGTCGAATTGCTGAGCGTCACGCGCAGCCTGCTGCTCGCGACCATTCTGCTCGCCATGTTTGCGGCGTGGCTCGCCTCGCCGTCTATCAGCCATCTGATCAAATCGTTTTTCCGCACGGGCATCGCGCTTTCATTCGTGGTCGCGCTGGGCGTGGGAACGGCCTGGCTCTTCCCGTCCATCACGGAACACTGGACGCAGCGCGTGACGGCCGCGCAGAACTCGGAGTCCGATCGCGATCCGACCACGGTCACGCGGATTGCGGAGATGCGCGACCAGTACGACCAGGTCACCGAATCGGTGGAATCGGTCCTGTTCGGCAAGGGTTATGGCCACCTCTACCGCTATTCGCCGATTTACTACCAGTACGTGAACCAGACCTTCAGCAAGGACGATTACTTCAACACCAGCGACTGGGTGGCGGGCCACAACTTCTGGGTCTACCAGCTCTACGCCGAAGGCATCGTGTTCGGGGGCTGCATGCCGCTCGCAGTGATCGTCGCGCTCATCGTCGCGGGCCGCGCATTCAGACGCTGGCGCCGCATTGCGCCGCGTCACCCGATGCTCATGCCGCTCAGCATGGCACTGCTCGTGCTCGCCGCGCTGCCGGGCGCGTCGATCGGCGGCAATCCGCTCGGCACGCGTTTCTCGGGCCTCGTGTACGGCCTCGCGCTCGGGCTCATCGTCGCGCTGTATTCGCAGCTTCATTACCGCATTGACCTTCAACGCAAGCGCCAGCGCCTGCACCCGTCCTACGGGCGCGAGCCTGCCTTCCGACCCACGGCGCCCGCGGCGGCGCCGGTGCCGCTCACCACGTATGCGACTCCGGAGCCCCGATGAAAATCCTGCATCTCGTTTCCACGGTCGACCCCCGTTCGGGCGGCCCGATTGAGGGCGTTCGCCAGAGCGGTCTCGCGATGACGGCGCTCGATCACCAGATCGAAGTGGCGTCGCTCGACCCGATCGACGCGCCTTATGTGCGCGAATTCCCGCTGCCGCTCCACGCATTGGGCCCAGGCCGCGGGCACTACGGCTACTGCGCCGGCTACGTGCCGTGGCTGCGCGCGAACGCGAGGCGCTTCGACGCGGCGATCGTGCATGGGCTCTGGCAATACCACGGCTTCGGCGCGTGGCGCGCGCTGCGCCACGCCCAGCTGCCGTACTACGTGTACACGCACGGCATGCTCGACCCGTGGTTCAAAGCCACTTATCCGGTCAAGCATCTGAAGAAATGGGCGTACTGGCCATGGGCCGATTTCCGCGTGCTGCGCGACGCCTCCGCCGTGATTTTCACGACCGACGAAGAACGCCTGCTCGCGCGCGAATCGTTCTGGCTGTACCGCGCCAACGAACGCGTTGTGCCGTTCGGCACCAATGCGCCCAACGAGGACCCGGACACGTTGCGCGAAGCCTTCCTGCAGGAGTCGCCGCATTTGCGTAACAAGCGCATCGTGCTGTTTCTCGGGCGTCTGCACCCGAAAAAGGGTTGCGACGTGCTGGTTCACGCGTTCGCCGACCATGCGCGCGAAACGCCAGATGCGCATCTGCTGATCGCGGGGCCCGACAAGGGCAACTGGCAACCCGCGCTGCTAGCGATGGCGCAGTCGCACGGCATTACGCACCGCATCAGCTGGCCGGGCATGCTGCAGGGCAACCTGAAGTGGGGCGCGTTTTTTGCTAGCGACGTGTTCGTGCTGCCTTCGCACCAGGAGAACTTCGGCGTTTCCGTGGCGGAGGCGCTGGCGTGCGGGCTGCCCGCACTGGTCTCGGACAAGGTCGGCGTCTGGCGCGAGATCGACGAGGACGGCGCGGGGTTCGTTGCGCCCGACACGATCGCCGGCACTCAGCGCAACTTCGCCTCATGGCGGGCACTCGACGAGCGCGCGCGCAACGCCATGCGCGCTCAGGCGCGGCGCACGTTCGACGCGCGCTTCGCGATGGATGGCATGGTGCGCTCGCTGCTGGGCTTGTTGCAGGAACATCCTTTGCACGCTGGCGCGCGATTTCACCGAGGGCGCCCGATGAGCGCCATGGCGCAGGGCGAGCCCGCGGAGCAGGCTGAATAAGCGAAAAAAGGCGGCATCAGATAGCGGAAATGGTAGGGATTGGCAGGGGTGACGAAGCAACGCGGCGCAAGCGTCATAACGATTCGAACGATGAGCCCGCGTTGCACTTTCGTGGCGATGTGCGAATCCTGTTAGTAAGGGGGCGACACTATGTTAAACAGTAGACCTGATTGTTCTGGCGGCGAGACCGTCGACGTAACCGCGGAGCAGACTGTGAAGCAGCCTGTAAAGCAGCCCGCGCCCAGTTTGCGCAGATTGTCGGTGGCCCGCGCACGGGCGGCCCTGGCGGCGATCGTGGCCATGGCCGCGACCGCGGCATTGATTTCGGGCTGTGGGCTCTCGCCTGGGATGCAGGCGCCGTCGAGCGTCACGCAGGCGAAGGCCGCGACCGGCGCCGCGCGTACGGGCGGCAACGGGGATCAACCGCCACCGGGCGCGCTTATTGAGATCAACAACGAACTGGTCGCGAAGGAAGCGGCGTCGAGACCGACGACTGTCCCGGCGAACGTCGAGACGCTGTTCGGTACGCCGAAGCCGTACGCGCTCGGGCCCGGCGACGTGCTGAGCATCGTCGTGTGGGATCACCCCGAGATGAATCTGCCGACGAACGGCGGCGGCGGCGGCAACGGGCAGCAGGACCAGAGCGCAAGCCAGGTGCAGTCGGGCTATACCGTCGACTCGTCCGGCGCGATCCAGGTGGCCTACGTGGGTCCGATCCACGTCGCGGGGCTCACCGAGATGCAAGCCCGCGACCTGGTGGCGAAGAAGCTCGCCTACTACCTGAACAAACCCCAGGTGACGCTGCGCATCGAATCGTACCGCAGCCGGCGCGTGTACGTGGACGGCGAAGTGCGCACGCCCGGGCTCATGGTGCTCAACGACATGACGATGTCGCTGCCCGAGGCGATCAACCGCGCGGGCGGCTTCACGGCGAACGGCGACCGCTCGCGGGTTAGCGTGACGCGCGGCGACAAGACGACCTTGGTGAACATTCCCGACATGATCAAGAAGGGCGTGAACCCGGACAAGATCCTGCTGCAGAACGGCGACCTCGTGCGCGTGTATTCGGCGAACGAAAGCCGCGTGTTCGTGCTGGGCGAAGTCGGACACCCGGGGCCCTTGCCGTTCGATAACGGCCACCTCTCGCTGAACGACGCGCTTGGCAACGCAGGCGGCGTCAGCCAGGGTTCGGGCGACGCCTCGCAGGTGTACGTGGTGCGCGGGCAGAAGGAGGGACACCGTCAGGTCTTCCACCTCGACGCGTCGTCGCCGGAAGCCATGGCCACGGCCGACGAGTTCGAGTTGCAGCCGAACGATGTCGTATTCGTCGATGCGTCGGCGCTCGTGAAGTGGAGCCGCGTCATCAACCTGATCCTGCCGAGTACGCAGGCAGCCGCGGCGGGCCGGGCGGTGGGTTACGGCGGGTACTAGACGGTGGGGTTCGTATGAGTATGAGCAGGCCTTCGGGCCTGCTCGTGCGACGAATGAATCTGCTTGAAACGAGCCAGCCTCGCGCTGCCCTTATGCCTGGGGCGGCTGGCTTTCCTCGAAACGCCAGCGGATAAAGCGGCACGGATTGCCGCCATACACGCCGCCGGCTTCCAGCGAGCGATGCACGACCGAGAGCGGCGTGACGACCGCCGAGCGCCCGATCGTCACGCCCATCTGCACCACGCATTTCGACGAGACCCACGCGCCGTCCTCGATCACGATCGGCGCGACGTGCAGATCCATGTTCGTGCGCATGTCGTGCGAACCGGCGCTGAGAAACGCGCCCTGCGAAAGGCAAACGTTCGAGCCGATGCGGATGGGCGCCTGGTTGTAGATCCACACGTCCACACCGATCCAGCAGTTGTCGCCCATTTCCAGATTCCACGGCGCCTTCACGCGCATGGGATGGACGAGGCGGCAGTCCTGGCCGATCTTCGCGCCGAACAGGCGCAGCAAGCCCACGCGCAGCGCGGAAAGCGGCAGCAGGCGGTTGTCGAGCACGCAGGTCTCGACCAGATACCACGCGGCCTGCACGAGCTTGCCCCGGCGCGCGACGTAGTTGCCCTTGCCCGCGCGACTCAAATCGATCACGCGGATTTCCGCGGCTCGTGCGTCATTGGCGGCTTGTGGCGGCACGATGCCTGCGGGCGGCGCTTCGCCCGCCCCTTCCCTGCGCCCGGCCGCGCCGGCGCTCCCTTTGCGGGTCCCTAAACCTTCGACCGCTTCCGTCATGAACGCTCCTTGCCCATCCGGGTCGGTTCCTGTTGGCTTCCTGCGGGTTGCAAGCCCGGCGGCCCGCATAGCGGGACGCATCAAGCCACGATTTCATTATCGGGCGGCCACCGCAGCGCCTCGCACGCGTGGCCGACACGGCAGGGGTTTTGGCGCAGCGGCGCGACGCCGCGTGGGCAACATGAAGGCTTGACGCCGCATCGTTCGCGGCGCGCGGGATCCATGCCATGTCCAGCTCTTATCGTCATCAAGTTGCGCCTTACGTCCTCGCCGCCGCGCTGCAAGCCGCGTGCGCCGCATGGCCGTGCGCGGTGTGTGCGCAGAACACCGCGTACGGCGCCGCCACCGGTGGCTCCCCCGCTGCCGCGAGTGACCAGAGTAGCCAAAGCGGCCGGGGCGACACCCCCGCCAACGCCGTGCAGCGCCAGCAACTCGACGAACAGCGCCTGCTCGGCGGTCCGGGCACTTCGGACAACCCGTACAGCGTGACCCCGTACAGCAGCAACGGCGCTTCGCCAGACGACGCGCGAGACGCGCTCACGAACGAAAAGCACATGCACGTCGTGACGCCTGGGGATTACGCCGCGAGCGCGGCGAGCGCCAACGGCGGCAGGGGCGACAGAAGCAGCGCTTCGAGCGCAGGCGGCAGGGGCGCCGCGAGCCACAGCAGGATCGGCGCGAACGGCATGTCGCGCGCCGGCAATTCGGTGGCGAGGAGCACCGGCGGGGGCGGTGCAGGGGGCAAGCGCTCAGCGGCCGGCTATGACTACGGCGCCAGCCAAACCTCGCCAACTGCGCAGGTCTACGGCAATCCGTATGGCAGCCCGTACGGGTCGCCGGACCAGTCCAACTCCGAACTCTACAAGTCGCCCTGGTAAGCTCCGCTAGCGGTCGGGGACAGCCCAAGGCCACCCTCGCGGCCCTGGGCGCAGTCGCTCACACATCGGACTGCTCGACCTCCGGCAACGTCGATCCGCCTTTGCCTGCATGACTCGCAGGTTGATTCAGATTCGCAGATTGACCCGCAGCTTGCTGTGTCGAAGAAGAAGGGCCACTTGCCGCGGTCTGCAGCTCGACCTGCGTCTGGCCCGCCGGCTCGGCAACCTCGCCCGCGAGCCCGGCAAGCCTCGCTTCGAGCACACCGAAGATCGCTTGCGGTGACAGCATGCGCTTCGCGTAGCGCCGCGCGGTACGGCCAAGCCCGGCACGGCGCGCGGGGTCGCCGGCCAGATCGACGATCGCCGCAGCGAGCGCCTCGCTGTCCTCTGGGGGCACCACGATTCCGTGGTCCGAGACCACGTCGAAGAGACTCGTGCCGCGCCGCACCATGGCGACCACCGCACGGCCGCTCGCGAGCATGCCGGTGAGCTTCGAGGGCATCACGAGGTCGGCGGCGTCGTTGCGCTGCGGCAGCACGTGGATATCGGCCACGTTCAGCAGTTCGTTGAGCATCGAAGACGGCTGCAGCGGCAGCACATGACAGTTCGAGAGCGGCTCGCAACGCGCCATCAGCTCCCGCTTGGCCGCGCCGTCGCCGCAGAACACGAAGCTGATATCGGGCCGCGCGGCGAGCGCCATTGCGACGTCCGCGAGAATTTCGATGCCCTGCTTCGCCCCCATGTTCCCCGAGTACAGCACGACGGTGTTGTCCTGCGGGATGCCGAGGCGCCGCCGGAACGCGCTCGGATACGGCAGCGGGAAGATCGCCTCGGTGTCGACCCAGTTCGGCAGGCACACGGCGCGCGCGGCGTCTACGCCCTTGTCGATGGCGCGCTCGACCATGCGCGCCGAAATCGACGAGACGACGTCGAAGCGCCGCAGCAGCCAGCGTTCGCCGGCGAGAGCGCCGCGCCCGAGACGCGACCCCTGGCCGCCGCGCAGAAGCCCCAGATCGAATGCCGCATCGACTTCGAAGTCCTGAATATGCAGCCAGCTGCGCGCGCCGACGGCGCGCGCGAGCATGAGTGCGCCGGGCGCGCAGAAGAGCGTCGGCACGATCAGCATGACGGCCTGGGGCCGCCACGCCGCGAGTCGCACGAGAAGCGGCAGCGACGAGAGCGCGAAACTCGCCAGATGCACGATGCGCTTGAAGCCGCCCTGCTGTGCCGGCACCCACAGCGGCGCACGCCAGACGCTCACGCCCCGCAACGTTTCGTGTTGGTAACGCCCCGCGCGATAGCCTTCATGCACGCGCCACTGCGGGTAATAAGGCGGCGCGCAGATCACGCGCACCTCATGGCCGTGCGCCGCGAGCAGCTCCGCCATTTCGGCCGTGTATTTGCCGACGCCTGTGACTTCGGGCGCGTAATTCAGTCCGTAGATCAGGATTCTCATTGCGTCGCTTCCGTCCCTGTACTGCTTTTGAGCTGCTTGTCTACCGCTTTTAATCGTCTCGCGCGCCGAGCGAAAAAAAGCGGGCGTCGTGCATCCGGTCCGCGCACGACGCCCACCACCAACCAGACGCCTCTTCCCTTTCGTCCTTTTGAGCCGATCGTTTGAAAGCCATCGGTCCCGTCAGGCCACATCAAGCCCGCATGCCCGCCTCGTACGCCGGCGCGGCCTGGGTTTGCAGAAAGTCGTCGTAGGTGCGGGCGAGCCCCTCCTGGAGGCCGATGTGCGCGTGCCAGCCCAGATCGCCGAGGCGCGAAACGTCGAGCAGCTTGCGCGGCGTGCCGTCGGGCTTGGTCGAGTCGAATACCAGTTCGCCTTCGAAGCCCACCACGTCGCACACGCGCTGCGCGAGGTCGCGGATCGACAGGTCTTCGCCGACGCCGACGTTGTACACGCCGTCGCCGGTCTCGTGCTCGAGCACGAAGATCGTCGCATCGGCGAGATCGTCGACGTGCAGGAACTCGCGGCGCGGCCTGCCCGAACCCCAGACCGTCAGCGTGCGCTGGCCGTTGCTGCGCGCCTCGTGCGCCTTGCGGATCAGCGCGGGCAGCACATGGCTGCTGCCGAGGTCGTAGTTGTCGTTGGGGCCGTACAGGTTGGTCGGCATGAGCGAGACGAAATGCGTGCCGTACTGGCGGTTGTACGCTTCGCAGAGCTTCAGGCCCGCGATCTTCGCGATCGCATAGGCCTCGTTGGTCGGCTCGAGCGGCGAGGTGAGCAGATAGGCTTCGCGGATCGGCTGCGGGCATTCGCGCGGATAAATGCACGACGAGCCGAAGAACACGAGGCGCTGCACGCCCGCGTTGTACGACGCCCGGATCACGTTGGTCTCGATCGCCAGGTTATCCCAGGCGAACTGTGCGGGCTGCGTCGAATTCGCGAGGATGCCGCCCACGCGCGCGGCCGCGAGCAGCACCGCGTCGATGTGCTCGCCTTCGAAAAAGGCGTCGACCGCGGCCTGATCGGTGAGGTCGAGCTCCGAGTGGGGACGCGTGACGAGGTTATGGTAGCCGTGCGCCTGCAACGCGCGCACGAGCGCTGAGCCCACCATGCCGCGGTGGCCGGCAACGAAGATTCGGGAGTTCTTGTCCATGGCATCTCACTCGTGATGTTCGAGAGCCTTGAAGCCGGCCAGCGTGACGAGCGCGTCGCGCCGGGCGGCCTGATAGTCGGCTCGCACCATTTCCTTGACGAGCGCCTGGAACGAGGTGGCGGGCTTCCAGCCCAGCTTCTCCTGCGCCTTGGAGGCGTCGCCAAGCAGCGTCTCGACCTCGGCCGGGCGGAAGTAGCGCGGGTCGACACGCAGGATCACCTGACCTGCTTCGAGCCGCATCTCACGCGAGTCGACGTGGTCGACAATGCCGACCTCATCGACACCGCTGCCCTCGAAACGCACCGTGATGCCCAGTTCCGCCGCCGCCGCGCGCACGAAGTCGCGCACGCTGTACTGCACGCCCGTCGCGATCACGAAGTCCTCGGGCTTCTCCTGCTGGAGCATGCGCCACTGCATGTCGACGTAATCGCGCGCATGGCCCCAGTCGCGCATGGCCGAGAGGTTGCCGAGATACAGTTCCTTCTGCAACCCGACGGCGATGCGGGCAATCGCACGCGTGATCTTGCGCGTGACGAAAGTCTCGCCGCGCTGCGGCGACTCGTGGTTGAAGAGAATGCCGTTGCACGCGTAGATGCCGTAGGCCTCGCGGTAGTTGACCGTGGTCCAGTAGGCGAACAGTTTCGCGACCGCATACGGGCTACGCGGGTAGAACGGCGTGGTTTCGCGCTGCGGCACCTCCTGCACGAGCCCGTACAGCTCGGACGTCGAAGCCTGGTAGAAGCGCGTTTTCTTCGCGAGGCCGAGAATGCGGATCGCTTCCAGAATGCGCAGTGTGCCGAGGCCGTCCGCGTTCGCGGTGTACTCGGGCTCGTCGAACGACACGGCCACGTGGCTCTGCGCGGCGAGGTTGTAGACTTCATCGGGCGCGATCTCCTGGACCACCCGCAACAAGGCCGTGGTGTCGGTCATTTCGCCGTGATGCAGGTGGATGCCGGGCTCCGAGTCGTGTGCATCGCGATACAGGTGATCGATGCGGTCCGTGTTGAAGAGCGATGAGCGGCGCTTGATGCCATGCACCTCATAGCCCTTGTTCAAAAGCAGTTCTGCCAGATACGAACCGTCCTGACCGGTGATGCCGGTAATCAAAGCAACTTTACGAGCCATTGCCATCGTTCTCTCCTCGCGTGCGCGAAATGGGATTCGGTGGTTTTCACCATCGACGGGCGGCCCGAAAACCGGCCGTCAACCTGCTGTTACCCTGCTACTACCCTGAAACGCTTTCGTAACCGTAGTAACCGCCGCGATACCCGCCGCCGATGAATGCGCCGGTCTTCGGCACGTCGGTGAGCAGCACGCCGCGCAGATTCACGCCGCCAATGCGCAGGCGCTTGACCGTCTCCTCGAGCTCCGAAATCGGGTGGCGGCCATGGCGGATCGCGAGCAGCGTCGTGCCCGCGTAGCGTCCGATCACGGTCGAGTCGGTCACCGCGAGCACCGGCGGCGTATCGACGATCACGAGGTCATACCGCGCCCCCAGTTCTTCGAGCAGCGACTCGAAGCGCGGGCTCATCAGCAGCTCGGACGGATGCGAATGCAGCGAGCCCTTGGCGAGCACGTCGAGTCCAGGCAGCACCTCGTGCTGGATCGCCTGGTCCAGATCGGCGCCGAGCAGCACGTCGGAGAGACCCGGCTGGTGCGCAATGCCGAAGTGCGAGTGCACGTCGCCGCGCCGCATGTCGCCGTCGACGATCAGCACGCGCTTGTTCACCGAGGCGACCAGCGCAGCGAGATTGACCGAGAGGAACGATTTGCCGATGTCGGGCCGCGAGCCCGTGAGCATCACGATGTTGTTGCGCGCATCGTTGAGCGTGAGCTGCAGCGAGGTGCGCAGGCTGCGCACGCCTTCCACCGCGACGTCCTGCGGGTTCTGCTGGGCGAGCACGTGCAGCCCGCGCCGGCGCAAGGTGACGTGATGCTGCAGCCGCAACTGTTGCGGGCTGCGCGGCACCACGGCGAAGACCGGCACGCCGAGTGCGGCTTCGAGCTCGTCCGGGCGCTCCACGCCGCCGTACAGCGACTTGCGCACGAACGCGACGAGCACGCCCAGCACGAGCCCCGCGCCGATCGCGAGCGCGATCACGAGCAGCTTCTTCGGACGCACGGGATCATCCGGCGCCTCGGCGAAATCGACCACGCGCACGTCGCCTACCTGGCCCGCGCGCGCCACACGCAGTTGCTGCGCGCTGTTCAGGAGGCTCGTGTAAAGCTCCGTGCTCACATGCACGTCGCGCAAGAGGCGCACGGCGGACTGTTCCGTGTCCGGCAGTTGCGCCACATTACGCGTGAGCTGCGACTGCGCCGCTTGCAGCGTGCCGATCTGCGCGTCGAGCGCCTGAACGGCCGGGTGGTGCTCGGTGAAACGCTGCGCGAGTTCCGCGCGTTGCTGGCGCAGGTCTTCGAGACGGATCTTGTTGTCGCTCACCTGCTGGAGCAGCAGCCGGCTTTCTTCGCCGAGATCGACGGTGCCGTGCTCGTTACGGAACTTGTTGTACTTCTGCTCGGCCGCGTCGACCTGCGAGCGCAGTTGCGGCAGCTGGTCGTCGAGGAACGCGAGCATGTGTTCCGCTTCCGCTGAACGGCTCGCGATGTCCTGCTTGATGAACTCGTGCGCCACGTTGTTGAGGATCGCGGCCGTCGTCTTGCTGTTGTGGCCTTCGAGACTCGCGCGGATCACGCCGGACTGCAGTCCGACTTCCTGGATCTGCAGCGAATTCTCCAGCCGGTCGACAGTGGTCAGCGTCGAGGCGCGCGTGAGCAGGAAAGGCGTTCCGGGTGACCCGCTCAAACTGTCGACGTGCAGCGCGATCGGCCCGGCCGACGTGTTCGCGCTCACGTCCTCGCCCACGCGGCCCTGCAGAAGCGGAATGCCGTCGGGGTCGCGCAGCGTGAAGGTGCCGGGCTCTTCGCCGGCGACGATCGTGAAGTCGCGCTCATACATCGCCTCGGGCGTATCGAAGCGCGATACCTTGATGTCGCCGCCGCCCCATGCATAGCCGGACGGTCGTATGAACCCGGGCAGCTTCTGCGCCCAGGGCGAGCCCAGGATGCCGGAGAGCATGCCGCCGATCACGGGCATTTCGCGCGGCCGCGCCGAAATGTCGAGGTGGAGCTTGCGCACCGTTTCCTCGGTTACGTTGCGCGACTTCAGCATTTCGATCACGCCGTTCGCGGTCGACTTCTCGTCGAACATGCCCGTGAGCGGCGGCAGGCTGCTGTCCTTCTTGCTGGCGTCGCCCTTGTCGACGAGGTGGAACAGCACGTCGGCCCGATAGGTCGGCGTGGCGAGGAACGCATAGGCCGCGCCCAGCAGCGTGACGGCGAGCGTCACGATCGCGATGGCGCGCCAGTTCGCCACCATCGTTTGCAGGTAGTCGCCTAGGTATCGCTCGTCGGCGCCTGCTGCGCCATAGTAAGCGCCGTCATAATTCATCGCCATCTTGCTTCTCCCGAAACCTGGTGTTGCTTGCTGGTGATGCTTGCTCGAATGCGCCGCAGCGCTCAGTACGCGTTGCGGCCAACCAGCCCGTGAACGATCGTGGCCGCGATGATGCGCATGTCGAGCCAGAACGACCAATGGCCGAGGTAATACAGATCGTGTGCTACGCGCATTTCCATCTTTTCGAGGCGATCGGTCTCGCCGCGAAATCCATTGACCTGCGCCCAGCCGGTAATGCCGGGCTTGATGCGATAGCGGTTGATGTAGCCCTTCACCACGCTCTGATAAAGATCGTCGTGCTCGAGCGCATGCGGGCGCGGTCCGACCACGGACATGTCGCCGCGCAGCACGTTGTAGAACTGCGGCAGTTCATCGAGACTCGTGCGGCGCAGGAACGCGCCGAGACGCGTCACGCGCGGATCGTCGCGCTTCGCCTGGCTCACCGTGCCCGGTGCTTCCTTGTGCTCGCGCATCGTGCGGAACTTGTAGATTGTGAACACGCGGCCGTCGGCGCCCTTGCGGCGCTGCCTGAACAACACCGGCCCAGGCGAGGAAAACTTCACCGTAATGGCAATGCCGATGAGAAGCGGCATGAGGCTCACGAGCGCAAGCGTTGCGAACACCCGGTCGAACATGGCCTTCTTGAACTGCGCGCTCGCGGGCAACGGCGAGGCGACGAGGTTGATCGCGGGCACGCCAAGCAGCTCGATCACCGTACTGGTGTCGAACAGGGCCAGCGAGCGCACGTCCGGAATGAAGCGGATGTTCACGAGGTCGTTGCGAAACTCGCTCACGAGCCGCACCACGGTGCGTTCCTCGGCAAGCGAGAGGGCGAGCCACAACTCGTGCACGTCATGCTCACGGATGTGCTGCGCGAGCGCCTCGATCGTGTCGCACACCGGCGCGTCTTTCTCGCTCGCGGGTCTCGCCGATTGCGGCATGGTGTTGTAGAGCGCGCTCGCCCGAAAGCCGGAGCCTGGCTCCGCATCGATGCGCCGCACAATCTCGTCGCACTGCGAAGCGGAACCCGCGATGGCGACCTGATGAAGATTCATGCCCGCGCGCCGCATGTGCGAAAGCACGCCGTGCGCAAGGAAGCGCCACGTAATGAGCAAGCCGCCTGCAAGAGCCGTCCAGTAAGCGAACCACAGGCGCGAAACGACGTCGACATGATGCATCGTCGAATACATCGAGATCAGCGCGCAGCCCTGCACCACGAGCCACGCAAGCGACACCTGGCCCGCGAGCAGCGCCTTGGAGCGGCCGCGCCACGACTGGTAAAGCTCGAACGCCGGAAAGATCACGAGCGCGAAGGCCGCGGAGAGCAGCACGAAGGCTTCGTTCACGCCGCGCGGCACGATATCTTCGAAGCGGATCTCCGAAGCCACGCTGGCGCCGATCATTACGGCAGATACGTCGAGCACTCTCGCCATCAGATTTTGTAGCTCGCGCATGCTTTCTCCCTTTTTTCTCCCTGCTGGCCGTACCGCTGCCCTCAACCGCAGCGGCCGTACGTATCGTCGAGACGGACGATGTCGTCCTCTCCCAGATACGCTCCCGACTGCACCTCGATGATTTCGAGCGGCACCTTGCCTGGGTTTTCCAGCCGGTGGCGCACACCGAGCGGAATGTAAGTGGACTCGTTTTCCGTCATAAGAAAGGATTCCTCACCACGAGTGACGAGCGCGGTGCCGCGCACGACTGTCCAGTGCTCGGCACGATGGTGATGCAGTTGCAGCGAGAGCCGCGCGCCCGGCGTGACGACGATGCGTTTGACCTGGAAGCGCTCGCCCGAATCGATCGAATCGTAGAAGCCCCATGGACGTTGCACCTTGCGATGCGAATCCGCCTCGGGTGCGCGCTCCGCCTTGATGCGCGCAACGAGCCCCTTCACGTCCTGCACCTTCGAGCGGTCGGCGACGAGCACCGCATCTGCCGTTTCGACCACCACGAGGTTCGACGTACCCACGCAAGCCACGAGCCTGCCGTCGGAATGCGCGTAAGTCGCCACCGCGCCTTCGAACACCACACGTCCGCGTCCGACGTTGCCGTCTTCGTCCTTTTCCATCGCGGCCCACACAGCGTCCCACGAGCCGAGGTCGGACCAACCCGCGTCGAGCGCAACCACCACGCCCTCGGGCGTCCAGCCGTTGCTGCCCGATAGCCGCTCCATGACCGCGTAATCGATCGAGTCGGACGGGGCGCGCTTGAAGGCGTCGGGGGCCGGCCGGAACACGGGGCCGTCTTGCTGGCCATCGACGAACGCGGCAAGGCACGCTGCATGCATGTCGGGCTGGAGTGCGCGCAGCGAATCGAGCCAAACGCTCGCACGCATCACGAAGATGCCGCTGTTCCACCAGTAGCCGCCCTGCGTGATGTATTGCGCGGCGAGTTCAGGCGCGGGCTTTTCGACGAAGCCGTCGATACGGTGGGCGCCGTCGGCGATCGCCTCGCCGACGCGGATGTAACCAAACCCCGTTTCGGGCGAACGCGGCGGCACGCCCAGCGTGACGATCGCGCCGCGCTGCGCATGGCGCGCTGCGCATTCAAGCGCGCGTTGCAGGGCGTCCAGATCGGTGATCGCATGGTCCGACGGCATCACGATGAGAATCGCGTCGTCGCCGTTCGCGCACGCGAGCGCCGCGCCGAGTGTGAGCGCCGGCGCCGTGTCACGCCGCGCCGGCTCGACCACGAGCCGCGCGTCCATGCCGCACGCACGCAACTGATCGACGATCACGAAGCGGTGTTCTTCGCCACATACGACGATTGGCGAACTCGCAACCTGCCACTCTGACGAAAAGCCGTCGAGGCGATGCACGGTTGCTTGCAGCAGCGTATCGCTGCCCACCACACCAATTAGCTGCTTAGGGAATTGTTCGCGCGACATCGGCCACAAACGTGTACCGGAACCGCCCGCCAGCACTACCGGCACGATGCGCGTGCAAGGCGTCGTGCCTTCGCGCGCTGGACCCGGCTCGCTTTCTGCACGGGCTTGACTTTGTCCTTCATGAATCGATGACCTTTCATTCATCTTCGGACTCCTTCATATCGGGCAGGATCACTTCGGCTCGCGAATAGCGACCCCGTTTGTAACGAAGTGCGACCGTTGTTACCGCGGCGTTACGAGACAGCTACGCCGGCCTCGCGGCGGCTTTGCTCGCGGTATTCGGTGGGCGAAATCATCATGCGCTTGCGAAAGATCTTGGCGAGGCGGTCGCCGTTGCCCATGCCGGTGCGGCGCGCGATCTTGTCGACCGGCAACTCCGAATCGGTGAGCAGGCTGCAGGTAATTGCAAGGCGCGCATGCAGTAAGTAATCAGAAGGCGTGATGCCCATCTCCAGCTTGAAGCGGCGCAGAAAGTTACGCTCGCTCATGGCGGCGACCTGCGCCGCGTCCGCTATCGAAATGGCCCGCTGACAGTTCTCCTGCAGCCAACGCGCCGCTGCACGCACTTTGTCAGCCGGTGCGCTGCCAAGCGCATCGCCGAGAAACGGCAACAGGTTGCCGCCCGAATCGGGCATGAGCCGCTCAGTCACGGCTCGCGCAACATCCACGCCCAGGTCGCGCTTGACGAGCGTGAGCGCGCTCTTCATCGACTCGAGCCGGTCGCCGGCGTCGCCGCCCGCTTCTTCGCGTCCCGTTTGCATCGCATACGAGCCGAACTCGTGCTGCGTGCGCTGGCCGCACAGACTCGCGGCTTCGAGCAGTGAGCGGCCTTCACCAATCGGACGAATGGTGCCGGTATTCGCATGCACACGACGCAGCCATGCGACGAGACGTTCGTCGTTGGCGGCCGCGAACGCGCCCTTTCCACCCGCCACGAACAGCGCGTCGAAACCGACGTAGTGGCGTGCATCGAGTCCATCTGTCCAGACCCGTACCGAAGACGAGCACGTTACGTTGCCGCCATCGGCCGAAAGGATGCTTACATCGTAAGGTGAGCTGCGAGCGGTGTCCGTCGAGAGTTCGTTCGCTACATGAAACACTTCAGCCACAATACCGGCGCCGAGGAGCGAACAACCATCGAACAGCAGAATTGCGATATGACGCACCTCTCGACTGATGCCCGCGGTCACTAGATGCGGGCGGCTGAACGACGGCAAATCCAGACTTGCGTACGCCATGCTTTTCCCCTAAACAATCCCCCGTACCAAGCGAAAAGTCCCGGTAATAGCATTTCGATAGCATTCCATGTGCAGTGCATCATATGCAGAGAAAAATCCCCGCAACGACGACTGACCGAAACTGGCGAGACATTGGCGCATTTAGTCCGGTCGAGGACCGATTAGAAGATTGGGCGCCAAGCTAAGTGCCAAAAAGCAAACTGCGTGAAAGGCAATTGGTTCGATTACATCAAATCGGCAATAGTGCCGGATAACCGTTACAGGCAGGTATTTTCGCCTTTGTTACTACAAAATCATTCGACGCCTTCCGATCGATGCGTACGCATGGGATGGAAGTGAACGGCCAATAAAAGACTGCAAGTCGATTCGTCTGATTAAATGATGTTTAAGAAGCTTTGGGCTCCGATTTCGAGCATGCGAAGCGCATTTTAAACCTGTTAAATCCTGTTTGCGGCGCACAATAAAAAAATTCACAAAAAGCCGCTTTATATGATTGGGCTCCGCGAGCACTGCACAACTCTCGCGCGGCGCTTCCAGGAGAAATTGCGCGAAAAGCCTGGAGGCTGGCGTCAAATGACTTGCTTGAACAACTAGGCTTACCCTTTCATGCTGTGAGGAACCTGCCAATGACATTGCGCCCAGCCCTTGCGTCCGCACTCGTAAACCCTCGTTCCGCGCGCGGCTCGCGCGCTTTTTCATGGGTACCGGCAGCAACGCTCGCGCTCGGCGTTCTCGGCGTGATGTTGCCGGCGACGCGTTGCCGCGCCGCCGATGCGCCCGTTTGCAGGAGCGTCGCCGGCAGTGCTGCAACTGAGGACGGCAATGACGTCATCTCAGCGGATACGCCCGGCAGCGACGGCACGCGCCTCTTCGCGCGCGGTAAAGGTGTGCGTATCGTCGTAACAACGAATGCCACCCGCGACGACAAGGTGCAATGGCAAATCGCCGACACGTGGAGCCGCCCCCAGGCAAGCGGCAGCTTCGCCGTGGCGGCCGGCCCGCGCGTCACGTGGCTCGCCTGCACGATGCTCCCGGCAGGCTACTTCGCGTTTTCGGCGTCGCTGGCTTCGCAGCCCTCTACGGGTTTGCCCCAGCGCGGCACCCGGCCGGCCGGTATCACCACGTTCGGCGTGCTGCCCGACGTGAGCGCAGCACTTCCTGCACCCACCTTCGCGCGCCAGGACCTGCACCGCTTCGGTGGGCAAGGTTCAGCATATATCGCGCCCGGACAGCACTGCTGCGGCGGCGACGGCCTGCGTCCGCTCTACACCGACCTCGGTCTGGCGTGGGCCAACGACAAGCGGGGCTGGTACGTCATGGAGCCCAAAGGTCCGAATACGTTCGACGCTGCCGCCTCCCAGCTCGATCTCCAGTTCAAGCCCGGCGACATCATGCGCTTGATCACGCTCGACGGCTTTCCCGGGTGGGCGAGTCCGAACGGCCAGGAGACCCACAGCTACGTGCCTTCGTCACTGGCCCAGTTGCGCGAATACATGTCGCGCGTAGGCACTGAGTCCGCACGCATCCGTGCACGCGTCTTCCCGCGCCAGGCGCACAACTACTATCAGGTGACATGGGAGCCCGACAAGGACGGCGGGCTGCCGTGGAAAGACACGGACGCGCATTTCGTCGATCTCTACAAGACCGTCTACGAGGGCATACACGCCACCGACCCGACGGCGATCGTGATGGGCCCGACCTATGCAGGCGTGCAGGGCAACACGGAGTGGCTCAAGAAGTTCGCACCGCTTGGCATTGCTAAATATATCGATGGCGTGACGATCCACGGCTACTACGATTTCGGCACGAGCCCTTCGCATCCGCCGGAGCGTCTGTACGGCGCACCCGAAAAAGGCACGCTTTCGCTGCCCGAAGCCATGCGCGAGCTGCGCACGACGATGCGCGACGTGCTCAAGCCGGGCGCCCCGCTCTTCGTGACCGAAACCGGAATTAGTTACGACATCGGGACGAACTACGCGGCCAACTATCCCGACGCGCAAACGCTCTATGCGCAGGGCGCGGTCGTGGCGCGCGCGCATCTGATCCTGCTCGGCGAAGGCGCGGACACCACGTTCGTCTTCTATGGTGCGGACATGCCGGAGACGACGCCAGGCTATGGCGTGTTCTTCGAACTCGAGCATCCGAAGGGCATGTACGGCGCGTCGAACATCAGCCCGAAGCCGGCCGCGCTCGCTGTCGCGACCATGACGCGGCTGATCGACGGTACGTATACGCTCGGGCCGCTGCGCGGCACGCCCGCAGGCGTCTACGCCTACGCGTTCGCACGTCCGGGCGGCGGCAAGGTGATCACGGCGTTGTGGAGCCACGACAACGCGCGCTGGAGCGCGAAGACCGGGTTCGACGCCACGCGCGCGACGAACTACACGCTTCAGGTGGACGCGCGCGGGCGCTCGGGCAAGGTGAGCGTGTTCGACATGATGGGCAACCCGACCGCCATGACTTACAACGACGGCATGCTCCCGCTGCGCCTGACCGAATCGCCCGTGTATGTGGTGTCGGACAACGCCGACGTCGCCAGATCGATTGCCGTCACGCCCGCGGGCTACGTCGCGCCGAAGCCTTGAGGGCGTGGGCCAGGGCTCGCATCTTGGCCCACGATAGCGAGACTTAGGCGGCTCTGGACAGTGCAACGCGATTTTGAGCCGCCTAGACTGCTGATGAACGCGACGCCTGATTGTCATGCGCCGCGCGCGCAACGGCTGCGCTCGAGACAATCATATCGACACGACCGCCACCCCACGGATCCGCTCGTCCATGCTGTCGCCTACCGAATTCCTCGAGGTGGTGCGGCTCGCACCGCTTGTCGGGATCGACCTCATCGTCGCCGACGCCGACGGCCGCGTGCTTGTGGGCGAACGACGCAATCGCCCGGCGCGCGGCAAGTGGTTCGTGCCGGGCGGACGCATCCACAAGGACGAATGGCTCGACGCCGCGTTCACGCGCATCGTCGAAACAGAGCTCGGCATCGCGGGCATGCAGCGCGCGGCTGCACGCTTCGTCGGCGTCTACGAGCATCACTATCCGGACAACTTCGCGGCGGAAAACGGCATCGGCACACATTACGTTGTGCTTGCGTACGCGTTCATGCTGGACAGCACCGTGCCTGTCGGGCGCTTCGATCAGCACAGCCAGTACGCGTGGCTATGGCCCGAGGAGCTGCTCATGCGCGAGGACGTGCACAAGAATTCGAAACAATATTTCTGCTGAAAACGCCCCCAGTGACAGACACGCGCGCGTCGTGGATTGCCCTCGCAGCGTTCGTGAAGCAGGCGTGGGGCGCGTGCGCGCGCCCATAAGACCCGGGTGCAACGCCCGGTCAAGACCGGGCCGCCTTGCCTCGCGCATACCGAGCCATTCTGCCAACTTCTCGGCATTTTCAGACTGCGACGTGCGTCAGCAGCCCACCGGCCTATCATGAATCCCGAGAGCGTGATGTGACCGCATGTAACAGCCCGACACAGCCGGATCAGGGCACGCGGCGCAAAAACGCAACGTACTCCTGCAAATCCTTTCTGCGCGAGGAACCGGCCATGTACATCGATAGGGTGGTCTGCCGGCAAGCCGCTTTCCAGCCGCGCGGCGCTCACTTGAAGTTCGCACACGTGGCCAAACGCATAGGCATCCTGGTTTTCGAGGGCTTCCCGCTCGGGGACGTGACCTTGCTCGCCGATGTGTTTCGTCTCGCGAACGATGCCTGCGCCGACACGCTTCCTGCTTATTCGATCGTCATGCTTTCCGAGCCTGGCGGCAACGTAGCCAGCGGCTGCGGCCTGCGGATATGGTCCGAGAGCCTGCATGGCCCGCTGCGCAGCGGCTTCGACACACTGTTCATTGCCGGCGGCCCTGGTGCGATGGAGGCGCGCGCGAACGCGCGGCTCATCACGCGGCTGCAGATGCTCGCACCGAAAGTGCGCATCATCCGCGCCCTCGGCGAGGGACGCGCGGTACTCGCCGCCGCCGATGTGCCCTTCCTGCGCACGGGCGGCAATACGGCAAGTTCGGCGCAGCGGCTACGCCGGGCGCTGGAAGCGCGCAACGCCGGCGCCTCGGTCGTGACGCCTTCCGAGGCGCTCGTCGCCGCGCTCAAGGTGGTCAAGCGCAATCACGGCGTGGCGCTTGCGCAGCGCGTGTCCGAAGACTCGATGCCGGGTTCGTGGGAACGGCTCGGCCCCATGCTCGACGACGGCGAGGCGGACAGCGCGAACGGCAAGATCAACTCGGCCGCGCACTGGCTGCGCGAGAACTACCATCAGCCGATCTCGGTTGCCGATGCCGCGCGTGTCGCGCAGATGAGCATGCGAAACTTCCTGCGCCACTTCAAGACGCATACGGGCCTCACGCCGTCCGAATATCTGCTGCGCGCCCGGCTCGATGCCAGTTGCCTTCTGCTCGCGCAAACCAATCTTCCCATCGACGAGATCGCGCAACGCTGCGGCGTGCCGCGCGGCGAGCGTCTCGCGCGGATCTTCCGGCGCAGGCTGTCGATTTCGCCATCGGGGTATCGCGCCGTGAACCGGCGGGCTTCGGGCGAGTGATGCCAGTCGCCATTCGATACATGTTTTACGGCTGTATACGCAAAACGCCGCGCTTTCGCGCGGCGTCTTTTTTATTCGGCGTACTCAGCGTGTAATTTCAGCGTGCCGGGTGTGCAACGTTACAGCATGCCGGAGCCGAAGATCTCCGTGTGGATGCGCGAAGCATCGACGCCGCGGGCAATCAGCGCCTCGCGCTGTTCACGCATGAACGCCACGGGGCCGCACAGGTAGTAGTCGGCGTCGGGCATCAGCACATCCGCTTCGATGCGGCCGATATCGATGCGCCCTTCGAAGTCGTAGTCCGCGCCCTGGCGGTCGCTTGCGCCAACTTCTTCGTAGAACACCGCGCGCTTGACGTTCGGGTACTCGGACACCGCGTGACGCAGAAAGTCGCGGAAGGCGTGCACCTTCGCGTTACGGCATGCGTGCACGAAGGTCACCTCGCGCTCGCTGCGCTCGGCGATCAGCGTGGAGAGCATCGACTTCATCGGCGTGATGCCCACGCCGCCGCTCATCAGCACGACTGGCGAAGTCTTCTTGCGGTCGAGCGTGAACTCGCCCATCGGCGCGCTCACGTGCACCACCGCGCCTTCTTCCACACCGTCGTGCATGATGTTCGACACGTGGCCCGGCTGCGCTTCGCCGCGGCCAGTCTCCCGCTTCACCGAGATGCGCAGCCACTTGCCGTGGGGCGCGTCCGAGAGGCTGTACTGACGCGGCTGGTCCACGCCGAGCTTGTCGACGAAGCGCGTCACGCTCACGTACTGGCCCGGCTCGAAACCGCCAGCGGGCGCACCGTCGGCCGGCGCAAGATAGAACGAGGTGATCTCGTCGCTTTCGACTTGCTTGCGCATCACCTTGAACGGACGGAAACCGCTCCACGAAGCGCCCTCGTACAGCTTCGCCTCGGTGCCGATCATGATGTTCGCGAGTTGTTGGTAGGCTACGGCCCAGGCGTCGAGCGTGGGCTGGTCCACGGCGTCGCCGAGCACATCCACGACTGCGCCGAGCAGATGGCGGCCGACGATCGGATAGTGCTCCGGACGGATGTTCAGGCTCGCATGCTTGTGCGCGATGTGCGTGACCGCGCCGCCGAGCGCGCCCAGATTGTCGATGTTCGCCGCGTAGGCATACACCGCGCGGGCGAGCGTTTCGGGCTGGCTGCCGCTTTGCTGATGCGTCTGGTTGAAGATGTTCTTGAGCTCGGGGTGCGCGGCGAACATCCGCTTGTAGAAATGCTTGGTGATCGTGGCGCCGTGCTCGGCGAAAACGGGCGCAGTGGCCTTCACGCGGGCCATCTGGTCGGCGGTGAGCGCAGTCATTTATGGCTTCTCCGTGGTAAAGATGCACACAAGATACATCTTTAATGCGACAGCCCGACCCAGGCATTTTGTCGCACCCCAGCAATTTCCTGATTGCGCAGGCCGTGAACGTGCGGCGGGTGGCCGTGGAGCGCGCTTCGGCGGGGCTTTTGCGGTGCAGTAACAGTCTTTTTCGGACGTCGACGGCGCGGGTTGCTGAACGCTGCGTGCGAGCACACACTACCCGGTCGGACGGTGCGCGCTCGCGCCCTTTTTTGCCCTACGCGCCCTCGCCCTTGTCCGCGCCCCGGTCGTGCCTCCAGAGCACGTCGCTGCCGCCCGCGGCCCGGTTGAGCACGCGCGCGAGCACGAACAGCAGGTCGGAGAGCCGGTTGACGTAGCGGCGCGGCGTATCGGCGAGCGGCGAGCCCGAGTTCGCCGTGGCGCCCAGTGCGACGACCGCGCGCTCGGCGCGCCGGCATACGGTGCGGCACACATGTGCGAGCGCCGCCGCCCGCGAGCCGCCTGGCAGAATGAATTCCTTGAGCGGCGGCAGCGTGGCGTTGTAGTGCTCGAGCCAGCCATCGAGCCGCGCGAGGTGTTCGTCGGACACGAGCGTGTGGCCCGGTATGCACAGCTCGCCGCCCAGATCGAACAGGTCGTGCTGGATTGCGACGAGCACCTCGCGCACGTCGTCGGGGAGCGTTTCGCACAGCAACACGCCGATCTGCGAGTTCAGCTCGTCGACGTCGCCGATCGCAGCGATGCGCGCGTCGTCCTTGCGCACGCGGCTGCCGTCGCCGAGTCCGGTCGAGCCGTCGTCGCCGGTGCGCGTTGCAATCTTGCTCAGGCGATTGCCCATGTTGTGCTCTCCGGAGTTGAAAATTCGCGCAAGTCGCGCATCATGCGCACCCGGCGCGGTGTGAGGCGCCTGCGCCTGCCGGCCATTATAGGTTTCGTGCACCGCAGCATAAGGAGCGCGGCTTTGCGGCGCAGACGTTCAGCGTAAAATGGTCCGAGCCAGAAGTCATACCCATACGAAGGAGACACCCGCGTGAATCACCCCGCGCCGCCGGCCCTCGCACGCCGCCCGTTCCCCACCGAACTCCTCGATCAACTGCGCAGCGCGTTCGGCGAACGCGTCTCCACCTCCGAAGCCGTATGCGCCCACCACGGCCGCGATGAATCGCCCTTCGACCCGCAACTGCCCGACGCCGTGGTATTCGCGCAGAGCACCGAGGATATCCAGACCATCGTCAAGCTGTGCGCCCGCCATGGCGTGCCGATCATTCCCTACGGCAACGGCTCGTCCCTCGAAGGTCACTTGCTGGCCGTGCAGGGCGGCGTGTCGATCGACCTCTCGCAGATGAACCGCGTGCTCTCGATTAACGCCGAAGATCTCACCGTGACCGTCGAGCCTGGCATCTCGCGCAAGCAGCTGAACGAAGCGCTGCGCGACACGGGTCTGTTCTTCCCGATCGACCCGGGCGCCGATGCGAGCATCGGCGGCATGACGGCTACACGCGCCTCGGGCACCAACGCCGTGCGCTACGGCACGATGCGCGAGAACGTGCTCGCCCTGACCGCCGTGCTCGCCGACGGCCGCGTGGTCAAAACCGGCACGCGCGCGCGCAAGTCGTCGGCGGGCTACGACCTCACGCGCCTTTTCGTCGGCTCGGAAGGCACGCTCGGCGTGATCACCGAAATCACGGTGCGGCTCTACCCCCAGCCCGAGGCAGTCTCGGCGGCGGTGTGCGCGTTCCCCTCGATGGCCGAGGCCGTGCGCACGGTGATCGAGACGATCCAGATCGGCGTGCCGATCGCGCGCGTGGAATTCATCGATTCGCTCGCGGTGCGCGCGATCAACAAGCATTCGAACCTCACGCTGCGCGAAAAGCACACGCTCTTCTTCGAATTTCACGGCACCGAGGCGGGCGTCGCGGAACAGGCGCAGCTCGTGCAGGAGCTTGCCGCACAGCACGGCGGCGAAGGCTTCGAGTGGGCCACGCGCCCCGAGGAGCGCAGCCGCCTGTGGAACGCGCGCCATAACGCCTACTTCGCGATGCTGCAGCTCAAGCCCGGCTGCCGCGCCGTGACGACCGACGTGTGCGTGCCGATCTCGCGCCTCGCCGAATGCGTGATCGAGACGGAAACCGATCTCAAGGCCTCGCCGCTGCCCTGCCCGATCGTCGGCCACGTGGGCGACGGCAACTTCCACGTGGCGATCCTGATCGACCCGGACAAGCCCGAGGAGATCGACGAGGCCGAGCGCCTGAATCACCGCATCGTGCAGCGTGCGCTCGCAATGGACGGCACCTGCACGGGCGAACACGGCGTGGGCCTGCACAAGATGGATTTCCTCGTCGAAGAGCACGGCGCGGACACCATCGACACGATGCGCGCGATCAAGCACGCACTCGATCCGCACAACCTGATGAATCCGGGCAAGATCTTCAGCTGGGCGGCGTAACCGACAAGCGCAGAGAAGCGCATTCAAGCGCAACAGACGGGAGGAGAGATGAACGCACCCGAGGCGAACTTGCCCGAGCTGAGCCCGGAAGCGCTCGCGCAACGCCAGCGCGAGGTAGTCCAGGCGTTGATGGCCGTGCTGCCGGCGCATTGCCTGCTGCATCGCGAGGAGGACACCGTCGCCTACGAGTGCGACGGCCTTGCCGCCTACCGGCGGCTGCCGCTCGCCGTCGCGCTGCCGGAGACCGAGTCGCAGGTGCAACGCATCGTGCAGATCTGCCGGCGCCTCGACGTGCCGGTCGTGCCGCGCGGCGCGGGCACCGGCCTCTCGGGCGGCGCCATGCCGATCCGGCACGGGATCGTGCTTTCGCTCGCGCGCTTCAAGCGCATTCTCGAAGTCGATCCGTACGCGCGCACGGCTACCGTGCAGCCCGGCGTGCGCAATCTGGCCGTTTCTGAAGCGGCGGCGCCGTTCGGCCTTTACTACGCGCCAGACCCTTCGTCGCAGATCGCCTGCACGATAGGCGGCAACGTTTCGGAGAATTCGGGCGGCGTCCACTGCCTCAAGTACGGCCTCACGGTGCACAACGTGCTGCGCGTGCGCGCCGTGACGATGGACGGCGAGATCGTCGAATTCGGCTCGCTCGCGCCCGATGCACCGGGCCTCGACCTGCTCGCGGTGATGATCGGCAGCGAAGGCATGTTCGCGATCGTGACCGAAGTGACCGTCAAGCTGATTCCGCGCCCGCAAACCGCGCAGGTCATCATGGCGAGCTTCGACGACGTCGTGAAAGGCGGCGACGCCGTGGCGGGCATCATCGCCTCGGGCATCATTCCGGCGGGCCTGGAAATGATGGACAAGCCGGCCACGCGCGCCGTGGAGGAGTTCGTGAACGCCGGCTACGACCTCGACGCCGCCGCGATCCTGCTGTGCGAAGCCGACGGCACGCCCGAGGAAGTCGCCGACGAGATCGCGCGCACGACCACGGTGCTGCGCGAGCATGGCGCCACGCGCATCCAGATCTCGCGCACCGAGGAAGAGCGCCTGCGCTTCTGGTCGGGCCGCAAGAATGCGTTTCCGGCGGCGGGCCGCATCTCGCCCGACTACTACTGCATGGACGGCACGGTGCCGCGCCGCGCGATCGGGCCGCTGCTCGCGCGCATCCACGAAATGGAAAAGCAGTATGGACTGCGCTGCATCAACGTCTTCCATGCCGGCGACGGCAACATGCACCCGCTCATTCTCTTCAACGGCAACGACCTCGACGAATGGCACCGAGCAGAGGCTTTCGGCTCGGACATTCTCGAGACCTGCGTCGAACTGGGTGGCACCGTGACGGGCGAGCACGGCGTGGGCATCGAGAAGATCAATTCGATGTGCGTGCAATTCTCGCCGCAGGAGCGCGACGCGTTTCATGCGGTGAAACACGCGTTCGACCCGGCCAGGCTGCTCAACCCCGACAAGGGCATCCCCACGCGGGCGCGCTGCGCCGAGTACGGGCGCATGCATGTGCGCGGGAATCTGTTGCCGCACCCCGAGTTGCCGCGCTTCTGACAGACGCGCAAACACGCACCCGGCACCGCGACATCTATGCATAGCGCGTGACCCGAATGAGGGTCCGCTCCGGGTTGTCAGGCGAGGTTCGCTCAGTACAATCGAACGAACCATATAACGAACGAGCGCGACCATCACGACATGGAAGAGGACGATATCGTCTCGGACTGGTCCGAACGCATCCGGGCGGCGAGCGCCGATGGGCGGGCGCTGCGCATTCGCGGCGGGGGCACCAAGGACTGGTACGGCCAGTCGCTCGAAGGCGAGATTCTCGACACGCGCGCGCACCGCGGCATCATCGCGTACGACCCGGCCGAACTGGTGATCACGGCGCGCGCCGGCACACCGCTTGCGGAGATCGAGGTAGCGCTCGCGGCCCACGGCCAGATGCTCGCGTTCGAGCCGCCGCACTTCGGCGCCCAGGCCACCCTGGGCGGCTGCATTGCCGCAGGCATTGCGGGGCCGCGGCGGGCGAGCGCGGGCGCACCGCGCGACTTCGTGCTGGGCGCGGTGCTCATGAACGGCCACGGCGAGGTGCTGCATTTCGGCGGCCAGGTCGTGAAGAACGTGGCGGGCTACGACGTTTCGCGGCTCATGGCAGGCTCGCTCGGCACGCTCGGCCTGCTGCTGGAGCTTTCAGTGAAGGTGCTGCCGGTGCCGCAAGCGGAAACCACGCTCAAATTCGACATGAACGGCACCGACGCCGTGCGCAAGCTCAACGAATGGGGCGGCCGCCCGCTGCCGATGACGGCGAGCGCCTGGCGCAACGGCACGCTCGCGGTACGCCTCGCGGGCGCGGAAGCCGCGGTGAAGACAGCCCGCGCGAGCCTGGGCGGCGAAGTGGTGGACGCCGTGGAGGCCGAACGGTTCTGGGCAGGCTTGCGCGAGCAGACCGATCCGTTCTTCGCATCGATTGCGCCCAACGCGGCGCTGTGGCGGCTCGCGCTGCCCTCGATCGCGGAACCCCTGCAACTGCCGGGCGCGCAACTCATGGAATGGGGCGGCGCGCAGCGCTGGTGGATCACGGAAACCGACGCGCAAACGGTACGTATCAGCGCGAAGCAAGCCGGCGGTCACGCGACGATGTTCCGCACGGGGCGCGACTACGACCGCAGCGCGGGTGTCTTCACGCCTTTGCCCGCGCCGCTCATGAAGATCCATCGCGGCCTGAAGGCCGCCTTCGACCCGGCCCGCATCTTCAATCGCGGCCGGCTGTATTCCGACTTCTGACGACACCCACACGCGGCGATGCAGACGAACCTCGCGGACTTCATACGCAACACCCCCGACGGCGACGAAGCCGACGCGATCCTGCGCAAGTGCGTGCATTGCGGCTTCTGTACCGCGACCTGCCCGACCTACCAGTTGCTCGGCGACGAGCTGGACGGCCCGCGCGGGCGCATCTATCTCATGAAGCAGATGGTGGAAGGCGCGCCAGTCACGAAGAGCACGCTCACACACCTCGACCGCTGCCTCACGTGCCGCAGTTGCGAGACCACCTGCCCTTCCGGCGTGCAGTATGGGCGCCTCGTGGAAGTGGGCCGCAAGCATGCCGAACAGATGGTGAAGCGCCCGCTGCGGCAGCGCGTCATGCGCCGCCTGCTCGCGGGCCTGCTGCCGCGCCGCGCCCTCTTCACGCCGGCCATGCGCCTCGGCCAGCAGGTGCGGCCGCTGCTGCCCAAGCGCCTGCGCGACAAGGTGCCCGTGCGCCAGCGTTCGCTCGCGTGGCCCACGGCGAAGCACGCGCGCAAGATGCTGATGCTGCAAGGCTGCGTGCAGCCCTCGATGATGCCCAACATCAACATCGCGACCGCGCGCGTGCTGGACGCGCTCGGCATCGAAACGATCGTCGCGCCGCAATCGGGCTGCTGCGGCGCGATCCGCCTGCATATGGGCTACGCCGACGACGCGCTCGACGATGTGCGCGCGAACATCGACGCCTGGTGGCCCTACATCGAGCAAGGTGCGGAAGCGATCGTGATGAACGCCTCGGGCTGCGGCGCGACGGTGAAGGAATATGCACACCTGCTGCGCGACGATCCGGCCTACGTGGAAAAAGCGCGCCGCGTGGTCGAGCTCACGCGCGATCTTTCGGAACTGCTGCCCGCATTCGAGGAACAGCTCGTGGCAAACACGAGGCGCCGTAGCATCAAGACGGTAGCGTGGCATCCTCCCTGCACGCTGCAGCATGGCCAGCAGTTGCGCGGCGGCGTGGAAAGGCTGCTCACCGCGCTCGGACTCGACGTGCGGCTGCCCGCCGACAGCCATCTTTGCTGCGGCTCCGCGGGCACCTATTCGATCATGCAGCCGCGCCTTTCCTACACGCTGCGCAACCAGAAAGTGGACCGGCTGCAGGCGCTGGAGCCGCAATTGATCGTCTCCGCCAACATAGGCTGCATCACGCACCTGCAAAGCGGCACGGCGATTCCGGTCACGCACTGGATTGAGCTGGTCGAACATATGCTGGCGACGAATTGAGTCATCGGGAACGGCACCAGCGTAACGAGACGCACGGCACGCCAACAGTCGGCCATTCGGTATAGCCTTTCTGGCCAGTATTTCGCGCCGTGCGCAGTCCGTATAATGGCCGTCGTTCTGTTCGTTTTGGATCCAAAAAGGCGGCGCGCGCCATTTCATGCGCCGGCTTTCAAGCCCGATGACCGATCTCTCCCACAATCTCGAAGCTGTCCGCGAGCGCATCGCGGCCGCCGCCCGCAACGCCGGCCGCGACCCGCAAAGCGTCGAGCTGCTCGCGGTTTCGAAAACATTTCCTGCACAGGACGTGCGCGCCGCTCACGCTGCCGGCCAGCGCGCGTTCGGCGAGAACTACGTGCAGGAATCCATGGACAAGATCGAGGCGCTCGCCGACTTGCGCGCGCGCATCGAATGGCATTTCATCGGGCCGCTCCAATCGAACAAGACACGCCCCGTAGCCGAGCGTTTCGACTGGGTCCATTCGGTCGATCGTCTGAAGATTGCCGAACGCCTTTCGGCGCAACGTCCCGCCGCCATGGCGCCGCTCAACGTCTGCCTGCAGGTCAACGTGAGCGGCGAGGCCAGCAAGAGCGGCGTCACCCCGCAAGAAGCGCAGCAGGTCGCGCGCCAGATCGCCGCCCTGCCCAACCTGCGCCTGCGCGGGCTCATGTCGATTCCCGAGCCGGAAACCTCGCTCGAGGCGCAACGCGCGCCGCACCGCCAGCTACGCGAGCTGTTCGAAACGCTACGCGCAGATGGCCTCGCGCTCGACACGCTCTCCATGGGCATGTCAGCCGACCTCGAAGCCGCGGTGCTCGAAGGCGCGACGATCGTGCGCGTGGGCACCGCGATTTTCGGCGCGCGCGACTACTCTCACTGATTCACTGAACGATTCCATCACCATGAAAATTGCTTTCATCGGCGGCGGCAACATGGCCGCCGCACTCATCGGCGGCCTGATCCGCAAGGGCGTTTCCGCCGACAACCTCTACGCGATCGATCCGAACGAGGACGCCCGCAAGCGCAGCGCCGAGCAGTTCGGCGTGCGCACCGGCGCCGCCGCGGACGCCGCGCTCGCTTCGTACGACGCGGTTCTGATCGCCGTGAAGCCGCAAATCGCCAAGGCCGTGGCCGAAGGTATCGCCCCGCACCTGGGTGCCCACCAGGTCGTCATCAGCATCATGGCCGGCATTCGCATCGACGATCTCTCGCGCTGGCTGAACGGCCACGCGCGCGTCGTACGCACGATGCCGAACACGCCCGCGCTGATCGGCATGGGCGCAACCGGCCTCGTCGCGAGCAGCGGCGTGGACGCCGCGGGCCGACAGCTCGCGTCGGATGTGCTCGGCGCAGTCGGCCAAACGGTCTGGTTCGACGACGAAGCGAAGATCGACGCGGTCACGGGCATCTCGGGCAGCGGCCCGGCCTACGTGTTCTACTTCATCGAAGCGCTCGAAGAAGCGGCGCGCCAGCTCGGCATGGACGAGCAGCAAGGCCGCGCACTCGCCATCGCCACGTTCACGGGCGCGGCGCAACTCGCGCTGCAATCGGACGAGCCGCCCGCCGTACTGCGCGAGCGCGTGACCTCGAAGGGCGGCACGACCGCGGCCGCGCTCGCGTCGTTCGATGCTTCGGGCGTGAAGGCCGCCATCGTCAAGGGCGCGCTCGCGGCCGATGCACGCGCGAAGGAAATGGGCGAAGAATTCGGCAAGCAGTAAGCGCACCGCAGTCCAGATAGAAAAAGCGCCGGGTGTGTCATGCACCCGGCGCTTTTTTCGTCAATCTGGCCTCAGAGTCCCGCGACGGCGTAGTGGGCCGCAATCCCGACGAACAGCACGCCGCCCAGCCAGTTGTTGTGGCGGAACGCGGCGAAGCACGGCATGCGCTCGCGGTTCCTGATGAGCGTGTAGTGGTAAATGGCGCAGCCCACGGCGGCGGCCCAGCCGAACCAGTAGAGCCAGCCGAAACCCAGCGTCACGCCCACCCACACGTAAATGCCGAGCGTGGCCGCATAGCAGAGCATGATCGCGAGCACGTCGAAGCGGCCGAACGTGAGCGCCGAAGTGCGAATGCCGATCTTGATGTCGTCGTCGCGATCGACCATCGCGTATTCGGTGTCATAGGCCACGGACCAGAACACGTTCGCGGCCAGCATGATCCACGCGAGCGGCGGCACGTGATCCTGCACGGCGGCGAAGGCCATGGGAATGCCGAAGCCGAACGCGATGCCCAGATACGCCTGCGGAATCGCGAAAAAGCGCTTGGTGAACGGATACGACGCCGCCACGAACAGCGCCACGACCGAAAGCTGCTTCGTCAGCGCATTGAGCGGCAGGATCAACAGGAACGACACGAGCGCGAGGCCCGCGGCAATCGCCACCGCTTCCCACGCGCGAATGCGGCCCGACGTGATGGGGCGCTCGGCCGTGCGTTTCACGTGGCGGTCGAAGTCGCGGTCGGCGTAGTCGTTGATCGCGCAGCCCGCCGAGCGCATCAGCACGGTGCCGACCGTGAAAATGATCAGCAGCGAGAGGGGCGGATGGCCGTCCGAGGCGATCCACAGCGCGTTGAGCGTCGGCCACAGCAGCAGCAGGCTGCCGATCGGCTTGTCCATGCGGACGAGCCGCAAATAGAGCGGGAGTCGGGCGAACATGATCGGGGCGGGAAAAGCGATGCCGCTATTGTAGGCCAGGGCGGCGCGCCGTCGCCGCGAGCCGCACCCGCGCAAAAACAAAGGCCCGCCGGACATCCGGCGGGCCCTTCATCGTGCTGATCGTGCTTCAGGTGCAGCGCCCGGGCGCCGCATCGGCATCAAGCCAGCATCGCGCGCAGCATCCACGCGGTCTTTTCGTGCGTCTGCATGCGTTGCGTGAGCAGGTCGGCGGTCGGTTCGTCGTTGGCCGCTTCCGTCGACGGGAAGATCGCGCGCGCGGTGCGCACCACGGCTTCCTGGCCTTCCACCAGCTGGCGGATCATGTCTTCCGCTGCCGGCACGCCGTCGGCTTCGGGAATCGACGAGAGCTTCGCGAATTCCTTGTAGCTGCCCGGCGCATGCACGCCCAGCGCACGAATACGTTCGGCGATGGCGTCCACGGCCAGTGCGAGTTCGTTGTACTGCCCTTCGAACATCAGGTGGAGCGTGTTGAACATCGGCCCCGTGACGTTCCAGTGGAAGTTGTGCGTCTTCAGATACAGCGTGTAGGTGTCCGCGAGCAGGCGCGAGAGACCCTCCGCGATCTTCTTGCGATCCTTGTCGCTGATGCCGATATTCACGTGCTGTACGGTTGCTTTTTTGGCCATGACGACTCCTTGTGTAGCAGTGAGACTACGCGTGCTTGACGAACCGGTTGCGACGCGCGCATTTCAACAGCCGCGCGCGAACGCTCGATTGGTCGTCAGTGTAGCCTGGAAATATCAGAAACCCGGCTCATCCGGCCCTACTGTCCAGCCACGTGCCCGGCTCGTTCAGTGTCCTGCCAGATGTGCGAAGGCTTGCGTGGCGATCGCTACGAAACCGCTCGCCATGATCGCGAATCCCACCGCGCGACGCACCAGCTGCGTACCTTCTGCGCGCGTGCGCGCCATCGTCGCGGCCTCGCCGCGTCCCATGGTCTTGAGGGTCATCGTCATCGTTCGGGTCATGATCGTGCTCCTGTGGTAGTTCCTCGAAGTCCTGCTTCAGGCGCGGCCCGCTGTCCCAGCGTTGTGACAACAAACCGCGCCCGCGTCCTTACTTCGCCAGCTTCGCGATCGCGTCGATCACGCCTTGCGCATACGCCGGATCGGCGCGGCGCAAGTGCTGGATCTGACGCTCCACGATCTCCGCCGGCACGCCGTTGATATGCCGCGCGATGTTCGCGAAAAGCCGCTCGCGCTGGCCCGCATCGAACAACCGGAACAGCGCGCCCGGCTGGCTGTAGTAGTCGTCGTCTTCGCGGTGATCGTAGTGATCGACCGCACCGGCCGCGAGCGGCGGCTCGCCGGCCTGCGGACGCTGCGCGAAGTCGCCGAAACGGCTCGGTTCGTAGTTCACGTTGCCGCCCAGGTTGCCGTCGGTGCGCATTGCGCCGTCGCGATGGAACGAGTGGAACGGGCAGCGCGGCGCGTTCACCGGAATCTGGTGATGGTTCACACCGAGGCGATAGCGCTGCGTGTCGCCATACGAGAACAAACGCCCCTGCAACAAGCGATCCGGCGAGAAGCCGATGCCCGGCACCACGTTCGCCGGCGTGAAGGCGGCCTGCTCGACATCGGCGAAATAGTTCTGCGGATTGCGGTTCAATTCGATCGTGCCCACGTCGATCAGCGGATAGTCCTTGTGCGGCCAGATCTTCGTGATGTCGAACGGGTTGTACGGCACCTTCGCGGCATCGGCCTCGGGCATCACCTGAATGCGGAAATGCCACTTCGGGAAATTGCCCTTCTCGATCTCGTTGAAGAGATCGCGCTGCGCCGATTCGCGGTCCTGAGCAATCACCTGCGCGGCTTCGGCATCGCTGTAGTTCTCCACGCCCTGCGCCGACTTGAAGTGGAACTTCACGTAGAAACGCTCGTTGTTCGCGTTGATGAACGAGAACGTGTGCGAGCCAAAACCGTGCTGCTGGCGATAGTTCTTCGGAATGCCGCGATCGCTCATGAGGATCGTCACCTGATGCAGCGACTCCGGATGACGCGACCAGAAGTCCCACGCGGCCACGTTGTTGCGCATGTTGGTGCGCGGATCGCGCTTTTGCGTGTGGATGAAGTCCGGGAACTTGAGCGGATCGCGAATGAAGAACACCGGCGTGTTGTTGCCGACGATGTCCCAGTTGCCTTCTTCCGTGTAGAACTTGATCGAGAAGCCCCGCACGTCGCGTTCGGCGTCGGCCGCGCCGCGCTCGCCCGCCACGGTCGAGAAGCGGATGAAGAGCGGCGTTTCCTTGCCGACTTCGCCGAACACCTTTGCCTTCGTGTAGCGCGAGATGTCGTGCGTGATCTTGAGCGTGCCGAACGCGCCCGAGCCCTTCGCGTGCACGCGGCGCTCGGGAATCACTTCGCGGTCGAAGTGCGCGAGCTTTTCGAGGAGCCACACGTCCTGCAGCATCACGGGGCCGCGCGGGCCGGCGGTGAGCGAGTTCTGGTTATCGACGACGGGTGCGCCGGCTGCCGAGGTGAGAGTACGGTCGGTCATGCTGGATTCCTTTCTTGCTTGCGTGTGTGTTCTGGAATTCGGTGAAATCTGTGTCGGGATGGCGCGAAGCCGTCAGGCGGACAGCGCGCGGTCGACCAGCAGCGAGAACCACACGGTGCGCAAGCCAGAATGGGCGCGTCCCGGGGTGCTGGGAGTGTTCGGGTGGGTGGTTTGCATCGCTTCCTCCAGGGGTTTCCGGTTGGGATCGGTTAGAGGAAACTCTATCAACGACTATCGATATATGTAATTTGATTTATCTAATCTATCGAATAGGCGTAGGTTATTGGGGTCGCAATAAATGTAAGACTGAGGAATTGCGTCGCGGGCGAATGCCGCGCTGGAGAGGGAAACGCGCCGCGCAGCTCGAAAGCGCACGGCGCGATGTACGTCAGGCCGCCTCGGCAGGCGCCTCGATCTTCCTCACGCCGGGCAGCTCGCAGGCGTGAATGGCGTCGACGACCGCCTCGATCGCGGGCATGCGCGTGAAGCTCTTGCGCCACGCGAGCACCACGCGGCGGTCCGGCACGGGTTCGTCGAACGGCACGTAGGAAAGCAGCCCGGAATCGACGCCGCCCGCGTGCGGCTTCACCTCGGTCACCGACATGCGCGGCAGCACGGTAATGCCGACGCCGCTCGCGACCATATGACGAATGGTCTCCAGCGACGAGCCTTCGAACGTCTTCTGGATGCCGTCGGCGTTCTGCGAAAAGCGCATCAGTTCGGGGCACACGCCCAGCACGTGGTCGCGGAAGCAATGACCGCTGCCGAGCAGCAGCATGGTTTCCTGCTTGAGGTCGTCCGGGTCGATCTTCGGGCGCTGTTCCCACGCATGGCCTGACGGCAGCGCCACGACGAACGGTTCGTCGTATAGCGGCCGCAGCGTGAGGCCGGTTTCGGGGAACGGCAGCGCCATGATCGCCACGTCGATCTCGCCCTGCTTGAGCAGCTCGATAAGCTTGAGCGTGTAGTTCTCCTGCAGCATGAGCGGCATTTGCGGCACACGCTTGATCATCTGCTTGACGAGCGTGGGCAGGAGATAGGGCCCGATCGTGTAGATCACGCCCAGGCGCAGCGGCCCCACGAGCGGGTCCTTGCCCTGCTTGGCGATTTCCTTGATCGCGAGCGTCTGTTCGAGCACGCGCTGCGCTTGCGTGACGATCTGCTCGCCGATGGGCGTCACGCTCACCTCGCTCGTGCCGCGCTCGAAGATCTGCACATTCAGTTCGTCTTCGAGCTTCTTGATGGCGACCGAAAGGGTCGGCTGGCTCACGAAGCAGGCTTCCGCGGCCCGTCCGAAGTGGCGCTCTCGAGCTACCGCGACAATGTATTTCAATTCAGTGAGCGTCATTCGGGGACCAATCAAAAAAGGTGAATCAATAGCTTGTAGTTATACACCTATGGCGGAGATTCGCCAATAATCAACACCCCTATGCGGGGCGTGATCAGCGCAAAAGGGTCAGACGGCGCGGGCGCGCGCAGGTTCCGCGCAATGGACTATTTACGCTTTCAGGTACTGCTCGCGGGCGCCGAGCCAACGGTTGAGGTGCTGCGTGACGACGAGCGGAAACTCGTGCAGCAGACGATCGGCTGCGCCGCGCGCGGGCTCGATGAGCCAGGCGTCGGTCTCGAGGTTCGCGAAGCGCAGCATCGCCGCGCCAGATTGACGCGCGCCGAGGAATTCGCCAGGGCCGCGGATTTCGAGGTCCTTGCGCGCGATCTCGAAGCCGTCGGTGGTCTCGCGCATGGTTTGCAGGCGCGCGCGGCCCGTGAGCGACAACGGCCCGGTATAGAGCAGCACGCACACCGAAGCGGCGCTGCCCCGCCCCACGCGCCCGCGCAACTGGTGCAATTGCGCGAGGCCGAAGCGCTCGGCATGCTCGATCACCATCAGCGAGGCATTGGGCACGTCCACGCCCACTTCGATGACCGTCGTCGCCACGAGCAGCTGCACTTCGTTGCGTGAAAACGCATCCATGACGGCGGCCTTGTCCGTGGAAGCCAGGCGGCCGTGCACGAGGCCCACGGTGAGTTCCGGCAGCGCGGCCACGAGTGTTTCGTAAGTCTCGACGGCCGTTTGCAGCTGCAACGTCTCGCTCTCCTCGATCAGCGGACATACCCAGTACACCTGACGACCCGTGAGCGCCGCCGCGCGCACACGCGCGATCACTTCCTCGCGGCGCGCGTCGGCAATGAGCTTCGTGAGGATCGGCGTGCGGCCGGGCGGCAGCTCGTCGATGGTGGAGACGTCGAGGTCCGCGTAGTAGGTCATGGCGAGCGTGCGCGGGATCGGCGTGGCCGACATCATCAGCTGATGCGGCTGGAACTCGCGATGCGTCTCGCCAGGCGCCTTCGCGTTCTGCGCCTTGGCGCGCAGCGCGAGCCGCTGCCCGACGCCGAAGCGATGCTGCTCGTCGACGATCACGAGGCCGAGCCGCGCGAATTCCACGGCCTCCTGAATGATCGCGTGCGTGCCGATCACGAGTTGCGCCGTGCCGAGCGCCGCGGCTTCGAGCGCCGCGCGCTTTTCCTTCGCCTTGAGACTGCCCGCGAGCCACGCCACCTGCACGCCGAGCGGCTCGAGCCAGCCGCGCAGCTTGCGCGCGTGCTGTTCCGCGAGGATTTCGGTGGGCGCCATGAGCGCGGCCTGGTAGCCGGCGTCGATCGCCTGCGCCGCCGCGAGCGCCGCCACCACGGTCTTGCCGCTGCCCACGTCGCCTTGCAGCAGACGTTGCATGGGGTGCGGCTGTTCGAGATCGTGCGCGATCTCCGCCACCACGCGCTCCTGCGCGCCGGTGAGCGTGAACGGCAGCGCGCCGCGCAGACGCGCGAGCAGCGTCGCCTCGCTCTTGCGCCCCGCGACGTGACGCGCCATCGCGGGCGCGGCGCGCGTGCGGCGCTCTTCGTGCGCGCGCTTGAGCGACAGTTGCTGCGCGAGCAGTTCCTCGAACTTGATGCGCGTCCATGCGGGATGCGTGCCGTCGATCAGCTCATGCTCGTCGGCGTTCACGGGCGGGTGGTGCAGCGTCTTCACGGCGTCCATCAACGGCGGCAGATTCAGCGGCTCCATGAACTCGTGCGCCACCGCATCGGGCAGCAGTTCGGGCAGATGCGTACGCGAAAGCGCGTTGTCGATCGCCTTGCGCAGATACGCCTGGCTCACGCCCGCCGTGGACGGATACACCGGCGTGAGCGCCTGCGGCAGCGGCGCGTCGCCCTCCACGACCTTCACCGCCGGATGCACCATCTCCATGCCGAAGAAGCCGCCGCGCACGTCGCCACGCACGCGCAGGCGCTTGCCGATCGCCATCTGCGTGACCTGCGAGCCGTAGAAGTTCAGGAAGCGCAGATGAAGCTGGTTGCCGTTGTGGTCCTCGAGCTTCACGAGGAGCTGGCGGCGCGGACGGTAGGCGATCTCGTTGTCGAACACCACGCCTTCGGTTTGCGCGATGCCGCCCGGCAGCAGTTCGCCGATGGGCGTGAGCGTGGTTTCGTCCTCGTAGCGCATCGGCAGATGCAACACGAGATCGATGTCGCTGCGCAGACCGAGTTTGGCGAGGCGGTCGGCGGTTTTGGTGAGCTTGGGCTTGTCTTTGGCCGCGGATTTTTCCAAGGCTTCTTCTGCGGCCGGGTCAGCAGACTTCTTCGCGGCGCGTTTGCGCGCGGGCGGTGCGGCCCCTTGCGTCGCGTCCGCTTGCCGCTTGCGCGCGCCGTCCCCGGTCGTGCGCGCGTCGTCGGGCGCGTCGCTCGCGGAATCGGGTTCAGACATCAATCGGCTAACGGATGGGGGCATGGGCAGCTTCGCAAGTACAATATCGGCTTTCCGGCATGGCGCGGCGCGTGCAGCGCGACGGCCTCTGCCATCGGGCACGGCGCGCGCATCGCTATCGCGCACGTCCCGCAATCATAGCTGTGTCGATCCGGAGATAGGGCTTTAGCCCTTACTCCGGTCCCATGCAACTGGGTTGTTCGTCACGCACGAACGGCCATTGCCGCCGCTTTTTGGGGCGCAACCGCTTGACGGTTCGGCTTCGCAAAGCCGCCGCGCGCCGGGCCTCCGGCGCATTTCCGTTACTTCAGGCCGCATGTTCAAGCTTTCCGATTTCGATTTCGACCTCCCCGAGGAACTGATCGCGCAGACCGCCCTGCCCGAGCGCAGCGCGAGCCGTCTGCTCGAGGTCGATAGCACGACACAACCCGCGCGTTTCACCGACCGCCGCTTTTCCGACCTGCCCGCGTGCATCGCGCCGGGCGACTTGCTGGTCTTCAACGATACCAAGGTGCTGAAGGCGCGTTTCTTCGGCCAGAAGGCCAGCGGCGGCAAGATCGAGGTGCTCGTGGAGCGCCTGACCGGCGCGCGCACGGCGCTCGCGCAGATCCGCGCGAGCAAGAGCCCGGGGCCCGGCACGGTGCTGCGCCTCGCCGATGCGTTCGACGTGACGGTGGGCGAGCGCGTCGATCAGTTCTACACGCTGCACTTTCCCGACGACTGCCTCACGCTGATCGAGCAGCACGGCCGTCTGCCGCTGCCGCCCTACATCACGCACGACGCCGACGCGAGCGACGAAACGCGCTATCAAACCGTGTTCGCGCAGAATCCGGGCGCGGTGGCCGCGCCCACGGCGGGCCTGCACTTCGACGACGCCCTGCTTGCGCAACTCGACGCGCAAGGCGTCGCGCGCGCCACGCTCACGCTGCACGTGGGCGCGGGCACGTTCCAGCCGGTGCGCGTGGAGAACATCGCCGAGCATAAGATGCATAGCGAGTGGTACGAACTGCCGCAATCGCTCGTCGACAAGATCGCGGCGACGCGCGCGCGCGGCGGCCGGGTGATCGCGGTGGGCACGACCTCGATGCGCGCGCTCGAAGCCGCTGCGCGCGACGCCGACCGTGAAGGCCGCGCACTCTCGGCAACGCAGGCGGAAACGGATATCTTCATCACACCAGGCTATCAATTCCGCGTGGTCGACCGGCTCGTGACGAACTTCCACCTGCCGAAATCCACGCTGCTGATGCTCGTTTCCGCGTTCGCGGGCATCGAAACGATACGCGCGGCGTATCGTCATGCAATTGCCGAGCGGTATCGCTTCTTCAGTTACGGCGACGCGATGCTTTTGACACGCACTGACGACGCGCTGAACAAGTAATACGCACATTTCCCAAGCCGTCGCGCGACACGAAAAACGCGCGGCGGCGTTTCACCATTTGCGCCGGACTTGCGATCCGGAGTTGGCGCTTTAGCGCTTACTCCGGTCCCATGCAAAGCACTTTCCGGTCGCACAGGAGTCCATGCATGACCGACGGTCATCAAAACAACGCACGCGCCGAACACGGCGCATACCTGGGCGAGCGCCCGCAGAACGGCCTCAAGTTCGAACTGCTCGGCACCGACGGCCTCGCCCGCCGTGGCCGCGTCACGCTCAATCACGGCGTGGTCGAAACGCCGATCTTCATGCCCGTGGGCACCTACGGCACCGTGAAGGCCACGCAGCCGCGCGAGCTCGAGGAGATGAAGGCGCAGATCATCCTCGGCAACACCTTCCACCTCTGGCTGCGCCCGGGCCTGGAAACGATCGAGGCGCACGGCGGCCTGCATCGCTTCATGGGCTGGAACCGGCCGATCCTCACGGATTCGGGCGGCTTCCAGGTGTTCTCGCTCGGCGACCTGCGCAAGATCTCGGAAGACGGCGTGCGCTTCGCCTCGCCCGTGAACGGCGACAAGCTGTTCCTCTCGCCCGAAGTGTCGATGCAGATCCAGAAGGTGCTGAACTCGGACATCGTGATGCAGTTCGACGAGTGCACGCCCTATGCGACCAACGGCGTGCCCACCACGCACAAGGAAGCCGCGGATTCGATGCGCATGTCGATGCGCTGGGCGCAGCGCTCGATCGACGAGTTCAACCGCCTCGGCAACCCGAATGCGCTGTTCGGCATCGTGCAGGGCGGCATGTTCGAGGACCTGCGCGACGAATCGCTCGCCGGCCTCTCGCAGATGCCGTTCCACGGCTACGCGATCGGCGGTCTTTCGGTGGGCGAACCGAAGGAAGACATGATGCGCGTGCTGGAACACATCGCGCCGAAGCTGCCCGCCGACAAGCCGCACTACCTGATGGGCGTGGGCACGCCGGAAGACCTGGTGGCGGGCGTGGCCTCGGGCGTCGACATGTTCGACTGCGTGATGCCCACGCGCAACGCGCGCAACGGCTGGATCTTCACGCGCTTTGGCGACATCAAGATCCGCAATGCCGTGCACCGCAACTCGCTGCGCCCGCTCGACGAACAATGCGGCTGCTACACCTGCCGCAACTTCACGCGCGGCTATCTGCACCACCTGCACCGCGTGGGCGAGATCCTCGGCGCGCAGCTCAACACGATCCACAATCTGCACTACTACCTGGAGCTGATGAGCGAGATGCGCGCGGCAATCGAGACGAAGACGTTCGCGGCGTTCCGCCAGCGCTTCGCCGGGCAGCGCGCACGCGGCGTGGACTGAGAGGGCGTCTCACGACGGCGCGTCACGTGCCGGCCGCGAAACATTACAATATCCTTTCGAGACAATGACGCGGGCAAGGCATGCGGTCCGCCCGAGCCGTCCCGGTTTTCACGCGCGCGCATGTCGCGTCGGGGCGGGATCCGGGATAAGCACTTGATCGCAAAGCCAATTTTGCGTCATCGTCGCGATGAATGCCGGTGGTAGAATAACCGGCTCGCTTTTTGATCGTAAAAAACGGAGAGACCAACGTGTCGTTCATTTCCAATGCCTTCGCGCAAGGCAGTGCAGCAGGTGGTGCCGAATCGAGCCTCATGAGCTTCCTGCCGCTCATTCTGATGTTCGCCGTGCTGTACTTCATCATGATCCGTCCGCAGATGAAGCGCCAGAAGGAACATCGCAACATGCTCTCGGCCATGGCCAAGGGCGACGAAGTCATCACGAGCGGCGGCATCGTCGGCAAGGTGACCAAGGTCAGCGAAGCCTACGTCGGCGTCGAAATCGCCGATGGCACGGAAATCACCGTGCAGAAGTCGTCGGTCTCGACCATCCTGCCGAAGGGCACGATCAAGTCGCTGTAAAGCTTCACGGAATCACCGAGGCCGTTGCCTCCGAACCAACGGCCTCGCGCGCCCGGCCCGCCCTCGCAGCCACTGACCCGCAAACGTCAATGCAGGTACGCCCCGAAGGCAACGCCGGACGCGCACGCAGCGCTTAAGGCCATTCCCCTCCCCCGTTGGGTCAACCAATGAACCGTTATCCCCTCTGGAAATATGTCGTGATGCTGGTGGCGCTCGTCATCGGCTTCGTGTACACATTGCCCAATTTCTTCGGCGAAGCGCCCGCGGTCCAGGTGTCGAGCGGTAAAGCCACCGTCAAGCTCGACTCGGGCACGCTCGCCCAGGTCGAAGCCGCGGTCGCCGCGAACAATATCCGTGCGACCGAGGTGACGTTCGACAACTCGTCGATGAACGCGAACATCCGCGTGCGCGTCGCCGACACGGACACGCAGCTGCGCCTGAAAGACGCGCTCAACAAAGCGCTGAACGCCGACCTGAACGACCCGCAGTACGTCGTCGCCCTGAACCTGCAGAGCGCCTCGCCGCGCTGGCTCACGTCGCTGCACGCGCTGCCGATGTACCTCGGCCTCGATCTGCGTGGCGGCGTGCACTTCCTGCTCCAGGTCGACATGAACGGCGCGCTCAACAAGAAGCTCGACTCCGACGCTTCGGACGTACGCACGCTCCTGCGCGAAAAGAACGTCCGCGACGGCGGCGTGAACCGCGTCAACCAGTCGGTGGTCGTCAATTTCGCCGACGCCGATACGGCCGATCAGGCACGTAAGGTCCTCGCGGGCGCGGGCGGCATCACCGAACTGCAGTGGGCGTCGCAGAACAACCCCGAAGGCGGCGTGCAGCTCGTCGGCACGTTCACGCCGGCCGTGAAGACGGCGGTTCAGCAAGCCGCGCTCAAGCAGAACATCCAGACGCTGCACAACCGCGTGAACGAGCTTGGCGTGGCCGAGCCCGTGATCCAGCAGCAAGGCGACGACCGTATCGTGGTCGAGCTGCCGGGCGTGCAGGACACCGCCAAGGCGAAGGACATCATCGGCCGCACGGCGACGCTCGAAGCGCGCCTCGCCGACCCGATGGGCCTGCATCCGGACGTGAACGCGCCGGTGCCGCCGGGCGACGAGCTCTTCACGCAAGGCAATGCCGCGCCTGTGCTGCTGCGCAAGCAGGTGATCTTCACCGGCGACCGCATCATCGACGCCTCGGCGGGCTTCGACGAGCATCAGCGTCCGTCGGTCAACATCCGCCTCGATTCGGCCGGCGGCCGCGCGGTGCGCGCGGTCTCGCGCGACAACATCGGCAAGCCGATGGCGATGGTGCTGTTCGAAAAGGGCAAGGGCGAAGTGCTGACGGTGGCGACCATCCAGTCCGAACTGGGCGACCGCTTCCAGATCACGGGCCAGCCCACGCCGCAGGCCGCCGCCGACCTCGCGCTGCTGCTGCGCGCAGGCTCGCTCGCCGCGCCGATGGACATCATCGAGGAACGCACGGTTGGCCCGAGCCTTGGCGCGGACAACATCCGCAAGGGCTTCGACTCGGTGATCTACGGCTTCGCCGCCATCGCCGTGTTCATGATCGCGTACTACATGCTGTTCGGCGCGATCTCGATGATCGGCCTGTCGGTAAACCTGCTCCTGCTCGTGGCCGTGCTCTCCATGCTGCAGGCCACGCTCACGCTGCCGGGTATCGCGGCTATTGCGCTGGCGCTAGGTATGGCGATCGACGCGAACGTGCTGATCAACGAGCGCGTGCGCGAAGAACTGCGCCACGGCGCGCCGCCGCAGCTGGCCATCCAGAACGGCTACGCACACGCCTGGGCGACGATTCTCGACTCGAACGTGACCACGCTCATCGCCGGTCTCGCGCTGCTCGCGTTCGGTTCGGGCCCGGTGCGCGGCTTTGCGATCGTGCACTGTATCGGCATTCTCACGTCGATGTTCTCGGCCGTGTTCTTCTCGCGCGGTCTCGTGAACCTCTGGTACGGCGGCAAGAAGAAGCTCAAGTCGCTCGCGGTGGGTCAGGTGTGGCGTCCGGAACCGGATGAAGGCACGCCCGCGCTCGCCGGCGCCGATGCCGGCACCGACACGGGCCGCGCGGTTGCCGCGACTGCCACGAAGCGTGAGCCGGTCAAGGCCGGCGCCAAAGGTGCTGCGCGCGCCAAGCCGGTCGTGCGCCGCCGTGACGCCTCGGGCGGCTCTGGCAACAACACCGGTTCGTCCCGCTGATACGGAGTCAAGACCATGGAATTTTTCCGCATCCGCAAAGACATCCCGTTCATGAAGCACGCGTTGATCTTCAACGCGATCTCGCTCCTGACCTTCGTCGCGGCGGTGTTTTTCCTCTTCCACCGCGGCCTGCACCTGTCGATCGAATTCACGGGCGGCACGGTCATCGAAGTGCAGTATCCGCAGGCGGTGCCGCTCGAGCCGCTGCGCGACTCGCTCACGAAGATCGGCTACGGCGACGCCCAGGTGCAGAACTTCGGCACCTCGCGCGACGTGCTGATCCGCCTGCCGCTCAAGCAAGGCCTGAGCTCCGCGCAGCAGAGCGACCAGGTGATGTCCACGCTCAAGGCAGCCGATGCGCAGGTGCAGTTGCAGCGCGTGGAGTTCGTCGGCCCGCAGGTCGGCAAGGAACTCGCGACAGACGGCCTGCTCGCGCTCGCCTGCGTGGTGGCGGGCATCGTCATCTACCTGTCGTTCCGCTTCGAATGGAAGTACGCCGTGGCCGGCGTGATCGCGAACCTGCACGACGTCGTGATCATTCTGGGCTTCTTCGCTTTCTTCCAGTGGGAGTTCTCGCTCTCGGTGCTCGCGGCAGTGCTAGCCGTGCTCGGCTACTCGGTGAACGAATCGGTCGTTATCTTCGACCGGATTCGCGAGACCTTCCGGCGCGAGCGCAAGATGAGCGTGACCGAAGTCATCAACCACGCCATTACCAGCACGATGTCGCGAACCATCATCACCCACGGCTGTACGCAGATGATGGTGCTCTCGATGTTCTTCTTCGGCGGCCCGACGCTGCACTACTTCGCGCTGGCGCTGACGGTGGGTATTCTCTTCGGCATCTACTCGTCGGTGTTCGTTGCCGCGGCGCTCGCCATGTGGCTCGGCGTGAAACGCGAAGACCTCATCAAGGACAAGAAGGAAAAGTTCGATCCGAACGATCCGAACGCGGGCGCGCAGGTTTAAGCGGCGCACCAGCAAAAAAGCCGGTTCTCGCGAACCGGCTTTTTTTCGTGCCTACGCAACGGCCTTCGCCGCGCTGCCGCTCTCCCCTACTGCTTGATCCCTTCGGCCTGGATATGCAGCGTGGTCTTCATCTTGAAGCCGTACTTCTTGCCCGAGTCCATGCCGAAGTCGTCGCGGTTGAATGCGGCCTCGGCCTCCACGCCGCACACCTCGCGTTTGAGCACCGGGTGCTGCATGCACTTGAACGACTCGATCTCGAGCTTGAGCGGCCGCGTCACGCCGTGCAGCGTGAAATCGCCGATCACCTCCTTGGGCGTGTCTCCGTTGAAGACGATGCGCGTGCCCTTGTAGGTGGCCGTGGGGTACTTCGCGACATCGAGAAAGTCGTCGCCCACGAGGTGCTGGTCGAGCTGCGGATTGCCGGTCTGGATCGACGCCGGATCGATCGTCACGTCCACGGTGCCCGTCTTCGCCGCGCGGTCCAGCGTGACCGTGCCCGTGGTCTTCGTGAACTTGCCGCGCCACGTGGATAGACCGCCGAAGTGGTCGGCCTCGAAGCTCGGAAACGTGTGGTTCGGATCGAGCTGGTAAGTATCAGCGGCGTGCGCGGCTTGCGTCGCCAGGGCGGCGAGCGACACGGCGCCCCCTGCGGCCATCCATACGAGCTTGTTCAAAAGCGCCTCCTCGGAGTCGTCGGTCTACTTGTGGGCGACGACGATATGAAATTTGATGAGCACTTCGTCGGCGACGATCGACGTGTCCTTCCACTCGCCGGTGCCGATGTCGAAGGCGAGCCGGTGAATCGGCAGCGTGCCGTCGAAGGTCTGTGTCGCGCCCTGCTGCGTGAGCACGACGGGCACGGCCACGTTCTGCGTATGCCCCTTGATCGTCAGTTTGCCGCTCACGCTGTACTGGTTCGTTCCGGTCGGCGCGATGGCCGTCGAGACGAACGTTGCCTGCGGGAACGTCTTCGCGTCGAACCATTCAGGTCCGTGCACCGAATCGTTGTAGGTCGGGTCTCCCAGATCATAGCTCGCCGTGTCGACCGTGATCTTCGCGCTGCCGCTCGCGGGTTTGGCCGGATCGAAGTTGATCTGCGCGTCGAACTTCGTGAAGCTGCCCTGGACCGGCACGTTCATCTGGCGCGAGACGGCGACGATCGTGCTCTTCGCCGCGTCGAGCTGTGCATGGGCGGCACCGCCCGCGAGCAGTGCCGCGGCGGCGCCGGCCCACACTGCCGCGGCCCCGGCCGCCGGGCGCCACCGGTATGAACGAATCCACCTCGACAAGGCTTCCATGATCGTCTCGCTTTGATTGCGTAGGCATTGGCTTCGTGGATGGGCAGCGGCCACCTTGCGCAGCCATGCATGCTCCATGCCCGAAAGATAATCCAAATCGGGTGACAGCAAACATCTACAGATAAGGGCCGGGTCCCCGCCCGCGCTCGCGCACGCTCACGGCGCAAACGTGGCACACTCGCAGCCCGTTCGCCGCCCATGCGAGCGCCGCGTGACCGGCTAACCCGCGGCTTACCCCGCGGCTGATCCCGCAGCAGCCCCGCCAGCCGCCCCGTCGGAAGTCCGCGGCTCGTTCCGGTACGCCGCCGGGCGCGTTTGGTAACATGGCGCGAAGCGCTGTCGGCACCTTCCGGACTGTGTGCCGCCGCAGCGCGTCCCTCGTTCACGTCGTTTTGCGTCACCTGCCCGCATGGCCCAGGACAAACTCATCGCGTGTCACGATTGCGACGCGCTCTACCGCAGACCGCGGCTGCTCGGCCGCCAGACGGCGCGTTGCTCGCGCTGCGGCGCCACGCTCTACAGCAGCGCCGCGTCCCAGCTCGACCGCATCTGCGCCATCACGGTCGCGGCGCTCGTCACCTTCATCATCGCCCAGTCGTTCCCGATCATCGAGCTCGATGCGAACGGTATCACTACGGAGTCGAGCCTGTTCGGCGCCCTCGTGGTGCTGTGGCACGAGGACATGGAGATCATCGCGGTGATCGTCTTCTGCGCAACCATCCTCTTTCCGCTCACGGAGATGGTGGCGCTGCTCTACGTCCTGCTGCCGGTGCGGCGCGGCTTCATTCCACCGGGCTTCAACTACGTGCTGCGCGCCATCCAGTTCGTGCGGCCCTGGGGCATGCTCGAGGTCTTCATGCTAGGCGTGCTCATCACCATCGTGAAAATGGTGAGCCTTGCGCGCGTGATTCCCGAAACCGCGCTCTTCGCCTTCGGCGCGCTCACGCTGATGTTCACCGTGGTCGTCACGTTCGATGCGCGCACGCTCTGGGACATCGCCGACGGGCTGCGCGACGCCGCACGTGCGGCGCGCGAGGGCGGCGCGGGTCCGGGCGGTCTCGCGCGTGACGCCGGTCCGGGCGGACCGCACGCGCCGCCTTCGCCCGCCGCGCCGTCACCGGCTGCGGCCCACCCGCTCTCCGAGCCCGAAATCCGCGAGCCCGGTGCACGTGCGCAAGACCCGGCGCCGCCGCGCGGCGGCCCGCTCCCCAAGGGGCCCCGATGAAATACCAGACCGCCGCCGACGCCGGCTACGTCTCCTGCCACGCCTGCGGGCACGTGCAGCCACACGTGCGCGCACTGAGGCACGTGCGCTGCGCACGCTGCGGCTCGCCCGTGCACGAGCGCCACCCGGACAGCATCATGCGCACGTGGGCGCTCCTGATTGCCGCGGCGCTGCTCTACATCCCCGCGAACCTGCTGCCTGTGATGCATACGGCCTCGCTCGTCGGCGACGAGGACGACACCATCATGAGCGGCGTGGTCTACTTCTGGACCTCGGGCGACTGGCCGCTCGCCGTGATCGTCTTTATCGCCAGTATTCTCGTGCCCATGCTCAAGCTTTCGGTGCTCGCGCTGCTCGCGTTCACCTCGCAGCGCGGCTCGACATGGCGGCCCGTGGAACGCACGAAGCTGTTCCGGCTCGTCGAATTCATCGGGCGCTGGTCGATGCTCGATGTGTTCGTTGTCACGCTAACGGTGGCGCTGGTACGCTTCCAGTCGCTTGCGGTCATCACGGCGGGCCCCGGCGCGATTGCGTTCGGCTCGGTCGTGATCCTGACGATGATCGCCTCGATGCAGTTCGATCCACGCTTGATCTGGGATCCGGTGGACGAAGACAAACACAAACCTGCGCAACACTCTCAGGATCAACCCCATGAATAGTCCGAAAGGACCGACCCCGCCCAATCTGCCGGAGCCGGAGATCGTCAAGCCGCGGCGCTGGTTGCCCTCGCTCGTCTGGATCGTGCCGATCGTCGCGGCGCTGATCGGCGTGGCGCTCGTCGTGAAGTCGGTCGCCACGCGCGGCCCGACCATCACGATCAGCTTCGTGAGCGCCGAAGGCCTCGAGCCCGGCAAGACCAAGGTCAAGTACAAGGACGTGGACATCGGGTCGGTGCGCGCGATCAAGCTCTCGCCCAACCTTTCGCATGTGATCGTCACGGTCGAACTCACCAAGGACGCCGAACGCTTCGCTGTGAAGGACAGCCGCTTCTGGGTCGTGCGCCCGCGCGTGGGCGCAAGCGGCGTCTCGGGCCTCACCACGCTGCTCTCGGGCTCGTATATCGGCGCGGACGCCGGCCGCTCGCAGGAATCGCAAAGCGACTTCGTCGGGCTGGAAGCGCCGCCTGCCGTGACCATCGACGAGAAGGGGCATCGCTACACACTGCATAGCGCGACGCTCGGCTCGCTCGACATCGGCACGCCGATCTTCTACCGGCGAATTCAGGTAGGCCAGGTGACGGGCTATTCGCTCGACAAGGACGGCACCGGCGTGACGGTCCAGGTATTCGTGAGCGCGCCCTTCGACCAGTACGTGGGCACCAATACGCGCTGGTGGCACGCGAGCGGCGTGAATGTGCAGCTCGATTCGAACGGCATCAAGGTCAACACACAGTCGCTCGCCACGATCGTCGTGGGCGGCCTCGCGTTCCAGGCCCCGGCCGGGCAGTCCATGGGCCCGCAAGCACCCGACAGCGCCACGTTCGCGCTCGCCTCCGACGAAACCGAGGCGATGCGCGAGCCGGACGGCGCGCCGCAACGCGTGGTCATGTACTTCAACCAGTCGTTGCGCGGCCTTTCGGTCGGCGCGCCGGTCGATTTCCGCGGCATCGTGCTCGGCCAGGTGACCGACATCGGCATCGAGTACGACCCGAAACAGCACAACTTCACGATGCCCGTGACGATCGACCTCTACCCGCTGCGCCTGTCGCGCCGCATCCGCGGCGAGACACCCGCGCCGCATACGCCGCAAAGCCAGGAGCTGATCAGGCGGCTCGTCGCACGCGGCCTGCGCGGCCAGTTGCGCACCGGCAACCTGATCACCGGGCAGCTTTATGTCGCGCTCGACATCTTCCCGAAGGCGGGCCCCGCGGCGGTCGATTTCAACCACGACCCGCTCGAGCTGCCCACGGTGCCGAACTCGCTCGAAGAACTGCAGCTGCAGGTCGCGGACATTGCGAAGAAGCTCGATCAGATTCCGTTCGACAAGATCGGCAACAACCTGAACGAGTCGCTCAAGAACGCGAACCAGCTGTTCGGCAAGGTGAACGACCAGATCCTGCCGCAGCTGCAAGGCACGCTCGACGAAGCGCAGAAGACCTTCAGCGCCGCACAGTCCACGCTGCAGCAGGATTCGCCGCTGCAGTCCGACGTGCACCAGGCGATGCAGGAACTCACGCGTACGCTGCAATCGCTCAACGCGCTCTCCGATTATCTGGAGCGCCATCCCGAATCGCTGCTGCGCGGCAAATCTGGAGACAAGCCATGACGTTCCGACGCGTCCCCGCCCTTGCCACGCTCGGCGCGCTGGTCATCGCAGCCGCGTTGGCGGGCTGCAGTTCGCCCGCCAGCCGGTTCTACACGCTCAGCCCGAGCGACGATACGGCTCGCACGGCCGCCGCGCCGAGCGCGGGCAACGCCCAGTGGCTGATCGAACTGGCGCCTGTCGATGTGCCGCCGCAGGTGGCGAAGGCACAGTTCGTCGTGCAAACCGACGCGAACCAGGTGCGCGTACTCGAGCAGGAGCGCTGGTCCTCGATGCCCGGCGACGAGATCCGCCGGGCGCTCTCGGGCGACCTCACACAGCAGCTCGGCACCATCGACGTGTACGGCTCGCCGCATCCCGAGGGCGTGCCCGTGTATCGCGTGAGCGTGAACGTGCAGCGCTTCGAATCGTGGCCGGGCTCGCATGCGCTCATCGACGCCGTATGGAGCGTACGCGCGCTCGACACGCAAACGGTCCTGACCTGCCGCAGCGTGCTCAACGAGAAGGTGGGCGACGGCTACGACGCGCTCGTCATCGGCCACCGGCAGGCGGTCGAGGCGCTCTCGCAGTCGATCGCGAGCGGCGTGCGCGCGCTCGCGGCTGCGCCGCGCGTAAGCGTGGCGGCGAATGGCGCGAAGGCTGGCGCGCGCGCGAAGCCGGCGCCGAGCGTCGCCTGTCCGCAGATGGCGGCCGCCGGCGGCTGAGGCGGCGGTTTTCGCTGGCGCGGTCCTGCGGCGTATCTGATTTCCACGCCCGAGGGCGATCCGGAGCCAATAACGCCCGCCAGCGGCGCTTTCGGAAGAGGCGCCAGGGACGAGGCAAATGGCGGCCAAATGCGGCATCGAGCGCACTCCAGGGGAGCCGGCGGCATGCACGTCTGGCCACGCCCGCAACCCGCGTACAATAGCGCCTTCCCCGCAGCGTCCCATCCTCCTTCATGTCTTTCGATTTCTTTGCCCCCTGCCCGCGCGGCCTCGAAGCCGCGCTCGCCGCCGAACTGGCCGAAACCGCGCAACGGCGCCTGCCGCCCGGCGCACTCGAGGTCGGCGCAGAAGTGCCCGGCGGCGTGCATTTCCGCGGCAACTGGGCCGGCGGCATCGCCGCCAACCTGCATTCGCGCATCGCGAGCCGCGTACTCCTGAAGATCGCCCAGCGCCCGTATCGCAGCGAACAGGACATCTATGCGCTCGCGCGCGAGCAGCAGTGGGAGAAGTGGTTCTCGGCGAACGAGACGATCCGCATCGACATCACCGCGATCAAGTCGCCGCTGCGCAGCCTCGAATTCGCCACGCTGCGCGTGAAGGACGCGATCTGCGACCGCATGCGCGACAAGTCCGGTGCGCGTCCGAGCGTCGACACCGCGTTTCCCGATGTGCGCGTCTTCGCCTTCCTCACGGCGAACGAATGCACGCTCTATCTCGACACCTCGGGCGAGCCGCTCTTCAAGCGCGGCTGGCGTCTGGATAAGGGCGCCGCCCCGCTGCGCGAGAACCTCGCCGCGGGCATCCTGCGCCTCACGGGCTGGACGCCCGGCACGCCGCTCTATGACCCGATGTGCGGCAGCGGCACCTTCCTCGCGGAAGCCGCGCAAGTCGCGCTCGACATCGCGCCGGGGCTCGATCGCCGCTTCGGCTTCGAGTCGCTCAAGCAGGCCGACATGGCCGCGTGGCGGCACCTCAAGAGCGAGGCGAACACGGCGCGCAATCTCGCGCAAAGCAAGACCGGCGACCTGCTGATTTACGGCAGTGACATCTCCGACGTCATGCTGGAAAAGGCGCGCGCGAACTTCAAGCGCGCGGGCTTCGGCAGCGTGACGCTCAAGCAGCTCGACGCGCGCAACATGACGCCGCCCTCGGCTGCGCCCGGCATTCTCGTGGCGAATCCGCCGTACGGCGAGCGTATCGAGGTGCGCGGCCGCAATGCGCGCGGCGAGGCACGCCCGACGGCGCGCGAGCTGCGCGGCGACGATGACGAAGGGTTTCGCCGCGCCAAGGACGAGGCGCCCGACGCCGAGTTCTTCCAGGCGCTCGGCGACGCGCTCAAGCAGCGCTTCACGGGCTGGCGAGCATTCGTCCTCACCTCGGACCGCAAGCTGCCGGGCCAGCTGCGCCTGCGCGAAGCCGCCAAGACGCCGCTCTACAACGGCGCGCTCGAATGCCGCCTGTTCCGCTTCGACCTGATCGCGGGCAGTGTGCGCCAGCGTCCGGCCAGCGGCGGCGCGAATCCCGCCGCCGGCAACGACGACGCCAGCTGACATTGGCAAACGCGCACGGCGGGTGACGCTCCCACCCGCCGCCTAGGTGCGCGGCACGACGCGTCAAACCTACTGACAACACGCTGTCAGCAGCCCCCTGGCACACTGCTTCTACGCCATCCGGCGAGGCTGCCGCCGCCCGGCTGCCGCCATTCAACGTCCGCCGTTGTCTTCGAGGAGCTGCACCGTGTCTACCGATCTGTCCCGTGTGATCTCGTGGTTCGAAATTCCCGCGCACGACCTGGAGCGTGCCGCCCGCTTTTACGAAACCGCCTTCGACACCGCGCTGCAGCGCGAAGTAGTCGGCGGCGTGCCGATGGCGCTGTTCGCTCACACCGATACTGAAACCGGCGGTTGCATCGTGTTCAATCCGCATGACGCCAAGCCCGACCCGAAGGGCGTGCTCGTCTATCTGAACGCGCAGCCATCGGTCACGGCCGTGCTCGACCGGGTGCAAAAAGCCGGCGGCAAGCAGCAAGGGCCCGCCGTGGAGTTGCCGAACAACTACGGCTATATCGGCTTCTTCATCGATACCGAAGGCAACCGCGTCGGTCTGCACGCGCCGAAGCTCGGTTAAAGCCTCAGCCGGGCGCCGCGCGCGCCCGGCGCTATCATCTGTGCTTATCCCCGTCACCGCGCCCGCCTACGCGACCGCCCTGCCATGAGCCGCCGTGCCGACCGCCTTTTTCGCATCGCCGAACTGCTACGCGGCCGGCGTCTCACCACCGCCCAGCAACTGGCCGGCTGGCTCGAAGTCTCGCCGCGCACGGTCTATCGCGACGTGCGCGACCTGCAGCTCTCGGGCGTGCCGATCGAGGGCGAGGCGGGCATTGGCTACCGGCTCGCGCGCACGGCGAGTCTGCCGCCGCTCACCTTCACCGCTGACGAACTCACCGCGCTCGCCGTGGGTGCGCGCATGGCCGAATCGTGGGGCGGCGCGGCGCTCGCAAGCGGCGCACGCGGCGCGCTCGCGAAAATCGCCGCCGCGATGCCGGCGGAAAAGCGCGCCGTGCTGGAACGGCTCGCCGTGTTCGCGCCGGCGTATCACATGGATCATGCGTTCTCAGACAAGCTCGACGCGCTGCATCGCGCCGTCGACACCCGGCTCGTCGTGCGCTTCGCGTACTGCGACCGCATCGGCGCGCATACGGAGCGACGCATCTGGCCGCTTGGGCTCGTGTACTGGGGCGCGCAATGGACCGTGGGCGCGTGGTGCGAAATGCGCGAGGACTTCCGCAACTTCAACATCGCGCGCATGGAGAACGTGGAAGTGCTCGAGCAGTTTCCCGATGTGAGCGGGCGCCGCCTGGCCGACTATCTGCGCCGCGTGAATGCGCCTTCGCTGTGAGCGGTCAACACGGCCGCAATTGAAAAAGGCGCGCATCGCTGCGCGCCTTTCGCGTGGGTTCGATGCACGCAGCGCTTACTCCACCGCCTTCACCATCTCCTCGATCACCTTCTTCGCGTCGCCGAACACCATCATGGTTTTATCCATGTAGAAGAGTTCGTTGTCGAGACCCGCGTAACCGGCCGCCATCGAGCGCTTGTTCACGATGATCGTGCGCGCCTTGTACGCCTCGATGATCGGCATGCCCGCGATCGGCGACTTCGGATCGTTCTTCGCCGCCGGATTCACCACATCGTTCGCGCCGAGCACGAGCACGACATCGGTCTGGCCGAACTCGTTGTTGATGTCCTCCATCTCGAACACCATGTCGTAGGGCACTTCGGCTTCCGCGAGCAGCACGTTCATGTGGCCCGGCATGCGGCCCGCCACCGGGTGGATCGCGTAGCGCACGTCCACGCCCTTTTCGACGAGCTTGTCGGTGAGTTCCTTCAACGCATGCTGCGCACGCGCCACGGCGAGACCATAACCCGGCACGATCACGACGCTTTCGGCGTTGCCGAGCATGAACGCCGCATCATCGGCCGAACCCGACTTCACCGGACGCTGCTCCTGCGCCCCACCCGCCGCCGCCGCGCCCGCTTCGCCGCCGAAGCCGCCCAGCAGCACGTTGAAGAACGAGCGGTTCATCGCGTGGCACATGATGTACGACAGAATCGCGCCCGAGGAGCCCACCAGCGACCCCGCGATGATCAGCATGGCGTTGTTCAGCGAGAAGCCGATGCCCGCCGCCGCCCAGCCCGAGTACGAGTTCAGCATCGAGACGACCACCGGCATGTCCGCGCCGCCGATCGGGATGATGATGAGCACGCCCAGCGCGAACGCGATCAGCGTCATGATGATGAACGGCAGCCACGACTGCGTGAGGAAGAACAGGACGCCGAAGCCGACCATGCCAAGCGCGAGGAACAGGTTGATCAGATGCTGGCCCGGATAGACCACCGGCGCGCCCTGGAACAGCCTGAACTTGTACTTCCCGGAGAGCTTGCCGAAGGCGATCACGGAACCCGAGAACGTGATCGCACCCACGAACGTGCCGATGAACAGCTCGATGCGGTTGCCATATGGCAGGAAGCCCGGATACGGCGCGTCTTCTGCAACCAGTCCGAACGCTGCCGGTTCGGAGACGACCGCATACGCAATGCACACCGCCGCCAGACCGATCAGCGAGTGCATGGCCGCGACGAGTTCGGGCATCTTCGTCATCTCGACGCGCGCGGCGACATAGGCCCCGAGGCCGCCGCCCACCACGAGCGCCGCGAACAGCAGCGCAAGACCGAGGCCAAGGTTCGAGCCGAACTGTGCGGACTGCTTCACGATCAGGGCAAGGGTGGTGAGAATGGCGATGGCCATACCGACCATGCCGAACACGTTGCCGGCGCGCGCGCTCTTCGGATTCGACAGCCCCTTGAGCGCCTGGATGAAGCAGACCGACGCCACCAGATAAAGCAGCGTAACGACGTTCATGCTCATTTACGCGCCCTCCTTGCTGCCAGGGGCGGAGAGCTTTTTTGGCTCCTTCTTGCGGAACATCTCCAGCATTCGCCTCGTGACGAGGAACCCGCCGAACACGTTCACGGCCGCGAGCAGCACGGCGAACGTGCCGAAGAACTTGCCCGGTCCGCCCACGGTCAGGCCCGTGGCGAGCATCGCGCCGACGATCACGATCGCGGAAATGGCATTGGTCACGGCCATGAGCGGCGTATGCAGCGCGGGCGTGACGTTCCAGACCACGTGGTAGCCGACGTACACGGCCAGCACGAAGATGATCAGGTTGATGACGGTATGGTTGATGACTTCCATTGTTGGTCTCCTCCTCGTCATGCCTTGCGCGTGACCTGGCCGTCGCGGGCCAGCAGCGTGGCCGCGACGATGTCGTCCGCGAGATCGATGTTGAGCGTGCCTTCCTTCGTGACGATCAGCTTCAGGAAGTCGAGCAGGTTGCGCGCGTAGAGCGCGGAGGCGTCGGCGGCGACCATCGAGGCGAGATTCGTGTAGCCGCAGATCTGCACGCCGTGGTGCGTCACCACCTTGTCCGCCTCGGTGAGCGGGCAGTTGCCGCCGCGTCGCCCACTTGCCTCGTCCGCAACAGGACCGCGTCCTGCCGCGAGGTCGATCACCACCGATCCCGGCTTCATTGCCTGCACGGTCTCCGAAGGCAGCAGCGTAGGCGCGTCGCGGCCGGGAATCAGCGCGGTCGAGATGACGATATCCGCCTGCTTCGCGCGCTCGTGCACCAGCGCCGACTGGCGTGCCAGCCACGATGGCGGCATGGGCCGGGCATAGCCGCCCACGCCAACGGCCGCGTCGCGTTCCTCATCGGTTTCATAGGGCACGTCGAGGAATTTGCCGCCGAGCGACTCGATCTGCTCCTTCACGGCCGGGCGCACGTCCGAGGCCTCGATCACCGCACCCAGGCGCCGCGCCGTGGCAATGGCCTGCAAGCCCGCCACGCCCGCGCCGAGAATCAGCACGCGCGCGGCTTTCACCGTACCGGCGGCGGTCATGAGCATCGGCATGAAGCGCGGATAGAGGGTCGAGGCCACGAGCACCGCCTTGTACCCGGCGATGTTGGCCTGCGACGAAAGCACGTCGAGGCTTTGCGCGCGCGTGGTGCGCGGCGCGGCTTCGAGCGAGAAGGCCGTCACGCCTGCCTCGGCAAGTTTCGCGGCGTTCTCCGCATTAAAGGGATCGAGCATGCCCACCAGCACCGCACCGCGCTTCATGAACGGCAATTCGCTGACGGTGGGCGACTGGACCTTGAGCACGAGGTCCGCACCGAAGGCAGCGGCCGCATCGGCGACCTGCGCGCCCACGGCCGTGTAGGCCTCGTCGAGATAACTCGCGCCGGTGCCGGCGCCGGCCTGGATCGTGACCGTGTGGCCCTGGGCGACGTACTTCCTGACTGTCTCCGGCGTCGCGGCCACGCGGGTTTCGTTCGCCCGGGTTTCTGCGGGCACTCCGATATGCATCGTTGTTTCCTCCTCGACCTTCTTGTTCTAGCTGTTCTGGCTCGAATCGAGCGAAGGGAGGCCGACAAACGGCGTTCAAGCGCCGGCATCCATTGCAACGGCAAACGACGGCACCACTTTAACCGAAAGCAGCGGCGGCTTTGTAGCGGGAATTGCCCGTTTTTGTGCGATGCACACAACACGCTCTGTCGTCCGACCGGACGGTCGGCAGTGCCAGGCGAGCCGGGCCGCGCCCCTGTGGGGTCCGATCCGGCCCCGGGCAGCGTTCGCGCCGTCCCGGTAAAATACCGCCCCATGAATGAGGAAACCTGGGCACCCCACGTCACCGTGGCCGCGATCGTCGAGCGCGACGGGCGTTTTCTGCTCGTCGAGGAGCACACGAGCGCCGGACTGCGTCTGAACCAGCCCGCCGGCCATCTGGAAGCGGGAGAGACGCTGCACGAGGCCGTGGTGCGAGAAACGCTCGAGGAAACCGCGCATGCGTTCACGCCGGAAGCGCTGGTCGGCGTGTATATGACGCACTTCGGCAAGCCAGACGAGAGCGGTGCGACGTACGTGCGCTTCACGTACTGCGGCAGCGTCGCGGCCGAGGCGGAAAACCGCGCGCTCGATCCGGATATCGTCCGCACGGTGTGGATGAGCGTGGACGAGCTGCGCGCGGCGAGCGAGCGCCATCGCACGCCGCTCGTGATGCGCTGTGTCGACGATTACCTCGCTGGCAAGCGCGTGCCGCTGGATTTCATCCAGACGCACGCGACGGCGCCGAAAGCGGCGCCCAAGGCAGCACCCAGGATGAACTAAGGCAGCAACGAAATGAGCAAACGTAAGGTCGTGGTAGGCATGTCGGGCGGCGTCGATTCGTCGGTTACCGCATGGCTGCTCAAGGAGCAGGGATTCGACGTCGTCGGTCTCTTCATGAAGAACTGGGAAGACGATGACGACGGCGAGTACTGCTCGACGCGCCAGGACTGGATCGACGTGGTGTCGGTCGCGGACCTGATCGGCATCGACGTCGAGGCCGTGAACTTCGCCGCCGAATACAAGGACCGCGTGTTCGCGGAGTTCCTGCGCGAGTATTCCGCGGGGCGCACGCCGAACCCGGACGTGCTCTGCAACGCCGAGATCAAGTTCAAGGCCTTTCTCGACCACGCCATGTCGCTCGGCGCGGAAACGATCGCCACGGGCCACTATGCGCGCGTGCGCCAGAACGAGAGCAACGGACGTTTCGAACTGCTGAAGGCGCTCGACCACACGAAAGATCAGTCGTACTTCCTGCACCGCCTGAACCAGGCGCAGCTGTCGAAGACGATGTTCCCGCTCGGCGAGATCCCCAAGACGAAGGTGCGCGAGATCGCCGAGAAGATCGGCCTGCCGAACGCAAAAAAGAAGGATTCCACAGGAATCTGCTTCATTGGCGAGCGGCCGTTCCGCGACTTCCTCAACCGCTATCTGCCGACCCAACCCGGCCCGATGATGACGCCCGATGGCCAGGTCGTGGGCGAGCATATCGGCCTCGCGTTCTATACGTTCGGGCAGCGCAAGGGCATTGGCCTTGGCGGCAGCAAGGACGGCAGCGGCGATCCGTGGTTCGTGGCGGGCAAGGACATGGCCTCGAACACGCTCTACGTCGTGCAGGGCCACGATCATCCGTGGCTGCTCGCGCACGAGCTACGCGCAGGCAACGTGAGCTGGGTGGCGGGCGAGCCGCCGGCGCAAGACCACGCATGCGGCGCGAAAACGCGCTATCGCCAGGCCGATGCACCCTGCTCGTTCCATACCGCAGACGAATTCGGCGCGGGCCAGTTCACGCTGCGCTTTCCCGACGCGCAATGGGCCGTGACGCCCGGCCAGTCGGCGGTGCTCTATGACGGCGACGTGTGCCTGGGCGGCGGCATCATCGAGGCGGTGACGACGCTCGCGCCGCACGTGCCTGCCGTGTTGCCGCCCGAAGCGCCGAAGAAAAAGAAACGCGTACCGCGCAAGAAGCCCGCGGCGGCGACGACCGCGTGACGCAAGCAGCGTCAGGCAAAACGTAAGAAAACACCGCGCGGCGCCCAGGGCGCCGCGTTTTTTTATCAGCCTTTCGACGCCTGCCTCACGCCGCTCAACCGGCTTTGCCCGCTTCCCGGCCAGATTCACGAACTTGCGGCATCATTCCCGCAAGCCGCGCCCAGCAACCGCGCGGCTGACGCGCACCGCCCCCTTTACGAGAGGAGAGCAGGCGCGCGCATTACATCAAGTTCGAGGAGTTCCCCCAATGTTTTCCCGACGTTATCTCGCCATGTGGGGCGCGGTGCTGCTGCTCGCGGCCTGTGCTGCCGCGGCCGCGCTCCATCACCTGTCGTGGTACTGCGTGATCGTGCCCGCGCTGCTCGTCGCGCTCGGCCTCTACGACATGTTCCAGGAACGCCACGCGATCCTGCGCAACTACCCGATCTGGGGTCATCTGCGCTTTCTGTTCGAGTTCGTGCGGCCCGAAATCCGCCAGTACTTCGTCGAGGATGACACCGACGAAAAGCCGTTCTCGCTCGCCCAGCGCAGCCTCGTCTACCAGCGCGCGAAGAACGCGGTGGACAGCCGTCCGTACGGCACCGAACTCGACGTGAAGGCCGTGGGCCACGAGTGGATCAGCCATTCGCTCGCGCCCACCAAGCTCGCAGGCAGCGACTTCCGCGTGCTCGTGGGCGCCAACCGCGCGCAACCGTACTCGATGTCGATCTTCAACATCTCGGCGATGAGCTTCGGCGCGCTCTCCGCGAACGCCATCCGCGCGCTCAACATGGGCGCGAAGAAAGGCGGCTTCGCGCACGACACCGGCGAAGGCTCGATGTCGAAGTATCACCGCGAGAATGGCGGCGACATCATCTGGGAGATCGCCTCGGGCTACTTCGGCTGCCGCAACGACGACGGCACCTTCAGCGCCGAGAAATTCCAGCGCCTCGCGAACGAGCCGCAGGTGAAGATGATCGAGGTGAAGCTCTCGCAAGGCGCGAAGCCCGGCCACGGCGGCATGCTGCTCGCGGCGAAGGTCACGCCCGAGATCGCCGAAACGCGCGGCATTCCCATCGGCAAGGATTGCGTCTCGCCCGCGCGCCACTCGGAGTTTTCCACTCCGCGCGGCCTGCTCGAATTCGTCGAGCGCCTGCGCAAGCTCTCGGGCGGCAAACCCACGGGCTTCAAGCTATGCATCGGCCATCCGTGGGAGTTTTTCGGCATCGCCAAGGCGATGCTGGAAACCGGCATCCTGCCCGACTTCATCGTCGTGGACGGCGCGGAAGGCGGCACGGGCGCAGCGCCGCTCGAATTCACCGATCACATCGGCACGCCGCTGCAGGAAGGGCTGCTTCTCGTGCACAACACGCTCGTGGGCATCGGCCTGCGCGACAAGATCAAGATCGGCGCGAGCGGCAAGATCATCACCGCGTTCGATATCGCGCGCACGCTCGCGATCGGCGCGGACTGGGTGAATTCGGCGCGCGGCTTCATGTTCGCCGTGGGCTGCATCCAGGCGCAGAAGTGCCACTCGGACCGCTGCCCCACCGGCGTCGCCACGCAAGACCCCGTGCGCCAGCGCGCGCTGAACGTGCCGGACAAGGGCGAGCGCGTCTTCAACTTCCATCACAACACGCTGCACGCGCTGCAGGAGCTGATTCAGGCCGCCGGTCTCGCGAGCCCTTCGGATCTGCGTGCGCATCACATCGTGCGGCGCGTGTCGTCGTATGAAGTGAAGCTGATGTCGGAACTGCTCAAGTACCTGAAGCCCGGCGATCTGCTCGAAGGCCGCTATTGCTATCAGCTGTATGAGAAGTGGTGGCCGGTTGCGCGCAGCGATTCGTTCGCGCCGGCTGAGGAGAAGATCGTCTGAGGAAGGCGATCCGCGACTTGAACGAAAACGCCCGACGGCACGCGATGCCGTCGGGCGTTTTCGTTTAAGTGACGTGAGCTGCAGATCGACTGGACGTCAGCCTTGCGGCACCGTGTCGACGAACGACTGACGCTGCGAGAGCTTCTCGAAGTGGCGCGCGAGATTCGGATGCGCCTCGCGCCAGTTCAGCTCCGGCATGCGGAAGTCGAGATAGCCGAGCGCGCAGCCCACGGCAATATCCGCGATCGAGTAGCGGTTGCCCGCGCACCACGGGCTGCCGTCGAGCCCCTTGGCCATCGCGGTCAGGCTTTCGTGGATCTTGCGCTCCTGGCGCTTCACCCACGCCTCGTTGCGCTGCTCCGGCGTGCGCTGCGTGCCTTCGAGGCGGATCAACACGGTGGCGTCGAGCATACCGTCGGCGAGCGCCTCCCAGCAACGCACTTCGATACGCTCACGTCCTGCGGGCGGAATCAGCTTGGCCACGGGGGAGAGCATGTCGACGTACTCGCAGATCACGCGCGAGTCGAACACGGCCTCGCCGTCGTCCATCACGAGACACGGAACTTTGCCGAGCGGGTTGAAATCGTGAATCGCCGTTTCCTCGCCCCACACGTTTTCGAGCACCAGCTTGTAGTCGATTTTCTTTTCGGCGAGCGTGATCCGCGCCTTGCGGACGTACGGGCTGCCGAGCGAACCGATAAGTTTCATACCACCTGCCTTTTCTGGAATCCGGCCGAAGTATACGTTGGATTCGCGTTTTTCTGACGCGCCGGTTGTTGCAGTGCAGGATTTTTCCTACAAATAATGTCAGCGAGAGACAACACCCGGCAACAGCGGCAAGCGGGTCGGGGCGCCGCGAGCCAGCGCGTCCGTTTGTAGCCAGCGCTACAATCTCACGATGGACTCGACCCTCAAGCAAAGCGCCCCGGCCGCCTCGAGCGAAGCCCAACCTGCGGCCAGCGTGGCCGACGCAGCCGACATGCAGCGCGGCCCCGACGGCGGCGCAGCGCTCTATCGCGCGCGCCGCGAACGTGTGCTTGCGGCGCTGCGGGCGCAAGGCGGCGGAGTCGCGCTCGTGCAGACCGCGCCCGAAGCGCTGCGCAATCGCGACGCGGACTATCCCTATCGGCACGACAGCTACTTCTACTACCTCACCGGCTTCACGGAGCCCGAGGCGCTGCTCGTGCTCGACGCGAACGCGGGCGAGAACCAGCCCGCCGCCATCCTGTTCTGCCGCGCGAAGAACGTCGAGCGCGAAACGTGGGAAGGCTTTCGCTTCGGCCCCGACGCCGCGCGCGAAGCGTTCGGCTTCGACGCCGCGTTTCCTGCCGACGAACTCGATGCGCGCATCCCGCAGCTCATCGCCAACCGTCCGGCGCTGCACTACGCGCTCGCGGCCTCCGATCGCTTCGACGCGCAGGTGAAGCGCTGGATCGACGCGGTACGCGCACAGGGGCGCAGCGGCGTCACGGCGCCGGCCGCCGCGTACGACCTGCTGCCGCTGCTCGACGACATGCGCGTATTCAAGGACGCGCACGAACTCGACACGATGCGCCGCGCCGCGAAGATCTCGGCGCTCGCGCACGTTCGCGCGATGCAGACATGCCGGCCCGGCATGCGCGAATACGAGATCGAGGCGGAATTGCTCTACACGTTCCGCAAGCACGGCGCGCAGGCGCCCGCCTACGGCTCGATCGTCGCGGCGGGCGCGAACGCGTGCGTGCTGCACTACCCCGCGGGTAACGCGGTGGCACGCGAGGGTGACCTCGTGCTGATCGACGCGGCGTGCGAGTTGAACGGCTATGCCTCGGACATCACCCGCACGTTCCCCGCGAGCGGCCGCTTCACGAGCGCGCAACGCGAGCTTTACGACATCGTGCTCGCCGCGCAGCAGGCCGCTATCGACGCCACGCGCGCCGGCGTGAATTTCGAGGCGCCGCACGACGCCGCGGTGCGCGTGCTCGCGCAGGGGCTGCTCGATACCGGCATCATCGACCGGCAGCGCTTTGCGAGCGTCGACGACGTGATCGCCGAGCGCGCCTACGCGCGCTTCTATATGCATCGCACCGGGCACTGGCTCGGCATGGATGTGCACGACGCGGGCGATTATCGTGAACGCGGTGAACGCGGCGTTGCGGCAAGCGCCGAAAAGCCCGACGCCCCGCCGCCGTGGCGCACGCTGCGCGCCGGCATGGCGCTCACGATCGAGCCTGGCCTCTACATCCGCGCGGCCGAGGACGTGCCCGAGCGCTACTGGGACATCGGCATCCGCATCGAAGACGACGCCATCGTCACCGAAACGGGCTGCGAGTTGATCACGCGCGGCGTGCCCGTTGCCGCCGATGAAATCGAAGCGCTCATGCAGGACGCGCAACGCGGCGCGTGATGCAGACGGCAAACGCAGAGGCGAAGTTTCAACACGAAGCGAAGCAAACGACATGAACGCAGTTTCCGGCAGCGCGAACGACACCCCAACCGGCGCGAACGCGCACGCCCATTTCGACCACGACGTGACGATCGTCGGCGCGGGGCCGGTGGGTCTCGCGCTCGCGGGTTGGCTCGCGCGGCGCAGCGCCACGCAAGGGCTCTCGATTGCGCTGATCGACGCGCGCGAACCCGAGGACAGCGCCGGCGACCCGCGCGCCATCGCCGTTTCGCAGGGCAGCCGCACGCTGCTCGAAGCGCTCGCGTGGCCGCACGACGCCACGCCCATCGAGCGCATCCATGTTTCGCAGCGCGGCCATTTCGGGCGCACGCTGATCGACCGCCACGACTACGACTTGCCCGCGCTCGGCTACGTGGCGCGCTACGGCGCGATCGTTCAGGCGCTCGCGCAGGCCGTGCGCGGCACGCAGGTGCACTGGCTGCATCACACGCAGGCGCACGATCCCGTCGTGGAGAACGACGGCGTGACGCTGCCGGTCGTGAGCGCGGGCGTCGAGCGGCATCTGCGCACGCGCATCCTCGTGAACGCCGAAGGCGGCCTGTATCGCACGCCGCCGCAACGCGACGCGCAAGCCGAGACCGAAGAGGCCGACGAGGCCAATACAAAGGCCGCACCGCCGGCCGCCGAAACCAAACGCACGCGCGACTACGGGCAAACGGCGCTGGTCGGCGTGGTGACACTTGCCGCCCCGCAGCCGCACGTCGCGTGGGAGCGCTTCACGAACGAAGGCCCGATCGCGCTCCTGCCGATGGGCGGCGTGCGCGGCGCGGATTACGCGCTGGTATGGTGCTGCTCCCCTGCCCAGGCCGAGCGCCGTGCGCAGCTCTCGGACGCCGATTTCCTCGCCGAACTCAGCGTGGCGTTCGGCGCGCGCATGGGTCGCTTCACGCAGATTCACGGCCGCGCGGCCTTTCCGCTCGGCCTGAACGCGCTCGACGCGCTCGTTTCCGGCCACGGCCGCATCGCGGCGGTCGGCAATGCGGCACAAACACTGCATCCGGTGGCGGGCCAGGGCCTCAATCTCGGCCTGCGCGACGCCCACGCCCTTGCCGATTCGCTCGCGCAGCACGGCGCCACGCCGCGCGCGCTCGCCGAGTTCGCGGGCCGCCGCGCGTTCGACCGGCGCATGACGATCGGCGCGACGGATACGCTTGCACGCCTGTTCACCGTCGATTTCGGCCCGCTCGCCGCGCTGCGCGGACTCGCACTCACGGCGCTCGAATTCGCACCGCCCGTGAAGACGGCGCTCGCGCGGCAGATGATGTTCGGGCAGCGGAGTTGAGGCAGCGCACTGAGGAGCGAACTAAGGGTCGCATCGCTTTTCTTTGGCCGCAGCAACACGGCTCCAGGACAAGACCAGGGTCCGCGCTGCGCGACCTCGCATCCCGCTTACGCTAAAATACGCGTTTCCCCTTTTTCAAATTCACGCCGTTCGCCGCGCGACCCGGATTGCCATCCGGGTCGCGGCACCGGCCTCGCCCGCGCGTCATGTTCACTATCGGCCGTCACACCTTGCGTAATAACCTGTTCGTCGCCCCCATGGCGGGTGTCACGGACCGGCCGTTCCGCCAGCTGTGCAAGCGCCTCGGCGCGGGCTATGCGGTCTCCGAAATGGTCGCGTCCAACGCGCAGCTCTGGAAGAGCGAAAAGACCATGCGCCGTGCCAATCACGCCGGCGAGGTGGAACCCATCTCCGTGCAGATCGCCGGGGCCGATCCGGAAATGATGGCCGAAGCCGCGCGCTACAACGTCGCGAACGGCGCGCAGATCATCGACATCAACATGGGCTGCCCGGCCAAGAAGGTCTGCAACGTCGCGGCCGGCTCGGCGCTCTTGCAGAACGAACCGCTCGTCGCACGCATCGTCAAGGCCGTGGTCGACGCCGTGGGCGTGGGCCCCGACGCCGTGCCCGTCACGCTCAAGATCCGCACGGGCTGGGACCGCGACAACCGCAACGCGCTCACCATTGCGCGCATTGCCGAGGAAAGCGGCATCGCCATGCTCACCGTGCACGGCCGCACGCGCGCCGACCTCTATCACGGTGAAGCGGAGTACGAAACGATTGCCGCGGTTAAAGCTGCCGCGCGCATTCCAGTGGTCGCGAACGGCGACGTTACGTCGCCGCAAAAGGCGCGCGAGGTCCTCGCGCTCACGGGCGCCGACGCCATCATGATCGGCCGCGCGGCGCAGGGGCGCCCGTGGCTGTTCCGCGAAATCGAGCATTTTCTGGCGACCGGCGAGCTGCTGCCGCCGCCGCGCGTGGACGAAATCCAGTCGATCATGAACGAGCATCTGGAGGACCACTACGCGTTTTATGGGGAATTTACGGGCGTGCGTACTGCGCGCAAGCATATCGGCTGGTACACTCGCGGCCTTTGCGGCGCCAATACGTTCCGGCATCGCATGAATACGCTGGACACCACGCGCGAGCAGCTCGTCGCCGTCAACCAGTTCTTCGACGAACAAAAGGCGCGCTCCGAGCGCCTCGTCTACGTCGACGACGAGAACAACGACAGCGACGGCAGCGACGAATCAACCGATCGACTGGCAGCATGAGCAAGCACAACATCGAACAATCCGTCCGCGAGAGCCTTGGCATCTACTTCCAGGACCTCGACGGCAGCAATCCGCACGACGTCTACGAAATGGTGATAGCGTGCGTCGAAAAACCGATGCTCGAGGTGGTGCTCGAGCAGGCAGGCGGCAATCAGTCGCTCGCCGCCGAGTTTCTCGGCATCAACCGCAACACGCTGCGCAAGAAGCTCCAGCAGCACGGCCTGCTGTAACGCCGCTGCGTTTTTCTGGACCTTCGGCGCGGACCCCTCGATCTCTCGGCAATCTACCTCGTTATCCATCATGATCAGGCAAGCGCTCATCTCCGTTTCCGATAAGGCCGGCATCGTCGACTTCGCGAAGTCGCTGTCGGACCTCGGCGTCAAGATCCTCTCGACCGGCGGCACCGCGAAACTGCTCGCGGACGCGGGCCTTTCCGTCACCGAAGTGGCCGACTACACGGGCTTTCCGGAAATGCTCGATGGGCGCGTGAAAACGCTGCACCCGAAGGTGCACGGCGGCATCCTCGCGCGCCGCGACCTGCCCGAGCACATGGCCGCGCTCGAAAAGCACGACATCCCGACGATCGACCTGCTGGTCGTGAACCTCTACCCGTTCGTCCAGACAGTGTCGAAGGAAGAGTGCACGCTCGAAGACGCGATCGAGAACATCGATATCGGCGGCCCGACCATGCTGCGCTCGGCGGCGAAGAACCATCGCGACGTGACCGTGGTGGTCGACCCGGCCGACTACGCGAAGGTGCTGGAAGAGATGCGCGCGAACGGCAACACCGTGAGCTACGCCACGAACTTCCGCCTCGCGACCAAGGTGTTCTCGCACACGGCGCAGTACGACGGCGCGATCACGAACTACCTCACGAGCCTCACCGAAGCGCTCGAGCACAAGTCGCGCAACACCTACCCGGCCGTGCTGAACCTCGCGTTCGACAAGGTCCAGGACCTGCGCTACGGCGAAAACCCGCACCAGAGCGCCGCGTTCTACCGCGACCTCACGACGCCCGCCGGCGCGCTCGCGAACTACACGCAGCTGCAGGGCAAGGAACTCTCGTACAACAACATCGCCGACTCGGACGCGGCATGGGAATGCGTGAAGACGTTCGACGCCCCGGCCTGCGTGATCATCAAGCACGCGAATCCGTGCGGCGTGGCGATCGGCGCGAACGCGCTCGAAGCCTACTCGAAGGCGTTCCAGACCGACCCGACCTCGGCGTTCGGCGGCATCATCGCGTTCAACCGCGAAGTGGACGAAGCCGCGGCTCAGGCCGTGGCGAAGCAGTTCGTCGAAGTGCTGATCGCGCCGTCGTTCTCGGAAGCCGCGAAGGCCGTGTTCGCCGCGAAGCAGAACGTGCGTCTGCTCGAGATCGCGCTCGGCAACGGCCATAACGCGTTCGACCTCAAGCGCGTGGGTGGCGGCCTGCTCGTGCAATCGCTCGACGCGAAGAACGTGCAGCCGCACGAACTGCGCGTGGTGACGAAGCGCCACCCCACGCCGAAGGAAATGGATGACCTGCTGTTCGCATGGCGCGTCGCGAAGTTCGTGAAGTCGAACGCCATCGTGTTCTGCGCGAACGGTATGACGATGGGCGTGGGCGCGGGCCAGATGAGCCGCGTGGACTCGGCGCGCATCGCCAGCATCAAGGCTGAAAACGCGGGCCTCAAGCTCGCGGGCACGGCAGTCGCCTCGGACGCGTTCTTCCCGTTCCGCGACGGCCTCGACGTGGTGGTGAACGCGGGCGCGACCTGCGTGATCCAGCCGGGCGGCTCGATGCGCGACGACGAAGTGATCGCCGCCGCCGACGAGCACAACATCGCGATGGTGATGACGGGCATCCGCCACTTCCGTCACTGATCTTCGCCGCCCTGGTTGCGTGCGGCGCGTGACCTGCACGTGACGCGCCGCTTGTGCAAAGCCCGCCGGACTTGCGTCTCGCGGGCTTTTTCTTTGCGCGGCGCGCCTTGTTCGCTCGCACGTTGTTCGCTCGCGCCTTCAAGGCTCGCGGCATCAGTGCCGTTCGTTGTACCATCGCAGGCACATCCGTCTTTCCCGCATTTCATGAGAATTCTCGGCATCGACCCCGGCTTGCGCGTCACCGGCTTCGGCGTGATCGAGCGTCACGGCCATCAACTCACGTACGTCGCAAGCGGCGTCATCCGCACCGCCGATGCCGATCTGCCTACACGCCTCGGCACCATCTTCGAGGGCGTTTCCACGCTGATCCGCCAGCACGCGCCCGATCAGGCCGCAATCGAAAAGGTCTTCGTCAACGTCAATCCGCAGTCGACCCTCCTGCTCGGCCAGGCGCGCGGCGCGGCCATCTGCGGGCTGGTTTCGGGCGGCGTGCCGGTGGCCGAGTACACCGCATTGCAGCTCAAGCAAGCCGTGGTGGGCTACGGACGCGCGACCAAGGAACAGATGCAGCAGATGGTCGTGCGCCTGCTCGCCCTCACCGGCACACCCGGCACCGACGCCGCCGACGCGCTCGGCATGGCGATCTGCCACGCGCACGGCGGCGACGCGCTTGCCACGCTGGGCGGCCTTGCGCCAGCGCTCGCGAAGAAGGGCATGCGGGTACGCCGCGGACGGTTGATAGGCTGAATGCGTGGCTGACGCGCCCTGGCGCAACGGCCAACGTTCCGGACGCGCGCTCCGGACTGCCCTGCCCTCCGCTACACTCTTGAGCTTTCCCTCATCACAGAACCCGCCATGATCGGTCGCATTGCCGGCGTATTGCTGGAAAAGAACCCGCCGCACCTGCTCATCGACTGCAACGGCGTCGGCTACGAAGTCGACGTGCCGATGAGCACGTTCTACAACCTGCCCGGCACCGGCGAAAAAATCGTGTTGCTCACGCAGATGATCGTGCGCGAAGACGCGCATCTGCTCTTCGGCTTCGGCACGCAGGAGGAACGCTCGACGTTTCGCGAGTTGCTCAAGATCAGCGGCATCGGCGCGCGCATGGCGCTCGCCGTTCTCTCGGGCATGAGCGTGAATGACCTGGCGCAAGCAGTCACGCAGCAGGATGCGGCGCGCCTCACGCGCGTGCCCGGCATCGGCAAGAAGACGGCCGAGCGCCTGCTGCTCGAGCTCAAGGGCAAGCTCGGCGCGGACCTCGGTGCGATGGCCGCCGCCGCTTCGCCTTCGGACCACGCGAACGACATCCTCAACGCGCTGCTCGCGCTCGGCTATTCGGAGAAGGAAGCGCTCGCCGCGATCAAGAACGTGCCCGCCGGCACCGGCGTTTCGGAAGGCATCAAGCTCGCGCTCAAGGCGCTTTCCAAGGCCTGATCGCCTTCGCACACACTCGAGGCGGGCTGTTAGTTGCGGCGCCATCGCGATGCCCGGGACGGCCCCGCTGTCGCATAGTCTGCGCGGTACAATCGCTGGATGATCGAAACCGACAAACTCGCCGCCAACCAAGCCGGCGTCGACCGCGTGATCGCCGCCACGCCCACCTCGACTCATGAGGAAGCGTACGAACGCGCGCTGCGCCCGCGCCAGCTCGATGAATATGTCGGCCAGGAAAAGGTGCGCGGCCAACTCGAGATCTTCATCGAGGCTGCGAAGCGCCGTTCCGAACCGCTCGACCACGTGCTGTTGTTCGGACCGCCGGGCCTCGGCAAGACCACGCTCGCACACATCATCGCGCGCGAAATGGGGGTCAATCTGCGGCAGACGTCGGGCCCCGTGCTGGAGCGCGCGGGCGATCTCGCTGCGCTGCTCACCAATCTCGAAGCCAACGACGTGCTCTTCATCGACGAAATTCACCGGCTCTCGCCGGTCGTCGAGGAAATCCTGTATCCGGCGCTCGAGGACTACCAGATCGACATCATGATCGGTGAAGGGCCGGCGGCGCGCAGCGTGAAGCTCGACCTCCAGCCGTTCACGCTGGTGGGCGCGACCACGCGCGCGGGCATGCTCACGAACCCGCTGCGCGACCGCTTCGGCATCGTCTCGCGCCTCGAGTTCTACAACGCCAGCGAGCTCTCGCGCATCGTGCAGCGCTCGGCTTCGCTGCTCGGCGCGCAGATCCACCCTGACGGCGCAGTCGAAATCGCACGCCGCTCGCGCGGCACGCCACGTATCGCCAACCGCCTGCTGCGCCGCGTGCGCGACTACGCGGAGGTGAAGGCAGACGGCGCAATCACCGCGACGGTCGCCGACGCCGCGCTGCGCATGCTCGACGTCGATCCCGTCGGCTTCGACCTGATGGACCGCAAGCTGCTCGAAGCCATCCTGCACAAGTTCGACGGCGGTCCGGTGGGCGTGGACAACCTTGCCGCCGCGATCGGCGAGGAGCGCGACACGATCGAGGACGTGCTCGAACCGTATTTGATCCAGCAGGGCTATCTGCAGCGCACGCCGCGCGGCCGCGTGGCCACGCAACTGAGCTACCGCCACTTCGGCCTCACTGTGCCGGACGACGCATCGACGGGCGGCGACTGGGAACCGGACGCGTCGTAGGGCGCGCGAGCCTCAACGCAGCGCGAGCGAGAGCACGATGTCCGATCACGCCGGCCTGCCTCCCAACGCTCCTGAACCGACCGGCCTCGCCGGTCAGCTCGCGCGCCGCCTGCGCATGACGCTCGCCGAAAGCATCACGCATCTCACCACAGGCAGTGGCCCGAAACTCGATTATTCGAATCCGCCGGGCGATCCAGGGCTCTTCGGCCCCGACGCCGTTTGCTGGAAGGTCCATGCCGATTTCGCCGCGATGATGGCGGGCGGCGTCAGCGCGCTGCTGCTGCAGGCGCTGCATCCGCTTGCGCTCGCCGGTGTGTGGGACCATTCGACGTTTCGCATCGACATACTCGGGCGGCTGCGACGCACCGCGACGTTCATCGCCGGCACGACTTACGGCAGCCGCGCCGACGCGCTGGCGCTGATCGAACGCGTCAGGCGGATCCACCTCGCCGTGACGGGCACTGCGCCCGATGGCCGCCCCTATCACGCGAGCGATCCTGCGTTGCTGACCTGGGTGCACGTGGCCGAAGTTTCGAGCTTTCTCGGCGCGTATTTGCGCTTCGTGAATCCCACGCTGCCCGGTGAGGCGCAGGATCAGTACTACGCCGAAGTCGCGCGCATCGCCGAGTTGCTCGGCGCGACGAGCGTGCCGCGCTCGCGCGCCGAAATCGCCGCGTATCTGCAGTCGATGCAGCCCGAACTCGTCGCGAGCGACCGCACATTCGAAGTGGTGCGCGTGCTCATGGAAGCGCCCGCGCCGCGCCCGGGGATGCGCCCCGCTAGCGCGCTGATCAGGAACGCGGGCATCGACCTGTTGCCGCCCTTCGCGCAGCAGATGCTCGGCTTCGACACATTCGCCTTCGCGCGCCGCGCCATGGTGCAGCCCGGCATGTTCGCCGTCGCGCCGGTATTGCGCTGGGCGCTCGTCAACGGCGTATCGAAACGCGCGCGGCGGCGGGCGGCAGCAACACCCGTAAAGTAAGCGCTGGGGAATAAAAAACGGCCAACCCGCTCGCGCAGGCTGGCCGTTTCATCTGCGGCGCGCCGATGTGACTGTGCGCGCCCGCGTACTTACATCTTCACCACGTCGAGCAGCGTCTTCTTGCCCGCCTTGTAGTTGTAGAGCGAGATCACGCCGTGCTTGAGGTCGCCTTTCGAATCGAAGGTCGTCTCGCCGATCACGCCCTTGTAGTCCGTGCCCGGGATCTGAGCGAGGACCTTCGCGTGGTCGGTGGAGTTCGCGCGCTTCATCGCGTCGACGACGATGTACACCGCGTCATACGTGAACGGCGCATCGAATTCGATCGGGTGACCGAAGCGCTTTTGGTACTTCGCCGCGAACGCCGCGCCGCCGTTCATACGCTCGACGGCCATGCCGGCCTGCGAGCAGACAATATTGTCCGTCGCCGCGCCCGCGAGCTCCGCGAGGCTTTCCGTGCAGACGCCGTCGCCCGACAGCACCTTCGCGCGCAGACCGAGCTGCCTTGCCTGCTTCGCGAACGGGCCGCCCGTGGCGTCCATGCCGCCGTACATGATGGCGTCGGGGTTCTCGCCCTTGATCTTCGTGAGGATCGCGCGGAAATCGACGGCCTTGTCGTTGGTCGCATCGTGCGAAAGCACCTTCATGCCGAGCGACTTCGCCGTCTTCTCGAACTCGTTCGCGAGGCCCTGGCCATAGGCGGTCGAGTCGTCGACCACGGCCACGGTCTTCACGTTCAGGCTCTTCGCCGCATAATCGGCGAGCGCGGGGCCTTGCTGGGCGTCCGTCGCGACCACGCGGTAGGTGGTCTTGAAGCCCTGCTGCGTGTACGAAGGATTGGTCGACGACGGCGAGATCTGCACGATCCCGGCGTCGCTGTAGATCTTCGATGCCGGGATCGACGCGCCCGAGTTCAGATGGCCGATCACGGCCACGACCTTGTCGTCTACCAGCTTCTGCGCGACCTGGGTGGCCTGGCGCGGGTCCGCGGCGTCGTCCTGGGCGTCGAGCGCGAGCGTGATCTTCTGGCCGTCGATCGTCAGGCCCTTGGCGTTGATTTCCTCGATGGCGAGGCGCGCGCCGTTCTCGTTGTCCTTGCCGAGGTGGGCCGAACCGCCCGTGAGTGGCCCGACGTGGCCGATCTTGACGACCTGATCGGCCGCCGCCGTATTGCTAGCCGACAGCGCTGCGAGCGCCATGACCGCTGCGCTCACCGGCAGCAGCTTGTGAAGCTTGAACGTCATTGAACTTTCTCCTGCGTGTTTTTCTGGGAATACCCGTTCGTATCGCGACCCTGGGCACGCGGCCTCGCGCTTGTCATGCGCGCGCGTCCCTCTTCAACGCAGGGCCGGGCGTGGAGCCCGGTGGCCAGAGCACCCAAAGGTCGGACAAATGTTAGCAGGACGCTTAACTTTGTGGTTGGGCTTTGGAAAGAACCCGCAAGCGAGCGGAAAGGAAATCGATGGGGCCGCAACGTTGGCGAGGGACGGGAGCGGCGCAGGCAGGGGAAAGGCAGGAAGAACGAGACCGCGCGGCCAGGCACCGCGCTGCCTGAAAAGACAGGTTAGCGCCCCGCCTCGGGCGTGCGCTTGAAACCGTCGTCGGCGCTGACGCCGCCCAAGTGCGTCACGTCGCCCCATGCGACGACGCGCGCCTGCGTCACGTAGTCGCCGCGTTCGAAATCGACGACGTTTACGCTCGTGTTGAGGAGCGGCCACGCGCGCGGTGCGTCGAGCGCGAGGCCGTTCGCGAAACGGTACACGCAGTCGAGCACGCCGCCGTGTGCGACACACGCGATACGGCCGCCCGGATGCATGGCCAGGATCGGCTCGAGCGCGTGCAGGACACGGTGGTAGAACTCGCGCTGCGACTCGCCTTCGGGCGGAGCGAAGCCAGGATCGCGCGTTTGCCAGTGCGCGTACTCATCCGGAAAACGATCGGCGATTTCGTCGCTGTCGTGGCCCTGAAACGCGCCATAGTTGCGCTCGCGCAGGCCTTCGGTGAGTTGCACCGGCAGACCCAGGGCTTCGGCAATGGGCTGCGCCGTCTGTTGCGCACGCAACAAATCGCTCGACCAGATGGCGTCGAGCCGCGCGCCCGACTGCACTTCCTTCGCGAGCCGCGCGCCGAGTTGCTGCGCCTGCGCCACGCCGCTTTCCGCGAGTGGAATGTCGATATGTCCCTGGATGCGCTTGATGCGGTTCCAGTCCGTTTCGCCGTGGCGGATAAAGAGAATCTGCGTGTTCATGGTCAGAAGCGCATAGTCAAAAACACATGGTTCAGTTGCGCACTTGCAGCCAGAACGTGACGGGGCCGTCGTTGACGAGCGACACCTGCATGTCGGCGCCGAACTCGCCGATCTCGACGGTCGTATGCTTCTCGCGCGCGGCGGCGACGAAATAATCGAACAGACGCCGCCCCTCTTCGGGCGGCGCGGCCGGCGTGAAGCTCGGGCGCAGACCGCTGTTCGTGTCGGCCGCCAGCGTGAACTGCGAGACGAGCAGCAGGCCGCCGGGGGCGCCGTTGCCGTCGATGTTCTGCACGCTCAGGTTCATCTTGCCCGCCGCGTCGCTGAACACTCGATATCCGAGCAACTTCGCGAGCAGCTTGTCGGCGTTGGCCTCGGTGTCGCCGCGCTCCGCGCAAACCAGCGCGAGCAGCCCCTGGCCGATCGCGCCGGTCACGCGCTCGCTGCCGCCGTGCGCCACGCGCACCTCGGCGCGGCGCACGCGCTGGATCAGCGCAATCATGCCGTGAGCGTCACGCGCGCAAAGCGGCGCTTGCCCACCTGCACGACGAACTCGCCCGCTTCGACCTTGAGGCCCTTGTCGGAAACGGTGGCGCCGTCGATCTTCACGCCGCCCTGCTCGATGTTGCGCAGCGCTTCGCTCGTGGAGGGCACGAGCCCCGCCTGCTTAAGCAACTGGCCGATGGCGAGGGGCGCGCCCGCGAGCGTGATCGACGGAATGTCGTCCGGCACGCCGCCCTTGGCGCGATGGTTGAAGTCTTCGAGCGCGCGCTCGGCGTCGGCCTGCGAGTGAAAGCGCGCGACGATTTCCTGCGCGAGCAGCACCTTGAAGTCGCGCGGGTTGCGGCCCGCTTCGATTTCGCGCTTGAATCCCTCGATTTCGTCCATCGGCCGGAACGAGAGCAGCGTGAAGTAACGCCACATCAGCAAGTCGGAAATGCTCATGAGCTTGCCGAACATGTCGTTCGGCTTCTCGCTGATGCCAATGTAGTTGTTCTTCGACTTCGACATCTTCTCGACGCCGTCGAGGCCTTCGAGCAGCGGCATCGTGAGAATGCACTGCTGCTCCTGGCCATACTGCTTTTGCAGCTCGCGGCCAACGAGCAGGTTGAACTTCTGGTCCGTGCCGCCGAGCTCGAGGTCCGCATTGAGCGCGACCGAGTCGTAGCCCTGCATGAGCGGATACAGGAATTCGTGGATCGAAATGGGCACGCCGCTCTGGAAGCGCTTGGTGAAGTCTTCGCGCTCCAGAATGCGCGCAACCGTGTAGCGCGACGCGAGCTTGATCATGCCGTCGGCGCCGAGCGGCATCGACCATTCGCTGTTGTAGCGAATTTCGGTCTTTTCGCGGTCGAGCACGAGCGCGGCCTGCTCGAAATACGTTTTCGCGTTCGATTCGATCTGCTCGCGCGTGAGTGGCGGACGCGTGGCGTTGCGGCCCGACGGGTCGCCGATGAGCGAAGTGAAGTCGCCGATCAGGAAGATCACGTTGTGGCCGAGATCCTGCAGTTGGCGCATCTTGTTGAGCACGACCGTATGGCCGATGTGGATGTCGGGCGCGGTCGGGTCGAGGCCAAGCTTGATGCGCAGCGGCTTGCCGGTGGCCGCGCTGCGGGCGAGCTTTTGCTCGAATTCTTCTTCGATCAGCAGTTCGTCCACGCCGCGCTTCGTGACGGCGAGCGCGTGACGAACTTCGTCGGTGACCGGAAAGGCGTCTTTTGCGCCGGTGCTGGCGCCGTTGCTGGAGGTGGACTCGTTGCTCATGCTTCGATCGGTTCTGTCGTTAAGTCTGGGTCTAGAGCGCAATTTTACGTGATTCGACTCGCCGGGCCGAGATTTGGAACTGTTACGGGTCGCGCGCGCGACGTTTGCTCGCGGCGCGTGCCACGAACCCCGCGCTCAGGAACGGGCGGGGGCGCGCTCCACGCGCGGCACGCCTTTCGCGCGGGCCTGCCAAAGATCGTAGGCAACCTGCATGGCGAGCCACAGATCGGCGCGGCCGCCGTTTTCTTCGCCGAGCCATGCCTCGAGGCGCAGCGCCATCTCCGGGGAGATGCCCGCGCGGCCGTTGAGCACGCGCGAGAGCGCAGCGCGGGTGACGCCGAGCTGCGCCGCGGCCTCCGTCACGGTGAGCCCCAGCTCGGGGAGGATGTCGTCGCGCAGCGTTTCGCCAGGATGTGGCGGGTTGTGCATGCGTAGCGTGTCGTTCATCTTGCTCGTGCCTCAGTGGTAGTCGTGATAGTCGACCAGGACTGCGTGGCGACCTTCGAACGCGAAAGTCAGGCGCCAGTTGCCGTTGACGAGAATCGCGTGATGACCGTCGAGACGGCCTTCCAGCGCATGGCAGCGCCAGCCCGGCACGTTCATGTCCCGCGGCGACTCGGCCTCGTCGAGCCGCGCCAGCTGACGCCGCAGGCGCGGTATGTGATCGGGCCGGATGCCCGTCTTGCTACCGGTAAAAAAGAACGCCTTCAGCCCTTTGTGGTTCCACGACTTGATCATGATTCTCCAGACTAGGCAGATCCAGCATGGGTGGTCTGGAGCCACGGTCCGGCTTGGGGTCGGTGTGCGTCACCCGTATAGCGTATAGTCTCACTATACGAACGACATGTTGCGCAGTCAACATAGAGACTCCACAAGTTGACTTCGCGCAAGGCTCCAGCGCCGCCCGCGTTCGAGCAGCGCCGATGAGCGTCCCACGTCGCGCAGGCGGCCGACAGTCAGCCTTTCGGCTTACGCTCGAACGGCATTGCGCCGATAATTCCTTCGCAGGGCACTGAATTGCATTGATAAAGGAGCACAACGTGGCGCCACGCGACGCACGAAACGAGAGCGCACACGCCGCCGACGGCGTGTATTTCGGCCTGATGTCGGGCACGAGCATGGATGGTGTGGACGGCATTGCCGTGCGCTTCGAGGCGGGCCAGCGGCCAGTGGTGCTGGCCGAGGCGTTCGTCGGCTTCGCCCAGGGGCTGCGCGAGGCGCTCTTTTCGTTGCAGCAGCCAGGCGAGAACGAGATCGAGCGCGAAGCGCTCGCCGGCAACGCGCTGGCTGCCCGCTATGCGGTGTGCTGCCACGAGTTGCTGCGCGGGAGCAACGTGCCCCCCGCCGAGGTGCGCGCAATCGGCGCGCACGGCCAAACCGTGCGGCATCGGCCGGAGAAGGGCTACACCGTGCAGATCCAGAACCCGGCGCTGCTTGCGGAACTCACGCATATCGACGTAGTCGCCGATTTCCGCAGCCGCGACGTCGCCTCGGGCGGTCAGGGTGCGCCGCTCGTGCCCGCATTCCACGCGACGCTGTTCGGTTCGCAGGAAGAAACGCGCGTGGTCTGCAACCTCGGTGGCATCAGCAACATCACGGTGCTTTCGGCGACGGGCGCCGTGCGCGGCTTCGACTGCGGCCCGGCCAACGCCCTGCTCGACCTGTGGGCCGAACGGCACCTGGGCAAGCCCTACGACGAGAACGGCAAGTTCGCCACGAGCGGCAATCTGCACCAGCCGCTTCTGAATGCCCTGTTGGACGACCCGTTCTTCGAGCAGCAGCCGCCCAAGAGCACCGGCCGCGATCTTTTCAACGCCCAGTGGCTCGACGACAAGCTCAAGGGCTTCGAGTCGCTCACGCCCGCCGACGTGCAGGCCACGCTAGTCGCGCTGACCGCCGTGAGCGTGGCGCGCGAGATCGAGCGTCACGCGAGTGATTGCCGTGCCGTGTATGTCTGCGGCGGCGGCGCGCGCAATCCGGCATTGATGGCGGCGCTGCAAAAGGCGCTCGAAACGGGCGGTGTGGCGGGCGTACCGGTCATGACCACCGAAGCGCTCGGCGTTCCGCCGCATCAAGTGGAGCCGCTTGCCTTCGCGTGGCTCGCCATGCGCTGCGTGGCGCGCGAGCCAGGCAATCTCGCGGCGGTAACCGGGGCTGCCGGCGAGCGCGTGCTGGGCGCGATTTATCCGCGCTGAGCAAGCGCGCACCAATAAAAAACGGGGCCGAAGCCCCGTTTTTTATTGCAGCAAATCGATCAAACCGAGAACGACGAGCCGCAACCGCACGTAGTGCTCGCGTTCGGGTTCTTGATGACGAACTGCGCACCGTTCAGATCGTCCTTGTAGTCGATCTCGGCGCCGACGAGGTACTGATAGCTCATCGAGTCGATCAGAAGCTGGACGCCGTTGCGGTTCATCACGGTGTCGTCTTCGTTGACCGTTTCGTCAAACGTGAATCCGTACTGGAAGCCCGAGCAGCCGCCGCCCTGCACGAATACGCGCAGCTTCAGCTCCGGGTTGCCTTCCTCGTCGATCAGTTGCTTGACCTTGTCAGCCGCTGCTTCGGTGAAAACGAAGGGACCGGGCATTTCGGTCGCGGTAGTTTCGGTGACAGCGCTCATTCGAACTCTCCAAAAAAGCTTCTAGCCGCTATTGTAGGGCTCTTCCCGATATCGTGCTTAAGCCCGCGAAATCAAGGGGTTTCTCCAGATTGTCGCAGCTTGCGCGCCACACGTGCGACACGCCGACAAAAACGAAAAAAGCCGCCCGGCGCACGAAGCGCGGACGGCTTTTGCAGCAGCGCCGCGCCCCGCGAGGGGCACAGGCGCAAAGCGCCAATGTGAAATTAACGCTTCGAGAACTGCTTGCGGCGACGTGCCTTGTGGAAACCGACCTTCTTACGTTCCACTTCACGTGCGTCACGGGTGACGAAGCCAGCTTGCGACAGTGCCGGCTTGAGCGTTGCGTCGTAGTCCATCAGCGCGCGCGTGATGCCGTGGCGAACTGCGCCGGCCTGGCCGGTTTCGCCGCCACCCGTCACGTTCACCTTGATGTCGAACGTCGCGCCGTGGTTCGTGAGTTCCAGCGGCTGGCGCACGATCATGAGCGACGTTTCGCGCGAGAAGTAGTCGGCGATGGGCTTGCCGTTGACGACGATCTCGCCCTTGCCCGACTTGATGAAGACACGAGCGACGGCGCTCTTGCGGCGGCCCGTACCGTAATTCCAGTTACCGATCATATGGGCTCCCCTTAGATCTCGAGCGCCTTCGGCTGTTGCGCCGAGTGCGGGTGCGTTGCTTCTGCGTAGACCTTCAGCTTCTTGATCATCGCGTAACCGAGCGGGCCCTTCGGCAGCATGCCCTTCACGGCCTTCTCGAGCGCGCGGCCCGGGAAGCGTTCCTGCATCTTGCCGAACGTCGTTTCGTAGATACCGCCTGGGTAACCCGAGTGACGGTAGTACTTCTTGTCGGTGGTCTTGTTGCCCGTGACCTTCAGCTTGCCGGCGTTGATGATGATGATGAAATCACCAGTGTCGACGTGCGGGGTGAACTCAGGCTTGTGCTTGCCGCGAAGACGGCGTGCCACTTCGCTGGCGACACGGCCGAGAACCTTATCCGTCGCGTCAATCACGTACCATTCGCGCTGCACTTCATGTGCCTTGGCGGAAAAAGTCTTCATGATCGATCCAAAAAAAATACTGTGCCCTGTTTTGGTCCTGCTTGTATGGTGACGCTCGTTGACGTCGGCGCAGGCTCTCCCTGGTTCGAGTTTCCCCGTCTCCGCGCGGACATGGATGCGGAGAACCTACGATTATAAAGGGAAATTTGGCCGTGAGTCAAAAATTTGCTTGCGGCGGGGGCAGAGGCGGGGCAAAACGAGGCCGGCAGACGAAAAAAAGCCCGAACGCGTTTGTTCGGGCTTAATCCACTCTTTGGAGGAGGGTGGAGGAGACATGCTGAGGTGTCGTGGAGCACGACAACCAATGAGACCAATTATACGGATGCGCCTTGTGCGGCGCAAGGGGATTTGCATTGCGAAATCTAACACCACAATGTGAAATTCAATGAAATCAGCGCATCGGTAGAAAATTTCTTAAAAATCAGCGCATTGGAAATCCGAGACGCGAAGAGCGTGCAGGACAACTAGAGCGAAACCCCTAATTGCACAAGGGAAATCCGTCTTGTTCACAGGATGTCGCGACGCAACATTCAAGCACGTGGCATAAGGCGCGCGCCGCCGTGTCCCCCCGGACATACCAGTAAGGCGCGGGCTACAATGCCGTCTGAATCAAGAAACCGCGCAGGGGCATACGCATATGGAATGCAAAGTTAGCTGGATGGGTCAGGACGGCATGGCGTTCGCAGCCGAAACGGGCAGCGGCCATCTCGTCAACATGGACGGCGCACCGGAAGGCGGCGGCCACAACCTCGCGCCGCGGCCGATGGAAATGGTGCTGCTCGGCACGGGCGGCTGCACGGCCTACGACGTGGTGCTGATCCTCAAGAAGAGCCGCCAGGAAGTGAGCGGCTGCAGCGTGACGCTCAAGGCCGAGCGCGCGAGCGAAGACCCCAAGGTCTTCACGAAGATCCACTTCCACTTCACCGTGACCGGCAAGAACCTGAACCCGGCCACCGTGGAGCGCGCGATCAACCTCTCGCACGACAAGTACTGCTCGGCGTCGATCATGATCGGCAAGACTGCCGAGATCACGCATACGTTCGAGATCGTCGCCGCTTAAGGCCAGCGGCAAAAGAAAAAGCCGGCGCGTTTCTGCGAAGAAACGCGCCGGCTTTTTACATGAATGAGGCTGCAAAGCAGGCCGATAAGCCGGATTCTGTGCACGCGCCGCGTCCGAAGACGCGCCGCGCGTGGCAGCCATTCCTCTAGGCGCGCCATTGCTGACGCGCTCAAGCTTCCTACCCGCAGACGGAATGGGGGCCCCATCCTGCATCCCGAAGATGCGCGCCTGCCTACTTGGAATTGCTCCGGGTGGAGGTTACCGTGCCGTCTACGTCACCGCAGACGCGGTGCGCTCTTACCGCACCGTTTCACCCTTACCTGATCCCGACCGAAATCGGGCCATCGGCGGTCTGTTCTCTGTTGCCCTGTTCCGCGTGTCGCCACGGATGGCCGTTAGCCATCACCCTGCCCTGTGGAGTCCGGACTTTCCTCGCCTCTTTGGCCGAAACCTCGGAGCCGCGACTGCCTGGCCTGCTTTGCGAGGCGCGATCTTAGCACGTGCGGCCGCGCTGCGCCGGGGGCCGGATCGATTGCCGCCCGCCTGGCTTTTAGCGCGCTCGACGGCCAGTGCGAAAAACTGTGGCGTCGTCGTAGAACGACGGAATCTCGTTTTGCGCCCACCAGCCCGGAATGCCGAGCACCGGCAGCGGCGCGAAGCTGCGCCCGTTGAGCGCGTCAGGCGTGGCGTCGGCGGCGAGCGTGACGCTCACCGTCTCGTCCAGATACGCGTCGCGTTGCGCGCGCGGCCACGTGAAATATGCGTGCGGCACCTCGACCACCCATGCGTGCGCCGTGCACGCCGCATAAGGCGAGATCATCTTTTCGAGCAGCGCATGGCCGAATACGCGGACTTCGCAGCGCGCCTCGCCGATCGTCTCCCCGACAGCCGCTTCCCATCCCGCGCGCTGCGCCACGAACAGCGTGCGCCAGTCGAAGCCGCGCAACGCCGCTGCCAGCATCGCATCCGACGAGGCAAAGAGCACCGCGTTCTCGTCGAACAGCGTGAGCGCGTCGCGCACGCCGCCGCGCGTGCGGCCCACGCCCAGCACGTCGATCGCCGCGGCCTGGCGCGCGTTCAGCGTCGCCTTGATGCGCGGGAACGCGAACCAGGCGAGCGCGTTGAAAAAGTCGTGGAGGTTGTGGCGCGTCGGCACGCAGCCTGTCGCCGCGATATGCGCCTCGTAGGCAGAGCCCTCGGGCAGGTCGTCCTGGGCGATGAAGCGCAGCGGCTGGCCGCGGCCCGTGCTTTGGGCGGCAGCCAGCGCATCGGCGTTCAGTTCGGCCAGATACGCCGCGTATCCCGCCAGCGCGGCCTGCTGCCAGCGCCGGCCGCGCGTTTCGTGTTGCGCGAACCACGGGCGCGCCCAGTCGATGTCGATGAAACTGCCCAGCGGCATGGTCCGGCGCGGGGCGCGTGCGGGCATCGGTGCGGGCGCATCGACTGCGCCGGCCGCGCCGACCGTTGCGCCCGCAGCCACACCTGGCCCCGCCTCGTTCAAGCGAGTTTCCAGCCGATCGTCTCGCCGCCGCGCAGCGGCACGACGGGCGTGTCGCCGGCCTCGACTTCGGCGGGCAGCGTCCAGTTCTCGCGGCGCAGCGTGACCGTTTCGGTCGCGCGCGGCAGGCCGTAGAAGTCCGCGCCGTAAAAGCTCGCGAAGCCCTCGAGCTTGTCGAGCGCGCCAGCATTGTCGAACGCTTCGGCGTAGAGCTCGAGCGCATGCAGCGCCGTGTAGCAGCCCGCGCAGCCGCACGCGTGCTCCTTCAGGCCCTTCGGGTGCGGCGCGCTGTCGGTGCCGAGGAAGAAGCGATGATCGCCCGAGGTCGCCGCGTCCACGAGCGCCACGCGATGCGTCTCGCGCTTGAGCACGGGCAGGCAGTAGTAGTGCGGACGAATGCCGCCCTGGAAGATCGCGTTGCGGTTGTAGAGCAGGTGATGTGCGGTGATCGTCGCGCCGAGCAGGCCGGGCGCGGCGTGATCGGCGCAGATGTAGTCGACGGCGTCCTTCGTCGTGATGTGCTCGAACACCACCTTGAGACCCGGAAAATCGCGGCGCGTCGGAATCATCACGCGGTCGATGAAGACCTTCTCGCGGTCGAACAGGTCGATGTCGGCACTCGTTACTTCACCGTGCACGAGCAGCGGCATGCCCACTTCCTGCATGGCTTCGAGCGTCTTCGCACACTTGCGGATGTCGGTCACGCCGGCGTCCGAATTCGTCGTCGCGCCCGCCGGGTACAGCTTCACGCCATGCACGAAGCCGCTCGCCTTCGCGCGGCGGATTTCCTCGGGTGGCGTGTTGTCGGTGAGATAGAGCGTCATCAGCGGCTCGAACGTCGAGCCCGCCGGCAGCGCCGCGAGAATGCGCTCGCGGTAGGCGGCGGCCTGCTCGGTCGTCGTAACCGGCGGCTTGAGGTTCGGCATGATGATCGCGCGGCCGAACTGGCGCGCCGTATGCGGCAGCACGGCCGCGAGCATCGCGCCGTCGCGCACGTGCAGGTGCCAGTCGTCGGGACGGGCGAGCGTGAGAGTCGTGAGGGAAGAGGCGTTCATGGCAAGAGTCAGGCGCGGTAGTGAAGCAACAGCGGTATGAATGAACGGCGGCAAGTTCGCTTGGAACGCGCCCAGGCTGCCGGAAATTCCGGGCATATCACGGGAAAAACCGCGGCGTCGATCGATGCTGGTCGATGCTAGCCCAACGCGCGCGCGTTGCCCGCACCGTCGCGTGCGCACGACAATCCGCGCTGCATCGACGCCGGCACGCGCCCTTCTGCGCAGGCCTGCAATGCATCCGACAAATTTCGTATTGGCGACCCGCAGGCCGGTGATATGCTTGGGAAATCATTATTGTAACGGGTCGACGGCGGGTCCCGCCTACCACTGCAGCCGCCGTCCCAGTCGCATTACGCACCATCAGCACCATGTGCCAACTTCTCGGAATGAATTGCGCCGCGCCGACGGACGTCACGTTCTCCTTCACAGGATTCGCGGCGCGCGGCGGCGCCACCGATCACCACGCCGACGGCTGGGGTATCGCGTTCTTCGAGGACAAGGCCTGCCGCCTCTTCATCGACAACGAGGCCTCGGCGCGTTCGCCGATCGCCGAGATGGTCAAGCACTACCCCATCAAGTCGCGCAACACCATCGCCCACATCCGCAAGGCCACGCAAGGCAACTGCGCGCTCGAGAACAGTCATCCGTTCCAGCGCGAGCTGTGGGGCCGGCACTGGATCTTCGCGCACAACGGCGACCTTCAGGACTTCAATCCGGTGATGTCGGGCGTCTACCAGCCGGTTGGCACGACCGATAGCGAGCGCGCGTTCTGCCTGCTGCTACAAGGCTTGCGCAAGGCGTTCCCCGGTGCGCAGCCGCCGCTCGCCGAGCTGTTCGCCGCGCTGGAGTCGCTCACGCGCGAAGTCACGCAATTCGGCGTCTTCAACTTCCTGATGTCGAACGGCCAGGCGCTGTTCGCGCATTGCTCGACGCACCTCTACTATCTCGTGCGACGCTGGCCGTTTTCGACGGCCCATCTCGTCGACGCCGATGTCTCCATCGACTTCGCCAAATACACGACGCCCGAGGATCGCGTGGCCGTGATCGCCACCGCGCCGCTCACCGACAACGAGGTCTGGACGCGCTTCGCCCCCGGCGACCTGCTGATGTTCCAGCACGGCGACGTGATCGCCCAGGCGAGCGTGCCGGTGCCGCAGAAGGTGCTCGACAAGCTCGCCAACCCTTCGCTCGACGCTTCGGCCAGCTCACCGTGCGCCGCCCAGCCGGGCGAGATCGACCCGGAAGCCGTGGCCGCCCTGCAGACCTGGGGCGAGTAAGCCGGGCGACGCCCAAAACGAAAAAGCCGCGCATCGAGCGCGGCTTTTTTTCGACGCGTGCGAAGCCTCAGTGCAGGATCTTCGCCAGAAAGTCCTTCGCGCGATCCGATTTCGGGCTCGCAAAGAAGGCTTCCTTCTGGTCGTCTTCGACAATGGCGCCCTTGTCCATGAAGATCACGCGGTGCGCGACCTTCTTTGCGAAGCCCATTTCGTGCGTCACGCACATCATGGTCATGCCTTCCTGGGCAAGCTCAACCATCACGTCGAGCACCTCGTTGATCATCTCGGGGTCGAGCGCCGAGGTCGGCTCGTCGAACAGCATGGCGATGGGGTCCATCGACAGCGCGCGTGCAATCGCCACGCGCTGCTGCTGGCCGCCCGAGAGCTGACCCGGGAACTTGTCGGCATGCGCGCGCAGGCCCACGCGGTCGAGCAGTTTCAGGCCCTTTTGCGTGGCCTCGTCCTTGCTGCGGCCGAGCACCTTGATCTGCGCGAGCGTGAGATTCTCGGTAATCGACAGATGCGGGAACAGCTCGAAGTGCTGAAACACCATGCCCACCTTCGAGCGCAGCTTCGAGAGATTGGTGCGCTTGTCGCCCACCGACTCGCCGTTCACGAGAATCTCGCCCTGCTGGAACGGCTCGAGCCCGTTGACGGTCTTGATGAGCGTGGACTTGCCCGAGCCGGAAGGCCCGCACACCACCACCACCTCACCCTTCTTCACTTCCGTCGTGCAGTCGGACAGCACCTGGAACTGGCCGTACCACTTCGAAACGTTCTTAATTGAAATCATCTTGCGACCTTTTTCTGAAGACCTTTCACAAGGCTCGACGCGATCACACAAATCACGAAATAACACGCGCCCGCGAACAGTACCATTTCGACCATCGTCCCGTCACGGTCGCCGATATTGGTGGACGTGCGGAAGAAGTCGGCGAGGCTGATCACGTACACGAGCGAGGTGTCCTGAAACAGCACGATGGCCTGCGTAAGCAGGAGCGGCACCATCGCGCGGAACGCCTGCGGCAGCACCACGTATTGCATGGCCTGGCCGTAGCGCATGCCGAGCGCGAACGCCGCGTTCACCTGCCCGCGCGGCACCGCCTGAATGCCCGCACGAATGATCTCCGAATAATACGCGGCCTCGAACAGCGAGAACGCGATCATCGCGGAAGCGAGGCGAATGTCGATGTCGGGGGAGAGACCCAGCACGTTTTGCAGCACCTGCGGCACGATCAGGAAGAACCACAGCAGGACCATCACGAGCGGGATCGAGCGGAAGATCGTGACGTAGCCCTTGGCGAACCATTCGAGCGCCTTCACGCTGGAAAGCCGCATGAGCGCGAGCAGCGTGCCCCAGAGAATGCCGACCACGATCGCGCACAGCGTGATCTTGAACGTGATGATCGCGCCCGTCCACAGCGTGGGCAGCGCGCCCGGAATGCCGCTCCAGTCGAAGTGATGCATCACTTGCCTCCGATGTAGCCGGGCAGACGCGACTTCGCCTCGACCCAGCGCATGAGCGTCATGACGACGAGGTTGATGAGCACGTAAGCGAGCGTGACGGCGATGAACGACTCATAGGTCTGCGCCGTGTAGTCGACGAGCTGACGCGCCTGGGCCGACAAATCGAGCAGGCCGATCGTCGAAGCGACCGCCGAGTTCTTGAAGATGTTGAGGAACTCGGAGGTGAGCGGCGGCACGATGATGCGATACGCCACCGGCAGCAGCACATAGCGGTACGTCTGCCACTGCGTGAAGCCCATGGCGAGGCCGGCTGCGCGCTGGCCGCGCGGCAGCGCGTTGATGCCCGAGCGCACCTGCTCGCACACGCGCGCCGCGGTAAAGAGCCCGAGACACACCACCGACGCCGTGAAGAACTGCAGGCCCGGCGGCGACTGCTTGAACGCATTGCCGAGCGCTTGCGGCACGATTTCCGGCAGCACGAAATACCAGATGAAGAACTGCGCGATAAGCGGAATATTGCGGAAGATCGCCACATAAACTGTGCCGACGGCGGCGAGAAACCTGTTTGGCACCGTGCGCAGCACGCCGAAGAACGACCCGACGATGAGCGCGATTACCCACGCGCACAGCGACACCGAGACCGTCACCCAGAGGCCGGAGAGGATCCAGCCGAGGTACGTGGTGGGTTCGCCCGTCGAGACCGGGCTGAGCAGAATGCCCCAGTTCCAGTGATAGGACATCAGAGACTCCAAGAAAAAGAACGGAAGAAGCGGCGCTTCTTCCGTTCCGTGCTAAACGCTAAATGCGGGTCGACCGGCCGGGGCCGTGTTAATCGATCGCCTTGTCGTTCGGATTCTTGAACAGCGCTTTCATGTCTTCGCTCATCGGGAAGTTCAGGTTGAGACCCTTCGGCGGGATCGGCGATTCGAACCACTTCTTGTAGATCGTTTCGCCTTCGCCCGAGGTCTGGACCTTGGCGATGGCGTCGTCGGCGACCTTCTTGAACTCGGGGTCGTTCTTGCGCATCATGCAGCCGTACGCCTCACGCGACTGCGGCTGGCCGACGATCACGAAGTCGCCCGGATTGTTCGACTTGGCGCGCTCGCCCGCGAGCAGCGCATCGTCCATCATGAACGCCACTGCGCGGCCCGTGGAGAGCGTCATGAACGACTCGCCGTGATCCTTCGCGCTGATGATGTTCATGCCCATGCTCTTGTCCTGGTTCATCTTGCGCAGCAGGCGCTCGGACGTCGTGCCCGCCGTCGTCACGACGGTCTTGCCCTTGAGGTCGGCGAAGTCCTTGACGCCCGAATCCTTCTTCGTCATGAGGCGCGTGCCGATCACGAAGATCGTGTTCGTGAAGGCGGCCTGCTGCTGACGTTCGGCATTGTTCGTGGTCGAGCCGCATTCGATGTCCACCGTGCCGTTTTGCACGAGCGGAATGCGGTTCTGCGACGTGATGGGCACCATCTTGACCTTCAGGTTAGGCATGTTCAGCTTCTGCTTGACTGCCTCGACGATTTTCATCGCGTAGTCTTGCGAGTAGCCGATCACATTCTGCTTGTCGTCGTAGTACGAAAAAGGAATGGACGACTCGCGGTGCCCCAGCGAGATGACGCCCGTGTCCTTGATCTTCTTGAGGGTGCCCGCGTCCTGCGCGAAAGCGCTGGTGGCGACGAAACCAAGGAGTGCGAGCAGAGCGGCGGTCTTTTTGATTTGCATTGTTTTCTCCGGTACAAGAACCGCCGTCAGTTTATCAAAGTAATTTTTTTGAAAGAATCAAGAGTGACCCTGGCGCAACGCCTGAATGTGCGAAGGCGGACGCCCCCTTGTGGAGAACGTCCGCCTTCTATGCGCCTTGATGTGCGGCGCAAAAACCTGTCACGGCGCGGTCATGCTTTCGTCACTTCGCGGCGCGCCTTGCGTGGCAAGGCTTGCAGCGTCGCGACGCCTGCCAGCCGGGTGCAATCAGGGATACAGACCACGCATTTCGCGCGCCATCAGGATGCGCTTACATGCCACGATGAACGCCGCGGTACGCATCGAGACCTTCTGCTCGCTCGACACTTGCCACACCGCCGTAAAGGCTTCGCGCATCACGCGTTCGAGACGTTCGTTAATTTCGTGCTCGGTCCAGAAGAAGCTCGAGAAGTCCTGCACCCACTCGAAGTACGAAACGGTCACGCCGCCTGCGTTCGCCACCACGTCGGGGATCACGAGCACGCCCTTGTCGTGCAGGATGTCGTCGGCTGCCGTCGTGGTCGGGCCGTTCGCGCCTTCCACGATGATCTTCGTGCGGATCTTGCCCGCGTTCTTCTCGGTGATCTGGTTTTCCAGCGCGGCCGGAATGAGGATGTCGGTTTCGACGGTCCAGAATTCGTCGTTCTCCATCACCTCGGCGCCCGCAAAGCCCGCCACGCCGCCCGTCTTCGCAACGTGCTCGAGTAGCGCTTCCGCGTTCATGCCGCTCGAGTTGTAGAGCGAGCCGGAATGGTCTTGCACGGCGACGATTTTCGAGCCGGCTTCCTGGAAGAGGCGCGCGGCAATGCCGCCCACGTTGCCGAAGCCCTGCACCGCAATGCGTGCGCCGTCGATCGAAAGACCCGTGCGGCGCGCGGACTCGCAGCCGACGACGAACACGCCGCGGCCCGTGGCTTCGCGGCGGCCAAGCGAGCCGCCGAGCGAGATGGGTTTGCCCGTCACGACGCCCGTGGCCGTCTGGCCCTGGTTCATCGAGTAGGTGTCCATCATCCACGCCATGATCTGCTCGTTCGTGTTGACGTCCGGCGCGGGAATGTCGGTGTTCGGTCCGATGATGATGCCGATTTCGCTGGTGTAGCGACGCGTCACGCGCTCGAGCTCACCACGTGAAAGCGTGCGCGGATCGACGCGGATACCGCCCTTCGCGCCGCCGTACGGCACGTTCACTGCGGCGTTCTTCACGGACATCCACGCGGAAAGCGCCATTACTTCGGAGAGCGTAACGTCCTGGTGATAACGCACGCCGCCCTTGCCGGGACCACGCGAAACGTTGTGCTGGACACGATAGCCTTCGAAGTGTGCAACGGTGCCGTTATCGAGTTCGATGGGGCAGTCGACGATCAGGATGCGCTTCGGACGCTTGAGCGTTTCGAGCCAGCGCGAGAGCGAGCCGAGATACGGCGCCACGCGGTCGACCTGACGAAGATAGTTGCCCCAGGGGCCGAGATCATCGGCGTGGAGATAGGAAGGAACCGACTGCTGTTGGGATGACATGAACGCTCCGATCGAACAAGTGGTGCCATTGTCAGAAAACGCCCACGTGAAATCCAATGCCGTTTGATCATCCCGTTATGCTTTTCGTGCATAACGCCCACGAAGTCGAAAAAACGTGTCGCGGGCTCCGTGCCCCAGGCCTTACAGACTGAAATAGCCTGACTGTTTGCGCGGCTGTTGTGAGTCCAGCTTGCCGCTTCGTCAGCGCTTGCCCTGCGCAAGTTCCTCGCTGACCGCTTCCCACAGCTCGCGCACGAGCGCCTGGCGCGCATCGTCGCCCTGGGTCGCGAGCTTGTCGCGATAGAGGCGGATCTCCATATCGAGCGTGAACTGGCCCTCCGGCACGCCGCGCGTGCCGCGGTCGAGGCGGATCAGCTCGCCCTGGGCCACGGCGTCCTCCACCGCGCTGTGCGGCAAGAAGGCGATGCCGTGCCCGGCCAGCGTCATCGCCTTGAGCCCTTCTGCCATGTCCGTTTCGTACACGCGGTCCAGATAGAGCCGCGCCGGTGCATTGGCAACGATCACCTCGGTCATGCGGCCGAGATACGCGTTCGGCGTATACGAGAGATACGGTGTGGGCGCATCGGGCGTGCCGGGCAGCGTGTAACGCGCACGACCCGCGCGCTGCGGCGCCGAATACGGGCTGATCGACTCGATACCGAGCGTCAACGTGTCGTAACGCGCGGGGTCGAGCGTGACGGGGTGGCTCGGGTGGTGATAGCCCATCACGAGGTCGCAGCCGCCCTCCACCAGCGAGAGCACGGCGTCGTGCACGTTCAGCGCGCGCAGCCGCGTGTGGATGCGGCCGAGCTTTGCCTCGATGCGCTGCAGCCAGCGCGGAAAGTACGTGAGCGAAAGGGTGTGCGGCACCGCGAACTCGATCGTCGCGGCCGGCGTGGCCGTGTGGCCGCGCAACAGGGTGCGCGCCTCGTGAAACTGCGAAAGCATCGCGAGCGCCTGCTCGTAGAAGACCTGGCCCGCCGCCGTGAGGCGCGTCGGATAAACCGAACGATCGATCAGCTCGGTGCCGAGCCACGCCTCGAGCGCCTGGATGCGGCGCGAGAAAGCCGGCTGCGTCACGTGGCGCAGCTCGGCCGAGCGACTGAAACTATGCGTCTCTGCAAGCGAGACGAAGTCTTCGAGCCATTTGAGTTCCATGCGGGGCCAGCGAGCGGATGAGAAGTCCGCATTCTAGGCCCGCTGGCGCGCGCCTGGGCGCCGGTGCGGCGAATATCGCGCGGCGCGCCGGCCGGGTTCCTTAGCGGGAAGCCCCGGAAAGCGCGGCTTCCAGTTCGGCGACCACGCCGCGCCAGTCGCCGAGCGTCGATTGGCGGAACACGCGCGCCGACGGATACCAGACCGAATCGGCGCGATCCTTGCGCCAGCGCCAGTCGGGCTGCGCGGCGAGCAGCACCCACACGGGCTTGCCGAGCGCGCCGGCGAGGTGCGCCACCGAAGTATCGACCGTGATGACGAGGTCGAGCGCCTCGATGAGCGCCGCTGTGGCCGCGAAGTCGTGCAGATCGTCGCCGGGCGCGTCCATCGGCCAGCGGCCCGCGACCGCCGCAAGCTGCGCGGCCGCCGGGCCTTTCTGGAGCGCGAACCAGGCGTTGCCGGCGAGTGCGGACAGCGGCAGAAGCGACTTGAGCGGCACGGAACGGAAAGCGTCGAAATGGTGGCGCGGGTTGCCCGCCCAGACGAGCCCGATACGGCGCTGCGCGGCGCCGGCCAGCGCGTTCACGCGGGCACGCCAGGCGGCGGCCTGCACGGTATCGGCGCGCATATACGGCGTGTCGGCGTAGATCGGCCGGCCGGGAAATTTCAGCGGCAGGCTCATCACGTCGCACCAGTAGTCGTATTGCGAGGCGATGGCTTCGTCGCTCGGCGCGGCGTCGAGCACGCCTGCGACGCCCGGCACCGTCGCCGCGAGCGACGCCAGTTCCGGCGCGACCCACGCGTGAACCTGCGCGCCCATCTGCGCCAGCAGGCCCGCGTAGCGCACGAACTGGATCTGATCGCCCACGCCCTGCTCGCGGCAGATCAGGAAACGCTTGCCTTCCAGCGGCTCGCCCAGCCACTCGGGGCACGGCAGCTTGCGGTAGTTGGCTCTGGCGGTCGAGGTGAGCTTGCGGTTCTCGAAGAGCGGCCAGCCGCCGGTATAGTCGTCGCGCCGCAGCATCAGCATGCCGAGCTGAAAGCGCGATTCCGGCAAGTCGGGGTTCAGTTCCAGTGCGCGGCGATAGTCGATCTCCGCTTCGTCGTAGCGCGCCAGCGCGGTCAGCGCGAAGGCCAGATTGTTGACGATGCCCGCCGCATCGGGCTTGAGTGTCGCGGCACGCCGGTAGAGCGGGATCGCCGCTTCGTAGCGGTGCATCGCGTCATAGGCATAGCCGAGTTCGAAGAGCGCGAGCACGTTGTCGGGCTCGCGTGCAATCACAGCCTCGAAGCAGGCGGCCGCTTCGGCGTACTTCTCCATCGCGCGCAGTAGCCGGCCCATGTGGACCAACGTCTTCAGATCGCGGGGATCGAGCGCGGCGGCTGTGCGGAACTGCGCAAGTGCGGCGTCTTTTTCGCCGGTGGCTTCCAGTGCTCGCCCGAGATTGAACGCGAAGTGTGCGGATCGTGGCTCCAGCGAACGCGCACGCCGATAGTGCTGCGCCGCGCCGGCGAGATCGCCGAGTTCCATCAGCGCATTGCCGAGATTGTTGTGCGCGTTCGCGAAGCCGGGCGCGAGCGCCAGCGCCTTGCGCTGCCAGGCGGCGGCGCCAGCATGGTCGCCAAGGCGGTTCGCGACCACGCCGCGGTTGGCCAGATATTCGGCGTTGCCGGGCGCCTGCGCGAGCGCGCGGTCCATCAGCGCGGCGGCTTCCCGCAGTTGGTCGCGGCCGAGCGCGATCACGCCGAGGTAGTGCAGTGCGCCGGGATCGTCGGGCTGCGCCGCGAGCGCGGACTGATAGTAAGCGTGGGCGTCGTCGATCCGGCCCGCGCGGTGGCAAGCCAGGCCGGCTTCGATCAGGTCAGCGGCCTGGCCGGTAGCGAGAATGGGAGCATCGAGAGTCATGGCAGCAAGTATTTGATTAAGCTCAAACTTTTGACGTGATCGCACTCTATATCGGTCTCAAAACGCCCCATCTCGTTAACAGCCCGGTGCGACTGAACGCCTTGGGGTGCGTCACGGGCCTGCGCTCAGCCGTTGCTGACAGCGTCGGCCTCGGCCCCTGTCGGCAAGGTGATAAAATCTCGGGTTCCCGCCGTCTCGAATCTGACTGCGACCGACTGCCAACTGAGCGTAACGCGCCACGTTACGTCCCCATCATGTCCGACACTCGTCCCGATACCCTCTTCGCGCTCAACGCGCTCTCCCCGCTCGACGGCCGCTACGCCTCGAAAACCGAAGCGCTGCGCGACTGGCTCTCGGAAGCCGCGTTCATGCGCAACCGCGTGACCGTGGAAATCCACTGGCTGATCGCGCTCTCGCAGGCCGGTTTCGCGGAAGTGCCGCGCTTCTCGGCAGCCTCGGAGCAATTCCTGCTCAAGCTCGCCGAGAACTTTACGGCGCACGACGCCGCGCGCATCAAGGACATCGAGCGCGTGACGAACCACGACGTGAAGGCCGTGGAGTACTGGCTCAAGGAGTCGGTGAAAGGCCAGCCGGAACTGGAGCGCGCAAGCGAGTTCATCCACTTCGCCTGCACCTCGGAAGACATCAACAACACGTCGCACGGCCTGATGCTCGCGGGCGCACGCGAGCACGTGATCCTGCCGGCGCTGCGCTCGGTGCATCAACGTCTCGTCGCGCTCGCGCACACGCACGCCGAGCAGCCGATGCTCTCGCGCACGCACGGCCAGCCGGCCAGCCCCACTACGCTCGGCAAGGAAATCGCCAACGTCGCGGCGCGTCTCGCGCGTGCGATCCAGCGCATCGAGAAGGTCGAACTGCTCGGCAAGATGAATGGCGCAGTCGGCAACTTCAACGCGCATCTCTCGGCGTATCCGGAATTCGACTGGGAAGCCTTCTCGAAGGAAGTCGTCGAGCAGCGTCTGAAGCTCACGTTCAACCCGTACACGATCCAGATCGAGCCGCACGACTACATGGCGGAACTGTTCGACGCCGTCGCGCGCGCGAACACGATCCTGCTCGACCTCGACCGCGACGTCTGGGGCTATATCTCGCTCGGCTACTTCAAGCAGAAGACGAAGGCTGGCGAAATCGGCTCGTCGACCATGCCGCACAAGGTCAACCCGATCGACTTCGAAAACTCGGAAGGCAACCTGGGCCTCGCGAACGCCACGCTGCGCCACCTCGCCGACAAGCTGCCCGTCTCGCGCTGGCAGCGCGACCTCACCGATTCGACGGTGCTGCGCAACATCGGCGTCGCGTTCGGCTACTCGCTGCTCGCGTACGACGCGCTGATCCGCGGTCTGGACAAGCTCGAAGTGAACCCGCAACGCCTGAACGACGACCTCGACGCCACGTGGGAAGTGCTGGCCGAGCCGGTGCAGACGGTCATGCGCCGCTACGGCATCGAGAACCCGTACGAGCAGTTGAAGGAACTCACGCGCGGCAAGGGCATTACGCGCGAAGCGCTGCAGACGTTCGTGAGCGGCCTGGCGATTCCTGAAGACGCGAAGAAGCGTCTGCTGGAAATGACGCCTGCGTCGTACGTCGGCCTCGCGGTCGAGCTGGCGAAGCGGATTTCGTAATCGCGACACCGCAAGGCCATAAAAAAAGCGCTCGATCGAATCGAGCGCTTTTTCGTTTACCGCCGCACGATCGCGTGATCGTGCGTGGCCGCGAGATCAGGAGGCCTGATTGCGGCGCGTTTCCATCTGCTTCATCACCTCGTCGACGATCTGCTCGGGCGTAAGCTCGATGCTCACCTCGATCGCCTCGTCCGCGCCCGGCGCTTCGAGCGTGTCGAGCTGGCTTTGCAGCAGCGACGGGTCGAAGAAGTGGCCGGTGCGCGATGCGAGGCGCTCGTGCAGCACTTCGAACGAGCCCTTCAGGTAGACGAAGCACACGTCGCGATCGTTGCCGCGCAGGATGTCGCGATACGAGCGCTTGAGCGACGAGCAGGTGAACACGGCCGTTTCGTGGGCGCGCTGCTTCTCCTCGATCGCCGCGCGAATCGTACGCAGCCACGGCCAGCGGTCGTCGTCGGTGAGGGGAATGCCGTCGTGCATCTTCTTTTTGTTGGCTTCGCTGTGGAAGGCGTCGCCGTCGGTGAAGGTGCACTTGAGGCGCTCGGCGAGCAATTCGCCGATGCGTGTCTTGCCTGCGCCCGACACGCCCATCGCTATCAAAATCATTTACTGCTCCTGTCGAACGGAGTTAGCGATTTAGCGCTGACTCCGGTCCCATGCAACATGACTGCAACATAGTTGCGCGTTACACCACCGCTGCGAGGGCGAAGGTCAAACCAAGGCCCAGCAGCGAAATAATGGTCTCCAGCAATGACCATGTCTTGAACGTCTGCACGACGCTCATGCCGAAATACTCCTTGATCAGCCAGAAACCGCCGTCGTTGACGTGCGAGAAGATCAGCGAGCCCGAGCCCGTGGCGAGCACGAGCAGCTCCGGCTTCACGGTCATGGCGCTGGCCGATGCGATCGGCGCGACGATGCCGCAGGCCGTGGTCATGGCGACCGTGGCCGAGCCCGTTGCGAGACGGATCAGCGCGGCGACGAGCCAGCCGAGCAAGAGCGGCGACAGATGTTCGTTCTGTGCCAGCTCGACGATCTGCTTCGACACGCCGCTGTCCATCAGCACGCGGCCAAAGCCGCCGCCCGCGCCCACGATCAGCGTGATGCCCGCGATCGGCGCAAGACAGTCGCCGCAGAACTTCTGGATCTGCTCGCGCGTGAAGCCGCGTTGCGCGCCGAAGGTCCAGAAGCTTACCAGCACGGCGATCAGCAGCGCGACGTCCGAGGTGCCGATAAAGTGCAACAGATTGTTCGGCAGCGTCTTGGGCGCGAACACGAGATCGGCCCAGCTGCCGATCAGCATGAGGATCACGGGCAGCAGGATCGTGAAGAGCGTGACGCCGAAGCTCGGCAGTTCGCTATCGGGCTTGGGATCGGCCTTGCTCACGAACTGGTCGGCAAGCGGATTGCTCTCCGGCAGCTTGATGTAGCGGTGAATGAAGAGCGCGAAGAGCGGTCCGGCGATGATCGCCGTGGGCACGCCCACGATCAGGCCGTAAGCGATGGTCTTGCCGATGTCGGCGTGATACGCCTGCACGGCCAGAAGCGCGGCCGGGTGCGGCGGAATCAGCCCGTGCACGACCGAAAGGCCCGCCACCATCGGCAGGCCGATCAGCAGAAGCGACTTGCCGGTGCGCTTCGCGACGTTGAACGCGATCGGGATGAGCAGCACGAAGCCGACTTCGAAGAACACCGGCAAGCCGACGATGATCGCGACGACCATCATGGCCCAGTGAATGTTCTTCTCGCCGAACCAGCGAATGAGCGTCGTGGCAACGCGCTCGGCGCCGCCCGACTCCGCCATCATCTTGCCGAGCATCGTGCCGAGGCCCACCACGATGGCGATGTGCCCGAGCGTGTTGCCGTTGCCGGTCTCGAACGACTTGACGATCTGATCCATCGGCATGCCGACGGCGAGGCCGAGCAGCAGCGAAACGATGATCAGGACGAGAAATGGATAAACCTTGAAGCGCGTGATCAGCAGGATCAGCGCGGCGATCGCGACGAGCGCGTAAATCAGCAGCATGCTGCCGTGGGCCACTCCCATGAGGCTCTTCTCCAGGTAGTTGTTCGAAATCCTTTTGCCCTGTGCGGCGACGGATGAGCGCAGCAGCGGCCCACGGGACAAAAGTGCCGGCCGTCGCCGGGCCGGGGATTGTAGAGCTTATAACGACTTTTGGTGCAGCGTGCTTGAATGACACGCGAGCCGCGCAAAGCGCGCGCCTGAAAGGCGCCGTTTGCGCGGCTCGCTGCACGCCCTCCATACATGCGGGGCGCGGCATTCCGGTCTTCGTTGCGCCGCAACATGCGGCGCGCGCGTCAGAGCAACAAGCAGACGCGCTCGATTAGCGCACCGGGCGCGACAGCTCGCTCGCGGCGTGCGCAAGGCGCGTGACTTCGTCCCAGTTCTGCGCGGAGATGGCCGCCTTCGGCGTAAGCCACGAGCCGCCCACGCACACCACGTTGGGCAGCGCGAGGAAGGTCGGCGCGGATTCGGCGCTGATACCGCCCGTCGGGCAGAACTTGAGCGTCGGGAACGGGCCGTGGAAGGCCTGCAGCATGTTCAGGCCACCGGCCGGAACCGCCGGGAAGAACTTGACGATCTCGTAGCCCAGTTCCATCGCGACGATGATGTCGGTCGGCGTCATCACGCCCGGCAGCAGCGGCAGGCCCGCGTCGAGCGAAGCCTGATGAATCTCGCGCGTGAGGCCCGGCGAAACGCCGAACTGTGCGCCGGCCTGCTTCGCGAGCGCGCAGTGCTCGGGCTTCGTGATCGTGCCCACGCCCACGACGATATCCGGCGCGATCTTCGCGGCGCGCTCGATCGCTTCGAGGCCGGCCTTCGTGCGCAGTGTGATTTCGAGCACCTTCACGCCGCCCGCGTGGAGCGCGCGGGAAACGTGCTCGCCCTGCTCCGGCGTGTCGAATGCGAGCACCGGGATGACGGGACCGAGGCGAACGATGTCGGCGACTGTGCTATTTGCCATGTTCAGGCTCCTTGATGATGAATTTAGTTCGCGGCGTGGGCCGGCGCATGGGCGGCGGCCGCAGCCGCCGGTGCGGGCGCGGCCTGCTCGCCCACGAGCGGACCGAACACCGTGGCGCCCAGCTCCGCCGGCGCGGCGGTGGCACGGAACACGCCGAACAGCTCGCGGCCAAAGCCCACTTCATTGAGTTCCTGATGCGCAGGCTGCGCGACCGGACGCGCGTCCCACTCGGCGGCATCCACTTCGATGTCGAGCACGCCTTCCACCGCGTCGATCACGATCGTATCGCCGTCGCGCACCTTGCCGATCGGGCCGTGCAGCAGCGTTTCCGGCGAAACGTGGATGACCGCGGGCACCTTGCCCGACGCGCCCGACATGCGCCCGTCAGTCACGAGCGCCACGTGAAAGCCCTTGTCCTGCAGCACGCCGAGCAACGGCGTGAGGCGGTGCAGCTCCGGCATGCCATTCGCGCGCGCGCCCTGGAAGCGCACGACGGCCACGAAATCGCGCTCGAGTTCGCCGCGGTCGAACGCTTCCTGCACGGCTTCCTGCGAATCGAACACGATGGCGGGCGCACGCACCTTGCGGCGCTCCGGCGCGACAGCGGAAACCTTGATGACGCCGCGGCCCAGACGCCCCTGCATCAGGCGCAGGCCGCCGTCCGGCTGGAACGGCGTCGGCAGCGGACGCAGCACGGTTTCGTCGGCGCTCTTCTCGACCGCCGGCACCCAGGTGAGCTTGCCGTCGATGAGCTTCGGCTCCTCGGTGTAATGTCGCAGGCCACGGCCCGCGACGGTATTCACGTCTTCGTGCAGCAGCCCGCCGTCGAGCAGTTCGCGCACGAGGAAGGCGATGCCGCCCGCCGCGTGGAAATGATTCACGTCGGCCTTGCCGTTCGGATAGACGCGCGCGAGCAGCGGCACGGTGTCCGACAGCACGTCGAAGTCGTTCCAGTCGATGATGATGCCCGCCGCCCGCGCCATCGCCACGAGGTGCAGCGTGTGGTTGGTCGAGCCGCCCGTCGCCATCAGCGCGACGATGCCGTTGATCACGGCCTTCTCGTCGACCACATGGCCGATCGGCGTGTAGTTGCCGCGCTCGACCGTGAGCTCGAGCACGCGGCGCGCCGCAGCGGCGGTGAGTTCGTCGCGCAACGGCGTATGCGGATGGATGAAGGCCGAACCTGGCAGATGCAGGCCCATGATCTCCATGAGCATCTGGTTGCTGTTGGCCGTGCCGTAGAACGTGCAGGTGCCGTGGCCGTGATACGCGGCGGCCTCCGATTCGAGCAGCGCCGCGCGATCGCACTGGCCCGTGGCAAACTGCTGGCGCACCTTGGCCTTGTCGTCGTTCGTGATGCCGCTCGTCATCGGGCCGGCGGGCACGAAAATGGTCGGCAGGTGGCCGAATTGCAGCGCGCCGATCAACAGGCCCGGCACGATCTTGTCGCACACGCCGAGGCAGAGCGCCGCATCGAACATGTTGTGCGTGAGCGCGACGGCCGTGCTCATCGCGATCACTTCACGCGAAAAGAGCGACAGCTCCATGCCGGCGTTGCCTTGCGTCACGCCATCGCACATCGCCGGCACGCCACCCGCGAACTGCGCGACGCCGCCGCCTTCGCGGGCCGCCTTCTTGATGATGTCGGGGAAATCCTTGTAGGGCGCGTGCGCCGAGAGCATCTCGTTGTACGCCGAGACGATGCCGATATTCGGCTCGCGAATCGACTTGATCGAGATCTTGTCGCGGCCCTCGAGGCCGGCGAAGCCGTGGGCAAGATTCGCGCAGGAGAGCGCGCCGCGCGCCGGGAACCGGTCCTGAGCCGCCGCAATGCGCGCCAGATAGGCCTCGCGCGTGGGCTTGCTGCGCTCGATCACGCGCTGCGTGACCTTCATCAACTGAGAATGCGGGGAAACCATCGAATCTCCTTCCTTCTTGTCACGGCGGGGACGCTCGGGGCCAGATCGGGCGCGCTTTGGGCGCACCAGACAGCGATGGCGCGATGTTAGTAGAAAAACTACAAGACGACAATCCCGGTAAGACCCTGGGAGCGCAACGTTAAACGAACGCCTAGTCTCATTATTTACAGGCCTTGCGCGTTGATTCACGCCTGGACTGAAAAGAAGCAAACGGCGATCCTGTAGTTTTTGTACATAACGTCCGATCCGTTATAGTCCACGGATCTTTCAGCATAGTGCGAGTTTCCTGATGCTGCTGTCCCAGGTGAAAGCCATGCGCGAGCAATTGCGCCCTTCGGAGCGCAAGCTCGCCGATTACGTGATCCAGGCGCCACGCGAGGTGCTCGATCTGTCGATGACCGAGGTCGCCGAGCGGGCGGGCGTGAGCCAGCCGACCATCGCGCGGTTTTGCCATGCGTTGGGGTTCTCGGGATTCCGCGAGTTCAAGATTCGCCTCGCGCAGGCCGTTGCCGCCGATCTGCCGACCGAGCACCCGGCCGTCTATCGCGACGTGAGACCGGACGAGCCCGTGCCGGGCGTCGCGGCCAAGGTGCTCGACCGCACCATCGGCGCGCTCGTGCAGGTGCGCAACAACCTCTCGACGGACTCGCTCGCCGCGGCGATCGGCCTGCTCGCGCATGCGGCGCGTATCGAGTTCTATGGTGCGGGTGGCTCGGGCATCGCCGCGCAGGACATGCAGCACAAGTTCTTCCGGCTCGGCATGCCGAGCGTCGCGTATTCAGACCCGCATACGTTCCTGATGTCGGCGGCGTTGCTCGGCCCCGGCGATGTCGTGGTGGCGATCTCGAACACGGGGCGCACGCGCGACATCGTGGACGCCGCGCGCACGGCGCTCGATCGCGGCGCGAAGGTGATCGCGATCACGCATGGCACCTCGCCGCTCGCGCGCCTGGCGAGCGTCGGCCTGCACGCGAATGTCGACGAGGACACCGACGTCTTCTCGCCGATGACTTCGCGGACTTCGCACCTTGCGATCGGTGACATACTCGCGGTAGGTGTGGCGCTGCAGCGCGGTCCAGAGCTTGCGGAGAAACTCGCCGATGCGAAGGAGATCATCGCGCGACGACGTCTGGACCCTAACGGCTAACGACAGGCTAACGGCGGATCAGAACGCGCCCACAAAAAAACGGACTCCCGAGGGAGTCCGCTTTGCGTTTCGGCCTGAACTACGCGGCCGAACAACGGGGGAAAGCCAGGCTTACCACTGGTACGACATACCGCCGCCGACCGTGGCACCGCCACCCGATGCATAACCGCCGCCGACCTTCACCTTGAGGTTCTGCGTGATGCGCGCCGATGCGCCGAGCGCCACCGAGTTGACGTTGCTCTGAAGCGTATTCAGGCCGCTCTGCAGCTGCCCCATGTTCACCGCATCGGTAGTGTTGACGCCACTCGCGACGTTGGTGATACGACGCTCATTGACTTGCGAGCCCACGGACACAGCGTTGTCCTCGTCCGCCACTGAGTTTGCACCCAGCGCGACTGAGTTGTCCGTGGCCCTCGCCGAGTCTCCAATCGACGTCGAGTTCGCACCCGAAGCAATCGCACCGCCGCCGGCCGCCATCGAGTTGGTATGCACCGCGAGACGACGGGCACAATCTGACGGCGCTCGCGCAGGAAAGAAGCTGAATTGCGCGCCGCAGTGGCGGCGCCAGAGGTTCAGAACGGCTTGATGACAGCCAACGCCACGGCGGCCAGCATGCCCAGCACTGGCAACTCGTTGAACATGCGATACCACTTGTCGGAGCGGCGGTTTTCGCCGCGCTCGAAGGTCTTGAGCAAACGTCCGCAATACGCGTGATAGCCAATCAGCAGCAGCACCACGCCCACCTTCGCGTGAATCCAGCCCTGGCCGCGCCCGATGCCCACCACGAGCCACAGCCACAGCCCGCACAGCAGCGCGGGCACGGCGATCATTGTCATGAAGCGGTAGAGTTTGCGCGCCATGATGAGCAGTCGCTTGACGGCCGCAGGCTCGGTTTCCATCGCGAGATTCACGAAGATGCGCGGCAGGTAGAACAGGCCCGCGAACCACGAGGCGATCAGTACGATGTGAAACGTCTTGACCCAGAGCATCGACATTATTTTTTCTTCTTCGTGAGCGATCGTCCAACGAGGCGGGGCGCTACGCCGTGCTCCGCCTCGTGCGATGCGCGATTATTGACGGCCTTCGCCGTGGCCGAGCACCACGTACTTCAACGAGGTCAGCCCTTCCAGGCCGACCGGGCCGCGCGCATGCAGCTTGTCGTTCGAAATGCCGATCTCCGCACCGAGGCCGAACTCGAAACCGTCGGCAAAGCGCGTCGAGGCGTTCAGCATCACGCTCGCCGAGTCGACTTCGCGCAGGAAGCGCATGGCGCGGTCGTGATCTTCGGTGACGATTGCATCCGTGTGGTGCGAGCCGTAGGCGTTGACGTGCTCGATCGCGTCGTCGAGCGTATCCACCACCTTCACCGCCAGCACGGGCGCGAGGTACTCGGTACGCCAGTCTTCCTCGGTCGCATCCACCAGCGGACCAACGCCCGCGTCGGCGAGAATCGAGCGCGCCGCAGCATCCACGCGCAGCTCCACTTCCTTCTCGCGATACAGGCGCCCAAGCGGCGGCAGCACGTCGTGCGCAATGCCGCGCGCCACGAGCAGCGTCTCCATCGTGTTGCAGGTGCCGTAGCGGTGCGTCTTGGCGTTGTCGCACACGGTCAGGGCTTTGGCGAGATCGGCACGGTCGTCCACGTACACATGGCAGATGCCGTCCAGGTGCTTGATCATCGGCACGCGCGCCTCGGCCATCAGGCGCTCGATCAGGCTCTTGCCGCCGCGCGGCACGATCACGTCCACGAATTCCGTCATCGTGATGAGCTTGCCCACGGCCGCGCGGTCGGCAGTCTCGACCACCTGCACCGCGTCCTGCGGCAGGCCGGCCGCCGCGAGCCCTTCGCCAATCAGCTTCGCGAGCGCTGTATTGCATTCGAGCGCCTCGGAGCCGCCGCGCAGAATCGTGGCGTTGCCCGACTTCAGGCACAACGCCGCCGCGTCGATTGTCACGTTCGGCCGCGATTCGTAGATGATGCCGATCACGCCCAGCGGCACGCGCATCTGCCCTACCTGAATGCCGCTCGGGCGGAACTTGAGGTTGCTGATCTCGCCGATGGGGTCAGCCAGCGCCGCGACCTGGCGCAGCCCCTCGACCATCGTCTTGAGCGCCTGGTCCGAAAGCGTGAGGCGGTCGATGAACGCCGCGTCGTGGCCCTTCTCCTGCGCGCGCGCGAGGTCGCGTGCGTTCGCATCCTTCAAGTGCTGCGCGTCGCGCTCGATGGCTTGCGCCACCGCTTCGAGCGCCGCGTTCTTCGCGGCCGTCGAGGCCCGTGCCATCGCGCGCGAAGCGTTGCGGGCGCGGCGGCCGAGGTCGGTCATGTACTGGTCGATATCCATGGTGTCTTTCGTCATGCGGCGCGTGAGGCGCAGTCGGATGAGCGCCAAGCACGGTTTGATTCAAAGCGGTTCAGCCCGATTTTAAGGCCAGCCGCCAAGGTCTGCTGGACGTGGCCGGGCGGCGTGGCAGGTGCACCGGCCGCGCAGCGGGCGTAAAGCAGGCGCCGAAGTGCCGGTTCAGGCAAGCGCGGAACGCTTTAGCCTTGCCGGCGCGACGGCCCTGCGGTGCGCGGTCGGGCCGCGGCCGCTGCGGCGGCTGCCGCCGCGGCTGGGCCAGTTGGCTGACCGCCCGGCTGCGCGCGCCCTGGCGCCGCAGCACCACGCGCACCGGCGGCGGCGCGCGCCTGCGGTGCACCGTCGCGCGGCGAGGCCACGGTCATGGCGAGTTCGAACAGGCCATCCCAGGCATCGGGCGGCAGCGCATTGCGCCAGTCGGCGCGCGATTGACCCGAAAGCCCCTTGACCTGGCGGTCGAGGCGCGCCGCGAGCGCGAGACCGCGCTCAAGCGTCGCTTCGCTCAGGCGCGACAGCGCCGGCCCGATGAGCCGCTCGCGCGGCCCCCACACGCGGTTCTCGCGCAGCAGCATGGCGAGCGGCTTGCCCGCCGCCACGCCGCGCTTGATGCGCAGCAGCGTGCGGATTTCTTCGACCACGGCCCACAGCACCAGCACCGAAGCCTCGCCTTCGCCCTGCAGCCCGTCGAGCATGCGCGCAAGGCGGCCAACGTCGCCTGTGAGCATCGCTTCGTTGAGCTTGAATACGTCGTAGCGCGCGACGTTGAGCACGGCGTCGTGAATCTGCTCGAAGCTCAGCACGCCTTGCGGGTAAAGCAAACCAAGCTTCTGAATTTCCTGATGCGCCGCCAGCAGGTTGCCTTCCACACGCTCCGCCACGAATTGCAGCGCGCGCCGGCCGTCCTCGCCGGACGCCACGCGCTGGCCTTGCAGCGCCAGACGCTGGCCGATCCAGTTCGGCAGCGCCGCGCGTTCGACGGGGTCGATCTTCAGCGCGACGCCACTCTCAGCCAGCGCCGTGAACCAGGCAGACTTCTGCGTGGCGGCGTCGAGGCGCGGCAGCGTGACGAGCATCAGCACGTCGGGATTCGAGGCGGCGGCGAGCGTCTTGAGCGCGTCCGCGCCTTCCTTGCCGGGCTTGCCCGACGGAATGCGCAACTCCACCAGCTGGCGATCGCCGAACAGCGACATCGACTGGCTCGCGCCGAGCAGCGAGCTCCAGTCGAAGCCGCGCTCGACGGTAAACACCGAGCGGTCGGTAAAGCCCGCCGCGCGCGCAGCCGCGCGGATGCGGTCGCACGCCTCCTGGGCGAGCAGGTGTTCGTCGCCGTAGACGACGTACAGGCCGGCGAGGCCTCTGGCGAGGTGCGGTTCGAGTGCGTCGGGTCGCAGTTGCATGGCGCTCGGTCGAAGATCGCTCAGTAGAGGGAAACCGCGCGCATCACAGCGGCGGCGGCGGCAGCGGTGCGCGCGGCGCGACACCCGGCACGACCTGATCGGGCGTCGGGCTGATCGATTTCAGCACGGCAAGGCGCCGCATGAGCTGGTCGACAGCGTCGTTCTGCATGTCGGTGAATAGCAGATCGGCTTCCTGAGTCTTGGCGGTCGCGAACTGATCGCTGTAGGTCATCGCGCGGTTCAGCGAAATCACGCTCGGCTGGATCAGCACGGTGCCGTCCGGTTTCATTAGCACATAGTTCAGCGAGTAGTTGACCTGATATTCCACGACCGCGCCGAGCGAATTGAGCGTGAGCGTGCTGAAGCCACGCCCTTCGGAAACGCGCAGCACGGCGTCGGCATTGGCCACCGAGTCGACCACCACCGAATCGCTGCCGCCTTCGACCATACGCGAGAGGCGCCCGGCGAGCGGCGGCGGCGCGCCGACGACGGCGAGGCGCTTGAAGGCGAAGTTCTCCTCGCCGCGCAGCTGGAAGCCGCACGCCGAGAGGGCCAGCGCGCTGCCCGCCACGAGCGGGAACAACCTGAGAAACGATCTGCGAATCACATGGACTCCCTGGGTTCGCGACAGAGTCGCCGGTGTCGGCTGAGCGGTGCCGCGCGGTGCTTCGCGCACTAAGCCGCTCAACATGGCCTGGGTTTGCCTCGTTAGACCACGACGTTCACGAGGCGGCCCGGCACAACGATGATCTTCTTCGGTGCACGGCCTTCCGCGAACTTGACGAACATCTCGTGCGCGAGTGCGGCCGCCTCGATCGCATCCTTCGGTGCGTCCTTGGCCACCGTCACGGCGCCGCGCACCTTGCCGTTCACCTGCAGCACGAGTTCGATCTCGGCCTGCTCCAGCGCCTTTTCGTCGACCTTCGGCCACGGTGCGTCGAGCAGCGTGCCGTATTCGTCGCCGTAGCCGAGCGCCTTCCAGAGTTCGAACGCGATGTGCGGCACGACCGGGTACAGCACGCGCAGCAGCACGCCGAACGTTTCGCGCTGCACGCGCGCACCGGCACCCTTGGCGCCGTCGATGGCGTTGAGCATCTTCATCGCCGCCGAAACGACGGTGTTGTACTGCAGGCGCTGATAGTCGAAGTCGGCCTGCTTGAGCACGCTATAGACTTCGCGGCGCAGCGCCTTTTCGACGTCCGTGAGCGCCGCCGCGTCGAACGAGGCGCGCGACTGGATCGCTTCGGCGTTCGCGTGGCCAAAGGCCCACACGCGGCGCAGGAATCGGCTCGCGCCTTCCACACCGGCACCCGACCATTCGAGCTGCTGCTCGGGGGGCGCCGCGAACATCGTGAACAGACGCGCGGTGTCCGCGCCGTACAGGTCGATCAGCACCTGCGGGTCGACGCCGTTGTTCTTCGACTTCGACATCTTCTCCACGCCGCCCAGCACCACGTTCTGGCCGTCGCTGTTGAGCGTCGCGCCAATCGGGCGGCCCTTGTCGTCGTGCGTGACGGTGACGTCGGCCGGGTTGTACCAGGTCTTCTTGCCTGCAGCGTCTTCGCGATAGAACGTTTCGTTGAGCACCATGCCCTGCGTGAGCAGGTTTTTGGCCGGCTCGCCGAACTTCACGAGGCCGAGGTCGCGCGAGACCTTCGCCCAGAAGCGCGAGTACAAGAGGTGAAGAATGGCGTGCTCGATACCGCCGATGTACTGGTCCATCGGCATCCAGTAGTCGGTGCGCTCGTCGACCATGTTCACCGCATCCGGCGCGGCGTAGCGGTAGAAGTACCACGACGAGTCGACGAAGGTGTCCATCGTGTCGGTTTCGCGCTTCGCGTCGGCGCCGCACGTCGGGCACTTGCAGTTCAGGAAGGCTTCCGACTTCGCGAGCGGGTTGCCCGTGCCGTCCGGCACGAGGTCTTCCGGCAGCACGACCGGCAGATCCTTTTCGGGCACCGGCACGTCGCCGCAACTCGGGCAGTGGATGATCGGGATCGGCGTGCCCCAGTAGCGCTGGCGCGAAATGCCCCAGTCGCGCAGGCGCCACGTGACCTGCTTGTCGCCGAGATCGAGGGCCTTGAGGTCGGCCGCGACGGCATCCACGGCCGCCGCGTAGGCGAGGCCGTCGTACCTGCCGCTGTTCACGCACACGGCGCGTTCCTTGTCGCCGTACCATTCCTGCCAGCCGTCGAGCGAGTACGTCTCGCCTTCTGCGGCGATGACCTGCTTGATCGGCAGGCTGTACTTCTGCGCGAACGCGAAATCGCGCTCGTCGTGGCCCGGCACGCCCATCACGGCGCCTTCGCCATAGCTCATCAGCACGTAGTTGCCGATCCACACCGGCACCTGCTCGTGCGTGAGCGGGTGCGTGACGGTGAAGCCCGTGGGCAAGCCCTTCTTTTCCATCGTCGCGACGTCGGCTTCCGCCACGCCGCCGCGCTTGCATTCGTCGATGAACGCCTGCAGCTCCGGCTTGCCTTGCGCGAGACGCGTGGCGAGCGGATGCTCGGCCGCGATCGCCGCAAAGGTCACGCCCATGATCGTGTCGGCGCGCGTGGTGAACACGCGCAGCAGCTTCTTCTCGCCATCGAGCTCGTACGGAAAGCCGAAGTTCACGCCGAAGCTCTTGCCGATCCAGTTCTGCTGCATGATCTTCACGCGCTCGGGCCAGCCGAGGCCGTCGAGGTCGTTCAGCAGTTCATCGGCGTACTGCGTGATGCGCAGGTAGTACATCGGGATTTCGCGCTTTTCCACCAGCGCGCCCGAGCGCCAGCCGCGCCCGTCGATCACCTGCTCGTTGGCGAGCACGGTCTGATCGACCGGGTCCCAGTTCACCGTGCCGGTCTTCTTGTAGGCGATGCCCTTCTCGAGCATCTTCAGGAAGAACCACTGGTTCCACTTGTAGTAGTCGGGCTTGCAGGTGGCGATTTCACGCGACCAGTCGATGGCGAGACCCATCGACTGCATCTGGCCCTTCATGTACTCGATGTTGTCGTACGTCCACTTGGCCGGCGGCACGTTATTGGCCATCGCGGCGTTTTCGGCGGGCATGCCGAACGCGTCCCAGCCCATCGGCATCAACGTGTTGTAGCCGTTCATGCGCAGGTAACGGTACATCACGTCGTTGATCGTGTAGTTCCGCACGTGGCCCATGTGCAGCTTGCCCGACGGATACGGCAGCATCGAGACGCAGTAGAACTTGGGCTTGTCGGCCTTCTCGGCCGTCCGGTAAGCGTCGGTGGCGCGCCATTCGCCTTGCGCGGCGGATTCGACGTCGGAGGGAACGTATTTTTCGAGCATGGTGTGGGTGGTGAACGCTGGAAACGGGCGGTTTCGGTGCCGGATGCACCGGGCCGGCCGTTCACGATACCGGCAGATTGCGGCGGTTTCGCTGGGCCCGTTTTTTAAAGGAAACGTTGATTATACCGTTGACTGGCGCGCGCTCAGTGAGCGCCGGCGGGCGGCTCGGTCACGAAGCCGAGGCGCGTGAGACCGGCCTGCTGTGCGGCGCCCATCACCTGGGCGATCACGTCGTAGCGCGTCTCGCGCGCGGCGCGCAGCTGCAGCTCGGGCTGCTGCGACTCGGGCTGTTTGCCCGCTGCCGTAAAGCGCGCGCGCAGTTCGTCCAGCGTGATGGGCTGGGCGTTCCAGTAGAGCTTGCCGGCGGCGTCGATGGAAAGCGTGACGGTCTGCGCCGTTTGCTGCGCGGGCTCGGCGGCGACCTTCGGCAAATCGAGCCGGATCGCGTGCGTGAAGAGCGGCGCCGTGATGATGAAAATGACGAGCAGCACGAGCATGACGTCGATGAGCGGCGTCATGTTGATCTCCGACATCGGTGCCGCATCGCGCTTCTTTTCGAGTCCGCCGAATGCCATTGGCGTTGCCTCCTACGACTCGGCGCGCGCGCCTTCGCGCATCGCGCCCTGCGCACCTTCGCGGCGCAGCGGCGCGCCTTCGGGCGCGCAGGCATAGGCGTGCAGGTCGTGGGCGAAGCCGTCGAGATCGTCGCAAAGCTGGCGCACGAGGCGGCCCAGCACGTTGTAGGCGAGCACCGCCGGAATCGCGACGACGAGACCGAAGGCCGTCATGATGAGCGCCTCGCCTACCGGGCCGGCCACGTTCTCGATCATCGCATGGCCACTCGCGGCGATGCTGCCGAGCGCGTGGTAGATGCCCCAGACGGTGCCGAGCAGACCGACGAACGGCGCCGTGCTGCCCACCGAGGCGAGCAGGACCTGCCCGAACTCGAGGCGCCGCTGCGACGCCTGAAGCGCGCCGCGCAGCGCCCGCAGCACGCGCTCGCCGCGATCCACGCGCGCGAGCATCATGCCGGGCGCGTCGGCTTCCTCGGCGGCGAGCGCCGCCTGCGCCAGCGGCAGGAATACGCGCTCGCGGTCGACCGGACGCATGGCGGCAACGCCATCTGCGAGCGTGCGCGCCTGCCAGAAGCGCGCAATGGCGCGCGGCCCCTGGCGCTTCGCGCGCAGGAGGATCCAGCTCTTGATCATGAGGAAACACCAGCTCGCGACCGACATGGCGAGCAAAACCCACGCAACCGCGTGGGTCACCGCGTCGCCCGTCTGCAGATAGTGAATGACTCCGGAACTCGCTGCCATCGGACCTCGCTCACTGTCGGTCCGGCGCAGGCGCCGGACCGTAGGGGAAACGCTCAGCGCAGGCCGAGCACGTCCTGCATATCGTACAGGCCATGGGCCTTGTCCTGCAGAAAGCGCGCGGCGCGTACGCTGCCCTGCGCATAGGAAAGGCGGCTCGAGGACTTGTGCGTGATCTCGATGCGTTCGCCAATACCCGCGAACAGCACCGTATGATCGCCGACGATATCGCCGCCGCGAATCGCCGAAAACCCGATCGTCGAGGGGTCGCGCTCGCCCGTCACGCCTTCGCGGCCATACACGGCGCATTCGTCGAGATTGCGGCCGAGCGCGTGCGCCACGGCCTCGCCCATCGCAAGCGCGGTGCCCGAGGGCGCGTCGACCTTATGGCGATGGTGCGCCTCGATGATCTCGATGTCGTAGCCGGTCTCGAAAAAGCGCGCCGCGTATTCGAGCAGCTTGAGCGTGACGTTCACGCCCACGCTCATGTTGGCCGCAAACACGACGCCGACCTTCTGCGCGGCCGCGCCGAGCTGCGCCTTTTGCTGGGCGTCGAAGCCGGTCGTGCCGATCACCATCTTCACGCCGTGGCGCTGCGCGGCCTCGAGGTGCACAAGCGTGCCTTCGGGGCGCGTGAAGTCGATCAGGCAGTCGCTCTGCGCGAAGACCTGCTCGATGTCGTCAGTGATGCGCACGCCGGTGTCCTTGCCGAGGAACGCGCCGGCGTCCTGGCCGACGGCGGCCGAGCCCTTGCGCACGAGCGCGCCCGAGAGCGTGACGTCGGGCGAATTCAGGACGGTTTCGATGAGCATGCGGCCCATGCGGCCCGATGCCCCGGCGATTGCGATGTTCATGAGTCTTCCTGGCAATGTGTCGCTGGCCGCGGTGCCGGATGCCACCAGGCGCCACGCAGCGCCGCAGCCAAAAAACGCGGCGGCCGGTGGTAGTGACACCCCGGCCGCCGGATCGAAGCGTGGCGCGCCTCGCGCACCACGCCCTGCTTGTGTTACCGGCTGGGTCAGCCGGATCAGTTGCTCGGAGCCGCAGCAGCTCCCGAGGCCGGCACCGTGGGCGGCGCGGCGAGCGACGAATCCCGTGCGGGGCCGGACGGCGCCGCATTGGTGTCGCCGGTGCCTTGCGCGCCGGCGGTCGGGCCAACCGGGTTGGTCGGCGGCACGCCCTGGATTTGCGGCTGCGGCTGACGATGCAGCTGAACCTGCGAGGGCATCGTGCCGACGTTCTGCGGCAGCGCCGACGACTGCGGATTACCCGCGCGCACCGACGGCGTGAAGCCCGACGGGGTTTGCACGGCTTCCGTGGCGCGGTTCGCGGCGGCGGCCGCCTGCGCGTTGGCGTCCTGGGGCAGCGCATTGGTCGCGGTGCCGAGTTCGGACGACGGCGTGCGCGCCGTGTCGCCAACCGTCGGGCCGGTCGCGCTCGAAGCCTGCGCAGGCGCGCCTGCTGCAGCCGCCACCGGCGCCGAAGCGCCCGACGCCGGCGCAGCCGCGACGGCCCGCTTCTTGCCGGAGCGGTCGCCGTCGATTTCGGCGAGCAGTTCCAGGTTCGAAGGCAGGTCTTCACCGCCTGACCAGCTCGCGACGCGGTCGCCTTCGAACAGCACGACAAAGTCACGCTGCTGGACCACGGCGGTCGAGCCCCGCTTGAAATAGAAGATGTAGTCCCAGCGGTTCGCATGGAACATGTCGGTGAGGAGCGGCGTGCCGAGCAGCTGCTTGACCTCGGCGCGCGACATGCCCACCTTCATCTGCGCCGCGGCTTCCGCCGAGACGAAGTTGCCTTGCACGATGGTAATGCGGTAAGGCGTAATGCTCTGGGCGACGCGCTGCGTCACGCTGTCGTACGTTTTACAGCCGGCGAGCGCGGCGAACGCGGCCGCAGCCAGCAGGGTGCACGCCAGGCGGCCGCCATGCATGCGCCGGCCGATCGTTGTGAATTCTGGAATCATTTCCCTCACCGTGCGGGCTTTTCGCGAAGCCGCGCGTATTCTGTAGAAGATCGTTCGAAGTTCTGGCGAAAATGCCCGGAACGGCAAAAACGCATTAACATAACAACCTAGCATTGTACTCCAGGGACTTATCGTCATGACCAATCCAACCGATCTCAAGAACATCGGCCTCAAGGCGACACTGCCTCGCCTCAAGATCCTGGAGATTTTTCAGCATAGCCCAGTGCGCCATCTGACCGCCGAAGATGTCTACCGCAACCTGCTGAACGAGGAGCTCGACATCGGCCTCGCCACGGTCTACCGGGTCCTCACGCAGTTCGAGCAGGCCGGGTTGCTCACGCGCAGCAACTTCGAATCGGGCAAGGCGGTGTTCGAGCTGAACGAGGGTAGCCACCACGACCACCTCGTGTGCCTCGACTGCGGCGTCGTTGAAGAATTCTTCGACCCCGAAATCGAAAAGCGCCAGCAGATGATCGCCACGGAGCGCGGCTTCAAGCTCCAGGAGCACGCCCTCGCCCTGTACGGTGCCTGTACGAAGGAAAACTGCCCGCACCGCAAGCACTGACCGCTTGCGGCTTGCAGGCTGCAGAAAAGGAAACGCCACGGCAGATCTGCCGTGGCGTTTTCGCTTGGGTGAGCCAGTCTTCGCGAAACACTGGCCGGACTTCAGGCGGGCACGAGCGCCGGGTCGGCTTGCGCGAGCCGCCAGGGCCGCGCGAGCGCGATCTCGTCGCAGTTCGGCTGCGTGCCGCCGCGGTCGATCACCACGAAGTCGCTCACGCGCCCGAACGCGAGCAACGGGTGATGCCAGACGCCTTTGGCGTAGTTGACGCCCTGCCCGCACCCGGCCCAGAACGCCCGCAGCCCGGCCGGATCGAACTCGCCCGCGGGCGCGACCACCACCGCGTAGCCCGCGTCGCCGAGCGGCACGAACGCCTGGCTGCCTAGCGGATGCCGCTCCATCATCGCGATCTCGACGGGCCACGCACGCGGCTGGGCACGAAACACGCTGACGATGGGCCGCCCGCCCGCCTCGTTCACGTCGATGGCGGCGAGATCGTGAAAGCGCTCGGTCGTGCCGCCGTTGATCGGAAAATGGCGCGCGCCTTCGAGTTCGATGACGTCGCCGAACGGCGCGAACGCCTTGCGCGTCAAGGGTTCCATGTGCAGGATCTGCATCGCGGCTCCTCGCTCAGACCGGTTCGCCCCACAGGCGCAGGCGCGAGACGCCGCCGTCCGGGAAAATGTTGAAACGCACGTGGGTGACCAGGCCGAGCGCCGCGATTCCGCTCTCGAACACGTGCTGCTTGTCCATTTCGAGCTTCTGCTCGCCGAGCAGTTCCGGCCAGAACATCGCCTGGGTGACGAGCGAATCGTCGGTGCCACCCGTCACGCTCGCCGCCTGCAGCGAGCAGCGGTCCGGGTAGTTGCCCTTGAAGTGCGCCGTGTCGACTTCGATCTTGTGGATGATGCCGGGCCGCGCGAGCGCCACGATCGCCCAGTCGTTGCCAGGTTCGCGGCGGCGGCGCGTCTCCCAGCCGTCGCCCATGTTCACGCCGCGGCCCGGCATGAGGATCGTGGCAGCGAGCCCGAAGTGCTGGTTGTTGGCCGCGACGAGATACGCGCCGTTTTCGATCGCCGCGAGATCGACGAGGCTGCCGCGCTCCACCGTGCTCCAGTCGCGCCGGGGCTGACCGTACACGCGCAGACGCGCGAGGCCCCCGTCGGGATAGAGATTCACGCGCAAATGCGTGAACGCGCGCGTATCGCTCACTTCGACGTAGTGGTGCTGGTTGCCCTGCAAGGTCGTCGCCGGGACGATGGTCTGCCAGTCGGCGTTGTCACCGGGCGTTGCGTCGTCGCCCAACTGCGCGTAGCACGCCTCGATCGAAGCCGCCGGCGGGAAGTTGCCCGTGAAGTGGCTCGTGTCGAGGTCCAGGCCGTAAATCACGCCCGGGCGCGCGAGGCGCACGATGCAGAAGTCGTGGCCCGTCGTGCGCTTGCGGCGCGTTTCCCAGCCGTCCATCCACTTGCCGTGGTCGTCGTACTTGCCGGGGATGAAGACCGCGGGCTGCGGATCGAGCATGCGCTCCTTCGGCGCGAAGAACTCGTCGCTCGCGTGGAGCGCGCGGGCGCCCAGACGCGGATCGGCGAGGTTCATGTAGCGGCGCGTGAAGGCGGGGGCGTTGGGGTCGAGAGTCGGAATGGCCATGATGGTGTCGTTCGCTGGGGTTGCTCAGTTGATCGAAGGAAATGTCAGCAGATGCGGTGTGAAAGATCAGGCGTGCGCGTGCTTGCCGCCGAGCGCACCCTCTTCGCCATGCGCCGTGTCTGCATCGGAGTCGCCTGCCGGCACGTAAAGAAAGCCTTCGTCGAGGTTCAGCACGCGCCTGGCGCGCGCCTTGTCGATGTCGTGCTCCCACACCGCGACCACCACCGTCGCGACGCAGTTGCCGATCAGGTTGGTGAGCGCGCGGGCGATGCCGACGAACCAGTCCACCGGCAGGATCAGCACGAGGCCGAGCACGGGAATCGCAGGAATGGCGGAAAGCGTGGCGGCGAGGATCACGATCGCCGAGCCGGGAATGCCGTGCGCGCCCTTCGAGGTGATGAGCGACACCAGCACGACCACGATGAGATCGTGCATCGACAGCGGCGTGTTGGTCGCCTGCGCGATGAAGATCACCGCGAGCGTGAGGTAGATCGAGAAGCCGTCGAGGTTGAACGAGTAGCCCGTCGGGATCACGAGACCCACCGTGGAATCCTTCACACCCATCCATTCGAGCTTGCGCATGATCTGCGGCAACACGGCGTCGGAGGAAGCGGTGCCGAGCACGATCGAGAGTTCTTCGCGCAGGTAGCGGATCAGCTTGAACACGTTGAAGCCCGCCAGCCGCATGACGATGCCGAGCACCACCGCGACGAACACGATGCAACTGGCGTAGAACACGATCACGAGCAGCCCGAGCTGCTTGAGCGAAGCGACGCCGTACGTACCGGTCGTGAACGCGATCGCGCCGAGCACGCCGAGCGGCGCAAGCTTGATGATGAAGCCCATCACCCGGAAGAACACCTGCGCGAGTTCGTCGATCAGGCTGTTCACGCGCTGCGCCTTCGGGCCGAGCAGCGAGAGCGCGCTGCCGAACAACACCGAGAACACGAGGATCTGCAGGATGTCGCCCTTCGCGAAGGCATCGAAGGCGGTGTCGGGAATGATCTTCAGCAGGAAGCCCGCGGTGTCCTTCAGGCTCTTGGCGTGCTCGGTGTAGGCCGCGAGCGAGGCGGCGTCGAGCGAGTGCAGATCGACGTTCATGCCGGCGCCCGGTCGCGTGACGTATGCGAGCACGGCGCCGATCACGAGCGCGACGGTCGTCATGGCCTCGAAGTACACCACCGACTTCAGGCCGACGCGGCCCACCTTCTTCAGGTCGCCCGCGTGCGCCATGCCGCTCACGACCACGCAGAACACGATAGGCCCGATCACCATCTTGATGAGCTTGAGAAAGCCGTCGCCGAGCGGGCGCAGCGACTGGGCGAAATGGGGAAACACCGCGCCTACCACGATGCCCAGTACGAGGGCGATCACTACGCGGCCAAACAGCGAATTGAAGAACTTCGTCACGACTGTCTCCTACTGAGCAGGGGGGAGCAAGCAACTGTTCTGACTGGTCTGACCAGCACTGTTATGGCGGATAGTAGGAAGCCGATATACCGGAGTCAAGGTTGGGAAGCGCGGTGTTTACCCTTGCGCGGTCTGACCAGTTTGCGGGCCTGAGCGCGACGCCTTATCCCGCGGCGCGCGGGCGTTGACGCGATGCACCATGGGTGTGCGCCGGACGGGGCTACAATACCGGTCAGACCACGCGAATGCCGCCCGCGCCATCCGATGAAGAACGTTCCACACACCGTCACCGACGCCGCCGTCGCCACGATCCGCGAACGGATCGAGGGCGGCCTGTATCCGGTCGGCAGCCTGCTGCCCGCGCAGCGGCAGCTTTCCGAGGAACTGGCGATCAGCCGCGCGTCGCTGCGCGAAGCGCTCTCGACGCTCGAAGCGCTCGGCATGCTCTCGATCCGCGCGGGCAAGGGTGTGTACGTGACGAGCGCGCAGGCCACGACCGCTCACCCATGGCGTTTCGCCGATCAGTCGTCGCTGCCCGACACCTACCAGATGCGCTACGCGCTAGAAGGCTTCGCCGCGCGCATGGCGGCGCTCGCCATCGGCGACGCCGACGTCGCGTGGCTCGAAGCGAACACCGAGGCGCTGCACGAGGCCCTCGCCTGCGAAGAACTCGACGAAGCCGCGCAGCTCGACTTCGAGTTCCACATGCGTATCGTGAATCTCGCGGGCAATGCGGCGATCGAATCGATCCTGCGCAGCAGCGCCGACATCATGAAAGAGAGCCAGCGCATGCCGTTCTACCGGCGCGAGCGCGTGCTCTCCACGCATCGCGAGCACGGCCTGATCGTGGTGGCGCTGAAGGCGCGCGACTCGGCGGCGGCCGGCGAGGCGATCGAGGCGCACATCGCCAACGCGGCACAGCGCGCGGGCGTGTACTTCCCTACGCCGCCCGCATTCGCCGCCGCCTCCCCAAGCGCCATCGAAAAATAAGGACGAAAAAAAACCGCCCGATGGGCGGTTTTTTCAAGCAGCGCAGAGCGTGCTTACTTCGCGTTCGCGAAAGCCACAGCCGTGTCCAGCATGCGGTTCGAGAAGCCCCACTCGTTGTCGTACCAGCTCGACACCTTCACGAGACGGCCCGAGACCTTCGTGAGCGTGGCGTCGAAGGTCGACGATGCCGGGTTGTGGTTGAAGTCGATCGACACCAGCGGTGCGTCGTTGTAGCCCAGGATGCCCTTGAGCGCGCCTTCCGAAGCTTCCTTCATGATGGCGTTGACTTCTTCGACCGTCGTGTCGCGCTTGGCGATGAACGACAGGTCGACGATCGACACGTTGATGGTCGGGACGCGGATCGCGTAGCCGTCCAGCTTGCCGTTCAGTTCCGGCAGCACGAGGCCGACAGCCGAAGCCGCGCCCGTCTTCGTCGGGATCTGGCTGTGCGTGGCCGAGCGCGCGCGGCGCAGGTCTTCGTGGTACACGTCGGTCAGAACCTGGTCGTTCGTGTACGCGTGGATCGTCGTCATCAGGCCGGTTTCGAGGCCGATCTTGTCGTTCAGCGGCTTGACGAGCGGTGCCAGGCAGTTGGTCGTGCACGATGCGTTCGAGATGACCGTGTGTTCGGCCTTCAGCACGTTGTGGTTCACGCCGTAGACGATGGTCGCGTCGACGTCCTTACCGCCCGGCGCCGAGATGATCACCTTCTTTGCGCCGCCCTTCAGGTGCGCGCTCGCCTTTTCCTTGGTCGTGAAGAAGCCCGTGCACTCCATCACGACGTCGACGCCCAGCTCGCCCCACGGCAGTTCGGCCGGGTTGCGGTTGGCCAGCACGCGGATCTTGTCGCCGTTCACGACGAGGTAGTCGCCGTCCACCGTCACTTCACCGGGGAACTTGCCGTGTGCCGTGTCGTATTGCGTCAGATGCGCGTTGGTCTTCGCGTCACCCAGGTCGTTGATCGCAACGATCTGGATGTCGTGCTTCTTGCCGTTCTCGTAGAAGGCGCGAAGCGTGTTACGGCCGATGCGGCCATAGCCATTGATAGCGACGCGAATCGTCATGGTTTATCTCCTAAGGGCTGAAAAATTCTGAAACCAGTGCTGCGCTGGCGTCGACGCCTGGCTGGGGCGGCCTGGTGGAGCGCTCAAGGCAGCGGGCCCGCCAGATCTTGCCGATCAGGCGGGCCCGTTACGCATGCTTAGTTGTCGAGCGCGGCCTTGGCCGTCGCGACGACATGATCGACCGTGAAGCCGAAGTGCTTGAACAGCACGCCAGCCGGGGCCGATTCGCCGAACGTGTCGATGCCGACCACGGCGCCTTCGAGGCCCACGTACTTGCGCCAGAAGTCGGTCACACCGGCTTCGATCGCGACGCGGCGCACGCCCTTGGGCAGTACGCGCTCGCGGTATTCGGCGTCCTGCCTGTCGAACACGTTGGTCGACGGCATGGACACCACGCGGGCGCCGATGCCTTCGCGCTGCAGCGCTTCGACGGCCTTCATCGCCAGTTCGACTTCAGAGCCCGTGGCGATCAGGATGATCTTGCGGCTCGGGATGTCGTCGTTCCAGTCCTTGAGCACGTAACCGCCCTTGGCGATGTTCGCGATCTGGGCGTCCGTGCGCTCGTTGAACTGCAGGTTCTGGCGGCTGAAAATGAGGCTCGACGGACCGTGATGCGAAATCGACTCGGTCCAGGCCACCGCGGTTTCCACGGTGTCGGCCGGACGCCAGAGCGTCATGTTCGGGATCAGGCGCAGGCTTGCGACCTGTTCGATCGACTGGTGCGTCGGGCCGTCTTCGCCGAGGCCGATCGAGTCGTGCGTGAACACGAAGATCGACGGGCACTTCATCAGCGCGGCCACGCGCAGCGCGTTGCGGCTGTAGTCCGAGAACGTGAGGAACGTGCCGCCGAACGCCTTGTAGCCGCCGTGCAGGTTAAGGCCGTTGAGCGCCGCGCTCATGCCGAACTCGCGCACGCCGTAGTTGATGTGGTTGCCCCACTGGATGCCGGTCTCGCCGGCCTTGGCGGCGCGCACCGGCTTCGAAGCCTTCCAGTTGGTGAGGTTCGAGCCGGTCAGGTCGGCCGAGCCGCCGAGCAGTTCGGGCAGTGCCGCGGCGAGGCCTTCGATGGCCTGCTGCGAAGCCTTGCGCGTGGCGACCGTTTCCTTGCGCGAATCCGCGCCGGTGACGATCGCGGCGGCCTTCTGAGCCCAGTCGGCGGGCAGCTCGTGGGCCATGCGGCGCTCGAACTCGGCGGCTTCGCTCGGGTACTTCGACTTGTACGCGGCGAACTGCTCGTTCCATGCGGCTTCGAACTTCGCACCGGCGTCCTTCGCGTCCCAGTCTGCGTAGACTTCTTGCGGCAGCGTGAACGGCTCCCACTTCCAGCCCGCGGCTTCGCGCCACTTGGCAATTTCTTCCGCGCCGAGCGCCGCGCCGTGCACGTCGTGGCCGCCCTGCTTGGTGGGCGCGCCCTTGCCGATGATGGTCTTGCAGCAGATCAGCGTGGGCTTGTCCGAGGCCTTGGCCTTCTGGATAGCCGCGTCGACCGCGTCCACGTCATGGCCGTCCACGTGCGGGATCACGTTCCAGCCATAGGCTTCGAAGCGCTCCGGCGTGTTGTCGTGGAACCAGTTGACCACGTCGCCGTCGATCGAGATGCCGTTGTCGTCGTACAGCGCGATCAGCTTGTTCAGCTTGAGCGTGCCGGCGAGCGAGCAGGCTTCGTGCGAGATGCCTTCCATCAGGCAGCCGTCGCCGAGGAACACATACGTGTGGTGATCGACGATCTTCGCGTCGGCCTTGTTGAACTCCGCTGCGAGCAGCGCTTCGGCCAGCGCCATGCCGACCGAGTTCGCCAGACCCTGGCCGAGCGGGCCCGTGGTCGTCTCGACACCCGGCGTGATGCCGAACTCGGGGTGACCCGGCGTCTTCGAGTGCAGTTGACGGAAGTTCTTCAGTTCCGCCATCGGCAGGTCATAGCCCGTGAGGTGCAGCAGCGAGTACAGCAGCATCGAGCCGTGGCCGTTCGACAGCACGAAGCGATCGCGGTCGCTCCAGAGCGGGTTCGTCGGGTTATGGCGCAGATGGCGCGACCAGAGCGCAACGGCGATCTCGGCCATGCCCATGGGCATGCCGGGGTGACCGGAGTTCGCTTGCTGAACGGCGTCCATGGACAGCGCACGAATGGCGTTGGCCATCAATTGGGTGGTAGCGGGGGAGGCGGAGGACGAGGTCGTCATGTCGAGTCCGGAAGTGTGCAAAAAGCGGCGTGGGCGGCGCAGGTCGCGAACAGCGCAAACGGCGGGCGCACACAGCAGCGCGGGAGTCCGGAAGCTCGGCAAATCGCCCGCTCAGGCGCACATGCGGCGCCAGGAGACGCGAAACGGCCGGAGCAAACGGAGAGGGCTGCAAAGCGGAATATTCTAGCAGATCGTGGGGATGAACCCTGGCCATAGGGCGAGGGGTATGCGCCGTACGCGCCGTCACCCTCGCGTTGGCCTTTGCCGCGTTCGAGGTACGGTTCACACCCCCTATAATGTCTCTGTTGGCCCTATTTCTGGGCGATTCTCGCGCGCTCCGGCGCACCGGCAGCGCCTCTCGACCTCCGTGACCGACTCCCTCCTCTTCCATCCTGTGGCAGACGTGCTCTACGGCTTTCCTGGCGCGCGCCGCCTCGCCGCGGCCGATACGCCGTGGCAGCGCATCGAGGTCTGGGACACGCCGCAACTGGGCTGCCTGTTCACGCTGGACGGCCGCCCGATGACCTCCGCCGGCGACGAGTTCATCTATCACGAGTGCATGACGCACCCGGCCGCGCTCACGCATCCCGCGCCGCGCGCGGCGCTCGTGCTGGGCGGCGGCGACGGCGGCGCGGCGCGCCAGTTGTTGCGCCACCCGGACATCGAGCGCATCGTCGTGGCCGAACTGGACCCGGACGTGGTGCGCCTGACGGGCGACTATCTGCCCCAAGTCCGCGGCAACGCCTTCGAGGATCCGCGCGTGGAACTCGTGATCGGCGACGCGGCCGCGTTTGTCGCCTCCGCGCAGGAACGTTTCGACCTTGTCGTATTCGATCTGACCCCGCCGGATTCACCGGCTGCCGGGCTCTACACGCCGGCGTTCTATGCCGCGCTCAAGCGCGTGATGAGCGCCGACGCACTCGTCTCGCTCCATCTGGGCTCGCCGTTCCATCATGCGCAGCGCGTGGGCGCGCTGCTCGGCGGACTGCGCTCGGCCTTCGCCGTCGTGCGACCGCTTGCCGCCTACGTGCCGCTCTACGGATCACTCTGGCTCATGGCGATCGCGAGCGACGCGCTCGACCCCGCCGGCATCGACGAGAGCACGTTGCGGGCGCGCGCAGCCGGGCGGCAGCTCGAGGGCCTGCGCTACTACGACCCGCGACTGCACGCGGCGCTCTTAAAAAGTTCGTGCACAGCCCGCGATAAACTAGGCGAAGTCCTGCAGCTTTAGGGTCCTGCCCGTGGAAAACGGCCGGTCCCAAGCGCTTTTTCATGCGCGCCTTCGCCCGGAGCGGCACGGCGCTTCATCCGAACCGCGAATCTGGAGAGACTCGATGACCGCACCCCGCCCCGCCGGCGTGCCGTGGCTGACCCCGTATCTGACGGTGCGCGACGCACGCGCGTCGATGGACTTCTATCGGGCAGCGCTCGGTTTTGCGGTACGCGACAGCGTGGAGGACGACGGCGCGATCATGCACGTGGAAATGACGTACCACGATCAGCTGATCGTCATGTTTGCGCCGGAGGGCGCATTCGGTTCGACCGCGCGCACGCCCCAAAGCGCACAGACCGTCGCACCGCAATCTTTTTATCTGTATGTCGACGATGTCGACGCGGTTTATGCGCGGGCGCTCGAAGCCGGCGCGAAATCGCTGAGCGAGCCACAGGACCAGTTCTGGGGGGACCGTTTCGCGCAGGTCGAAGACCTCGACGGTTACCGGTGGGCGCTTGCTCGGCACTTGTCCTGATTCAATGAGAAATAGTTCTATGCCCCGCTTTTTCGTCGGCAGCGCCCTGCAATCCGACGCGGTTGTCACCCTTCCCGACGAAGTCACGCGCCATGTCCAGGTGCTGCGCCTGCGGCCCGGCGACACCATCGTGCTGTTCAACGGTCTTGGCGGCGAGTACAGCGCCGAGATTCTTGGCATGGAGCGCCGCGACACGCAGGTGCGCGTTGGCCCTTACCGCGAATTCGAAGCCGAGCCGCCTTACCGTGTCACGCTCGCCCAGGGCGTTGCCGGCAACGACAAGATGGACTGGCTGATCGAAAAGGCCGTCGAACTGGGCGCGACGAACTTCGTGCCGCTCACCGCCTCGCGCAGCGTCGTGCGGCTTTCAGGCGAGCGCGCCGTGCGCCGCCAGGCGCACTGGCAGCGCATCGTGCAGGCCTCGTGCGAACAATGCGGCCGCAACCGCCTGCCCGACGTCGCGCCCACGCGTGACATCGCCGCGTGGCTCGGCTCCCTGCCCGAGCACCCCGGCGACGGCGAACTGCGCCTGCTGCTCTCACCGCGCGCCGACGTCGCGTTCTCGAGCTTGCCGGTCGAGCCGCCTTCGGGTGAAGTGACGGTGCTGATTGGGCCTGAGGGGGGATTCTCGGAGCAGGAAGAGGAGGCGGCGCTCGGCCACGGCTTCATCGCCGTCGGGCTCGGGTCGCGCGTGCTGCGCACCGAAACGGCGGGCATCGCCGTGCTCGCTGCGCTCGCCGCGCGCTGGGGTGGCTGGTAAGAGGAGCGGATCGAGCGGCGGGTAAAAATGACAAAGCCCGCCGGAAGGCGGGCTTTGTCATTTTCTGTCGCATGCGCGCGACGGAACGTGAGCCGAAGGTCAGGCGAACGAATAAAAAACGCGGAACGGCACCTTGCGCTCGGCCCAGTATTCCGAAGCCTCGCGAAATACGTCGAGCAGCGTCTCCCGCCCGTCCTTGTCGAACTTCTGGGCAATCGGCAGCCCTTCCAGCACGATCACGAAACCCGGCTGCTCGCCGGCCTTCTGCACCAGATCGGTCAGGCAGTCGTACAAGCCGTCGTAGTTCTTGCCGAAATGCTTCGGAAACAGAAACGACGTGGCAATGGTCTCGAGCACTTCCTGCTTGGTTTGCGCATTCGCACAGAACGCATAGAGGAAATGCTCCTGCAGCCGCTGGGCTTCGTCCGAGAGATCCTGAATGCGAAACGCCCGGATCGACTGGACAATATTCGGCTGCACGGTCGAAAACAGGCTCATGGCCCCCTCGTTCGATGAAAGCCCCGCCTCATCCTGGCGCGCCTCGCTGTCTTGCTTCAACTGCATGACGCGCTGGAACAGGTTGCCCTCCCCGGACGCGAACAGATCGCTCGCGACCCGGGGGTCGTGCGCGTAAACGTTATCGCTCATGCCGCTCATCCCGGTGTCAATCAATAATTCGCCTGAAACTGGCGTAGTGGTCGTCGGAGTAGTAACAGTTGTCGGTCCGCTTGCGTGGGCCGCCGCAAACGATGCGCTTGGCACCGCGGTTGTGCGCGCCCGGCGTCGGGACCGTGTACTCGTGATAGTAGCCCCGCCGCTGCGGTGGCAATATCCGCTCAAAATTCCCGAATACGACGCCGTCCTTCTCGTAAGGGAACGGGCCGCCTGCCGCAATCAGGCTCAACGTGCCCACCGCTTCACGCGGAAGTTCGTTGACCGAAATGCTGCTGGGCGAATTACCCGTATCTTCCGGCTGACTCGTGCGCGCCTGAGCGCCACCTGCCGCGAGCGCTACGGTTGCGACCAGCGCCACCGCCGCGGCGCGCCGCAAGCCAGACAAACTGCCGCCGAAACAATGAGTTAGACGAGGCGCCATCCCCTGGTTCCCGCTTCCCTGGTTACGCGTTCGACGACCATGAAAGGTGTAAGGGTATCGCTAATGATGCCTGGAAGCAACGTTAGTCAGGCGAGGACAACCATCGCTTGACTCCGCACAAGGGCCAGACTGGTAAATTTTACAAGCTCATTTTGCGCGATTTTGCTCGATCGAGCCGGGTTACGCGGGCAAAAAAATCGGCGCGCTCGCAGAGCACGCCGATTTCTGGAACCACGCCGGCGCCGCCGGCAACCTGCGCGAGCGAGCTTAACGTGCCGCGTTCACGTCTGCGACGAGCAGCGCCGCCATATTGACGATGCGGCGCACCGTGGCGGAAGCCGTCAGCACGTGCACCGGCTTGGCCGCGCCCAGCAGGATTGGCCCGATGGCGATGTTGTTGCCGGCCGCCGTCTTGAGCAGGTTGTAGGAAATGTTCGCCGCGTCGATATTCGGCATGACGAGCAGATTCGCTTCGCCTTCGAGCGTCGACTCGGGCAGGATCTCCTTGCGCAGGTTCGCGTCGATCGCCACGTCGCCGTGCATTTCGCCGTCCACGTGCAGGTCCGGTGCGCGCTCCTGGAGGATTTCGAGCAGGTCCCGCATCTTCTGCGCGCTAGGCGCGTTGCTCGAACCGAAGTTCGAGTGCGAGCACAGCGCGATCTTCGGCTCGATGCCGAAGCGGCGCACTTCCTCGGCCGCCATGATGGTGATTTCCGCGAGCTGCTCCGGCGTCGGGTCGACGTTGACGTGCGTGTCGACGATGAAAATCTGCCGGTTCGGCAGCACGAGCGCGTTCATCGCCGCGTAGACGTTGCAGCCGGCCTTCTTGCCGATCACCTGATCGATGAAGTGCAGGTGGCGGTGCGTCGTGCTGACCGTACCGCAGATCATGCCGTCGGCTTCGCCCTTTTCCACGAGCATCGAGCCGATCAGCGTGGTGCGGCGGCGCATTTCGAGCTTCGCCATTTGCTGCGTGATGCCCTTGCGGGCCATGAGCTTCGCGTAGCTCTGCCAGAACTCGCGGTAGCGCTCGTCGTGGTCGGTGTTCACGACCGTGTAGTCCTGGCCGGCATGCAGGCGCAGGCCGTAGCGCGCGATGCGCTGCTCGATCACCGAGGGGCGGCCAATCAGGATGGGCTTCGCGAGCTTTTCGTCGACCACGATCTGCACCGCACGCAGGATGCGCTCCTCTTCGCCCTCGGCGAACACGATGCGCTTCTTCTCCGGCTCCACGGCGCGCGCGAGCTGGAAGATCGGCTTCATGGTCGTGCCGCTGTGGTAGACGAACTGCTGGAGGTGCTGCTCGTAGGCGTCCATGTCCTCGATCGGACGGGTCGCGACGCCCGAGTCCATTGCCGCCTTGGCCACAGCCGGTGCGATCTTGACGATCAGGCGCGGGTCGAAGGGCTTCGGAATCAGATACTCAGGCCCGAACTGTAGATCCTGGATGCCGTAAGCCGTGGCCACGACATCGCTTTGCTCCTGGCGCGCCAGTTCCGCAATCGCGTTCACCGCGGCGACTTCCATTTCGCGCGTGATGGTGGTCGCGCCCGCGTCGAGCGCGCCACGGAAGATGAACGGGAAGCACAGGACGTTGTTCACCTGGTTCGGGTAGTCCGTGCGGCCCGTGGCGAGCACGGCGTCCGGACGCACTTCGAGCGCGAGCTCCGGCAGGATTTCCGGGGTCGGGTTGGCGAGCGCGAGAATGAGCGGCCTGGCCGCCATCTGCTTGACCATGTCCTGCTTGAGCACGCCGCCCGCGGAGAGGCCGAGGAAAATATCGGCGCCTTCGATCACTTCGGCAAGCGTGCGCGCGTGGGTTTCGCGCGCGAATCGCTCCTTGTCCGGGTCCATCAGCTCGGTGCGGCCCTTGTAGACCACGCCCGCCAGGTCAGTTACGACGATGTTTTCGAGCGGGAGGCCCAGGTCGACGAGCAGGTCCAGACACGCCAGTGCGGCCGCGCCCGCACCCGACGCAACCAGCTTCACGTCCTTGATGTCCTTGCCCACGACCTTCAGGCCGTTCGTGAAGGCGGCTGCCACCACGATGGCCGTGCCGTGCTGGTCGTCGTGGAAGACCGGAATCTTCATGCGCTTGCGCGCTTCGCGCTCGACGATGAAGCACTCGGGCGCCTTGATGTCTTCGAGGTTGATGCCGCCGAACGTGGGTTCGAGCGCGGCAATCACGTCGACGAGCTTGTGCGGGTCCGTCTCGTTGAGTTCGATGTCGAACACGTCGATGCCCGCGAACTTCTTGAAGAGCACCGCCTTGCCTTCCATCACCGGCTTCGAAGCGAGCGGCCCGATGTTGCCGAGGCCGAGCACGGCCGTGCCGTTCGACACGACGCCCACGAGGTTGCTGCGCGCCGTGAAGCGCGCGGCGTTGAGCGGATTCTCGACAATTGCCTCGCACGCGAACGCGACGCCCGGCGAGTACGCGAGCGAGAGATCACGCTGATTGATCATCTGCTTGGTCGGCGCGATCGCGATTTTCCCGGGGGTGGGGAACTCGTGATAATCGAGGGCGGCTTCGCGAAGCTTGTTCGTAGCGGGATTCGACATGGGAGGCAGGACGTTGGTGCGGATTAGAATGACAACTCGAACGCTAAGTTGACCGATTGTAGCGCCAATCCTTGACAGCATTCCTTTCAGTTCGGGCGCAAGTGCCGCGACCGCGATGGGGGGGAAAGCCATGCCAGGGCGCCCTATGCGGCGACGGCCATTCCCCAACTGTCATAACCCTTTCGTCATGCTTTCCGAGTTCTCCCTGATCGACCGATATTTTGCGCGGCGAGCGCGCACGAATACGCAACGCGCCACGCTGGGCATTGGCGACGACTGCGCGCTCATCGCGCCCGCCGCGGGCGAAATGCTGGCCATCTCGACCGACATGCTGGTGGAAGGCCGCCACTTCTTCCCCGACATTGCTCCGCACGCGCTCGGCCACAAGGCGCTCGCCGTGAATCTCTCCGACCTCGCCGCGATGGGTGCGCAGCCGCTCGGCTTCACGCTTGCGTTCGCGCTCCCCAGGGCGGACGAGGACTGGCTAGCTGCGTTCAGTGCGGGACTCTTCGAGCTGGCCGACCGCTTCGACTGCGAGTTGATCGGCGGCGATACCACGGCAGGGCCGCTGAACCTGTGCCTGACGGTATTCGGCTCAGTGCGTCAGGATGCCGCACTTCGGCGCGATGCCGCCCAGGCGGGCGACGACATCTGGGTCTCCGGCACGCCCGGCGACGCGCGCGCGGGCCTCGGCATGATGCGCGGCGAATGGCAGGTGAGCGAGCCCGACGCCGCGCATTTGCGCCGGGCGCTCGAATACCCTGAACCGCGCGTGGCGCTGGGCCTCGCGCTGCGCGGCGTGGCGCGCGCGGCGCTCGACGTATCGGACGGCCTGGCCGGCGACCTGCGCCACATTCTGGAACGCTCGAGCCTCGCCGCGACGATCGACGTCGACGCCCTGCCGCTCTCGCCTGCGCTTGCGCGCCTGCCGCGCGATGTGCAGCTGCAATGCGCGCTTGCGGGAGGCGACGATTACGAACTGTGTTTCTCGGCGGCGCCCGCGCAGCGCGACGCGGTCGAGGCGGCGGCGCAACAGGCGGGTGTGCGCGTCACGCGCATCGGTACAATGACTTCCCGCACTTCGCCGCAAGCCGCCCCCGAGATCGCCTGGCGCGACGCGGGTGGCACGCCGCTCAATCTGACGTTGCAAGGTTTCGATCACTTCCATGCAGACTGACCCCACGCCCTCGCCCGCCGGTCAGCCGGCTCCTCCGGCAGGCCCGGCACGCAACGCCGCCACACCCGGCACGGGCGGTCAGCCCGCTGGCCCGCGCCGCGCCGACGCGCCGTTCATGCTCACCCATCCGCTGCACATCGTTTCGCTCGGCTTCGGCTCGGGGCTCTCGCGCCTCGCGCCCGGTACGGCCGGCACGCTGTTCGCCTGGGCGGCCTTCGAGGTGCTCAACCGCTATCTCACGGTGACCGAGTGGGGATTGCTGATCTTCTTTGGCTTCTTTGCGGGCATCTGGATCACGGGGTTCACGGCGAAGAAGCTGCGCACGGAGGATCCCTCGGCCATCGTCTGGGACGAGATCGTCGCGTTCTGGCTCGTGCTGCTCATGATCACGCCCGTCGGTTTCGAGGGTCGGCTGTGGGCCTTCGTCGTCTTCCGGTTTTTCGACATGGTGAAGCCGCCGCCCATCCGCTATTTCGACCGGCGCTTCAAGGGCGGCCTCGGCATCATGCTCGACGACATCGTCGCCGCTTTCTTCACGCTGCTCGTCATCGCGCTCTGGCGCATGTCGGTGTAACCCCACCTCGCCGCCGCCAACCCAACGGATTGCTGCAATGTCTACCGATTCCGTCGTTCACCAACTCGCCATCCGCGTCGGCAACAAGCTGCGCGACGGGCGGCTCATGCTCGCGACCGCCGAGTCCTGCACGGGCGGCATGGTCGCCACTGCCGTCACCGACATTTCCGGCAGCAGCGTCTGGTTCGAACGCGGTTTCGTCACCTACTCGAATCAGGCGAAGACCGAGATGATCGGCGTGCCGCCCGAACTCATCGAAAAGCACGGCGCCGTGAGCGAGCCGGTCGCGCGCGCGATGGCCGAAGGCGCGCTCAGCAACAGCCGGGCACAAGTTTCGCTCGCCATCACCGGCGTCGCTGGACCGGGCGGCGGCACGCCGGAAAAGCCGGTCGGCATGGTGTCGTTCGGCTGGAGCAACCGGCTGCATACGAGCGTCGAGACGCTGGTCTTCAAGGGCGACCGCGAGCAGATCCGCGTGCAGGCAGCCGCGCACGCGTTGCGCGGGCTGCTCGCGTTCATCGACGAACAGGAACGCTAAAACCGGCCCGCGCCTCGCTGGCGCGCCGGCCGGGCCCACCAAGGAGGCGCACGCCATGGCAGCCGCGATTACCGCAGTCGAAGAATTGATCCGCCGTTTCGGGCTTGAACCGCACCCCGAAGGCGGCTACTACAGCGAGACCTATCGAGCCGACAAGCTCGTGCGGCGCGACGGCGCAGCCGCAGCAGAGGGCACGCGCGCAGCCTCGACGGCCATCTACTTCCTGCTCGCGGAAGGCGCCTATTCGGCATGGCACCGCATCTGCTCCGACGAGCTCTGGCACTTCTACGCGGGCTCGCCCCTCGAGATTCATTCGATCGACGAACGTGGCGTGCTCTCCACGCGCAAGCTGGGCCACGCGCTCGACCATCCGGGCACCGTGTTCCAGGCGGTCGTGCCGGCCGGACACTGGTTCGCGGCGCGCTGCTGCGATCCTTCGACCTATGCGCTCGTGGGCTGCACGGTGGCGCCGGGGTTCGAGTTCAGCGAGTTCGAGATCGCCGATGCGAACGCGCTGGCCGAAAAATACCCGCTGCATCGATCGATCATCGAGCTGTTGGGCAAGCCGGCGTCCGTGGCCGCCATGAAGAAAGACTGAGCGACGCGACGCATCTAAACAATTGCGTAACAGGCTGCGTTTCCGAAAACACGCAGCGAACGCCCTACCACCATCCATCAGGCAAAACGGCACGGGTCACGGCCCGCCTATAACGCCCGAATGTTACGCAGGAGGAGCGGCAAAACGTATCGGAGGACGCTTAGTTTCTCGGTATTGCACCGAGAGAGCCTCTGATAGCCGCAAAGAATGTTGGGGAAAGTTTAAGAATCGGCCGGCAATCGCAGACGCGCGCACCGGCCAGACAACGTTGGGGTTCAGCGATATGCGTTGATGCGGTCGCGCGTCTCTTTGGCTACGGTTGCAGCCGCCAGCGCGTAGTCCTCACCCTTGCTCGCGTAGATGATCGCGCGCGACGAGTTGATGAGCATGCCCGTGCCATTCGCGGAGCGGCCGGCCTTCACGGTGGCCTCGACATCGCCGCCCTGCGCGCCGATACCCGGGATCAGCAGCGGCATGTCGCCCACGATCGCACGCACCATCTCGATTTCCTTCGGGAACGTCGCGCCGACCACGAGTCCCAGCTCACCACTCGCGTTCCATTTGTTCGCGGCAAGATCCGCAACGGTCTGATAAAGCGGCTTGCCGTCAACGCTCAAGAACTGCAGGTCGGAGCCGCCAGGGTTCGACGTGCGGCACAACACGATCACGCCCTTACCCTCATGCGCAAGCCACGGCTCGATCGAATCGAAGCCCATATACGGATTGACCGTGACGGCGTCGGCCTTGAAACGCTCGAAGGCTTCGCGCGCGTACTGCTCGGCGGTGCTGCCGATGTCGCCGCGCTTGGCGTCCAGGATCACGGGCAGGCCCGGGTGCTTCTCGTGGATGTGCGCGATCAGCGCTTCGAGCTGGTCTTCGGCGCGGTGTGCGGCGAAGTAGGCGATCTGCGGCTTGAACGAGCACGCGTACGCCGCGGTGGCGTCGACGATCTCGCGGCAAAACTCGAAGATCGCGTCGCTGCGGCCGGCCAGCGCGGCGGGAAACTTCGTGGGCTCGGGGTCGAGGCCCACGCACAACAGCGAGCCGGCGCGCTGCCAGGCGGCGCCGAGGGTCTGGATGAAGGAAGTCATGGTGGTTGCTCGCGGCGAGCCAATAAGGGAAAACGGCGCGTATTTTACCCGCCCCGGAAGATGAGGCCGCGTCGCGGCTCCGGAATCGGCCTGCGCCCGGCGCTCCCGCGAGATGAATCGTCGGAAAAACTGAGCGCGCGTGGCCGACGCGCGCTACGCCCAGCTCGCGACCGCCTTACGTCCGTGCGCGTGCGCCCTTGCCGCCTCTCGCGCCCGTGCGGCCGCGCGCGCCGGCCCGGTGCGGGCTGGCTGGCGCGCGCATGTCCATGCGCTCCACGGTGAAGGAAAAGCGCCGCACGAGCCGCTCGCCATGCGCGAGCACGGTCATGCCGTTCGCATCGCCGCCGCCGCGCAGGTTCACCGCGTTGATCGGATGATCGACGGGTTCGAAGCAGAAGAAGTCTGCGCCGGGAGGCGTGTAGAGCACGTAGTAGTCGGTGTTCGCGCAAATCGAAAGCGAGAGCCTGCGACGCTCCCACACCACTGCCGCGCGCCCGCTCCAGCCGCTGAACGCGTGATTGACGAGTTGCGCAGGCAGCGGATAGGCCACGCCGAACTGCCAGGCGGGCGGCGCGGGCACGTGGCGCACCGGCAGCCAGTCCTGGCCCGAGAGCCACAGGCCGCTCGCGGGCGCCGAAAGCTCGGTGCTCGTGTCGCGCGCAAGAAACGGATGCACGCCAAGGCCGAACGGCAGCGCCTCGCGGCCCGTATTCTCCACTTCCAGCGTCATCGCGAGCGTCGCGCCGTCGAGCGCATAGGTGAGCGCCGCGCGGTACGAATACGGTTCGCCGTCGCTGCGATCGAGCACGAGGCGCACGTTCTCGCGATCGGCGCTTTCGATGCTCCAGGGCGCGAGCCAGCCGTCGCCGTGAATCGGCAGCGGTTCGCTTGCGCGATTGCGCGGCACTTCGATATCGCGGCCGCCAAAGTGAAAACGCCCTGCGCCGATGCGGTTCGAGTACGGCAGCAGCGGGTAGCACGCGAGTTCGTTCGGGTCCATGCGCGCGCTCACGCGCTCGCACCGGCGAAACACGGGCTCGAACGCGCCTTCGCTGCGCCAGTCGAAACGCGTGATTCCGCCGCCCAGTTGGGGCGCGACGTCGAGCCTCAGATACGCGTTCGCGAGCGTCACGCACGCCACGTCGCTCGAACCCGCCGCGCCGATCGCGACCGCCGAAGTGCTCGGCCCCGGCAATACCGGATGCGTGGCGGCTTCGAGCCGCGCGCGGCGCGCGGCGGCAGCTGGTGACACGACCGGTGACACAACCGGTGAGACAGACGGAGCGGATGTAGCGGTGGGCGGCACGCTTGCAGCAGCGGCGCCTGCAGAAACGGTGGAACGGGTAGGTCGACGCACAGCGGAATTCGCGACGCTCATAAGATGCTCCTCGAGAGGCATGTTTGATTGCCGCCGCAAAAGGCGGCTCACCGGAGGCCTGTCGACACCGCGCTTGCGCACGGGCCTGTGGCCGCTTCTTGTGTTCGCCCTTCTAGTGGTACTGGCAAAGCCAACTGCACACTATCGATCGACTGCATCTGTTGCCGAACTGCAACGACTGTCCGTCTCTTCATGCCGCCTGCCGCCAGCGGCGAGTTGCACGGTTCGCGCGCGCGTATCGTCTGATGAAAATCCACGCGCGCCCTTGTGCAAGCGCCTGATACGCCGGACTCAGGCGCGCCTGCGCCCCTGAAACCGCGGTTCTTCAAGGCCCTGACGGCCAATTCGAACCGAAAACACGCCGCCTGCATGCGGCTCGCGCGCGAGGGCCTCCTCCTCCATTTCCTCGCGCGCGCTCGTGACATAAAGCGTGTCCAGAAGCGCACCGCCGAGCGTAACGCAGCTTGGCTGCGCTGTGGGAATCTTTACGCGCTCGGTTTCGACGCCGTCGGCGCCATAACGCACCACGCGCTCGCCGCCCCACTGCGCGTTCCAGAGGCCGCCTTCCGCGTCGACGGTCGAGCCATCCGGCACGCCGGTGTCGTCGGTGAGCGTGACGAAGGTACGCTCGTTTGCAATCATTCCGTCTGCGCCGTAGTCGCAGGCGCGAATCTCGCGAGTGAGCGTATCGGTGTAGTACATCGTCGATCCGTCCGGGCTGAACGCGATGCTGTTCGAGATCGCGGGTGCGGGCAGCGGCAGACGTTCGAGCGTGAGATCGTGGTTCAGACGATAGAAACCGCCGATGGCTTGCCTCGGCGTTCCCTCATACTTCGTGCCGAACACGAAGCGGCCCTGGCGGTCGCAGCGTCCGTCGTTCAGGCGCGTCGGCACGCCGGGTTCGACTTCGACGATGGTTTCGATCGCGCCCGTCTCGAGGTCGAAGAACGCCAGTTGCGAGGCGAGGCCGAGGAGCAGCGTGCGCTCGTCTTCGCACAGCGCGAAGCACGCGAGGCGCTCGGGCATCTCCCACGTGACGTGTTTGGCGCCGGACGCATTGGCGTCGTAGCGTTGCAGGCGTTTGCCCGAAATATCGACCCAATAGAGCCGGCCGCTGCGCGCGCACCAGGTCGCGCCTTCGCCCAGCTCGCATTTCGCGTGGACGAGCAGTTCCGCCACCACGTCGTCCGCGCTCATGCCCAGCCTCCGTCAACGACGATGTTCTGCGACGTGATCATGCGGCTGTCGGCGGCGGCAAGAAAAAGCGCCATGCGCGCGAGGTCTGCGGGCAGCAGTTCCGCGTCGATGCACTGGCCGCGCTTGATGGACTCGCGGCCTTCGTCGGTGAGCCACAGGCGGCGCTGCTTCTCGGTCATCACCCAGCCCGGCACGAGCGAATTCACGCGTACGCCGTACGGGCCAAGGTCTCTCGCGAGACCGCGCGTGAGACCCTGCACCGCCGACTTGCTCATCGTGTAGACCGGCATTTCCGACTGCTTGAGCATCCAGCTGATCGAGCCCAGATTGATGATCGAGCCCGCGCGTGCGGCCTTCATGTCCTCCGCCACGGCCTGCGCGGCGAACAGCTGATGCCGCAGGTTCACGGCCACGCCCGCGTCGAACGACTCGGGCGTGACTTCGGCCAGCGTGTGGCGTTTGTCGTTGGCCGCGTTGTTCACGAGCACTTCGATCGGCCCGAGCGCCGCCTTCACATCGGCAATGGCGGCGCGCAGCGCTGAAATATCGGTGAGATCGACATTGGCGAAGAGCGGCTTGTGCCGCGAATCGCCGAGTTCGTCGGCGAGCCCCTGGCCCGCGCTTGCGTCGATGTCGAAGAACGCCACGCGCGCGCCCTGCGCGGCGAAGTGCTCGACAAACGAGGCGCCGATGCCGGTCGCGCCGCCCGTGATCAGCACCACGCGGTCGGCCAGGCTCGGATAGCGCGCGTAGTTTTCGTGCGCATGGCGCGTGAGCGCATTGGCGGGCGAATTTGCGTTGAGCGACATCGTTTTGGTTTCCTTATGAAACTGTCAGCGTACTCAATCGCGTGCGCCGCGGTTCTTGAGCTGGTCGAGCAGCACCGCCGCGAGCAGGATCGCGCCGCGCACGAGGTACTGGTAGAACGCGTCGATGTTGAGCAGGTTCATGACGTTCTCGACCGTGCCCATGATCAGCACGCCGATCACCACGCCCGAGATCGTCGCGCGGCCGCCCAGCAGCGAGACGCCGCCCAGCACGCACGCCGAGATCACGTTCAGCTCGAAGCCTTCGGCCGCATTCGGCTGGCCCGACGTGATACGCGAGGCAAGAATCACGCCCGCGAGCGCCGTGACCGCGCCCTGGATCAGGAAGATCCATACACGCGTGCGCTCGACCTTGATACCGGCGAGACGCGACGCTTCCGGATTGCCGCCGATGGCGAGCGTATTGCGCCCGTACACCGTCTGATTGAGCATCACGCCGAACACGATGAAGCAGATGAGCGTGACCCAGATCGGCAGTTGCACGCCGAAAAGCGAGGCCGTGCCCATGGCGATGAACGTGTCCGACGACACACCCACGGCCTGGCCGTGCGAGACGATGAAGCCGAGGCCGCGCACGATTTCCATCGTGGCGAGCGTGGTGATCAGCGCGTTGATGCGCAGATACGCGATCACCGCGCCGTTCACGAAGCCGATCGTGGCACCCGCCGCAACGGCCGCGACGATAGCGATGAACGTGTTGTTCGTCGCGTTGAGCACCATCGCACAGAGCACGCCCGCGAACGCGACAATCGAGCCCACGGAAAGGTCGAAGTCGCGCGAGGCGAGACAGAACATCATCGTGCAGGCCACCATGCCGATCTGCGAGACCGACAGTGCGAGGCCGAGCATGTTCTCGATCGAGAAGAAGTGATCGACGGTCAGCGACATCACGATGAACATGATCGCGAAGATCACGATCAGGCTGTACTCGGTGATCTGCTGCCACCACTTCTGCTTGTCGGTGGGACTCGGAATCAGCGCGTCGGCGACGCTCTTGGCGGTTTCGGCCGCCAGGTTTTCTCTTGCTTGCATTTCAGTCACTCCTCCCCGTCCACTCATGCGGCCCTGGCCTGCGTGCGCTTGGGCAGCGCGAGGTCAAGCACCGCGTGTTCGCTCGCCGCGCTGCGCGGCAACTCGCCCGATATACGGCCTTCGCGCATCACCACGATGCGATCCGACACGCCGAGCACTTCCGGCAACTCCGACGACACCATCACGATCGCGCAGCCGCGCGCGGCGAGCTGATAGATCACGTTGTAGATTTCATGCTTCGCACCGACGTCGATGCCGCGCGTCGGTTCGTCGAGAATCACGACCTTCAGGTCGGGCTCGGCGAGCCAGCGCGAAAGAATCGCTTTCTGCTGGTTGCCACCCGAGAGAAAGCGGATTTTCTGGCGGCGGCTCGGCGTCTTGATCTTCAGCAGCTTGATGAAGCGGTCCGCCGTTTCCGCTTCCTTCTTGCGGTCGAGGAACATGCCCGCGCGCAGAAAGTGCCGACGGCAACTGATGTTGATGTTCTCCGAAACCGTCGCCATCGCGACGATGCCCTGCTCCTTCCGATCTTCCGGGCACAGCACGATGCCGTGGCGAATCGCGTCGCTCGCGCTTTTCACGCGAATGGTCTTGCCGTCCAGCTCGATCTCGCCCGCGCGCCGCTTGTGCGTACCATAGATGAGCTGCATCAGCTCGCTGCGCCCCGCGCCCACGAGCCCGAAAAAGCCGACGATCTCGCCCGACTTCACCTCGAAGCTCGCCGCTTCGTTGAGCGGATGCCCTTCCACGCCGCGCACGGCGAAGCGCACGCTGCCGTGCTCGCGCGGCGAATAGTTGTAGATGTCGCTGATCTCGCGGCCCACCATTTCGGCCACGAGCGTTTCGCGCTTCACCTCTTCGAGCTTCTCGTGCGAGGCGACCTTGCGGCCGTCGCGGAAGATCGTGCAGGCATTGCACAGCTCGTAGATCTCGTCCATGCGGTGCGAGATGTAGATGAGCGCGCGATTGTCGGCGCGCAGCTCGCGCACGAGCTTGAACAGCACTTCGGTCTCGCGGTGTGAGAGCGAGCTGGTCGGCTCGTCGAGCGCGATCACGCGCGCGTTGCGCAGCAGCGCCTTGCAGATTTCCACCATCTGGCGCTGCGCGATGGAGAGCTTGCGCAGTTTCGCGGCCGGATCGAGATCCACGCCCATCGCAGCGAGACGTTCGCGCACGAACTTGCGCGCCTCGCCGCGCTTCACCCAGCCGAGCGCATTGGGCAACGCGCCGAGCAGCAGGTTTTCCGCGACGGTCAGGTCAGGCACGTATTGCAGTTCCTGGTGAATCACGGCGATGCCCGCGCCAATCGAGGCCGCCGCATCGGAGAAGTGCACTTCGTTGCCGTCCATCAGGATGCGGCCGGAATCGGGCTGATACTCGCCGCCGAGAATCTTGAGGAGCGTGGACTTGCCCGCTCCGTTCTCGCCCATGAGGCCATGGACTTCGCCTGCGTTCACCTCGAACGACACGCCGTCGAGCGCACGCACGCCTGGGAACACCTTGCCGATATTGTCAAAACGCAGTGTCGCTGACACTTCGGTTTCCTCTCATTCGATACGCTGCGGGCGCGGCCTTCACGCCCTTCACAGCCTTCGGCCTTGCAGGCCGCCCCGCAGCGGGAAACACCCCAAACCACTTCTACCCAGCGCTTACTTCGAAGCGAGACCCATCTGCTGACGCACGCTCTCCACGTTGTCGCGCGTGGCCAGCATGCCGGTCGTCAGCGTGAGCAACGGCGGTTCCTTGCCTTGCGTGATCCACGTGTACATCAGGTCCGAGGTTTCCTCGCCGTGACGCTTCGGGCTGATGATGACCGTGCCGTAGAAGCCCGTCGGCTGCGGCTTCTTGAACTCGTTGAGCGCGGAGTCCGAGCCGCCGATGCCGATGCCGATCATGTTGTCGGCCTTGAAGCCGCGGCCTTCCGCTGCGCGCACGGCGCCGAGCACGCCTTCGTCGTTCAGCGCGTAGGCCACCCAGTGCTTGTACTGCGGGTTCTTGGTGAGCGCGATATTGGCGGCGTTGAAGGCGTTTTCCGTGTCGGTCTTCGCTTGCGGCGCCTGGACGATGTTCGCCTTCGGGAAGCCCGCGGCCACGAGTGCGTCGGTTGCGCCGCTCGTGCGGTCATGCGCCGTCGGCAGCTGCTCGTAGGTCACGTCGATGGCGCCGACGTCCTTCATGTCCCAACCGCGCTTCTTGATTTCGGCGGCGATGCCGTCACCCACCTGCTTGCCGATGTTGTACGCCGAGATGCCCATGTGCGGCACCGACTCGATCGGCTTGCCCGCGCCATCGACGAGGCGGTCGTCCACCGTCATCATCTTGAGGTTGTCGGCCTTGGCCTTGGCAACGATGCCCGGTCCGAGCTTCACGTCAGGCGTGCAGATGATGAACCCCTGCGCCTTTTGTGCGGCCAGGTTGTCGATCGCGCTCATGACCTTCTCACCCGAGGGCGCGCCGATCTTTACCAGCGTGAAGCCCTTTTCCTTCGCGGCCGTTTCCGCGAACTTCCATTCGTCCTGGAACCACGGCTCTTCGGGCTGCTTCACGAGGAAGCCGATCTTCACCTGGTCGGCGGCCTGCGCGACGGGCGCTTGCGCGAACATGGCAGTGGCGGCTGCAGCCACCAGCGTCAGAAAGATGCGTCGTTGCATGTTGCTAGTCTCCTGTCTTCTTCAGTCACGGGAAGGGTATCGGCCGCCTCTTCTTTTACCCGCCACGGCGCGCGGCCAGCGCTGCGGCGGATTCCTGCGTATTCGTTCTAACCTCGCGTTCCTTCGTGCTGCGAATTACTTTTTCAACGCCCTCATTCGTGATGGAGCGCCGTGCGGCCGCCATCTATCGTGATACAGCTCGCGTTGATGAACGGCGCTTCGTCCGAGGCGAGGAACACCGCCGTCATCGCGACTTCCTCCGGGCGGCCGATGCGTTTCATCGGCGGCAACTCGAGCGTGGCCTTGCGCGCCGCTTCCGGGTCGGGCTGCGCGTTCCACCAGTCGTGCGTGAGCTGCGTTTCGATGTAACCCGGCGCGATGGCGTTCACGCGCACGTTCTTCGGCGCGTACTCGATGCCGAGCGCACGCGTGAGCCCGATCACGCCGTGCTTCGCCACCGGGTACGGGAAGCAGCCCGGAATGATCTGGAATGCGTGCGTCGAGGCGATGTTGATGATGCTGCCCGCGCGGCGCTCCACCATGCCCGGCAGCACGGCGCGGCAGCCGTTCCACACGCCGTCCAGATCGACGGCGAAGCAGCGGCGCCAGTCGTCGTCGGTCATCGTGAGCGGGTCGGCGAACACGTTGATGCCGGCATTGTTCACGAGCACGTCGACCGGGCCGAAGGCACGTTGCGCTTCTTCCACGGCGGCGCGCAGCGAGGCGGACTGCGTCACGTCGGTTTGCACGGCGAGGGTTCGCGCGCCTTCGCATCCGTTCGCAATCTCGCGCGCCGTCGCAACGGCCGTCGCGCCATCCAGTTCCGCGAGCACGACGGCGGCGCCCTCGGCCGCGAACGCGCGCGCGATCGCCGCGCCGATGCCGCGTCCGGCGCCGGTTACGAGCGCGACCTTGCCCGCGAGGCGATTCACTTCTGCGCTCCTTGCACAGCTTTCCAGCCTTCGATGAAGGCCAGCGCGTTCGCACGCGTGGCCGCCGCGTCCTGGCCCGGCTTGTAGAGCGCGGAGCCGAGGCCGAAGCCGCTCGCGCCCGCGGCCAGCTGCGGGCCCATGTTGTCCGGCTTCACACCGCCCACGGGCAGCAGGGGCACGATCGGCGGAATCACGGCGCGCCATGCCTTCGTTACGGCCGGGCCGAGCTGCTCGGCGGGGAACATCTTGAGCGCGTCGGCGCCGTGCTTGAGCGCCGCGAACGCTTCGGTCGGCGTGGCGACGCCGGGCACGCACGCGAGGCCCTGGAGCTTGGCGGCGAGGATCACGTCGGTGTCGGCGTGCGGCATCACGATCAGTTCGCCACCCGCTTCGCGCACGTCGCGCACGCGCTCAGTGGTGAGTACGGTGCCCGCGCCGATCAGCGCGTCGTCGGGCAGCGCCTGGCGCAATGCCGCGATGCTGTCGAGCGGCTGCGGCGAATTGAGCGGCACCTCGATCATCCGGAAGCCCGCGTCGTAGAGCGCGCGGCCATGCTCGGCGGCCTCGGCGGGCTTGATGCCGCGCACGATCGCGACCATGCCGCACGCGCCGAACGCGGCGACGAAGCCGGCGTGTGGCGTGTACGGGGCGGGCAGATTCAGTTCGGGTTCCATGTCGGCTTCCTGTTGCTTGGCTTCGTGTCAGGTTCGGTTCAGCGCATTTGCAGCGCATTTGCAGCGCATTTGCAGCGGGTTCGCGGCGGGTTCGATTCATCGGCACGCGTTTAGCGCGGCGTGACGAGCCCGGCCTGCACGGCGATGCGCCAAAGCCCGTGTTCGGTCGCCTGACGCACGAGATGCGCGCCGCTGCATCCGAATGCGGCAAGCGCCATGCGGTAACGCTCGCATAACGCCTCGGCGCCGATCAGCTGCGGCGCGCAGCCGGCGAGCGCCACGTCGCGCCGCGACAGCGCCGCTTCGAGGCCCGCCAGCTCGTGCCCGATCACGAGGCCCGAGAGATAGTCGGGCTGCTCGTCGGCGGCGAGCTGGGCCGTGAGGCCGAGTGTGCGCGTGCTGAACGCGGTGGCCAGCAGTCCCACGCAGCCCTGCTCGCGCGCCACGCCCACGCCGCGCAGGAACGCTGCGGTGTCTGGCTCGACGGGATGCTTCATCGTGCGGCCGAGGATCGTATGCGCGCACAGCGCCGCGTAGACCTCGCCCGTCATGAAGGTATAGAAGCGCGCAATGCGCTCGCCCTCCACCACCACCCATTTCGCGTGCGTGCCGGGCAGTCCGACGAGCGCCGTTTGGGGCTCGGCTTCGTCGCCCGATGCCCCAAGCGCGCCAAAAATTTGCGTTTCCTCGCCACGCATCACGTTAGGCAACGCACCCGGCTCGAGCACGCCCGGCACCACGGCGACTTCGGCGCCGCACGCGGCGCGCACGCGCACGATGCCGGCCACCAGCGCCTGGGCGCTCGCGGGCGTTTCGACGTAAGGCGCCTGCACCCAGCCCTGGGCGCTGCCGACCATCCCCGCGGCCAGCACCGGTAGCGAGGGCGTTTGCGCGAGCCACACGCCGCACGCTTCGTCGAAGGCGGCGTCGAACCCGCCTTCTTCGGCGGGCACGGGCAGGTTCATGATCCCCGCCGTCGAAACACGCGTGGCGATCACCTTGCCCGCCGCGTCGAACAGATACGCGCGCAGCGAAGTCGTGCCCCAGTCGAGCGCGATGAGCGCGGCTTCGCGAGCGGTCGCAGCGTCGGTGGCCGCGCCGCTTACAGGCTTCTCGCGTGCTTTCATCGACGAATCCTGCGCGTGGTGGGCTGCGGCGCACGCCAGCCCAGTTCCTGCGAAATTGCGCGCGCCTCACGCTGCACGACTGGAATCAGTTCGTCCATGCGCTCGAGCGGCATGTAGGGAATCGTGCTCGCCACCGAAAGCGCCGCCACGATCGCGCCGGAAGCGTCGCGCACCGGCGCCGCCACGCAGCGGATCGAAATTTCGTTCTCCTCCAGATCGAACGTGTACCCGCCCGCCGAGTAAGTCGCCATGCGCTTGAGGAAGGTATCGGGTTCGAGGCTGTGATCGGGACGAAAGCTCACGCCCGCGAGCGTTCGGCGCGACGCGTCGAACAGGTCGCGCCACGATTGCGGCGCGAGGTCGAGCATCATCGCCTTGCCGATGCCCGTGGACGCGAGCGGCATGCGGTGCCCCACGCGCGAGCGCATTTCGAGGCCTCGCTGGCCGGGAATCTTGTCGATGTACAGCACGTCGTCGCCGTCGCGCACGCCGAGGTGGATCGTGTCGAGCGTTTCGTCGGCGAGCGCCTGCAGATGCGGCCGCGCAACGGCCGTGAGCGGCATCTGCTCGAGCGCGATGGTGCCGAGTTCGATGAGCTTCGGCCCGAGCAGGTAGCCGCCCTGCACCTGGCGCAGGTAGCGCGCCTGCACGAGGCTCGAAACGAGACGGTGCGTGGTGCTGCGCGTCGTGCCGAGCACCGCGCCGAACGAGCGCAGGTCGCGCACGCCGGCGGCGGCCGCTTCGAGGATCGCGAGGCCGCGCAGGAGCGTCTGGGTGCCGGCCTGCTGCATCGAGCCGTCGAGCAACGTGCTCGCGACGCCGATTTCATCGGCGGCGGGGCGGGCTTTGGGCTGCGCTTGCGCGGAGGTTGCCGCGGCGTTTTGCACGGGCGCGGCCTCGTCGGGGAGATTCGCGGCGAGTGTGGAGGACATCGCTTTGTTCATGGCGAGGGCGACGAAAGGAGACGATCGAAAGGCGCGTGCCGTCAGGCGGCGCGCGAACCGTGCTTCGGGAGACGGCCCGGCGCGTGGGCGGCCGGAACTCGGACAGGTAGCGGCGGGCGGCGCGTGGCCGCGCAAAGCGCTGGCTGAAGCATGGCGAACGTCTCCTTTGCGGTCCGGTTCGCTCCGCGTCTTGCGCGTGCGCCGGATTTATCTGGGTCTGCCGACGATGTTTGCCGAGCGATGCAGTCGCGGCTTATCGGATGGACTGGATTGTAGGCAGGTTTTTTCGAGTTCTCCAATATGTGATTGGGTCGCTCATATATTGGGAAAATCGACGAACATGGGTGCCGTCTGCCGAATGGCTAATGAGGGACAGAAATGGACGCAGTGATGCCCCGCCGGCATGAAGGTCAAGCTTCGCATTACCGCCGCCACCCAGTGCGACGGCAGCACGCAAGAAAAAACGGCTGCCGGATGACTCCGACAACCGTTTTGCGCCACACTCTATGAGGCTTTCGCGTATCGCCAGAGGGCGCGCCCTTACTTCCCGGCCGGCGCCTTGTAAGCCACGCAGTCGACTTCAACCTTGCAGTCCACCACCATGCTCGACTGCACGCAGGCGCGTGCCGGCGGATGCTCGCCGAAGTACTCGCGGAACACCTTGTTGAACGAGGTGAAGTCGCGCGCGTCGTCGAGCCACACGCCGCAGCGCACCACGTGCTCCGCGCCATAGCCCGCTTCCTTCAGGATCGCGAAAAGATTCTGGATGGCCTTGTGCGACTGCTCGACGATACCGCCGTTGATCACCTCCCCGCCTTCCATCGGCGTTTGGCCCGAGACGTACAGCCAGCCGTCGGCTTCCACGGCGCGCGCGAACGGCAGATGTTGTCCGCCCTGGCCCTTGCCGCCTTCCGCTCCAATTCGTTTCATCGTTTGCTCCTTTGAGATCGTGCGGCGCGCGCGGCTTTTTGGGCCACACGCGCCGGGGGTCAGAATTCGATAGATAAAGCCTGCTTAAAAGGCCGTCGCCTCGGCCTGCGCCTCGCGTTTGCCGCGCGCGACGAAATGGCCCGCGCGCTCGCCCGTGGGCTGCCCGTCGCGGTACGAAAGCACGCCGTTCACCCACACCGCGTCGATGCCCTCCGCCACCTGCTGCGGCTTCTCGAACGTCGCCGCGTCGCGCACGCGGGCGGGGTCGAACAGCACGAGGTCGGCGTGCCAGCCCACATGCACCTCACCGCGCTGCGAAAGACCGAAGCGCCGCGCCGACAGGCCCGTCATCTTGCGCACCGCTTCTTCGAGCGGCAGCAACGCCGCGTCGCGTGCGTAGTGCCCGAGCACGCGCGGAAACGCGCCCCACAGGCGCGGATGCGGCAGCGGATCGTTGGGCAGTCCATCCGAACCGACCATGGTGGCCGGATGCGAAAGAATGCGGCGCACGTCGTCTTCGGACATGTTGTGGTACACGGCGCCCGCCGGTTGCAGACGCATGCCCGCTTCCTGCTGCGACACGCCCCACTCGGCCGCGATGTCCTTGATGAGCTTGCCTGCCTGCTCCGGGTGCGGCGTGGACCACGTGATCGTGATGTCGATGTCGCCCGTCACCTGCTTGAGATCCAGCGTCGAAGAGCTGCGGCTATACGGATAGCAGTCGCAACCGACCGGCTGATACTTGCGCGCGCTTTCGAGCGACGCGAGCACCTCCGTGCTGCGCCCCCAGTTGGAGGGGCCCGCGCACTTCAGATGCGAAATCACCACCGGCACGCGCGCATGCTGGCCGATGTGGTACGCCTCGTTCATCGCTTCGAGAATCGCGTCGAACTCCGTGCGCATGTGCGTCGTGTAGAGCGCGCCGGCGGCGGCAAGCGGCTGGGCAAGCGAGGCGACCTCTTCGGTCGATGCCTCGAACGCCGAACCGTACGCGAGGCCCGTGGAAAGGCCGAGCGCGCCGTGCGCGAGCGCGTCTTCGAGTTGCGCGCGCATGGCCGCGATCTCGTCGCCGGTGGCGGCGCGCTTCAGGTCGTTCATGTGATTGTTGCGCAGCGCCGTATGGCCGATCAGCGCGCCCACGTTCACGGCGGGCCGCGCCGCGTTGACCGCGTCGACGTACGCAGAGAAAGTCGGGTAGCTGAACGCGTCGCGCTCGCCGAGCAGGTTCATCGGGTCCGGCGGATCGCCCTTGAGCGTCACCGGCGACGCGCTGATCCCGCAGTTGCCGACCACCACCGTCGTCACGCCCTGGCTGATCTTGGGCAGCATTTGCGGCGCGCGGATCACGTGCGTATCGTCGTGCGTATGGACGTCGATGAAACCCGGCGCGAGTGCGCGCCCATTGGCCTCGATCACCTCTTCCGCGAGCCAGTTCGACAGGTTGCCGATTGCGACGATGTGTCCGTCGCGCAGCGCCACGTCGCGTTCGACGGGCGGCGCGCCAGTGCCGTCGTAAAGCATGGCGCCGACGATCAGCGTGTCGGCGGCTTCGGGGTGCGAATGCATACGCGTCTCCTCAGGATGGCTCTTAGTCACCGAGCGGCTGACGTTCGCCGCCGCCGCGATGCGCGTCCAGCGTGTGCTTCATGCGGCGCAGCAACTCGCGGCTTTCTTCGGGTTGCGCGAGCGCCAGTTCGGTCACGAGCACGTCGAGTGCCATCATCATCGCGTAACGCGACGACGACGGCTTGTAGATGAAATCGGTCTCGCTCGCGACGATCGGCACGAGCCAGTCGGCGAGCGCGGCGAGCGGCGAAGCCGGCGCGGTGAGCGCGACGAGCTTCGCGCCGTAATCGCGCGCGATGCGGCACGCGTCGACGAGTTCGGGCACGCGCCCAGTTACGGAAAGCGCGACGACCACGTCTTCGGGCGAGAGCGTGCTCGCCACCATGCGCTGCAGCAAGCTGTCCTGGTACGAAGCCACCGGACGGCCCAGGCGCACGAGGCGAAAGCGCGTTTCGTCGGCGAGCGCGCTCGAGCCGCCGCCCATGCCGAACACGTAGATCATGCGGGCCTGCGCCAGCGTCGCGGCGGCCTGCGCTAACGGCGCCTGGCAAAGCAGCTCGTGGTTGCGCGCGAGCGCCGTGTGAATTTCGTCGTAGACGCGCGTGGCGAGCGGTTCGGCTTCGCCATTGGCGTCAGCGGCGCGCGGCTTGCCCGCGCCTTCGGAAGCGCCGGCTGCCCCGCCGCGCAGGAAGCGGTCGCCCACGGCGGCCGCCTGGGCGAGCCTCAGCTTGAGTTCGCGCACGTCGTGGCAGCCCACCGCCTTCGCAAAGCGCGTAACGGAGGCAACGCTCACGCCCGCGCGCTGCGCCAGCTCGCCGATGCTCGCGCGCGCGGCGCGGGCAAGGTCGTCGAGAATCAGCGCGGCCACGTCGCGCTCGGCCGGACGCAATTCGGGCACGCTTTGCGCAATACGCGCGACGATGTCGAAGCGGGCCGGATCGGCGGCGGTGTTCATTGCAGGAAGTCTGTTAATAAATAACAATTCACGAAGCGATGTTACTTTGTGTACTATCTCCGAGTCAACGCTGGTTCGTAGAACTCCGGCGCAGCTGGGACGCATGAAGCATATGGAGCGAAGGGAAATGAAAGTTACAAACTATCAGAGTGCAACGATCGACCCGAACAGCAAGGGCCTTGGCAACGTACCGGGCGCGAGCGTGCCGCTCGGGGACGCCGGGCGCCTCGAATGGAATTTACTCGAAGAGGACGTGAGCCTGCCCGCTGCGGTGCTTTATGCCGACCGCGTCGAGCACAACCTCAAGTGGATGCAGGACTTCGTCACGCGCTATGGCGTGAAGCTCGCGCCGCACGGCAAGACGACGATGGCGCCGCAGCTCTTTCGCCGCCAGATCGAAACAGGCGCGTGGGGCATCACGCTCGCCACGGCGCACCAGACGCGCGCCGCCTACCGCGGCGGCATCTCGCGCGTGCTGATGGCGAACCAGCTCGTGGGCCGCCGCAACATGGCGATCATCGCCGAGTTGCTCAGCGATGCGAGCTTCGAGTTCTTCTGCCTCGTCGATTCGGTGGAGGGCGTGGGGCACCTGGGCGAGTTCTTCCGCGCGTCGGGCCGCACGCTGCAAGTGCTGCTCGAACTGGGCGTGCCGCGCGGCCGCACGGGCGTGCGCGACACCGACACGCGCAACGCCGTGCTCGCGGCGATCGCGCGCTATCCCGATTCGCTCAAGCTGGCGGGCGTGGAAATCTACGAGGGCATCCTCAAGGAAGAAAGCGAAGTGCGCACCTTCCTGCGCGACGCGCTGAACGTCACCCAGGAACTGGCCGCCGCCGGCCGCTTCGCGCGCACGCCCGCCCTGCTTTCGGGCGCGGGCTCGGCCTGGTACGACATCGTCGCGGAAGAATTCGCGCCCGCCACGCAGGCAGGCACGATCGACGTGGTGCTGCGCCCCGGCTGCTACGTGACGCACGACGTGGGCGTCTACAAGCAGGCTCAGTCGCAGATCCTCACGCGCAACCCCGTGGCGCGCGAAATGGGCGTGGCGCTCCTGCCCGCGCTGCAGCTCTGGGCCTACGTGCAGTCGATTCCGGAGCCTGGCCGCGCCATCATCGGCTTCGGCAAGCGCGACGCCGCGTTCGACGCGGGCTTTCCCGAGCCGTCGCGCCACTATCGCCCCGCGAACGGCGGCGCGCCGCGCGAAGTGGCGGCAAGCGAAGGCTGGGAAGTGTTCCAGATGATGGATCAGCACGCCTACCTGAAGATTCCGGCGGGCGCGGACCTCGAGGTCGGCGACATGATCGCGTTCGACATCTCGCACCCCTGCCTCACGTTCGACAAGTGGCGCCAGGTGCTGATGGTCGATGCGAAATATCGCGTGACGGAAGTGATCGAGACGTTCTTCTGAGCGCGGCGTGCGTCGGTGCAGGCTCAGCCCGCTTCGGGCTCGGCCTCCCGAGCCTGCGCGAGCGCAGCGGCCGCCGTGGCCGCCTCGCCGATGCGCGCCTCCATCATCCCCAGCGCGCCTGATAGCGCCGCGAGCGCGTCGTCGGGCAGCGACATCGTCACGTTCAGGAACGCGTTGCGGCGCGGCAGGCCCTCTTCGGTCACGGCACGGCCTGCGCCGGTCAGCGTCACGTTGGTGATGCGGTTGTCGCGCTCGTCGGCGCGGCGCGCGATCCAGCCGAGCGCCTCCAGCGCCTTCAATTGGCGCGTGAGCGCGCCCGGGTCCACGCGCAGCCGCTCGACGAGCCGCTTTTGCGACGACTCGCCGTCCTGCTCGTAAAGTGCGAGCAGAATGCGCCAGCGCGGCAGCGGATGCCCGACCTGCGCCTCGAACGCCGACATGAACGTCCGGTAGGTCCGTCCGAACTGCTGCACGATGGCGATGCGATCCTGAATTTCCATGCTTTGTTTTCCTGCCGGCTTGATTGCCGGGCGTTTGCCGGTGTCCGTGCCGGTACCCGCCAGGGGCGGAACGTCTCAATCCGCGTGAATCACGGGCTCCACCTTGCGCTGCAGCTTGACCGGCGGCACGCGCCGGGTTTGCCAGATCGACACCACCGCGATCGCCGCCGCCACGGCAATGCCCAGGTGAATCGCGCCCACTAGCGCCTCGCGCGCGGCTTCGAGCAGCGGCGCGCCATTATGCCCGGCGTGTGCCAGATCGGCGATCAGCGAAGCCTGCGCGTCTCGATTGATGAGGATCTGCGGGTCGGCGAGCTGCGGCAGCCAGTGCGTGGCGTGATCGGCGTCCAGTGCGCGTTGCACGCCGCTCGAATAAAGCTGCGTGACCATCGTGCCGGTGAGCGCCGTGCCGATCATGCCGCCGATCATCCGCAGCGACTGCAACAGCGCTGTGGCGATGCCCAGATGCTCGCGCCCCGCAGTCTGCTGCGCGAACACGGTGAGGTTCGGCATGACGAAGCCAAGGCCGATGCCAGCCACGATCATGAACGCCATGAGCAGGCCGCGCGGCGTGCTGCGCGTGGCGAGCGCCACGGCGAAGCAGGCCACCGCGAGCATCGCGAAGCCGATGTAGAGCATCAGGTTCGGATTGCGGATGCGCGAGACGATGCGCCCGTTCGCGATACTGCCGATCGTGATGAACACCACGAGCGGGGTGATGACGACGCCCGCTTCCTTCGGCGTCATGCCGAAGCCGCCCTGGAACAGGAGCGGCGCGTAAAACAGCAGCGAAAACATCGTGAAACCGCCCAGCACGGCGAGCGTGAAAAGCGCATTCAGGCTCGCGTTGCGGAACATGTCGACGGGCAGGATGGCCTGCGGGCAGCGCCGCTCCCATTGCCAGAGCGCCCAGCCGGCCGCCAGCGCGAGGGCGAGCAGTCCGATGGCGGAAGCGCTGAGACCGTGGCCCGGCAGACGCTCCACGAAAAGCTGCAGGCTGCCGAGCGCGACCGCGATGAGGAGCGCGCCTGGCCAGTCGAGCCGCATGCGCGCCTCGTGCGCGACGTGTCGCAGATGCGGCAGATACTTCCAGACGAAAAACAGCGAAAGCAGGCCGACGGGCAGATTCACGTAAAACACGGAACGCCAGCCGTAGTACTGCGTGAGAAAGCCGCCGAGCGACGGCCCGACCGCATTGGCGATACCGAACGCAGAACTCATGAGCACCTGCCAGCGCAGGCGCACGACCGAATCGGGGAAGAGGTCGGGAATGCAGGCGAACGCCGTGCCGACCAGCATGCCGCCGCCGATGCCTTGCAGCCCGCGCGCAATCACGAGGAACAGCATGCTGTTGGCCGCGCCGCACAGCACGGAAGCGGCGGTGAAGACGACGATCGACGCGATCACGAACGGCTTGCGCCCGTAATAGTCGCCGAGCCGCCCGAAAATGGGGACGGTGATGACCGAAGTGAGCAGATAAGACGTGGCGACCCACGCGTAAAGCTCGAAGCCGCGTAGTTCGGCGACGATGGTCGGCAGCGCGGTGCCCACGACGGTCTGGTCGAGCGCGACGAGCATCGTCACGAACGAGACGCCGAGCATCGCGAGCAGCGACTCCCGGAACGGCAGAACCTGCCCGCTCGAATGTTGGGCAGCGGTATGAACGGCCATTTTTTGATCCAGCAACGATTGACGCGTCAAAGATTGATCATCATAGCACGGCGCGATCCACTACACTGGGGCGTCGAACGGCGGCGATGCCCCGCCGTCGTTGCTGAAAATCCGGGAGCGCAATGGAACCCACGACCGAACCCCCAGCCGCACATCCGGCCCGAGCGGTCGCCGCCGCTGCCTTCACCGAGACCGATCTCGACGCGCTGCGGCACGCCAAACATCAGCTCGAAACGCCGCCGCTCGGCATGAAGCTTGCGGCGATCGTGGGTGCGCCAGTAGAAAAGCTGATCGCGCGGCTGCCCGGCCTGGCCAACGACAAAGTGACCGATGCGACGCAAGCCGCGCTGCGCAAGTGCCTGCAGCTCGCATTGAAGACGCTCGGCAAGCCCGGTGCGCTTACCGCGGCCGACGGCGCGCAGGGAGCAGATGGGACACGCAGCGTACCGCGCGAGCGAGCAAGGCCGAGCAACCTGCTGCACAAGTTCGCGGTGGCGACCACGGGCGCGGCGGGCGGCGCGTTCGGCCTGTTCGCGCTGCCGGTCGAACTGCCCGTCACGACCACGCTGATGTTTCGCTCGATTTGCGACATCGCACGCAGCGAAGGCGAGAATCTGGCCAGCACCGACACGCAGCTGCAATGTCTGACCGTGTTCGGCATGGGCGGCCGCTCGGCCGCCGACGACGAAGCCGACTTCGGCTATTTCATCGTGCGCGGCGCACTCGCGAAGGTGGTATCGACGGCGTCGTCGGAAATGGCGACGAAGGGCTTCGCCGCCCACGGCTCAACTGCGCTCCTCAAGCTCATGCAGACCGTGGCCGCGCGCTTCTCCGTGCAGGTGAGCGAGCAGGTCGCGGCGAAATCGATACCGGCCATCGGCGCGGTGCTCGGCGCCATGGTGAACACCGTGTTCATCGACCATTTCCAGCAAGTGGCGCATGGGCACTTCACCGTGCGCCGGCTCGAGCGCCGCTACGGCGAAGCTGCCGTGCACGCGGCCTATGACGCGATCGACGTCTCGCTCGATTGAGGCGGCTGCGGTTTCTCGTCGCCGCGTACTGGCACAGGGGTCACGCGGCGCACGAAGCTCGCGGCGACGTCGAGCGTGCGACGCGCTTCGGGCATGAACGGCGCATAGATCGGCCAGATGTGCGGCATGCCGCTGGCAATCTCGCACTCCACCGCCACGCCGGCGGCGCGCGCGCGCTCGGCGACGCGGCGCGTATCGTCGAGTAGCGTTTCGGAGCTGCCCACGAAGAGGCTGAGCGGCGGCAAGCCGCGAAAGTCGGCATAGAGCGGCGACACGTAGGGATCGGTCGCACTGGCCGAGCCGAGGTAGAACGGCGCTATGCGCGTGAATACCTCGCCGCTGAACATGGGATCGCGCCCGTCGTTCTCGCGTATCGAAGCGCCCGTCGCCGCCAGATCGGTCCACGGTGAAAAGAGCACGGCGCCAGCGGGGAGCGCGTCGCCTGCGTCGCGCAAGGCGACGAGCGTCGCAAGCGCCAGCCCGCCGCCCGCCGAATCGCCGCCAATCACGATCGAGCCGGGCTGCGTTCCTTTCGCCAGCAAATGGCGATAGGCGGCCAATGCGTCCTCGAGCGCGGCGGGAAACGGATGCTCGGGCGCGAGGCGATAGTCGAGCGAGAAGACGTCGGCGCCAGCGCGCTTGCCCAGACCAAACGAAATCGCGCGCTGCGAGCGCGGCGAACAGAAGTAATACCCGCCGCCGTGCAGATAAAGGAGCGTGCGCTGCGCGGGCGAGCGCTCGCGGATGAGCCACTCACCGCGCATCGGGATATCGGCGGCGTCGTACTGTTCGCGCAAGCGCCAGCCGTTCGGCACGCCCGGCGTCCAGATGCGTCTCGCCGTCAGCATGCGCACGCGTGCGACGTTGATCGACCTGCGCGTTTGCGGCAGAAAAGTGCGGCGCAAGAACCTGCAGATCAGCCTGCTTTGCCAGCTCATCGGCTCAGCCCTCCGCAGCACTCAACCCGGCCTCAACCAGCACTCGGCGGCGGTCGATCGGCGTCCCGCAATCAGACGTCGATCGCGGGAACGCGCGGCGCGCACAGGACGGCGGGGGAGGCGAACGATCGAACGCCGGTCAATTGGCGGGCAGCACCTGGCCGCGAATCTCGCCTGACGGGTTCTGCGCCGTATGAATGTTGAAATACCACTGGCCGCCCATCAACTGGGTGACCTGCTGCTCGTTGAGCGTGGCGGAACCCTTGATCGGACTCGCCAGTTCGCCCTTCGGAATCGGTACCTGCACGCCAGCGTTCTGTCCGACCGGCGCGGGGCCGTGGAAGTGCGCGGCCGCCGCCGGGCCGGAGAGGCCTTCGTAGGTGATCGTCCAGTTCAGCGTTTTCGTGGACGTGTCGAACGTGGCGTTGAGCATGCCGTGGCCCTGGCTCACGCGCGGCGGGACTTCGCTGGACGGTTCGAGATCGGCCTTGAGCGCGACGGTGTCGGCATACGCGGCACTGGAGGCGAGGACGCACAGAGCGAGAGCGAGCTGCAGCGGACGAAGCAAATTCATGGAATTTCTCCTGTTTTTTGTGGCGCGCTGCACCAGAAGGCGCAAAACCGCGCTCTCACATGCTAGAGCAAATCCGCTGGGCGCGTCCGCTGCACCGATGTCGGCCCAGCGTAAGCAGCACGCAATAAAAAGAAGGCGCAGCAAGCGGCACCTTTCAACCCAGGTACTACCTTTTTGCCATCCGGTGTTCCACGTTCCCGTTGCGATGTTTGTGACAATCGCCACCGGGAACGACGCCACCGAGTTCCTGGAACCGGTGACGAAAGCCCGTCGTGGCGATCCGCTGGTTCTTGCTCGATAAGAACCGCCGTCCGACGTGTAGCCGACTTGCGTCAGGCCCACGGCGTTCTGGCCTGCGCCCCACATGCCGACGCCTTCGAGGTGCGTGAATGCAACACTGCCTTGATTGGCATAGCGAAGTTTATCGGCGCCACCTTTTGACGAACCACCCGCTATCTCGACAAAAGCCTTTGCGAATTAATGGGATGCTACCAACGGTAGACCCTCAAACGCTTGTGACTCAATGCTCACGACTTATCTGGACTTTTTCTCTATCGATGATTCCATTCGGTATCCCGTTAGCACTTTGCAGTCAGACAACACCACCGATTCGGCATAAAGCATCCTTCGGACGATTCCCATTCCGCTCGCTCGACGTGCATTGGTAATTCTCGTCCCGGCATGCGCCAGTACATCTCGTCCAGCTTCATGGTTTTCATCGCAGCGCCCATCCCCCTCGTGTCCACACCGCCCAAACTCTCGCTCGTCTACCCCGGCGGCAAAAACACGCTCGCTCGTAGATTTCACCATCGAATGGTTTCGCCGACACGACACCGCAACAGCAAGCGCGATTACCCGCACTTCCTGTAATAGTTAATTGATTGAAATTATCTCGATTTCTCGTCCCACGGCGACTAAGCTACCAACTGCGAGAAGTGACTCTTCATCGAAGGGTCTCCAAGCTTGAACGCGGCTTCGGCCGCGTTTTTTTTCGCCCGCTTTTTGCCCTCTATCCCCCTGCGCCCGTCGATTTCCTGATGTACATCATTCAAGCGAGCAGCGGCGCCTGCTGCTCGATTCCGACCAGCATCGCCTGACAAGTGCGGATGAGCGCATAACCCTCCTCACGCAGTTGCCCGGCAATGTGACTGTTCATGTGACCTCGAAACGTCTCGAGCCCGGCGAGCAACGCAGGGTACTGCAGCACGCCCACAGCACCGGCAAGCCGGTGATGTCATTCCGTTCGGCATATGGCAACCGGTCATCAGGCAGGCCGTATTCGTATTCGGCCAGCGCTTCGAGCGCCTCTGCACCGTCGTCGTCAACGTCGTACATGAACCCGATCAACGCGAGTCGAAAGCGCATAAGCTCCTGACTCACTGGGTGGTCGTCCGCAGCAAGGATGAGACCGCGTCCGACAGCGCATTGCGGCTCGCGATCCGGCGCCGCAAGTGTCGTCGCAGTCGGTCATATCAAGCTGCGTGGCAAGCACGAGCGTCTTGCCGGCTTCGCCGACGAGGAGGGCTCGTTCTGTTACGAGCAGCCGGTTGGCCGCGCCGGGCCGGATGCACGCGTGGTCGGCGGCAATGATCACCCGAAGCGGCTTGCCCGTGCGAAGCGCGTCTTCTCGACCGACGCGGATAGTGTGCATGCGAGACCTCGCGTGCGAAGAACCGCTCAGGTTTGCTCGCCTGCGTCACGCCGCATTCGACCGCTAAGCGATCGAGCTCGACATCGTTGCTGAGCACGAGCTTCTTCATCGCCGCGCACTTTTGCGCGCTGTGCTGGTCGTCTTGACGCTGCGCCCCAAGCAGACTTGCGATTTCCGTCACACCGAGTCCCGTTGCATCGGGCGTGTTCACCTCGAATTTTCTTCGCGCGAGAATGCGGTGCACCTCTTCACGCCGCTCGACGTGCGCCGCTTCCGTGAGCAGGTCGGGCACGACCGGCCCGACGTATCGCTCGGGCGCCATCGCCGACATGATCGCAACCGGGATCAGGTCGATACGGTCACGCGTGCTGAGCATCGCATCCACCTCCATCTCGACGGTGTTGCGCAGCACGGAGGCCTCGCTTTCCATGGTGACCACGACCAGCGCCTTTGCGGGAACCCGCCGCGAAAGGCGCGGATGGCCTCTGGTCCGTCCGACTCGCCGGGAAACACCATGTAGAGGTCCATCAGAACGAGATCGAGCGCGCGATGCGCCGCACACTGTCAAGCCGTGACACGCGCGCGAGCGCGTTGTCGACTCCCGCCGGTGCGCCCGGCGTCGCTGCGCTCGCGCGGCGCCGCGAATGCGGGCCATGCCAGCGCGGCGCAAAGCGCGGCCGCCGCCCACACCGCCGGCCACCCGAACCACGACAACAGCAGGGGGATCGCCGAAGGCGCGACGAAGAACGCAACGAATGCGCCGGTGTTGCCCATGGCGAGTGCAGTTCCCACCCGACCGTTGCCCGCGAGCGTCGCGAGTTCCGTGAAGGCAACGCCGTGCCAGGCGGAAGCGGCGATACCGCCAAGCACGATTACCGCGGCGAGTAGCGTGACGAACGCTGCGCTTGCGCGATGCGCTGGCGAGGCAAAAGCCGTCAACGCGGCAAGCACAACGAACAGCGCGACGGTGAGCGCCGCGCAACCGCGCAGCCAGATGCGCCGGTCGCCGTGCCGGTCTGTCCAACGCCCGCCGTACACACGCATGAAGGCCGCGCCGCCCTGCACCGCCGCAAGCGTCGCGCTGACTGCCGCCGTACCCGCATGGCCGACGTCATGCAGGAAAATGCTCGCGAACGAGAGCACGGCCACTTGCGGAATGCACAGCACGCCAATGCCCGTCACCATGCGCCACACGGTGACGCTGCGCAGCGGCGAGACGGCGCGGTGTGCCTGCGCGAGCGCTTCGTGAGCGACAAGAGGGGCATGCGCGGCGTCCTGTTCGTGCGCGGGTTCGTGCAACCAGACGATCGTGAGCACGGTGGAGACCACGCACATCGCAGCGAGTGCACCGTACACGGCCGCGAATCCTACATGCTCGGCGAGCGCGGGCAGCACGAGTGCGCCAAGGCCGCCGCCGGCCGGCACGGCGGTTTGCCGGATGCTCATCGCAAGGCCGCGCTCGTGGCTGGCGAACCACGCCATCACCGCGCGCCCGCTCGAGCCGTTCACGCTTCCCCCAAGCAGGCCGAGCGCGAGCAGGCCAACCGCGAGCGTCGTCGCGCTGGGCGTGTGCGCGCCCGCCGGTGCGCCCCAGAGCGCCATCGCAACGAGAGCGAGCGCTGTGGTGGAGAGCCCCGTGAGCAGCACGCGCCGGTCGCCCCAGCGATCCGTCAGGAGGCCCCAGGGAAGCTCGCTCAGCACGATGCCAAGTCCCAGCATGCCGAGCACGACGCCCAGTTCGCCCGTGCCGATGCGGTAATCCGAGCGGATCAACACGCCCGTTGCGGGAATGCCGCCGAGCGCTGCCGCAAAACTGGCGTTGGCCGCCACGCCCACCGCAAGCACTTTCCAGCGGTGTGCCGCGCCCCGCGTCGTACTGCGTCCCATGATGAGCTCCAGAAAAGCGGTTGACTGAGGGCATCGTAGAGGCGCAACATCTATCGGAAAAGCGGGAAATTCCAATTCGTATGTTCGGAATTTCCGAATCATGAAATTGCATGAAGCGCACCGGATCAAGCTGAATCAATGAATGCACGCGGTTTCGATCTCGCGCAGCTGCGCACGTTTATCGCCGTGACAGAGGCGGGCAGTGTCTCCGCGGGTGCGGAGCGGGTGTTCCTCTCGCAGTCGTCGGTGAGCGAGCAGCTCAAGAAGCTCGAGGAGCGCGTCGGCCAGCCGCTTTTCGTGCGCAGCAAGCAGGGCATGACCGCCACGCCCGCGGGCGCGAAGCTGCTCGACCATGCGCGCCGCATCGTCGCGCTTTGCGACGCCGCCTTCGACGACATGCTCGGCCGCACGCTCGACGGCGAAGTGCGCATTGCGATCACGGACTATTACCGGCCGCACGACGTCGCCGAAATCATCCGGCGCTTCGCGAACCAGCATCCGCGCCTGCGTCTGCACGTGACCGTGCTGCCGAGCGCCGTGATCGACAACAGCGCCGACGATAACGCCTACGACATCGGCTTGTCGCTGCGGCTGATGGAGGAAGGCCGCGGCACGCACAAGAGCACGTCGATACGGCGCGAAAAACTGGTGTGGGTCGGCGCGACGCAAACGCTGCGCGAGCGGCCCGCGCTCACCCCGCCCTGGCCCCTCGTGCTGCTGCCGGCGACCTGCCAGTTGCAGCGCCGCGTCGTGAGGTTGCTCGACGAAGCGCGCATGCCTTACCTGATTTCGCATTCGGCTTCGGGCGTGGCCGGGCTGCAGCTCGCGCTCAAGGCGGGGCTGGGGATCTCGTGTCTGAACGAGTCGTCGATCGGCGAAGGACTGATGCCCTGCCCGACCTCATTCGGCTTGCCCGCTCTGCCTGCGGCCGAATTTCATCTGCTGCCGGGCCGGCCAGGCGAGTCCGCGCACGTGACGAACGCGCGCGCGGCGCTCGCGGAACTGCTCGTTTGAGGCGCTTTAGCCGGCGGCCTGAACCAGCTCGGCAAAGCGCAGCAGATCGACGTTGCCCCCGGAGATGAGCACGCCCACGCGCTTGCCGCGCACGTCCACCTTGCCGTGCAGCACGGCCGCCGCCGCGAGGCAGCCGGTGGGTTCGACCACGAGCTTCATGCGGCTCGCGAAGAACTTCATCGTATCGACGAGTTCCGCGTCGCTCACCGTGACGATCTCGCTCACGCGCTCGCGAATCACCGCGAAGGTCAGGTTGCCGAGATGCTGGGTTTGCGCGCCGTCGGCAAGGGTTTTCGGCGTGTCAATGTGGACGATCTCACCCGTGCGCAGGCTGCGCTGACCGTCGTTGCCGGCCTCGGGCTCGACGCCGATCACCGTGCACGCGGAAGAGAGTGCATGCGCGGCAGTCGCACAGCCCGAGAGCAGCCCGCCGCCGCCAAGCGGCGTGAGCAGCAGGTCGAGCTCGCCCGTTTCCTCGAACAACTCCTTGGCGGCGGTTCCCTGTCCGGCCATCACGTGCGCGTGGTCGTACGGCGGAATGAGCGTGAGGCCGCGCTCGGCCGCAAGCCGTTTGCCGAGCGCCTCGCGGTCCTCGGTATAGCGATCGTAAAAGACGACCTCGCCGCCATAGCCGCGCGTGGCTTCCACCTTCACGGCGGGCGCGTCGTGCGGCATGACGATCACGGCCTTCACGCCGAGCAGACGCGCCGACAGCGCGATCGCCTGCGCGTGGTTGCCCGACGAAAACGTGATCACGCCGCCCGCCTTCTGCTCCGGCGTGAACTGCGCGATCGCGTTATAGGCGCCGCGGAACTTGAACGCGCCCATGCGCTGCAGGTTCTCGCATTTGAAGAAAAGCTGCGCGCCTGTGCGTTCGTTCGCGGTACGCGAAGTCAGAACCGGCGTGCGGTGCGCGACGCCACGCAGGCGTTCGTGGGCGGCGGCGACGTCTTCGAAGGTAATAGGCAGAGTGCTCATGGTCGTTCTTCGGCTGGCAGGTAGGTGTAGACGGTCGAGCGCGCCACGCCGAGCGTGGTGGCCACGTCGGCGAGCGCATGACGCAGGTTCAGCATTCCGTTTGCCGCGAGTTCGCGCACGGCCTCACGGCGCTGCGCGAGCGTCATGCCGATGGGCGTGGTGTTGCGCGTGGCGGCGAATCGTTCGAGCGCCTCGCGCACGCAGCCCACGCCGCGCGGCGCGAGCGTTTCGGCGACAGGCGCAGCCGCGCTGGTCTGGATCAGCTGGCCGAGGCCCGCCGTCACCGCGCCGATCAGCGACACATCCATGTTCAGGCAGAGGGCCGCGACATACTCGCCCGCGCTGTTCTTGAGGCCGATGGATGTGCTTTTGGCCGGACGCCCGTCGGGAAAACGGTTCGGATAGTTGGCCACGACTTCGGGAAAGCCGGAGTCGGTGATGCGCGCGAGACCCATTTCGGTGGCGGCGTCGCCAACCTGCCGTCCTGACAAATTGTTCGCGATCGCCACGACGGAGTGCTCGGGCCGCGTGAGGTCGTGCAGCACCACCTCGACGAGCGGCGCGAGCGTCTGGCCGAGCGCCGCGACGATCTTCCCGCCTTCGCGCAGGAGCAGCGCGTTTTCGTCAGTGGATTGGCCGGAACGGGTTTTGCGGGTGGGCATCATGATGTTGGACATTTTGACAGTTAATGACTGAATGTCAATCGCTTGAATTGATCGCTGAGAGAGTTGCCGTGCCTGGCCGCCCGATGCGCGAAAAAAAACCCCGCCCGAAGGCGAGGTCAATCAGACACGAAGAAACACTACACACTGCATTGCTACTCAGACCGTGAAGCGCTCGCTGACGAACTGCGTGGACGGCACGCGCGCGCGCGCCGCCACCGCCTGCGCGGCGCCCACCATCGCGGGCGGGCCGCAAACATAGAGGTCGGGCGCCGCGCCACCCTCAGCGAGCGCGGCGGCGAGCGCGTCGACGGGAGTGCTGTGCGAGCCTTGCCAGCCATCACCCGCTTCGCGCACGCAAAGCTCGACGTGCAGTTGCGGCAGCGCCGCCCGAAGCGCGTCCAGTTCGTCGAGCAGGAAAAGCTCGCTCTCGCGATTTACGCCGTAAAAGAGCCGCGCGTCGTTCATTTCCCCGAATTCGGCCATGCGGCGCAGCATCGAGAGCACGGGCGCGAGACCCGTGCCGCCCGCCACGAACCAGCGCGGGCGCAGACTGTCGGCGATCAAACCGAAGCCGCCCTGCGGGCCGTGAACGGTGAGCACGTCGCCCGGCTGCGCCCGCTCGCGCAGATACGCCGAAAACTCGCCTTGCGGCCGCAGGCGGATGAGGAATTCGAGGCGCCCTTCCCAGTTGCTCGTGTTGGAAAGCGAGAACGGGCGCTTCACATCGCCTTCCGGCAACTCAAGCTCCGCGAACTGGCCCGCCTCGAACTCGGCGGCGCTGCCGCTCGTGTCGTCGGCATCGAGCAGCAGTTCGAGACGGCGCGTGTCGTCGGCGATCGTTTCCAGCGCGGCGATGCGCGCCGTGCGCGCGGCAACCGGCTGCAGCAGCACCTTCGTGCCGTCGTACGGCGCGGCGACGCGCAAGTCCGCCGAAGGTCTCGTGCGGCACAGCAGAACCACCTGCGGATCGCCGGACGGCAACGCGTCCGCACTGTGGTCGCCGAGCGTGTACGCCCCTTCGGTCACGGTGGCGTGGCACGCGCCGCAGCTGCCGCGCCGGCACTGCGAGGGCAACGTGATATCCGCCGCCGCCGCCGCGCTCAGCACGTCCTGCCCCGGCTCGCACGCGAAGCCGAACGCCTGGCCGTCGCGCGTGGTGAGCTCGATTTGATAACTCATGACGTTTTCACCCGCGCTCAAGCGGCCTTGCGCGAGAGGGCCGCGGCGAGGTCCGCTTGCGCCTCGCCGATCGGCGAGATGCCGAACTGCTTGACGAGAATGTCGAGGACGTTCGGCGTGAGGAAGGCGGGCAACGTCGGTCCGAGATGGATGTTGCGCAGGCCGAGCGCGAGCAGCGTGAGCAGCACCGCGGCGGCCTTCTGCTCGAACCACGACACCACGAGCGTGAGCGGCAGATCGTTCACACCGCAGTCGAAGGCCTTCGAGAGCGCGATGGCGATCTGGATCGCCGAGTAGCTGTCGTTGCACTGGCCCAGATCGAGCAGGCGCGGAATGCCGCCGATGTCGCCGAACCCGTGGCGGTTGAAGCGGTACTTGTTGCAGCCGAGCGTCATGACGACGGTGTCGTCGGGCGCGCCCTGGGCGAACTCGGTGTAGTAGTTGCGGCCGGGCGCAGCGCCGTCGCAGCCGCCGATCAGGAAGAAGTGGCGGATCTGGCCGGCCTTCACCGCGTCGATCACCTTGTCGGCCAAGCCGAGCACCGTGTTGCGCGCAAAGCCGATGGTGATGGTTTCCTCCGGCGCCGTTTCGCGGAAGCCCGGCAGCGCGAGCGCAGCCTGCACGACGGGTGCGAACGCGTGATGCTCGAGATGGCGCACGCCGGCCCAACCGACCGGCCCCGTCGTGAAGATGCGCTGACGGTACTGCGGCAGCGGCTCGATCAGGCAGTTGGAGGTCATCAGGATCGGGCCGGGGAAGTTCGCGAAGTCCGATTGCTGGTCCTGCCATGCGCCGCCGTAGTTGCCGGCCAGATGCGGATACGCCTTGAGCTTCGGGTAGGCATGCGCGGGCAGCATCTCGCCGTGCGTGTAGATCTGCACGCCGGTGCCCTGGGTGGCTTCGAGCAGCGCCTCCAGATCGCCGAGATCGTGGCCCGAAACCAGCACGGCTTTACCCGCCGCCGGCGTCACGCGCACGGCAGTGGGTTCGGGCATGCCGAAGCGACCCGTGTTCGCCGCATCGAGCAGTTCCATCACCTTGAGGTTCAGGTTGCCGAGCGCGAGCGCATGTTCGAGGATATCGCCGGCCTGCGTGGGTTCGCTCGCGAGAAACACAAGCGCCGCCTCCACGCCCGCGTAGACCTCTTCGCTCTCGTAACCGAGCACGCGCGCGTGATGGGCGTAAGCACACACGCCTTTGAGACCGTAGAGCACGAGGGCGCGCAAGCCCACGACATCCTCGCCCACCTTCGGGAGTCCGGCCCTGATGCCGACGAGCGCGGCCTGCGCCTGCAGTTCGGCGAGATCGTTGCCCGGTTGCCAGAGCGCAGCGCCGCCCGGCTGCGCAGCGGCAACGCCTTGCGCGAGCGCGAGCGCCTCGTACGTCGACTTCACGCGGTCGCGGTGTTGCGCGGCCTCGCGCAGCATTGCCACAAAACGGCTGGCGTTGAAATTGACGTTGGTCAGCGTTGTGAACAGCGCGTAGAGCATGAAGCGGTCGGCTTCGCGATCGGGGCTGCCGAGGCCGCGCGCGAGCGCGCCATACTGTGCGATGCCCTTGGCCGCGTAGATCAGCAGGTCCTGCAGATCCGCAGTCGTGGCGTCCTTGCCGCAGTTGCCCTTGGCCGAGGCGCACCCCGGTGTGGCCTGGGTGCGGTCGGTCTGTTCACATTGATAGCAAAACACGGCTTTCTCCTTTTCCTTGTGGGGCGACGGCGCGAGCAGTCTCGTAAGATGCAGAACTAATGCATCTTTTAAATGGTGACGCGCCGGCGGGAGTTTTGCCGTGACAAAAATCAGAAAACGTGTCGCTCGAGGCGGAGAAGCGACTGTGTGTGCGAAAACGTCGCAGCGGGACGGCGCTCGACTCGCTCAGTTTGCTACGTTCGCTCAGTTCGCCCGGTCCGCACGCACAAATGAAAAGCCCCGGCTCGACCGCAAGGTCGAGCCGGGGCTTCAGGTCCTGCAGATGCGTTCGGACGCCGTTAGAACGGAATATCGTCGTCCATTTCGTCGAAGCCGCCGCCAGCCGGCGCGCTCGAACGGCCGCCACCTGCGCCGCCGCCAGTACCGCCACCGCTCGAACGCGGCGCGCCGCCGCCGCTGTTGCCACCTGCGGCACGGCCGCCGCCACGCGGTGCGGACTGCTCACGGCTGCTATAGCCACCGTCGTCGCCCATGTCGCTGCCCGTCGAGGCGCCGCCGCTGCGGCCACCCAGCATCTGCATCTGGTCGGCGACGATTTCCGTCGAGTAACGGTCGGTGCCGTCCTGCGCTTGCCACTTGCGCGTGCGGATGCGGCCTTCGATATACACCGACGAGCCCTTCTTCAGGTACTCCGAGACGATCTCGGCCAGGCGCCCGAAGAACGACACGCGGTGCCATTCGGTCATTTCCTTGAACTCGCCGGACGCCTTGTCCTTGTAGCGGTCGGTCGTGGCGAGGCGAATGTTCGCCACGGCGTCGCCGCTCGGCAGATAGCGCACTTCCGGTTCGGCGCCGAGGTTGCCGACGAGGATCACCTTGTTCACGGATGCCATGAATTTCTCCTGTTTGATTCCGTTGCGAGGAGCGGCCGCGCGGTGCGCGCCGGCGAGCGCCTGATGTGTCTCATGCGCCTGCACCGGTCGCGGACCGCCTCCGCGAATTGCGTTGCTGTGAACCGTTGGTTCTAACTCAGGCCCGCCTGGGTCAAGCCCGCCTGGCTTCTGCCCGCTTGGGCGGCGCCTTCATATTGGCCGCGATTATAAGCCAGCACAAGACGAGCCCCGAGCACGTGTAAAACACGGCGCTCGCGCCTTCGTGCTTGAGCATCCATCCGCCCACCACGCCGCCGAGCGCGAGCCCGATCGACTGCGTGGTGTTGTACACGCCCGTGGCCGCGCCCTTGCGGTTGCCCGGCGCGAGCTTCGACACGAGCGAAGGCTGCGAAGCCTCCAGGATGTTGAAGCCCAGGAAGTACACGAACAGCACGGCCGACACGATGACAAGTGTATGCGCGAGGGAGCCAAGCAAAAGCTGGCCGATCAGAATAAGACCGATCGCAGAAACGAGCACGGCCTTCATCTTGCCCCGTTTCTCCGCGACGATGATGGCCGGCACCATCATGACGAACGCGAGGCCCATGACCGGCAGATAGATCATCCAGTGCGACGCGACCGGCAGGCCCGCGTCCACGAGCAGGCGCGGCACGACGAGAAACAGCGCCGTTTGCGTGGCGTGCAGCACGAGCACGCCGAAGTTCAGGCGCAGCAGCTCCACGTTGTGCAGCACCTCGGCGAACGGGGCGCGCACGTGCACGGGCTTGCTGGGCGCGTCGGGCACGACCCAGATCACCACGCCCACCGCGAGAATCGAGAACACGCCAACCAGGGCGAACAGGCCGCTCATGCCGACCCAGTGGAACACGATGGGCGCACCGACGATGGCCACGGCGAACGACATGCCGATCGAGCCGCCCACCATCGCCATAGCCTTGGTACGGTGCTCCTCGGCGGTCAGGTCGGCGATGAACGCCAGCACGGCCGACGATACCGCGCCCATGCCCTGGATCACCCGCCCGACGATGATCCACGTCATGTCGTGCGCGCCCGCCGCGACAAAGCTGCCGATCGCGAAGATGACGAGGCCGGTCGCGATGACGGGCTTTCTGCCCACCCTATCGGAAACCCAGCCGTAGAAAATATAGAGAAGCGACTGCGTGACGCCGTACGCGCCGAGCGCGATGCCGACCAGCAGAAGGTTGTCACCGCCGGGAATGGTTTTCGCGTAGACGGAAAACACCGGCATGATCATGAAGAGACCGAGCATGCGCAGCGCGAAGATCGCCGCAAGCGAGACGGTCGCGCGCAACTCGGGCGCGCTCATGCGTGAGGAGGTAGCGGGTGAATTGGAGGACATCGGAGCGTGGTGTGTTTGGGCTGCAGCTGTAGGCCGCAACGGCCCGCACGTTGGTAACTGGACTCAGCGCGGACTAAGCGGACGCTCCCTGACGCGCCTCTTTCGAGGCCCTTGCACTTGCCGCTCCGGGCCCTTTCAAAGACCGTCAGCAAGCCGTAACGGCGGTCTGGAAAAGTCGTTATAGTAGCAGGTTTGGTCTCCCTTTCTCCCGCAGGTTCATGGAACAGATCCGTATCCGTGGGGCCCGAACCCACAACCTGAAGAACGTCAATCTGGACCTGCCGCGCCACAAGCTCGTGGTGATCACCGGGCTTTCGGGCTCGGGCAAGTCGTCGCTGGCGTTCGACACGCTCTACGCGGAAGGCCAGCGCCGCTACGTGGAAAGCCTCTCGGCCTACGCGCGCCAGTTTCTGCAGCTCATGGAGAAGCCCGACGTCGACCTGATCGAGGGTCTGTCGCCGGCTATTTCCATCGAGCAGAAGGCCACGTCGCACAACCCGCGCTCCACCGTCGGCACCGTCACCGAGATCCACGACTACCTGCGGCTGCTTTACGCACGCATCGGCACGCCCTACTGCCCGGACCACGAGATTCCGCTGGAGTCGCAAAGCGTCTCGCAGATGGTGGACGCCGCGCTCGCCCTGCCCGAAGAAACGAAGCTGATGATCCTCGCGCCCGTGATCGTGGACCGCAAGGGCGAGCACGCCGAGCTTTTCGACGACATGCAGGCGCAGGGTTTCGTGCGCTTTCGGGTGCGCTCGGGCGGCGGCACGGCCAACGAAGGGGAAGCGAAGATCTACGAGGTGGAGTCGCTGCCCAAGCTCAAGAAGAGCGAGCGCCACACCATCGACGTGGTGGTGGACCGCCTGAAGGTGCGCCCCGACATGAAGCAGCGCCTCGCGGAGTCGTTCGAAACCGCACTGCGTCTGGCCGACGGCCGCGCCATCGCGCTCGAAATGGACACGAACCGCGAGCACCTGTTCAGCTCGAAGTTCGCCTGCCCGATCTGCTCGTATTCGCTGCCGGAGCTGGAGCCGCGCCTCTTCTCGTTCAACAACCCGATGGGCGCGTGCCCCGAATGCGACGGTTTGGGCCAGATCACGTTCTTCGATCCGAAGCGCGTGGTCGCGCACCCGTCGCTGTCGCTCGCGGCGGGCGCCGTGAAGGGCTGGGACCGGCGCAACCAGTTCTACTTCCAGATGCTGCAGAGCCTGGCCGCGTTCTACGACTTCGACATCGACACCGCGTTCGAGGACCTGCCGGAGAAAGTGCGCAAGATCCTGCTCTACGGCTCCGGCAAGCAGGAGATTCCGTTCTCGTACATCAACGAGCGCGGCCGCACGTCAGTGCGCGAGCATGTCTTCGAAGGGATCATCCCGAACCTGGAGCGCCGCTACCGCGAGACCGACTCGGCCGCCGTGCGCGAGGAGCTTTCGAAGTACCAGAACAACCAGGCCTGCCCGCACTGCGAAGGCACCCGTCTGCGCCGCGAGGCGCGCTTCGTGCGCATCGGCGCGGGCGAAGAGGCGCGTGCCATTTATGAAGTGAGCGGCTGGCCGCTGCGCGACACGCTCGGCTACTTCCAGACGCTGCACCTCGAAGGTGCAAAGCGCGAGATCGCCGACAAGGTGGTCAAGGAAATCGTCGCGCGCCTCATGTTCCTCAATAACGTCGGTCTCGACTATCTCTCGCTCGAACGCAGCGCCGAGACGCTTTCCGGCGGCGAGGCGCAGCGCATCCGGCTCGCCTCGCAGATCGGCTCGGGCCTGACGGGCGTGATGTACGTGCTCGACGAGCCGTCCATCGGCCTGCACCAGCGCGACAACGACCGCCTCATCTCCACGCTCAAGCATCTGCGCGACCTGGGCAATTCGGTGATCGTCGTCGAGCACGACGAGGACATGATCCGTATGGCCGACTACGTGGTCGACATGGGCCCGGGCGCGGGCGAGCACGGCGGCATGGTAATTTCGCAAGGCACGCCGGCGGAAGTCGAGCACGATCCGGCCTCGATGACGGGCCAGTACCTCTCGGGCGCGCGCCAGATCGACTATCCCGACGAGCGCATCGAGCCCGGCGAGCGCCGCCTGCGCATCGTCGAGGCCTCCGGCAACAACCTCAAGCACGTGACGCTCGACCTGCCCGTCGGTCTTTTGACCTGTGTGACGGGCGTCTCGGGCTCGGGCAAGTCCACGCTCATCAACGACACGCTTTATCACGCCGTGTCGCAGCATCTGTACGGATCGTCGGCGGAACCGGCGCCGTTCGAGGCGATCGAGGGTTTGGATCACTTCGACAAGGTCATCAACGTCGACCAGTCGCCGATCGGGCGCACGCCGCGCTCGAACCCGGCCACCTACACGGGCCTCTTCACGCCCATCCGCGAACTGTTCGCGGGCGTGCCGGCCGCCAAGGAACGCGGCTACGAGTCGGGCCGCTTCTCGTTCAACGTGAAGGGCGGGCGCTGCGAAAGCTGCCAGGGCGACGGCGTGCTCAAGGTGGAAATGCACTTCCTGCCCGACGTGTACGTGCCCTGTGACGTCTGCCACGGCAAGCGCTACAACCGCGAAACGCTGGAGATTCAATACAAGGGCCGGAACATCAGCGAAGTGCTCGACATGACGGTGGAAGCCGCCTACGAGTTCTTCAAGGCGGTGCCGGTGGTGGCGCGCAAGCTCAAGACGCTGCTGGATGTGGGCCTCGGCTATATCCGCCTCGGCCAGTCGGCCACCACGCTCTCGGGCGGCGAGGCGCAGCGCGTGAAGCTTTCGCTCGAACTTTCCAAGCGGGACACGGGCCGCACGCTGTATATACTCGACGAGCCGACCACGGGCCTGCACTTCCACGACATCGCGCTTTTGCTGGAAGTGATTCACCGGCTTCGAGATCAGGGCAACACGGTGGTCATCATCGAGCATAATCTCGATGTAATCAAAACCGCCGACTGGGTCGTAGACATGGGACCGGAAGGCGGCGCGGGCGGTGGGCAGATCGTGGCCCAGGGGACGCCCGAACAGGTGGCGAAGTCGAAGGCAAGCTTCACGGGCCGCTATCTCGCGCCGCTGCTCAAGCGCCAGATCGCCGCGCTGGACACGGCCTCGGGAAAATGACCCGCCAGGCGGGCTGACAACCGGGCCGGAAATTTAGCAGTAGAAATAGCTGCAGCAACAACGGGTCGGGGGCGCTAGCGCCCCCGTAGTTTGGAGACGGAATACACCCAACATGGTCAAGCGCAACGAAGCGACCGAAGATAAACAGGTGCGCGACCTGCGGCCACGGCCGGTCAGGCTCACGAGCGACATGAGCCTGCCGAAGCTTTCGGCAGTGGAAATCGGCAGCTATGTGGCCGCGCTCGCCGGCATGCTGGCAATCCTGCACCTGAACCTGCTCGGCGCGCTGCTCGCGGGCATGCTCGTGTTCCAGCTCGTTCATACCATTTCGCCGCTCATCGAGCGGCGCATGTCGAGCAGCCGCGCACGCTGGCTCTCCGTGGTGCTGGTTTCCATCGTGATCGTGGGCGTGCTCACGGGGCTCACCGTGGGCGTCATCGAGCAGTTCGAAAGCGACGTACCGAGCGTGCAGAAGGTCATGGCGCAGATGATGACGTTCGTCGACCAGGCGCGCGGACGCATTCCCGAGTCCATCGCCGCCTATCTGCCCGTGGACGTCGCCCAGATGAAGCTCAAGGCGCTCGCGCTCATGCACGAGCACGCCACCCAGCTCGGCCAGGGCGGCAAGAACGCCGCGCGCATCTTCGGGCATATCGTGATCGGCATGATCATCGGCGCGATCATCGCCATTGGCGCGCAGAAGAACGCCACGCGGCTGCCGCTTTCCACGGCGTTCGTCGCGCGCGTGTCGCGTTTCGCCGACGCGTTCCGCCGCATCGTGTTCGCGCAGGTGAAGATTTCGGCGATCAACACGGTGTTCACCGGCCTCTTCCTCCTGCTCGCGCTGCCGTTGTTTCACGCGCCGTTGCCGCTCGCGAAGATGCTGGTCGTGGTGACCTTCGTGGTGGGCCTGTTGCCCGTGATCGGCAACCTGATCTCGAACACGCTGATCGTCGCCATCGCGCTCACCGTGAGCCTGCCCGCGGCGGTCACGGCGCTCGTGTTCCTCATCCTGATCCACAAGCTCGAATACTTCCTGAACGCGCGCATCGTGGGCGGCCAGATCGAGGCGCGCACGTGGGAGCTGCTCGTCGCGATGCTCGTGATGGAAGCCGCGTTCGGCATTCAAGGCGTGATCGCCGCGCCGATTTTCTACGCGTATATCAAGCGCGAACTGATCTATCTGCGGCTCGTCTGAGCCGCTTTCTCCCAGGCCCGTGCGCGGCCTTCAGCGCCCGCGCGGCTCGCCGGGCACGTCGGTCATGCCGTCGTGCCCCATGGCGTAGATCGCCACCTGCACGCGGCTCGTGAGATTGAGCTTGCGCAGAATGTTGCGCACGTGAATCTTCACCGTGCTCTCCGCCAGGTCGAGCGTACGCGCAATCTCCTTGTTGCTCGCGCCGCGCGCCAGCTCGCGCACGATGTCGCGCTCGCGCGCCGTGAGCGTCTCTGCACTCGCTCGCGCGGCGCCAGCCGTGCCGGTCGCGCCGGTCGGATGCGCAGGCTTGCGCATCTGCTCCACGAGTTTCGCCGTCATGTGCTCGGTAATGACCGGCTGGCCGCTCGCGGCCTTGCGGATCGCCGCCACCAGCGCGTCGGCGTCGATGCTCTTGAGCAGGAAGCCACGCGCGCCCTCGCGCATCGCGGCGGTGAGTTCGTCGGCTTCCTCGGAGACGGTGAGCATTACGACCGCTGTGTCCGGCAGGTCTTCCACCAGCAGTTGCAGCGTTTCGAGCCCCGAGAGGCCCGGCATGTTCAGGTCGAGCAGGACGACGTCGGGCAGGTGCTGCTTCGCGCGCTTGACGCCTTCCACGCCGTCCGACGCCTCGCCGACCACTTCCAGGTCAGGCTGGCGCTGCAGGAGCGCGCTCACGCCCGAGCGAAAGAGCGTGTGGTCGTCGATGAGCAGGATGCGTATGGTCATGGGGATCGTTGTCTTGTCGCGATGTCTTCCGATTCTGATCGTAACGCCGTCGGCCAGGTTCATTGGCCGCATTCACGCGGCCATGCGGCTCGCGGCGGGCAGCACCAGTTCGACGCGCGCGCCGCGCCCCGGCGCGCTCTGCAGCGTGAGCACGGCGGCTAGACGTCTCGCGCGCTCATGCATGATGTGAAAGCCCACGTGCGATTCGCCGCGCGAGGCGATATCGGCGGGATCGTAGCCCACGCCGTCGTCTTCGATCGTCAGGCGGAAGTCGCGCGCGTTCACGACGCTCACCTGTACGTGCAGCGCCTCCGCATGCTTGCGCGCATTCGAGAGCGCCTCCTGCAGCACGAAGAGTACCTGCAGCTGCTGGTCGGGCGGCAGCGGCGGCCCGTCTTCGTCGCGATAGTCGAGCGTCAGCTCGGCGTCCGACTGGCGGCGAAAGCGCGCCACGGTGTCCTCCACGGCGAGGCGCAACTTGCCCGGGCCGAGCTTCGTGCGGAAATTCAGCAGCAGTTCGCGCACGTCGTCGTAGCTTTCCTCTACGCCGCCCGCGAGCAGCGGCACGATCTCGCGGATCTCGTCGAGGTCGCCCCGCCCGGCCGCCCCGTCGAGCAGGTGTACCTGCATCTTCAGGAAGCTCAGGCCTTGCGCGATGCTGTCGTGCAGCCCCTGAGCGACGAGATTGCGCTCCTCGGACACGGCGAGCTGGCGCCCGAGCGCCACGAGCCGCCGGTTCATGAGCGCGACGCCCAGGTGGCGGCCGAGCGTCTGGAGCAGCTGAACGCCCGACGGCGCAATCTCCCGCTCGCGCCGGAAGTGCAGCGAGAACGTGCCGAGCGTCTCGTTCTGCGCGACGATGGCCGACACCGCGACGCTCACGAAGCCTGCCTTCAGGCAGCGCTGCGTGAAAGCCCCGCTCAGGCCGCTTTCTCCGCCGGCTGCGCGCGCGCCTGGCTGCGCCATCAGGCCGAATACGACTGGCGCCTCGGCCGTGGCGCCCCCGCACGCACAGTCCGCCGCCGGCATGCACTGCTCCGCGCGCGTGATCGATTCGGGCATGCCTTCCGAGACGAGCAGATGCAGATTGCCGTCGTCAGGCGAAACGACGCGCACCGTGCCGCCATCGGCGTCGAATTCGCGCATCACGCGCGTGAGGAAATCGTGGCACAGGCTTTCCGCCGGGCCCGGCGTGTTGAGAAACGCCGCCATCTCGTAGAGCGTCGCGAGTTCGCGGTTTTGCGCCGCCAGTTGCGCGGTCTTGGCGTCCACGCGCCCGGCAAGGTCCTGATACAGCGCCTGCAGCTCCGCGACCATGCGGTTGAAGCCTTGTGTGAGATGGCCGAACTCGTCGTACGTTTCGACCGGCAACCGTGTGTCGAACTCCCGCGCCTCGATGCGCGCGAGCCCGTCCTGCAAGCGCTGCACGGGCGCCACGAACCACTGGTAAAGCAGATAGACGATTGCCATCGTGCCTACACACGACAGCGCCGCGAGCGCGACCTGTGAAATGCGCAGCCACGCGGTCTTGCGCGCGTTCTCGCGCTCGATCAGGCTGACGAGCCGGTTCGCGTCGTCGACGAAGCCGGACAGCAGGCCGATGTACGTCGAGGGCTCGCCCCCGCTGGCGGCGAGGTCGCTCAGCGCAGCGGGTTTGAGCGTGTGGTTCCAGGCAGCCGCGACGCGTTCGAACTGCGCGTGGATGCCGGCATCGGTGGGAAGAAAGAGCGGCCGCGCCGGATCGCCGTCGCGCAATTCGCGCAGCGTCTCGTCGAGCTGGCGCATCTGGGCGTCGACTTGCGAAGGCTTGCCGGTGCGGGCTTCCCACAGTGCGATCGCCACCGCGTTCGCGCGCATGCGCAGGCTGCCCGCGTCGTTGATCGCGGCGCCGCCGCCCTCGAGCTGCCAGGAAAGCCAGAGCGTGCCGCTGATCATCGCGAGCACGAGCGCGAGCGCGACCGTGGAAAGCACAACGATGCGCGTGGAGAGCCGATTCGGGAACGGCGCTTCCTGCGCGGCGGCAGAAGCGGCAGATGCGGCAGATGCGGTTGCGGAATCGGAAGACGGAGTCATGGCCGGGACCGGGAATCGGCTGCGCCGAAACGGCGGCGCCTATACCGACATTATCTGACGGAGTGAGGCCGATCGCGCGCTATGTCGCGGTCTGCACGGCCAACTGCGACACTATGCGTCAGATCGCCTGCCTCCCGGGCGAGTCCCGGCGAACCGCGTTGCGCGCCCCCGGCGTGTACACATCGTGAAAAAAGCGGGGAATGCGAGTGGGCTCGCTCCCCGCGAAGAACGGCCATCCCCACGGCCGTCCAGAGGCAAACGTTGGCCGCTAGCGGCTGCGTACGAGCTGCCAGGCGCGCGAGAGATAGGTGATCGAGGCGAACCCGCTCCACACGTGCACGAGCCGCGTGAACGGGAAGATCACGAACAGCGTCATGCCCATGAAGAGGTGCATGCGGAAGATGAGCGGCGCGTCTGCCACGAAGCTCGCGGCGTCGCCGCGGAACGTGACGATGTGCTGCGCCCAGGTCATGAGCCGCACCATCATCGCGCCGTCCATGTGGCTCGCCGATTCGCCGATGGTGCTCAGCCCGAGCAGCAGCGTGACGAGCAGCCACAACAGCAGCACCTTGTCGCCCACGCGCGTCACGGCCGAAACGCGCGCGTTCGAAAGCCGCCGGTGCAGCAGGATCGCGAGGCCCACCAGACACATCGAGCCCATCACGCCGCCGGCGACCATCGCCACGAGCTGCTTGACCGCGTGCGGCACGCCGAGCCAGTCCCACACAGCGACGGGCGTGAGCAGACCGAACAGATGCCCGAAGAAAAGCCCGAGCACGCCGACGTGGAAGAGGATATTGCCAAGCCGCAAATGCCCGCGATAGAGCAACTGCGAGCTGTCCGCCTTCCACGTGTACTGCTCGCGCTCGAAGCGCGCGAGGCTGCCGAACAGGAAGATGGCGGCGGCAATATACGGATAGATGCCGAACAAAAACTGACTGAACGTGTTCATGGCGATTCCTTTGCGCAGGCAGCCGCAGTGGTCGCGGCAAACTGCGCTCGCGGGTGGAATTGAACGACCTGCGGCGCGTTGCTCGCGCCGAACGCGTGCATGAGTGGCTCCACGCCGTCCGCGCCGGTGCCGAAGCGTTCGAGCGCCTCGTCCATGTCGCGCACGGGCGCGCCCACGAGCGGCAGCGGCTCGACATCGGTCAGCTCGCACAGCACCGTGAAGATGCCCGCGTAGGGGCTTTCACTCTTCTCGAGCTGATTGCCGAGCGCAGCGAGCACGTGAATCGCCTCGCCGAGCAGCGCGCGCGCCTCGTCCTCGCCGATCAGGCCGAGCACTTCGAGAAAGAGCGGCACGTAGTCGGGCAGTTCGCTCGTCGCGACGTCGAGGCCATGGTTGCGGTATTCGTCGAGCAGATCGACCATCGCCTGGCCGCGCGCGCGGCTCTCGCCGTGCACGTGCTCGAACAGATGCAGCGAGTGGCGCGGATTGCGGTCGAAGGTAGCCACGTACGCTTCCTGCGACTCGACGAGCGAGCGCTCGCGCAGCGCCGCGATGAGCGGCGTCAGTTCGCGCGCGGCGAATGCGCCGTTCGGCAGGGCTTCGAGCGCGGCTTCGATCTCGTCGAGCGCGTCGAGCAAGGGCTGCTCGGGATAGTCGAGCAGCGCGGAGAGAACCGGATAAATCGACATGATTGTGTCCTCCCGCTCAAGCTTCAGACGGCGTCTTGCGACGCGACTTCGGCATATCGACATACACCACGCTGCCTTCGACCTTCGAGCCGAACAGCGAGCCCTCGGAAACACCGCCCGAACACCCGTTGCCGAACGAGAAGCCGCAACTGCCCTTTTCGTTGAACGAGTCCTCGACCATTTCCTTGTGCGACGACGGCACGACGAAGCGGTCCTCGTAGTTCGCGATCGCCATGGTGCGGTACATGTCCTCGACCTGCTCGGGCGTGAGGCCCGCGCGCGCGAGAACCGCGTTGTCGTTCACGCCGTCCACGGCCTGGGTGCGCTTGTAGGCGCGCATCGCCAGCATGCGGTTGAGCGCCGAAATCACGGGCTTTTCGTCGCCGGCGGTGAGCAGGTTGGCGAGATAGCGCATGGGAATGCGCAGGCTCGCCACGTCGGGAATCACGCCGTCCATGCCGATATGGCCCGCGTCCGCAGCCGACTGGATCGGCGAAAGCGGCGGCACGTACCAGACCATCGGCAGCGTGCGGTACTCGGGGTGCAGCGGGAACGCGATCTTCCACTCGACCGCCATACGATATACGGGCGAGCGCACTGCGGCGTCGAGCCAGCTCTGCGGCACGCCCTGGCGGCGCGCCTCGGCCTGGATGGCGGGATCGTGCGGATCGAGGAATACGTCGAGCTGCGACTGATACAGATCCTGCGTCGATTCGACCGATGCCGCCTCGCTGATGCGGTCCGCGTCGTAAAGCATCACGCCCAGATAACGGATGCGGCCCACGCACGTTTCCGAGCAGACGGTAGGCTGCCCCGCCTCGATGCGCGGATAGCAGAAGATGCACTTCTCGGCCTTGCCGCTCTTCCAGTTGAAGTACATCTTCTTGTACGGGCAACCCGAGATGCACATGCGCCAGCCGCGGCACTTATCCTGGTCAACGAGCACGATGCCGTCGTCTTCGCGCTTGTACACCGAGCCCGAGGGGCACGACGCCACGCACGCGGGATTCAGGCAGTGCTCGCACAGACGCGGCAGATACATCATGAAGGTGTTCTCGAAGGTCGAGTACATCTCCTTCTGCACGTTCTCGAACAGCTTGTCGCGGCTGCGCGAGGCGAACTCGCCGCCCAGGTCGTCTTCCCAGTTGGGACCCCAATGGATCTTGTCCATCTTCTTGCCGGTGATGACCGACACGGGGCGCGCGGTGGGTGGCGTCTGCGAGAGGCGCGCCTTCTGCAAATGCTCGTAGTCGTACGTGAACGGCTCGTAGTAGTCGTCGATGCCAGGCAGGTTCGGGTTGGCGAACAGGTTGGCCAGCACCTTGAGCTTCGGGCCCTGGCGCGGCTCGATCTTGCCGTTCGGGTTGCGAACCCAGCCGCCGTTCCACTTCTCCTGGTTCTCCCATTCCTTCGGATAGCCGATGCCGGGCTTCGTCTCGACGTTGTTGAACCACGCGTACTCGACGCCATCGCGCGACGTCCACACGTTTTTGCACGTGACGGAGCACGTATGGCAGCCGATGCACTTGTCGAGGTTCAGGACCATCGCCACCTGGGCGCGGATTTTCATGATGCTGCTCCTTCCTTCATCGGGCCTTCCAGCCACTCGACCTTCTTCATCTTGCGCACGATCACGTACTCGTCGCGATTGCTGCCGACGGTGCCGTAGTAGTTGAAGCCATACGCCAGTTGCGCGTAGCCGCCGATCATGTGCGTGGGCTTGAGCACCGTGCGCGTGACCGAGTTGTGAATGCCGCCGCGCATGCCGCTCGTTTCCGCGCCCGGAACGTTGATGATCTTTTCCTGCGCGTGATACATGAGGCACATGCCGCGCGGCACGCGCTGGCTCACCACGACGCGCGCAGTGAGCGTGCCGTTCACGTTGAACACCTCGACCCAGTCGTTATCGACGAGACCCGCGTCCTTCGCTTCGGCTTCCGAGACCCAGACGTGCGGGCCGCCACGCGACAGCGTGAGCATGCGCAGGTTGTCCGTGTACGTGGAGTGGATGCCCCACTTCTGGTGCGGCGTGATCCAGTTCAGGACGAGTTCGTGCTCGCCGTTGGGTTTCGCGCCGAGCATCGGCGAGGTCGTCTTCGTGTCGATGGCGGGCTTGTAGTTACAGAGGCCTTCGCCGAAATCGAGCATCCAGCGGTGATCCTGATAGAACTGCTGGCGGCCCGTGAGCGTGCGCCAGGGAATCAGCTCGTGCACGTTCGTATAACCCGCGTTGTAGCTCACCTCTTCCGATTCGAGCCCCGACCACGTAGGCGCGGAGATGATCTTGCGCGGTTGCGCCTGCACGTCGCGAAAGCGGATCTTGTCGTGCTCGCGGCCTTCGGCCAGATGCGTGTGATCGCGGCCCGTGATCTTCGAGAGCGCGTCCCACGCCTTCACCGCTACGTGGCCGTTGGTTTCCGGCGCGAAGGTGAGGATCATTTCGGCGGCGTCGATGGCCGTTTCCAGACGCGGGCGTCCCTCGGCCGCGCCGCGGTTCTGCTGGATGCCCGTGAGCTGTGCGAACTCGCCCACCTCGTGCACGGTGTTCCAGTTGATGCCCTTGCCGCCGTTACCGAGCTTTTCGAGCAGCGGCCCAACGGAGGTGAACTTGTTGTAGATCTCGCGATAGTCGCGCTCCACCAGCGTCATCGAAGGCGCGGTCTTGCCCGGGATCAGATCGCATTCGCCAAGACGCCAGTCCTTCGGCTCGAACGCCTGACCGAGTTCGCCCGGCGTGTCATGCATGAGCGGCGTGCACACGAGGTCCGTGCGCTTGCCCAGATGCGCGCCGCCGATCTCCGAAAACTTCTTCGCGATGACCTTGTAGATCTCCCAGTCGGTCTTGCTCTCCCACAACGGCTGCACCGCCTCCGAAAGCGGATGGATGAACGGGTGCATGTCCGACGTGTTGAGATCGTCCTTCTCGTACCACGTGGCAGAAGGCAGCACGATATCGCCGTACAGGCACGTCGTGCTCATGCGGAAGTCGAGCACCGTGAGCAGGTCGAGCTTGCCTTCGGCCGCTTCGCGCACCTTCACTTCGGCGGGCTTGATCGCATCGGCTTCGTCGCCGAACAGCGCGTTCTGCGTGCCGAGCAGGTACTTGAGGAAATACTCGTGCCCCTTGCCCGAGCTGCCCATGATGTTCGAGCGCCACACGAACATGTTGCGCGGAAAGTTCGCGGGATTGTCGGGGTCGTCGCAGGCGAAGTTCAGGGCGCCCGACTTCAGCTGATCGACGGTGTAGTGCACCGGCGGCACGCCTGCGCGCTGCGCGGCATCCACCACGTCGAGCGGATTGGCGCCCAGTTGCGGCGCCGAAGGCAGCCAGCCCATGCGCTCGGACTTCGCGTTGAGGTCGAGCATCGACAGGTTCTTGTAGCGTTCGCGGTCCGCGCCCGGGCCAAGAATCTCGTCCAGGCTCACCTTCTCGTGACGCCACTGGCTCGTGTGGTTGTAGAAGAACGACGTGCCGTTCATCTGGCGCGGCGGGCGCGACCAGTCGAGCGCGAACGCGAGCGGCGCCCAGCCGAACTGCGGACGCAGCTTTTCCTGGCCCACGTAGTGCGCCCAGCCGCCGCCGCTCTGGCCGATACAGCCGCACATCATCAGCAGATTGATGATGCCGCGGTAGATCATGTCGTTGTGGTACCAGTGATTGAGCGCCGCGCCGACGATCACCATGCTCTTGCCGCGCGTGCGGTCGGCGTTGTCGGCAAACTCGCGCGCCACCTGGATCACGAGCTTGCGCGGCACCGTGGTGTGCTTCTCCTGCCATGCGGGCGTGCAGGGCACGTCGTCGTCATACGAGGACGCGACGTTCGGGCCGCCGAGCCCCTGGTCGACGCCGTAGTTGGCCATCTGCAGGTCGTAGACGGTGGCGACCAGTACGCTCGTGCCGTCCGCCAGCGCCACGCGCTTCACGGGCACGCGGCGCGCGAGCAGCGCGCCATGTTCGCCGCCGAAGTACGGGAAGCCCACCTCGACCACTTCGTCATGCTGATCGACGAGCGAAAGGCGCGGATCGATTTCGCGGCCGCTGCCGCCGTCCTTCATTTCGAGGTTCCAGCGGCCCACCTTCTTGCCGCCGTCGTGCTCGCCTTCTCCCCAGCGGAAGCCGATCGAGCCGTTCGGCGCGACGATGTCGCCCGTGGTCGAATCGATGGCGAGCGTCTTCCACTGCGGATTGTTCGCTTCGTCGAGATTCGCGGCGAGTTGCGACGCGCGCAGGAACTGGTCTGGCACGAGCGCGCCATCGCGCTTCGCGAGCGTGACGAGCATCGGCATGTCGGTGTACTGCTTCACGTAATCGCGGAAGTACGCGGACTTCGCCGTTGCGTGAAACTCCTTGAGCACCACGTGGCCCATCGCGAGCGCGAGCGCCGCGTCGGTGCCCTGCTTCGGCGCGAGCCAGATATCGCCGAACTTCACCATCTCGCCGAAGTCGGACGACACTGCGACCGTCTTCGTGCCCTTGTAGCGGACCTCGGTGTAGAAGTGGGCGTCGGGCGTGCGCGTTTGCGGCACGTTCGAGCCCCACACCATGAGATACGTGGAGTTGTACCAGTCGGCCGATTCGGGCACGTCGGTCTGCTCGCCCCATACCTGCGGCGAGGAAGGCGGCAAGTCGCAATACCAGTCGTAGAACGACAGACACGCCCCGCCGATCAGGCTCAGATAACGCGCGCCCGCGGCGTACGAGACCATCGACATTGCCGGAATGGGCGAGAAACCCACCACGCGATCGGGACCGTACTTGCCGATGGTGTAGGCGTTGGCCGCCGCGATCATCTCGGTGGCCGTGTCCCACCCGGCGCGCACGAAGCCGCCCTGGCCGCGCGCGCTCTTGTAGTGAGCCGCCTTCTTCGGGTCCTCGACGATCGAAGCCCATGCCTTGACCGGGTCGAGCGTCTTGCGCGCCTCGCGCCACATTTCGATCAGGCGCCCGCGGATCATCGGGTACTTCACGCGCTGCGCCGAATACACGTACCAGCTATACGATGCGCCACGCGGGCAGCCGCGCGGTTCGTGATTGGGCAGGTCAGCGCGCGTGCGCGGATAGTCGGTCTGCTGCGTTTCCCACGTGATCAGGCCGTTCTTCACGTAAACCTTCCACGAGCACGAGCCCGTGCAGTTCACGCCGTGGGTCGAGCGTACGATCTTGTCGTGCTGCCAGCGGCTGCGATAGCCGTCTTCCCACTTGCGGTCCTCGTTCACCACCGCGCCGTGGCCCTTCGAAAACGTCGACTTCACGCGCGACATGAACTTCAACCGGTCCAGAAAATAACTCATCAGGTTCTCCGGGACTGCTGCTGGAATCGATCGATCGTGCCTGTCGCCGTCCGCTTGCGTTGCAAGCGTGGCGACGGGCAGCTGTATCGTTCCAAGTATGGCGAGCAGGCGCGTGCCTGCCCATTCATCAACGGGAGAGTTCGCGCTACTCCCAAAGGACTAATCCGAATCAGCAAGGCATGGACGCGTTGCGGCGTGCATAGAACAACCACGTCACCACCGCGCACACCACATAGAAGCCGATGAAGCACACAAGCGCGCCGACCGGTGAGCCGGTCATGTCGAGCGACGTGCCAAAGCTCTTCGGAATGAAGAAGCCGCCGTATGCACCCATTGCGCCCGCGAAGCCGAGCACTGCCGCTGATTCCTTGCCCGCTTCGGCGAGCGCGCTGCGCTTCGCCTCATCGCCCTTGCCCTTCGCGGCGCGTTGATGCTGCGTGAGGAAGATCACGGGAATCATGCGGAAGGTCGAGCCGTTGCCGATGCCCGTGAGTGCGAACAGCACGACGAACATCGCGAGGAAGCCGGCGAAGCTGCCCTGTGCGCCGCCCAGCGCGCCGCCCGGCAGGAACACGATTACGCCCATCACCGCGACGATCATCGCGAGGAAGGTCCAGAGCGTGACGCGCGCGCCGCCGAGCTTGTCCGAGATCCAGCCGCCAACGGGGCGCGTGAGCGCGCCAGCGAGCGGCCCGAGGAAGGCCCATGCAGTCGGGTTGATGGCGGGAAACTCGGCCTTCGTGAGAAGCGCGAGGCCGGCCGAGAAACCGATGAACGAGCCGAACGTGCCGACATAGAGAAAGCACATGATCCAGTTGTGCGCGCGGCGGAAGATCACGGCCTGCTCACGGAACGAGGCCTTTGCATCGGCGATGTCGTTCATGCCGAACCACGCGGCGAACGAAGAAACAACGATGAGCGGAATCCACACGAAGCCCGCGTTCTGTAGCCAGATGCTGTGCTCGACGCCGTCCTTCACGTAGGTCTGCCCGTCGCCAAGCAGGCCCGCGAACACGGCCGTCGAGATGACGATCGGCGTGACGAACTGCACGAGCGAGACACCGAGGTTGCCGATGCCCGCGTTGAGGCCGGTGGCAAAACCCTTGCGCGCCTTCGGGAAGAAGAAGCTGATGTTCGCCATCGACGAGCTGAAGTTCGCGCCGCCAAGACCGCACAGCAGGGCAAGCACGAGCAGCGTCGAATACGAGGTGGACGGATCGCGCAGCGCGAAGCCCATGCCGAAGGCCGGGATCAGGAGACTCGCCGTGGAGATCGCCGTGAAGCGGCGGCCGCCGAAAATCGGCACGAGAAACGAATAGAAGATGCGCAGCGTGGCGCCCGAAAGCGCGGGCAGCGCCGTGAGCCAGAAGAGTTCGTTCTTCGTGAAGTGAAAGCCGCCCTTGTCGAGATTGACGACCGTGACGCTCCACAGCGACCACACCACGAACGCCAGCATCAGCGCGGGAATCGAAATCCACAGGTTACGGGTGGCGATCTGCTCGCCGGAAGCCTGCCAGAACCGGGTGTTCTCGGGCTCCCATTGGGTCAGGAGATACTTGGACATGATTGTGCTCGTTCGGTAGGCGCCGCACGCGCGGCGCAGGTTGGATCATTCGGAGTACGTGGTTTCCTTCGGCGCCGGCGTCGCGGCGCTAACCTTGCGCGCGAGCTTCGCGCTGCCGTGGGCGAGCGCTTCGGGGCGGAACGAGAAGTGCATGAACAGCAGGCTCACCACGGTGGCGCCGAACATCAGCATGAAGCAGGTGGTACGCACGCCCGTGAGGTCGACGAGCAGGCCGAACAGGATCGGCAGCACGAAGCCCGCGAGACCGCCCGCCAGCCCCACGACGCCGGAGACGGCGCCGATGTTGTCGGTGTACTCGTCGCCGATGAACTTGAAGACCGAGGCCTTGCCCACCGCCATCGCAATGCCGACGACGAACATCAGCACCGTGTAGAACACCGGTCCCGTGCTGATATGCAGAGCGAGCGGGCCATGCGCGCCGTGGATCGTGAAGTCGGTCGGCGGATAGCTCAACAGGAAGAAGCACGCGAGCGCGACCCACATCACGGCCCACGTCGTGCGATAGGCGCCATAGCGGTCGGAGAGCCAGCCGCCTAGCGCACGCAGCACGCCGCCGGGCAGCGAGAAGCACGCAGCGAGAAACGCGGCCTGCTCGATGCCGAAGCCGTACTGGTTCACGTAGTACTGCGGCATCCACAGCGCGAGGCCGACATAGCCGCCGAACACCACCGAGTAATACTGCGCATAGCGCAGCACGCGCGGGTCAGCAAGCACGCGCATCTGGCTCGCAACGCTCTGCGTGCCGGGTACGCGGTGCGCCGGGTTGCTCGCGGAGAACATCCAGAACAGCAGCGCCGTCGCGAGCATCGCAACGGCATAGACCTTCGGCACGATGGTCCACGTGCCGGCCGCGACGATCAGCACCGGCGCCACGAACTTGTTGAGCGCGGCGCCCGAATTGCCTGCGCCGAAGATGCCCATGGCAAGACCCTGGCGCGACTTCGGGAACCAGCGCGCGACATAGGGCGTGCCGACTGAGAACGATGCGCCGGCGAACCCCGCGAACAGGCCGAGCGTGAGGAATTGCCACAGTTGCGTCGCGTACGTGACGAGCCAGATCGGCACGACGGTCACGAGCATGGTGATGAAGAAGACGATGCGCCCGCCGAAGCGGTCGGTCCAGATGCCGAGCGGCACGCGGGCGAGCGAGCCGGTGAGCACGGGCATCGCGGCAATCAGGCCGAATTCGGTATCGGTGAGGTGAAGCTGTTTTTTGAGCGGAATGCCGAGGATCGCGAACATCATCCAGACGGCAAAGCAGATCGTGAACGCGAAGGTGCTCGAACCCAGCACGCGCCAGGCTCGGCTATCGGCTACAGGTTCCGCCTGCGGGGATGGGGCGGCTTTCATGAATTTCCCTCTTGTCGTTTAGTTGACGTGACAAGAGTAGGAAAGACGAAAGGTGCGGACTATTCTCCGCAGGGAGTGCGCGACGATGCGCCACTAGAACTTAAGGAGTAATACCGAGGGAACGAGTTGGCGCGGAAGAAAAATCGCATGCATGCGAACGCGCCGGAGAGCAATAAGAATAGTTCGAAAAGCCGTAGCGCGTCATGGAACACGCTACGGCATGGTGTCGCACGCGATCAACGAAAGATCAGCGGAACACGACCGTCTTGTGCCCGTTGAGCACGATGCGATGCTCCACGTGCCACTTCACCGCGCGCGCGAGCGTCACGCATTCCACGTCGCGGCCAATGGCGGTGAGCTGGTCCGGCGTCATGTTGTGATCCACGCGCTCGACTTCCTGCTCGATGATCGGGCCTTCGTCGAGATCGGACGTCACATAGTGCGCCGTCGCGCCGATCAGCTTCACGCCACGGTCGAACGCCTGGTAGTACGGCTTCGCGCCCTTGAAGCTCGGCAGGAACGAATGATGGATATTGATCGCGTGGCCTTCGAGCGCATTGCAAAGCTGCGGCGAGAGGATCTGCATGTAGCGCGCGAGCACCACGAGATCGGCGCCTTCGCGGTTCACCACTTCGAGCACGCGCGCTTCCTGCGCTGCCTTGTCGGCCTCAGTGCCGCCGAGCAGCGGGAAGTGATGGAACGGAATGTTGTAGCTCGCGGCGAGCTGATAGAAGTCCTTGTGATTCGAGATGATCGCCGGAATCTCGATAGGCAGCTGGCCGGTGCGATAGCGGAACAACAGGTCGTTCAGGCAATGGCCGATCTTCGAGACCATGATGACGACGCGCGGCTTCACGTTCGCGTCATGCAGCTCCCAGCGCATGCCGAATTCCTGTGCGAGCGGCTCGAACGCACTGCGCAGGCCGTCGAGGCCCGGGTCGCCGCCCACTTGCTGGAAGTGCACGCGCATGAAGAACTCGCCCGTGTGGCTGTCGCCGAACTGGGCCGAGTCGAGAATATTGCTGCCGCGCTCGAACAGAAAGCCCGACACGGCATGCACGATGCCAGGCCGGTCGGCGCACGACAGTTTGAGGATGAAGCTGTGATCGGTCGACATGACCTTGGTAACTCCCGTCAATACTTTGGTGTTGCTAAAAGGGCTTTGGGCTTTGCTAAGAGAACCGGCGCCCTTTCACAGCGTCGGCGGTTCGAAGATCGCGGCAATGCCCTCGCACGCGTCTTCGTCTATCCATTGGCGGCGCAGCAGGCAGTCGAGTGTCGCGAGGCTCGCGTCCACCGTCATCGCGCCCTCCTCGATCCAGCGCGCGGCTTCGTCGATGCGCGCGAGGCGATGCTCGCCCACTTCGCCGTCCTGGTTGTGCGGCACGAAATCGGCCGGGAGCACGAGATCGTAGATGAAGATCTGCTCGGCCTGCGTGCCTTCCGGCAGCGACTGCAGCACGTGCACGGTGCGGCCCGCGCGCGCCTCGCGCGCCAGCTCCTCGGCAATGCCCGCCTCTTCCCAGCATTCCTTCACAAGCGTGGCTTCGATGCCGAAGCCCCAGCCGATGCCGCCCGCCACGACGTTATCCAGCATGCCGGGGTCGGTGGCCTTGGTGTCGCTGCGCCGCGCGATCCACAGTTGCGGCGCGCCGCGCGACCCTGAGCCGGCGGCACCTAAGCCGGCCACACCGGAATCACCGTATTCTACGACGCCGTTTAGATGCACCGCGTACGTCATCGTGCCGAAAAAGCGCGAGGCCGCGCGTTCGATAAAGGCGAGCGGCGGCGCGTCGAAGGCATTGCGGATCGCGTAGGTTTCGTTGCGCCAGCCCGGAATGTGTCCTTCCGCCGCGAGTGCGCCGATCACCGAGCCAAGCGCCGCACTGCGTGCTTCGACACTATCGAAGTGCGGGGCGAGCGTCACGCGCGCGCTATGCGCATCGCCGTCGATTTCGAACACGTCGGGCCAGCGCGCGAGCCGCGCCACGTCGTTCTCGCGTATCCAGCCCACGCGCTCGTCGCCGATATGAAACGGCAGATGCGCGCCAGCATCGAAGCGCCGCGCGTCGGTAATGCAAGGCAAGGTCATCGATCAGGACTCCGTAGATCAGTCGCGCAGGGCGACGCGAACGCCGATGGCGATGAAGGTGACGCCGGCGAGTCGGTCGAGCCACACGCCCGCGCGCGGGCGTCGTTTCAACCAGCCGCCGATCGTGCCCGCGCACAGCCCGAAGACGGAGAACACCACGACCGTCTGCGCCATGAACACGAGGCCGAGCTCGAGCATCTGCAGCGTGACGTGCTGCGCGCCATGCGGGTCGACGAACTGCGGCAGGAACACGACGAAGAACAGCGTCACCTTCGGATTCATGATGTTGCCGAGCACGCTCTGGCGAAAGATCGCGGAGAGCGGCTGGCGCGGCCTGTCGCCGGCGGCGGCGAGACCCTGGCTGCGCAGCGCCTTCACGCCGATCCACACGAGATACGCGGCGCCGGCGAGCTTGAGGATCTGGAACGCGAGCGGCGAAGAACGCAGCACGGCGGCCACGCCGAGTGCGGCGAGCGTGGTGTGGAACGTCACGCCCGCGGCGAAGCCGAGCGCGGCCACGAGACCGGCGGCGCGGCCCTGCGAAATGCCGCGTGCGAGCACCTGGAGATTGTCGGGACCGGGCGCGAACGTGATGGCGATGGAGGTGGCGAGAAAGAGCGCGAAATTCGGCATGAGTCGACTCGTGGCGGTGTGCGTTCGGGTTTCAGTGCCCGCCGAAGGCGGTCACGGTGAAGAGCGGCAGGCCTGCATCGGTGAGCAGCTTCGAGCCGCCCAGGTCCGGGAGATCGATGATCGCGGCGCCCTCCACCACGCTCGCGCCGAGGCGTTCGAGCAGCAGCTTGCCGGCCATCATGGTGCCGCCAGTGGCGATCAGGTCGTCGACGATCACGACGCGGTCGCCCTTGCCGCAGGCGTCCTCGTGAATCTCGACGGTCGCTTCGCCGTATTCGAGCTTGTAGGTCTCGGAAACGGTCTTGTACGGCAGCTTGCCGATCTTGCGGATCGGAATGAAGCCCACGTTCAGCTCATACGCGACGATCGGCCCGATGATGAAACCGCGCGCGTCGAGCCCTGCCACGTAGTCAAGCTTCGCATCGACATAGCGCTCGACGAACAGGTCGATCAGCACGCGCAGGCCCTTCGGATGGCCGATGAGCGGCGTGATATCGCGGAACTGCACTCCCGGCTGAGGCCAGTCGGGCACCGTGCGGATCAGGCTGTTCACGAACTGGGCGGCTTCAGCGCTCGGGTTCGCAGGTGCGTTGGACATGATTTCTCCGGGTAGTGGCTGGATAAAGAACGGTGGAGCTATTTAAACGGGGCAGAACCCCTTGGCGCAGTCTCGCGATTGCGGCAGCGAAGGTGACAACGACGGCGTATCAGGCCGCCGCCGCGCCCGCGCCGGCAGCCCCCGGCTTGCGATGCCGCGAAAGCCGCTCCTCGGCCTGCGCGAGCTGCTCGGGCAGACCGCGCAGCACGACGATGTCGGCCTCGCGCAGCTTGGTCGATGGGTCCGGTTCCACGCCGCGAATGCCGTGGCGGCGGATCGCCGTCACCTCGACGCCGAGCTCGTACAGGCCCAGTTCCGCGAGCGTGCGGCCCACGGCGTCGGCGCGCTCGTCGACCGGTACGGATTGTAGCCGCACCTGCTCGTGACCGTCCTCGCCCACATCGTCGGTGCCGTGGAAGTAGCCGCGCAGGAGGCTGTAGCGCTCGTCGCGCAACTCTTCCACGCGACGCACCACGCGCCGCATCGGCACGCCCATCAGCACCAGCATGTGCGAGGCAAGCATCAGGCTGCCTTCCACGATCTCCGGAATCACCTCGGTCGCGCCCGCGGCGAGCAGGCGTTCGAGATCGGCGTCGTCCACCGTGCGCACGATCACGGGCAAGGTCGGCTCCAGCTCGTGAATGTGATGGAGCACGCGAAACGCCGATTGCGTGTTGGCATAGGTGATCGCCACGGCGGCCGCACGGTGGATGCCCGCGGCGACGAGCGATTCGCGCCGCGCCGCGTCGCCGAACACCACCGACTCGCCCGCCGCCGCGGCCGCGGCCACGCGGTCGGGGTCGAGGTCGAGCGCGACGTACGAAAGGCCTTCGTATTCGAGCATGCGCGCGAGATTCTGCCCCGCGCGGCCGTAGCCGCACACGATCACATGGCCGCTTTGCTTGATGCTTTGCGTGGCGATGCGCGTCATCATCAGCGACTGCTGCATCCATTCCGTCGAGGACAGGCGCAGCACGATGCGATCGGCGTTCTGGATGAGGAACGGCGCGGCGAGCATCGACAGCAGCATGGCCGCGAGGATCGCCTGGAGCAGCGTGGCGTCGACCAGATGCTTGTCGAGAATGAGGTTCAGCAGCACGAAGCCGAATTCGCCGGCCTGCGCGAGGCCAAGACCCGTGCGCATGGCCACGCCCGGCGAGGCGCCGAAAATACGCGTGAGCGCCGTGATGAGCACGGCCTTGAGCACGACCGGCCCGAGGAAGAACGCCGCCACCATGATGGGGTGCTGCCAGATGACGTGCGGGTTGAGCAGCATCCCCGTAGTCACGAAGAACAGGCCGAGCAGCACGTCGCGAAACGGCTTGATGTCCTCTTCCACCTGGTGCCGGTAAGGCGTTTCGGCGATCAGCATGCCCGCAATGAAGGCGCCGAGCGCGAGCGAGAGGCCGAACTTGTCGGTGATGAACGCGGCGCCCAGCGTGACGAGCAGCACGTTGAGCACGAACAGCTCCTGCGAGCGGCGGCGCGCGACCACGTTGAACCAGCGCGTCATGAACTTCTGCCCGACGAAGAGCAGAATGCCGAGCGCGAGCACGATCTTCACGGCGGCGGTGCCGAGCGACTCGACGAGCGACGCCGACGAGCCGCCGAACGCCGCGATCACGATCAGAAGCGGCACCACGGCCAGATCCTGGAACAGCAGCACGCCCATAATGTTGCGGCCATGCTCCGATTCGATCTCGAGCCGCTCGGACAGCATCTTGCTGACAATGGCCGTGGACGACATGGCGAGCGCGCCGCCCAGCGCCACGCAGGCCTGCCACGTGATATGCACCCACGGCTCCAGCGCGAGCCCGAGCAGGAGCGCCACCACGATCGTGCCGAGCACCTGCGAAAGCCCGAGGCCGAACACGGCGTAGCGCATGGCGCGCAGCTTCGAGAGCGAGAACTCGAGGCCGATGGAGAACATCAGGAACACGACGCCGAACTCAGCCAGGTTCTGCGCGCCATGCGTGTCCGGCACGATGCCGAGCGAGCGCGGGCCCACGAGAATGCCCACCGTGAGGTAGCCGAGCATCGGCGGCAGATTCAGATAACGAAACAGCACGACGCCAACCACCGAGGCGAGCAGCAGGAACAGCGTCATTTCCAGCGGGGAGATCATCGTGTGAAGCGTCCTCGTTCGTCTGCGTTGTTACCGGCGATGCAAATTCTGCCCCGCGCCGGGTCAATCATCGACGCAAGGGCGGCTAGGGCCTGTTTACATTAATAACGGGCTAAATGGGAAGGGCTACGGAGAAACGACTGGGCAAGCCCGGCGGCTCGCGCACGGGGTTTTGGCGCTGGGGGGCGCTGGCGCGGCGCGCAGACGCCTTTGCTATACTCCGCGGATGATAGCGAAAATCAATGGCGACCGGGCGCTGAAGCTCGCTCGCAACGTGCTCGACATCGAAGCGGACGCCGTGCGCGGGCTTCGCGACCGGCTCGACGACAACTTCGTAGGCGCGGTCGACCTTATCCTCAGCTGCCGCGGACGCGTGGTCGTGTCCGGCATCGGCAAATCGGGCCACATTGCCCGCAAGCTCGCGGCCACGCTGGCCTCCACGGGCACCCCGGCGTTCTTCGTGCATCCGGCGGAAGCGAGCCACGGCGACCTCGGCATGGTCACCGCCGACGACGTCTTCATCGGCCTGTCGAACTCCGGCGAATCCGAAGAACTCGTGGCGATCCTGCCGCTCGTCAAGCGCATTGGCGCGAAGCTCATCGGCATGACGGGCAATCGCCCGCAGTCGACGCTTGGCCAGCTCTCCGATGTGCATCTGGACGCCGGCGTGGAGAAAGAAGCCTGCCCGCTGAACCTCGCGCCCACCGCCAGCACGACGGCGGCGCTCGCGCTCTCCGACGCGCTCGCGGTCGCGGTGCTCGACGCACGCGGCTTCGGCGCCGACGACTTCGCGCGCTCGCATCCGGGCGGCGCGCTCGGCCGGCGCCTGCTCACCTACGTGCGCGACGTGATGCGCACGGGCGACGAAATCCCGAAGGTGCGCGACGACGTGACCGTGCGCGACGCCCTCTTCCAGCTCACGGCCAAGCGCATGGGCATGACGGCGGTCGTCAACGCCGACGGCCACGTGCAAGGCATTTTCACCGACGGAGACCTGCGCCGCGTGCTCGAGCGCGTGGGCGATTTCCGCGACCTGCCGATCGCGCAGGTCATGACGAAAGGCCCGCGCACCATCGGCCCGGACCAACTTGCCGTCGAAGCCGTGGAACTGATGGAGCGCCATCGCATCAATCAGATGCTGGTCGTCGATGCCGAGGGCACGCTGATCGGCGCCCTCAACATGCACGACCTGTTCTCCAAGAAGGTGATCTGATGGCTACCCCACTCGACGCAACCGCGCGCGCCGCGCGTGTGCGCCTCATGATTTTCGACGTCGACGGTGTGCTCACCGACGGCGGCCTGCTCTTCACCGGCGCGGGCGACACGATGAAGGCGTTCAACTCGCTCGACGGCCACGGCGCGAAGCTCCTGCGCGAAGCCGGCGTCGACACGGCCATCATCACGGGGCGCCGCTCGGAGATCGTCGCCGTGCGCGCGAAGGAACTGAAGATCACACACCTGTGGCAAGGCGCGGAAGACAAGCGCGTCGCGTTCGCCGAGCTGCTCTCGCAGACGGGCATTGCGCCCGAAGCGTGCGGCTACATGGGCGACGACTGGCCCGACCTCGGCGTGATGCTCCAGTGCGGCTTCGCGGCCGCGCCCGCGAACGCCCATCCGGACGTGCTCTCGCGCGCCCACTGGGTGTCCGACAAGGTGGGCGGCCACGGCGCCGTGCGCGAAGTCACCGACCTGATCCTGCGCGCGCAGAACCGTTACGACGCCCTGCTCGCCGAGGCCTGCGCGCCGCTCGCCGGGATGCCGCGATGAACCCGAAGTTCCGCCTCACTTCGCTCGTGCCGCTCGTGTGCGTCGCCGCGCTCGCCGGTTTCACGTGGTGGCTGCTGCAGGCCGTCCAGCCGCGCGAGAAGGAGGCGGCGCCGCGTGCGCCCACGCATACGCCCGACTATTTCGCCGACAACTTCTCGGTGTCCGAGCTCGACCAGTCGGGCGCCACGCAGTACCGGCTCACGGCCACGCACATGGTTCACTACGAGGACGACGAGAACAGCGACCTCACGAACCCGGCCGTACGCGCATTCCAGCCCGGCAAGCCGATTGTCACGGCCACCGGGCTGCGCGGCACGGTCAACGCCGACGCCTCGATCGTCAACCTGTACGACAACGCGCGCATTCTGCGCGCGGCTGGCGCTGGCGATCCCGAAATGCAGGCTGATTCCGAGCATTTCAAAGTGCTCGTGAACGACGATGTGATCCTGACCGAAAAGCCGGTTAAACTTCGACGCGGCCAGTCGGTCATGACGGCCACCAGCGGCATGAACTACAACAATGTCTCCCGGGTCATCCAGCTCTTCGGCAACGTCCGTGGAGCCATCGCCCCGGCTGACTCCGGCGGCTCGTCCTGAACGCCGGGCCGTCCACGCAAGGCACGATTGCATGAACGATTCGCTTCCCCGTCCAATGAACGGCCGTTCGCCCGACGCGCGCCGCGCACGCTTCGCGGCGCTGATGGCGCTCGCCAGCGCGCTGCTGTTCGCCGGCCTCGCGCCCGCGGCCCACGCCGAACGCGCCGACAAGGACAAGCCGCTCAATATCGAAGCGGACAACATGACGTATGACGATCTGAAGCAGCAGACCGTCTTCACGGGCCACGTGGTCGCCACCAAGGGCACGATCCTCATCAAGGCCGACAAGCTCGTCGTCACGCAGGACCCGCAGGGCTACCAGTTCGCGACCGGCACCGTCGCGCCGGGCACGCCCGCCGAGAAGCTCGCCTACTTCCGCCAGAAGCGCGAAGGCCTCGACGAATACGTCGACGGCACGGCCGAGCGCATCGATTACGACGGCAAGCAGGACCTCACCACGCTCACGACGCGCGCCACGGTGCGCCGTCTGCAGGGCCTCTCGACGGTGATGGATCAGGTCCACGGCAGCGTCGTCACGTATGACGGCCAGAACGACTTCTATACGGCGCGCTCCGGAAAGGACGTCGCAGGTCCCGGCAACCCCGGCGGCCGCGTTCGCGCCATGCTCTCGCCGCGCAACACCACTACCGGCGCACAGCCACCCGCCGGCGCCCCGGCCGCGCTCACGCCGTCCACCAAGCTGCAGGAAGCGCCGCCACAGTGAATACCGTTACCGCCCCCCAAAGCTACGGCCGCCAGCTGGCCGGCAAGACGAGCACGCTCGTCGTGCGCAACCTGAAGAAGCGCTATGGCTCGCGCACCGTCGTCAAGGACGTTTCGCTCGACGTGAAGAGCGGCGAAGTGGTCGGGCTGCTCGGCCCGAACGGCGCCGGCAAGACTACGTCGTTCTACATGATCGTGGGTCTCGTGCCGCTCGATGCCGGCGAGATCGACCTCGACGGCCGGTCCATCAGCCTTCTGCCCATCCACAAGCGCGCGGCGCTCGGTCTTTCGTATCTGCCGCAGGAAGCTTCGGTGTTCCGCAAGCTCAGCGTCGAGGAGAACATCCGCGCAGTGCTCGAACTGCAGGTGGATGGCAACGGCAAACGTCTGTCGAAAGACGTCATCACCGAGCGCGCCGAAGCGCTGCTCGAGGAGCTGCAAATCGCGCATCTGCGCGATAATCCGGCGCTGTCGCTCTCGGGCGGCGAACGCCGGCGCGTCGAAATCGCGCGCGCGCTCGCAACCGATCCGAGCTTCATCCTGCTCGACGAGCCATTTGCGGGCGTCGACCCGATCGCCGTGCTGGAAATCCAGAAGATCGTGAAGTTCCTCAAGCAGCGCAACATCGGCGTGCTGATCACCGACCACAACGTGCGCGAAACGCTCGGCATCTGCGATCACGCGTACATCATCAGCGACGGCAGCGTCCTCGCGGCCGGCGCACCCGGCGAGATCATCGAGAACGAGAACGTGCGCCGCGTTTATCTCGGCGAGCACTTCCGCATGTAAGCCCCCGGGCGCGCCTCGCGCGCCCCCTCACCGCCGTCCCGCAGCACCCACCCGGGCGCGCGATCCGCTTTCGCGCTTTTCCGGCCTCATCTTTCGCATTCCCCGTGTAACTCCGCTGTATCGACCTTGCCCCCAAAACGGTGCCTGGCAGGCCGGGCAGCGCCCCCTGTTTGCGCACCAAATTCCGGGCACGCACCGGCGCGGCGCACGCTCGTTTTTGCGAATGTCCCGTGGTTTCGCCCGCGTGGCAAACTCTTTACAATGGTTCGCACACCGCCATGAAAGCCAGCCTCCAACTCCGCCTCTCGCAGCATCTTGCGCTCACGCCACAACTGCAACAGTCCATCCGGCTGCTGCAGCTGTCGACGCTCGAACTGCAGCAGGAGGTCGCGACGGCGATCTCGCAGAACCCGCTGCTCGAGAACGAGGACGACTGGATCGCGAGCCCGCTGCGCGTGGCCGCGGACGGCTCGCTCATCGCGCAGCCGCCCACGTCCTCCGGCGCCGAGCCGATGCAGGGCGCGAACAGCGGCACTTCGGCCTCGAACGGCAGCGGCGAGAACAGCGAGAGCGAGCCGCGGGGCGTGGACGAATACGACGGCCTTGGCGGCGACGCGAACGGCGACGCGAGCCAGTGGAACCTGGACGACTACGGCCGCTCGGGCAACGCCTCCGACGACGACGACCTGCCGCCGCTGCAGATCCACGAGTCGACCACCACGCTGCGCGACCATCTCATGGCGCAGTTGCGCGAAACGAACGCGAGCCAGCGCGACCGCGCGCTCATCACCTTCCTGATCGAATCGCTCGACGAAGACGGCTACCTCAGCGCGACCTGTGAGGAAATACTTGCCGACATTCCCGAAGAATTCGAAATCGACACCGACGAATTCAATGCGGCGCTAGCGCTGCTGCATAGCTTCGACCCCGCGGGTGTGGGCGCCCGCTCCGCTTCCGAGTGCCTCAAGCTGCAGTTGCTGCGCGTCAATTCGTCGCCCACGCGCACACTCGCGCTCGAGATCGTGTCGAACCATCTGGAACTGCTCGCCGCGCGCGACTTCACGCGGTTGCGCAAGCAACTGAAGACGGGCGACGACGAGCTGCGCGAGGCGCATGCGCTGATCCGTTCGCTCGAACCGTTCCCGGGTGCATCGTATGGCAAGGCCGAAGCCGATTACGTGGTGCCCGACATCATCGTGAAGAAGGCCGGCCAGAACTGGCATGCGGAACTGAACCCCGAGGTGGTGCCGAAGCTGCGCATCAACCATCTGTACGCGAATATCCTGCGCAACAACCGCGGCGATCCGGGCAGCGGTTCGCTGCGCCAGCAGCTGCAGGAAGCGCGCTGGCTCATCAAGAATATCCAGCAGCGCTTCGAGACGATCCTGCGTGTTGCGCAGGCTATCGTCGAGCGTCAGAAGAACTTTTTCGTGCACGGCGAAATCGCCATGCGCCCCTTGGTTTTGAGGGAGATTGCTGATACGCTGGGCCTACACGAATCAACTGTCTCGCGTGTGACAACCGGTAAATACATGCTGACTCCATTCGGGACACTTGAATTTAAGTACTTCTTCGGATCGCATGTATCGACGGACACCGGAGGCGCTGCATCGTCTACCGCCATCCGCGCCCTCATCAAGCAACTCATAGGAGCCGAGAACACCAAATCTCCTCTTTCAGACAGCCGCATAGCCGAACTGCTGGCGGAACAGGGCTTCGTGGTCGCGCGACGCACAGTCGCGAAGTATCGCGAGGCACTGAAGATTCCGGCGGTCAATCTGCGCAAGTCTCTTTAGCTTGTTCCGGCTTTTACGGAGCAGGCGTTTTCCGGCCGCTACGCCCGTTGGCGGACATGGCCGGCCGAGTTAGCCCGCCGTCGCAGGCCTTTCGGGGAGCCGCGCACAGGCAGACAGTCGACCGGCATTGCCGCACTTCACGCGTCACGCGGCCATTAGCCTGGAGAAGCACTATGAATCTGAAGATCAGTGGACACCATCTCGAAGTAACGCCAGCGTTGCGAGAATACGTGATCACCAAACTGGACAGGGTGCTAAGACATTTCGATCAGGTAATCGATGGCAATGTGGTCCTCTCGGTCGACAACCATAAGGAAAAGGATAAGAGACAGAAGGTTGAAGTGAACCTTCATCTGAAAGGCAAGGACATATTTGTGGAGAGCGCGAACGGCGACATGTACGCCGCCATCGATCTCGTGGTCGACAAGCTGGACCGCCAGGTCGTACGTCACAAGGACCGCGTGCAGGGACATCAACATGAGGCGATCAAGCACCAGCCTGCGCCCATCATCGAAATCCCGCCGCAGTGATCCCACAGTGTCCTGTGTGGCGATTCACGCCATGAACCGGGGCTGGAGTCGATAGTTCATCCTCCGCCCCTCGAAGCAAAGCCGCCCGAACCGGGCGGCTTTTTCGTGAGTGCACGCAATGCAGGGTTTTACCGCTGGGTGCAACCGGGCAACGAGGGTTGCGCTCATGCGTGGCGCATCGCACCATCGGCATGGACGCTTGTTCTATAATGGTCCAGTCGTATTACGGGGTCTAACGCGCCAACAGGTCCCCACTGGTCCCGGCACCGGGCTTCGTCGCCAGATCCAAAGCTTCCGCCAAAGCGGTCAGCTGTCGGGGTGTGGAGCATTCAGGCCACGTTTTCGCCTGCCAACATGAATCGTTTAGCCAAAATACTTCCTATCGAGAACGTCGTCGTCGGCCTGTCCGTCACCAGCAAGAAACGCGTCTTCGAGCAGGCTGGCCTGATCTTCGAAAACCAGAACGGCATCGCCCGCAGCACGGTTACCGACAATCTTTTCGCACGCGAGCGCCTCGGCTCTACGGGCCTGGGCGAAGGCGTCGCGATCCCGCACGGCCGCATCAAGGGCCTGAAGCAGCCGCAGGCCGCCTTCGTGCGCCTCGCCGAGCCGATCGCCTTCGAAGCGCCAGACGGTCAGCCCGTCTCGCTCCTGATCTTCCTGCTCGTGCCCGAACAGGCCACGCAGCAGCACCTTGAAATCCTGTCAGAGATCGCACAACTGTTGTCGGATCGCGAAACGCGTGAGCGGCTCCATACGGAAGAAGACCGCGAAACGTTGCATCGCCTGCTCACCCAGTGGCAACCTTGATGTAATGTGCGGCGTCTTGTGGTGCGCGGTCGCGGTACGCGCGGCCGAACAGCGCGCGCTCGACGCTCGTTGCAGGGGTGAAGCGCCGGGCGTCGGCAGCCGTTAACCACCCAGGTAGCGCATCCAGGTCGCGCGATTTATTTAGCCAGCAATTCAGTCAGCCGTTAAGCGAGTCATCTCGCGGAGTCACCGACTCATGGACACTTCCAGCATCAACGCCCAAAGCATCTTCGACGACAACGCCACCACGCTGAAACTCAGCTGGCTGACGGGGCACGAAGGCTGGGAACGCGGCTTTTCGACCGAGACGGTGGCCACGGCCACGGCGAGCGCGGACCTCGTCGGCCACCTGAACCTCATCCACCCGAACCGCATCCAGGTGCTCGGCGACGCCGAAATCCACTACTACCAGCGCCAGACCGACGAAGACCGCTCGCGCCACATGGCCGAGCTGATCGCGCTCGAACCGCCGTTCCTCGTGGTCGCCGACGGCATGACCGCGCCCCCCGAACTGGTGCTGCGTTGTACGCGTTCTTCCACGCCGCTCTTCACCACGCCAATGTCGGCGGCCACTGTCATCGACAGCCTGCGCCTCTACATGTCGCGCATACTCGCGCCGCGCGCGACGCTGCACGGCGTGTTTCTCGACATTCTCGGCATGGGCGTGCTGCTCACGGGCGACTCGGGTCTCGGCAAGAGCGAGCTGGGTCTGGAGCTGATCAGCCGCGGCCATGGCCTCGTGGCCGACGACGCCGTGGACTTCGTGCGCCTCGGCCCCGATTTCGTCGAGGGCCGCTGCCCGCCGCTGTTGCAGAATCTGCTCGAAGTGCGCGGCCTCGGTCTGCTCGACATCAAGACGATCTTCGGTGAAACGGCCGTGCGCCGGAAGATGAAGCTCAAGCTCATCGTGCAGCTCGTGCGCCGCCCGGACGGCGAGTTCCAGCGTCTGCCGCTGGAGAGCCAGACCGTCGACGTGCTCGGCCTGCCCATCAGCAAGGTCACGATCCAGGTGGCCGCGGGCCGCAACCTCGCCGTGCTGGTCGAGGCCGCCGTGCGCAACACGATCCTGCAATTGCGCGGTATCGACACCCTGCGCGACTTCATGGACCGCCAGCGTCTCGCCATGCAGGACCCCGACAGCCAGTTTCCCGGCAAGCTGATCTGACGCCCGAAGCCGCGCGGCCGGCGAGGCGCGCGAAGCACGCCGCGCGCCCCCCCCGAAACGAGCGCCTGCGGCCCGGAGAGCCAATACAGGCGCGCGGATCGGATGCTATGATGACCCAATCGGGTTCATCGACTCTCCCATGCGTATCATCCTGATCACCGGCATTTCGGGTTCCGGCAAGTCAGTGGCGCTCAACGCGCTCGAAGACGTCGGCTACTATTGCGTCGACAATCTGCCGCCGCGCTTTCTACCGCAACTCGCCCAATATCTCAGCGACGATGGCTACGAACGCCTCGCCGTCGCTATCGATGCGCGCTCGGGTTCGTCGTTCGACGACATGCCGGAGATGATCCGCGACCTGGCTCTTCGCCACGACGTGCGCGTGCTCTTCCTCAACGCGAGTACGCAGTCGCTCATCCAGCGCTTCTCGGAAACGCGGCGCCGCCATCCACTTTCGGGCTCCGCCGCGCACGACGCGAACGTGGGCATGCTCAAGTCACTCGAAGAAGCGATCGAGCACGAGCGCGAACTCGTCTCGAACCTCGCCGAATTCGGCCATCAGGTCGACACGAGCAACCTGAGTTCGAACGCACTGCGCCAGTGGGTGAAAGTGTTCGTCGGCGGCGAGCGCGGCTCGCTCATGCTCACGTTCGAATCGTTCGGCTTCAAGCGCGGCGTGCCGCTCGACGCGGACCTCGTGTTCGATGTGCGCACGCTGCCGAACCCGCATTACGACGCCCGCCTGCGGCCGCTCACCGGGCTCGATCAGCCCGTGATCGACTTTCTGAATGCGCAGTCGGCCGTTCACGAAATGATCGACGATGTCTATGCGTTCGTCGCGAAGTGGCTGCCGCACTTTCGCGCCGACAACCGCAGCTATCTCACCGTTGCGATTGGCTGCACGGGCGGACAACATCGATCGGTGTACATCGCCCAGACGCTCGCCACGCGCTTTGCCGGCGAGTCGAACGTTATCGTGCGTCACCGCGACGCGCCTCTCGATGTCGGAGAGTCGTCACGGCTGATCGCCTAACCGGCTGCGCATCGCGCGGCCCTTAACCGAAAGCGTTGCGCCATGCCCTCGTCTCCTGCCGTGCTTGCCGATTTGCCGTTGTTCCCGCTGCATACGGTACTGTTCCCCGGCGGCCTGCTGCCGCTCAAGATCTTCGAAGCGCGATACCTGGACATGGCGAGCGAGTGCCTGCGCGAGCACACGCCGTTCGGCGTGTGTCTGCTCAAAAGCGGCGCGGAAGTCGCGCAGCCCGACGAGACCACTGCCGTGCCCGAGCCCGTCGGCTGCCTCGCGCTCATCGAGCAATGCGATGTCGAGACCGTCGGCATGCTGCACATCCAGGCTCACGGCACCCAGCGCTTTCATCTGCTCTCGCATCGCGTGGAAGCCGACGGCCTGCTCGTGGGCATGGCCGAACTGATCCCCGAAGATATTCCGCTGGAAGGCGGCAATCAGCTCGCGCAATTCGGCGCGTGTGCGGAAGTCCTCGAGCGCATCATCGCGACGATCCGCGAGCGCGACCCCGCGAGCCTGCCGTTTGCGGAGCCGTTCCGCTTCGACGATCCCTCGTGGGTATCGAACCGTCTGGCCGAGGTGCTGCCGATCGCGCTGCGCGCGCGTCAGAAGCTCATGGAGTTGAACGACGCGGGCGCGCGTATCGAAATCGTGCATCACTACATGCAGCAGCATCAATTGCTTTGAGGCGGCGTTGATGCTGCGTTGATGTCGCTTGCTCGCTGACTCAGATCAGCGGTCCACGCAAACCGTCGAGCAGCTTGCGCACTGGCGCGGGCAGGCCATACGCGTCGATATTGCCGAGCGACACCCATGCGGTCTGTCCATCGTTGGCTTCGAGCGGCGCGGCATCGTGCCTGAGTTCGATCACGCGCGGCTCGATGTCTAGCTTGAAATGCGTGAACGTATGCGTGAGCGGCATGAGCGCGGAGCTCGACGCCGCGCCCTCCGGCGTCACGCCGAAGTCTCGCGCGCGCTCGGCGAGCGCGGGTTCGTCCGCGGCTTCGGGCAAGCTCCATAATCCGCCCCAGATACCCGATGGCGGGCGCTTCTCCAGCATGACCGCGTCGCCGTCGAGCAGCACGAGCATCCACGTACGCCGCGTGGGCACGGCCTTCTTCGGGCGCGCGGCGGGCAGTTCGCGCTGACGTCCCGTCGTCTTCGCCACGCAGTCGTCAGCGAACGGGCAGCGCGCGCAGTCGGGCTTGCCGCGCCCGCAAAGCGTCGCGCCAAAATCCATCAAGCCCTGCGTGTACGCGCTCACGTCGGCGTCGCTCGCTTCGGGACCCGGCACGAGCGTTTCGGCGAGCGTCCACATCGCGTTCTCCACGCGCTTTTCGCCAGGAAAGCCTTCCACGCCGAACACGCGCGCGAGCACGCGCTTCACGTTGCCGTCCAGGATCGTCTCGCGCGCGCCGAACGCGAACGACGCGATCGCCGCCGCCGTCGAACGGCCGATGCCGGGCAGCTCAGCGAGCGCCTCGACCGTCGAAGGAAACTTGCCGCCGTGGGTATCGGCCACGACCTGCGCGCAGCGGTGCAGATTGCGCGCGCGCGAGTAATAGCCGAGGCCGGCCCAGAGCGCCATCACGTCGTCGTCGGGCGCGGCGGCGAGCGCTTCGACCGTGGGAAAGCGCTCGAGAAAACGCGTGTAGTACGGAATCACGGTCGAGACCTGGGTCTGCTGCAGCATGATTTCCGAGAGCCAGATACGGTACGGGTCGCGCGTGTTCTGCCAAGGCAGGTCGTGACGGCCATGCTCGCGCTGCCAGGCGATCAGGCGCGGCGCGAAACCGGTAAGGAGTTCAGCGGGATAGGCGCCAGCCGGTAGCGGCGCGGAAGTGGAGGACGTTCGGTACATGAAAAAGCTAGTCGCTCAGCGCTGGCAGCGCGGACAGAAATAGGTGGAACGCTGGCCCTGCACGATCTGTTTGATCGGCGTGCCGCACACGCGGCAGGGTTGGCCGGCGCGGTCATAAACGAAGTATTCGAGCTGGAAATAGCCGCTTTCGCCATTGCTGCCGACGAAGTCGCGCAGCGTGCTGCCGCCCTTCTCGATGGCCGAGGCGAGCACGGCGCGCACGGCGTCCGCGAGCAGTTCGTAACGCGCCAGCGAAACGCGGCCCGCCGGGGTGGTCGGCCGGATGCCGGCGCGGAACAAGCTTTCCGACGCGTAGATATTGCCAACGCCCACCACGATATCGCCCGCGAGCAGCGCCTGCTTGACGGCGACCTTGCGGCCGCGGGTCTCGCGAAAGAGCAGCGCGCCGTCGAAGGCCGGCGCGAACGGCTCGATGCCGAGCCCCGCCAGCAGCGGATGGCCGAGCACGTCGCCGGCCTCGCGCGGGTGCCAGAGCACGGCGCCGAAACGGCGCGGGTCGCGAAAGCGCAGCGTGAAGTCGTCGAAGAACCAGTCGACGTGATCGTGCTTCTCCGCGGCGGGCGGCTTCGGCAGATTGCGCAGCACGCGCAGTGTACCGGTCATGCCGAGATGCACGATGAACCAGCCCTCGTCGACCTCGAACAGCAGATATTTGCCGCGCCGCCCGACCGAACGTATCGTGCGGCCGCGCAGCGTTCGGGCGAGCGTGGCCGGCACGGGCCAGCGCAATGCGGGGTTGCGCACCTCCACACGCTCGACGCGGCGGCCCGCGACCCACGGTTCGATCCCCCTTCGGGTAACCTCAACTTCTGGCAACTCTGGCATGTCTTGCGGCCTGATTCGGATGCTGGTCCGGGTTGGTCTGCAACTTGCATAAACGTGTGTGCGCGTTGTGCGCGTATTGTAGCCAGCGCGTTACAATCGACCGAAACATTCGACGGAATTCCATGGAACTGTCTTTCGTTAAGCTGTTCGCGAAGCGTCCCGCGACGCCCCGCGTGCCTGCCGCCTTCGCGCGTCGCCTCGTTGGCGCCGCGGTTCTCGCCGCCTGGGCGCTGACCACGTCGAACGCGTATGCGCAGGATCCGTCCCCCGACACGGACGACACTTCCGTCACTATGCCGGACGCTTTCGGCCCCGCCTCGCCCGACGAGAAGAAGGATCTGCCGGGCGTTCCGCTGTCGAGCCAGATCGTCTTCCAGGTGCTCGCTGCGGAAATCGCGCTGCAGCGCGACCAGCCTGCACCGGCCTTTCAAACGTATCTCGCGCTCGCGCGCGACACGCACGACCCGCGCATGGCGCAGCGCGGGACCGAAATCGCGCTCGCGGCGCAAAGCCCGTCCGACGCCCTGACCGCGGTCCAGCTCTGGCAGCAGTACGCGCCCGATTCCGAGCGCGCGGCGCAACTCGACGCTTCGCTGCTCGTGCTTGCCGGCAAGCCCGACGACGCCCAGCCGCTGCTCGCGCGCGAACTGGCGAAAGTACCGGCCGACAGCCGCGGCCAGGCCATCCTCTCGCTGCAGCTTCTGCTTTCGCGCGGCCCCAATCGCGTGGGCGGCCTGAATGTGCTCAAAGCGCTGCTCAAGGACGACATGAACCGTCCCGAAGCACAGCTCGCGATCGGACGCCAGCAACTGCTCGCCGACGATGCGCCCGGCGCGCGCAAGTCGTTCGAGCAGGCGCTCGCGCTCAAGCCCGACTACCTTCCCGCCGCGCTGATGCTCGCGCAGATGGGCCCGGAGGAGCGCGCCGAAGGCATTGCGTCGATCGAAAAGTACGTCCAGCAGAACCCGAAGTCGCGTGAAGGCCGTCTTGCACTTGCACAGACCTATCTCGCTGCCGACCGCCTCGATGACGCGCAGAAGCAGTTCGAGATTCTGCACAAGGACAACGCGACCGACCTGATGCCGCTCATGGCGCTCGCGCTCATCAGCGTGCAGCAGAAGAAGTTCGACGCTGCGCAGAAGTATTTGACGCAATACGCGCAACTTGCCGAGAAGAATCCGGCCGCCGACCCCGGTCAGGCCTATATCTACCTCGCGCAACTGTCGGTCGAGCAGAAGGACGACGCCGGCGCGCAGAAGTGGCTCGACAAGATCCAGCCCAGCAGCCAGCAGTACGTGCCGGCCCAGATCACGCGCGCGCAGATCCTGGACAAGGAAGGCAAGACCGACGACGCGCGCCGTCAGCTCGCGAGCATTCAGGCCGACGATCCGCGCGACCAGGCGCTGATCGCGCGCACCGATGCCGCGATCCTGTTCGACGCGAAGCGCTACCCGGAAGCCGAGGCACGGCTCGCGAAGGCGACCGCCGACTTCCCGGACGACCCGGACCTCACCTATGACTACGCGATGGCCGCGGAAAAGACCGGCCACTACGACGTCATGGAAGCGCAGCTGCGCAAGCTGATCAAGACGCAGCCCGACAATCCGCAGGCCTACAACGCGCTCGGATACTCGCTCGCGGACCGCAACCAGCGCCTGCAGGAAGCTGACAAACTGGTGGAAAAAGCCTCGGCGCTCGCACCGGACGACGCGTTCATCATGGACAGCGTGGGCTGGGTGAAATTCCGCCTGGGCGACAACGCCGACGCGATCAAGCTCTTGCGCAAAGCCTACAGCCTCCAGCCGAACGCGGAAATTGGCGCGCACCTCGGCGAAGTGCTCTGGAAAAACGGCGACCAGGACGGCGCCCGCGCTGCCTGGCGCGAGGCCCGCAAGCTCGAACCCGACAACGACACGCTCCTGAGGACGCTCAAGCGCCTCCAGGTCAACGATCTCTGATGGCAGATTTTTTCACTTCGATCTCCCCCAAGGCCCTCCCCGTTGCGCGCGCCGCCCGCCTCGTACGGCGCGCGTCGCTCGGCGCAGCGGCGGCTGCGCTCCTCGTGCTCACGGGCTGCGCGACGCAACAGCCGCCGCGCCAGCCGTCCACCTCGAACGCCACGACCTCGCTCTCTACGCAGACGAACCGCGCCTATCATGGCCGCTTCGCCGTGCAGTACGTCGACCAGAACGGCCAGCAGCGCAACGCGTACGGCAACTTCGACTGGCACGAGACCGATTCGACGGTGACGCTGCAACTGCTCAATCCACTCGGCCAAACGCTCGCGCTCGTCACGTCCGCGCCGTCGCAAGCCACGCTGGAACTGCCTAACCGCCAGCCGCTCACGGCCGACAACGTGAGTACGCTCATGCAGCAGGCGCTCGGCTTCGCACTGCCCGTGGAAGGGCTGCGTTACTGGCTGCAGCCTTCGGTCGCGCCCACATCGCACGCGCGCACCACGCCCGACCCGCAAAATCCGCAGCGGCTTTCGCAGATCGAGCAGGACGGCTGGACCGTCGATTACGTCGCCTACGCGGACGCGCCGGCCACTGGCGTGAAGCGCGTCAATCTCACGCGCGAAGTCCCGCCGCTCCAGATCAAGCTCGTGCTCGACCAGTAAGCGCGCCGGTTACCGTCTCTCATCAGCAATATCTGGCCGGCATGCGCCGGCCAGGATCCAGGCATCGCCCCAAGAGCATCATGATCGAAACCCAGGACTCGCTGCGCGACTGCCTCGCGCCCGCGAAACTCAATCTCTTCCTGCACATCACGGGCCGCCGTCCCAATGGCTATCACGATCTGCAGACCGTGTTCCAGTTGCTCGACTGGGGCGACACGCTGCATTTCACGCGCCGGCACGACGGCCGCATCACGCGTACCGTGGAAGTGGAAGGCGTACCTGCCGAGCACGACCTCACCGTGCGCGCCGCGACGCTGCTCAAGGAGCACACGGGTACGGGCGAGGGTGTCGAGATCGATATCGAAAAGCGTCTGCCGATGGGCGCGGGTCTCGGCGGCGGCAGCTCCGACGCAGCCACGACGCTGCTCGCGCTCAACCGTCTCTGGAAGCTCAACCTGCAGCGCGAGGAATTGCAGGCGCTCGCACTCAAGCTGGGCGCGGACGTGCCCTTCTTCGTGTTCGGAAAAAATGCGTTCGCGGAGGGTGTTGGCGAAGCTCTCGAGGCTGTACAATTGCCCCCGCGTCATTTTTTGGTCGTGACGCCGCGGGTTCATGTTCCTACTGCCGAGATTTTTTCGGAAAACTCGTTGACAAGGGACACAAAGACCCGCACAATAGCAGTCTTTCTTGCACAGCAAGCAACGCAAAACGGATGGCCAGACAGCTTCGGTCATAACGATATGCAAGCCGTTGTCGCAGGAAAATACGCGGAAGTAGCGCAGGTGCTTCGATGGTTTGAAAGTGTGTCGAACAGCATCGCACCAGCGCGGATGACCGGATCGGGTGCCAGCGTTTTTGCAGCATTCGCCAGTCGGTCCGAAGCAGAATCGGCACGAGCCAGACTGCTTGCGGAACAACCTGACTGGAGAAGCGCGGTAGCCTCGAGTCTGAATACGCATCCACTCTTCGCTTTCGCGGCATAGTTTTGCGTGGTTGATCGTCCTACCGGTCAGTCAGGCTCAAAGTCGAGTGTAGGGGAGTCGCCAAGTTGGTTAAGGCACCGGATTTTGATTCCGGCATGCGAGGGTTCGAGTCCTTCCTCCCCTGCCAAAATTTCCAGGCAGTTCGCTCTGTGGGTTACCCAGGGCAGTTCGCCTAAGTAGTTCCTCTCGCCCCCTCAAAGTCCGCAGCAGGTGCATGATGAGCAGCCATGACGGCCTGATGGTTTTTACTGGCAACGCAAATCCCGCGCTTGCCCAGGAAGTCGTCAAGATCCTCGGTATTCCCCTCGGCAAGGCTATGGTTAGCCGCTTTTCCGACGGTGAGATCCAGGTCGAAATCCAGGAAAACGTGCGCGGCAAGGACGTCTTCGTCCTTCAGTCGACTTGCGCGCCGACCAACGACAACCTGATGGAACTGATGATCATGGTCGATGCGCTCAAGCGCGCATCCGCAGGCCGGATCACCGCAGCTATCCCCTACTTCGGCTATGCCCGTCAAGACCGCCGCCCCCGTTCGGCGCGCGTCGCCATCTCGGCGAAGGTCGTGGCGAACATGCTGGAGATCGCCGGCGTCGAGCGGATCATCACGATGGATCTGCACGCCGACCAGATTCAGGGCTTCTTCGATATTCCCGTCGACAACATCTATGCAACGCCCGTGCTGCTCGGCGATCTGCGCAAGCAGAATCACGAGAACCTGCTGGTCGTTTCGCCGGACGTCGGCGGCGTGGTGCGCGCCCGTGCGCTCGCCAAGCAACTGAATTGCGATCTCGCCATCATCGACAAGCGTCGTCCGAAGGCGAACGTCGCCGAAGTGATGAACATCATCGGTGAAGTCGAAGGCCGCACCTGCGTGATCATGGACGACATGGTCGACACCGCCGGCACGCTCTGCAAGGCAGCGCAAGTGCTGAAGGAACGCGGCGCGAAGAAGGTGTTCGCTTACGCCACGCACCCGGTTCTCTCGGGTGGCGCAGGCGAGCGTATCGCCGCTTCGGCTCTGGACGAACTCGTCGTGACCGACACGATTCCGCTGGGCACCGAAGCGCGTTCGTGCGCGAAGATCCGTTCGCTCACGAGCGCAGGCCTTCTCGCCGAAACGTTCTCGCGTATCCGCCGCGGCGACTCGGTGATGTCGCTCTTCGCGGAAAGCTGACAAGTATTGACGCGCAAGGCGCGGGGTTCGCAAGAACGCCGCGCTTTTGCACGTAATCGGCGCGAACGGACGAAGGTTCGCGCTGCATCGCTGGGGGCCCAAAGGTAGGCGTTCTGCTGAAAAGGCCCCGTTTTACTGCCTGGTCGCGGGCAGTGCAATGGAGAATCAAATGAAAGTCATCGCTTTCGAGCGTAACCTGCAAGGTACGGGTGCGAGCCGCCGCCTGCGCAATGCTGGCAAGACCCCTGGCATCGTGTACGGTGTCGGTTCGGAGCCGCAACTGGTCGAAGTCGACCACAATGCGCTGTGGCACGCCCTGAAGAAGGAAGCCTTCCACTCGTCGATCCTCGAGCTCGAAGTGGCAGGCAAGTCGCAGCAAGTGCTGCTGCGCGACGTGCAATACCACCCGTTCCGTCAGCTCGTGCTGCACGTGGACTTCCAGCGCGTGGATCCGAACAAGAAGATCCACACGAAGGTGCCCCTGCACTTCATGAACCAGGAAACCAACCCGGCTGTGAAGACGGGTGGCGCGATCATCTCGCACGTTCTGGCTGAAATCGAAGTCCAGTGCCTGCCGGGCCAACTGCCGGAATTCCTCGAAGTCGACCTCGCGACGATCGAAGCCGGTCAATCGCTGCATGCCAAGGACATCACCCTGCCCGCAGGCGTGACGCTGGTTCAGCACGTTGAAGCGGAAAACCCGGTCATCGCGTCGGCACCCGTGCCGGCTGGCGCCCAGGCGGCTGCTGAAGGCGAAGAAGCGCCGGCTGCGGAGTAAGCGCAGCGGCCTCAATGAGCCGATCCTCTCGATCCGTTTCCCTGAAACGGACGACGTGACCCGCCGCGGTTCGCCCCGGCGGGTTTTTTTTCGCACTTTTTCGTACACTTGCGGGTCAATTCAACGATTTCCGCAGGCGGAACACCACAATGATCAGGTTGATCGTCGGGCTCGGCAATCCGGGCGCCGAATACACGGCGACGCGCCACAACGCGGGCTTCTGGCTCGTGGACCAGCTCGCGCGCGAAGCCGGCACGACGCTGCGCGACGAGCGGCGCTTCCACGGCCACTATGCGAAGGCGCGCCTCTACGGCGAGGAAGTGCATCTGCTCGAACCGCAGACCTATATGAACCGCTCGGGGCAATCGGTCGTCGCGCTCGCGGCCTTCTTCAAGATCCTGCCCGATGAGATCCTCGTCGCGCACGACGAGCTCGATCTGCCGCCCGGCGCCGTCAAGCTCAAGCTCGGCGGCGGCAGCGGCGGTCACAACGGCCTGAAGGACATCTCCGCGCATCTGTCGACGCAGCAGTACTGGCGTTTGCGCATCGGCATCGGCCATCCGCGCGACCTGATTCCCGAAGGCGCGCGCGCCGGCGCGAAGCCCGATGTCGCGAACTTCGTGCTCAAGCCGCCGCGCCGCGAGGAGCAAGAGGTGATCGACGCCTCGATCGAACGCGCGCTCGCCGTGATGCCGACGTTCCTGAAGGGCGAGGCCGAACGCGCGGTGATGCAGCTGCATCGCAATGGTTGAAACAAGGAGAGCGTCTTGAGTCGTTACTGGAGTGACATCGTCAACCGGCTCGTGCCCTACGTGCCGGGCGAACAGCCCGCGCTCGCGAAGCCGGTCAAGCTCAACACCAACGAGAATCCGTATGCGCCCTCCCCGCGCGTGCTCGAGGCGATCCGCCACGAGCTGGGCGAGACGGGCGAGTCGCTGCGCCGCTATCCCGACCCCGTCGCGAAGCGTCTGCGCGCCGCCGTGGCCGCGCATCACGGCATCCGCGCGGAGCAGGTGTTCGTCGGCAACGGCTCCGACGAGGTGCTCGCTCACGCATTCCAGGCGCTGCTCAAGCACGACAAGCCGATCCTCTTTCCCGACATTACCTACAGCTTCTACCCGACCTACGCGCGGCTCTACGAGGTCGAGTACCGCACGGTGCCGCTCACGGAGCAGTTCACGATTCGCGTCGACGATTACCGCCAGCCCAATGGCGGCGTGATCTTCCCGAATCCGAATGCGCCCACGGGTCACGCGCTGCCGCTCGCGGAAATCGAGCGGCTCATCGCGGCGAACACGGAATCCGTGGTGGTGATCGACGAAGCGTATGTGGATTTCGGCGCCGAATCGGCGATCGCGCTGATCGACCGCTATCCGAACCTGCTGGTCGTGCACACGACTTCGAAATCGCGCTCGCTCGCGGGCATGCGCGTGGGCTTCGCGTTCGGTCACCCCGATCTCATCGATGCGCTCAACCGTGTAAAGGACAGCTTCAACTCATACCCGCTCGACCGCCTGGCGCAAGCCGCCGCGACCGCCGCTTACGAAGATGACGAGTGGCTCAGGACCACCAGCGCGCGCGTGATCGCAAGCCGCGAGCGCCTGACGGCCGCGCTCACGGCGCTCGGCTTCCAAGTGGTGCCTTCGGCGGCGAATTTCGTGTTCGCGAGGCATCCCGAGCACGGTGCGGCGGCAATTGCGGCCAAACTGCGCGAAAAAGAGATCTTCGTGCGACATTTCAACGCGCCGCGCGTGAACCAGCATCTGCGCATCTCGATCGGCACCGATGCCGAGTGCGACACGCTCGTCCATGCATTGAAGGCCATCGTCGCGTAAGAAGACGGCAAGATGAAATAAAAAACGCGCCAGTTGGCGCGTTTTTTATTTCCGGAGGATTGCGCGATTCAGGCGCTGTTCTTCGCCGCCGTCAGCGCGTGGTACTTCTGCATCAATTGCTCGGGCGACTCGACATGCTCCGGATTCTTGGGAATGCACTCCACCGGGCACACCTGGATGCACTGCGGCTCATCGAAATGGCCGACACATTCGGTGCACTTTTTCGGGTCGATCACGTAGATTTCCGGGCCCATCGAGATCGCGTCGTTCGGGCACTCGGGCTCGCACACGTCGCAATTGATGCACTCGTCGGTAATCATCAGGGCCATGCTGTTCTCACTTCCTGCCGGCGCGAAGGCCGGCTCACACGTTGCTTAGCCCCACAGTTTACGCTGCTTTCGCCTCGCGTTCACGCCTTCGTAACCGGGGCGCCCATTGAGGCGACCTTGTCCTGCAAGCGCTTTTCCACGGACGGAAACACGAACTTGCTCACATCGCCGCCCAACTGGGCGATTTCACGCACGATCGTGCCCGAAATGAACTGATACTGGTCCGACGGCGTCATGAACATCGTCTCGACGTCGGGCAGCAGGTAGCGGTTCATGCCCGCCATCTGAAATTCGTACTCGAAGTCCGATACGGCGCGCAGGCCGCGCACGATCACGCGTGCGTTGTTGGTGCGCACGAAGTCCTTCAGGAGCCCCTTGAAGCTCATGACCTGCACGTTCGGATAGTGGCCGAGCACCTCGTGGGCAATCTCGAGCCGCTCGTCGAGCGAGAAGAAAGGCTTCTTGTTGCGGCTGTCCGCAACGCCGACTACCAGCGTGTCGAAAATGCTCGACGCGCGCCGCACGAGATCTTCGTGGCCGCGCGTGAGCGGGTCGAAGGTACCGGGGTACACGGCGACTACCATGAGGCTTCTCCTCTCAACAGAAATGGGGCGCAATGCGGTGCCGTGGCGACGCATGCACACGTGCGTGCGTGACGGCCAGGCCGCCCGCCGCTTCTTATCGAACGCGCATTATTCCTCATTTTCGCGCTGCAGCAAATGATAGTGAACCGCACCCGCCCGGCCCTCGCGCACCACGCTCCAGCCCGCCAGCGTGGGCCGCACAGCCGGATCGATGCGCTCGCCCGACTCCACGTAAAGCCAGCCGTCCGGCGCGACGAGCGGCGCGGCCAGCTCGAGCGCACGATCGAGCAGCGCGGTGTCGCCGAACGGGGGATCGAGGAACACCACATCGAACGAGCCTGGCGCGAGATTGGCCGCGAGGCGCAGTGCGTCGGCTTCCGCGATTTCGATCATGCGCGCGCCAAGGTGCGCCTGGTTCGCGCGCAGTTGCGCGGCGGCGCGCGCGCTGCGCTCCACCATCACGACGCGCGCGGCGCCGCGCGAGGCCGCCTCGAAGCCGAGGCCGCCGCTGCCCGCGAAAAGATCAAGGCAACGCAGGCCGTCGAGACGCTGGCCGAGCCAGTTGAAGAGCGTTTCGCGCACGCGGTCGGGAGTCGGGCGCAGACCATCGAGGTCGAGCACCGGTAGCGGCGTGCGCTTCCAGTCGCCGCCGATGATGCGGATCGTGTGCGCGCCGCCACCACCGCCGCCACGTGCGCGCGGATCGGATTGATGGGCGCGGCCGCCTTGGCCACGTGAAGGTGAGGAACGGGTCATGCGTTGGGTCGTACGGCTGCGTGCATTTGACCGCCGGCAGTCAACTTGCCGGCGGAACTCGACTGCGAGGTTCGGGCACGACGCTTTCGCATCGCACCCTCCAATGCGCGCACGTTACCACAGGGGCGCGCAGGTGCCGCGTGCGCGCCGCAACGGCCCTGGGCGGGCCCCCACGGCGACGCCGCAGCGACTCCAGCTAACGCGCCTGATAAAATGCCATGTTTTCCGCGCGTTACCTCTTCCCATGCCGTCGCTGACCGCCCCTCGGTCCGATCCGCAGCGCGCCTGACCCACCCCAGACCATGTTCAGTTTCTTCAAACGATTCCGCGGCTCGAAGGACGCCGAGAACGCGCCGGCCGAGAATGCGCAGGACGAAGCCACGCTCGATGCGCCGGACGAGGCCGTTGACGCGCCCGCCAGCACGCCCCGCGAACCGTCGCCCGCGCCGTCCGCTCCACCGGTCGCGCCCGCTCCGGTCCAGCCGCAGCAAGCCGCCGACGAAAACGATGACGAGCCGGAAGCCGTCGAAATCGTCCCGCCGCCCGCGCTCGAGCCCGCCGCAAAGCAATCGTGGCTCACGCGCCTGAGGTCGGGGCTTTCGAAAACCGGCTCGAACATCCAGAGTATCTTCGTCAACGCGAAGATCGACGACGACCTCTACGAGGAGCTGGAAACCGCGCTGCTGATGTCGGATGCGGGCGTCGACGCGACCGAATATCTGCTCGAAACGCTGCGCCAGAAGGTGCGCGCCGAGCGCCTGACCGACGCACTGCAGGTGAAGAACGCCCTGCGCGAGCTGCTCATCGGCCTGCTCAAGCCGCTCGAAAAGTCGCTCATGCTCGGCCGCGCGCAGCCGCTCGTGATGATGATCGCGGGCGTGAACGGCGCGGGCAAGACCACCAGCATCGGCAAGCTCGCCAAGCATCTGCAAAGCTTCGACCAGAGCGTGCTGCTCGCCGCCGGCGACACGTTCCGCGCCGCCGCGCGCGAACAGCTCGCCATCTGGGGGCAGCGCAACAACGTGACGGTCGTGCAGCAGGAAAGCGGCGACCCGGCGGCGGTGATCTTCGACGCCGTGAGCGCCGCGCGCGCCCGCCGCATCGACGTGGTAATGGCCGACACCGCGGGCCGCCTGCCCACGCAATTGCATCTGATGGACGAGCTGAAGAAGGTCAAGCGCGTGATCGGCAAGGCGTTCGACGGCGCGCCGCACGAGGTAGTGCTCGTGATCGACGCGAACACAGGCCAGAACGCGCTCGCACAGGTCAAGGCCTTCGACGACGCGCTCGGCCTCACCGGCCTCATCGTCACGAAGCTCGACGGCACCGCCAAGGGCGGCATTCTCGCCGCGATCGCACGGCAGCGCCCGATTCCCGTGTATTTCATCGGCGTGGGCGAAAAGGTCGAAGACCTGCAGCCGTTCGTGGCCGAGGAATTCGCCGACGCGCTGCTTGGCAGCTGAAAGCGCGCTTTACCCGGACTTAGATGCACGAAGGGCGTCGTTCTCGCGAACGACGCCCTTCTTCATTGGTACGGCCAGCGTGAGCCGGTCAGACGCTCATTCCGTATCCGGCTGCACACCCGGCGCGGCGCGCGCGAACGCATCGAGCGTGAGCGCGTAGTCGTTGATGCGCTGAATGGTCGGGTAACGCGTCGTGTCGATCTTGAACCGGTTCGCGTTGTAGACCTGCGGCACGATGCAAAGATCGGCGACAGTCGGCGTGTCGCCGAACGCGAGCTTGCCGGTGCGCGGATCGCTGGCGAGCCGCTGTTCGAGCGTCGCGAAACCCGCCTCGATCCAGTGGCGATACCACGCGTCTTTCGTCGCGTCGTCCGCGCCCACGGTGTGCTTGAGGTACTTGAGCACGCGCAGGTTGTCCACCGGATGAATCTCGCACGCCACCTGCAGCGCGAGCGAGCGCACGTGAGCGCGGTCGACGGGCGACTTCGGCAGCAGCGGCGGCTCGGGATGCGTCTCTTCCAGATACTCGATGATCGCGAGCGACTGCTGTAGCGTGTGCCCTTCGTCGTCGACGAACGCCGGCACGATCGCGTCGGGATTCACCTGGCGGTAGGCGGGCTTGAGCTGCTCGCCGCCGTCGCGCACGAGGTGAACCGGCACGTACTCGTACGACAGGTTCTTCAGATTCAGCGCAATGCGCACTCGATACGACGCCGAACTGCGGAAATAGCTGTAAAGCTTCATGCTCCTCTCTTGCTCCTCTTGAATCGTGATGCGGCGCGCGGCGCTCAGACGACCCGCACGGCGAATTCGCCGATCCCTGCCACACCGCCCGTCATCAGATCGCCCTTGACCACGGCGCCCACGCCTTCGGGCGTGCCCGTGTAGATCAGGTCGCCGGCCTTGAGCTCGAACAGCGTCGAAAGGAACGCGATCGTGTCGGCAACCGGCCAGATCATCTGCGAGATGTCGGAGCGCTGCTTGTCCTCGCCGTTGACCGCGAGCCAGATTTCGCCCTTCGCGAGCTGGCCGATCTTCGAAACCGGATGGATCGGGCCGATCGGCGCCGAATGGTCGAAGCCCTTGGCCGTATCCCACGGACGACCGAGCTTCTTCGCCTCGCCCTGCAAGTCGCGGCGCGTCATATCGAGGCCGAGCGCGTAGCCATACACGTGGTCGAGCGCGCTCGCGACCGGAATGTCCTTGCCGCCCTTGCCGATGGCCGCGACGAGTTCCATTTCGAAGTGCACGTTCTGCGATTGCGCGGGATACGGGAATTCGGCGGTCGAGCCGGGCGCAACGTAGAGCACGGCGTCGGCGGGCTTGGAGAAGAAGAACGGCGGTTCACGGTTCGGATCGTGGCCCATCTCGCGCGCATGCGCTTCGTAGTTGCGGCCAACGCAATAGATGCGCCGCACCGGGAAACGCGTGTCGCTGCCGGCCACCGGCACCGAGGCGAGCGCCGCCGGTTCGAATACGTACGTCATGGAGTTCTCCGTCTTTGTGATGGGGCGTGCGCGAGGCACGCGGGCCTGTAGATCGCTCGGCTTGCGCCGCCAGAACAATCGCGAGTGTAACGCGCGGCGGTGGGCGTGCGCGGCGGTGCCTGCAAGTAGCCGGCGAGGTGGGGCCGCCCAGGTGGGGCCGCCCAGGCGGGCCGCGGGCGTGGCCGGCGAGCCGCGCCGTGCTCGTGCGATACTTGTCGCATCCCCCATTTCAATATGACGGCGGCCCGCCGCACGCCGTCGAACGAACCGCGCTCGCCCATGACCACCGCCGACTCCACCGACATCTTCCCGTGCGCCCGCTTCATCAAGGAGATCGGCCGCGGACCGCACGGCGCACGCTCGCTCTCGTCCGAAGACACGCACGCCCTTTACGCCGCCATGCTCGACGGCCGCGTGCCCGAGCTGGAGCTGGGCGCGGTGCTGCTCGCCTACCGCCTCAAGGGCGAAACCGCGGATGAGCTGGCCGCCATGCTCTGCGCTGCGCACGCCTCGTTCGCGCCGCTCGCGGTGCCGCAAGGCGACTATCGGCCCGTGTCGATCCCAAGCTACAACGGCGCGCGCAAGCAGCCGAATCTCGTGCCGCTGCTCGCCTTGCTCCTCGCGCGCGAAGGCGTGCCGGCGCTCGTGCACGGCGTCGTCACCGATCCGGGCCGCGTGACGAGCGCGGAAATCTTCGCGGCGCTGAATCGGCCCGAAGCAAGCGATCACGCCGAAATCGAGGCGCAACTCGCGTCGGGCCGCGTCGCGTTTTCGTCGATCGAAACGCTCGCGCCCAAACTCGCGCGCCTGCTCTCGATGCGCCGGCGCATGGGCGTGCGCAACTCCACGCATACGCTCGTGAAGTTGCTGCAGCCGTTCGCCGAGCCGGGCCTGCGTCTCGTGAACTACACGCACCCGCCGTATCGCGAAAGCCTGAGCGCCCTCTTCGCGGCGCATCCGGAAGCGGCGGTGGGCGGCGCGTTGCTTGCGCGCGGCACCGAGGGCGAAGCCGTCGCCGATACCCGCCGCCAGGTGCAGGTCGACTGGCTGCACGACGGCATCTGCGAAACGCTGGTCGAACCGGAGCGCTCGTCGCCCGGCGCGCCCGAAATCGATCTCCCCGAAGGTCGCGACGCGCCCACGACGGCCGCCTGGATCGAAGCCGTGTTGCGCGGCGAAGCGCCGGTGCCGGAAGCGATCGCGCGCCAGATCGAGACGATCAAGCGCATCGCGAAGCGCTGACGATCGAACCGGAAGCGCGCCGCTCAAGCCGCTGAAAGCCATGCGGGGCGGGCGACCGGCGCGTTCCGACGCAGGCGCATCGGAGCGCTTCGTCGGCCATCTTCACGCATCTTCACGCGGCCAATCTGCAAATTCTCTGTTGACACGCGCATCCGCCCTGATTTACATTGGACGAATGCGTTCCTACCCGAACACCCTCCGAATTGCCCTCGGCCGACTATCGGCCCTATCGCTACGCCTAGCCTAAAGCTGGTGTAGCGCCGCAACGACCACCTCCTCCGGTCACCGCGGTCCTCCCAAAGCCGTTTTCGCAGTACCCCAAAACCGCAGTATCTCTACAACCTGTCGTCTGCATTCGTCCGCTTACCGTTCGGACGAGTCGCGAGGTCAAAATGCACGTTGCATGGGCATCGTTCACGTCCGCTTTCGCCGCGCCGGCTACCGCCGTCACCGTGGCCGTCTTCTTCGCGTCCGAGGTTGCCGCCCGTACGCATGAAGTTTCGCGCATCGTGCTCCGTCGTCAGCCCGCCAGCCGCCCGCTGCCGACCGCCATCGCAAACGACACCATGAAGAACGAGGCTCGTCATGTTGCGTAATCCCGCCGAGAAATACCGCCCCTTCCCCGCCATCCGCCTGAACGGCCGCAAATGGCCGACGCGCACCGTCGAACGCGCGCCGATCTGGATGAGCACCGACCTGCGCGACGGCAACCAGTCGCTGATCGAGCCGATGAGCATCGAGCAGAAGACCGAATTCTTCGAAATGCTCGTCGCGATCGGCTTCAAGGAAATCGAAGTCGGCTTTCCGTCCGCTTCGCAGACCGACTTCGATTTCGTGCGCAAGCTGATCGACGAAAAGCGCATTCCCGACGATGTGACCATCGAGGTGCTCGTGCAGTCGCGCGAAGAATTGATCGCGCGCACGTTCGAGGCGCTCGAAGGCGTGCCGCGCGCAATCGTCCACCTTTACAACGCGATCTGCCCGTCGTTCCGCAAGATCGTGTTCGGTCAGTCGAAGGATGAAGTGAAGGCGCTTGCAGTCGAAGGCACGCGCATCATCCGCGAACATGCCGATAAAAACCCGCAAGCGCACTGGACTTACCAGTATTCGCCCGAAACCTTCAGCATGACCGAGCTGACCTTCGCGCGCGAAGTCTGCGACGCGGTAGCCCAGACGTGGCGCCCGACGCGCGATCACAAGATGATCGTGAATCTTCCGGCGACCGTCGAAGCGGCGATGCCCAACGTCTACGCCGACCAGATCGAGTGGATGGATCGCAATCTCGCATACCGCGACAGCATCGTGCTTTCGGTGCATCCGCACAACGACCGCGGCACCGCGGTGGCCGCCGCCGAAATGGCGCTGCTCGCGGGCGCGGACCGTATCGAAGGCTGCCTCTTCGGCAACGGCGAGCGCACCGGCAACGTCGATCTCGTCACGCTCGCGATGAACCTCTACACCCAGGGCATCGACCCGGGCCTCGACTTCTCGGACGTCGACGCCGTGCGCCGCGTGGTCGAGCGCTGTAACCAGTTGCCCGTGCACCCGCGCCATCCGTACGCGGGCGACCTCGTGTTCACGGCGTTCTCGGGCTCGCACCAGGACGCGATCCGCAAGGGCTTCGCGCAGCAGCAGGCCGACGCCGTCTGGGAAGTGCCGTATCTGCCGATCGATCCCGCCGACCTCGGCCGCAGCTACGACGCGGTGATCCGCGTGAACAGCCAGTCGGGCAAGGGTGGCGCGACCTATCTGCTCGAGCGCGGCATGGGCTTCACGCCGCCGCGCCGCGTCCAGATCGAGTTCAGCCACGCCGTGCAGACCGCCGCCGATACGTCGGGCGAAGAAATCACAGGCGATGCGGTCTGCGCACTGTTCGCGCGTGAGTACTTCGAAACGCGCGGGCCGGCTGCCAGCGCCGGTTCAGGCCGTGTGCGCTGGGAAGGCCGTGATGTGGCCATGCCGGCTACCGCCAGCAGCGACGAAGCGCATGCGCAAGCCGTGGCCGCCGCCATCGCGGCGATGGCCGGCGAGCGCATCGAAATCACGTCGTTCGAGACCGAGCGCACCTCGCAGGGCGGCACGGCCGTGTTTGTCGGCGCGCGCGTGGGCGGCCAGCCGTTGCGCCACGGCGTGGGCGTGGGCGAAGACGCGGTCCATGCGTGCGTCGCGGCAGTCGTTAGCGCGGTGAATCGCGCTGTCTGGCCGCAAGTGGATCGGCGCGCGGCGGCCTGACACCTTCCGCGCGTGTCGCGCGCGGTGCGCGAAGCAGTTTGAGTTTCAGCAGGGAAATCGGCGGCATTGTTGAGCGCCGGCGGCAAAACGGGCCGCCGGCGTGCGCCTGAAGCGCCCAAGCGGCGTTTCAGCGAGTGGACTTACCGGTCGTCACTCGATCGCGCAACGCGTCGCCTGCCATGCGAGCAGGCGCCAGTGGCCCCCTTCCTGCGTCTGGATCGCCGTATAGGCAATAGGAAAGAGCAGCGCACCGTTGTTCGCTTCCATCTCGATAAGCACGCGGCCGGAGACCACGCAGGCCTCGTTGCCCGCGTGCAGCACGTCCTGCGACTGGATCTCGATCTGGCGGTAGCGGCGGCGGCCCGCCGTGATCGCGTCGATGAACTGCTGCTTGGTCTCGCGTTTGCCGTTGGTGTGGACGAAGGTCGCGTGATCGGACAGCAACTGGTCCAGCGACGTGCCGTCGCCGTCGACCATCGCGCGAAAACGCTCGCGCTCAAGTCCGCGAATCGCATCGATTAGTTTTGCCGCCATCGCTAGAGCCCCTTGCGCGTCGACCCGCGCCTGAGCGCAGATCGACGCCGAAGATTTTCTACATACGTCTGGCTGAAATTTATACCAGGTTTTGGCGCATGGATACTTGCGATCAAAGACAACGCCTCCATGTATGGTGCATACGCCACGCGCCCGGCGAAAACCGCGCGTGGCGCTAGCGTCATCCCCACGGCCGCGCCCGGATGTCGCAGCGCAGCACTTTCGTCTTTGTCCGATGTCTATTTGTCAGATTCCGTGGCAAAGTCCAAGCGCTCCGCCGCCCTTCGAGCACCGCTGATTCAACCCTTTATTTCCCGCGCTCTCGCGCTGGACTGCTGCCCCGTTCTAGAGTGTTCCTTCGGCCTGCCCCTGCGCGGGCCTGCGCCGGGCACCAGGCCCCGCCCTGCTTGACTGCCGGCGTTTAGTGTAATCTATCGATACAACCATTTCGATAGGAACCAAGGAACCTTGAAGCCCCTACAGACTCCAAGTATTAGCACTCGGGGATTCAGAGTGCTAACATCCACCGTGGAGTCGGTGTCTGACTTTTGCAAGATTCCTGAGGAGTTCGCTACGTGAGCAACGCAATGACCATGACCCTTCCGAGTACGCTGAGCCCGTCGTCGGCCAAGGCCGGGGGCTCATTGGCGCTCGCGAATGCTTCCCTGTTGCCCGGCCAGCTGGGCAATATCGACGCCTATATTCAGGCCGTGAACCGGATCCCGATGCTGACGCCACAAGAAGAGCGTCAGTTCGCGACCGAGTTTCGCGAGCAAAACAATCTTGAAGGCGCGCGCCGCCTGGTGCTGTCGCACCTGCGTCTCGTGGTGTCGATCGCGCGTAATTATCTCGGCTACGGCCTGCCGCACGCCGACCTGATCCAGGAAGGCAACATCGGACTGATGAAGGCCGTGAAGCGCTTCGACCCCGAGCAGAACGTGCGGCTGGTGTCGTACGCCATGCACTGGATCAAGGCTGAGATCCACGAATACATCCTGCGTAACTGGCGCATGGTGAAGGTCGCCACGACCAAGGCGCAGCGCAAGCTGTTCTTCAACCTGCGCAGCCACAAGCAGGGCCTGCAGTCGTTCACGCCGGAGGAAATCGACGGCCTCGCGCAGGAACTGAACGTGAAGCGCGAAGAAGTCGTGGAGATGGAAACGCGCCTCTCGGGCGCCGATATCGCGCTCGAAGGCCAGACGGAAGACGGCGAGGAGTCGTTCGCCCCGATCGCCTGGCTCGCCGACTCGCACAACGAGCCGAGCGCGGTGCTCGCCGCGCGTTCGCGCGACCGCCTGCAGTCGGACGGCATTGCGAGCGCGCTGGAAGCGCTCGACGCACGCAGCCGCCGCATCATCGAGGCGCGCTGGCTCAACGTGGACGACGACGGTTCGGGCGGCTCGACCCTGCACGAACTGGCCGACGAGTTCGGCGTTTCGGCCGAACGCATTCGCCAGATCGAGGCGAGTGCCATGAAGAAGATGCGCAGCGCGCTCGCCGACTACGCGTAAGCGTCGCCAGGTCTCAACGCCAAACCGAAAACCCCGTTCCCGCGAACGGGGTTTTTCTTTTGCGCGCGGTATGCCAGTGAAAAACGCCGCGGCACCCTGCCGCGGCGTTTTTGTTTCCGGCGCTGCTAAATCGCCGCGGCGCCCGGTACAACGTATGCTGGTTGTCAGCGGATCGATTACGCCGGCTGGAGAGCCAGTTCACGTGCATAGCGCGGTGCGGCGTCGCCGACCACGATGTGCAGCGTATCCGCCGAAATCCACGCTACGTCGAGCGCGCCGAGGCGCTCGCGATCCACGGCCGCCGCGTCGCGCACGATCACGCGCAGGCGCGTGGCCGCCACCGCGTCGAGCGAGACGATATTGGCAACGCCGCCGAACACCGCGAGCCAGCGCGACGGATTCGGATCGAGCGGGCCCTGCGCGACATCCGCGCTCGCGTTCGCCTGGATAGCCTGGGCCGCCTGACCCGCAGGCTGCGCCGCCGAAGCCGCCCTGACAGCCGCCGCGCCACCGCGTGCGATCTCACCGCGAATCTCATCGGCGATGATGTCCGCTTCCGGCCCGATGATGACCTGCACGCTTTCGCCGCCGCGCTTGAGCACACCGCGCGCGCCGATCGCCTTCAACGCCGGCTCGGAAACATGCGCCGGATCGGCCACCGTGAGACGCAGACGCGTCGTGCAGGCATCGACCACCTTGAGATTGGCCGCGCCGCCCAGCGCATCGATATAACGCGCAGCACGCGAGAGCGACGCCGCCGTGGCCGCGCCGCCAGCTGCCACCGCCACGCCCGACATCGACGAGGCGATTGCCGTATCGCCCGCCGAGGCTTCACGGCCCGGCGTGGGCAGATTGAAGCGGCGGATGAAGAAGCGGAACAGCCCGTAGTACACGACCGCATAGACCACGCCGAGCGGAATCGCATACCAGCCATGCGTGGAGAGCCCGTAGTTCAGCACGTAGTCGATCGCGCCCGCCGAGAACGTGAAGCCGAGCTTGATGCCGAGCAGCGAGCAGATCGCGAGCGACAGCCCCGTGAGCACCGCGTGGATCGCGTAGAGCACGGGAGCGAGGAACATGAACGTGAACTCGATCGGCTCGGTCACGCCCGTGAGGAACGAGGTGAGCGCCATCGAAAACAGCAGGCCGCCCACCATCGCGCGCTTGTCCTTCGGGGCTTCGTGCAGCATCGCGAGGCACGCTGCCGGCAGGCCGAACATCATCACCGGGAAGAAGCCGGCCATGAAGCTGCCCGCCGTGGGGTCGCCCGCGAAGAAGCGGTGCAGGTCGCCCGTGACGGCCGCGCCGCCCGCTGCCGGCGTGAACGAGCCGAACACGAACCACACGAGCGAGTTGAGGATGTGGTGCAGACCCGTGACGAGCAAGAGCCGGTTGAGCAAGCCGTATACGAAGGTGCCGATCGCGCCCGCCGTAGTGAGCCAGTGGCCGGCGGTGTCGATCACGCCCTGCACCGGTCCCCAGACGTAGCCGAACGCGATACCCAGCACCAGACACGTGAGCCCTGTGACGATCGGCACGAAGCGTTTGCCGCCGAAGAACGCGAGGAACTCGGGCAGCTTGATGTCCTTGAAGCGGTTGTACAGCATGCCCGCGACGACACCGGCCACCACGCCCGACAGCACGCCCATGTTGAGCTTGTCGTTGATGTCCTTCATCACGGCCGTCTGGACCAGATAGCCCAGCGCGCCCGCGAGGCCGGCGACGCCGTTGTTGTCTTTCGCGAAGCCCACCGCAATGCCGATCGCAAACAGCAACGGCAGGTTATCGAAGATCGCGCCGCCCGCGTCGGCGATGATCTTGATGTTGAGCATGTCGGCCTGGCCGAAACGAAGCAGGATGCCGGCGACCGGCAGCACTGCGATGGGAAGCATCAGCGCGCGGCCGAGGCTTTGAATCTTGAGAAACGGATTGCCATCCATTGAACTGCCTCCAGTCTCTATTTCTTGCTTGACGTGTGTGGGTGAGAGAAGCCGGCGCGCGATCGCTGCGCGCGCCGGCGTGTTTTTAAGGATTGCTTAGGGTGGGTGAAACAGAAACCATCAATCGAGCGGCCAGCTTTCGCGGCTTGCCGCACGCACGGCTTGCGCCGATTCGAGTGCGAGTGCGTTCTGCGCGCGCTCGCGACAGTCGTTGTAGTCGAGCTTGCGCACGCGCGCCTTGATCGACGGCACGGAAACCGGATCGACGGAAAGCTCCGTCACGCCGAGGCCGACGAGCAGCGGCACCGCGAGCGGATCGCCCGCCAACGCGCCGCACACGCCGACCCACTTGCCGTGCTGGTTCGCGCCCTCGACCGCCGCCGCCACGAGACGCAGCACGGCCGGGTGCAGACCGTCGGCTTGCGCCGCGAGGTCAGGCTGGCAACGGTCCATCGCGAGCGTGTACTGCGTGAGATCGTTGGTGCCGATCGAGAGGAAATCGGCGTGGCGCGCGAGCTGGTCCGCGAGCAGCGCTGCCGAGGGCACCTCGATCATCACACCCACTTCGATGGGCTCCGTGCGGCCCGCTTCGCGTGCGAATGTGTCGATGCGCTCGCGCAAACGCACGAGTTCGCCCACGTCGGTCACCATCGGCAGCAGGATGCGCACCTTGCCCGCCGGCTTCACGGCGACGAGTCCGCGCAGCTGGTCGTCCAGCAGATCGGGACGCACCTGCGCGAGGCGGATGCCACGCAGACCGAGCGCCGGATTCGGCTCGGGCGGCAGCGTGAGATAGTCGACTTCCTTGTCCGCGCCCACGTCGAGCGTGCGGATGATCGCCGTGCGGCCCGCGAGTGCGTCCGTGATGGCCTGGTAGCTCTGAAGATGGTCTTCCACCGTCGGCGCGGCCTGGCGATGGATGAAGAGCAGCTCCGTGCGCAGGAGGCCCACGGCGTCCGCGCCGTTTTCCACCGCCGTGTTGGCGTCTTCCAGCGTCGCGATGTTCGCGGCGACCTCCACCGCGTGGCCGTCGCGCGTGGCTGCGGCCTCGTGCGAGGTGCGGCGGTTCACTTCGCGCACGCCGGCCAGGCGCTGCTTCTCGCTGCGCGCGCGTTCGATGTCGAGCGCGCTCGGCGTGTACGCAAAGCGGCCAGCACCCGCATCGATGACGACTTCGGTGCCCTCGGGCACCGCATGCAGCGCGTCGCCGAGCGCGACGAGCGCGGGAATGCCGGCCTGGCGCGCGATGATCGAGGCGTGCGAGGTCGCGCCGCCGCGTGCCATCACGAGCGCCATCACGCGCTTGCGGTCGAGCGAGGCGAGATCGGAAGGCGTGAATTCGTCGGCGGCGAGCACGGCTTCCTCGGGCAGCGTGCGCGCGGCCGTGTTCGACAGACCAAGCGCGCGTAGCACGCGCTTTTCGAGGTCGCGCAAGTCGGCGGCGCGCTCCGCGAGCAGCGGATCGTCCACCTTGCCGAGCACCGCGATCTGCGCGCGGATCGCTTCGCGCCACGCGTAGCCCGCGCTCTTGCCGAGGCTGATCGCATCGCGCGCGGCGTCGACGAGCGTCGGGTCTTCGAGCAGCACGCGGTGCATCGTGAAGATGCCCGCCTCGCCGATCGCGCCGCGTTGCGAAGCCGTGCGCACGCTCTGGTTCAGCTCGGCGTCCACCGCGGCGATGGCCTTGTCGAGCAGGCGGCTTTCCGCGGCCGATGGGCCGCTCGCGAGTTCCGGCGGCGTCAGTTCGGCTTCGTCCCAGCGCACCAGCTTGCCCACCGCGACGCCCGGCGCCGCGCACACGCCCGCGAGCACGCCCGGCTCGGCGGACGACGCCACGGCGGCCGCTGCTTCCTGCATCACGGGCGCGGGCGACTGCAGCCGCGCCGGTGCTTCGCCGCCCTCGCCGGGCGCTTCGCGCAGGAGTTCGCCCGCTACGGCGTCCACGGCGCGCTGCGCCTCCACGCCGATGCCGACGAGTTCGATGGTCGCGCCCTCGCCCGCGCCGAGGCCCAGCAGGCCGACGACGCTCTCGATGGCGGACTTGCGCTCGCCAAAGCGGACCTCGACGCGCGCGTCGATGCCGCGCACCGCTTCGCGCGCCCGCGCCGCGGGCCGCGCATGGAGACCGCCCGCATGCGTGAGCGTGATGCTGCGGCGCACTTCGTTCGCGATCAATTCGTGGGCGGCCGCGATCTCCGCGCCGTCGCGCACGCGCAGCACGAGCAGCGCGGACTTGCCCGCTTCGACGTGACCCGCGCCCGCGCGCTCGATCACTTCGAATGCATCCGAATTGGCGATCGCAACGACCGAAACGAGGCTCGGCGCATTGCACGCCACCACGTCGAGATCGAACTCGATCAACGTGTCGCCGAGCCGCACCTGCGCGCCCTGCGCGACCTTCGGCGTGAAGCCCTTGCCGTTCAGCTCGACGGTGTCGATGCCGACGTGCACGAGCACCTGCGCGCCTTCGGCCGTTTGCAGCGTGACCGCGTGGCCGGTGCGCGCGAGATGCACGACGATGCCGTCGCACGGCGCGACAACACGGCCGGCGAGCGGATCGACGCCGATGCCGTCGCCGAACAACCCTTCCGAGAACACCGGATCGGGCACCGACGCGAGCGGCACGACCGGCCCGGTGAGCGGAGAGACCAGGACGATGTGCCCCTCGACGCGAGTATGCGGATCCATCAGGCGAGACTCCTCGATGCGTTCCATTCGCTTTCCAATCTAGTGGGTTTCGGTGACTTTGTTCAGGTAACGCGGCTCGTCAGGATTGCGGCCGCGTGCGGCAGCGAGGGCCGCCGCCATTACGTAGAACGACAAAATGGCCGCGATCGGATCGAGTGCCGCATCGGCAGCCGTCTCGAGCGGCAGCGCAGCGCCGGCTACGTCGGCAGGCGCCGCGAGCAGCACGCGCGCACCGCGCTTCTCCATGTCGCGGGCGAACTCGATCAGGCCTGCCTGCTCCGGCCCGCGCGGGGCGAACACGAGCAGCGGGTAATCGCTGTCGATCAGCTCCATCGGGCCGTGGCGCACTTCGGCGCTCGAAAACGCTTCGGCCTGAATGCCCGAGGTTTCCTTGAGCTTGAGCGCAGCCTCCTGCGCAATGGCGAGGCCTGGACCGCGGCCGATAACGATCATCTGTTTCACGTCGCGCAACTCTTCGACGGCCTTCGACCAGTCGAGCGTGCCCGCGCGATCGAGCGCGTCGGGCAGCGCGCGCACGGCGTCGAGGAACGCGGCGTCGCGCTGCCAGAAGCCGACGAGTTGCGCCGACATCGCGAGCATCGCGATATAGCTCTTGGTGGCCGCCACGCTCAGCTCGGGACCGGCGAGGAGCGCCAGTTCCGTGCCCGCGGCCTCGGCGAGCGGCGAGCCCGCGACGTTGACCATCGCCGCCGTCAGCGCGCCGGCTTCGCGCAGCGCCTTGATCGTCGCGACGAGGTCAGGACTCCTACCCGATTGGGAGAAAGCGAGGGCGAACTGGCCGCGCACACGTAAGGGCGCCTGCTGGAGCGTCGCGATCGACATCGGCAGCGTGGCCACCGGCACGCCGATGCGGCTCATGGTGAGCGCAGCGAAGTAGCTCGCCGCGTGGTCCGAACTGCCGCGCGCGACGGTCAGCGCGACGTGGCGCGGCTCGGCCTTCAGCGCGCGGGCGAGCGCTTCGACGCGCGAGGTGTCCGCGAGCTGCGCGGCGACGACGCTGGCCGAGGCCAGCGCTTCTTTAAGCATATTCGACAATCGATTCTCCTTCGACGTAAGTCGCGGTGAGCGCCAGCTCGCGATCGAACACGTTGACATCGGCCCATGCGCCGCGCACGAGGCGGCCGCGGTCTTCGATGCCGAGGTAGTCGGCGGCGTAGCGCGACAGGCGCGCGGACACGTCCGCGATCGGCAGTCCGATCGAGACGAGGTTGCGCAGCGCCTGGTCCATGGTGAGGGTGCTGCCCGCGAGCGTGCCGTCGGCGAGACGCACGCCGCCAAGGCATTTCGTCACGTGCTGGCTGCCGAGGCGGTATTCGCCGTCGGGCATGCCGGTGGCCGAGGTGCTGTCGGTCACCACATAGAGACGCGGAATGGCGCGCAGTGCGGCGCGGATCGCGCCGGGATGCACGTGCAGCAGGTCCGGAATGATCTCCGCGTACTCGGCATGCGCGAGCGCCGCGCCGACCACGCCCGGGTTGCGATGGTGCAGTGGCGACATCGCGTTGAAGAGGTGCGTGAAGCCGCAGGCGCCGTGCTTGAGCGCGGCCACGGCGTCGTCGTAGGTCGCGAGCGAGTGGCCGATCTGCACGCGCACGCCGCGCGCCGCCATTTCGCCGATGATCTCGATATGGCCCGCGATCTCGGGCGCCACGGTGACCACGCGAATCGGCGCGATCGAGAGGTACTTGAGCACTTCGTCGAGCACGGCCGAAACGGCGGCGTCGGGCTGCGCGCCCAGCTTGCCCGGGTTGATATACGGGCCTTCGAGGTGCACGCCCAGCACGCGCGCGCTGCCCGCCGTGCGGTTGCGCGTGACGTTGCCGAGGCCCGCGACCACGTTCATCAGCTCGTCGCGCGGTGCGGTCATGGTGGTGGCGAGCAGGCTCGTGGTGCCGTAGCGGGCGTGGGTGCGCGCGATGGTTTCGATCGCGTCGCCGGCTTCCATCACGTCGGCGCCGCCGCCGCCGTGCACGTGCAGGTCGATGAAGCCCGGCAGGATGTAGGGCGCGTCGTTGTTCGCCGGATCGGTGGCCTCGCCCGTGATCGCGGTGATGCGTCCGTTCTCGAACGACAGCGTGCCGTGGATCCAGCCTTCAGGGGTGAGTATGTTTCCGCTCAGCATGAGAGTTTTCCGATGAGGCGCATCGAAGCGCGGTAGGACGTTTCGGTGACGTGCATGAGAGAGACTGCGGCGGCGCTCACTGGCGCAGCTCCGCAACGAAGTCGTAATAGCCGTCGCGGCAATAGGTGTCGGTCAGCTCGATGGCGCGCTGATCGGCGGAAAAGCCCACGCGCGTGATGACGAGCAGCGCCGCGCGCGGCTCGACGCCCATCAGCGCGGCGATCTCGCCCGTCGCGTTGAGCGCGCGAAAGTGCTGCAGGGCGCGTACCACGGGCACGCGGCGCTGCTCCAGATACGCATACAGCGAGCCCTCGATGGCTTCCGGGTCCGGCACGATCGATACCGGCAGCGCCGAATGCTCGACGGCCATCACGGTGCCGTCGGCGCGGCGCAGGCGGCGCAGGCTCGCGACCGAGGCGCCCGGCGAGAGGCCGAGCTGCACGATCTCCTCGCGGTGCGCGGACCGTACCTCGCGCGCGAGCCATACCGAGTCGGGCGTGAAGCCGCGCTGCTCCATTTTCTTCGTGAAGCCCGTGAGGCGCGAAAGCGGATCTTCCACGCGCGGCGTGATGAAGCTGCCCGCGCCGCGCGCGCGCCGGATCAGCCCCTGCTCCACGAGCAGCTCGATCGCCTTGCGCGCGGTAATGCGCGACACGCCGATCGCGTCCGACAGCGTGCGCTCCGATGGCAGCGCCTCGCCGGCCGACCACACGCCGCAGTGAATGGCCGTGGCAAGGTTGCGCGCCAGCTGCAGATAGAGCGGCGTCACATTGCGCGCATCGGGCATCAGGGCAGACCAACGGGTTTCCATGGACTTGGCGCCAGCGGTTGGACGATCGTGGGGGCCGGACGGGCATGCGGCGTGGCAGTGCCGGTTGTGCAGATTGGTCCGGTGCGAAAGCGAGCCCATTATATAACCACAATAAGACCAGTCAACAGATGCCATCTCGCCGCATGGTATCGAAAAATATCGTTAAAAATCAATATATTACACGAAAATACAAGGCTCCGGCGGGGCGCAGTCCAGCATCAGGATTTACCCTGGAGCGGTATCCATAGGGCGCCACAATGGGACCAAAGCGGCATCAAAAGGTTATCTGACATAGCCCACCGTAGTACCGCCGTAGGACCAGGACGCGACTTCGACAGGAAAGATCGCGCAGACCGCGATAGTGCACGCGCAATAAAAAAACGCCGTGGCGGTCGCCACGGCGTTCGGGTTCTGGCGGGCTACCGCGTCGATTGGACGCAGGCAGCCGCTTACCAAAGGTCCCTTAGAACGACGGAACCATCGAGCCCTTGAACTCGCTCTTGATGAACTGGCGCACGTCTTCCGACTGGTAGGCGGCGACCAGCTTCTTCACCCACGGCTTGTCCTTGTCCTGGGTGCGAACGGCGATCAGGTTCGCGTACGGGCTGTGGACGTCCTCGATGGCGATGGCGTCCCTGGTCGGCTGCAGGCCGGCCGCGAGCGCGTAGTTCGTGTTGATCACGGCGGCGTCCACGTCGCCGAGCGCGCGCGGAAGCTGCGCGGCGTCGAGTTCGACGAGCTTGATCTTCTTCGGATTTTCGGCGAGGTCGAGCGGCGTCGCGTTGTTGCCGTTGGTGCCCGCGCCAGCGCGCAGCTTGATCAGGCCCTTGCCTTGCAGGAGCAGCAGCGCACGGTTTTCGTTTGACGGGTCATTCGGCACGGCGACCTTCGCGCCTTGCGGCAGCTCGTTCAGCGATTTGAGCTTCTTCGAGTACACGCCGATGGGCGAGATGTAGGTGAGGCCCGCGTTCACGAGCTTGTAGCCGCGCTGCTTGATCTGGCTGTCGAGATACGGGCCGGTCTGGAAGCTGTTGGCGTCGAGGTCGCCGGCGTCGAGCGCGGCGTTCGGCTGCACGTAGTCGTTGAATTCGATGACCTTGACGTTCAGGCCTTCGCGCTTGGCGACCTTCTGGACGACGGCCCAGACTTGCGCGTCCGGACCCGAAACGGTGCCGACCTTAATGACCTGGTCGTCGGCGCGGACGCCGAAGCTGGCTGCGAGCGTGGTGGCGGCGACGCCGGCGAGGAGTGCTTTAATCAGATTTCTGCGCTGCATGGAGATGATGTTTCTGCGTGGTTTTGGTGTTGCTCCGGTCCCGTGGCGTTGTGCACCATCTGCCGGACGATATAAATCGTCTCATATGGAACCGGTTGCGGGAAATAATGAATTCGCATACTGGTATGCCCGCGCCGCCCTGAAGCGCGCGGCGCGTGTTCGCTCTCGAGGCGAACACGCGGGCTCTCCGCTAGTCGGGAGTCGAACCGAGGAGGATCTTTAGATCGTGCAGCCAGGGCGTGACGCCCTGCCCGTCGCGCGCGAAGAGGCGCAGTTTGCCGGTCGTGTCGAACACGTAACTCGCGGCGGTGTGGTCCATCGTGTAGCTATCCGGCGTGTTGCCGGGCACCTTCGCGTAGTACACGCGGAAATCCTTCGCCACCTGCTTGAGCTGGTCTTCGTTGGCCGGGCGCAGCCCAATGAAGGTCGGATTGAACGCGGCTGTGTACTGGCCCAGGATCTGCGGCGTGTCGCGCTCGGGATCGACGGTAACGAACAGCACCTGCACGCGCTTCGCCGCATCGGGCCCCAGTTGCTGGAGCGCCTGCGAAAGCTCGGCCATGGTGGTCGGGCAAACGTCCGGACAGTGCGTATAGCCGAAGAACAGCACGACCACCTTACCCTTGAAGTCGGCGAGCGTGCGCGTCTTGCTGCTGGTGTCGGGCAATGCGAAGTCCTTGCCGAACTGGGTATTGCCGGTGATGTCGAGGTTCGAGAACGCGGGCGGCTGCCGGCCGCAGCCCTCGAGAACCAGTGTGCCGCCGAGCGCGCCTGCAGCGGCAAGCGCGACGACCGTGGCGCGCACGAAGCGCGCAAGCGTGCGGTGGGCCATATCGTTACGCCGCGATGAGCGCATGCACGTAATGGTCGACGAGCAGCGCCACGAACAGCAACGAGAGGTAGATGATCGAGTAGCGGAAAGTCTTGCGCGCCAGTGCGTCGGAATACTCGACGTAGATCTTCCAGGCATAGGCAAGGAACACGGCGCCGAGCAGCACGGCCGAAGCCAGATACAGCACGCCGCTCATGCCCGAGATGTACGGCATCAGCGTGACCGCGAACAGGATCACGGTGTAGAGCAGGATATGCAGACGCGTGTACTTCTCGCCGTGCGTGTTGGGCAGCATCGGCAGGCCGGCGTTTTCGTAGTCCTTGCGGCGGTAGAGCGCGAGCGCCCAGAAGTGCGGCGGCGTCCACACGAAAATGATGAGCACGAGAATCCAGGCGTCGGCGGGCACGTGGCCCGTCACGGCGGCCCAGCCGAGCGCCGGCGGCATGGCGCCGGAGGCGCCGCCGATCACGATGTTCTGCGGCGTGGCCGGCTTGAGCAGCAGCGTGTAAATGATCGCGTAGCCGATGAAGGTCGCGACCGTGAGCCACATGGTGAGCGGATTGGCGAACGTGTACAGCACCCACATGCCGAGGCCGCCGATCACCGCCGAAAAGATCAGGATCTGCTTGCTAGTGATCTCGCCGCGCGCCGAAGGACGCCAGGCAGTGCGACGCATGCGCGCATCCACCTTTTGCTCGACGAGACAGTTGATCGCAAAGGCCGCGCCGGCCGTGAGCCAGATACCGACGGTGCCGCCGACCAGCTGCTTCCAGGGCACCATGCCCGGCACGGCGAGGAACATGCCGATCACGGCGCAAAACACGGCCAGTTGCGTGACGCGCGGCTTGGTGAGCGCGAGATATTGGGAAATCCGGCTACCGGGCGTCTGGGATAGGGTTGTACTTTCCATAGGGCGGGATCACACCGCAGCGGTGTCGCGCGCAGGGAGAACGGCGCGGCCGGGGCGGCTACAAGCAATTCGAAAGTTTAGCACGACGACCAAAAGCAGCAGGATCGCCGCGCCACCGTTGTGCGCCACTGCCACGGGCAGCGGCCACTGCAGCACGATGTTGGAAAGCCCTGTCAGAAATTGGATAAAGATCACGATCATGATCCAGTTTGCCGGGCGTCGCAGCGAGGCATAGCGTCGCAACTTGAGGGCGAACCATACCAGATAAGCGATCACGACGAACGCGAACGTACGGTGCGTCCAGTGGATCGCGACGAGCGCGTCCTGCGTGATCACGTCGCCGTTGCCGTCCATGCCGAGCGCGCGCCAGAGGTGGAAGCCGTGATGGAAATCCATCGGCGGAATCCACGCGCCGTTGCAGGTCGGGAAGTCGGTGCAGGCCAGCACCGCGTAGTTCGTGCTCACCCAGCCGCCCAGCGCGATCTGCACGACGAGCAGCACGAGCGCAGCCAGCGCGGCCACGCGCCAGCGCGCGGCGTCGGGCTCGTAAGCGGGCAGCGGCGTCATGCGTGCGGCGAGCCACGCGAGCGAGCCGAGCAGCGTGAGGCCGAGCAGGAGGTGCGTCGTGACGATGATGGGCTGCAGCTTCATCGTCACCGTCCACGCGCCGAACACACCCTGCACGAGGATTAGTCCAAGCAGCGCGGTGGGCCACCACGGCGACACATGCAGCGGCAGGCGCTTGATGCGCGCGCGCCAGGCAATCGCCATCTGCGCAATGATCAGGACACCGATCGCCATGGCGAAATAGCGGTGGATCATCTCGATCCATGCCTTCGTCATGCTCACGGGGCCGCTCGGCATCGCGAGATGCGCCGCGGCAATCTGCGCATGCGCGATAAACGGCGACGAGGTGCCATAGCAGCCCGGCCAGTCAGGACAGCCGAGGCCCGAGTCGGTCAGGCGCGTAAAGCCGCCGAACATCACGAGGTCGAGCGTCATGAACGTCGTGAGCCACACGAGCTTGCGAAACTTGTTGTCGTCGGCCTTCACCCAGACCCACGAGAGCGGCAGCAACGCGACGCACAGGCCAATCAGGCCCAGCTCCAGGATAAACATCTCTCTTACTCTTCTCTGTCAGACTCGCGCTGCGCACCTTAACCGATGCGGGACCACTTGAGCAGTTTAGTGACGTCTTGTTTGATTTTCGACGGATCGGCATGCGCCGGGAATCGCATCATCAGGTTGCCGTTCGGATCGACCAGATAGATGTGGTCGGTATCGTTCGTCGTCTGCGTAGCGGGCAGCCACGCGGCGACCGCGACCGGATCGGCGCGCAACACGCGCGTGTCCGCGTAGGCGCCCTTCAATTTCGCGGGGACGCTCGCGTCGTCGGTGCGCAGCCAGACCGTGACGATGCGCTCGCGCTCCGGGCCCTGCGTCGCGCGCACCTGGCGCATGAAATAGAGCTTCGTCGCGCAGGCTTCGTCGCAGTCGCCGCCATTCACCGAGATCATCAGCCAGCGGCCCTTGAGCGAGGCGAGCGGCACTTCATGACCGTCGTCGCCCGTCACCATGAGCGCACCGGGAATGGGCCGCTGCGGCTCGATGAGCGCGCCATAGCTCGTCGTGCCGCCCTTCGGTTTGATCACGTAGTACGTGAAGTACGAAATCGCGATCGGCGCGCCGCAGATGAGCGCAATGATGAGCAGCGTCCAGCGGCCACGCCGCTTCGCGTGCTGCTGTACGGGCGTGGCGGCCGGCTTTGCGACCTGGGCGGAACGGGGGGATTGCGTCGACACTCTCGTGGAACCTCGCTTCTGTCGCTTTCAGTTGTCCATGTGCTGCATGCGCAGCGCCATTGTCCGGATCATGCCGGGATCGAATTGATTCGTCCGACCGATCATCAGGCGTCCTTCGCGCTGCCTGCGTCTTGCCTTTCGGGCTCTTCGGCGTGCCGCCCAGCTTCACCTTCAGTGCGCGCTTTTGTCGCAGCCTTGCGGGCCGCAAACAGACCGAAACCAAGGGCTGCGAGCGCCATGCCCCACCACTGGAGCATGTAGCCGTAGTTGCGCTCGACATCGGTGTCCGGCACCGGCCAGTCGCGCACGAGCCCATCCTTGAAGGCCGGCACAAAGCCGGTCTGCTGGATCACGAACGGTTGCAGCGGCAACCCGGTTTCCGCTGCGTAGGAAGCGACGGCGAGATTCTGCCGTATCTTCAGATGCGCTGCAGAGCCGCCCGCACCGAGTTCGAACGCGCGCGAGGCGTCTGCGCGCGCGATGCCTTCGACCACGACCGGCCCAGGCGGCGTGACATAGGGCGCGATCGTGGCGCGATCCGCGATGTTGCGCGGCAGCCAGCCGCGATTGACCAGCACGTAGCCACCGCCCTCGAGTTTAAGCGGCATCACGACATAAAAACCCGGCTGATCGTTATACGGGCGATTGTCGAGATACACCACGCGCTCGGGCAGGAACGTGCCCGTCGCGCGCACGCGATGAAACTCGATGTCCTTCAGCGCGAGCGGCGTGACGCCCACCGGTTGCGGCGCAGACGATTCGTACTGCGTGATTTGCGCCTGCAGCGCCTCCTTCTGATGCGCGCGGTCGCGCTGCCAGAAGCCGAGCCGGATCGTCACGGCCATCACGATCAGGATGAGCAACGTGGGGACGAGCCGGATTTTCATTGGGCACGTCCGATGCGAAAGATACAAGTGCTCGAACCCCGCGCCGTGTGGCACGGTGCGATAATGAGACAGACGTTTTCAGGCATGCCAAATTCCGTGAACTTCATGCACATACTCGTCCCCGTTGCGTTCGCGCTGATCATCGCGAGCATGATCTCCGCGCTCTACTTCATGATGCACGACCGGGGCCGCACCAAGCGGATGGTCTGGTCGCTCGCCACGCGCGTGGGCCTTTCCATCTCGCTCTTTCTGTTCATCCTGTTCGCGCACTGGATGGGCTGGATCCAGTCCACCGGGATCCCTTACGGTCGCTGAGCGCCGCAGACCGTCACTGAACACCTCAGCGCAAACCCCATTCCGCAAAACGCAAGGCGCCGCGCCGACGAGGTCGGGCGGCGCCTTGTTTCATTCTCGTCTCCCGCGCCGCGGCCCGCGCGGCGCACCACGCATCACAGCCAGTACACGACGATGTAGAGGCCGAGCCACACTACGTCCACGAAGTGCCAGTACCATGCCGCGCCTTCGAATGCGAAGTGATGCTCCGCGGTGAAGTGGCCACGAATGAGCCGGATCATCACGACCGTGAGCATCGTGCCGCCGAGAAACACGTGGAAGCCGTGGAAGCCCGTGAGCAGGAAGAACGTCGAACCGTAGATGCCCGAAGCGAGCGTGAGGTTCAGTTCGCCGTACGCGTGGATGTACTCGAACGCCTGCAGGAAGAGGAAGCACACGCCCAGCACGATCGTCGCGGCGAGCCACGCGATCGCCTTCGAGCGATGATTGTCGCGCAGCGCGTGGTGCGAAACGGTGAGCGTCGCGCCCGAGGAGAGCAGCAGCGCCGTGTTGATGGTCGGTACGGGCCACGGCGTCATCGAGCGGAAGTGCGAGACCAGCGCCGCGGGACCGTTGTTCGGCCACACCGCCGAGAAGTCCGGCCAGATCAGCTTGTAGTCGAGGCTGCCGAGCTGATGCAGGGCGATCGCGCGCGCGTAGAAGAGCGCCCCGAAGAACGCGCCGAAGAACATCACTTCGGAGAAGATGAACCAGCTCATGCTCCACCGGTACGACACGTCCACACGCTTGCCGTACATGCCGCCTTCGGATTCGGCGATGGCGTCGCCGAACCAGTGCCACAGCGTGAAGAGCAGCCACAGCAGGCCGACGAGCACGCCGATCGGCCCCCACGACTCGCCGTTGATCCACGACGCGAGCGACCCGAGCATGACCACAAGCCCAATGGACGCGCTGATCGGATGCCGCGACGGGTGCGGTACGAAGTAGTACGGGCTATCGTTTTGGCCGCTCATGCCAGTTTCTCCAGTTTCCAGTTGCACCGGACATCGCCGGCTGCATTTGTCCGAGTGTGTCCTCGTTATTCACTGCTATGCGCGCGGCGTTGCGCGCACTCGCTCATCCCACCACCGCGTGCACGATCAACAGCAGCACGACGATGAACAGCACCGCGCCGATGATGCCCGCGATGATCAGCTGCACGGGGTGGAGGTTCGCGGCGTCGTCTTCGAGGTCGGCGCGTTTGCGCACGCCGAGAAAGGACCACGCCACCGCTTTCATCACCTGCAGGATGCCGCCCTTCTTCTTCGCCGGCCTCTCAACGCCGCTGCCGCGTTCGTCGCTCATGCGCCTCTCGCCTCCTGGCTTCGTTGACCTCGGCACCGCAGACTCATGCGCCCGCCGACTGTTTCGGCGGCGGCGGCACGGCCGGCTTGTTCAGCTCGAAGAACGTGTACGACAGCGTGATCGTCTTCACGTCCTTCGGCAGCTTCGGGTCGATCACGAACACCACCGGCATGCGCTTCGTCTCGTTCGCCTTCAATACCTGCTGCGTGAAGCAGAAGCACTCGATCTTGCGGAAGTACTCCGTCGCCTGCTTCGGCGCGTAGCTCGGAATGGCCTGCGCGTCGATCGTGCGTCCTTCGTTGTTCGAAATGTCGTACATCACCGTCATGACTTCGCCCGGATGCACGTCGAGGCTCGTCTGCTCCGGCTTGAAGCCGAGCAGCCCGCGTGCGTTCGCGTCGAACTCCACCGAGATCGTGCGCGTCATGTCCACCTGCGTGTTGCGCGCCTCGCGCTCGGTGGCGTCGCGTTGCACCAGGTTGTTGATGCCCGTAACCTGGCAGATCGCGCGATACATCGGCACCAGCGCAAAGCCGAACCCGAACATCAGCAGCGCCACGACGACGAGCTTGATGAGCATCGACCGGTTGAACGCGCGATCATTTCCAGCTTGCGTGGACATCGAACTTCCTCGAACGATCTTCCGGCAAACGCTCTGCGCGTCAGTGACCGGGGAAATACACCTGCTTGACGACGGCAGCCACAAAAAAACCGACTACGACGGCCAGCAAGATGAGGCCGAGCCGCAGATTGCCCGCGCGGATCTGCTCGGGCGTGCGTCTTTTTTGTGGATCCCGGGTCATGCGTTCAGCGCGGCTCGCCGCGGCTTCTCCTTGCATCGTGAATCGCCTCTCGTACGTGCTCCGATGAAGACTGCATGAAGACCGCGGACTTCGTTCGCGTCCGGCTGCGCACAGCCGGACGCCACACACTCAACGACTTACTCGACCGTCGGCGGATTCTCGAACGTGTGGAACGGCGCCGGGCTCGGCACGGTCCACTCGAGGCCCGTTGCGCCATCCCACGGCTTGTCGCCGGCCTTTTCCAGCTCGCCGCCGCCGCGATACGCGGGCAGCGCGACAAAGAACAGGAAGTACACCTGAGAAAGCCCGAAGCCGAAGGCGCCGATCGTGATCACCTGGTTCCAGTCGGTGAACTGGGCCGGATAGTCGGCATAGCGTCGCGGCATGCCGGCCAGGCCGACGAAGTGCATCGGCAGGAACGCGAGGTTGAAGAAGATGAGCGAGCACCAGAAGTGGATCTTGCCGCGCGTCTCGTTGTACATCCAGCCGGTCCATTTTGGCGCCCAGTAGTACCACCCTGAGAACAACGCGAATAATGACCCCGCCACCAGCACGTAGTGGAAGTGCGCCACCACGAAGTATGTGCCGTGATACTGGATGTCGAGCGGCGCCATGGCGAGCATCAGGCCCGAGAGACCGCCGAACGTGAACACGATCAGGAAGCCCACGGCCCACAGCATCGGCGTTTCGAACGAGAGCGAGCCGCGCCACATCGTGGCGACCCAGTTGAACACCTTCACGCCCGTCGGCACGGCGATCAGCATCGTCGCGTACATGAAGAAGAGCTGGCCCGTGACCGGCATGCCGGTGGCGAACATGTGGTGCGCCCAGACCATGAACGACAGAATCGCGATCGACGCCGTGGCGTACACCATCGAGCTATAGCCGAACAGCGGCTTGCGCGAGAACGCCGGAATCACCTGCGAAACGATCCCGAACGCCGGCAAGATCATGATGTAGACCTCGGGGTGCCCGAAGAACCAGAAGATGTGCTGGTACATCACCGGGTCGCCGCCGCCGGCCGCGTTGAAGAAGCTCGTGCCGAAGTGGCGGTCGAACAGCAGCATCGTGATGGCGCCCGCGAGCACCGGCATCACGGCGATCAGCAGGTAGGCGGTGATGAGCCACGTCCACACGAACATCGGCATCTTCATGAGCGTCATGCCGGGCGCGCGCAGGTTCAGGATCGTCACGACGATGTTGATACCGCCCATGATCGACGAGGCGCCCATCATGTGCAGCGCGAAGATCGCGAAGTCCATGCCCGGGCCCATCTGCGTGGAAAGCGGCGCGTAGAGCGTCCAGCCCGCGGCGGTCGCGCCGCCCGGCGAGAAGAACGAGCCGACCAGCAAGCACCCGGCGGCGGGCAGCAGCCAGAAGCTGAAGTTGTTCATGCGCGCGAACGCCATGTCCGAGGCGCCGATCTGCAACGGAATCATCCAGTTCGCGAAGCCCACGAAGGCCGGCATGATCGCGCCGAACACCATGATGAGACCGTGCATCGTGGTGAGCTGGTTGAAGAACTCGGGGCGCATGATCTGCATGCCCGGCTCGAACAGTTCCGCACGAATGGCGAGCGCCATGACGCCGCCCGAGAGGAACATCACGAACGAGAACAGCAGATACAGCGTTCCGATGTCCTTGTGGTTCGTCGCTAGCAGCCAGCGGCGCCAGCCGTGGGGCGTGGCGTGCGCGTGGTCGCCGTGCACGTGGCCGTGCCCTCCAGCTACATCGTGTCCGATGCTAGACATGACTTATCTCCTGTCGGCCCGGAGCTGGCACCTTAGCGCCTGACTCCAGCCCCATGCAATTTAACTGCGGAAGCGAATTGCTTTGTCTCTTGCTGCAGCGTTTGCCTGCTTGTTTTATGCTCGCGCAGCGCTTGTCCTGCGTCTGTTGCTGCTTGTCCTTCTCGCGCTGGGCCGCTCAGGCCGCTGCGCTGATCTCCACCCGGCGCGCTTCTTTCGCGTTCGCGCCGCCCGTGATCGTTTCCGGCTTCTTCAGAATGATGTGGTCTTCGGCAATGCCTGCCGCCTTCATCGCGTCGCGCACCGCTTGCGCCCGGCGCTTGGCGAGCTCGGCGTTCGTGCTGGCGTTGCCGCTCGAATCGGTGTAGCCCGAGAGCGTGAACTTCGCGTCCGGGTGCGCCTTCGCGTAGTCGGCTGCGGCCTGGATGGCGTCCTTCGCGTCGGCGGGAAGCGTGCTCTTGCCCACTTCGAAGTAGACGCTCGCCGGCAACGCGGCCGCGCTCGGCGCTGCTGCGCCCGACGCCTGATCCGCGCCGCTTGCGGGTGCCGCACCGCTTGCCGCACTCGCTTCGGCTGCGCCGCTGGCTTCTTCCGCACCGCTTGCCGCGGCTGCGCCGCTCGCGCCGCCCTCGCCCGCTGCCGCCATCGAGCCGCCGCCCTCGGGCATCTTGCCGTTACGCGCGTCGGCAACCTGACGCGGCTGCAGAATGTCGCCGGTGTGGTTGCCCCACGAGTTGCGCTCGAACGTGATGACCGAAGCGATCTCGACGTCGTTGAGTGTGGGCGCCCACGAAGGCATGGCGTTCTTGCCGTGCAGGACGATGCTCACGTGCCCGGCGAGCGGACCCTGAACAACCTTGCTGCCGTCGAGCGCCGGGAACGCGCCCGCGCCCTTGCCGGTGGGCTGGTGGCACACCGCGCAGTTCGAGTTGTAGACCTTCTCGCCGCGCTCCTTCAGCTCAGCCAGCGTATAGGTCTTGTTCGGGTCGTCGTTGGCGGCGGCCATCTTCGCCTTTTGCGTATCGACCCACTTCGCGTAGTCGTCGTCGGAGAGCACCTCGACCACGACCGGCATGAACGCGTGCTCCTTGCCGCACAGCTCGGTACAGAAGCCGCGATAGGTGCCGACCTTGTCGGCCCTGAACCACGTGTCGCGCACGAAGCCCGGAATCGCGTCCTGCTTCACGCCGAACGCGGGCACGTACCACGAGTGCACGACGTCGTTGGCCGTGGTGATGATGCGGATCTTCTTGTTGACCGGCACGACCAGCGGATTGTCGACTTCCTGCAGGTACGTATCGGTGATCGGCACGCGGTTGTTCACCTCGGAGCGCGGCGTGCTGAGCGTGGAGAGGAAGTTGATGCCCTCGCCCGGCCCCTTCACGTAGTCGTAGCCCCATTTCCACTGGTAACCCGTGACCTTCACGGTGAGGTCGGCGTTGGACGTGTCCTTCATCGCGACGACGGCCTTGGTGGCGGGCAACGCCATCAGCACGACGATGATGAACGGCACCACCGTCCAGATGATTTCGACCGTGGTGCTCTCATGGAAGTGAGCGGCCTTGTGGCCTTTCGATTTACGGTGCGCGTAGATCGAATAGAACATGACGCCGAACACGCCGACGAAGATCACGGCGCACAAGAGCAGCATCATCATATGGAGGCTGTAGAGCTCTTCGGCGATGCGCGTGACGGGCGGCTGGAAATTGATCTCGTTCACCGCAGGGCCGCCTGGGCTGTCTCCGACTGCGAGTGCCGCGCCGGCGACGAGGAATCCGCTGCACGCCAGCACGCCCTGGAGGGCTCGCTTGATTGTTTTCATAGCTTCCTTACCCATAATTTCCATTCAAACCCTCGACCCCGCAGGAAGGTTTTGCAACCAGGGCGCCCCCTGGGACGCTCATACCGCCAACCGGCAAACTCACGCGCCGCGCATCAACCCGCGCGCGCAAGCCAGGCACGCAGTTCCCGCGCGAACTGCGCACGCCGATATTGCGGCAGATGCAACCCGACAGCGACCGCCTGACCGCGGGACACGAGACGCACCGGGTCGCGTGGGGTCGCGCCCGGCTCGACCCGGACCCAGCGGGGATTGAATTCGAACTGCGTGAGCGCGTCGGCGCTCATCTGTTCGATCACCAGCCGGTTCGGATAAAGCCTGATACGTTCGTAATCGACAGCATGGCGCGCATAAATGACAAAAGCGCCGCCTACTACCAACAGATCGATACCGGTAAACGGCAAAACCAGCCAGGCGCCGTGGATCAACAACAGAACGGCGATCGCGATGGAAACCAGCGCCAGCGAAACATAGAAGAACACGAATTGCCTGGGCGAAACCGAACAGTTGCGCTTCATGGTCCAGTCTTTCAGGACCGGTTCCGGACTCGCCAGCAGATCAGACGCCTGCATCGCTCGCTTCCCCCACTTGCAACCTCGCCAGACTATCGCCGCGTCGCGCCTCGCACAACTACGGGGAGATCTGGACTTGCCACAATGGATTTTGGGGACCCTTCCGTGCAGCAAACTGACGCATTATAGGCGCGATCCCCAGCCCTCACAAGCAAGACCCAATCGCCCGCAAACCCATATCAGACGGGCCTTGCAGCGATTTTTCAGGCATTTTCCCGGGGCTTTTCAGGCGCTAATTTCAGGCATAACGAAAGCCCCCTTACCACGTTACCGATTCCTTGCCGGACCCCGGCCGATGTCCTCGAGGCGTACGATGCCATGGCCTTCGGCGGTCGTGCGCGGCACGGCCTTCCACGCGTGGCCGTAGATGATCTCGAAGGTCAGCGGGATCGTGCCCGCGTGCGGTCCGTCCGTGCAGCGGCGCGCCTCGAGCGCGGCCACGAGCGCACGGTGCAGGCGCCGCGCGGTGCCGCCGTTCTCACCCTCGCCATCGCCGTTGCGCTCGAACGGATACGCGCCCCAGCGGCGCACGTCGGCGAGCAGTTTCTCCGGCGTCTTGTAGGTGATGGTGAGCGTTTCCTGGTCCATCACCGGAATCTCGAAACCGTTCTCGACGAGCATGTCGCCCAGATCGTGCATGTCGACGAAATCGATGACGTGCGCGCGCGTCGGCACGCCGTGCGCGGCCTCGACTTCGGCGAACGCGCCGCGCAGCTCCTTGAGCGTGTCGGGACCGAGCGTGCTGAACATGAGCAGGCCGTTGACTTTAAGCACGCGCTGCCACTCGCCGAACACGAGGTCGGGGCGCGGATGCCAGTGCAATGCGAGATTCGACCACAGCAGTTCGAACGCGGCATGCGCGAACGGCAGTTCGGCAAAGTCGGCCTGCGCAACCCGCGGACCGCGCGAACCGAGCGCGCGGCCAAGCGAGGCCGGCAGAAAACGCCGCCAGCTCGTGTCGGGGGCATCGTGCTCGCGCGCGCGGCGCAGCATGGCGAGGGAGAGATCGGTGCCGAACACGGGCGCTTCGGGAAAGCGTTCGCGCAAGCTGGGCAGGTCGTCGCCCTGGCCGCACGCGATGTCGAGCACGGCCGCGGGATTCACCTTGATGTATTCGAGGCGCTCGCGCATGCGTTGCGCGATTTCACGCGGCAGGAAGGCAACGTCGTCGAAAGTCGCCGCACGGCGATCGAAGATGCGCCGAAGGTGCCGGGTGTCATAGTCCGGACGGCCAGTTCTTGCGGGAGACGGGGACATGTCGGTCGTATTGGCGAAGTCTGCGAAGTATACTCGCTCACTCCTTTCCTTTCAGTCACGCGAGCCCGCTGCCCGGGCCGTCCTTCGATGCCACCGCGCCCTTCTTCAGGTGAGACACGCAATGCAGCGCGTATCACACTGCCCGCTTCACACCGCACTCGTCTTGCGGGCGTGGCGCGCGTCTGTCGAAAAGCGCGGGCGCTGCCGTCACAGCTTGCCCACTTCGTGCTGCCCAATCTGTGCCCATTATGCGGCAATTTGTCGCGAACCACGCTCTGTGTGTGCTGCGACGCCGCGTACTGGAATGAGCCGCGTGCGCTGCACGGTCTGCGCTGTGCCGCTCGCGCACAGGCCCGGGACGGCGGGACGCGCGCGCTATCGCTGCGAGGCCTGCGCCGACGCGCCGCCCGCATTCGACGCCACGCTTGCGCTCGCCGACTATCGCGCGCCGCTCGACCTGCTCGCGCGGGGCCTGAAGTTTCGCGCGCGTCTCGCGCTCGGCGAGGAATTTGCGCGACGCCTCACGCTGGCCGCACAAGCTATGTGCGATGAGCACGGCATGCCGGAGATCGTCGTGCCGGTGCCGCTCTCGCGCGAACGCCTCATCGAGCGCGGCTACAACCAGGCCTGGCAGATCGCGCGGCCGCTCGCGCGCCGGTTGGGCACGCACGCGGACGCCACGCTCGTACGACGCATCCTGCATACGGCGCCGCAATCGAAGCTCGATCGCGAGACGCGCCGCCGCAACGTCGGCCGGGCGTTCGCGCTCACGCGGCCGCTCAGCGGCCAGCACGTGGGCGTGGTCGACGACGTGATGACCTCGGGCGCCACGCTCGACGCGCTCGCGCATACGCTGAAGGCCGCAGGCGCACGGCGCGTGACGAATTTCGTGGCGCTGCGCACGCCGAAGGACTGATCGGCCTCACACTATTCAAGACATCGAGAGAGTTTCATCGTCATGTTCAACGTCGTTCTCGTCGAACCCGAAATCCCGCCGAACACCGGCAACGTGATCCGCCTGTGCGCGAACACCGGTGCGCGGCTTCATCTGATCGAACCGCTCGGCTTTCCCCTCGATGACGCGAAAATGCGCCGCGCGGGCCTCGATTACCACGAGTACGCGCAGATGCACGTGCACGCCGACTGGGATGCCTTCATCGCCAAAGAAGCACCAGACCCGTCGCGGATGTTCGCGTTCACGACGCGCGGATCGGGCCGCTTTCATGCGCATGCGTTCCAGCCCGGCGACTGGTTCGTGTTCGGTGCGGAAACGCGCGGCCTGCCCGATGCGGTGCTCGAGCGCTTCGAGACGCCACAGCGCGTGCGCCTGCCGATGCGGCCCGGCAATCGCAGCCTGAATCTCTCGAACACGGTCGCGATCGTGGTGTTCGAAGCGTGGCGTCAGGCGGGGTTCGAAGGCGGCGAATGAGGCGAGCGCGTTGTGACGCGTCGCCCTACGCCTTGCCGCGCGCCGCAAGCTCACGCTCATAGCGCGTGAGCATCGCATTGTCGAAGCACGCGAAGATCACGTGCTCGAGCGTCGGGTATTTCGCTAGCTCGTCGATCACGGTCGATACCGCAATCGCCACCGCCTCGTCGGCAGGAAAACGGTAGACGCCGCAACTGATTGCCGGAAACGCGATGCTCGTCACGCCCGCCGCGCGCGCGCACTCGAGTGAGCGCCGGTAGCAGGAAGCGAGCAGATGCGCTTCGTCACGGCCGCCGCCGTACCAGACGGGGCCCACGGTGTGGATGACGTGTTTTGCGGGAAGGTGATAGCCGCCGGTGATTTTGGCGTCGCCGGTCGGACAGCCGTTCAGCGTCTCGCATTCGCGCAGCAGGTCCGGCCCGGCGGCGCGATGAATCGCGCCGTCCACGCCGCCGCCGCCGAGCAACGATTCGTTCGCGGCGTTGACGATTGCATCGACCTTCAACGTGGTGATGTCGACGGCCTGCGCTTCGATGCGGCAGTTTCCGATGGTCAGCATACGGTCCTCCTTTGCGATCCGGAGTTGGCGCTTTAGCGCTTTGCGCTCCGGTCCCACGCAGAGCGTGCTTAAAGCCAGGCGCAGCAGGACCGCAGCGTCCTACTCCGCCTTCGCGTCGCGTCGGAGCAGCGCGCTCACGGCGTCGCGCGGCGTGACACCGTCGAACAGCACGGCGCATACCGCCTGGGTGATCGGCATGTCGATGCCATGTGCGCGCGCGAGCGCCAGCACCGCCTGCGCGCAGCGCACGCCTTCGGCCACGTGGCCGAGCGCGCCGAGGATGTCGTCGAGCGTGCGGCCGCTCGCGAGCTGCTTGCCTACGGTGCGGTTGCGCGAGAGGTCGCCCGTGGCGGTGAGGATGAGGTCGCCGAGGCCGGTCAGTCCCGTGAAGGTCTCGGCGCGCCCGCCGAGCGTGACGCCAAGGCGCGTCATTTCGGCGAGGCCGCGCGTGATGAGCGCCGCGCGTGCGTTCAGGCCGAGGCCCAGGCCATCGGCAATGCCGGTCGCGATCGCGAGCACGTTCTTGACCGCGCCGCCCACCTCCACGCCGACCACGTCGTCGCCGGTATAGATGCGCATCGCGCGGTGATGGAACGCTGCGAGCGTGCGCTCGCGGCAATCGGCGGAGGCGCTCGCCACCGTCAACGCGACGGGCAGGCCCTGGCCCACTTCGCGCGCGAAGCTCGGCCCCGAAAGCACGCCGTTGCTCGCGTGGCCCGGCAGCTCGGCTGCCACGACCTGATGCGGCATCAACTGCGTTTGCGCTTCAAAGCCCTTGCAGAGCCAGACGAAGTGCGCGGGCACGCGGCCCATGTCGCGCAGCGTGCAGAGCATGCCGCGCAGGCCTGCCACGGGCGTGGCGAGCACGACGAGATCCGCCTCGCCCGAAGCATGGTCGAGCGCGGCGGCGAGATCCGTTTCGTATTTGAGATTCCTGGGCAGCGCGACGCCCGCGAGGTAGCGGGCGTTTTCGTGCGTCTTGCGCAAGGTGTCGACGAGCGCGCCATCGCGCGCCCACAACAGCGTGTGATGCGCCTGGGCGAGATGCCCTGCCAGCGCGGTGCCCCACGCTCCGGCGCCGAGAACGGCGATGTTCATTCCGATACTCCGCACCGGTAGTTCGTGGAAACGATCAACGTACGCTTTTTTAGTGCGTTGCGTTGCTTGCGCCGTCAGGCTGGGCGAGTTGCTGCAGGCGTTGCTCGTAGAGCGCCTGGAAGTTGATCTCGGCCAGGTGGATCGGCGGGAAGCCTGCGCGCGTGATCGCGTCGGCGATGTTCGAGCGCAGGTACGGGAACAGGATGGTCGGGCATGCGATGCCGACGAGCGGATCGACCTGTTCGGCCGGGATGTTGCGGATGTCGAAAATGCCGGCTTGCTTGGCTTCGATCAGGAACGCAACCTTGTCCTTGACCTTGGCCGTGACGGTGCCGGTGACGATGATTTCGAACACCGATTCGGCGAGGCGCTCGGCCTTGACGTCGACTTCCACTTCGACCGAAGGCATGTCCTGCTCAAGGAAGATGGACGGCGAATTCGGCTGCTCGAGCGACATGTCCTTGAGGTAAATGCGCTGGATATTGAAGAACGGCTGGTTGTTCTCGTCAGACATGGTGTATGGCTTCCCTGATTGAATGGATCGCGGCGGCATCTTCGTGACATCTCGAAGTCGCGAAAATGCGCCGCGCTACGGCAATGGACGGCAACAGGCCCGCGCGAGCCTCACTGGCTCGCGCGGGCCGAAACCCTGCGTCGCTACGTCACGCTGCGCAGCCCGCCTGCGGACCGAGGCCGCACGGCTATCGGGCTGCGAATCAGGCCTTCAATCCGCCTGTAACCTCAGGCGGCTTCGAGCAGCGGCATCAAGCCGCCCGCACGGTCGAGCGCGGAGAGGTCATCGTAACCGCCCACGTGCGTCTCGCCGATGAAAACCTGCGGCACGGTACGCCGGCCGGTGCGCGTCATCATCTCTTCGCGCCGCGCCGGGTCCCGGTCGATCAGCACTTTCTCGATTTGCTCGACGCCGCGCGACTTTAAAAGACGCTCGGCCATCTGGCAATACGGGCACACCTGGGTGCTGTACATGACCACTTTGCTCACTTCGAACCTCCTTGTTTCACGACCGGCATTCCGGCCTGCTGCCAGGCGTTCACGCCGCCGTCCAGCACGTGGACTTCGGCAAAACCGGCGTCCTTCACGAGGCGCAGCGCCTTGTGCGACTGCTGGCCCGTCTGGCAGACCAGCAACACCGGGTTGCTCTTGTTCTTCACGAGCTGGCCGATCTTCGCCTCGAGTTCGCCAAATTCGACCTGGCGCGCCGAGGGCAGATGACCCTTCGCGAATTCACCCGCGGGACGCAGGTCGACCACCACCGCGTTGCGGCGGTTGATGAGCTGCGTCGCCTCGGCGGTGGAAACGCCGCCGCGGCCGCCGCGCTTGAGCGTCGGCCACAGGAGCAACCCTCCTGAGATGAGGACGATCGCGATGAGTACAAGGTTGATGTAATTGGTGAAGAACGTCACGGAGGGTCCGCCGGAAAAAGGGAAAGTCGGAGAAATCGTGCGAAATCGGATTCGGACAATCCGCTCATTATAAAATAACCGTTTGTCGCAGGGTTACCGCCCCCCAGCCCGGGCGTGCATCCCGTCGGACTGGACCGCCGCCATGGCGCTGCTGCCGCGTTGCGTCCTCCGTCCCCGATTACCGCTTCCTTCACTACCGACCGGCATCCTCATGTACAAACTCGTACTCATCCGTCACGGCGAATCGACGTGGAACAAGGAAAACCGCTTCACCGGCTGGGTGGACGTCGACCTCACCGAGCAGGGCAACCGCGAAGCGCAGCAGGCTGGCCAGCTGCTCAAGGAGTCCGGCTACACGTTCGACATCGCCTACACCTCGGTGCTCAAGCGCGCGATCCGCACACTCTGGCACGTGCAGGACCAGATGGACCAGATGTACCTGCCCGTGGTCCACTCGTGGCGCCTGAACGAGCGTCACTACGGTGCGCTTTCGGGCCTGAACAAGGCCGAAACGGCGGCCAAATTCGGCGACGAGCAAGTGCTGGTCTGGCGCCGCAGTTACGACACGCCGCCCCCGGCGCTCGAGCCGACCGACTCGCGCACGGCGTACGACGACCCGCGCTACGCCAGGGTGCCGCGCGAGGAACTGCCGCTCACCGAGTGCCTGAAGGACACGGTCGCGCGCGTGATGCCGATCTGGAACGAGTCGATCGCACCGGCCATCAAGGCGGGCAAGAAAGTGGTGATCGCCGCGCACGGCAATTCGATCCGCGCGCTCGTGAAGTACCTCGACAACATTTCGGATGACGACATCGTCGGCCTGAACATCCCGAACGGCGTGCCGCTCGTCTATGAGCTGGACGAGAACCTCAAGCCCATCAAGCACTACTATCTGGGCGACGCAGAAGCCATCGCGAAGGCGCAGGCCGCCGTGGCGAACCAGGGCAAGAAGGCGGGCTGACGCTTAGCGCCGCCCGGCATCGGCCGCCCCTGGCGGTGCCTTGTCGATTCAGGCAGCCGCCGGTCCGTCGGGCCGGCGGCTGTGCTTCGGGCCATGCCCTCCCGCCACGCGGGTGCGCTGCGGCTTCGCCCCGGAAATTCGTTGCACATTCCCCTTTTCTGCCTTTTTTGGGCCCGGCTGGCAAGATTGCCAGCGCCCTGACAGCACCGCGCCAGAACCGAAATTACGGCACACGGTTTGCGAACCTGGCGGCTGCAGCACTGTCTTAGTCCCATCGTACGCGCCATATACACAGCCACGGCGGGTGTGCAGTTATACTTGTCCGTCGCTTTTCCAATAGACGCTGCCACGCGCCTTTCCGACCGCACGCAACATACTCTATGCGAAAGAACCTGAAAAACATCGGCCTGATCGCCGCTGGCCTCGCGACCGGCGTATTTGCCACCCTGCAGATTTCCGCCGAGGCGCAGCAAACCCAGCAGACGGTCGTAGAACCGCTGCCGCTCGACCAACTGAGGCTCTTCGCCGAAGTGTTCGGTCAAATCAAGCATGAGTATGTCGTGCCGGTGGACGACAAGAAGCTCCTCACCGCCGCCATCAAGGGCATGGTGTCGAGCCTCGACCCGCACTCGTCGTATCTCGACAAGACCGATTACCAGGAGCTCCAGGAGCAGACCAAGGGTCGCTTCGCGGGCCTCGGCATCGAAATCTCGTCGGAAGACGGCCTGATCAAGGTCATCTCGCCGATCGAAGACACGCCCGCGTACCGCGCCGGCATCCGTCCGGGCGACCTCATCACGCGTATCAACGACAAGCCGGTGCGCGGCATGACGCTCGACCAGGCGGTCAAGCAGATGCGCGGCGACCCGGGCACCAAGGTCACGCTCACGATCTTCCGCAAGACCGACGACCGCACCTTCCCGCTCACCATCACGCGCGCCATCATCAAGGTGCAGAGCGTGAAGTCGAAGATCCTGCAGCCGGGTTACGCGTATATCCGCGTCACGAGCTTCCAGGAGCGCACGGTCCCCGACCTCGCCCAGAAGCTGCAAGACATCGCGCGCCAGGAGCCGAACCTCAAGGGCATCATCCTCGACCTGCGCAACAACGGCGGCGGCCTGCTGCAAAGCGCCGTGGGCGTGGCGGGCGCGTTCCTGCCGCCGGATTCGGTCGTCGTCTCGACGAACGGCCAGATCCCGGACTCGAAGCAGGTCTACCGCGACACCTACGAGAACTACCGCCTGCCGTCGTTCGATGGCGACCCGCTCAAGGGCGAGGCGGCCGAGTTCAAGACCGTGCCGATGGTCGTGCTGACCAACGCCTATTCGGCGTCGGCCTCGGAAATCGTGGCGGGCGCGCTGCAGGACTCGAAGCGTGCGCTCATCGTCGGCAAGACGACGTTCGGCAAGGGCTCGGTGCAGACCGTGCGCCCGATGACGGCCGACACGGCGCTGCGCCTGACCACGGCGTACTACTACACGCCGAGCGGCCGCTCGATCCAGAACAAGGGCATCCGTCCTGATATCGCGGTCGACCAGTACGCCGACGGCGATCCGGACGACGCACTCGTCACGCGCGAAGTGGACTACCAGAACCACCTCGCCAACACGCAGGATCCGGACGAGAAGAAGGAGCAGGAAGTGCGCGAGCAGGAGCGCATGGACATGCTGCGTCAGCTCGAAGAGCAGAACGACAAGAAGACGCCGGAGCAGCGCCAGAAGGATCGCGAGCGCAAGCCGGTCGAGTTCGGTTCCACCGACGACTACATGCTCCAGCAGGCGCTGAACAAGCTCCAGGGCAAGCCGGTGGCCGAATCGAAGTCGCCGATGGAGCGCCGCCTCGCGCAGCAGAAGCCGCCTACCTCGGCTTCCGCGCCGATCGCCGTGAAGCCGGGCGCCCTCATCATGGCGCCGGCTCCGGGCTCCGCTGCCGCGCCGGCCTCCGCTCCGGCTCCGGCGAAGTAACATGCCGTACCGCCTCGCGACCCTCGCGCCTTGTGCGCCGGTCGCGAGGCCGCCCCTCCTCCAGCCGCTGGCGTCGTTACAATAACGGCACGGTATTTCCCCGGCGCGCGCTTCCCCATTCAGGGCCATCCAGGCTCTCGAGGTCCATCGCAGCGCCATCGAACCAGCGCATCGCGATGAACGACGACCAACTCCTTCGCTATTCCCGCCATATCCTCGTCGACGAGATCGGCATCGAGGCGCAGCAGCGCTTTCTCGACGCGCATGCGATCGTCGTGGGCGCGGGCGGCCTGGGATCGCCGGCGGCGATGTACCTCGCGGCCTCGGGCGTGGGCACCCTCACGCTCGTCGACAACGACACCGTCGACCTCACCAACCTGCAGCGGCAGATCATGCACGAGACGGCGTCGGTCGGCCGCGCGAAGGTCGAGTCGGGCCGCGACGCCATCGCGCGCCTGAATCCCGAGGTGAAGGTGAACGCGCTGCAAACGCGCATCGACGATGTGTGGCTCGACGCCCAGGTGCCGGGCGCGACGGTCGTGCTCGACTGCACCGACAATTTCGCCACGCGCCACGCCATCAACCGCGCGTGCGTGAAGCACGGCGTGCCGCTCGTTTCGGGCGCGGCGTTGCGCTTCGACGGCCAGATCAGCACCTTCGACTTCCGCGACGACGCCTCGCCCTGCTACGCCTGCGTGTTTCCCGAAGATCAGCCATTCGAGGAAGTGGCGTGCTCGACGATGGGCGTGTTCGCGCCGACGGTGGGCATCATCGGCGCGATGCAGGCTGCCGAGGCGCTGCGCGTGATCGGCGGTATCGGTACGACACTCGTCGGGCGGCTCATGATGCTCGACTCGCTGCGCATGGAGTGGAACACGATGCGCGTGGCGCGCCAGCCGGATTGCCCGGTGTGCGGCGAGCGTCACCGGCACGCCTGAAGCCCGCGCGAGCCAAGGCAAACAAAAAGCCCCGGACATGCCGGGGCTTTTTGCATTTTCGCGTCAGTGTGGGCGACCGCTCAGGCCTGCGCAACACGCTGCAGCGCCACCTGCAGTTCCTCGGGCTCGTATGCGGCCAGCACCTCCGCCACCGGCTTTTCCAGCGTCTTGAGCTGCGAGCGCAGGATCTCCTGCTTCACCACGAGCAACTGGCTCGGGTGCATCGAAAACTCGGTGAGACCCATGCCGAGCAGCAAACGCGTAAATGACGGGTCGCCCGCCATCTCCCCGCACACCGAAACCGGCACGCCCGCGCGCTTCGCCTCGCGCAGCGTATGCGCGATCAGCTGCAGCACGGCCGGATGCAGCGGATCGTACAGGTCGGCCACCGCATTGTCGGCCCGGTCGATAGCGAGCGCGTACTGAATCAGGTCGTTGGTGCCGATCGAGAGGAAATCGAGCCGGCGCAGGAACATCGGCAGCGCGAGCGCCGCCGCCGGAATCTCGATCATCGCCCCGACCTGGATGTTGGGATCGTAGGCGAGCCCGGCGTCGTCGAGCTGACGCTTCGCCTCGCGGATCAGGTCGAGCGTCTGGTCGATCTGCTGGGCGTGCGCGAGCATCGGAATCAGGATCTTGACCGAACCGAACGCCGAGGCGCGCAGGATCGCCCGTAGCTGCGTGAGGAACATCTGCGGCTCGGACAGGCTCCAGCGGATCGCGCGCAGGCCGAGCGCCGGGTTCGCGGCCGTCTCGTAGCCGTCGCTCGCACTCATGGCGTCGAGCGGCTTGTCCGCGCCCACGTCGATCGTGCGGATCGTCACGGGCAGCCCGTTCATGAGCTCCACCGCGCGGCGGTAGGCGGCGTACTGCTCCTCCTCTTCCGGCAAGTGGTTCTTGTGGTTCATGAACAGGAACTCGGTGCGAAAGAGGCCCACGCCCGTCGCGCCCGAGTCGAGCGCGGCCTGCGCGTCGTCGGGCAGCTCGATGTTCGCGTAGAGCTGGATCTTCGCGCCGCACAGCGTTTGCGTGGGCGAGAACTTCAGGCGCTGTAGCTTGCGCCGCTCAAGCGCCATCTCGCTTTGCCGGTAGGTGTACTCCTCGAGCACGATGGGCGCGGGATCGACGATCACGACGCCATGGTCGCCGTCGACGATGATGAGATCGTCCTGGCGGATCAGCGCGCTCGCCTGCTGCACGCCCACCGCCGCCGGAATGCCGAGGCTGCGCGCGACGATCGCCGTGTGCGAGGTGCGCCCGCCCAGATCGGTGACGAAACCCTGGAAAGATTGCCCCTTGAACTGCAGCATGTCGGCCGGCGCGATGTCGTGCGCGACGACGATCATCTCGTCGCAGCCGCCGTGCAGCGAATGGGGCATGGCGCCCGCGAGCGACTTCAGCACGCGCTCCACGACCTGCTCGATATCGGCCTTGCGCTCGCGCAGGTACTCGTCCTCTACGTCGTCGAAGTGACGCGAGAGGCGTTCGAGCTGTTCGGTAAGCGCCCACTCCACATTGAAGCGGCGCGTGCGGATGAGATCGATGGTCTCCTGCACGAGCATCACGTCGTTCAGGATCATCAGGTGAACGCCGATAAATGCCCCCATTTCGGAAGGGGCGTCGGCGGCAAGGTCGGCGCGCAGCGCGTCGAGCTCCCGCTCGACCGCCTGGAGCGCCGCGCGAAAGCGCTCGATTTCGTCTTCGATCTGCGCGTGCTCGATGAGGTAATGGTCGACGTCGAGTGCAGCCGGGGCGATCAGATACGCTCGCCCGATGGCTATACCGCGTGATACGGGAATTCCATGCAGCGTGAACGGCACGCGCACCTCCTCTGGTTATTTGATGCTGCGGCAAACCGCTGCAATGCGCTCTCTCAGACCCCGGCGATGATTATAAATTCCAGCGCGGCCGAATGTGGCCATGCGCGCGTGTTCGCGCGCGGCTGCGGCCTTGTGCAGCACTCCCCGCGCACAAACAAAAACGCCGCGGCAAACCGCGGCGTTCCGGGCAAGGCGCGTCGACTGCGCGCGTCTTACTGGCCTTCGCCGAACTTATCGGCGATCAGCTTGAGCAGCGCGCTCATGGCGTCGGCCTCGTCCGGGCCTTCGGTCTCGATCATCACCGTGCTGCCGATGCCTGCCGCCAGCATCATGACCCCCATGATGCTCTTGGCGTTGATGCGGCGGCCGTTGCGGCTCATCCAGATTTCCGCCTGATAGTTGCCTGCGAGCTGCGTCAGCTTCGCCGACGCCCGCGCGTGCAGGCCGAGTTTGTTCACGATGGTCGTTTCTTGTTGCAGCATAGGTCGATCCGGACGCGGTGTGTGGAAGTGTGACTGGGTTGTTTCGGTGTGCCTTGTTGTTGGCTTTCGGTGGCGCGCCGCCGCTTCAGGTGCTGCCTGCCGGCCTGAAAACGCCGGCCGCAACGCCGCCGGTGCAAGCAGTGCCCCGCGTCGCGGCGGCAGGCTGGCTTGCGCTCTGGCCGGCTACCGGATTCGCGGCCTGCTTTGTCGCGTCGGCCGCGGCCTCGGTGCAGGGCGTGGGCGGGCAGCCGCATTCGCTCGCGCTCGCAACGGGCGGCATGGTCGGACCGATGGTCTGGACGCCCTTGCTCGCGCCGGCCAGCGCCTTTTCGACGAGCGTGTCGAGCGGCGTTGCGCGGTAGCACACGGCACGCACCAGCATCGGCAGATTCACGCCGGCCAGCACGCGCACTTCGGGCACCGTGGCGAGGCGCGCCGCGATGTTCGAAGGCGTGGCGCCGAACATGTCGGTCAACACGAGCGCGCCGTTGTCCTCGCGCAAGCGCTCGATCTCCGAATTCGCCTTGGCGACCACTTCAGCCGGGTCGCTGTCGGGGAGCACGTCGAGCGCGCCGATGCGCGCCGGACAACCGCCATAGATATGCGCGATGCACTCGCGTAGCGCGGTAGCGAGCGGTGCGTGCGCAATGATCAGAATCCCTGCCATGTCAGCTTGACTGCAAAAAACGGCTCCGGTTGATGCTCGGACGATCCGTAGATCGCGTCCTGCAGCGCCAACCCCGCAGCCAGCCGTGAGCTCGCAGGGTCGGAACACGCGCCGCGCGGCAGCCAGAACGTCTTGTCGACGCCGGCTTGCCAGCCCGGAACGCGGGCTCGCGGCATTGTAGCAGGGTCATTTTCGCGCACGCGAGGCGGTTCTGCTCACAGCGGCGACAGATGTCGCGCGCGATTCACAGGCTCCGCACACGCGCTCGACCTTTCGTGGTCCGAAACTGCCCGCCAGTCAAGGTCTCGATGGAGCGCCCACCCTGCGAGGCGCCCACATCCGGCAAATGCAGCCATACACGCGGCTTTCAAGTCCGCGCTCCAGGTGCGGGCTTCAAATGCGCCCGGTCCCCGCTTCGAAGCCGGACTCAGGCCAGACTCAGGCCGCCGCGCGCTCCAGCGCGTCGATGAACATGGCGGCCACGTCAAAGCCCGTCTGCTCCATGATTTCGCGGAAACACGTCGGACTCGTGACATTGACCTCCGTGAGCCAGTCGCCGATGGCGTCGAGCCCTACGAGCAGCAGGCCGCGTGCCGCGAGCGTCGGGCCGAGGGCCTTGGCGATCTCCATGTCGCGCTCCGTGAGCGGCTGCGCGACGCCGAGTCCGCCCGCCGCCAGGTTGCCACGCACCTCATTGCCCTGAGGAATGCGCGCGAGCGAAAACGGCACCGGCTCGCCGCCGATCAGCAGAATGCGCTTGTCGCCGGCCTTGATTTCGGGGATGAACTTCTGCGCCATCACGCTGCGCGCCCCGTCGTGACTCAGCATCTCGATGATCGAGCCGAGGTTCATGCCGTCCGCCTTCACGCGGAACACGCCCATGCCGCCCATGCCGTCGAGCGGCTTGAGGATCACGTCCTGGTGCTCCTCATGGAACTTGCGCAGGCGCGCCGCGCTGCGCGTGACGAGCGTCGGCGCGACGAACTGCGGAAATTCGCCGATGGCGAGCTTTTCCGAGTGATCGCGAATCGACTGCGGCTTGTTGAAGATCTTCGCGCCCGCGCGCTCGGCGATCTCCAGCAGCCACGTCGACGTGACGTACTCCATGTCGAACGGCGGGTCCTTGCGCATGACGACGGCGTCGAAGCCGGTGAGCGCGCGCGCATCGGCCGTGGCTTCGAACCACGTTTCGCGATGCAGGTCCGCCGTATCGCCGATGATCGTGAAGCGCCGCACGTCGGCTTCCACCTGGCCGTTCACCCAAGCGAGATGCTGAGGCTCGCACGCGAAGAGCCGGTGGCCGCGCTTCGCGGCCTCGGCCATCATCGCGTAGGTCGAGTCCTTGTAGATCTTGAACCGCTCGAGCGGATCGGCGATGAAGAGAATGTCCATATCGTCTCTGCCTTGTCCCTGTCCTGTCGCTGCTTGACGTCTGGCATGGCGCCTGGTGTGGTGCCTGCTTTCATGACGGCAACGCCCGCACGGTGGCGGGCGCTGCGTTCAATTGTGTGAATGATGACGGCTGGCTCAGACCTGGATCGCTTCGGGGTCGGTCTTCTCCAGCTCGACCGAGGCCGCCAGCAAGCCGAGCCGCGCCACCACGCCGTACATGTAAAAGCGGTTCGGCGGCGCCGCACCCGCTTTCGCGCGCGTGTCGGGCAGCGCCGTGTGCTCGAAGCCGAGCGGCACGAAGTGCATGCCCGGCGCGTTCAGGTTCTGGTCGCGCTCGCGGCTGCCGTGCGCGCGGTAGAAGCCGCCCACCACATAGCGGTCGATCATGTACACGACCGGCTCGGCCACTTCGTCGCCAATGTGCTCGAACGTGTAGACGCCTTCCTGCACGATCACGTCGTGCACTTCGAGCCCGTCCTTCGTGGCCGACATCTTCGCACGTTCGCGCTTCGTGAGTGCGGCGACCTCCGAGGCGTCGTGCACCGTCATCACGCCGCGGCCGTCCGTGCCGGCATCGGACTTGATGACGACATAGGGCTTTTCGGTGATGCCGTACTCGCGGTACTTCTTCGCGATCTTCTTGAGCACGGCGTCGATGGCGGTCGCGACTTGCTCCTCGCCCGTGCGCGCCTCGAAATCGACACCTTCCACGTGCGCGAAGTACGGATTGATCATCCACGGGTCCACGCCCACCATCTTCGCGAACTTCTTCGCCACGTCGTCGTAGCAGGAGAAGTGCGTGGACTTGCGGCGCACCGCCCAGCCCGCATGCAGCGGCGGCAGCACGTACTGCTCGTGCAGGTTTTCGAGCACGGGCGGAATGCCGCCCGACAGATCGTTGTTCAGCAGAATCGAGCAGGGGTCGAAGTTCTTCAGGCCCAGGCGCCGCTGCGACCGCTCGAGCGGTTCGAGCACGATCTTCTGGCCGTCCGCGAGCGAGATCGTGACCGGCCCGGCGATCGTTTCGTCGAGCGTGCCGAAGCGCACGTTCAGGCCCGCCTGGCGCATGATCGTGGCGAGTCGCGCGACGTTCTCCAGATAGAACGCGTTGCGCGTGTGCATCTCCGGAATCACCAGCAGGTTCTTGGCGTCCGGGCAGATCTTTTCGATGGCGGCCATGGCCGCCTGCACGGCGAGCGGCAGCACTTCCTGCGGCAAGCAGTGGAAGGCGCCGGGAAACAGGTTGGTGTCGACCGGCGCGAGCTTGAAGCCGGCGTTGCGCAGGTCGACCGAAGCGTAGAACGGCGGCGTGTGCTCCTGCCATTCGAGGCGGAACCAGCGCTCGATGGCCGGCGTCGCGTCGAGAATGCGCTGCTCCAGTTCGAGGAGCGGGCCGTTCAACGCCGTAACCAGATGCGGGACCATAAGGGGTGACTCGCAGACGAAATGCTTTGATTGTAGGGAAACCGGTCGTTTATCTGGGGACGATTGCGCCAGTTGCAAGACGGGATGCCCTCATGAACCTCCGTCGTGAAATCCCTTGAGCACAGTAGGGTCAATCGAGCGTTCCGCGCACGGATATTCACGCCGGATATCCATTCTGGACCGCCCGCGCCGCCCGGCGCAATTGGGCCCACGGACTGAAGGGGCACTATGCGAACGCGCGGGCGAGGCACTTATTCCACCCTCGCTCCCTCCCGCGGGAGCAAGGCCCACACCCGGCGCCCGATGCGCATAAGAAAAGGGCCCGCCGAAACGGCGGGCCCAGGTCGCTGCTTGCTGCCCTGCTAGATCAAACCATCGAACGCGGCGCGCTTATTCCACGCGCTCGCCATGCAGAACCACGTCGAGCCCTTCGCGCTCTTCTTCTTCCGAAACACGCAGGCCCATCACCATGTCGATCACCTTCAGCAGGACGAAACTCACCACGCCGCTGTAGATGAGAGTCGTGAGCACGCCCTTGGCTTGCAGAATGACGCTGCCATCCGCACCGCCGATGTCCTTCACCGCGAACACGCCGGTCAGCAGCGCACCGATGATGCCGCCGATGCCGTGCACGCCGAACGCGTCGAGCGAGTCGTCATAGTTGAACTTGTGCTTGAGCCACGTCGCCGACCAGAAGCAGACCACGCCCGCCACCACGCCGATCACGATCGCGCCCAGCACGCCGACGAAGCCCGATGCCGGCGTCACGGCCACGAGACCCGCCACGGCGCCCGAAGCGATGCCGAGCACCGACGGCTTGCCCTTGGCGATCCACTCCGCGAACATCCAGCCGAGCGCGGCGCAGGCGGTAGCGACTTGCGTCGTGAGCATCGCGAAGCCGGCACGGCCGTCAGCCGCGACTGCCGAACCCGCGTTGAAGCCGAACCAGCCCACCCACAGCATGGCCGCGCCGATCAGCGTGAGCACGAGGTTGTGCGGCGCCATCACTTCGCGGCCGTAACCCACACGCTTGCCGAGGACGAGACAGCACACGAGGCCCGCGATACCGGCGTTGATGTGCACGACCGTGCCACCCGCGAAGTCGAGAATGCCGGCGCTGGCGAGCCAGCCCGTCGGCTCCCACACCATGTGCGCGATCGGCGAGTAGACGATGATCGACCACAGCGACATGAACACGAGCATCGCCGAGAACTTCATGCGGTCGGCGAACGCACCGGTGATGAGCGCCGGCGTGATGATCGCGAACGTCATCTGATAGACGAAGTACACCGTCTCGGGGATGGTCGGTGCGAGGTGGCTCACGGTGAGCGTCGTCGCCTTGTCGCCCTTGATGTAGTTCATGCCCTCAAGGAAGATGCGCGAGAAGCCGCCGATGAACGAGCCGCCCGGCGTGAACGCGATCGAGTAGCCAACCACCGTCCAGATCACGGTGACGACGCAGGTGATCGCAAAGCTCTGCATGAGCGTCGCGAGCACGTTCTTCTTGCGGACCATGCCGCCGTAGAAGAGCGCGAGGCCCGGGATCGTCATGAACAGCACGAGCGCGGTGGAGGTCAGCATCCACGCGGTGTCGCCCGAGTTGATCTTCGACGAATCGACCGAGAACGGCGCGGTCGGTGCGGCGGGCGCGGCGGCTGCGGCGGCAGCCGATGCGTCGGCCGGGGCGCTTGCGGCGGCTGCCGGGGCCGAAGCCGCGTCGGCGGCGGGCGCCGAAGCCGGAGCGGCGGCGGACGCATCGGGCGCCGAAGCGGCGGTGGCAGGCGCGGAGGCCGCGGCGGGCGCGGATGCGTCGTCCGCAAGCGCGGCGCCGACGCCGCCGGCCAGCAGCGAGCCGGCCATCATCAGGGACATCAAAAGTTTGCGCATCTCGGTTTCCTCTTTCCTCTTGTCTCGGTCTCTTTAGCTTTACAGCGCGTCGGCGCCGGTCTCGCCGGTGCGGATGCGGATCACTTGTTCAATCGGTGTGACGAAAATCTTGCCGTCGCCGATCTTGCCCGTGCGGGCCGCGCGTTCGACCGCCTCGATGGCCTGCTCGACGATGTCGTCGGCCACGGCGGCTTCGATCTTCACCTTCGGCAGGAAGTCGACGACATACTCCGCGCCGCGGTACAGCTCGGTGTGCCCCTTCTGGCGGCCGAAGCCCTTCACCTCCGTCACCGTGATCCCCGAAACGCCGATCGCCGAAAGGGCTTCGCGCGCCTCATCGAGCTTGAACGGCTTGATGATTGCTGTAATGAGTTTCATGTAGTCCTCGCTGTGGTTTGCTTCATTCCTTTGTTTGCTTCTGCAACGGGCGCCTCGCGAACGGGGCATGATGTTTCGCCGCGTCGCTGGCACACCGTGAGCCAACCGTCGTTCGGTGCGCGGGGCAGTATTAGCAACACCCGTGCCAATTTGCTGCAGCCCGTGCACGAAGCCGATGTGATGGACTTCGATGCAAGCGCGCCCAAAGCCATGGACAATGCCGGTCCGCGCCTTGAGGGGCGCGGCGCGCAAGGCCCTGGCCGAACGGCCAGCGTGGCGCGCGCGCGGTGGCGTGGCGGGGGGAACGTTGCTACAGTGTTCTCAGGCATCGCTGCCGCGCTGGGCGCCGCATAGCGGCGGGAAGTGGCCCGCCGCGCCACAGTGCGAAGCACACGGGCCGGGGGTGCGCACCAGTTCCGCGCATACCTGGCCGTGGCCCTGCGAATTCGCACCAAGATCGATCACGGTCCAACGCGGGGCACAGGCGAAACAAAACTTGCACATTTTTTGTGCAGCGAAGGGGAATCGAATGAAGCAACCAAACGACGTATTCAATGATCTGCAATCGCGCGTGAGCGATCTGCTCAAGAACTCGCCGGCGCGCGATGTCGAACGCAATGTTCGCGCAATGTTGTCGCAAGGCTTTTCGAAGCTGGACCTCGTCACGCGCGAGGAATTCGACGCGCAAACGCAGGTGCTCGTGCGCACGCGCCAGCGCCTCGAAGAACTCGAGCGCCGCGTGGCCGAGCTCGAGCAGAAGCTGCCGGTGACTAGCCAGTCCTCCTGATCATTTCTTTGCGCACTCCTGTGCGCAATCGAGTGCAGCTCCACTGCCGCACCGCCGCAAGCGATCCGTAGCGTGATCGCAATGGAACCGTAAAGGGGCATACGCCTCACCAGCCTGGCGCATGCACGGCGCGCGAAACATGTACGAAGCCCAGTCCGAAGCTTCGTAGAACGCGCGCCACTCCCGCATGCGAGCCTTCCGGAGAATCCCATGTCGCTTGCCGTGGTGCGCAGCCGCGCGCCGGCTGCTGGCCGCGCGCCCGAAGTCACCGTCGAAGTCCATCTCGCCAACGGGCTGCCGTCGTTTTCCATCGTCGGGCTGCCCGATCTCGAAGTGCGCGAAAGCCGCGAGCGCGTGCGCGCCGCGCTCTCGAACTGCGGCTTCGATTTCCCGGTGAGGCGCATTACCGTCAATCTCGCGCCCGCCGATTTACCCAAGGAATCCGGCCGCTTCGATCTGCCGATCGCCCTCGGCATTCTCGCGGCGAGCGGGCAGCTTCCGGCTGCTGCGCTCGCGCACCGGGAGTTTGCGGGCGAGCTTTCGCTCACCGGCGCCGTGCGGCCCATGCGCGGCGCGTTCGCCATGGCTTGCGGCACGGCACGCGCGCATAGGGATCACGCAGCGCGCGTCGACGAAGCGGCCGCGTCCAGCCGTGACGCCATAGCCGAAAGCATCATCCTTCGGATTCCTGACACCGAAACCGGCGAAGCAGCGCGCTCCGGCATGCCCGAGCTTTATCTGCCTGCGCAAAACGCCGCCGAGGCGGCGCTCGTGCCAGATGTCGCGGTGTACGGCGCGGCAGACCTGCGCTCCCTGTGCGCCCACCTTGCCGGCGTCGATCCCGAAGCGCGCCTCGCCCCCGTGCGCGCGAGCGCCCTCGAAGCCGCACCGGCCGCCGCGCCCCCCGATTGGCCGACGTGGTCGGCCAGCGCGGCGCGCGCCGGGCGCTCGAAGTCGCTGCGGCCGGCGGGCACCATCTGTTGATGGTGGGGCCGCCGGGCGCCGGCAAGTCGATGCTCGCCGCGCGCCTGCCCGGGCTCCTGCCCCCCATGACGGACGACGAGGCGCTCGCCTCCGCCGCCCTGCTCTCCGCCAGCGCGGCCGGCTTCACGCCGCAGCAATGGCGCAAGCGGCCGTTTCGCGCACCGCATCATTCATCGAGTGCAGCCGCGCTGATCGGCGGCCGCAATCCGCCACAGCCGGGCGAGATCACGCTCGCGCATTTAGGGGTGCTATTTCTGGATGAGCTGCCCGAGTTCGACCGTCACGTCCTCGAAACCCTGCGCGAGCCGCTCGAAGTGGGCGCGATCACGATTTCGCGCGCCGCGTGGCAAACCGACTTTCCGGCCGCGTGTCAGCTCGTCGCCGCGATGAATCCCTGCCCGTGCGGCTGGCGCGGCGACCCCGCCGGTCGCTGCCGCTGCACGCCCGAAAGCGCCGCGCGCTATTTGCGCAAGCTCTCGGGGCCGCTGCTGGACCGCATCGACATCCAGATCGAGATTCCGGCGCTGCCGCCCGCCGAACTGGCCGCTCGCGCGAGCACGAACGCCGAACCGAGCGCTGCGATCGCCGCTCGCGTGCAGGCGGCACGCGAGCGCCAGCTGGCGCGCCAGGGGAAAACCAATCGCGAACTGACCGGCCGCGAGACCGACGCAGTCTGCCAGCCGGACGCCGCCGCAGAAGCGCTGCTGCGCGAAGCGGGCGAGCGCTTCGGCTGGTCGGCGCGAGCGCACTACCGGGTGCTCAAGGTCACGCGCACGATCGCCGATCTCGCGGGCGCCGCGATGCCCGAAGCTGCGCATGTGGCGGAGGCCGTGCAATACCGGCGCGTGTTTGCCGAGCGGTAGCCATGCACAGCGCCGGTTTCGCCGTAGAACGCCGCCGCTTTGCGCTGCGGGGAATGTGAATAGCGCCAATAAGTCGAAGTCGAGACTTGACTTATGCACATTTCGTCGTCTTGGCCCCGGTTCTGAGCATTGTTCGCATTACGCCGCGGCCGTTTGGATAACCCATTGATTCTTCTACCCTTCTGGATTTACAGAAAAGCGGCCAAAACTAACAGAAAGCCCACAGGACGGCCCTTTCCGGCCAACGCGGCGTTGTTTTCCACAAAGTTACCCACAGCTCCTGTGGGTAACCGGTAAACCCTCAATCAAATCCGGTAATTAGCGTGTTTACCTGCAGCGCAACCTTCACTTCGTCCCCCAAACGCCCGCCGCTGCGTGAGTGAAACATCGCGGCGCGAGGCGTACTGCGGAGTCCCAAAACTCAGTACAGCTTGAAAGATCCGAAGAACTGGTCGATCTGCTCAACCGGCGGCTCGGTGCGCCCGACGATCGCGACCTGGTAGGCGCGCGCGCCCTTTGCGACGAGCCGCGCATGGATCGTGCGCGTCTCGCCGTTGGCGCCCGCGTTGCCGGCCATGCGCATCTCCACGCCCTCGACCGTGCCGCCCGCCGCGAGCGGCACCGCCACTGCGTGCGCCTCGGCAGGCGCGCCCACGTTGCGCGCGAGGCCCGCGCGCAGGAACTCGAGCGCCTTTTGCTGCGTCGCGGGCTGCGCGTCGGGCAGATCGAGCGTGCCGACCACGAACACGTCGCCGGCGACTTCGGCCGTCTGCACGCGCATGCGCATCGGCGTGCCGCTCACGTCGATGCGGCGCTCGTCCTTGTCGGGCTTGGCCGGCAGATCGATCGAGTAACCGCTCGCGTCGTTCGAAATCGTGCGCCAGTCGTAAGTCGGCGAGCAGGCGGCCAGCGCGAACGCGGCGGCGAGTACGCCCAGCGTCGCCGAGCGGGCAGGAACGAGGGCGCGCATCGGCAGGTTCAACGGGAGTCGGGCACGGCGAAGGATGTCCAGGACCATGGGGCGCGGTTCGTCACAGAAGTGAAAGGTGCGCGACATTATCCTTCGGCGCATACCCGGATGTTGTCTCGCAACCGCTATGCCGGGAAATTCGGCGCTACAATATTTGCGCTCAACACCCGCGCCCATCGGCGCACGAGGCAAGGCTCATGACCGCTGCATCCCCAAATTCCTCGAACAAGCGTTCCGGCGCGCTCATGCGCATTGGCGCGGCGATGGTCGTGGTCGCGATCGCCGTGGCCGGCTACTTCGCGTTCTTCGGCAGCCAGCAGCGCGTGCCCGACGCGACCTTCACGCTTCTGTCCGGCCAGAAGGTCTCCACGCACGACCTCAAGGGCAAGGTCTATCTCGTCAACTTCTGGGCGACGAGCTGCACCACCTGCATGGCGGAAATGCCGAAGATGGTCCAGACCTATAACCGCTTCAAGGGCGAAGGTCTCGAGTTCGTCGCGGTGGCGATGAACTACGACGCGCCGATGTACGTGGCCAACTACGCGCAAACGCGCCAGTTGCCGTTCAAGGTGGCGATGGACGACGGCTCGGCGGCCAGGCAGTTCGGCAATGTCCAGCTCACGCCCACCACGTTCGTGATCGGCCGCGACGGCAAGATCCTCAAGCGCTACGTCGGCGAGCCGCAGTTCGCCGAACTCGACCAGTTGCTGCAGAAGGCGCTGGCGACCTGATACGCGATTCACGTAGCCAATAAAAAAGCAGCGGTAACCCGCTGCTTTTTTTATGCCTTCTTGTGCCGCTTTACGCCTCGCCTCTCGCCACCAGCCCATAGCGGCGGATCTTCTCGTACAGCGTGGCCTTCGCCATCTGCAGCCGCTCGGCGGCCTGGGCGACCGCACCGTTGCTCTGCTGCAGGGCGTCGGCGATCAGCGCGCGTTCGTACTGCTCCACGCGCTCCTTGAGCGGCAACGCGTCGTCCGCGCCGGCCGCCGCGCCGGCCGACAGATCGTCGGGAATCCCGAGGACCCGGCGGTCCGCCGCATTGCGCAGCTCGCGCACGTTGCCCGGCCAGTCGCGCTGCGCGAGCCGCATGCGGTCGCGCTCGGTGAGCAGCGGCGCGGGACGCTGGTAGCGCACCGCCGCGTCGAGCAGGAAGTGCTCGAAGAGCGGCACGATGTCCTCGCGGCGCTCGGCCAGCGGCGGCAGCGCGATCGTCACGACGTTCAGCCGGTACAGCAGGTCGCGCCGGAAGGTCCCCGCCGCGACGTGCTCGCTCATGTCGCCCTTGGCCGCCGCGACCACGCGCAGGTCGGCGCGCACCGGCTGGTTCGAGCCGAGGCGCTCCAGCACGCCGTCCTGCAGCACGCGCAGCAGCTTCACCTGCAGCGAGAGCGGCATGCTCTCGATCTCGTCGAGAAAGAGCGTGCCGCCGCCCGCGTGCTCGAGCTTGCCGATCCGGCGCTTGGCCGCGCCCGTGAACGCACCCGCCTCGTAGCCGAACATCTCCGACTCGAACATCGGTTCGGGCAGCGCGCCGCAGTTGACGGCGACGAACGGTTTGTCATGGCGCGGCGAAAGCTCGTGCAGGCTGCGCGCGATCAGCTCCTTGCCCGCGCCGGTGTCGCCGTTGATGAGCACCGAGGCGTCCGTCGGCGCGACGTTCGCGATGAGCTTGCGCACCTGTTCGATCGCCGGACTCTTGCCGATGATGCGCGGCGCGAGCGTGTCATGTCCCGCCAGCTCGCGGCGCAGCGCGAGGTTTTCGAGCACGAGCAGGCGCCGCTCCAGCGCGCGCCGCACCGTTTCGATGAGGCGCTCGGAGGCAAACGGCTTCTCGATGAAGTCGTACGCGCCGTCGCGCATGGCCTGCACAGCCATCGAGATATCGCCGTGGCCCGTCACGAGGATGATGGGCACCTCGGGCGCGCGCTCGTGGCATTGCGCGAGCAGATCGAGCCCGCTCATTCCCGGCAGGCGGATGTCGCTCACCACGACGCCTGCGAAGTCGGCGTCGACGAGCGGCAGCGCGGCTTCCGCGTTGGCGAAACCGGCGGCGTCGAAGCCCGCGAGCTGCAGGCTTTGCACGCCCGCGCGGCGCACGAGTTCGTCATCCTCTACGTAGAGCACCCGGCCGGGCGTGGTGTTCACCATGTTCGTTCGTCATCCTGATTCAAAAGCCAGCGTCACAACCCAGTCTCACAACCCCGCCGCACGCGCCGCGCTCGCGGCATCCGCGCGCGAGCGGCGCAACGTCAGCACGAAGCGTGCGCCGCCTTCCGGCACGTTGCTGGCCGTGAGCGAGCCGCCGCAGTCGCGTGCGATCGACGAGGAAATGGCGAGTCCGAGGCCAAGCCCCTGCCCCATTTCCTTCGTCGTGAAAAACGGCTCGAAAAGGCGCGGCAGCACATCGTCGGGAATGCCCGGCCCATTGTCGCTCACTGCGATGGCGAGCGTCGCGGCGCTCGCCTGCACGTCGATCGCGATGCGCGGCGACGGCAGGCCCGCTACGGCGTCGAGCGCATTGCCGAGCACGTTGATGAGCACCTGTTCGAGACGCAGGTCGTCGCTCTGCGCGCTCAGGTCGGGGTAGTCGGCGTCCACGTCGAGCGGCACGGACGGCGCGCCGTCTTCCGTCAACGTGAGATCCACGCGCACGCCGTCGAGCCGCTTGCCGAGCAGCGCGAGCGAGTTGCGCAGCGCGCGGGCGACCGGTGCGCGGGCGCTCCTGGGTCGCGCGCGCCCGACGAACAGCTTGAGCTGGTTGACGATCTTGCCCATGCGCTCGGTGAGCGAGCCGATCGCCTCGAGGTTTTCGGTGGCCGCCGCGTACTGGCCGCGCTCCAGAAACACGCGCGTGTTGTCCGAGAAGCTGCGCAGCGCCGCGAGCGGCTGGTTCAGCTCGTGCGTAATGCCCGCCGCCATCTGGCCGAGCGCGGCGAGCTTGCTCGCCTGGATCAACTCGTCCTGGGTCGCGCGCAGTTCCGCCTCGGCGCGCGTGCGCTCCGCCACCTCGCGCTGCAGGCGCTCGTTGGCCTGCGAAAGATCGGCGGTGCGCTCGGCCACGCGCTCGTTGAGCATCGCGTAGGCCTTTTGCAGCATCGCGCGGCTGCGCATCACCTCCTTCACGCGTGCGCGCCGCATGCGCCAGTAGAAGCCGAACAGGCACAGCGAAACGTAGCCGAAGCCCGTCATGATGGTCGCGTTGCGCGAGGCTTCGAGCACGGGGTCGATCGACGACATGGTGACGAGATGCCAGTCGGGCTCGCCGAGGGAGCGGCGCGTTTCCAGGTAGCGCGGCGCGCGTAGGCCCGCGCCCATGCGCACGATGTCGGCGCCGCCCGGCAACACGCGTTCGACGCTCGTCGGCAGCGGCGCGATCGGCTCGCTCGCGTACTGGCGCGTGGCGTCGATCGAGGCCACCACGGCCGGCGGCAGCGGGCGCACCGTGCGGTACTTCCACGCGGGCACCGAGGAGAGAAAGATCACGCCGTGATCGTCGGTGACGAGCAACGGCTCCGAGGCGTCGGTGCCCGGAAACCATTCGAGATTGAGCTTCACCACGGCCACGCCGACGATCTTGCCGTCGCGCCGCACGGGCTGCGACACGTAGTAGCCGGGATCGTGCGAGATCGTGCCGATGCCGAAGAAGCGCCCCACGCCGCCGTTCATCGCGTCGATGAAATACGGCCGGAAGCGGTAATCCGCGCCCACGAAGCTATCGGGGTCGCGCCAGTTGCTGGCCGCGATGCTCACGCCGTCGGCACGGATGATGTAGGTCGTCGTGGCGCGCGCGTGGCGGTTCACGTCTTCGAGATAGCGGTTCGCAGCGGCCACCCACTCGGGTCTCTGATCGACCAGCACGTCCTGCACGAGCGGGTGCTCGCCGACGATATAGGGCAGCGAGTCGTAGCGCTCCAGCGTGCTCTTGAGCGAAGCTGCGGTGCGGTCGCCGCGCACGGCGGCGTTGCGGCGCAGCGCGTCGATGCCGGTCTGCCACGTGAGCGCCCACGTCAGCGCGCAGACCGCGACGAGGCCGGCTGCGAGCGCGAAGAGGATGATGAGGCGGCGCGTCACGTGAGCGGCTTCCAGACGGTCGAGGGGGATGAGGGAGATTGTGGCACACGGCCGCGCCGGGGCGTCCGGGTCGGACAGCGCGCGGCGCTGCACTCAGGCAACGTGCCGCCTGGTCAGGCGAGAAAGGCAAAAACGGACGGCGCTCACGCAGGGGAACGCTCGCGCCGCCCAGCGGCGATGGCCGCGAAACATCGAGAGACGAAACATCGGCGGGCGGCGCGCCTCGCGGCTTGTGCGCGCCCGCCCAGCGCGGCTTACGCGCCTGCGCTTTCCTTCATTTCTTCGACCTCGCCGGAGAGCACGGCGCGCAGCTTGTTGCGGTCGAGCTCCTTCTCCCATGCCGAGACCACGACCGTCGCCACGCCGTTGCCGACGATGTTGGTCAGCGCGCGGCACTCGCTCATGAAGCGGTCGATGCCGAGGATCAGCACCATGCCCGAGAGCGGAATGGTGGGCACCACGGCGAGCGTGGCCGCCAGCGTGATGAAGCCCGCACCGGTCACGCCGCTCGCGCCCTTCGAGGTGAGCATCGTCACCGCGAGCAGCGTGAGCTGCTGCGTCCACGTGAGGTCGGTGTTGGTCGCCTGGGCGATGAAGAGCACCGCCATCGTCATGTAGATGTTGGTGCCGTCGAGGTTGAACGAGTAGCCGGTCGGCACGACGAGGCCCACGACCGAGCGCGAGCAGCCAAGGCGCTCGAGCTTCTGCATCAGTTGCGGCAGCGCCGATTCCGACGAGCTGGTGCCGAGCACGATCAGCAACTCTTCCTTGATGTAGGAAACGAAGCGGATGATCGAGAAGCCCGTGAAGCGCGCGATCGCGCCGAGCACGACGAGCACGAACACGATCGACGTGAGGTAGAACGTGCCGATGAGCTTGAGCATCGGGATCAGTGAGCCCACGCCGTACTTGCCGATGGTGAACGCCATCGCGCCGAACGCGCCGATCGGTGCGAGCTTCGTGACGATCTTCACGACGCCGAACAGCACGCCCGAGATGCTGTCGATGAACTCGGTCACCACGCGGCCACGCTCGCCCAGTTGCGTGAGCACGGCGCCAAACAGCAGCGCGATCAGCAGGATCTGCAGGATCTCGCCCTGCGCGAACGCCGAAGTGATCGTGTCCGGAATGATGTGCATCAGGAAGTCGACGCTGCTCTGGCCATGCGCCTTTTCGGCGAAGCTGGCCACGGCCTTGGCGTCGAGCGAATGGACGTCGACGTTGAAGCCCGCGCCCGGCTTCAGCACGTGCGTGGCGATCAGGCCGAGCACGAGCGCGAAGGTCGAGACGATCTCGAAGTAGAGCAGCGCCTTGCCGCCCACGCGGCCCACCTTCTTCATGTCCTCCATGCCGGCGATGCCGGTCACGACGGTACAGAAGATGATCGGCCCGATCACCATCTTGATGAGCTTGATGAAGGCGTCGCCGAACGGCTTCATGTCGATGCCGATCGCAGGCCAGTAGTGGCCGAGGATCACGCCGATGACGATCGCCACGATCACCTGGAAATAGAGGACTTTGTGGAGAGGTTTCTTCACGGTGGTTCCTGCAAATGAGTTAAGCCAATGGCCGAACGAAGCGAGTTCGGGCCGCGACAGGTCGAAACTGGGGATCAGCGAAACCGGAAGATGGGATCGGACATCGGCTGTCTCCTTGCGACCGGTGTTAGCGCTTTAGCGCTTACTCCGGTCCCATGCATAGTTGCTGTTTTTTTGTCGCGGCCTGGGTGGCCGCGCGTTCTTAATTGCAAGGAGAATGCCAGCGAGCGCAATCGCTCGTGCCGTTGATTTATAAGGATTTTTATCCAGCAAACAAAGGCGCGAATCTGGTTTTCCAGAATCGCGCCCCGTGAGCGTTCGGATTTCCAGAAAGAGGGGGGCCGTCTTAGCCGCGTCCCTTCCACGGCACGAGGCGCCGTTCGAGCGCGCGCATGCCCAGATCGAAGCCCCAGGCAATCAGCCCGATCAGGACGATGCCCATCACCACGACGTCGGTGCGCAGGAAGCTCGACGCGTTGAGCACCATCTGTCCCAGGCCCGCCGTGGCGGCGACCATCTCGGCGGCCACGAGCGTGGTCCAGCCAAAGCCGATGGCGATGCGCAGGCCCGTGAGGATCTCCGGCAGGGCGGCGGGCAGCACGACGAAGCGCACGATCTGCGCGAGGCTGCCGCCCAGCGACGCCGCCGCGCGGATCTGCTCGACGCTCGCGCTTTTCGCCCCGGCGCGCGCGGCCATCGCGATCGGCGCGAAGCAGGCGAGCCAGATCACGACGATCTTGGCCGTCTCGTCGATGCCGAACCAGATCACCACGAGCGGCAGATAGGCGAGCGGCGGCAACGGCCGGTAGAACTCGAGCGGCGGATCGAGCAGGCCGCGCGCGACGCGCGACACGCCCATCAGAATGCCGACGGGCACGGCCGTCACCACCGCCAGCAGGAACGCGCCGAACACGCGCAGCGCGCTCCAGAACAGATGCTCGGAGAGCGGCAGGCCGCCCTGGATGCGGCCGTGCAGCGCGTCGGTGAAGGCTTGCCAGACGGCTTCGGGCGTCGGCAGGAAGAGCGGCGGCAGCCAGTGCAGATGCGTCGCGAGCCACCAGAGCAGCGCGAGCCCCGCCACCGAGGCCGCGCTCAGCGCCGCCGTGGGGCCTTCGCCGGGCATGCGCCAGACTTTCGAGCGCGCCGTTTGCGCTTCGCGCGCAGCGGGTGCATTGACGCTGCGAGCCTTCAACGCGACTTCTCTCAACGATTCGTGCGGCACGCTCATACCGGCTCCTCGTGTACGTGTGCGCCCGAGTCCGCATGCAGCAAATCCACCAGCCGCTCGCGCCACGCGATGAATTCCGGCGACGACTTCACGGCGCGCGCGTTACGCGTGGCGAGATACTGGCGCGCGAACGGCACCTCGTACTCGCGCTCGATGCGGCCCGGCCCCGGCGTCATGACGACGATGCGCGTCGCCAGAAAGAGCGCCTCCTCCACGCTGTGCGTGATGAAGAACACCGTCTTCTGCGTGCGCGCCCAGACGTCGAGCACGAGCGTCTGGACCTGCTCGCGCGTCATGGCGTCGAGGGCGCCCATCGGCTCGTCCATCAGCAGGATCTGCGGATCGCTCGCGAGCGCGCGCGCAATGCCCACGCGCTGCTGCATGCCGCCCGAGAGCGCATACACGCGTTCGCGCGCCTGCGCTTCCAGGCCCACGAGCGCGAGCTGCTCGCGCGCGATGCGCACGCGCTGCGCCTTCGGCACGCGCCGAAAGCGCAAGCCGAGCGCGACGTTATCCAGCACGTCGAGCCACGGCAGGAGCGCGTGCTTCTGGAACACCACGCCGCGCTCGGCGCCCGGCCCCTCCACGCGCGCGCCGTTCACGCGCACCTCGCCAAGCGCTGGCTCGATGAAGCCCGCGATGCAGTTGAGCAACGTGGTCTTGCCACAGCCCGACGCGCCGAGCGCCACGACGAACTCGCCGCTCGCCACGTCGAGGTTCACGTTGGCGAGCGCGACGTTCGGCGCAGCGTCACGTCGCGCGCCTTCGTAGATGACGGTGAGATCGCGGATCGCGAGCGCGCTCATGCGAAGCTCCTGGCGTTCAATGCGCAGCGGCGCGTTGCACGTACTGCGGATCGACGCCTACCGAGTAGTCGGGCAGCACGTTCTGGATCGTCCCTTGCTCCTTGAGGAAGGTGGCCGTGGCGAGCAGCGACTGCGCCGCCCCCGACTGCGCGCCGCCGCCCAGCCATGCCTTCGAGGCTTGCTCGGCGGGCGTGGGGAACGCGTAGAGCGCGAGGCTCGCGGGCACTTCGGCGGCATTCGCGCCCGACTCCTTCGCCACGGCCTGCACCTGCGGAGAAGCCGCGCTCCATGCCGTGCGATGCGCGCTGTAATCGGCGTCGGCAGCGGCCAGCACCTTCACGAACTTCGCGACGAAATCGCCGTTGTCCTTGGCGAACTTGCGGTCGACCACGAAGCCGTCGAAGGTCGCCTTGCCCGTGGCCTTCGCCACCTGGCCCGAAGTAATCAGCACCTTGCCGTTCTTCTTCACCTGCGCGAGCACGGGGTCCCAGATGTAGGTCGCGTCAATGTTGCCGCGCTGCCAGGCGGCCGCGACCTCGGACGGACGCAGGTTGACGATCTTCACATCGACGGGATTCACGCCCGCGTTCTGCAGCGCGACGAGCGCGTGAAAGTGCGAGGTCGAGACATACGGCACGCCGATCGTCTTGCCCTTCAGACCCGCGATGCTCGTCACGCCCGAACCATCGCGGGCGACGAGCGCTTCGGCGTCGTTGATGTTGTCGAGAATCCAGAACAGCGAGAGATCCACGCCCTGCGAGAGGCCCGCCGCGATCGGGCTCGAACCTGCCTCGCCGAGCTGCACCGAGCCCGAGGCGAGCGCGCGGATCACGTCGGCGCCGCTCGCGAGCTTGCGGTAGGTGACCTTGTAGCCCGTTTCCTTCTCGACTTCGCCCGTTGCCTGCGCATAGCGCCACGGCACCACCATGTCCTGATACGCGATCACGACCTCGCGCGTTTCGGCATGCGCGCGCGGCGCGCCGAACGCGCTGGCGAGGCAGGCGGCGGCGAATGCGACGGCGGCGATGTGCGGGCGGCGTGCGAATGCAGGGATAGCGCGAGGGTTCATCGGGAGACTCCGGCGGAACGACGTTCGAGTGAATGAAGGTTCCGACTATAGGGAGTCTGACGGCGGGCGGTTCTAACTTATCCGCGTTAGCTAATGACGCTGCTGAAGCATTGCTTTTCGCGTTGAGGTGGATGGTGCTGGAATCGATGCGTGTGTCGCGCTGTTCGAGCGCGGCGCAAAGCAAAAAGCCCGCTTTTCAGCGGGCTTTTCGATTGCGTGCTTGCGAGAAGCGGGAGTTGTTTAAACCACCCCTGCCCCATGCGCCTGCAGATCGGCGTGATAGCTCGAACGCACCATCGCACCAACGGCCGCGTGCGTGAAGCCCATCTTGTACGCCTCTTCCTCGTACATCTTGAAGGTGTCGGGATGCACGTACGAACGCACCGGCAGATGGTGCTCCGAGGGCTGCAGGTACTGGCCGATCGTCAGCATGTCGACGTCGTGCGCGCGCAAATCGCGCATCACCTGAAGAATTTCCTCTTCGGTTTCGCCGAGGCCCACCATCAGGCCCGACTTCGTCGCGACTTCGGGATGCAGCGCCTTGAAGTCCTTGAGCAGCTTGAGCGAGTGCGCGTAGTCCGAACCCGGGCGCGCTTCCTTGTAGAGGCGCGGCACCGTTTCGAGATTGTGGTTCATCACATCCGGCGGCGCGGCGTTGAGGATCTGCAGCGCGCGGTCGAGACGGCCGCGGAAGTCCGGCGTGAGAATCTCGATACGCGTTTCGGGCGACTGCTCTCGCACCTGACGGATGCACTCCGTGAAGTGGCCGGCGCCGCCGTCGCGCAGGTCGTCGCGGTCCACGCTCGTGATCACGACGTACTTGAGCTTGAGCGCGCCGATGGTGCGTGCGAGGTTCGTCGGTTCATCCGGATCGAGCGGATCGGGGCGGCCGTGGCCGACGTCGCAGAACGGGCAACGGCGCGTGCACTTGTCGCCCATGATCATGAACGTCGCGGTGCCCTTGCCGAAGCATTCGCCGATGTTCGGGCAGCTCGCTTCCTCGCAGACCGTGTGGAGGTTGTGCTCGCGCAGGATGTTCTTGATTTCGTAGAAGCGCGAGTTGCCCGTGGCCGCCTTCACGCGGATCCACTCGGGCTTCTTGAGCTTCTCGATGGGAATGACCTTGATCGGAATGCGCGAGGTCTTGGCCTGCGCCTTCTGTTTTGCGGTGGCGTCGTAGGGAACGGCGTCGGCGTTGGTGCCAGCGGGGTTCGCAGTGATGTCAGTCATGCTTTCGATCCAGTCAGGCCGCCGGTGCAACGCCAGCCTGCGGTTGCGGCGGTTGCCCGCCTGAGACGGCCGCTTCGGCCGGGTCCATCGCGGCCGCGTAAGCGGTCGCTTCCTTTTCAGCCGCCTCTGCGGCCGGGTTCATCCCGGCAGCTTCGGCTGAAGGGTCTGTGGCAGCCGCTTCGGCCACCGCGAGAAGTGTTGCTGCGTGCGCCGCGAGATTCGCCTCGAGCCGCGCCGCCAGCGTGGCGGCGACGTCGCGCCAGCTCGCCTCGACACCCAGCGTGGCCATATCGACGGTTTCGAGACCGGCGTATCCACACGGATTGATCGCGAGAAATGGGTTCAGATCCATCGACACGTTCAGGCTCACGCCGTGATAGCTGCAGCCGTTGCGGATCTTCAGCCCGAGGGCGGCGACTTTCGCGCCCGGGTGCGCAGCGCTTGCGCCGCTGGCGTCCTGCGGCACGTAAATGCCGGGCGCGCCGGCCTTGCGCTCGCCCGCGAGATTATACGCCGCCAATGTTTCGATCACGGCGTCCTCGATGAGCGTGACGAGCTCGCGCACCATCAGCTTCCTGCGCCGCAGATCGAGCAGCAGGTAGGCCACCACCTGGCCCGGCCCGTGATACGTGATCTGCCCGCCGCGATCGATCTGTACGAGCGGGATGCCGCTGTTCGCTACGAGCAGGTGCTCGGGCTTGCCGGCCTGGCCGAGCGTGAAGACGGGCGCATGCTCGACGAGCCAGATTTCGTCGGGCGTCCTGGCGTCACGGGCGGCCGTGAACTCGCGCATCGCGTCGAAGCTCGTCTGATAAGCCTCGTTGCCGCGCCAGCGCACGACGATGGGCGAACTTGCCGTTTGGGACGCGGCCTCGGCTGTGCCGGGGTCGGATGGAATTTGCGAGGGTGAAACCGGGGTGGCGCACATGATTCCGGGAGTCTACCGAATTCGGGACGAGCGCGCCGGGCATGCTGCGGATAACGGCGGCGGTGGGTTGCCCCATCGCCGCCGTCTTTGAATGACTGGCCGTCAGGTCAAACCGTGCGCCAGCCGTCGCCGATGTGAACGCCTGCGCGCTGTGCGGCGCGTGCGGCCAGGTCGACCACGCGCTCACTCAGGCGCGCCGGCGCCGCGAAGCCCACCCACGCGGGGGCGCCGCCTTCCGCGCCGATCCACAGGCGCTCGCCGCGCCGCAGCCGCAGCGTGTGGCCGGGCTCGAGCCAGTAGTCGGCGGTGTCGTCGCTGCGCGTGACCCAGACGGTGCCGCACTTCACGGTCAGCCGCGTGCTGCGCGTGACGCGCACTGAGGCCGTTTGATCGGCCGCCACTTCAAACGTGATATCCGAAGAAATTTCTCTCATTTTCAACTCCGAATGACCTGCTTCGATAGCTACAATCGTAGACACCATAAGGGATCGAGCAAAACGATCAATTTTCACGGCTATGTGAGAAAAAATACGATATGGATCTGCGCCAGCTACCTGCGCTGAACGCGCTCAAGGCCTTCGAAGCCGCCGCCCGCCACGAAAGCTTCTCGCGCGCCGCCGACGAACTCTTCGTCACGCACGGCGCGGTGAGCCACCAGATCCGCGCGCTCGAAGCGGAGCTGGGCGTGGCGCTCTTCGCCCGCGACGGCAAACGCGTGCGCGTGACCGACACCGGCCGCCGCTACGCCGGCCAGGTGCGCGACGCGCTCAACCAGCTGGCGCACGCCACCCAGGAGATCCGCGCCGGCGACCGCGACCGGCGGCTCGTGGTTTCGATGCTGTCGTCGTTCGCGGCGCGCTGGGTCACGCCGCGCATCGGCCGCTTCATCGAGGCGCATCCGCAATGGGACGTCGAGCTGCAATCGACGAATTCGCTCACCGACTTTGCGCGCGACGATGTCGATGTCGCCATCCGCTTCGGCTACGGGCACTATCCAGGGCTGCACGCCGAACTGCTGCTCGACGAGATCTTCTTTCCCGCCTGCTCGCCCGATTTCAACGGCGGCAAGCTGCCCACCGACCCGCGCGAACTCGCGACGCTGCCGCTCCTGCGCTCGGACGACGAACTCTGGCGGCCGTGGTTCGACGCCGCGGGCCTCCAGGACCTGCACGAACCGAAGCGCGGCGTGCTCTATCAGGACTCCTCGAACCTGCTGCAGGCTGCCATGGACGGCCAGGGCATCGCGCTCGTGCGCCGCTCGCTCGCCACGCACGAGATCACACTCGGGCGTCTCGTGCGCCTCTTCAAGGACATCGACGGCCCCAGCCCGTGGCGCTACTACTTCATCTGCCCGCCGCAACGCATGCAGACCGAGCGCGTGCAGGCGTTCCGCGACTGGGTGTTCGATGAGGTCTCGCGCTTCAGGCGGCTTTACGAGGACGCTTGCGAAGCCGGTCCGCTGATGACGGCCGCCGCGGCGGCGCAACGCGCACGCGTGGGCGACGTGCCTTGACGACCCGCCAGGCACCAGATGCAAAAAGGGCCGCACGTTGCGGCCCTTTTCATTCGAATGCCTTCTGCTCGCTTACAGCACGATCTTCACCATCGGATGCCCGGTGAGGGCTCGATAGATGTCGTCGAGATGCGCCTGGCTCGTGGCGCGCACCGTCACGGTGAGGCCCGTGTAGTTGCCGCCGCTCGAAGGACGCGTCTCGATGGTCGTGGCGTCGAAGCCGCCGTCGAATTCGCGCAGCACCGTCACGATGGTGTCCTGGAATTCCGGATGCGTCTTGCCCATCACCTTGATGGGGAAGTCGCAGGGGAATTCGATCAACGATTCTTTCGCTGCGGGGTTGTTGGCCTGTTGTGTCACGTTCATTTCTCCACTTCCTGTAGCTCGGCGGCCGATGCGCGCAAAGCCTGCGCCTCGCGTTGCTTCGCGCGCTGGTACGCCGCGTGAAGCAACGCATAGACCGGGCCCGGCTTGCCGCCGCCTACCGGCTTGCCGTCGAGCGCGACGACCGCCAGCACTTCCTTCGTTGCCGAGGTCACGAGAATCTCATCCGCCTCGCGCAGTTCGGCTTCGGCGATCTCGCGCGCTTCGAAGCGCACGCTGCATGCCTCGGCCAGCTCCTCGATCAGGCCATAACGAATGCCTTCGAGAATGCGGTTGCTGCGCGGCGGCGCAAAGAGCGCGCCGCCCTTCACGACCCACACGTTCGACGAAGACGCTTCGGTGAGCCAGCCGTCGCGCAGCTGGATCGTTTCGAACGCGTCGTTTTCCGCCGCATGCTGCGCCATCAGCACGTTGCCGAGCAGCGAGGTCGACTTGATGTCGCAATTCAGCCAGCGCTTGTCTTCAGCCGTCACACAGCGCACGCCGTGCTCGCGCTGCGCCACGCCCGGCAGCTTGAGCGGATTGACCATCGCGAACACGGTGGGCGTGGCCGCCGCCGGGAAGGCGTGGCCGCGCGGCGCCACACCGCGCGTCACCTGCACGTAGAAGTTGGCGTGGGCATCGCGCGCGAGCGCGCCTGCGACCTCGTTCGCCTCGATCAGACGCGCGAGGAGCGCGCGCCAGCCCGCTTCGTCGAACGGATTTGCAATGGCGACTTTCTCGAGCGAGCGCTTCAGACGCGCGAGATGCTGCGCGATGCGAAACGGCACGCGCACCGTGCCTTCACCATCAGCGAGCGCATAGACGGGCACGACTTCGTAAATGCCATCGCCGAAGATGAAGCCGCGATCGAGCACGGGAATGCGTGCTTCGGAAAGCGGCGTCATTTCACCGTTGAGCCAGACGAGCGGCTCGCCCGCCTGCGTCGCTGAAGCGGACGTCATGACTTCTTCTTGTTGACCATGAGCATGAGCGAATCCCACACGCGGCCGACGACACCGGCCTGCGGCACGGCTTCGAGCGCGACGAGCGGAACCTGCGCGAGCACCTTGCCGTCCGCGCCCACGAACTTCGCCGTGCCGACCTTCTGGCCAACCGCGAGCGGCGCGATCAGCGGGCTGCTGAGTTCGACCTGCGGCTTGGCCTTGTCGGCGGCGCCCTTGGGCAGCGTGACGAACTGATCCTTCTGCACGCCGACCTTCACGGCGTCGAGCGTGCCCTTGTAGACGCGCGGCGTCGCCACGGCCTGGTTCGCCTGATAGATGCGCGTGGTGTCGTACGCGCTATAGCCGTAGTTCAGCATCTTCAGGCTGTCCTGCACGCGATCGTGTTCCTTCTGCTCGCCCATCATCACCGAGACGAGACGGCGGTTGCCGCCGCCCGCGAGCGGACGCTTGGCCGACGCGATCAGGCAGTAGCCCGCAGCTTGCGTGTGGCCGGTCTTCAGGCCGTCGACCGTCGGGTCGATCCACAGCAGGCGGTTACGGTTCGGCTGCTTGATGTTGTTGTACTTGAATTCCTTGACCGAGAAGATGTCGTAGTACTCGGGATAGTCGCGGATCAGGCGCGCGGAGAGCGTGGCGAGGTCGCCGGCCGACGTGTAGTGATTCGGGTCGGGCATGCCGTTCACGTCGGCGAAGTGCGTGTGCGTCATGCCGAGCTTCTGCGCTTCGGCGTTCATCATGTTGACGAAGTTCGCTTCGCTGCCGCCCACCAGTTCGGCGAGCGCGATGGCCGCGTCGTTGCCCGACTGGATGATCATGCCGTACACGAGGTCATGCACCGAGACCGGCTTGTTCGCTTCGATGAACATGCGCGACTCGTCGTTTTTCACGCGGCGCACGGCTTCGCTCGGCGTGACGATCTGATCCATCGTGATCTTCTTGCTCTGCAGCGCCTCGAACACGAGGTACGCGGTCATGAGCTTCGTGAGCGATGCGGGTTCGACGCGCTCATCGGCATTGCCGGAGGCGAGCACCTGGTTCGCAGTAGCGTCGACGAGCACCCACGAGCGCGCATTCACGCCCGGAGGCGGGAGGCCGCCGAGTACGTTGTCCGCGGGAGTGCCGACAGCCACATCCGCTTGCGGCTGCGCCTGCACTTTCACGCCCGCGGTGTGTGCGGGCGTACGGGCGAACGTGTTCGCGCTCGCCAGCAGCGAGGCGGGCAAGAGCACTGCAAGCGTGACGTTACGAACGATGGTGGAAGGAACAAAAGAAGACGGTTGGCCAGAGGAGAGAAAACGCATAGGTTCAGGTCGGGCGGAATGGGGACGGGATGAACGTAGCGCGCCATGCGGCGCACGGTCGGGGAAAGCCGGAATGCGGGTGCCGTGCATGCGCCGGTCGCGGCGCAGCAAGCACAAAATTGGCGAACATTATACGCGTCACGTCGTGGCGAATTTTCGCGATGTCACACGTTTGCGCATACCTGTCGTGCATTTTTCACGCATTTCGCCCGGCATACGCGCGGTGACGAACGGCTTGCATCGGGCCCCGAAACAGCGGACCCGACACATCAGCGCCACGCTTCGACGATGATGCGCTTCAGGATATGCAGCTTGCGGTGCAGGAAATGTTCTGCCCCCGGAATCACGACGATGGGCAATTCCTGCGGACGCGCCCATTCGTACACCGAGAGAATGGGCACGGTGTCGTCGAGTTCGCCGTGGATCACGAGCGTGTCGTCGCGCACGGGCGCGACTTCCCAACGGCTCGCGGCAGTCCCGACGAACACCATGCGCTCGATCGCGCCGCCCGCTTCGAGATATCGCTTCGCGACGTGCGAGAGCACGAAGGTGCCGAACGAAAAGCCCGCGAGCACGAGCGGCACGTCGGCCTGGCCCGGTTGCGCGCGCATGTAAGCGATGAGTTCGAGCAGGTCGTCCTGTTCGCCGATGCCGTTGTCGTGCGTGCCCGCCGTTTCGCCCACGCCGCGAAAGTTCGAGCGATAGGTCGTGTAGCCGAGCTGCACGAGCGTGCGCGCGAGCGTTTGCGCGACCTTGTTGTCCATCGTGCCGCCAAAGAGCGGGTGCGGATGCGCGACGAGCGCAATGCCGCGCGGCGTCGTGCCGGCGTCGGGCACGTCGAGCGCGCATTCGATCTTGCCGACGGGACCGTCGATCTGGAATTTTTGTGTCTGGGCGTTCATCGTGCGGCAGTCCTTACGGGTACTTTGAGGCCGTGCATCGGGGTCGATCAGCGATCGATCTTCAGGCGCTCGACCACCTGGCCGTTCTGCAGATGCGAGACCACGATTTCGTCGATGTCGCTCTCGTCGATGTACGTGTACCACGTGCCTTCCGGGTACACGACGACGGTCGGGCCCTCCTCGCAGCGGTCGAGGCAGCCCGCCTTGTTGATGCGCACCTGGCCCGGGCCGGCAAGACCCAGCTGCTTCACGCGCTTCTTCGCGTACTCCTGCATGGCTTGTGCGTTGCAATTCGCGCAGCTCGGGCGGTCCGCGCCGGGGTCGCGCTGGTTCAGGCAGAAAAAGACGTGGTACTTGTAGAACGAATCGGTCATGGCGTGGGGCACCGGTGAGTGTCGTGCAGCGAGCGCAGGCTTGCTGAAAGCGTGTGGCCCGCCTTGGCGGCAATAGATTGCGTGGCGCGCGAGCGTGGCTGCGCGGCGATCCGGTCGATTATAACGAGCGCGGCGTGAACGCTCAGGCGAGCGCCGCGCGCCCTCACCGAGCGTGGCGAGCGCGCTTCGCGGCGCGGCGCGCGCGCCGCACGAGCCACGCGCGTTCGAGCGAGAACGCCGTCCACGCGAGCGCGGCCCAGGGCCACGTCCATGCGAGCCAGCGCGCGAGGCCGTTGAAGTGCAGGTAGCGGCCCTGCCGCCAGTCCGCGAGCACGACGTCGAAGTACGGGTTCACGGGCAACACGTTCACGAACACGAGGGCCACCGCGAGCGCGAGCGTCGCCGCCGCTGCGCGCACGGCGCGCGGCAGGCGCAAGGCGAGAAACGCGAGCAGCGTGCCCCACACGAGGCCCGCGAGCGCCCCCGGCGTCGCCCAGTCGAAGATGAGGCCGCTTTGCGACTGCAGAAAGGTCGCGCCTACCTTGACGACGAGCGTCACCACGATCAGCGCGATGACGAGCCGCGCGCGCGGCGCCCGCGAGCGCATGGGGAGCGTCGCGAACGCCGCCGCGCCGAACAGGTTCAGCGTCGTGACGATCGCTTCCCAGCCGCTATCGGGCAGGCGCGCGGCGAGCATGTCGGGCAGCGAACGCAGATGCCAGGCGGCGGGCGTCCAGGCGAGCACGGCGTCCTGCATCGAGCCGTCGAGGCGCTGCCAGAGCGCGCGCGCCCACTCGCCGAGGCCGAAGAGGCGCGGCGTGGGGTACATCGTCGCGAACGGCCAGAGCGCCGCAAGCACCATCAGCACGGCCGCGTCGCGCTCGAACCAGCGAAAGCGCAGGCGGCGCAGGAAGCCGCGCTCGAGCAGCGCGCCGGTGGCGGGCGCCGCCACGAGCGCGCCGAGCAAGGCGCCGAGCGCATTCGAGGCGAGATCGAGATTGGACGCGACGCGCGTGGGCAGCCAGGTCTGCACGGCCTCCATGACGCCCGAGAGCAGCGTGCCCGCAATGGCGGCGAGCAGCACCGCGAGAAAACCACGCCAGCGCGGCCACGCGGCGAGCACGACGAGCGCGCCGAACGGCATGTAGCCGAGCACGTTGGTGACGATGTCGAATACCGTCCAGTAGCGCGGCCACGGATCGCCGAGATAGGCGAAGGGACTGAGGCCGAGCGAGCGCCAGCCGGTGAACGGATACCACGAGCCGTAGACGATCAGCGCCGTGTAAAGCGCGAGCGCCTGACGCGAGAGCGTCGAGGCCTGGCGCAGCAGCGGCTCGCGTGCGGCGGCTGGCGATGCCGATGCTGACGCGGGCGCGGGCGTGTCGCCGCTGGCGATCGCACCGCGTTCGTCGCCAGCGCCCTGGCCGCTGTCTTGACCACCGGTTTGGCCACCCTCGTCGCCGTCCATCCCGCGCCGCCCGCCTTGCGGGGCGCGCAGCCGGAGCCGTCCCGCTTCGATCATCCGCTATCCCGCCCTTGCCCCCAATGCCGCGCCGCGCACTGTTATCGCGCGACGCCTGTCCATGTCCCTCAAGGCGTGCCCGCGAACGACTGCGTGCTCAGCCACGCGCCCAGCTGATTGGCGAAATCGTCGCTGGCCGCCTGCAGCGCGCGCACGCCGCCCGCGGCATCCGGCGTGGGCGCCGGCGCGCGCGTGGCGAACGAGCGCTGCGCCAGCACCTTGCCGCCCTGCATGAGCGTTGCGCGCGCAGCCAGCACGCCCGCGCTTTGCGTCGGGCTCTCGAACACCTGCTCGAACTCGTACAGTTCGACCTTGAGCATCGGCGCCTGCACGGCGTCGCCGCCCGCGAGCACCGTCGCGTGCGCGCCGAGCGACGTGCGCAGGTGTTCCGTGAGCAGCCGCGCGGGCGACATCGTCCAGCGGCTGTTCGCGTAGCGCGCCGTGCGCTGCGAGTCGAAATTCATCCGGTAGAGGATGCCGTCGTTATCGAGCGGCGGCGGCGCGCTTACCGCCAGCACCTTCAGCAGCGGCCTGGCACCCGGTACGCCAGCCACTGCCGGGCCGGCCTGCGCGCCCTGCGCTTCCTGCGACGACTGCAGCCCGAGGTCGTAGCGAGCCTCGTTGATCGAAGACGGACCGCCCGCGCAGGCGGCGAGGAGCGCACCGAGCGCGAGCGCCGCCAGCCAGGCCGAGCCGGCGGTTGCGGCGCGTTGCATCGATCGTGGCAGGCGTGATGTGCGTGACATTGCGTTTCCTTCTTTGGCGCGCGGCGCATGCGCCTCGCGAAAGTACATCGAATGGTGTCGCCAAGGCGGTGGCGCCGCCTACTTCGTCCCCGCAGCGGCCGGCCACGCAAAGCCCGGCTCGCCGGGCCCGGGCGCCGGCTGCGGCGCGCCGCCGAACAGCACGCTGCGCGGGCTCGTGCTGAAAGTGCCCGCCGCACGGTCCACGGAGCGCATGGCCGAGCGCACGTCGTCGGTGAGCGAGTCGACGCGTGGCAGCGTGTCGTAGCCCACGCGCGCCGACAGGTCCTGGATCGAGACGTCGATCGAGGTGAGCGCCGCGCCCGCCTGGGCCGCCGCCGTGCCGGCCTTGTTGAGGTTGGTCTGGAACGGGCCGTCCGGGCGGTTCATGCTCGTGATGAGCGTGTTGGTCGACTGCAGCGTGTGCTGCAGCTCCGTCACCGCGCCCGGCAGCTGCTTCGTGGCAGGCTGGAGCTGCTCGGCGAGCACGTTCACGCTGCTCGCGGCCTGCTGCAGGCTGTTCACGGCCTGCATCACCTGTTTGCGGTTGTCCTCGGAGAGCATTGCGTCGATGTCGCCAGCAATGTTGTCGAGCTTGCGCATGAGTGCTTCGCCTCGGCGCTGGAGCTGGTCGAGCAGGCCCGGGCGCAGCGGCAGCTCGGCCACGCGCGCCTGCGATGAATGCAGCGGCGAGAGGTCGATGCCATTGTCGTCGAGCTGCACGAACGCGATGCCCGTCACGCCCTGCAGCGCGAGCGAGCCGAAGGTGGAGCGCGTCATCGGCGCCTTCTGGTCGACGAGAATGCGAATGCGGATCTGGCCCGGATGCTGGGTATCGAACTTGATCGACTGCACCTTGCCCACGTCGATACCGCGAAAACGCACCGCCGCGTCCGGATAGAGGCCCGTCACGCTCGAGCGCGAAATGAGGTCGTACGGCACGCGCACAGAGCGGTCGGCGCTGAAGAAGATGACGACAAGCGCGATCACGATGAGCAGGCCTATCGTGAACATGCCCGCCCAGAACGCATGCGGTTTGTTTTCCATCGTCAGATTCCTTCTTTGGCGGCCGCGGCGCGCCGGTTGAGCCGGTCAAGCCGGATATAGGCGTGCGCAGGCCCTACCACGGCTTGTACCCCACGGCTGCCGGAGCGAGCGCCGCCGGCGGCAGCTTCGCGCGCCGCTCGGGCGGCAGCGCCTGGAGCGCGCGGCGACCGCGCATGCCCAGAAAGTACTCTCGGATGAACGGATGATCGACGCTCGCCGCCTCCTCCACGGGCGCCGCCACGAGCACCCGGCGCTCGGCCAGCACGGCCACGCGCGTGGAGAGCGCGACCATGGCGTCGAGGTCGTGCGTGACGAGCACCACGGTGAGCCCCAACGCCCGGTGCAGCGTGCTGATGAGGTCCACCACTTCGTCGGAGGAGCGCGGGTCGAGCCCGGCCGTGGGCTCGTCGAGAAAAAGCAGCTCCGGCTCCAGCACGATCGCGCGCGCGAGGCCCACGCGCTTGATCATGCCGCCCGACAGCGCGGCCGGCATTTTCGAGGCGTGCTTGCAGGGCAGCCCGACCATTTCGAGCTTGAGCATCACGATGTCGCGCAGCAGGGCGGCCGGCACCTTGCCGAGCTCGCGCACGGGCTGGGCGATGTTGTCGAACACCGTGAGCGACGAGAACAGCGCGCCTTGCTGGAACAGCATGCCGGTGCGCGTGCGCATGAGGCGGGCGTGCTCGGGGTCGATGGTCGAAATGTTCTCGCCGAACATCTTGATGGAGCCCGAGGTCGGCTTCTCGAGCCCGAGGATCTGGCGCACGAGCGTGGTCTTGCCCGAGCCCGAGCCGCCCACCAGCGTGACGATCTCGCCGCGGCAAATTTCCAGGTTCAGATGCTGATGGACGATGTTGCGCCCGTAGCGCTTCGAGAGGTTGTGGACCTCGATCACCGGCTCGCCGATAGTCGGCAGCGGCAGATCCTGCGCGACCTCCTTGAGCGGCGTGGTGATCGTGCCGGTCGTTTTCGTCTCGATCGTCGTAACCGTCGTGCCAGTCGTGCTCATGAAAGCCCCACGTTCTGGAACAGGATCGCGAATACGGCGTCGGCAAGGATCACGATCGTGATCGACGTGACGACCGATGTGGTCGTGCCCTCGCCCAGGCTCTGCGAATTCGCCTTGATGCGAAAGCCGAAGTGACAGCCCACGATCGCCACCAGCATGCCGAACGCCACTCCTTTGCCGAGGCCGATCCACACGTTGGCGATCGGCACGACGCTGGGCATCGAGCGCATGAACCACGAAATGTCGATACCTAGCACGATCTTCGCCGCGATCGCGCCGCCTAGCAACGCAATGATGTCGGTCCAGATCACGAGCAGCGGCATGGCGACGCCGAGCGCGATCACGCGCGGCAGGATGAGGCGCAGGCCGTGCGAGATGCCCATCACGCGCATGGCGTCGAGTTCTTCGGTCACGCGCATCACGCCGATCTGCGCGGTGATGGCCGAGCCCGAGCGCCCCGCCACGAGAATCGCCGAGAGCACGGGCCCGAGTTCGCGGATCACCGCGAGGCCGAGGATGTTGACGATGAACTGGTTCGCGCCGAAGAGGCGCAATTGCTGCGCCGAAAGGTACGACAGCACGATGCCGATCAGAAACGCGACGAGCGCCGTGATGGGCAGCGCGCGCGCGCCGGCGTTGTAAATGTTCGCCGAAATCTCGATCCAGGGCGTGACCTTGGGCTTGCGCACCACGAGCAGCAGATCGAGGATCACGCGCCCGAACATGGCAATGCCGCCGTACAGGTGGTCGAAGAACGAGAAGATCGCGAGGCCGAGCTGCGTGACCGGATCGACGCGCACGATGCGCTCCGCCGGCTCGCGCACGGAGTCGAGCAGCGCGATGCGCTCGAAGATGTCGCGCTGCGTTTGCGTGAGGTCGACAAGATCGGCCGGCAGCTTGTGGCCCCAGACGCGCCAGAGCGCCTGGCCGCCCACGTGGTCCATGCGCTCCACGCCCGAGAGGTCCCATTCGCCGATGCGCTCTTCGGCGATCTCGCGCAGACGGCGCGCGGCACCGCCCTGGTCGCGGTCGCGCGCGAGCGCGAGCGCTGTCCACTGGCCAGACAGGCGCACGGTCTTTCCGTGGGTGCCGGCCGAGACTTCAAGGCCGGGCGGCGTGTCTTGATTCAAGGGTAAGCACTCGACGGACGGGGTGAGCAAACATTGTAGCGAACGCGCCCCGTTTCGTCGGTCCGAAAGCGCACGGCCGGCGCTCAGACCCGAGGCGAACTGTGGGCAACTCTCTGGATAACTTGTGGACTGCCTGTGGGCGACCTGTGAATTGCCTAAAGAGTAAGCAAATTGCGCGGCAACCGGCGGTGCGGTTGCCACCTTCGGACACCCTCGACCCTGTGGACGATTCCGTGGATAACCTGTGGGCCGCCTGTGGGTGACATGTGGATTGCCCACATTTCGGGTCAAAGCCAGCGTTGCGGACTGCTGCCCGCGCCCCAGCCACTACAATATGAGACATGAATGCGACGCCCCCCACCCCCGAGACTTCGAGCGCCGGCGACTGGCGCATCGACCGCAACCGCGCGATCACGCTGTTCGGCCCGGCCGCCAACGACTGGCCAATCGAGATCGTCGAGGAAACCGGCTCGACCAACGCCGACCTCATGGCGCGCCTGAAGGCGCTGCCGCAAAAGCGCGACGCGCTCGCGCGCCCGATCGTGCGCGTGGCCTATCTGCAGACGGCCGGCCGGGGCCGGCGCGGCCGCACCTGGGTCGCGCAGCCCGGCGATGCGCTGCTGTTCTCGATCGGCTGCGTGCTGCCGCGCCCGATCGAAGGGCTTGCGGGCTTGAGCCTCGCCATCGGCTCGGCGCTGGTGGACGGCCTGCGCACGCTGCCCGTGACCGCGCCCGGACAGATTGCGCTCAAGTGGCCCAATGACGTGCTGCTCGAAGGCGACAAGCTGGTGGGCATCCTCGTCGAGACAGCCTGGACCACCGCCGACGCCACGGCGGTCGTGATCGGCATCGGCACGAACGTGCGCGGCGAGGATGCGCTCGCCGCCAAAGTCGAGGCGCTCAACGCCGCCGCCGGCAGCGCGGCGGTCGTGCCCGGCACGACGCCCACGGCGCTTTCGCGCGCGTGGCCGAACGCCAACCTCACCGACACGCTCGCCGCCGAGTTGAACGCACTCGAAGCGGCACTGCAACGCTTCGGCACGGCGGGCTTTGCGCCCTTCCAGGCGCGCTGGAACGCGTGCCACGCGTACGCGGGCCGCGAGGTCGCGATCTACGAGCAAGGGAAGGAATTGCTGCGCGGCACGGCGGCAGGCGTGGACGAGCGCGGCCAGTTACTCGTCGATACGCCGAACGGGCGCGAGACCGTCACGGCCGGCGACGTGTCCCTGCGGCTCGCGGACAGCGGCGCATGAGCCGCGGCCCTTCCCTCCTGATCGACGCAGGCAACAGCCGGATCAAATGGGCGCTCGTCGCGCCCGACGGGTCGCGCCTGCATGCGGGAACGATGGATCATGTGCGCGACGACGGCGCGCAATCCACGCCCGCCGCCGGTGAAGCCGGAAGCGAAGAATGGGCGACGCTGCCGCGGCCCGCCGGCGCGTGGATCTCGAACGTCGCGGGCGCAGGAGTCGGCGAACGCCTCGACGCGCTGGTGGAGGCGCACTGGCCCGGTCTGTCGCGCACCGTGGTGCGGGCCTGCGCGCAGCAGTGCGGCGTGACGAACAGCTATGCCACGCCCGATACGCTCGGCAGCGACCGCTGGGCCGGCATGATCGGCGCGCACGCCGCGTATCCGGACGAGCCGCTCCTGATCGCGACATTCGGCACCGCCACCACGCTCGAAGCACTGCGCGCCGACGGCGCGTTCGTCGGCGGCATGATCGCGCCGGGCTTCACGCTCATGATGCGCTCGCTCGGCGAGCACACCGCGCAGCTGCCCGTGGTCGCCGGCGGCATGGCGAATGCTGCCCACCCGGGCATCGCCTTCGCCACCGACACGCGAAGCTCGATCTCGGCGGGCTGTGCGCTCGCGCAGGCCGCGCTCATCGAGCGCGCCTGGTCCGATCTGCAGGATGCGTGGAGAATGCCGGTGCGGCTCGTGGTGAGCGGCGGCGCGGCGGCCGAAGTGACAGCGGCGCTCAAGGTGCCGCATACTCGCCACGATGCACTGGTGCTGTCGGGCCTGGCGCTCATCGCGGCACAGTCCTGAGGCGCGCGCCCCACGCACCGCTAACATCTGGCCCTGAAACTGAACGAACGATTTCGAAGGAGCTTCACACGATGCTGCGCTGGCTGATCGCCATTCTGATTCTCGCCAACGGGCTCGCCTTTGCGGCCATTGGCGGCGTGTTTGGCCCGACACCCTCGTCGGGTACGCGCGAAACCCAGCACCTGAACCGGCAGATCCACCCCGAGCGGCTCGTGGTGAAGGCGATCCGGCCGTCCGAATCGGCGGACGTGCCGACCGTCGGCGGCCCGGTGGCGGATCCGGCGGTGCAGGCGTCGACCCTCACGCAGTAATCGGCGCTTCAAACGCAACCGGCCGGAGATCGGGCGCGCCCAAGCGTTGGGCGGCCCGGCCTTCGGCCGGTTCTGCATCGTCCGCCGCACGGGGCGGACGTAGGTCGAAACTTACTTCGATCCTTCCTGCGCGCGCACTTTCTGCAGCAGCTTCGTCGTGGAGCGGTCGTGTTCGAAGGCGATCGCGAGCGCGCGCCCGCCCCAGCCGCGCACCAGCGCCGACTCGGGCAGCGCGTCCATGTCGTAGTCGCCGCCCTTCACGAGAATGTCCGGACGCACGGCCCCGATCAGCTCGACGGGCGTTTGCTGACCGAACTGCACGACCCAGTCCACACTCTCCAGCGCCGCCAGCAGCGCCATGCGGTCGTTCTCGTTGTTGATGGGGCGGTCGTCGCCCTTGCCGAGCCTCTTCACCGAAGCGTCGCTGTTCACGCCGACGATCAGCGTGGCGCCCAGCGCCTTCGCATCGGCGAGATAGGTGACGTGTCCGCGATGCAGGATGTCGAAGACGCCATTGGTGAACACCACAGGGCCGGGCAGCGAGGCGCGCAGTTGCGCGAGCGCCTCGCGGGTCGTGATCTTGCGTTCGAAGGAAGCGGGCATGGAATGAGGCTCGGATAAAAAATGGGCGCGGATCGAATCGAGCAAGTCATCGACAAACGCGCCAATGAAAACGGCCCGTCACGCGAGGAGCGCTTCGGGCCGTCCCGGTCGCGGCGCGCCACGAAGACGCGCACGCGAGATGTCCCGGCGCGTCAGGCCGGCTGTTGCGTACCTTGCTCGGCCTGCAGGCGCTGCACCACTTCCTTGCGATAGCGGTTCAGTTCCTGTGCCGTGGTGAACGTGCGCTCGAACAGGATCGAGAGGTTGTGCAGAATACGCTCGATCACCTTCTTTTCCCAGCCGTCGTCGAAGCGGATCTGCTCGTCGAGCCAACGCTCGAGCCATTCCGGGTCGGGCAGGCGCGACTGCACGGTGTCGCGCGGGAACAGCGCCTGGTTCACGTGCAGGTTCGTCGGGTGCAGCGGCTTTTCGGTGCGGCGCGCCGAAGCCATCAGCACGCCGATCTTCGCAAACGCCGCGCGGGCGACGTCGCCGAAATTGTTGAGCGCCTTCTTCATGTAACGCAGGTAAGCGCCGCCGTGGCGCGCTTCGTCGCGCGAAATCGTTTCGTAGATGGCCTTGATGACCGGCTCCGTGTGCCATTCGGCGGCACGGCGATACCAGTGGTTCAGGCGGATTTCGCCGCAGAAGTGCAGCATGAGCGTTTCGAGCGGCGGCGCCGGATCGAACTCGAAGCGCACGGCGTGCAGCTCTTCTTCGGTCGGCACCATTTCCGGCTTGAAGCGGCGCAGGTATTCCATGAGCACGAGCGAATGCTTTTGCTCCTCGAAGAACCACACGCTCATGAACGCCGAAAAGTCGCTGTCGTGGTGGTTGTCGCGCAGGAACATTTCCGTGGCCGGCAGCGCCGACCATTCGGTGATCGCGTTCATCTTGATGGTCGCGGCCTGCTCATCGGTAAGGAGCGACGCATCGAACTTGTCCCAGGGAATGTCCTTTTCCATGTCCCATCGGACCGATTCGAGCGATTTGTAAAGTTCCGGATAAAGCATCGTGTTCATAGTCCCGCCCCTGATCTGCGCAAAACGCGCGCATGACGAATTCGTAGCGTGCCGCGTGCCCGCATACAACGCGGCCGCGCAGGCAAAAAGCATTTAATTTTACGCGGTATCCGGCCCTCTGGACGCAATCGCAGACCGGCGAACGCAACACGCGTTGCCCCACGACAATCCAGCTAACCGGAATGAAGGCGCCGTCGTGGATTCTGGGTAGCTGCTCCGTTCCTCGAACCCGGCCGCCTGATACCGCTGATCACCACCGATACCCGCGAGGCGTGCGAGCCATCGCCGCGGGCCTATGCGACACAATGTCGCACTCTAGCGCCCTACGTTCGACGTCTTTTTGACACACCTTGCTGGCTGATTTTCCAATGGGCATCCCGCCCGTCAAGGCCGTGGAACCTGCGCGGCGAAGCGCCGCTACGCCGCCCGCAACTCCCACAAATGACCAGAAAAACCTTACACAATAATAGCATGCCAGTGTTTCAGTTCCGCCACGCCGCAAAATCGTTGATCGCGCCGTCTGTCGGAGCTTTGAGCCAAGTTAAGAGAACATCCCTTTGCGCGAGCGTGTCGCGGTAACCCAGCTCGATCAACTCACGCGTGAATTCACGCTCGAAAAGCAAATAACTCGCAAACGCCGCACCCGAAGCGCGGTTGCCGCCCATCGCACCCAGCAGCATGCGCACGGAGCGCGGCAACTGCTGCAAATGGCGCGCGGCGATCAGCTCGATGCGCTCGCTCGGCGCGATCGCGAGCACCTCGACATGCCGCCAGCCGCTTTCCGGCTCCACCGTATGCGGCAGTTGCAGCACCATGCGGTTCACGTGCTCGATGCGCTCGATATCGGCGCCGAGCGAGTCGAGGAACACGCTTGCGAGCACCTGCTGGCCGATCTGCGCGAGCGTCGGATAGCGGTCGATGTCGGGGCGCGCCGCGGGCACTTCCGGCGTGGGCGCCGCGGCGCCCAGCACGACGATGCGCTGCGCGCCGAAGTGGATGGCCGGCGAGAGCGGCGCGATCTGCCGGACCGAGCCGTCGCCGAAATATTCGTGACGGCCGTCGAGTTCGAGACGCACGGCCGGGAACACGAATGGAATCGCCGCCGAGGCGAGCAGATGCGCGGGGGTGAGCGCGACCATGCGCGCGGTGCGTTGCGCGCGCCGCCACGCGGTAATCGGCTCGCACGCCTGATAGAACGTGACGTGCCGCCCCGACGAATAGCTGAGTGCCGTGACGGCGAGCGCGTAGAGCAGCCGCTCGTCGAGCATCTGCTCGATGCGATGGAAATTGAGCGCGTGCGGGAGCATCCGCGCGAGCGGCGTGCTGTCGAACAAGGTGCGCGGCGCGGCGCGCGCGCCCACGCTCGATGCAGCCCAGCCGAATGCGAGCGCGGCGAGCCAGCGCGCGCCCGCGGCGGCGACGCCGGGCCAGTCGGTGCGATAAATCTGGCTTGCGCGCATGTCCGACCAGACATCGACGAGGCGCGCCGCGCCGTGCGCGAACTGGTCGGCGTGGCTCGCGATCGAGGTGGCGTTGATTGCGCCCGCCGAGGTGCCGCAGATCACCGTGAAGGGCATGGCGCGGCGCGCCGGCTCGGCCTGGCCGGCCAGCTCGGCAAGCGCGCGCAAGGCGCCGGCCTGGTAGGCCGCCCGCGCGCCGCCGCCCATCATCACGAGCGCTAGCCGCATGATGCCGACGCTCCCCGTCGTGGTTTCGCTTTTGCCCCGCAGTTGGCCTTCTGTTGCCCTTCTGCTGCGTCCCGCGGGGCGCTTCTTCGTGACGTGACGTCGCGCGGTGCGCCTTATTCCGGCTGCGCCGGTGCCTTTTTCGCGCCGCGCGGCGCGCTGCGGCCCGCGCCGCCGTTGTTGCCATTGCCGCCGCCAGCGTTGCTGCTCCGCCGGGCGGTGGTGCTGCGTTTCGCCGTGGCGGTTTCGGTCTTCGCCTGCGCCTCGCTCACCGCTTCGGCGGCCGCTTGCGCGGCCTGCGCCGCGGCGGCGGGCTGCGCCATCGCGAATTGCGCGAGCTGGTTGAACTGCGCTTGCACGAGATTCCACCACGAACCCGCGTCGAAGCCCGGCGGCGCGGCTGCCGCGCCCTCGGCCGCAGCACCTGCGTTCGCGGCCTGCGGCTCGGCGGCCCGCTCGCGCGCGGCGCCCGCTCTCGGCGCTTCGGATTCGGCGTGCGTCGGGGTCATCTGCGCCTGCGCGAACGCGCCGAACGCACGCAGCGTGGAAAGCGTGGCGCGCTGCACTTCGAGCGCCTGGATGGCGGACTGCAACATGCCGAGATTGAGCTTGAGCCACTGCTCGACGGCGCGCAGATCGGTGATGCGCTTGTCGAGCTCCTCGATGTTGGTGAGCGGCGTCATCATGTCGGACATCATCGAAAGCGGCGGGCCAAAGGCTTGCGCCACGCCCGGCTCGCCGCCCGCAAACGCGCCCCCGAACGGCGTGAGGCGCATCATCCCCCACATCTGGTCGAGCATTTCGGCGGGCGGAAAGCCTGGAAAGCCCGGGAACGGCGGCATGGTGCCTGCTGAGTCGGTCATGCGGTACTCCCTCGCATAGATAGGTGGTCAAATGCGCGCGCGTGGGCGGCACGAAACGATCTCTTCGATGATAGCGCGCGTAAAAGCAGAAATCGGCAGAAAGCGCACATCAGAATGGATCGCCGCCCGGAAACTCCGGCGCGCGCCGCTCGCGCAGCGACTGCACGCCCTCGCGCACGTCGGGTCCCGCGAAGCCCATGAATTCGAGCGCAAGCGACGTGTCGAAGGTCGGCCCCGCCATGCGCAGCCAGTTGTTGAGCGCGTACTTGGTCCAGCGCACCGCGGTTTGCGAACCGCTGGCGAGGCGCTTCGCCACTTCGAACGCCTTCGGCAGCAGGTCGTTCTCGTCCACGGCGAGCGAGACGAGGCCGATGCGCTCCGCCTCCTCGCCGCTCACCGGCTCGCACAGCAGCAGGTAGTACTTCGCCTTCGCCATGCCGCACAACAGCGGCCACACGATCGCCGCGTGGTCCCCCGCCGCGACGCCCAGACGCGTATGGCCATCGATGATGCGCGCCGTTTTCGTGGCGATGGAAATGTCGGCCAGCAGTCCCGCGACGAGCCCCGCGCCCACCGCCGGACCGTGCATGGCCGAGACGATCGGCTTGCCGCAGTTGATCACGTTGTAGACGAGGTCGCGCGCCTCGCGCCACACGCGCGCGCGCACGTCGAAATGCGTGGCCATGTCCTCGACGAGTTGCAGGTCGCCGCCCGCCGAAAAGCCCTTGCCTTCGCCGCGAATCACGGCAACGCGCGCGTCGGGATCTCGGTCCACGTCGCGCCAGATCTCGGCGAGTTCGCGGTGCATGTTGGCGTCGGCGGTCGCGAGGCCGCTCTTGTTCGCGCCCTCGCCGCTCATCACGATCTCGACGATGCCGTGCTCGTGCCGCCGCACGCGCAGAGCGTGATAGCGGGCGTAAAAAGGATCGTTCATGGGCGGACCTCCCTTACTTCGGATTGCTGATTACGTGAAAGCACTGGCAGTGCGGCTCATCAATGCGGCTGATACGCCCACTTGCCATCTCGGATCTCGACCATCACGCGCGCTCGCGCGTCGAGGCCGAGGTGATCGGTGGCGCTCATGTTGACGACGCCGTTGGTGTCATGCTGCCCGTGCGTCGCCTCGAGTGCGTCGCGCAGCGCGTGGCGAAACGCGGGCGTGCCGGGCGCAGCCGACTTGAGCGCAACGGGTATCGCGTTCTGCAGCAAGAGCCCCGCGTCCCATGTATACGCGCCGAACGCCGACACGGTGCCCGCGCCGTTGCGTGCTTCATAACGCGAAATATAGTCGAGCGCGAGGCGCCGGCCGGGCTGGTCCTCGGGCAGTTGCGCGGCCACGAGTACCGGGCTTGCGGGCAGGAAGGTGCCGTTGCAGTCGGCGCCGCACACGCGCAGGAAGTCGCGGTTGCCCACGCCGTGGTTGTGATAGACGACGCCCTTGTAGCCGCGCTCCTTGAGCGCCTTGGGCGGCAGCGCGGCGGGCGTGCCGGCCGCGCCCACCACGACCGCATCGGGATGCGCCGCGACGATCTTGAGCACCTGCCCCGTCACGCCCGGATCCGTGCGATTGAAGCGCTCGTTCGCGACGAGCTTGATGTCGTGCTGCTGCGCGGCCTTCGCGATCTCGGCATAGAACGTCTCGCCGAGCGCGTCGGCCTGGCCGATATAGGCGAGCGTCTTCACGTTGTGGGCGGCTGCGTGCTCCATGATCGCGCCGGCCATCATCGCGTCGGTTTGCGGCGTCTTGAACATCCAGTGGCGCTTGTCGTCGACGGGCTCGATGATCTTCGCCGACGAAGCGAGCGAAATGGTGGGCGTCTCGCCCTGCGCGATCACGTCGAGCATCGCGAGCGAGTTGGGTGTGATCGACGAGCCGATGATCGCGTCGACATGCTGTTCGTCGATGAGCTTCTTCGTGTCCTGCACGGCCTGGGTCGTGTCCGAGGCGTCGTCGAGCACGATGTACTGGACTTTCTGGCCCGCGATCTCGGTGGGGAACATCGCGGCGGTGTCGCGCGCGGGAATGCCGAGCGAGGCGGCCGGACCCGTGAGCGAAAGCACGAGGCCGATCTTGACCTGCGCGAGCGCAAGCGTGGGCGCACAGATACTGAAAAGCGAGGCGATGCGTACAGCAAGACGGCTGGGGCGAGAAGCGTTCACGGTGTCTCCTTGTCGTTTTACGTTCGGATGCTGCGTGCTTCTACGGCTCGTACCTTGACTGACCTGCCCGATGCACTCGCAGAAAAAGGGCGTTCGCCAGTGTAGCCGCACGCGTGGCGCGCGGCATCCGGCGAAACCCTTCAGCGCCTGGGTGTCATGGCTCGCCGTGGAGCGACGCCACAGCCTGATCGATCGCGCCGAAAATCGACTTGCCCGCTTCGTCGAGCATCTCGATCTTCACGCTGTCGCCGAACTTCATGAACTCGGTGCTCGCCTGTCCGCTTTCGATCATTTCGAGGCAGCGCTTCTCGGCAATGCAGCAGTAGCCGCGCTTTGCGTCCTTGTTCGAGACCGTGCCCGAACCCACGATGGCGCCCGCGCGCAGATTGCGGGTTTTCGCAGCGTGCGCGATCAGCTGGCCGAAGTGGAACACCATGTCCGTGCCGGCATCGGGCTGGCCGACCTTCTTGCCGTTCCAGTGCACGATGAGCGGCAGGTGCACGCGCCCTTCGCGCCAGTGCTCGCCGAGTTCGTCGGGCGTGACCATGACCGGTGCGAACGCGCTGGCCGGCTTGCTCTGGAAAAAGCCAAAGCCCTTCGCGAGTTCTGCGGGAATGAGGTTGCGCAGCGAGACGTCGTTGACGAGCGTGACGAGCCGCACGGCCCGCAGCGCTTCGTCGGGGCTCGCGCCCATCGGCACGTCGCCGGTCACGACGGCGACTTCGGCCTCGAAGTCGATGCCGAACGCCTCGGATGCGCACACGATGTCGTCGCAAGGCCCGATGAAGTCGTCGCTGCCGCCCTGGTACATGAGCGGGTCGGTCCAGAATTCGGCGGGCATCTCGGCGCCGCGCGCGCGCCGCACGAGTTCGACGTGATTCACGTACGACGAGCCATCCGCCCATTGGTACGCACGCGGCAGCGGCGCCATGCAATCGCGCGCGTCGAAGCTGAACGCGTTGCGCGCGCGCCCGTAGTTGAGCGCGTCGTACAGCTCGGCGAGCTGCGGCGCGTAGAAGCGCCAGTCGTCGAGCGCGCGCTGCAGCGTGGGGGCGATCGTGTCGGCGATGGCGGCGCTGCGCAGGTCGCGGGAAACGACGATCAGTTGCCCGTCGCGGGTGCCGTCCTTCAGCGTGGCAAGTTTCATGGAATCAGACGTGAGTGACGATAAGGGAAATGTATTCTACGATGGTGAATCGGCGTGACCCAAGCGGGTGCGCCGCATGCCCTCAGTTGCCGTACAGTTGCCGTACGTTTGAACACCACAACGCATCCATGCCGCCAACCGTCCGATCCGCCTCGCCGCGCGCGAGCGCCCCAGACGCCCCGAACGCCGAAGATCTCGCCGACACCCTCGACACCGCAGACGCCGCGGAAGGCGCCGAAGCCGGCGAAGAAAAACTGCGCTCGGGCATCCAGTCGATCGAAGTGGGTTTTCGCCTGCTCGAAGTGCTCACCAGCGAGCCGCGCGCGATGATGCTGCGCGACCTCGCGCAGCGCGCGGGCATGAGCCCGGCGAAGGCGCACCGCTATCTCGTGAGCTTCATGCGCCTCGGCGTGGTCGCGCAGGACCCGCTCTCGGGACGCTACGAACTGGGCGGCTTCGCGTTGCAGCTTGGCCTCGCGCGTCTCGCGCGCGTGGACGGCGTCAAGCTCGCGCGCCTCGCGCTCACCGAATTGCGCGACGTGCTCGACATCACCGTGGGCATCGCCGTGTGGGGCAACCAGGGGCCGACCGTCGTGCACTGGCTGGAGTCGAGCCACCCCGCAAAAGCGTCGCTCAAGCTCGGCGACGTCATGCCGATGCTCAGTTCCGCCACGGGCCTGCTATTCGCCGCCTACCTGCCGCGCAGCAAGACGGCCCCGATGATCGAGCGCGAACTCTCGGGCGCGCAGCACTACTCGTACGGCTCGACACCGCGTACAGCCGAAGCGCTCGAACAGGCGCTCGCGGAAGTTCGCGAGCATGGTGCCGCCCGCGTGGAAGGCATGTTGCTGCCGACCATCCACGCGTTCTGCACCCCCGTGTTCGACGCGAGCGGCGAACTCGCGCTGGGACTCATCGCGCTCGGTCACGAAGGGGCGTTCGATATCGCCTGGAACGGCGCCGTGGATACCGCGCTGCGCGCGTGCGCCGAGAAACTGTCGTACGAATTGGGGTACAGTCCAACGCCGCGCTGAGGGCTGTACGCCGGGGCCCGCATCCATGTGACCCCGCTCGCACGCGTCTGCCTTTCTGCATGCACCCGGTGGGTTGTGTCACATTAACGTACGACCGATACCCCCCACGAACCGCCGATGTCCACGCCAGCCGCCCCGCGCGAGGCACGCCGCCTCGACACTGACTCACGCACGCCGCAACGCATGCGCGCGTGGCGCTGGGTCGGTGTGTTCGTCGCGGTCACGGCGCTCCATTGGCTCGCGGCCGAATGGTTCGCGCGGCATCACGGCGCGCCGCCGCCCGTCGCGCACGTGCGCGTGCCGGTGCAAGTGGCGCTCCTCAAACCCGAGCGCATCGAGCGCGAGGCAAAACCCGCGGGCCCCGCGGCGGCGCCTGCCCATGCCGCGCCCAAACCGGCGCCCAGGCCCGCCGAGCCGCATACGCTGCACGCGGTGACGCCGCCCAAACCGCACCCCAAAGCGCCGGCCTCGCCGCCGGATACGCAGGCGGCGTCCACGCCCGCAGCCGCATCGCCAGCCAGCGCGAGCGCCGCCGGCACGAGCGGGACGGCAAGCACGGCGCCCGGCAACGGCAAGCAGCCTTCGGCACAAGCCACACAAGCCTCGCATGGGCTGAAATTTTCGGTGCCCCCATCGGGCGAGCTGCAGTACGACACGTTCTATAACGGTGTGCGCAATCAGCCCGGCACGATCCACTGGTCGAGCGATGGACAACGCTACGAGATGGTCGTGCGTGTGCCCCTGCCCTTCGTCGGCGAGTTCAGCTGGACCAGCAAGGGCCACGTGGACGCCTTCGGCCTCGCGCCCGATCAGTACATCGAAAAGCGCGGCCATCGTCCTTCGGACGTGACGATTTTCAATCGCACCGACAAGCAGATCGTGTTCACGCGCACGCCCAACTCGCTCGCGCTGCCCGATGCCGCGCAGGACCGCTTCAGCATGGTGATGCAGCTCGCGAGCCTCGTGCGCGGCGACCCCGACGCGTACAAGCCAGGCGTCACGCGCGAGTTCTATGTCGCGGACAACGACAGCGGCGAGACCTGGCCCATCACCACGATCGGCGACGAAACCGTGAGCACGGATCATGGCTACGTCACAGCGCGCCACTTCATGCGTCTGCCGCGCCGCGAGGGCGACAAGCGGCGCATCGACGTGTGGCTCGCGCAGTCGCTCGGCTGGTTGCCCGTGCGCCTCGTGCAAACCGAACCGAATGGCAACCAGTTCGAACTGGTGTGGCGCGGCGCGCTCACGGTGCCGAGCGCGACGAACGCACCCGCGTCGGCGCCAGACTCCGCAGCGGCCGCGACCGCCACGGCGCCCAGCGCCACGCCCGACACAACATCGGCACAATCCGCAACGCCGGAAGCTGCGCCTGCTTCTGCGCCTGCTGCGTCACAACCGGAACCGCAACCGTCTGCGCAGCCGGCGCCACCCGCCAATATGCAGACAGAAACGCCAACAGAATCACCGCCGCAACCGTCCACAGACGACGCGCAACCCTCACCCGCGTCGCCGGGCCCGGCGCCCGAGCATCCCTGAGCGCGCAACCGCACGCACCGCTCGATCCGGACGGCCCGCTACGCAACACAAATTCGCGAAATAGCGCATACTGGAATCGAGCCATGCGTCAAGGATCGCAAGGCATTGCGCGCACTACGAAGGCCCAAAAAAACAAGCAGACGAAACACGGCAGCACGACACCGCGCGCAAACAACGGACCAGCGAACGCACCAGCAAACGGACCAGCACGAACAAACCGATACAACGCTGCACAAGACGGACAAAATCGGCTCGACACAATAAACGGCGCAGCAAACAGGGACGCGACACACAAGCTAACGAACATCGCATCGCGCATCGTCTGCGCGCCCCAGGCGCGCGGATTGCTCCATCAGCATCGCGTGCATGCAGTACCTCGCAAACGGCTTGACTCCCAGCCTGGAAGGCGAAGGAGGAACCCATGCAAGTGACTGTCAATGGCATCGATACGCACTATGTCTTCGACGACAGGAGCGGTGGGCCCGCGCTGGCGTTCATTCACCAACTGGGCGGCGACCTTGGCGTGTGGGACACGCTCGCCGGACATTTCCGCCATCGCCACAGCGTGCTGCGCTATGACGTGCGCGGCCACGGTGGTAGCGCCGTCGCGAGCGAGCCCTTCGGCTTCGCAGAACTCGCTGCCGACCTCGCTGCGCTTTTCGACGCAACCGGCATCGAGCATGCGCATCTCGTCGGCATGTCGATGGGCGGCATGATTGCGCAGCAGTTCGCGCTCGATTACTCCGAACGCGTGACGACGCTCACGCTTTGCGACACGGCAAGCCATACGCCGCCTCAAGCGCGCGAAACGTGGAACGAACGCGCCGCCACGGTGCGCAGCGAGGGTCTCGGGGCGCTCGTCGACGCGACGATGGCGCGCTGGTTCACCGCCGACTTCCGGCACACGCATGCGCCGACTGTCGAGCGGATTTGTGACGTTTTATTACGGACCCCTTCAGAAGGCTATGCGATGGCCTGCGAGGCGCTACGCGATTTCGACGTGGAAAACAGGCTCGCGCAACTGCGCGTGCCGACGCTCGCAGTGGCGGGCCGCCACGACAGCGGCACGCCGATGGCCGTAACGCAGGCCCTTGCAAGAGCAATAGAAGGGTCGCATTTCGTGGTGCTCGATGCCGCGCATCTGGCCCCGGTAGAGGAGTCGCACCGTTTCACCGCGTTGCTCGAAACGTTTCTCAAACAGTAGGTCTAAGCAGTTCGAAGTAAAGCATCATGGCAGTGGCAGCAGACGCAGTTGAGAAGTGAAGTAAAAAAGGGAGAGCAGTCCACATAAGAGGTGATGCGGGACCCACCCCTTGAATTCCAGAACGAACGCTCCATGTATTGACCGAGAAGGTCGGGGAGCACAGGAAAAAGGAGTGTCGCCATGCAAATGATCTACAACAGTCCCAACTATTGCGTTGTCGAGTTCCCACCGCAGGACGGCCACAGCGCGATGCGCGCTGGCGGCTACGAGATCGTCGACAAAAATGCGCGCCGCGAGATCTTCATCGACGGCGTGATGGCGGCACGTTTTCGCGAAGACGTGCAAAAGCTGATGGACGAAGACCAGTCTCTCGACGAAGTCGACGAATTCCTCGGACAGTTCGACAGCCTCATGCAGCAACCCGTCGTGCTTCACTGACGCTAGCGCACCCCGCGGCACTCAACGCGCAGCGTCCTTCACACGAAACCCCGTCCGGCTTGCCGGGCGGGGTTTTCTTTTGGCCGTCCGGCGCGCGCCACAGCGGTTGCCGGCGCGCGACGCCGCCCGCAGCGGAGCGTTGCCGCAGCGGCTACAATGTGGGGTTTCCCAGTTCAACCGGCACCACGCCCGCCCGCGATCCATGAACCAGCCCGCAGCCCTTGCCTCGCGCCCCGCCGGGGACGCCAAATACACGCGCGGCGCAGCGCTTCCCGCGCTGCTCGCCTCGCGTATCGTGATCCTCGACGGCGCGATGGGCACGATGATCCAGCGCTACAAGCTCGACGAAGCCGCCTACCGCGGCGAACGCTTCAAGGACTACCCGCGCGATATCAAGGGCAATAACGAACTGCTCTCGCTCACGCAGCCGCAGATCATCAGCGAGATTCACGAGCAGTATCTCGCGGCGGGCGCGGACATCATCGAGACCAACACGTTCGGCGCGACTACGGTGGCCCAGGACGACTACGGCATGGGCGAACTGGCCATCGAGATGAACGTCGAGTCGGCGAAGCTCGCGCGCGCCGCGTGCGACAAGTATTCGACGCCGGACAAGCCGCGCTTCGCCGCGGGCGCGATCGGGCCGACGCCGAAAACGGCGAGCATCTCGCCCGACGTGAACGATCCGGGCGCGCGCAACGTGACGTTCGAGGAACTGCGCCGTGCGTACTACGAGCAGGCGAAGGCGCTCATGGACGGCGGCTGCGACCTCTTCCTCGTCGAGACGATCTTCGACACGCTCAACGCCAAGGCCGCGCTGTTCGCGCTCGACCAGCTCTTCGAAGACACGGGCGAGAATCTGCCGATCATGATCTCGGGCACCGTCACCGACGCTTCGGGCCGCATTCTCTCGGGCCAGACCGTCGAAGCGTTCTGGAACTCGCTGCGTCACGCGAAACCGCTCACGTTCGGTCTGAACTGCGCGCTGGGCGCGGCGCTCATGCGCCCGTACATCGCCGAGCTTGCGAAGCTCTGCGACACGTACGTCTCGTGCTATCCGAACGCGGGGCTGCCCAACCCAATGAGCGACACGGGCTTCGACGAAACGCCCGCCGATACGTCGGCACTGCTCAAGGAATTCGCGAGCGCCGGTCTCGTGAACGTGGCGGGCGGCTGCTGCGGCACGACGCCCGAGCACATCGCGGCCATTGCCAAAGCGCTCGCCGAGATCAAGCCGCGCCGCTGGCCCGGCCAGTATCGCGACGCCGCCTGACGGCAAGTTCGATCGCTGCTTCCGAGTCCCGCTCCCACCACACACGATCCGGTCCCACGCCATGACTGACCATACCCTGCGCCTTTCCGGCCTCGAACCCTTCAACGTGACCGAAGGCACGCTGTTCATCAACGTGGGCGAGCGCACCAACGTGACCGGCTCGAAGGCTTTCGCGCGGATGATTCTCAACGGCCAGTTCGACGAGGCGCTCGCGGTTGCGCGCCAGCAGGTCGAAAACGGCGCGCAGGTCATCGACGTCAACATGGACGAAGCCATGCTCGACTCGAAGGCGGCGATGGTGCGCTTCATGAACCTGATCGCCTCCGAACCCGACATCGCACGCGTGCCGATCATGATCGACTCGTCGAAGTGGGAGGTGATCGAGGCGGGCCTGCAGTGCGTGCAGGGCAAGGCCATCGTCAACTCGATCTCGCTCAAGGAAGGCAAGGAGCAGTTCGTGCATCACGCGAAGCTGATTCGCCGCTATGGCGCGGCGAGCGTCGTGATGGCCTTCGATGAGAAGGGCCAGGCCGACACTTACGCGCGCAAGACCGAGATCTGCAAGCGCTCCTACGACGTCCTCGTGAACGAAGTGGGCTTCCCGCCCGAGGACATCATCTTCGACCCGAACATCTTCGCGGTGGCGACCGGCATCGAGGAGCACAACAACTACGCGGTGGACTTCATCGAAGCCACGCGCTGGATCAAGCAGAACCTGCCCTACGCGAAGATCAGCGGCGGCGTGTCGAACGTGTCGTTCTCGTTCCGCGGCAACGATCCGGTGCGCGAGGCGATCCACACCGTGTTCCTCTACTACGCCATTCAGGCGGGTATGAACATGGGCATCGTGAACGCGGGCCAGCTCGGCGTGTACGCCGACCTCGACGCGGAGCTGCGCGAGCGCGTGGAAGACGTGGTGCTCAACCGCCGCGACGACGCCACCGACCGTCTGCTCGAGATCGCCGACAAGTTCAAGACCGGCGCCGCGAAGAAGGAAGAAAACCTCGAGTGGCGCAACCAGGGCGTGGAAAAGCGTCTCGCGCACGCACTCGTGCTCGGCATCACGAACTTCATTGTCGAGGACACCGAAGAAGCGCGCGTGAAGATCATGGGTGCCGGCGGCCGCCCGATCAACGTGATCGAAGGCCCGCTCATGGACGGCATGAACATCGTCGGCGACCTGTTCGGCCAGGGCAAGATGTTCCTGCCGCAGGTGGTGAAATCGGCGCGCGTGATGAAGCAGGCCGTGGCGCACCTGATTCCGTTCATCGAGGAAGAAAAGCGTCTGCTCGCCGAAACGGGCGCCGACGTGCGCGCGAAGGGCAAAATCGTCATCGCGACCGTGAAGGGCGACGTGCACGACATCGGCAAGAACATCGTGTCGGTGGTGCTCCAGTGCAATAACTTCGAAGTGGTCAACATGGGCGTGATGGTCCCGTGCAACGAGATCCTCGCGAAGGCCAAGGTCGAAGGCGCGGATATCGTCGGCCTCTCGGGGCTGATTACGCCGTCGCTCGAGGAAATGGCCTATGTTGCGAGCGAAATGCAGCGTGACGACTACTTCCGCATCAAGAAGATTCCGCTGCTGATCGGCGGCGCGACCACCTCGCGCGTGCATACGGCCGTGAAGATCGCGCCGCACTACGAAGGCCCGGTCGTGTACGTGCCTGACGCTTCGCGTTCGGTTTCCGTGGCGTCGAGCCTGCTTTCGGATGAAGGCGCAGCGAAGTACCTCGACGAACTCAAGGCCGACTACGAGCGCATCCGCGACCAGCACGCCAACAAGAAGGCCACGCCGCTCGTGACGCTCGAAGAAGCGCGCGCGAACAAGACGAAGATCGACTGGGCGAATTTCCAGCCTGTGAAGCCGAAGTTCATCGGCCGGCGCGTGTTCAAGAACTTCGACTTGAACGAACTCGCGAAATACATCGACTGGGGTCCATTCTTCCAGACGTGGGATCTCGCCGGCCCCTATCCGCAGATCCTCAACGACGAGATCGTGGGCGAGTCGGCACGCCGCGTGTTTTCCGACGCGAAGTCGATGCTTGCGCGCCTGATCCAGGGCCGCTGGCTGCAGGCCAACGGCGTGATCGCGCTGTTGCCCGCGAACACGGTCAACGACGACGACATCGAAATCTACACCGACGATTCGCGCAGCGAAGTCGCGCTCACGTGGCGCAACCTGCGCCAGCAGTCGGTGCGCCCGGTGGTGGACGGCGTGATGCGTCCGAACCGCTCGCTTGCCGACTTCATCGCGCCGAAGGACTCGGGCGTGGCGGACTATATCGGCATGTTCGCGGTGACGGCGGGCATTGGCGTGGACGTGAAGGAAGCGCAGTTCGAGAAAGACCACGACGACTACAGCGCGATCATGCTCAAGGCGCTCGCGGACCGCTTCGCGGAAGCGTTCGCCGAAGCATTGCACGCACGCGTGCGCCGCGATTTGTGGGGCTATGCAGTCAGCGAAACGCTCGATAACGACGCGCTGATCGCCGAAAAGTACGCGGGCATTCGCCCGGCGCCTGGCTACCCGGCCTGCCCGGATCACCTCGTGAAACGCGACATGTTCGACTTCCTGCAGGCGGGCGAGGTCGGCATGAGCGTGACGGAATCGCTTGCCATGCTGCCGGCCGCGAGCGTTTCGGGCTTCTATCTCGCGCACCCGGACAGCACGTATTTCTCGGTGGGCAAGATCGGCCAGGACCAGCTCGCCGACTATGCGCAGCGTATGTCGCTCTCCGACGCGGACGCTCGCCGCGCGCTCGCGCCGCAGCTCTAAGCCGCCCGGCGCGCCGCCCCGGGCGGCGCGCTTTCTCCCGTCACTACCCCCTGTTGTCGCCGCCCGACATACGCCATCCGGCAAGGTGAAGATTACGCGCGCGCGATTTTTCGGCTTTGTAAGATGGCCCGGCAAGACCCGGTATCACCTGCATGACACGCGGCCACATGCGGCAGCGCCGCGCCGGCTCGCTCATCAGCAAATCCTTAAAACGCAAAATCGAAGCAACCTCGACGGAGAAATCGTATGAAGAAGCTGATGTTGATGTTGACCGCCTTCGGCGTCGCGGCGCTTGCGCAGCCGTCGTTCGCCCAGCCGGCCGCGCCGGAGCAGGCGAGCCCGGCGACGTCGTATTCGGCGCCCACCGAAAAGCACGTGAAGAAGCCGAAGAAAAAGAAGATGAAGAAGTCGGAGGCTTCCGCTGCCGAACCGGCGGCCGCCAGCGAGTAAGGCGAGCCGAAGGTGAACAAAAGCAAAGAGCCCGCAACATTGCGGGCTCTTTGCTTTGGAACATCGAATCGGGTGGGGCAACCAGAGCGCCCTCGCAGGCTGGCCGGCACGCGCCATGGCGACAGCGCAGCCCCACGCCCAGTCACGTCAAGTACGGACCTCAAATGCCCCACAAAACGTCGTTGTCTTCCTTCTTCGCGGCGCGCAGCATGTCGAGGAACGGAAAGGCGCGCTGTGCGAGGCCGACCGGCAGTTCGTGATGCACCCGGTCATCCTCGCCTTCGTGAAAGTGGCCTTCCTGCTCGTGACGGTCCTTCTTGTCCGTGGCGATGGCCGCTTCGAGCTTGGTGATGGCGGTGTCGAGTTCGTCGTGGGTAATGACGCCGCGCGGGCCGAGCCGCTTGCCGATGATGCCGAGAAGGTATTGTGCGAGGTTCTCCAGCATCGTGACGTCAGGCGCCGCGTGACATTTAAAAGTAACCAGCATGTCTGTTCCCTTTATGATTTTTTGGATCTGCGCGTGACGTTCCGGCCTGCGAAGCCAGACGGGCCAAGGCGACCCATGTCGCGCTACCTCATTTCACATATTAGCACCTGCTAAAATCCGTCAGGACGGAATTACCCGCAGGGTGCGGCGACCGGACGTTCTGGCATCAGGGACGCCGCCACGCCGCCTGCCGCAACGAGGCCCCCCGTGCATTGGCGCATGGCAGGAGGCCCGCCGCGAGGCTGGCGCCCTCACCCGTATTCGGCGGTCAGCGCCGGCAAGCCAGGGGCCATGCCCCGGGTTACGCCCCCAGCGCCGGCCCCGCATCCCATTACCCGCACAGGACTTGCAACCAGCATGCTGCCCGCACAGAAACACACCCTGGAGACCCTGCTCGCGCAAGCCGTAGCCCAAGTGGCGAAGGCCGCCGAAGGCGCGAGCGAAGCCGCATTCGTCGTGCCCGCGATCACGCTCGAGCGCCCGAAGGTCGCAGCACACGGCGACGTCGCCTGCAACGTCGCGATGCAGCTCGCCAAGCCGATGCGCGCGAACCCGCGCCAGCTCGCGCAGCAGATCGTCGACGCCGTGCTCGCCCAGCCCGAGGCCGCAGGCCTCGTCGAGGCGGCCGAAGTGGCCGGCCCCGGCTTCATCAACCTGCGTCTCACCGCCAGCGCGAAGCGCGCCGTGATCGGCGCCGTGTTCGAGCAGGGCGAGGCATTCGGCCGCTCGCAGCGCGAAGCCGGCAAGCGCGTGCTCGTCGAGTTCGTCTCGGCGAACCCCACGGGTCCGCTGCACGTGGGCCACGGCCGCCAGGCCGCGCTCGGCGACGCCATCTCGAACGTGCTTGCCTCGCAGGGCTATGACGTACATCGCGAGTTCTACTACAACGACGCGGGCGTGCAGATCGGCAACCTCGCCGTCTCCACCCAGGCACGCGCGCGCGGCTTCAAGCCCGGCGACGCCGAATGGCCGGAAGCGGCCTACAACGGCGAATACATCGCCGACATCGCGCGCGACTACCTCGCGGGCGAAACCGTCGCGGCCAAGGACGGCGAGCCCGTCACGGGCGAGAAGGACCCCGAGAACCTCGAAGCGATCCGCCGCTTCGCCGTGGCCTATCTGCGCCACGAGCAGGATCTCGACCTGCAGGCGTTCGGCGTGAAGTTCGACCGCTACTACCTCGAGTCGTCGCTCTACACGGAAGGCCGCGTCGAGAAGACCGTCGAGGCGCTGGTCGCGTCGGGGCAGACCTACGAGCAGGAAGGCGCGCTGTGGCTCAAGACCACCGACTACGGCGACGACAAGGACCGCGTGATGCGCAAGTCCGACGGCACCTACACCTACTTCCTGCCCGATGTGGCCTACCACGTCACCAAGTGGGAGCGCGGCTTCACGAAGGTCATCAACGTTCAGGGCTCCGACCACCACGGCACCATCGCGCGCGTGCGCGCGGGCCTGCAGGCGCTCGGCATCGGCATTCCGAAGGGCTATCCCGACTACGTGCTGCACAAGATGGTCACGGTGATGCGCGACGGCCAGGAGGTGAAGATCTCCAAGCGCGCGGGCAGCTACGTGACGGTGCGCGACCTGATCGAATGGTCGGGCGGCGCGAACCCGGGCAGCGAAGTCTCGCCCGATCTGCTCGACGAGGCGACCATCCGCCGCGGCCGCGACGCCGTGCGCTTTTTCCTCATCTCGCGCAAGGCCGACACCGAATTCGTGTTCGACATCGACCTCGCGCTGAAGGAAAACGACGAAAACCCGGTGTACTACGTGCAGTATGCGCATGCGCGCATCTCGTCGATTCTCGGCGACTGGCAGGGCAAGTTCGGCGGCGATCCGGCCGCGCTGCCCAAGGTCGAGCTCGCACCGCTTGCGAGCGAGCGCGCGCTCGCGCTCATCGCAAAACTCGGCGAATTCCCCGACATGCTCACGCATGCGGCCAGCGAACTCGCGCCGCACGCGGTGGCGTTCTACCTGCGCGAACTCGCCGCTGAGTTTCACTCGTTCTACAATGCCGAACGCGTTCTCGTCGACGACGTCGCCGAACGCGACGCCCGCGTCGCCCTTCTCGCGGCCACGCGCCGGGTGCTCGCGAACGGCCTGGCCGTGATCGGCGTGTCCGCGCCGGAGCGCATGTAACGAGACGCGCGAGACTCGCGCGCAGCAGCTTGTATGGGGCCGCCGCCTCGCGCGGACGGCCATTCCAGGATTCTCTTGTTTGCAGGTGATTCAGACGATGGCAAAACCGCGCCGCACTACAAAACAGCAGTCGAAGCAGTCCGGGGGAACCTTTCTCGGCATCGTGCTGGGCCTGATCGTCGGCCTTGCGATCGCGGTGGTCGTGGCGCTCTACATCACGCGCGCGCCCACGCCGTTCGTCTCGAAGGTCGCGCCGCCGGCCGCTTCCGACGTCAGCCAGAACAACGAGCAGGTCGACCCGAACCGCGCGCTGCAGGGCAAGTCGCCGGGCCAGCCGGTGCCGCAGGCCGCGCAAAGCACGCCGCCCAACACGGCGCCGGGCCAGACCACGAACCAGTCGCAGTCCTCGGGCATGCTCGAAGAGCCGCAGATCGTGGAAGTGCCGCCCTCGGGTTCGAACAGCAACGCCGCCAATAACAACGGCGTGGCCGTCGCGCCGCAACCGTCGACGGGTGAAAACGTCACGAGCGGCACGGCGATCGCGAAGAAGCCGCAGTCGGCCAGCAACCCGGCGCAGATCCTCGCGAACAACCAGCCGCAGAAGCCCGCCAACGCGGTGCCGACGCCCCCGGCCGCCAAGCCCGGCAGCGTCGCGCCCGCACCGGGCGACGCCAACACCGGCTACTTCCTGCAGGTGGGCGCGTACAAGACCTCGGGCGACGCCGAGCAGCAGCGCGCGCGCCTCGCGTTCCAGGGGTTCGAGTCGAAGGTGACGCAGCGCGACGCCGGCGGCGTGACGTACTACCGCGTGCGCATCGGTCCGTTCACGAAGTTCGACGATATGAACTCGACGCGTCAGCGCCTGTCCGACGCCGGTATCGATACGGCCGTCATCCGCTTCACGAAGCAGTAATCGTCTTCCGCGCCGCGCACCGCGCGCCCGCCCACCGAAGCCGCAGCAGAGCGGCGTTCGCGTGAGGCCGGGCCGCGGCGCGCGGCGAGTCCGTCAACAAGCAACACCCGCGCAGCACCCGCACGCGCCAGCTTCGCGCCAACGGCGTCCTGCGGCAGACAACCGGCCGCCGCCGGTCCAAGAACAGTGGATTCCTACGCCATGAAACGACTTCTCGGTACGCTTTTTCTCTCGCTTTCGCTGATCGCCGGTGTGGCCCACGCCTCGGCCGAGGCCCCCGTGGCCGGCAAGGACTACACGATCCTGAAGGCGCCCCAGGCGCTCGACGTGCCCGCGGGCAAGATCGAAGTGATCGAGTTCTTCTGGTACGGCTGCCCGCACTGCAATGCGTTCGACCCGTATCTCGAAGCGTGGATCAAGAAGCAGGGCCCGGACGTCGTATTCAAGCGCGTGCCGGTGGCGTTCCGTGACGATTTCATCCCGCACTCGAAGATGTACTACGCGCTCGACGCGCTCGGCCTCGCCCAGAAGCTCACGCCGGTCGTGTTCCACGAAATCCACGTGAACAAGAACTACCTGCTCACGCCGGAAGACCAGGCGAAGTTCCTCGCGACGCAAGGCGTGGATGCGAAGAAGTACATGGAAGCGTACAACTCGTTCTCGACGCAGAGCGCGCTGCAGCGTGACAAGGCCCTGCTCGATGCCTACAAGATCGACGGCGTGCCGACCATCGCCATCCAGGGCAAATACGAAACCGGCCCGGCCATGGTCCAGGGTCCGGAAGACAAGGCGCTGCCGGGCACGGCCCAGGTGATGGACTTCATCATCTCGCAGATCCGCGCGAAGAAAATGTGAGGGTTAGCGCCATGCAAGACGCGCCACTGAAGGTCTTCATCACCGGCGCGTCGAGCGGCATTGGCGCCGCGCTCGCAGCCGTTTACGCGCGGCAGGGCGCCGTCCTCGGGCTCGTCGCGCGCCGCGGCGAGGCCCTTGCCGGCTTCCGGCAGTCCCACCCCGATCACCCCATCTCCATCTATCCCGCCGACGTGCGCGACGCCGATGCGCTCGCCGCCGCCGCGCGCGACTTCATCGCCCAGCACGGCATGCCCGACATCGTGATCGCCAATGCGGGCGTGAGCCGCGGCGTGCTGACGGGCGAAGGCGATCTCGCCACGTTCCGCGACGTGATGGACACCAACTACTTCGGCATGGTCGCCACCTTCGAGCCGTTCGCCTCGGCGATGGCGCAGGCCAGACGCGGCACGCTCGTGGGCATCGCGAGCGTGGCCGGCGTGCGCGGGCTGCCGGGCTCGGGCGCCTACAGCGCCTCGAAAGCCGCCGCGCTCGCCTATCTCGAAGCGTTGCGCGTCGAAATGCGCCCGTTCGGCGTGCCCGTGGTCACCATCGCGCCAGGCTACATCCGCACGCCGATGACGGCGAAGAACCCCTACCGTATGCCCTTCCTGATGGACGCGGACCAGTTCGCCGCGAAGACCGCGCAAGCGATCGCGCGCGGCACGTCGTTCGCGGTGTTCCCCTGGCCGATGCGCGTGGCCGCCACGATGCTGCGCGCGCTGCCGCGCTGGGTCTACGACCGCGTGTTCGAAAAGGCGCCGCGCAAGCCGCGCACGGCGAGCCACTGAGCCGCACCGGTTCGCCACACGGCGCCTCCATGCCATATGGGTATGTGGATTAAATTGTTGTCTCGGCAATTTCCCTTCGATAAGCTTGGCTCGTCCGGGCGCCCTTCTGAGCCTTCTCGCCTCTCCTGAATCGAACAAAACGGGGCGCCGCCCGCCACCGAAGAACCACGGAGATCCCATGCGCTTCACCTCGCCCACCGCGCGCACGCTTGCGCCTGCTTTCGTGCTCGCGGCCGCGCTTGGCGCCGCGTTCGCGGCCACGCCCGCGCTCGCCAAACCGCTGACGGTCTGCACCGAGTCGAGTCCCGACGGCTTCGACGTCGTGCAGTTCAACTCGCTCGTCACGACCAACGCGTCGGCCGACGTCATCTTCAATTCGCTCGTGGCCTATGACGAAGCGCAGAAGAAGGTCGTGCCCGCGCTCGCGGACAAGTGGGAAGTGAGCGCCGACGGCCTGACCTACACGTTCCATTTGCGCCCCGACGTGGCGTTCCAGACGACCGCATGGTTCAAGCCCACGCGCACACTCAACGCCGACGACGTGGTCTTCACGTTCGATCGCATGCTCGATGCAAACAATCCGTGGCACAAGGTGGCTGGCGCGAGCGGCTTCCCGCACGCGCAGTCGATGGGCCTCGTGAAGCTCGTGAAGGCGGTCACGAAGGTCGACGCGAACACGGTGAAGTTCGAGCTCAACGAGCCGAACGCCACGTTCCTCTCGATCCTCACGATGGGCTTCGCGTCGATCTACTCCTCCGAGTACGCCGACCAGTTGCTCAAGGCCGGCAAGCAGGTCGACCTCAACGCGAAGCCGGTGGGCACGGGCCCGTTCGTGCTCAAGAGCTACACGAAGGACGCGGTGATCCGCTACGACGTGAACCCGACCTACTGGGGGCCGAAGCCGAAGGTGGACCGCCTGATCTACGCGATCACGCCCGACGCCGCCGTGCGCGCGCAGAAGGTGAAGGCCGGCGAATGCCAGATCGCGCTCTCGCCCAAGCCGCAGGACGTGGCCGCGGCGAAGGACGACAAGTCGCTCAAGGTGGTGGAAACGCCCGCGTTCATGACGGCATTCGTCGCGCTGAACACGCAGAAGAAGCCGCTCGACAACCAGAAGGTGCGCCAGGCGCTGAACATGGCGTTCGACCGCACGACGTACCTGAAGGCGATTTTCGACAACACCGCCACGCCCGCGACCAACCCCTGGCCGCCCATCACCTGGGGCTACGACAAGTCGATCCAGCCGTATCCGTATGACCCGGCGAAGGCGAAGCAGCTGCTCGCCGACGCGGGCTTCCCCAACGGCTTCGCGACGACGATCTGGGTGCGCCCGAACGGCAGCGTGCTGAACCCGAACCCGCGCGCGGGCGCGGAGCTTTTGCAGGCCGATTTCGCGAAGATCGGCGTGAAGGCGGAGATCAAGGTGATCGAGTGGGGCGAGCTGATCAAGCAGGCGAAGCAAGGCCAGCACGACACGCTCTTCATGGGCTGGGCCGGCGACAACGGCGACCCCGACAACTATCTCTCGCCGCTCTTTAGCTGCAATGCGGTGCAGTCGGGCATCAACTTCGCGCGCTTTTGCGATCCGCAACTCGACAAGCTGATCGCCGAAGGCAAGGCCACCGCCGACCAGGCGAAGCGCGTGAAGCTCTACGAAGCCGCCCAGCAGATCATCCACGATCAGGCGCTGTGGATCCCGCTTGGCTACCCGACCGCCGCCGCCATCACGCGCACGAACGTGAGCGGCTATCAGGTGAGTCCGTTCGGACGCCAGAACTTCGCGAGCGTCGCGGTGCAGTAACGACAGGAGCCGCGCCGGGCGTTCGCGCCCGGCGCGCCGATTACAGACCTGCCCCGACGATCACGAATTGAAACAGGCCCGCCTGCGCCAAACATGCGGGAAGCCCGCCGCAGGCGGGCGAGCGCCCTTTCCTCCCATTACCGCCGGTAAAATTCGCGCGCAGTTTGTTGCAGTTTGGTAACTCAAGCCGGCGAGCGCCCAGCTACATTGAAGCCATCGAATCTTCAACCGAAGGGGCTCAAAATGAAAACCAAACTCTTTGCCGCGCTGGGTGCTGGAGCGCTCATCCTGGCCGCCTCGCAAACCGCGATGGCCGGCGTGGTAGTCGGCCTGAACGTCGGCGTGCCCGCTCCGGTTTATGTTGCACCGGCGCCGGTGTATGTCGCGCCGCAGCCCGTGTATGTCGCGCCGCAACCCGTGTATGTCGCGCCGCGTCCGGTCTACGTCGCGCCGCCCGTGCGCGTGGCCTACGCGCCGGCTGTCGTGATCGGCTGGCACGGCGACCGCTACTGGGACGGCCACCGCTGGTACGGCCGCAACGAATGGCATGGCCGTCGCGGCTGGTACTAAACCCGCAGCCTGAAATGCGAAGCGCCTCGCAAATTGCGAGGCGCTTTTTTTACGCGGTGTCGTTATATCGCGCCCGGATTACTTGCGGTCCGCGACGATCTGATCGAACGTGCCGCCATCGGCGAAATGCGTCGCCTGCGCGTTCTGCCAGCTGCCGAACACCTGCTCGACCGTGAAGGTCTTGATCGGCTTGAACTCGTTTGCGTGCCTGGCGAGCACCGCGGCATCGCGCGGACGCAGATGGTGCTGCGCGATGATCTCCTGCGCGGCGGGCGAATACAGATAGTCGAGATACGCCTGCGCGCTCTTGCGCGTGCCGCGCTTGTCCACGACCTTGTCGACGATCGTCACCGGCGGCTCCGCCAGCAGACTCACCGAGGGATAGACGGCTTCGAAGTCCTTCGCACCCACGCCCGTATCGATGAGCGCCACTTCGTTTTCGAAGGTCACGAGCACGTCGCCGATACCGCGCTGCGTGAAGGTCGTCGTGGCGCCCCGGCCGCCCGCGTCCAGCACCGGCACGTTCTTCAGGAGCGCGCGTTCGAAGTCGAGCGCCTGGGCGTCGCTCGCGCCCTGCTGCTTGCGGTAACCCCACGCGGCCAGATACGCGTAGCGTCCATTGCCCGACGTCTTCGGATTGGCGATCACGACCTGCAAGCCGGGCTTGGCGAGATCGTCCCAGTCCTTGATGTGTTTGGGGTTGCCTTTGCGCACGAGGAACACCATCGTCGTCGTATAGGGCGCGCTCGCGTCGGGCAAGCGCGTGCGCCAGTTGGCGGGCACGAGATGACCCTGCTGCGCGAGCAGGTCGATGTCGTTGGGCTGGTTCATCGTCACGACATCGGCCTGCAGGCCTTGCAGCACCGAAAGCGCCTGCGCGCTCGACGCGCCGTGCGACTGCTTGATCGACAGGGTCTCGCCGGTCTTCTTCTGATTGTCGGCGATGAAGCTCGCGTTGATGTCCTTGTACAGCTCGCGCGTCACGTCGTACGAGACGTTGAGGAGCGAGGTCTCGGCGTGCGCCGCCGCTGCACTCAATGCGATGATGCTCGCGCCGAGCCAGCGCGCCGTGCGTCCCAAACCTGCCATGGTGATCCCCGTCTGTCGTTGAAAGGCGTTTCGGTCTGCCCGAATGATTTTCGTAAGCAGACCGAACGCTCGATTCTAGCGAGCCGGGGCGCACGGCTTATACCGATGCGAGCTTTGCTTTGCGGCTTTCGTGCTAAGGCCTGTTACGCCATGATGTGCGCGCCGCCGTCGATATACACGGTGTTGCCGCTCATGCGGCGGGCGTAGCGCGTGGCGAGATACGCGGTCGCGTAGCCCACGTCCATGATGTCGACGAGTTCGCCGAGCGGCGCGCGCTCCACGGCCTCGGCGAGCATGCGGTCGAAGTCGGGCAGCCCCGAGGCCGCGCGCGTCTTGAGCGGCCCAGGCGAGATCGCGTGCACGCGGATGCCGATCGGCCCGAGTTCGTACGCAAGATAACGGCATGACGCTTCGAGCGCCGCTTTCACCGGGCCCATCAGGTTGTAGCTGGGCACGACGCGGTTCGCGCCGTCGTAGCTAATCGCGAAGAGCGTGCCGCCGTGCGGCATGAGCGGCACGGCGCGCTTTGCCATGCGGATGAACGAGTGGCACGACACGTCCATCGCATACGCGAAACCCTGCGCCGACGAGTCGAGCAGGCCGCCCTGCAGATCCTCTTTCGGCGCATAGGCGATGGAGTGCAGCACGATGTCGAGCGCGCCCCACGTTTCGCGCACGGCGTCGAATACAGCGTCGAGCTGGCCGTCTTCCTCGACGTTCAATGGCAGCAGCAATTGCGCGCCCAGTTCGTTGGCGAGCGGCTCGACGTAGGGCTTGGCCTTGTCGTTCAGATAGGTGATGGCGAGTTGCGCACCGAGATCGGCGAACGCACGGGCGCAGCCGTAAGCGATCGAATCGGCGTTCGCCACGCCGGTGACGAGCGCGCGCATGCCGGCAAGCGGCCGTTCGGGAGGAGTATGCATGGCTGACCTCGCAGTGGAAAACGGCCAGTGATGGCCGCGGATGCAGTTGCCGATCTGGCTGCCGATGTATCGACCTCAAAACGACGCGCCGCATCGGTGGGGATGCGGCGCGTCCGGGGTGCCACGGGATTGGGCTTCGTTACTCGCTCGCGCTGCGCGTCGCGCGACGGCGCGTGGCCGTCGTGCCCGCGGCCCGCGTGGCGGTGGGCGTCGATGCCGCGCGCGAGCGGCGCGCCGCCGTCTTGGCGGCAGCCGGCGCCTTCTTCGCTTCGGCCGGTTCCGCGGTCTTCACCTTCACACCGGCGCGCGCCGCACGCATGGGTTTCGCGGGTGCGGCGTGTTCGCCCGCAGCGGCGGCCTTCGCACGGGAGGACTTCGCGGGAGCCGCAGGGGCTTCAACTTCAGGTTCCGCAGCTTGCGCGGCGGAGGATGCCTTGACGCCCTGTTCCGCGCTGCCGTCGCCAGCCGTACCGCCGCCAGCGCCCGAAACACCGCCGCCCTCCGACGACGACCCGCCGCCATCGAGCGGCGGCAGTCCCGTCTTCTCGCTGCCCGGCTCGACGCCCAGCGCGCGCTGCACGTGGCGATAGCGCTCGCGCCGCTCGCCTTCGAGCGGCCCGGACACGGTCGCGATGCGGTACACGGCCGCGAGCAGCGCGCGGCGCAACTTCATGTCGGGCACGATCTCGGGCAAGGCGTCGATCGCGGCCTGCGGATCGAGCTGCACGATCGCGCCCTGGCGGCGCGCCGCTTCCTTGAGCTCGGCGATGCTCGGCTGGCGATCGCCGAGATACTCGCGCGCGAGTTCGCGCATGCGCTGGAACGGGCGGTACTGCACGGTATGCATTTCGTCGACGATGTACGCGGCGATGCGCATGAACGCGTCGACGAGCGTGCCTTTCGTGAGATGCGCGCGCGCCGCGCGCAGGCGGTACTGCGCAAGCTCCTTGCGCAGCGCCATGAGCGGCGGCGCGATGGGCTCGAGCGGCTCGTTCGGCGTCACGCCCACCCACGCCTGCACCCACGGCGCGGTGTAGACGTTGTAGAAGGTGCTTTCGATCCAGGCATCGCGCGCGTCGCGGTACGCGTCCCACGAAGCCTCGATGGTCGCCGAAGTCTGCTTTTCGAGCAGCGTGAACGGATTGTCGGGCGCGGTCGGCTTGCGGTTGCCGCGCACCGCCTCCGCCATGGCGGGCAGCACGCCGAGCGCCGGGTTCGCGTCGCTCATCACGCTGCGCTCCACGCGCGACGGGTGCGACTCGCGCAGCGCGTGCGCGCTGAACGCATTGGTCGACGCGCGCACGAACGGCGAAACGAACAGGTCGTAGAGACGCTGGTTGTTCTCCGCGAAGCGGCGCACCACTTCGAAGGGCTGCTCGTCGTCGCGGCCGTCGTCGAGCGCGAGAATGTCTTCGATGGTGCGGCGCTCGAAGCGGATCTCGTAGCGCCCTTCGAGTGCTTCGAGGCGCGCGGCTTCCGGCGTCGAGTCGGTGATCTTCGCTTCGTAGAGGCCCGGCGGCAGCACGTCGATCAGGTCGAGCGCCGAGAATAGTTCGGTGTGCTCCTTATTGGCCACGCTCGCCGAAACGAAGATGCCCAGGTGGCCCACCTTGTCGTGCAGGCAGTACACGATCACCTGCTCGTTGGCGACGATCTCGTCAACGCTCGCGTACAGGTCGGGAATCCAGTTGAGCGCCTGCTGCGGCGGCGTGATGTTGTCGCCCCACGAAGCGAGCACGATGATTGGCGTGCGGATGTTGCGCAGGTCCACCGGCGAGCGCGCGTTCTTCGCGAACACCTCGTTGCGCGTGAGGTGATTGCCCACGAACAGGTTCTGCACGATCCAGTCGATCTCGGCGCGGTTCAGCTGGAAATGGCCGCCCCACCAGCGCTCGAATTCGAGGAAGCGCTCGCGCTCGGAATCGACCCTCGAATAGAGGTTGTAGAGCTTGCCCCAGTACGTGTTGGCGGGGTTGAGGTACTCGAAGTTCTGCACGAGATACGCGCCGTCGAAGCGGCCGTCGCCCAGGTCCGCGGCGAGCGAGGACATCCACGAGCCGCCCAGCATGCCGCCCGAATAGCGCATGGGGTTCTTGCCGCGCACGCCGGCCCAGTACGAGAGCGGCGAGCCCGCGAGCATGAGCGGGCCGACCAGCGCGGGCGCGGAAGCCGCGAGCAGCGTCGCGGCCCAGCCGCCCTGGCAGTTGCCGATGATGAACGGCAGGCCGTCCGCGTCGGGATGCAGCTCGCGCACGCGTTGCACGAACACGCCTTCGGCCTGCGCGACCGACTGGATCGTCTGCGTTTCGCAGGGCACCGGGAAGAAGGTCACGAAGTAGCACGGGTGGCCCTTGCGCAACGCGATGCCGACTTCGCTGTCCATCTTGAACCCGGCAATGCCGGGGCCGTGGCCCGCACGCGGATCGATCACGACGAAGGGACGCATGCGCGGGTCGGTCGGCACGCCCTCTTCGGGCTTGATGCGCAGGAGCGCGTAGTTGCACGGATCGTCGAGTTCGCGGCCGTCGACGATCACTTCGTAGTCGAATGCGAGCACCGGCGGCATGCCGGCCTGCTCGTGCACGTAAGTCTGGTTGCCGCGCTCGCGCAGCACGTCGAGGAACAGCACGCTGCGCTGCCAGGCGTCGTAGAGGTAGTCGCAGAACGGCTGCGCGGCCGTCGGCGCGGCCTGCGCCGATTCGATTGCCTGGTTCACTGCCGAGGAGACGGCCGAAGCCGCCTCGATCAGCGGCGTCTGGGGCGATGACTCCTCGTCGGATGCGCCCGCGAGGGGCCAGAAAGGCGCAAAGGGCCAGAAAGACGTGCCCGATGCGAGCGTGGGCAGAAACGAAAACGGCGACGAAACGAGCGGCGAGGAGGTGGGAACTGCCACGAGACGAATCTCCTTTAAGGGAGCACCCGCTCGCCTCGCGGCAAGCAGGCGCCAGGCCGGCGCGGGCCGTGGACGCGCGCCTTCACGACGAACGGCGCGCGGGGCCTGGCCGCTGCCCCTCTCCTGCCGCCCTCACAGCGGCGGCATAGCGGGCAACGGGGCCGGCAAAAGATATTCGCGGCCGCGTGCGCGCTTCGTGCGCCTCGCGACCGCGACGTGAAAAGAGCCAGATCATGTTGCACTGCGGCATCTAAAAACTTAGGCGTCAGCCCTGCGAAAGTCAAGGTTCGCGGCGGGCCTCGGGGCCTCCCCAATGATCGCAACGCCCTGTGAACGAAGCATGACAGCCGCGACTGCCGGGCCTGAGCGCGACGCGTCACGATGCCGCGCCGGCCTGGCGTGCATCCAGCCGACTGGCTCATTCGCGCTGGTCTACACTGTTACGGCTTTGCGCGCCGCAGCATGGTCCAGATGGACGCCCTAGTGGAGACCGCCATGACTTCATCGCCCGACAAGTATTCGGTTCTGCTCGCCCGTTGCGGCGGCCTCGCGCCCGTGCCCACCGCCGTGGCGCATCCCTGCGACGTCTCCTCGCTCACCGGGGCGCTCGACGCGGCGAACCTCGGCTTGATCGTGCCGATCCTCGTCGGCCCCGAGGCGAAGATCCGCGCGGTGGCCGAGGAAGCCGACCTGCGCCTCGATGGCATCACCCTCATCGACGCGCCGCACAGCCACGCCTCCGCCGAACTCGCAGTGCACGCCGTGCGCGAGGGCCAGGCCGAACTGCTCATGAAGGGCAGCCTGCACAGCGACGAACTGCTCCACGAAGTCGCGCTCGCCGCCAATGGCCTGCGTACCGAGCGGCGCCTCTCGCACGTGTTCGCGATGGACGTGCCCTCGTACCACAAGCCGCTTTTCATCACCGATGCGGCCGTCAACATCTTCCCCAAGCTCGCCGACAAGGCCGACATCGTGCGCAACGCGATCGATCTCGTGCAGTCGCTGGGCGTAGGCACGCCCAAGGTCGCCATTCTCGGCGCCGTGGAAACCGTGTCCGAAAAGATGCCCTCCACCATCGACGCCGCCGCGCTCTGCAAGATGGCCGACCGCGGCCAGATCACGGGCGGCCTGCTCGATGGCCCGCTCGCCTTCGACAACGCGATCAGCGCCGAAGCCGCGCGCATCAAGGGCATCCACTCGGCCGTGGCAGGCGACCCCGACATCCTGCTCGTGCCCGACCTCGAAGCGGGCAACATGCTCGCCAAGCAGCTCACCTTCCTCGCCGGCGCGGAAGCGGCCGGCATCGTCCTCGGCGCGCGCGTGCCGATCATCCTCACGAGCCGCGCCGACAGCGTGCGCTCGCGCATCGGCAGTTGCGCAATCGCCGTACTGCTCGCGCATGCGCGGCGCGCGCGCAAAGCCACGGAGATCCTGTGAGCAGCGTCCAAGCCCAGCCGGCCATGGAAGGCCATGTCGTGCTCGTCGTGAATGCGGGTTCGTCGAGCATCAAGTGTTCGGTGTTTCGCGTGATCGAAGACGACCACGTGGAGGGCGGTGCGCGCGCGCTGCATGGCGCGGGCGGGCAGATCGAGGGCATCGGCGTCGCACCGCGCGTGGTCGCGCATATGGCCGACGGGCGCCTGATCGTCGACGAGAAGTTTCCGGTCGCCCAGGTCGCCGATCACGACGCCGCGTTTCGCCTCCTGCGCCTCGTGCTCGCCGTGGGCCTGCGCGACACGCCGCCCGCCGCGATCGGTCACCGCGTGGTGCATGGCGGCGCGCGCTACGCCGACGCGGTGCTCATCGACGACGAAGTGATCCAGGAGCTCGACTCGCTCACACCGCTCGCGCCCCTGCATCAGCCGCACAATCTCGCCGCGATTCGCGCGGTGCGTCAGGCCGCGCCCGAGCTGCCGCAGGTAGCGTGCTTCGACACCGCGTTCCACGCGGGCAACGACATCATGGCGCAGCTCTTCGCGCTGCCGTACAGCTATTACGGCGAGGGCGTGCGGCGCTACGGCTTTCACGGCCTCTCGTACGAGTACATCGCCAAACACCTGCATCAGGTCGCGCCCGACATTGCGCGAGGGCGCGTCGTCGTCGCGCACCTGGGCAACGGCGCGAGCCTGTGCGCGATCAAGGACGGCAAGAGCGTCGAGACCACCATGGGCCTCACCGCGCTCGACGGCCTGCCCATGGGCACACGCTGCGGCGCGCTCGACGCCGGCGCCGTGCTTTGGATGATGGCGAAGGGCATGGATTACGACGCCATCGAGAAGGTGCTGTATCAGGAGTCGGGCCTGAAGGGCCTGTCGGGCCTGAGCAGCGACATGCGCGAGCTGCTCGCGAGCGGCAGCGACCGGGCGAGGCTCGCGATCGACTTCTATACGTATCGCATCGCGCAGGACGTGGGCAAGCTCGCCGTGGTGCTGGGCGGGCTCGACGCGCTCGTGTTCACGGCGGGCATCGGCGAGCACGCCGCGCCCGTTCGCGCGCAGGTGTGCGAGCGGCTCGCGCCGGTCTTCGGCACCGTGCTCGACGCGCAAGTCAACGAGGTGGGCAGCAGTAACGGCAACGAGCGCGTGAGCGCGCGCGAAAGCCGTGTTCCCGTTTTCGCGATCCGCACCGACGAAGAAGGGATGATCGCGCTCCATACGGCAAGGTTGTTGCGAGCGGCGCTCAGGCACTGAGCGGGCCTCGGCCGGCTTCGCCAAAGGACAGAGCAGGCTCGCCAGTCGCTACAGCATGGCGGGTCTGTGCAACCCTTTTGCGGAGGTTCGAACACGGCGCTGCGGTTCGCCGCGCCTCAGGCGTACGCCGGACCGCCCTCGTCGAATGCCGCGTCGCGCAACCGCCCCGGCGCCGCGCCATGGACGAGCGTATCGACGAAATACTTCGCGCGCGGCCACGGCCCGAAGCCGGCCGCCGTGTTGATGTGCCCTGCATCGCCGAGATTCACGAACGTGCTGTTCAGTTGCCGCGCGAGCGCGCGGGCGCCTTCGAGCGGCATCCACGGATCGGTTTCGCTGCCGATGAGGATGGACGGCACGGGCAGCTGCCGCGCCTCGAACGCGCCGGCAAAGCGGAACTTCTCGGGACTCGCGGGCGCGACGAACAGCACGCCGGCAATGTCGGCGCCGCTCTCCCCCAGCACGCCGGTGTGCAGCGCATGCGCCGCCACGAGGCAGCCGAAGCTGTGCGCGGCCAGCAGGAACGGCCCGCGCTCGCCGGCCAGCCGCCGTGCGAGCCCCGCGCCCCAGACTGCAAGATCGGGCGCGTCCCAGTCGTCCTGCTCCGCGCGCAGCGAGCGCGCGAACTGGCGTTCGAGCCAGCTCTGCCAGTGAGCGCCGTCGCTGCCGTGCAGGCCCGGCACGGTGACGAGGCGGGGCGGCCAACGCATTTGCGCGCACGAAAGCATGATTTTTTCCTCGCTGGAACACGGCGTGAATCGATTGTGGCCTGCGAGCCGCGTGCGCCGAACCAATTTTTTTTGCTTAGCTTTTCGGCACCCCCCACCGCGGTCCGGCGCGGGACACGCCGCGCTCGGGTGCGCCGCGATTTGCCCGGCGGGCGCGGGCCTGAAAAAGTAGAATGGTGCCGGTGCACGCGGCTCTGGCGGGCCGCACGCAACGCAACAGCGCGTATGTTCGAGCCGCACCGCCGTTACCAGGGACAGGTTCACCCATCATGAAGATCATTTTCTGGTTCCCGCAGACCGACGCCTCCACGTGGCTCCACGGCCTCGCGCGCGCCCTGCCCGATGCCGAGTTGCGCGAGTGGCAACCCGGCGACACCGACCCCGCCGACTACGCCGTCGTCTGGCACCCGCCGCGCGAACTCTTCGGCGTGCCGGGGCTTCGGGCCATCTTCAATCTGGGCGCGGGCGTCGACGCGATCCTCGCCCACGAACGCGAGCGGCCGGGCACGCTGCCCGGCACCGCGATGCTCGTGCGGCTGGAAGACTCGGGCATGGGCCGGCAGATGAGCGAGTACGTGCAGCATGTCGTGCTGCGCTACCTGCGCCGCTTCGACGAATACGCGCTCGCGCAGGCGCGCCGCGAATGGCACGTGCTCGCGCCGCATCCGCACGAGACCTTCACGGTGGGCGTGCTCGGCCTGGGCGTACTGGGCGCGCAGGTCGCGCACGCGGTTGCCTCGCTCGGCGTGCCGGTGCGCGGCTTTTCGCGCAGCATGAAGACGATCGAGGGCATCGAAACGTATTCGGGCGAGTTGCACGGCGAGCAGTTCGACGCCTTCCTCGACGGCGTGAAGCTGCTCGTGAACCTGCTGCCCGCCACGCCCGACACCGAAAGCGTGCTCAATGCGCGCACCTTCGGCAAGCTCTCGCGCGGCGCGTATCTCGTGAACGTGGCGCGCGGCACGCATCTGGACGAACAGGACCTGCTCGACGCGCTGGCGAGCGGCACGCTCGCGGCGGCGACACTCGACGTGTTCCGCGAAGAGCCGCTGCCGCCCGATCACCTGTTCTGGCGCGAGCCGCGCATCACGATCACGCCGCACAGTTCGGCGCTCACGTTGCGCGACGAAGCGATCTCGCAGGTCGCCGACAAGATCGGCGCGCTGGCTCGCGGCGAGACCGTGAGCGGCGTGGTGCATGTCGGGCGCGGTTACTGAACGGCGGCAAATCGCATCGGAACATCGCGAAGCATTTCAAATAATCGTTGGAGACACGGCAATGGCATTACCCACCGCAGTCAAGATCGTCGAAGTCGGCCCGCGCGACGGCCTGCAGAACGAGAAGGAATTCGTTCCCACCGCAACCAAGATCGAACTGATCAACCGGCTCTCGGCCGCGGGCTTTCCGAACATCGAGGCCGCCTCCTTCGTCTCGCCCAAATGGGTTCCGCAGATGGCCGACGGCGCCGAAGTCATGGCCGCCATCGAGCGCCGCAGCGGCGCGATCTACTCGGTCCTCACGCCGAATCTGCGCGGCTTCGAAGGCGCGCTCGCCGCGCGCGCGGACGAGATCGTGATCTTCGGCGCGGCGAGCGAGGCGTTCTCGCAGAAGAACATCAACTGCTCGATCGCGGAAAGCATCGAGCGCTTCGCGCCCGTGGCGCAAGCCGCGAAGGACCACGGCGTGCGCATTCGCGGCAGCGTGTCGTGCGCGCTCGGTTGCCCGTATCAGGGCGAAGTGCCGGTCGCTTCGGTCGTCGATGTCGTGGAGCGCTTCGCCGCGCTCGGCTGCGACGAGATCGACATTGCCGACACCATCGGCGTGGGCACGGCGAGGCGCGTGCACGAAGTGTTCGAAGCGGTGACGAAGGTGTTCCCGCGCGAGCGCCTGTCGGGCCACTTCCACGACACCTACGGCCAGGCGCTCGCCAACATCTATGCGGCGCTCGAAGAAGGCATCGCCATTTTCCACGCCTCAGTGGCGGGCCTGGGCGGCTGTCCGTATGCGAAGGGCGCCACCGGCAACGTCGCGACCGAAGACGTGCTGTACCTCATGAACGGCCTGGGCATCCATACCGGTATCGACCTGAACCAGGTCGTCGCGGCAGGCGCCTTCATTTCGACCGCCATCGGCCGGGTGAACGTCTCGCGCGCGGGCAAGGCCCTGCTTGCGAAGGCCCGCAGCGAAGCCGCCTGCTCGTGAACCGCGACCCATCGAATCGCAGTACGAAGGAAATCAACTCATGACGGAAACCCTCGACAACCTCGACGCCCTGCCCGACTCCGCGCGCCGTGTCGCCCTGATGCTGCGCGAGCGCGGCCACGCCAGGCCGGTCGTGATGCTGCCCGAGACCGGCAAGACTTCCGCCGAAGCCGCCGCGGGTCTTGGCTGCGAAGTCGCGCAGATCGCGAAGTCGATCCTGTTCCGCCGCCGCGAAGACGACGCGCCCGTGCTCGTGATCGCGAGCGGCGCAAACCGCGTGGACGAAAAGAAAGTGGCCGCGCACGTGGGCGAGATCGGCCGCGCCGACGCAAAGTTCGTGCGCGAGAAGACCGGCTACGCCATTGGCGGCGTGTGCCCCATCGGCCACGCCACGACGCCCGTCACGCTGATCGACGCCGATCTGTTCGAGCTAGAAAGCCTGTGGGCCGCGGCCGGCCATCCGCATGCGGTGTTCAACCTCTCGCCACAGGAACTGGAAGCGCTGACCGGCGCGCCCGTGGTGGACGTCGCGCTGCGCGACGCGTGAGCATGACCGCGCTTCACGACGCCGTCACGCCGCCGCCTTCGCCTTGCATCAACATCTGCCGCATGGATGCGCGCAGCGGCTTGTGCGAGGGCTGCCTGCGCACCATCGACGAGATTGCCGGCTGGTCCACGCTCGACGACGCAGCGAAGCGCGCCGTCTGGGATGCGATCGAGACGCGGCACGCCGAATGGGTCGCGCAGCGCTTCGCGTCGCAAGGAGAAAAACAATGAACGCGCTTGCCCGCGTCGTTACGGTCGGCGAGACGTTCCGCTCGACGCTTCAACTCACGCCCGAATCGGTGAAATCGTTCGGACTGCTCGTGAACGATCTGAACCCGCTGCACCACGACGAAGCCTACGCGGCGCAAAGCCGCTTTGGCGGCCTGATTGCATCGGGCACGCAGCCCACCGCGCATTTCATGGCGCTGCTCGCCACGCACTACTCGCAGTACGCGCAACCGCTCGGGCTCGAATTCGACATGAAGCTCAAGCGCGCCGCACACGCGAACGACACGATCACGTTCGAGTGGCGCGTGGATGAAGCGTGGTGGAAGCCGAGCCTGAACGGCGATCTCGTGAAGCTCGTGGGCGAGGCCGTGAACCAGAAAGGCGAAACGCTCGTGGTAGGGCGCGCGACGATCCTCGTCATGCCCAAACCCGAGCACGCATCGGCACACGCATGAGCGACGCGCCCACACTCCCTGAATCGATCCGCGTGTTCGAGCGCGGCTGGCTGTCGTCGAACAACGTGCTGCTCGTCGATGAGGCGCGCGCCGCACTCGTCGATACCGGCTACGCCACGCACGCCGAACAGACGCTCGCGCTCGTGCGCCACGCGCTCGGCCAGCGAGCACTCGATCTCATCGTCAACACGCACTTGCACTCCGACCATTGCGGCGGCAACGCGCGACTGCAGGCGCAATGGCCCTGCGCGACGCTGATCCCCGCGGCGAGTGCAACGATCGTGCGCGAGTGGGACGAGGCGCGCTTGAGCTTTCTCGCCACCGGGCAGACCTGCGACCGATTCGCGTTCACAGGCACGCTCGCGGCGGGCGAACGGCTCGCGCTAGGAGGCTTCGAATGGGAGGTGATCGGCGCGCCGGGGCACGACCCCGACTCCGTGATGCTCTACGCAGGCGGGCCGCGCCTGCTCATCAGCGCCGATGCGCTTTGGGAGAATGGCTTCGGCGTGATTTTTCCCGAGCTCGAAGGCGAAAGCGGGTTCGCCGAGCAGCACGCGGTGCTCGAAGCCATCGCGAAGCTCGACGTGCGCGTGGTGATTCCGGGCCACGGCAAGCCGTTCACGAACGTCGAGGCGGCGCTGGAGCGCGCGTTCTCGCGCCTCGCCTGGCTGCGCGCCGACCCGGCCCGCAACGCGAAGAACGCGCTCAAGGTGCTGATCGTCTTCAAGCTGCTGGAAGTGCGCGCGTTGACCTTCGACTCGCTACTGGCGATGCTGGAAAACGCCGCCTCCCTGCACGCCGCTGCGCAGCAACTCGCTCCGCGCAGCGCGTGGCCGGGGCTGCTGCGCGAACTGGCTGGGGAACTGGCGAAGAGCGGCGCGCTGGTCGTGGACGGCGAACGCCTCGAAGCCCCGGCAACAGCGGTCTAGCGGCGCTACCTGGAGAAAGCGGGAAAAGCGCGAAAAAAAACGCTCGTCCGTTTCCGGACGAGCGTTGGAATTAGCTCTGACGTGATCAAACTGTCGAAGGCATGATACTCGCGCCAGAATTCCCGAAGCATCAGTGATTTCCCTACAGATGACCTACGCCCGCAGGCCTGGCGCATCGTCGCAGGATCCATTCATCTGGAATCCGAATCAATCTCACTACCCGAGCTTGAGCCGCACAAGCTCGAACAGATGCGAACACAGGTAGAGCCCTAGCCCGATCGCGCCGCCGATCACCGTGCCGTTCACGCGGATTTTCTGCAGATCCTTGCCGATTTTCAATTCGATGAGCCGCGCCGTCTCGCGTGTATCCCAGTTCTTCACGGTGTCGCGAATGTGATGCGTGAGGTAACGCGCGAAGTCGGGCGCCATGGTGCGCGCGGCGTCTTCGAGATGGCCGTTGAGCGAGGCGCGCAGGTCGGCGTCGGCGGCGAGCGTCTCGCCTAGCCACTGGCCCGTTGCGGCGACCTTCGCGTGCAGCGCCGAGTCTTCGCGCTCCAGATCGTCGCGCAGCCACGCGCGCAGGCTGTCCCACAGCGCGCGCGTGTAATCGTTGAGCGCGCCGCCCTCGCGCAGGCTCGCCTTCAGCTCCTCGCCCTTGCGCAGGAACGCCGGATCGCTCTTCAGCTTCACGATCAGCTTTTCCACGACCTCATCGAACTTCTGGCGCAGATGGTGTTCGCGATCCTCGCTCACCTGCAGCAGCAGCCGGTTCACGGCGCTTTCCACCACGCGCGCGCCGCTCTCGCCGATCCACTCACTCGGCAAAAACTTCTCGGTCGTCGGATAGTCGCTCTTGAGCCAGTCGACGATGGCCGATGCGACGAACGCGCGCGTGCCCTCGTCGCGCAACAGGATGGCGAGCTGCTCGAGCATCTGGTCGAGCAGCTCCTGGTGGCGGCCGTCCCGGGTGAGCGTGTCGAGAATCGCACCCGCCGACTTCGAGAAGTCGACGCGTGCGAGCGCCGCGTGCAGGCTGTCGCGGATGAAGCTCTGGATGCGCGCGTCATCGGTGAGGCCGAGCACGCCCGACATCATGCGCACCGCGTAGTCGCCGAGGCGCTGCGCATTCTGCGGCGCGGTGAGCCAGCTGGAAAGCCGCGCCACCGGATCGTGGCGCCGGATCAACCCGACGAGCGAACCCACGTCGAGAAACTTGTCGCGCACGAAGGCGGCGAGTTCGTCGGCGATGCGTTCCTTGTTGCGCGGAATCACGCCCGTATGCGCCGAAACGAACGGAATCGGGACGCGCCGGAACAGCGCAACCACCGCGAACCAGTCGGCCAGGCCGCCGACCATTGCGGCTTCGCTCACGGACTTGACGCCGTCCGTCACGACGCCTGGCGGGAAAAAAAGCGCCGTGCCGGCGAAGACGAGCGCCGCAACCAGCAGAAACGCCAGCGCCTGGCGCTTGGCGCGCGTGAGTTCGGCTTCGTCCCGTGGGGCGTGCGAAGGCGTCATGAGGAGCAGGGAGTCGCGGGTTCGAATCGCGACATTATGCTGCCCGCGCGCCAACCGCCGCATGCCGAAGCGCCGCACCAGCGCGGCGCGCTCGCGACGCCTCAGGCCGAACGCGTGTCCCGCCGCTGCGGCACGATCCGCCAGCCGAGGTTCACGCCCGCCGCCGCGACCAGGATGAGCGCGGCGCCCACCACCTGGATCCACGCGAGGCGCTGGCCGAACGCGAACCAGTCCACGAGGATCGCGACCACGGGGTAGATGAACGAGAGCGCACCGGTCATCGCCGTGGGCAGCTTCTGGATCGCGCCGTAGAGCAGCACGTACATGATGCCCGTGTGCACGACGCCGAGCGTGACGAGCTGCGCCCAGTGCAGCGGGGTGGCCGGCAGCGTGCCGTAGTGGATGAACGGCGCGAGCGCGAGCGCGCCGAACGCGAGTTGCACGAGCGCGATGAGGTGGGGCGGCGTGCCCTTGAGATGGCGCGTGATGATCGACGAGATCGCGTAGAGAAACGCCGCGCCCGCCGCGTAGGCCACGCCCTGCAGATACTCGCCGGGCACCGCGAGCACGGCGGGCTGCACCTCGACTACGCACACGAGACCGAGGAAGGCCACCGCCAGCCACGCGAGCGTCGAAGCGCTCACGCGCTCGCGCAAAATGACCACGCCCAGACCGACCAGCATGAACGGCTGCGTGTTGTAGACAGCCGTGGCCATGGAGATCGACGCACGCGAATAGGCGGCGAACAGCAGCACCCAGTTCGCGACGATGGCCGCGCCCCCCAGCACGGCGAGCGCGAGCGTGCGCGGCGGCAGGTGCTTGCGGCGCAGCAGGCCGAGCGCGGCGCACACGAGCGTGAGCGTCGCGCCGCCCAGCACACAGCGCAAAAAGGCGATGTTGATCGGGGCCTGCCGCGAGGCGACCACGAGCCAGCCGATGGTGCCGGACATCAGCATCGCAACGATCATCTCGGCGGCGCCGCGGCGAATTTCAGGAGTGGTGGAAGACATGAGCTTGCATCCTCGTTGTAGCGCACGAAGGGCGCGCAGCCCTTCGCATCTGCAAGCCAGTTTATCGGCTGCAAGGCGAGGAATACATGGCTAAACTTAGGCGAGAGGCAAGACTTGCCTTCGATTGAAAGGCCAACCTGGCGGAGCACCCGCGCAATCATGAACCGACGTCCGAACCCAACGCCCGCCGCGGCCCCGCTCGACGACATCGACCGCATGCTGCTCGCGGCCCTCGCCGAGGACGCCCGCGCAAGCGTCGCCGAACTGGCCAAGCACGTGGGGCTGTCGGGGCCGAGCACGTCCGAGCGGCTGCGCCGGCTCGAAGCGCAAGGCGTGATTGGCGGCTATACGGTGCAGATCGATCCGCGCGCGCTCGGCTACACCTTGCAGGCCATCGTGCGCGTGAAGCCGCTGCCCGGACAATTGCATCTGGTGGAAGAGGTGCTGCGGCGCATTCCCGAATTCGTCGAGTGCGACAAGGTCACGGGCGACGACTGCTTCATCGCCCGGCTTTTTCTGCATTCGATCGATCAGCTCGACGAGATTCTCGCGAAAGTCACCGAGCGCGCCGAAACCAGCACGGCCATCGTCAAGTCCACGCCGGTGCCGCGCCGCCTGCCGCCGCTACGCTGAAGCCCGGGCGCTGAAACCCGGGCGCGGCAGCCCGTCAGCGTTCCGTGGTCTCGAAGAACGCCAGCATCTCCTCGACCAGCGCCTCGCTCGCCTCTTCGGGAATGTAATGGCCGCACGGCAACGCACGCCCGCTCACGTCGCGCGCCACCTTGCGCCATTCGGCGAGCGGGTCGAAGCAGCGCTCGATCACGCCTTCCGCGCCCCACAGCACGCGCAGCGGGCACGCCACCTTGTTGCCGCGCTCGAGATCGGCGCGGTCGTGCTCGAGGTCGATGGTGGCCGAGGCGCGGTAGTCCTCGCACATCGCATGCACGGCGCCCGGCTGGCGCAGCGCCGCGCGGTAGGCGCCCAGCGCCTTCGGCGCGAAGGGTGCGAGGCCCGCGTGACGGCTGCCCATGACGCGCTCGATATAAACGTCCGGGTTCGCTTCGATCAGCGTCTCCGGCAGCGGCTCGGGCTGGATCAGGAAGAACCAGTGGAAGTAGAGCGTGGCGAACTCGCGGTCGGTCTGTTCGTACATGGCGAGCGTGGGCGCGATGTCGAGCAGCATGAGCCGCTCGACGGCGTCGGCGTGGTCGAGCGCCATGCGGTGCGCGACGCGCGCGCCGCGGTCGTGCGCGCACACGAGAAATCGCTCGTGGCCGAAGTGGCGCATGACTTCGACCTGATCGGCCGCCATCGCGCGTTTCGAATAGGCGGCGTGTGTGTCGTCGCTGGCCGGTTTCGAGGAAGCGCCGTAGCCGCGCAGATCCGTCGCGATGACGGTGAAGTGCTGCGCGAGCGAGGAAGCGCACCGGTGCCAGATCATATGCGTCTGCGGATGGCCGTGCAGCAGCAACAGCGGCGGTCCGTCGCCGCCCTTCACGCCGCAGATGTCTACGCCGCCCGCAGTGCGAACGGTGAAAGGCTGGAATCCGTCGAAAGGCATGGGGCTAGTCTCTTGTGTTTGTTGGTCTGCGGTCATTGTATGAGGCGAGCGCGGCTCGAAAATGTGCTTTTGGGCTCGCAGCGGTAGAAACCGAACACTCCCTCGAAAACCGCACGAGGGATCCGCACGCGCGATGCCCGATCGACCCCACGCCTATAATCGAACGGCCGTTTTCGCGCCCCCGCCGTCTATCGAAGCGCCGCAAGGAGACCTCCCCATGGCACTGCCCGCCGTCCTGCAAAATCTCTCACTGCCCGTCGTGGGCTCGCCGATGTTCATCGTCAGCTATCCGGAGCTGGTGCTCGCGCAGTGCAAGGCGGGCATCGTCGGTTCGTTTCCGGCGCTCAACGCGCGCCCCGCCGAGGAACTGGGCGTCTGGCTTACGCAGATCCGGGAGGAACTCACCGCGCACAAGCGCGCGAACCCCGAGGCCGTGATCGGGCCGATCGCCGTCAACCAGATCGTGCATCAGTCGAATGCGCGGCTCGAGCACGACGTGCGCGTGTGCGTCGAGCACCATGTGCCGATCTTCATCACGAGCCTGCGCGCGCCGCCGCGCGAACTGCTCGACGCGGTGCACAGCTACGGCGGCATCGTGCTGCACGACGTCATCAACCTGCGCCACGCCGCCAAGGCGCTCGAAGCGGGCGTGGACGGCCTGATCCTCGTGGCCGCGGGCGCGGGCGGCCATGCTGGCACGACCTCGCCGTTCGCGCTGGTAGGCGAAGTGCGGCGCATCTTCGACGGCCCGATCGTGCTGTCGGGCGCGATCGCCAACGGCGGCTCGATCCTCGCCGCCCAGGCCATGGGCGCGGACCTCGCCTACATGGGCACGCGCTTCATCGCGACGAAAGAGGCGCACGCCGTGGACGACTACAAGCACGCCATTCTCGAAGCGAAAGCCGCGGACATCGTCTACACGAACCTCTTCACGGGCGTGCACGGCAACTATATCCGCGAGAGCATCGTGAACGTCGGGCTCGATCCCGATGCGCTGCCCGAGTCGGACAAGTCGAAGATGGACTTCGGCGCGGGCACCTCGAAGGCCAAGGCCTGGAAAGACGTGTGGGGTGCGGGCCAGGCCGTCGGCCTGATGGACGACGTGCCCTCGGTGGCGGATCTCGTGGCGCGCCTGAAGCACGAGTACGAGGCGACGAAGGCGCGGCTGGGCGTGGGCCGCTGAGCGCAGGCGGGCCCGGTTTCAGCCTCGGGCAGACGCAATCCGTGCGGCGTCGGCGTTGACCGCCGCCGCGCGGATCGCCTCGACGCCCGGCCAGAGTTCGCGCTCCGAAAAGCGCGCGGCAAGGAAATCGACGAACGAGCGCACCTTCGCCGAGAGATGGCGGCGGCTCGCGTACACGGCGTAGATCGGCAGCTCGCGCGGCGGCAGTGCGTCGACGAGCAGCGGCACGAGGCGCCCCTCGGCGATATCGTCGCCCACCACCTCGGTGCCGAGCATCGACAGCCCGCCGCCTTGCAGCACCACCACGCGCAGCGCTTCCAGGTGATTGACGATGAGGTTGCCGCCCGGCTTCGGTTTCATGCCGCCCGCGCCCTCCGCGAACGGTGCGAGTTCCTGGGCCGAAGCCCCCGCGTACTGAACGAAGTTGTGCCGCGCGAGATCGGCCACGGTTTTCGGCGCGCCGTGGCGGCGCAGGTACTCGGGCGAGGCGCACAGCACGATGTGCGCGGTGGCGAGCGGCCGCGCGATCAGCGAAGACGACTTGAGCCCCGAAGGCGCGGCGCGGATCGCCACGTCGAAGCCCTCGTCGATCAGCTCGACCACGCGGTCGGACAGCGTGATGTCGACGGTCACCTGCGGATAGCCGGCGGCGTAGTCGGCGACCGCGCCCATCACATGACGCAGCCCGAACGCCGTGAGCGACGACACGCGCAGGCGCCCCTGCGGCACCACGCTCGCCGCGCCCACCGCCTGGCCGGCCTCGTCGAGTTCGGTGAGCGCCTGGGCCACGCGCTCGTAATACTCGCGTCCCGCCTCGGTGGGCGCGACGCGGCGCGTGGTGCGGTTCAACAGGCGCGCGCCGAGCTGCTGCTCCAGATGCATCACATGCTTGCTCGCCATCGCGGCGGACATGTTCATGCGCTCGGCCGCCGCGACGAAGCTGCCCGCCTCCACCACCTGGCGGAACACTTTCATGCTGACGAGGGTATCCATTGCGCGGCCTTCAATTCGAACATCAAAGAATGGGAATCAATCGGCGATATTTTCCTCGTTTTATCAAATGCGGGTGTTGAAACGCGCAGGCGTGCTTTATATCGGGCGGCCCAGAAAGCAAAAACCCCGCGCTGCACATAGCGCGGGGTTTTTGCATCGAACGGCGACGTTACAGGCTGCGCCGTTTAGAACTTCGCGCGCAGGCCCACGCCGTAGGTCTGGCCGCTCGACATGTTGTCGAAGTGGTCGTACATGTACGCGGCGTAGACGTCCGTGCGCTTGGAGAGCGGGTAGTCGTAGCCGATAGCCGCCGTCTGGCGCGTCTGGTTCAGGCCGCCGCCGTCGCGCGAGTACGCATACGACGCCATGACCGTGCCCGGGCCGGCCGGGACCGTCACGCCGCCCTGGGCGGTGTTGACGTGCCAGCTGCCCACCTGCTGCCAGTTCGCCGTGTACATGTACTGGCCGAAGAACTTCACGTACTTGAGGTCGTACGAGAGGCCGACCTGCGCCACGCCCTGGCTCTTCAGGCCGATGATGGTCGTGTCGCCGCTCACGATGCTGCCGATGTCGCCCGGCGTGTTGTTGAAGTTCACGTACTGATAGACCGCCGTGGCCGCGAACGGGCCATGGAAATACAGGCCCTGCACGCTCCACTTCTTCGAGCCGTTCTGGCCGGCCTGGTTGCCGAACGCATACATGGCCGAACCCGAGAGGCCGTTGAAGTTAGGCGTCGAGTACTGCACGGCGTTGTTCCAGCCCGAGTCGCCCACCACGCCCTGGTCGGTCGTGTAGGTCGGGAACGTCGAGAGGCCGAGGTACACGTGGTACACCATCGGCGAGAAGGTGTACGAATCGATGAACGGGTTGAAGAGAATCGTCGAGACGAATAGCTGCGTCGTCAGGCGCCCCGCCGTGACCGTGCCGTACGGCGATTCGAGGCCGACGTACGCATTGCGCGCGAAGAACGTGTCGCCCGCGAAGCGGCCGTACTGGCCGTTCTGCGCGCGGAAGAAGCTTTCCAGCGTGAAGATCGCCTTGTAGCCGCCGCCCAGATCTTCAGATCCCTTCATGCCCCAGTACGACGTGGACATGCCCCCGCCGCCCACGTTCCAGGCGGTCTGGCTGCCCGGAAATTTCGTCGCCCCGACCCACTCGTCGACCTGGCCGTAGAGCTGGACGCTCGACTGCGCAAACGCCGACGACGACGCGGCGGCAAGAACAGCGGCGAGCGCGCTCGCCTTCAGGGTAGTGCGCAGCGCGCGGCTGACCGTTGTATTCATGGGTTCTCCAGTCTTTGTCAAAAAAGGGTGTCGGGCGGCTGAGGCGCTCGCGCAAAGCTTGGTTTTTTCGTCGTTCGCACGCGTGGCCGTTCTGGGCGGATCCATCTTTGCGGACCATTTTTATGGTCAAAAATAAGCGGTGTTATTGCCGGTATATCGGGCGGATTAGTTTGCCGTCGATCGAACCCGGTTTGCCGCTGCCGACGCCGCTTTGCGTTGCGCTGCGTCACGATGAATCGCAGCCTGCCGGGCCGCGCCCAGCGGGCCGCTGCCGCACGCGCGGGGCTGCGAATGACGCGCCGCCGAAACGAAAGCGAGATTTGAGACGAAAGGGTTCTGTATGACGAGAGATTTCCAAAAAAGTGTGGTATCCACGCGTCAGTTTTCGCGGCGTGGACGAACGCACCTTGTTTTGGACGTGTTTCGGCGGCGCTAGCAGGTCAATGCCTGAAGCGAATCCCGAGGAGAATCAAATGAAGAAAGCGGGAGAAAGCGTGCGGGGGGAAGAAAACAAAAGCGGGCCGCGAGGCCGCGCTCAATTGCGATAAGGCGAAGGCATGGGCGGACGCGGGACCTCGCCGCCGTTGCGCGGGAATGGCCGGTAGGTACCGCCGCGCTCCTCGTTGTAGCGGGCGACGTCTTCGCGGATCGAGCCCGCGCGCACCGGCGAGTCGGCCGGCGGATGCGGCACCTGGCGCGATTCCGCGCTCACGGGCGTGATGGGATTGCCGCGATAGCCGCCGCCGGAGCCGCCGAACGGCGTGCCATAGCTGTAGTCGCGATGGGGAGCCTGCTGCTGGACCTGACCTTGCCACTGGTTCGGCGCACGATTGCCGCCGCGCTCATAGCGGCCGCCCTGGTCGGCCACGCGCATGGGCGAAGCGGCACCGGCGTAAGCGGCCGGGCCGCGGCCGCGCTCAGGGGCGCCGCGGTAGCCGCCGCCCAACGACATGCCACCGCGCGGCGCGGGCATCGAGTGCATGGCGGGCATCGCGGGCATGGAAGGCGCGCGCGCGAAGCCGCCGCCCCCGCCGTGCCCTGGAAAACCGGGCTGAGCATGGGCGAGCGCAACGAAGGCCGCTAATCCGGCCCCCAAGACCCACTGTCCCAGTTTTGACAACCCTGCGTGCATTGTGACGTTTCACCTGCCCGACGTTCGCGCTTTGGCAACCCGCCACTCGGGCCATGGCGGGCCAGTCCCGGGACGCTCGCCGCGCGAGCGCGTAACGATTGCCGCCACAACGGTCCGGGCGTCCTTTGACGGTAATTTATGGGCGTGCTGAATGGGTGTCGAGCCAAAAGATGTTATGCCGCCCGAAGGGTTGTAACACCATGTTACTGCTGGGTTTTCCGGCTTCGGATGCGCCCTCGGAAGGCCGCCTGGCAAGGCTCTCCGAGCAGGTGTGAGCGCGGTTCGTTTTATGTTTGAGCAAGCCTGAACATCTGAAGAATGCGCGGACTCCTGAAGACTTTTGCGGCTCGGGAATACCCTCGCTCGTCGATGAGGAATCCGGCATAAAGGGACATCGATGCCGGCGATACATGCGCATCCATCATGAATCGATGCTTCAAATGAATTTGCTTTTTCAATCGGCTTGCGCCGACAATAGACGTCCCGATTCACCCGTTGCACGCACATCGATCTGCGCGCAGCCAGGCGCCCAGGCGCGCATTTGAGATTGTCCGATGGCACGTCCGAAATTCCTGCCCGATAACTTCACCCTTTGCCTCGTCGGCACGGTGATTCTTGCGAGCCTGTTCCCGGTGCACGGCCAGGCCGCCACCGGTTTCAACTGGCTGACCAATGTGGCCGTCGGCCTGCTGTTCTTCCTGCACGGCGCCAAGCTCTCGCGCGAGGCGATCGTCGCCGGTGCGACGCACTGGCGGCTGCACATCGTCGTGCTGCTCAGCACCTTCGTGCTGTTTCCGGCGCTGGGCCTCGCGCTCAAGCCCGTGCTTTCGCCGCTCGTCACCCCGGCGCTCTACGCGGGCGTGCTGTTCCTCTGCACGCTGCCCTCCACGGTGCAGTCGTCCATTGCGTTCACCTCGATTGCGCGCGGCAACGTGCCCGCCGCCGTTTGCAGCGCTTCGGCGTCGAGCCTGATCGGCATTTTCGTCACGCCCGCGCTCGTGAGCCTGATCGTCACGAACCAGAGCGCGAGCGGCGGCTCGGCCTGGCACACCGTGTGGAACATCGTGCTGCAACTGCTCGTGCCGTTCGTGGCGGGCCAGTTGCTGCGCCCGGTGATCGGCCGCTGGATCGAGCGCAACAAGGGCGTGCTCAAGTTCGTCGATCAGGGCTCGATCCTGCTGGTGGTGTTCGGCGCGTTTTCCGAGGCCGTGAACGAAGGGCTCTGGCATCACATTCCGCTCACCGCACTCGGCGGCCTGCTCGTGGTGAATGCCGTGCTGCTCGCGCTCGCGCTCGGCATCACGATATTCACGAGCAAGAAGCTCGGCTTCTCGCGCGCCGACCAGATCACCATCATTTTCTGTGGCTCGAAGAAGAGCCTCGCGGCCGGCGTGCCGATGGCGAAGGTCATCTTCGCCTCGAACGCCGTGGGCGCGGTCGTGCTGCCGCTCATGCTGTTTCACCAGATCCAGTTGATGGTGTGCGCGGCGCTCGCCCAGCGCTGGGGTGCCCGCGACATGAGCGCCGAGCGCGCCGCCAGCGCGGGCGACGAATCGCGCGCCGGCGCGAGCGAACGCACCGCCACCGCCGCGCGCCGCTAAACGGCGTTCAGTACATCACTCGGGGCGGCGAGAAACCGCCGCCCTGCTGCAGCAAACGCCGTGGCTAGCTCCCGGCGTCCCACTCTCCTCCGCCAGCCCCCTCCCCGCATCACGCGCGCATGCGCCGCACGCCCAAAGATTGGACATCGCGGCACTGTCACCAAAATTTCATTTAATTCATCCGATCATATGCCGTTAAGTTCATCGTCTTCGCCCGTTCCGGCCTGTCCATGTCTGCTCCCGCGCCACTCCTGCACGCGGCGCCCGGCGTCGGGGCGCTGATCGCCCAGCGCCAGCTGCGCGCCGTCTTCCAGCCCATCGTCGATTTCGAGGGTGGCGCGATCCTCGGCTACGAAGGCCTCATTCGCGGGCCGGCCGGCTCGCCGCTCGAAACGCCCGCCGCCCTCTTCGCGCGCGCCGGCGACGAACAATGCACCGCCGCGCTCGAACGCGCGGCCGCCCGCACCTGCATCGAAACGTTCGCGAGACTCGACTGCCCCGGCAAGCTGTTCCTCAATTTCAGCGCCGACGCGCTGCGCCAGCTCACCGCCGACGGCGACGCCGCGCTCGCCCTCTTCGACGGCCCGATCGACCCCACGCGCGTCGTGATCGAGCTCACCGAGCAAAGCGCCATCCACGACTTGCGCAACTTTTCGCCCGTCGTCGAGACGCTGCGCGCGGCCGGCGCCCAGTTCGCGCTCGACGACTACGGCACGGCCAACGCGAGCCTCAACCTCTGGGTGCAGTTGCAGCCCGATGTCGTGAAGATCGACCGCTTCTTCATCCACGACATCGCCAACGACGCGCTCAAGTTCGAAGCCGTGCGCGCCGTGCAGCATTTCGCGCAGGCGAGCGGCACACGGCTCGTGGCGGAAGGCATCGAGAACGCTGCCGACCTGATCGTGCTGCGCGACATGGGCATCGACTGCGGCCAGGGCTTTTTCTTCGGCCGCCCCAACGTGGAGCCGCTGCGCGTGCTGGCCCGCGAAGCGCGCGAGGCGATTCGCGCGGACCATATCGCCGTGTTCCCCGAGGCCACGCGCAGCGCCGCCACGCAGCCCGCGGGCGGCGGCGCGCCGGCCAGCAAGATGCTCGTGCGCGCGCCCGCGCTGCCGCGCCAGGCGACCAACAACGACGTGCTCGAACTGTTCAACGGTCAACCCGATCTGCACGCGGTGGCCGTGGTGGAAGACGAAGCCCCCGTCGCGCTCATCAACCGGCGCGCGTTCATGGACCGCTATGCGCTGCCGTATCACCGCGAGCTGTTCGGCAAGAAGGCCTGCCTGCAATTCGCCAACGCGCAGCCGGTGCTGATCGAGCAGTCGATGACGGTCGAGCAGATGGCGACGCTGCTCGTAAGCGACGACCAGCGCTATCTCGCCGATGGCTTCGTCATCACCGATAACGGCCGCTACGCCGGGCTCGGCACTGGCGAGAGCCTCGTGCGCGCCGTGACGGAGGTGCGCATCCAGGCGGCACGCTACGCCAATCCGCTCACCTTCCTGCCGGGCAATATCCCCATCAGCTCGCATATCGAGCGTCTGCTGTCGCACGACGCGGGCTTTCACGCGTGCTACGTCGACCTGAACCAGTTCAAGCCCTTCAACGATCAGTACGGCTATTGGCAAGGCGACGAGGTGCTGAAGTTCGCGGCGACGGTGCTCGCCGACGTCTGCGACCCCACGCGCGACTTCCTCGGCCACGTGGGCGGCGACGACTTCCTGATCCTGTTCCAGAGCGAGACGTGGCGCGAGCGCGCGCGCCAGGCGATCGGAACGTTCAACGAAGGCGCGCAGCGCTTCTATGCACCGGGCGACCGCCTCGCGGGCGGCATTCACGGCGAGGATCGCCACGGCAACGCCACCTTCTTCACCTTCGTGACGATGGCGATCGGCTGCGTGTACATCGCCCCGGGCGAGGGCGCGCAGCACAGCAGCGACGCCATCGCCTCGCTCGCGGCGCTCGCCAAGCGCCGCGCGAAGCAGGAAGCGAGCGGGCTCGTCGTGATCGACGGCAGCGCGAGCGCCAACCTCGTGCCCACACTCGCCTCGACACCAGGCGAAGCCGGTTGGTCATAGCGGCCTGAACCTCCCCTGCGGCAGCCCAGGACATGAACGGGCCGGCCGCGCGGCGGGTGCCGCGCGCCGGCCCGTTTTGCTTGCGTTGCTTGACTGCTGCGCCGTCGCTAGATCGTCCCCATCAAGACCAGCACGACGACCACGACGACGATGATGCCGAGCGTGCCCGAAGGCGCGTAGCCCCATGAACGGCTATGCGGCCACGCTGGGAACGCGCCAATGAGCAGCAGGATCAGAATGACCAGAAGCAGGGTGCCGAGCATGATGCCTCCGTAAGTCGAATGTTGGTGTCCGGCTTTCCGCAACCGTCGTGCCCGCGCCCGTTTAGTGAATTTTACTAAACATGAATGTTTGCGTTTATTTCATTGTTTACTGGTATTTACCTGGAATTCGAGACGTAGATTCGGGTTTTTTGGACAGGTTTTTACTATACAATCGCCGCACACCTGACCACACCCGGAACGCTCACCGCGCCACCGCCAGCCAGGAATCATGGGGACAACCATTCGTGACGTCGCGCAAGCCGCCAACGTGTCGATCGGCACGGTGTCGCGCGCGTTGAAGAACCAGCCGGGCCTCTCCGAGGCCACGCGCGGGCGCATCGTCGAAGTCGCGCGCACGCTCGGCTATGACTGCGCGCAACTGCGTCCGCGCATTCGCCGGCTCACCTTCCTGCTCCACCGCCAGCACAACAACTTCGCGGCTAGCCCGTTCTTCTCGCACGTGCTGCACGGCGTGGAAGACGCCTGTCGCGAACACGGCATCGTGCCCGCGCTGCTCACCGCCGGCCCCGCCGACGACACCGTCCAGCAGTTGCGCCTGCACGCGCCCGACGCCATCGCCGTGGCGGGCTTCGTCGAGCCGGAAATGCTCGCTGCGCTCGTCGCGCTGCAACGCCCGCTCGTGCTGATCGACCTGTGGGCGCCGGGCCTGCGCTCGGTGAACATCGACAACGCGGCCGGCGCCGCGCTCGCCATGCAGCATCTGTTCGAACTGGGACGGCGGCGCATTGCGTTCATCGGCGGCTCGCTCGCGCACTACAGCATCGCGCAGCGCGCGCTCGGCTACCGGCGCGCGTTCTTCGAGGCGGGCCTGTTGTTCGACCCGTCGCTCGAAACGACGATCGACGGCGGGCTCGATCCCGACACGGGCGCGTCGCTCGCCATGCAGCGTTTGATCGACGCGGCGCGCGCCACATCGCGCCCGCCGCCCGACGCCCTGTTCGCCTACAACGACGCCGCCGCGCTCGCGGCCATGCGCGTGTGCCTCGCCAATGGCCTGCGCGTGCCCGAGGACATCGCCATCATCGGTTTCGACGATATCGCGGGCGCCACGCACGCCACGCCGCCGCTCTCGACGATCGCCGTCGACAAGGAAGCACTCGGGCGGCGCGGCGTCGAACTGCTGCTCGAGGAGACGCCTGCCGCGAGCGAAATCCGTTTGCCGGTACAGCTCGTCGCGCGTGCGAGCACGCTGGGTGCGGCGTCATCGAACCTCGTTGCCGCGCACGCTGTCCATCACGCTGCAGGCACGCCACAGAGCGCCTGAGGCGCTCCGTCGAAACACGCTGAACACACATTGAAAATACGCTGAAGCCACGTCCAGGACAGAAGAGAAAGCCATGACGATGACCGCCGACACCGCCTCCTCCGCCACCGCACAACCCGTCGCCGTACCGGGCGTCGCGAGCTTTCGCGACCGCGGCTTCCTGCTCGGCCACGTGCAGGACACGCTGCGCTTCTACGCGCCGAACGTGCTCGATCCCTCGGGCGGCTTCTTCCACTACTTCCGCGACGACGGCTCGATCTACAACGCGCACTCGCGGCACCTCGTGAGCAGCTGCCGCTACGTCTTCAACTATGCGATGGCGTATCGCGAGTTCGGCGATGCGCAGCACCTCGAATACGCGCGCCACGGCCTGCAGTTCCTGCGCGAGGGCCACTGGGACCCGCATCTGCAGGGCTACGACTGGGAGATCGACTGGCGCGACGGCAAGAAGCGCGTGCTCGACGCCACGCGTCACTGCTACGGCCTCGCGTTCGTGCTGCTCGCTTACGCGCATGCGGCGATGGCCGGCATCGAGGAAGCGCGGCCGATGATCGGCGCGACCTTCGATCTGATGGAACACCGCTTCTGGGACGGCGCAGCGGGCCTTTACGCCGACGAGGCGAGCGCCGACTGGATCGTCTCGGGCTATCGCGGCCAGAACGCCAACATGCACACGACCGAGGCGCTGCTCGCGGCCTACGAGGCGACGGGCCATCTCGTCTATCTCGACCGCGCCGAGCGCGTGGCCTCGAACATCACGCTGCGCCAGGCGAAGCTCTCGCAAGGGCTCGTGTGGGAGCACTTTCACGCGGACTGGTCGGTGGACTGGCACTACAACGAGGAAGACAGCTCGAACATCTTCCGCCCGTGGGGCTTCCAGCCGGGCCATCAAACGGAGTGGGCGAAGCTGCTCTTGCTGCTCGAACGTCACCGGCCGCTGCCGTGGCTGCTGCCGCGCGCAATCGAACTGTTCGACGCCGCCATGGCGCACGCCTGGGACAACGATCACGGCGGCCTCTACTACGGCTTCGGCCCGGACGGCACCGTGTGCGATCACGACAAGTACTTCTGGGTGCAGGCGGAAACCTTCGCCACGGCGGCGCTGCTCGGCAAGCGTACCGGCAACGAGCGCTTCTGGGACTGGTACGACGAAATCTGGCGCTACAGCTGGGCGAATTTCGTCGATCATCGTTACGGTGCGTGGTACCGCATCCTCACCTGCGACAACCGCAAGTACAGTGACGAAAAGAGCCCCGCAGGCAAGACCGACTATCACACCATGGGCGCGTGCTACGAAGCGCTGAACGCGCTGCCGGGACGCGGCATGGCGCCGGTCGTGGGCCGCGAGGAAGCGACCGCCGCCGTTGGTGGCATGACGGGCATGACAGGCACCAGCGGCCAGAACTAGACAGAGGAACACGACGATGAGCACCTGCAGCACCGGCCCGGACTTTTCGTCCGGCTTCCCGGCCTTCATCTCGGCCGGCGATATCCTCACTGATCTCGTGCGCACCCCCGCGCCCGAGGGTTCGCCGCACGCTTCGCAGCCCGGCTCGCCGGGCATGGACTCGCACTGGCGCGCGCATCCTGGCGGCGCGGGCTGGAACGTCGCGCGCGCGGTGGCGCGCCTCGGGCTGCCCACGGCGAGCGTGGGGGCGCTCGGCGTCGACAACTTCTCGGACGAACTCTGGAACGCGAGCGTGGCCGCCGGCCTCGACATGCGCTTCATGCAGCGCGTGGAGCGCGCGCCGCTGCTCGCGATCGTGCATCAGACGCATCCGCCCGCGTACTACTTCATCGGCGACAACAGCGCCGACCTCGCCTTCGATCCCGCGAAGCTGCCCGAAGGCTGGCGCGCGCACGCGAAGTGGGCGCACTTCGGCTGCATCAGCCTCGTGCGCCAGCCGCTCGGCGAAACGCTCGCCACGCTCGCCGCCGAGCTGCGCGCGGCCGGCGTGAAGATCAGCTTCGACCCGAACTACCGCAACCTCATGGCGCACGGCTACGAGCCGATCCTGCGCCGCATGGCTGCGCTCGCCGATCTCATCAAGGTCTCCGACGAAGACCTGCGCATGTTGTTCGCCGGCAAGAGCGAGGCCGAAGCCATCGACGCCGTGCGGGCGCTCAATCCGGCCGCCACGCTGCTCGTCACGCGCGGCGCGCAGGCGGCCACGCTCTATGTGGGCGACGAGGTGATCGAGGCGGCGCCGCCGCGCGTCGAAGTGGCCGATACGGTGGGCGCCGGCGACGCGTCCATCGGCGGGCTGCTGTTCAGCCTCATGAGCGCGCCGCAGCGCAACTGGCGCCAGCATCTCGCCTTCGCGCTCGCCGCAGGCGCGGCCGCGTGCCGCCGGCCCGGCGCGCATTCGCCGACGCTCGACGAAGTCGTCGCGCTGCTCGCCGACTGAAGGCACACGCGGCGCGCATTCTGGCGCACCGCCTGGACACCGCGCGGGGCTGACACGAAAGCGCCGCGCCGCCGTCATATGCGTGTCCCGCAGCCGCGCGGGCAACGTGCTAGCATGGAATCTCCCTCTTGCTGCGGGTCAGGCGCGACGCTTGCGCGCCCCAATCCACGTGACCCGTCGAGGGGAGTTTCCTTCCACGAGGAGCACGTTATGGAAGACGTCAGCTACACCAAGGGGATCTACACGGCCGTCGCTTCTGTGCGGCCCATGAACGCCGGCCAGTACCAGGGCCTGGTCTCCCTGGCGCGCGACGACGGCGAGGAACTCGAAAACGCGGTGTATGAAGTCGAAGCCGCATCGGGCACGCCGGAAGAGGCTCTCGAAGAAGCCAAGGCGCTGGCGCATCGCATTCTCGGCGAACTCGAACTGTAAGCCGCCGCGGTGAGCCCAGTGCCCGCTCGGGGACTGCCGGCAGCGCTGCATGAGACGGGGGTGCTCTGCATGGGACCAGAGTAAGTGCTTAGCATGGGCCCGGAGTAAGCGCTAAAGCACTAACTCCGGCCGACAGCTCAAGCGCCAACTCTGGTCGACAGGAGGTTAGCCATGTCCGAACAGCTCTTTCTATACGGCGTCTACGCCATCCACGTGCATCCCCTCGAACTGCAGGGCGCTCGCTGGGACGCCGAGTATCAGATCACGCATCGCGACAAGGCCGTGCAGCCGTGGGTCACGGTCGGCGGCAACGCGGGCTTCGAGGCGCCCACGCAAGCCGTGGACGCCGCGCGCCGCCAGGCCATCGCGGATATCGAACACGGCGCAGGCATTCCGAAGCCGCACGGGTTTCCGTAAGCCTTTCGTTCGACGCCGTTCCTGCCGCGTCTCACTCCTGCTCTCGTCGCGCCAGCCCTGCGCCCTGCCAGCGCCCGTTGGCGCGTGCCCGCTTGTCCTGCCCCTGCAGCATTGCTACGCTCTTCTCCTTACTTCAGATCCGCGGGGACCATCATGACGTCCGAGACGCCGGAGCGCTTCGCAAACCAGGAAGCGGCCCAGCAAGCCGAATCGGCACCCGAGGCTTCGCCCGGCGTCGACATGGCCGCCTGCAAGGCCGAAACGCCCGCGGGGCCCAGGCAAAAAGCCAGACGCGGGACGCCGCGCAAGCTGATGATCGGCACGCGCGAGGTGCTCGTCTACGGCATGCCGCAATCCTGGGGCGACTTCTATCACACGGCGCTCACCATGCGCTGGCCCACCTTCTTTGCGTCGCTCGCGGCCCTCTTCCTGCTCATGAACGGCGTGTTCGCGTGCCTCTACCAGCTCGGCGCCGCGTCTATCGCCAACCAGTACCCGAAGGGCTTCCTCGGTGCGTTCTTCTTCAGCGTGGAAACGCTCGCCACCGTCGGTTACGGCGACATGCATCCGCAAACGCTCTACGCGCATATCGTCGCCACGCTGGAAATCTTCGTCGGCATGTCAGGTATCGCGTTGGCGACCGGCCTCGTGTTCGCGCGCTTCTCGCGCCCGCGCGCGAAGATCATGTTCGCGAGCCAGGTGGTGGTGCACCCCATCGAAGGCCGCATGACGCTGATGGCGCGCGCCGCCAACGCCCGCCAGAACGTGATCGCCGAAGCGGGCGCGAAGCTGCGGCTCATCCGTATCGAGACTTCGTCGGACGGCTTTCGCGCACGGCGCATCCACGACCTCAAGCTCGTGCGCGACCAGCATCCGCTCTTCACGCTGGGCTGGAATCTCATGCACGTGATCGACGAGTCGAGCCCGCTCTACGGCGTCACGCCCGAGACGCTGGCCGAGCAGCACGCCACGCTGCTTGTCGTGATCGAGGGCTCGGACGAATCGACCGCACAGACCATGCAGGCGCGCTTTAGCTGGTCGGACCGCCAGATCCGCTGGGACTACCGCTACGTCGACCTGATGAGCGACGCGGACGGCGTGAGCACGATGGACTACACGCACTTTCACGATGTCGTGCCGTTCGATCGCGCGAAGCCTTACGCACCTCGGACGATCTGACAGATTGTCCCGAAGGCCGATCCAGACGGGGTTGCGGCGCGGTAGGGAAAATCTCACTCCAAATTCGCCCGGCGCGGGCAGGCTCTCGCGCGAATAAGCGGCAGCGCCGGAGAGTTAGCAAAAAATTTCCGTCATTGGCGAGAAAAAATAGAGTCTCTGTCGCCGCCCTGCTCCGTGGGGGGTGAGCGACCGCAAAACTATGCATGGGATCGCAGTCAGCGCTGAAGCGCTAACTGCGTTCGACAAATGGAGACTCCCCCCAATGACCGCGCGCCCCGCGTTTGGCGACACGTCCTCGCCGCTTGATACGCCGCCCCTCGCTGATTACAAGCTCACCGACAACCTCACCGCCACGCGCGGCCGCATCTTCCTGACCGGCACCCAGGCGCTGATCCGCCTCGCGCTCATGCAGCGCGCGCTCGACCGCGCGCATGGCCTGAACACCGCGGGCTTCATCAGCGGCTATCGCGGCTCGCCGCTCGGCATGGTCGATCAGCAGGCGTGGAAGGCGAAGAAACTGCTCGAAGCCGCCGACGTGCGCTTCCTGCCCGCCATCAACGAGGAGTTGGGCGGCACCGCCGTGCTCGGCACACAGCGCGTGGAAGCGGACCCGGAGCGCACCGTCGAAGGCGTGTTCGCGATGTGGTACGGCAAGGGCCCGGGCGTCGACCGCGCCGGCGACGCGCTCAAGCACGGCAACGCCTACGGCTCGTCGCCGCACGGCGGCGTGCTCGTGGTGGCCGGCGACGACCACGGCTGCGTGTCGTCGTCCATGCCGCATCAGAGCGACTTCGCGCTGATGGCCTGGCACATGCCTGTCGTGAATCCGTCGAACATTGCGGACATGCTCGAATTCGGCCTGTATGGCTGGGCGCTCTCGCGCTATTCGGGCGCGTGGGTGGGCTACAAGGCGATTTCGGAAACGGTGGAGTCGGGCTCGACCGTCGATCTCGATGCCATCAAGACCGACTGGCAAGCGCCGGAAGGTTTCACGCCGCCGCCTGGCGGCCTGCACAACCGCTGGCCCGATCTGCCGAGTCTCGCCATCGAGCAGCGCCTCGCCGCCAAGCTCGACGCCGTGCGCCACTTCGCGCGCATGAACAGCATCGACAAGTGGATCGCGCCGAGCCCGCACGCGAACGTGGGCATCGTCACCTGCGGCAAGGCGCACCTGGACCTGATGGAAACGCTGCGCCGTCTCGATCTCACCGTCGACGACCTGGATCGCGCGGGCGTGCGCATCTACAAGGTGGGCCTGTCGTTCCCGCTGGAGATGTCGCGTATCGACGCGTTCGTCGCGGGCCTCACCGACGTGCTCGTGATCGAAGAGAAGGGCCCGGTGATCGAGCAGCAGATCAAGGACTACCTCTACAACCGCAAGGAAGGCGCGCGTCCCACGGTGATCGGCAAGCACGCCGAAGACGGCACGCTGCTGCTCTCCGAGCTGGGCGAGCTGCGCCCCTCGCGCATCTTGCCCGTGTTCGCCGCGTGGCTCGCGAAGCACCGTCCCGCGCTCGACCGCCGCGAGCGCGTGGTCGATCTCGTCGCGCCGCAAATCCTCTCGAACGCCGCCGACGCCGTGCGCCGCACGCCCTACTTCTGCTCGGGCTGCCCGCACAACACCTCGACCAAAGTGCCCGAAGGCTCAATCGCACAGGCCGGCATTGGCTGCCACTTCATGGCTTCGTGGATGGAGCGCGACACCACCGGCCTGATCCAGATGGGCGGTGAAGGCGTGGACTGGGCCGCGCACTCGATGTTCACGAAGATGCCGCACGTGTTCCAGAATCTCGGCGACGGCACCTACTTTCACTCAGGCATCCTCGCGATTCGCCAGGCAGTGGCGACGAAGACCAACATCACCTACAAGATCCTCTACAACGACGCCGTGGCGATGACGGGCGGCCAGCCCGTGGACGGCAGCATTTCCGTGCCGCAGATCGCACGCCAGGTGGAAGCCGAAGGCGTCTCGCGCTTCGTGGTGGTGAGCGACGAGCCCGAGAAGTACGACGGCCATCACGGCCTGTTCCCGAAGGGCACGACGTTCCATCACCGCAGCGAACTCGATACGGTCCAGCGCGAACTGCGCGAAACGCCGGGCGTGACCGTGCTGATCTACGACCAGACCTGCGCCGCCGAAAAGCGCCGCCGCCGCAAGAAAGGCGAATTCCCCGACCCGGACAAGCGCCTCTTCATCAACGAGGAAGTGTGCGAAGGCTGCGGCGATTGCGGCGTGCAGTCGAATTGTCTGTCGGTCGAACCTGTGGAAACGGAGCTGGGCCGCAAGCGCCGCATCGACCAGTCGTCGTGCAACAAGGACTATTCGTGCGTGAACGGCTTCTGCCCGAGCTTCGTGACCATCGAGGGCGGCAAGCTCAAGAAGGCCGCAGGCGCGGCGTTCGATCCGCAGGCGCTCGCCGCGCGGGTAAATGCGCTGCCCATGCCTGCCACGCATCTCGACAACGCACCCTACGACATCCTCGTGACGGGCGTGGGCGGCACCGGTGTCGTGACCGTGGGCGCGCTCATCAGCATGGCCGCGCATCTGGAAGGCAAGAGCGCTTCGGTGCTCGACTTCATGGGCTTTGCGCAGAAGGGCGGCTCGGTGCTCTCGTTCGTACGCTTCGCGGCGACCGACGCGCTGCTCAACCAGGTGCGCATCGACACGCAGCAGGCCGACCTGCTGCTCGCCTGCGACATGGTGGTGGGCGCGAGCGCCGACGCGCTGCAAACCGTGCGACACGACCGCACGCGCATCGTCGTGAACACGCATGAGATTCCGAACGCGTCGTTCGTGCAGAACCCCGAAGCGAACCTGCACGCCGATGCGCTGCTCGCGAAGATGCGGCACGCGGCGACGAATGGCGCAACGTCGGTGCAAGATCCGCTCTCCGCTTGCGACGCCCAGGCGCTCGCGCAGCGTTATCTCGGCGACACGATCGGCGCGAACATCGTGATGCTCGGCTTCGCGTGGCAGCTTGGCCTCGTGCCGGTTTCGCTCGCGGCGCTCACGCGCGCCATCGAGCTGAACAACGTGGCCGTGCAGGCGAACCTGCTCGCGTTCTCCATCGGCCGCATGGCCGCCGCCGATCCCGCTGCGCTCGAAGCGCTCGACACGCAACGCACGGCAGCCGCGAAAGCTACGGCGCGCAAGCTCACGCAAACGCTCGACGAACTGATCGCCGACCGCGAAGCGCGTCTGCTCGCGTATGGCGGCGCGGGCTACGTGAAGCGTTATCGCGCGCTGGTCGATGCCGCACGCAGCGCCGACAAGAGCGCAGAGAAGACGCTCGCGCGTGCCGTCGCGACCACGTTCTATCGGCTGCTCGCCGTAAAGGACGAATACGAAGTCGCGCGCCTGCACGCCGACCCGGCGTTCCGCGCCGCGCTCGAAGCGCAGTTCGAAGGCACGGCGGGCAGCGACTTCACCGTAAAGTTCAACCTCGCGCCGCCGCTCATCGCGCATGAGAAGAACGGCCAGCCTCCGCGCAAGATGCAGTTCGGCCAGTGGATGTGGAGTGCGTTCGGGCTGCTGAAGAAGGGCCGCAGCGTGCGCGGCACGTGGCTCGATCCGTTCGGCAAGACGCTGGAGCGCCGCATGGAGCGCGCCCTCGCCGGCGACTATGAGGCGACGCTGCGCGGTGCATTCGCAAGCCTCACCGCCGAAAACGTCGACGACATTGCGCGCCTCGCCAATCTGCACCAACGTGTGCGTGGCTACGGGCACGTGAAGCTTGCGAACCTCGCGGCGGTGAAACGCAGCGAGCGCGAACTGGCGGCGCGCCTTGCCATCGACGTGAAGACGAGCGCGGCGGTACAGGAAGCCCTCGCGTCGTTCAAGGGCGCGGGCGCGTTGCGCGGCATTCCGGTGGTCGTGGCGAAGTAAGGGGAAGTGAAGCTGGCAAGCGCGCGCCGTTCATCTGAATGGCGCGCGCTTTTTTATGGGTCAGGCGTCGAGCAGGTTCCGCGCGAGCCGCACCTTGTTTTCGTCGACGGGAGCGAGCCCCTTGCCGTCAACGCGCACGCCCGAGCCGAAGTGAACCGCGCACACCTGCGTCGCGCTCACGAATTGCGCGACGCGATCGAGCGTCAGTCCCGCGCCCGCCAGCACCGTGCAATGCGTGCGCGCCGCACGCTGCACGAGCGTTGCGATTTGCGCCTGCGCGTCGAGCACCGAGGGCTTGCCGCCCGAGGTGAGGACGTTCGTCACGGCGTCGAAACCGAGCAGCACGTCGAACGCTTCCTGCAGCTCGCGCGCTTCGTCGAACGCGCGATGAAACGTGAGCGGCATGCCGTCGGCGGCGTCGATCGCGCGCTGCAGTCCGTCGCGATCCACTTCATGCGAGGGCGTGAGCATGCCGATCACGACCGCATGCGCGCCCGCCAGCTTCGCGGCGCGCACGTCGCGCAGCATCACCGCGTAATCGTTTGCATCGTAAATAAACGAGCGGCTGTGCGGCCGCACGATCACGTTCACGGGAATCGCCACCGCCGCGACCACGGCTTCGATCATGCCGATGCTCGGCGTGAGGCCGCCCTCGCCCATTGCGGTCACGAGTTCGAGACGATCCGCGCCGCCGCGCTCGGCGGCTTGCGTATCGGCGAGCGTGGTCGCGATGACTTCCAGCAGGACCCGTTCATGTTGCATATTGGCGCGCCATGTCGTGAGGAACACGACATGATCGCAGATGCACGCCTACTCGAACCAGTCGATGTCGCCACACAGCACGCACAGCCGCTCGCCCACCGGCACCGCCATCGAAAGCGTCAGGCACGGCAGCGCCTCGTTGATCGACAGATACGGCCCGGTCACGTGCACGCGCCCCGGCGTGACGAGCGCCGTGCGGAAGTACGGCCTGCGCAGCCAGCTTGCGCCCTGCGCGTCCTCCAGCGGCAAAAAGCGCGCATCGCGCTCCGCGCGATCGACGCGCAGCGCCACGTTGCGGCCCGCCTGCCTGCCGTTCGAATCGAGCAGATAGCAGCGCGCCGCATGATCGAGCGCGAGGAAGTTCCAGCACACCTCCTCCATCGATTCGCCGGCCGAAAGCCGTTCGGCCGCGCGCTCGAACGCACGCAGATAGGGCACGAGACGATTCGTCTCGCCGCGCTCGCGCGTTTCGGTCTGCTGACGAAAACGCTCGGTCGCCTCGGCGATCACGCCTTGCGCCTGGGCCGCGTCGGCGAGTCCGGGCGCGGGCCGCGCGAAGAAGAAGCCCTGCACGAAGTCCGCGTTGCACGCGAGCGCGAGCTGCGCCTCGTGTTCCGTCTCCACGCCTTCGATCAGCACGAGCTTGCCCGCGTCGTGCAGCAGCGCCACGAGCGCGGGCAGCGTCGCGGCCATGTCCGCGCGATGCTGCGCGTGCATGAGCATGATGCGGTCGAGCTTCACGATGTCGGGATTGAGCTGCCACACGCGGCCAATATCGACGTTGCCCGCGCCGAAGTCGTCGAGCGCCACGAGAAAGCCGCGCTCGCGAAACGTCGCCACGGCCTGCGCGAGGGCGTCGAGATCGGTCGCCTCGTCCTCCAGCACCTCGAGCACGACGCGCCGCGGCGCAATGTTCAGCCGCCGCAGGTTCGCGAGCAGCGCCGCCGAGTGATACGCCTCGATCAGCGTACCCGGATGCACATTGAGAAAGAGCCACTCGCGCTCCGCACCGAGCAGCGCGAAGTTCTCCAGATGCAGCCCCTGGGCGAGCCGGTCCACCAGCAGCGCTTCGCCCACGCGCGCGGCGTCGCCGAACACGTCGAGCGGCGAGACCGGGCGGTCGAGCGGGTCGTGCGCGCGCAGCAGCCCTTCGTAGCCCACCGCACGCATGTGCGAGAGGCTGAACACCGGCTGGAACACGCTCGTGAGCGTGAGGTCGCCGTGGTGTGCGCTGTAGCGCTGCAGCCCCGAAGTGACGCTGAGATCGAAGCCGTGGGGGGCCACGGCTGTTTTGTCCTGTTGCTCTGTGATCATGCCATCCTCTAGCGCGTAGGAAGGACGCTGCAGTCCGCACAGCCTCTGCACGGCCTGCGCTTTCCTCCATAGCCTGATTTTCGTTGCGTCACAGGAGGGATCAAGCAAAGTCCGTGCTCGCTCGCACTGCGATCTGGCACGCATCGGGAAATGCGTTCGCGCCCATCGCGTGCGCAGCGATTGGGCACGCCATGCACCACGCGAGATATCGCACGGCGCACCGATATCGTGCGCCTTTCCACGCGCCTTTGCTTCAATCGTGGCGCACACAAGGCGGACAAATTGCCGCATTTTCGGCAAATATCGGGCTTGCCACGCGTTCGCCCTGCGCGCTTCGCGGCGGCTTACAGACGCGTCAGGCTACACTGTCCCGCGACCGGCGCGCCCCTCTCTAATGCGCGCCAGAACGCAGTGCCGCACCGCGCGTGAAAAGAGGCGTCTGTCCCCCTCTTCAACGCTTCCCCGCCTGGCCCCGATTGGCCCCGTTTGGCCCCGATTGGCCCCCGCTACGTTTTTCGATGGACATTCTCTTCACCGTTCTCATTCTGCTGCTTGCTGTTGCCGTGTCCGGCATCATCGCGCGCACCGTGCCCCTCAAGCTGCCGTTGCCGCTCGTGCAGATCGGCATTGGCGCGCTGCTCACGTTTCCGCTCGTGAACCCGCACGTCACGTTCGATCCCGACATCTTCATGGCGCTGTTCATTCCGCCACTGCTGTTCGCGGACGGCTGGCGCATGCCCAAACGCGAGTTCTTCATGCAGCGCCGCGCGATCCTCATGCTCGCGCTCGGCCTCGTGCTGCTGACGGTCGTCGCCGTCGGCTATTTCGTGCACTGGCTCGTGCCGCAGATCTCGCTGCCCGTGGCGTTCGCGCTCGCCGCCGTGCTCTCGCCCACCGACGCCGTCGCGCTCTCGGGTATCGCCGGCAAGGACCGCATTCCCGCGCAACTCATGCACATCCTCGAAGGCGAAGCGCTGATGAACGACGCCTCGGGCCTCGTCGCGCTCAAGTTCGCCGTGGCGGCCGCGCTCACCGGCTATTTTTCGCTGCGCTCGGCGGCGCTCAGCTTCGTCGTGATCGCGGCGGGCGGTCTTGCGCTGGGGGCGGCGATCGGCTGGCTCTTCAGCTTCGTTTCGGCGCGCTTTCTCAACATGACCGAAGAGGGCGACCCCGCGCCCGGCGTCGTGCTCACCTTGCTGATTCCGTTCGCCGCGTATCTGTTCGCCGAGCACCTCGAAGTGTCCGGCGTGCTCGCGGCCGTTTCCGCGGGCATGACGATGAACTTCACGAGCGTCGCGCACAAAGGCCCGGTGTCGGCACGCGTGCGCGCCACGAGCACCTGGTCGATGATCGAGTTCGTCTTCAACGGCATGGTGTTCACGCTGCTCGGCCTGCAGTTTCCGGGCATTCTCGGCAAGGCGCTGCTCGACGCGCACCACACGAGCAACGTGCAGATGCTGCGCCTCATCGGCTATATCGCCGCCGTGCTCGTGGCGCTCTACGCCATGCGCTTCGGCTGGGTGTGGCTGCTGCGCTGGGTGGCGAGCCGCGGCGCCGCGCGTCACGGCGTGGCGAACGCGGTGCCGGGCCTGCGCACCGTGGCGATCACCACGGTGGCGGGCGTGCGCGGCGCGGTAACGCTCGCGGGCGTGCTCTCGCTGCCCGTGGCGCTCGCCAACGGCAGCCCGCTGCCCGGGCGCGACAGCGCCATCTTCATCGCGACGGGCGTGATCCTCGCCTCGCTGCTGGTGGCGATCGTGGGCCTGCCGCTCTTGCTGCGCGGCGTGCGGCGCAGCGCGCAGGGACCGCACGCGGCCGAGGAGCGCGCGGCACGCATCCAGGCGGCGCAAGCGGGCATCCGCGCCGTGGATGCGGTGCACGAAAAGGTGAGCGAGGATCTCGACGAATCGCAGGCCGCCTACGCCGCCGACACGACCGCGCGCGTGATGGACGCCTACCGCCGGCGCCTCGCCTCGCTCGACGCCGACCGCGACCGCAGCGCGAACGCGCGCCGCTCGGACGCGCTGGAAATGGAAATGCGCCTGGCCGGCATGCGCGCCGAACGCGCGACGCTGCTCAAGCTGCGCAACCAGATGCAGATCAACGACGAAACGCTGGCGAAGCTGATGCGCGAAGTCGATCTTTCGGAAACGGCGATGACGACGCGCGGGCGCAATCGCAACTGAGCGTGCGCCCGGCGTAGTACGGAAAAACGGGAGAGGGAAAACGCGGCGCCGAGGACCGGCGCCGCGTGTAGCCGTGAGGCGGTGAGGCTTAAACCGCCGCTTCCTGCGCCGGTTTGCGGCGCAGCAGCGCGTAGAGAATGATCGCGCCAAACGTGGCGGTGCCGATGCCGCCCAGCCCGAAGCCGCCGAGCTTGAGCGAGAAGTCGCCCGCGCCGAGCACGAGCGTGACCGCGGCGACGATCAGATTGCGGTTGTCCGAGAAGTCCACCTTGTTGACGACCCAGATACGCGCGCCCGTCACGGCGATCAGACCGAACACGACGATCGAGACGCCGCCCAGCACCGGGCCGGGAATCGTCTGAATGACGGCGCCGAACTTCGGCGAGAAACCGAGCACGAGCGCGATGACCGCGGCGATCACGAACACGAGCGTCGAATAGATTTTCGTCACGGCCATCACGCCGATGTTTTCCGCGTAGGTCGTGACACCCGTGCCGCCCGCGAAGCCCGAGACGATCGTGGCGAGCCCGTCGCCGATGAACGCGCGGCCCACGTAGCGGTCGAGGTTGTAGCCCGTCATCGCGGAAACCGCCTTGATGTGGCCGAGGTTCTCCGCCACCAGAATCACGGCGATCGGCACGAGCAGCGTCATGGCGTGCGGGTCGAACACCGGCGCGGTGAACTTCGGCATGCCGAACCAGGCGGCGTTCGCGACGATCGAGAAGTCGATCGGCTTGCCGAGGCCCATGCCGTTCGTGACGATCGCGTAGATCACATAGGCGATCAACAGGCCGACGAGAATCAGCAAACGCTGCAGCGTGCCGCGCGTGAATACCGCCACGCCGCCCACGCAGAGCACGGTGACGATGGCCATCCACGAGTCGAAGATCGAGCCGCTCACGCCCTTCACCGCGATGGGCGCGAGATTCAGCCCGATCACGCAGACGATCGCGCCGGTCACCACCGGCGGCATGAGCGTTTCGATCCACTTGGTGCCAACTGCCGAGACGAGCAGGCCGATCAGCGTATAAGCCACGCCGCACGCGATGATGCCGCCGAGCGCGACCGGAATGTTGGGATTGGGGCCCTGCCCGCCGTAGCCCGTCACGGCAATCACGAGACCGATGAACGCGAAGCTCGAACCGAGATAGCTCGGCACGCGCCCGCCCACCACCACGAAGAACAGCAGGGTGCCGACACCCGACATGAAAATGCACAGGTTCGGGTCGAAGCCCATGAGCAGCGGCGCGAGCACGGTCGAGCCGAACATGGCGACGACGTGCTGCACGCCCATGGCGAACATCTGCGGCCAGGGCAGGCGCTCGTCGGGGGCCACGACGCTGCGGGCGTCACCCGTCTGCGCGCGCCAGCGGGGGAAATAGGAGTCGGACATGGGTTCCTCTTGTCGGCGTGATTTGCGGTTTTGGTTCTGGTTTTGATTGTTGGCGCGCACGCATCGATGCAACGGCCGCCCTTGATGCAGGTCAGGCGGGAGTGTACGGAGCCGCAATCGGCGTGGCAAGCCGGATGTCGGGCGTCCGAAACCACCGCGGCAGCCGTCGACGTGAGTGATGAAGTCAACACCGAATGGAGTTTCAGACTCCTCCTATATTGAGGGTGGGATGCCGGATTTAGACTGGCCTTGCTGCGTGCCCCCCACGAGGGTTCACGCAGAGTTTATAAGTTGTAAACTCTCCGACTTCCCCGCTCCTGCTCCCCGCTGGAGCGGTTTTTTTTGCCCGCGCAATTTGAGCCCTTCGCCCGTTCAGGCGAATGCGGCTTCCGCCAGTTCCCGCGCATAGTCGCGCACGTCTTCCGGCCAGGGCGCGTTAGCCGCTTCGAAGCGGCTACGCTCGCCCGCATAGAGCGCGCGCAGCGCCTCCTCGTAATCCGGCAGATTGCCGGCCAGTGCAGTCATGAAGCGGTGCGCGGCTTCCTGGGCCGCGCGCACGCGTTCGCGTGCCTCGCTCGCGTGGCGCGCGGCGTCCACGAGTCGGCGCAGCACCACCGAGGCCCCGCCAGGCTGCGCGCCGAGCCAGTCCCAGTGGCGCGGCAACAGTGTCACCTCGCGCGCCACCACGCCAAGCTTCGGGCGGCCGCGGCCGCGCGGTGCGTCGTCCGGGGCTGCGTCGTCGACGACGTTCGGCGCGGCTGTACGTTCCGCACGGCTCGCCTGCGCGACGATGCGCGCCTCGATGTCCTGTTCCGTGCCGCGCAAATCGAATTCGACCGGGCGCGCGTCGCGGTCGTCGAAGACCAGCACCGGCGCGCCGTTTTCGTTCCCGATTTCGTTCACTTCGCGCTCGAGTTCCGCCTTGACCGCCAGCGCCACCTGAAGCGGCGCGCCGCGCGCGATCAGGCGCGTGCCCGCAAATGCCGTACAGCCGTTCGCCACCACCATGGTGTTCTCCGTCTTGATATCCAATGATGGGCGAATATTACCCGGGTAAATTACATTGCACAATATCATCCGGGTAAAATTCGATTGCGGTCAGCCGGAGCGGCCTTCGACATCCGCGCCGCGCGTGTCGTCGGTCGTGGCGGGCAGCCACGCCGCCACGCGGTTGCGGCCCGAGCGCTTGGCCGTGTAGAGCGCGGCGTCGGCGGCGTCGGTCAGCGCGCGCCAGTCGGCAAACGCACTTTGGGTCGTGCAGGCCACGCCCACGCTCACCGTGAGCACACCGTTCGGGCTGCCGGCGTGCGGCACCGCCAGCGCCTCGATCGCGGCGCGCACCTTTTCGGCCAGCGCGAGCGCCTGGGCCTCCCCCGTTTCGGGCAGCAGCAGCACGAACTCCTCGCCGCCGTAGCGCGCCGCACAGTCCGCCGCGCGGCGTGCGTGTGCGCCGAGCGCGTGCGCGACGGCCGCGAGCGCGTCGTCGCCCGCGAGGTGGCCGTAGCGGTCGTTGTAGAGCTTGAAGCGGTCCACGTCGAGCAGCACGAGCGCGAGCGGGCTGCCCGAGCGGCGTGCGCGCGCCCATTCGTGGTCCGCGCGGGTTTCGAACGCGCGCCGGTTCGCGAGCGACGTGAGCGCATCGGTGTCCGCCTGCACGCGCAACTCCGCCTCCACCGCGCCACGCTGGCGCAACTGGCGCGTGAACATCAACGCGAGCGCGATCAGCGAGATGTCGAGCACCGACGTGAGCGTGCCGATGATCCAGGCGCGCACGCGCCATTCGCGATAGATGTCGTCCGCCGCGACGGCGACGCTGAACACGAGCGGATAGCCCTCCACGCGCCGCAGCGCGAACCAGCGCCGCACGCGGTCTACCGGGCCAAGCGAGAAGAACCCGTTAGCCTGCGATCGCTGGAAACGCTGGAACAGCGCCGTTTCTGCGACGCTTTTGCCGATCAGCGCCGGATCGTATGGGCGGCGCATGAGCAGCGTGCCGTCGGCGAGCATGAGCGCCACCGTGCCGTTCGTGCCGATGTCCACGCCGCTGAACAACTGCCGGAAATAATCGAGCCGCATCGTGCCGACCACCACGCCCGCGAACGAGCCGTCGGGGTTCGAGAGACGTCGGCTCAATCCGATGGTCGCGTTGGCCGGCCCGTCGCGCGGAATGAACGGGTGGCTCAGAAAGAGGCCCACGTGCGCCGAGTCGCGCTGCGCGATGAAATAGTCGCGGTCGGCCACGTTGAGCGCGCGCGGCGGCACCGAGCGCGAATCGAACACCACGTCGCCCGCCGCGTTGGTGACGAAGATCGCGCCGAGATTCTTCGCCGTGGCCGAGCGGTCGAACAGCAGGTTCTGGCGGATGTCGGCGGGCAGCGAGGCGAGCCGCGGATCGTCGATCGCGTCGATGACGGCCTGCAGCGATAGGTCGTAGACGTCGAAATTGCGCGCCGTGTCGCGCTCGAAAAGCAGCGCCATATTGGAGGCGGAAGCACGGGCGCTCGCGAGCGCGTCGTGCCGCATCTGCGCCATGACCCATGCGGCGATCAGCGTCAGCGCTGCGGCCAGCGCGATGCCGATGGCAAGCACGGCGTTCGGTCGGCGGATCATCATCTCGGGCCTTCGGGGGCTGGCCTTGCAGTGGCGCCGGTTGCCGGGCGCTTGCCTGCGCCCGACCGTGGCCGACGCCCGACGCCGCGCGCGCCGGGATGCAATCGAGTGTACAACGGCCGGCGGGCGCATGTTGTGCGTATGCATTCATCCTCGCATGCCGCATCAGGCGTGGCTATGCGGGCAAGTCCGGTCGAGGGTGGCGTTTGGGGCGCGGCTCGATTTTGCGCCCTATTCTCCTGAATAAAATGCGTTTCGAGAGGCGTGCGTTTTGTTAGTCTGGATTCCTCAGCGTTATGGCGAGGCTCCGTATGCGCTTGTCATGCGGTATGGTCAGTCGTCGCGCACGCCAACGATGGCGCGCGCCTCGATCCACGCTCGCCACTGGCCGCCGAAGTCGAAAGCCGGGTCGATGTCGAAGGCTTGCGCAAGCGCATTGTCGAGCGTGGCGCCGTCGCGCAGCGCCACAAACGCCGCGTGCGCGGCGTGCGTGTGCACGAGCGCCTTGGGCCGCCATTGCGGCCGGACCACGAGCGCCCACGACGGCACATCCACACGCTCAGGCCAGACGCCGCCCGGCTGGTGTGCCCGCCAGATCGCCATGGCATCGAAACGTAAAGCGAGCGCGGCGCAGGCGGGATGCACCGCGAGACGTAATTGCGCAAGACGCTCTGCGCCGAGCGCTTGCCATTGCTGCGCATCGAGTGGCGTGGCGTTCGCTGCGTAACTGGCTGCGTGCAGCGCCCATTCGAGTCGTGCGACATCGCCGAAATACGCATAACGTGCGTCGGTCTCGTAGCGCTCGATGAATTCGGGCAGCTGCGCGCCGAAGCGGTTCAGATCGGCATCGCGCGAAGGATGCGCGCGCGCATAGGCTAGCGCGAGCGCATCGAACCAGGTCTCGCCAGCCAGTGCCGCGAGCACCGGATACGCGTTCGCGAGCGCAAGCCGCCGCGCCGCGCGAGCGTTGCCGCGATACAGGCCCATGCGCTCGTGCAGCAGCGCGGCATCGGCGGGAAGCAGCTCGCGGGTGAGCGCCGCATCGACGCCCGGATCGTCCAGTGCGGCGGCGAAGGCTTGTTGCGTCGCTTCGAGCGTCTTGCACACTGTCATGAGCGCAGCTCCGTTACGTGACTCGTATACTTCGCGAAGCGTTCGCGCGCGAGACGCGCCTCGTCGAGCAGCACTTCGAGCGCCGGCACCGCCGTGTCCCACTCGATGAGCGTGGGCGTCGCGCCAAAGCGCTCGAGCGCGGCCTCGTACAGCGACCAGACCGCCGGCGCGACGCGCGAACCGTGATCGTCGATCACGGCCGCGGGCGTCGCGCGATGCCCCGCCAGATGGATCTCGCCGACGATCTGCGGCGGCAGCATGGCCATGGCCGCCAGTGCATCCTCACCGTGGTTGCATTGATTCACGTAAAGATTGTTCACGTCGAGGAGCACGCCGCAGCCCGTGCGCTGCGCGAGCGCGGCGAGGAATTCGGCCTCGCCGTAGCTATCGTCGCGAAATCGTACGTAGGTCGAAACATTTTCGATCAGCACGGTACGGCGCAGCGCGTCCTGCATCTGCAAGACGCGCGCGCTCAAGTGATCGAGCGAGGCTTGCGTGAGCGGCATCGGCAGCAGATCGTGCAGCGCGCCTTGCGCGCTCGCGCCCCAGCAGAGATGCTCGGAGACGACAGCGGGCTCGATGCGCGCCACCAGCCGCGCGAGCCTCGCGAGATGCGCCGTATCGAGCGGCGCAGCCGAGCCAAGCCCGAGCCCCACGCCGTGCAGGCTCACGGGCAAATCGCGGCGCACGGTTTCGAGCACGTGCAGGTCGTATCCGCCTTCGCCGAAGTAGTTTTCGCTGTGGACTTCGATCCAGTCGACCGCAGGCGGCCCTGCCATGAAGGCCTCGTAGTGCGCGTGACGCAGGCCAATGCCCACGCCACTCAGTGCGCCTGGCGCGCTCATCTTGCGCCCCCCGCGTTGCGCGCCGCCTCAGCCGCGAGGCTCATTTTTCCGGCATGCCGCCAAGCTTCTCGCACGTGCCCTTCGGCATGGTCTTGAAGTCGCCCTTGTCGTGATCGACCTTGGCCTGGCCCGCGCAGTCGTGCACGCCGGTCTTGCTCGAACAGTCGTTCTGGCCGGCCTTGGCGACGCCGTAGCAATTCACGGTGTCGTCCGCCTGGGCCACGCCCGCGCCGGCCGTCGCAAGACCCGCTAGTGCGGCGGCGATCAGCGCCTGGCGGCCGAGAGAGTTCTTCATGGCGTTTCTCCTTGAACTTCGAAATGGGTTTCGCAGCAAGCGATCGGGATACGCAGCCGTCGCAACGCGCGGCCTTCGGCGCCCTATTTTGCCTCACCGGGCTACGCCCGGTCCGGCCGAAGCACCGAAGATCGACGGAATTATTGCAATCGCAGTAATGATGTTTGCTGGATTGCGGTATTTTTCTTTGAAGTGCACTGCAATAAAGTGTCATCAACGGTTCGAACAACACGATTGTTACGGATCGACAACATAATTTTCGGAGGTTGTTACCATGAAGAATCTGATTGCTGCTGCACTCGCCGCTACCGTCCTCGCCGCTCCGGCCCTGTCGTTCGCGCAAGCCGAGCAAGCGCCCGTGACGCGCGCTCAAGTTCGCGCCGAACTGGTTCAACTGGAAAAGGCCGGCTACCGCCCGAATCTGTCGAGCCCGTACTATCCGGAAGACCTGCAGGCTGCCCAGGCGCGCGTCGCCCAGCAGAACGGCGCAGCAGAAGCCACGGCCTACGGCGCATCGACGAACGGCAGCGCCCAAACCGGCACGCGCGCACCGAACATCAAGCCGACCTACTTCGGCCAGTAATCGCGGCTCACACGTAGTGCTGGCGCACTACGCGAGCAACGCCTGGCGGGCCCGCTCTCCCGATTGGGAGAGAGCGGGCCCGCCGTTCATTTCTGCGCCGCGCGTGCAACGCGCGCGGCAGAAATAAGCGGTACGCCCACGAAAACCTCCGCCGCCGGAAATCCGGTGGCTTTGCCCGGACTGCGGTCCGGGCCTTTTTCCTCCTTCCGTCTCGCAACGCATGCGGCCCGCTTTTTAGCGCGGGCCGCGCGCGCAGGCGGCGCGCTCGCAGGGCCTAGAAGCCGTGGGTGACGAGCGAGAGCACGGAAAGATCGGGGTGCGTGCCGTCGATGATGCTGCGGCCCACATGCACCGCCTCTTCGGTGGCGTCCTGCTCGCTGCGCCAGGTTTCGTCGCCGTCCGCGTGATACGTGACCGTGTGACCCGGCTTCGCGGGATTCGCGCCGGGATGGCAAACGTAGGCCGTGTAGGTGTAGCGGTTCGCGCCTTCGTCGGCTGGCGTGGCGCTGACGTGAATCTCGAAGCCTTCGTAGTCGACCTGATGCATCGCAAGCGGTTGAGCGCTCATGGTGACCTCCGGGTGCCGCGGGGTTAGCGGCTGCGGGCTATCCGGCCGATGGGTATGCGGCCAGGTGTTCGGTATTGATTCGGTATTGGGAAGTTTAGGCGATGGGTCCCGGGCGGGTGGCCTACTATTGCAGGGCGATCCACCACCCTGGGAGCTTAGACATGGCATCGAACACCGTCCGCCTGCATCGTGTGCTGCGCGCGCCGCCCGAGCGCATCTATCGCGCCTTTCTCGACGCGAGCGCAGTCGTGAAATGGCTGCCGCCCAACGGCTTCACCTGCACGGTTCATGAACTCGACGCGAAAGTCGGCGGCCACTACCGGATGTCGTTCAAGAATTTCACGGCCGGCCACGGTCATTCGTTCGGTGGCGAATATCTCGAACTCGTGCCGAACGAGCGTTTGCGATACACCGGTGTGTTCGAGGATGAGCACCTGCCCGGCACCATGCAGACGACGGTGGAACTGCGCGCGGTGTTCTTCGGCGCGGAAATGACCGTCGTGCAGGAAGGCATACCGGAGATCATTCCGGTCGAGGCGTGTTATCTGGGCTGGCAGGAGTCGCTGGCGTTGCTCGCCAAGCTGGTCGAAGCCGAAATCAAGCAGTAAAGAAAAAGGGGCGCTCGCGCCCCTTCTTTGCGACCGTGTGCTGCCTCAATACCCGAGCGCGCAGCCGTCCTTGCGATGATCGGACGCGCCGGTCAACACGCCCCGCTCCCAGTCGATGCGGATCGCCTGCGAACCGCCAATCGGGCCGGCAGCGGGCACGAGCTTGAAGCCGCGATCCGCGAGCACCGCGCGCGCGTTGGCGGGCAAGGTCGATTCGATTTCCACGGTGCCCGTGCCAGGGCGCGGAAAGACACGCGGCAGATCCATCGCCGCCTGCATGTCGAGGCCGTAATGCAGCACCTTCGAAAGGAAGTGCGCGTGCCCCATGGCCTGATAGTGGCCGCCCATCACGCCGAAGCTCATCTGCACGCGGCCGTCGCGCGCGACCATCCCGGGAATGATGGTGTGCAGCGGACGCTTGTGCGGCGCAATTGCGTTGGGGTGTTCTGGCTCGACCGAGAAACTCATGCCGCGGTTGTGCAGCATCACGCCGGATTCCTTGCCCATCAGCCCGCTGCCGAATGGATAGAACAACGAATTGATGAAGCTCACGCAGTTGCGGTCGCGATCGACGACGGTGATGTAGACCGTGTCGCGGTGCTCGACCTGGGTGAGCGCGGCGGCTGGGTCCAGAACGCTTTCGAGGTCGATGCGGCTGCGCAGGCTGTCCACGTAGTCGTCGGATAGCAGGCGATCGACATCGACGCCGCCATGGCGCGGGTCGCCCAGCACGGCGTCGCGTACGGCGTAGGCGAGCTTCGCCGCCTCGATCTCGCGATGCAGACGGTCGGGGTCGAGCGGGCTGCCTTCGGCGTCGTATTTGTCGAGCAGGCGCAGCAACAGCAACGCTATGACGCCCTGCCCTGCCGGCGGGCATTCGATCACGTCGTAGCCGCGGAATTTCGCGCGAATCGGCGTGACGTATTCGCCGCGGAATTCGGCGAAATCTCCCAGCGTGTGCAAGCCGCCGTGCGCCTGAAGCTGCGCGACGAGATCGGCCGCAACGGCGCCGCGGTAGAACGCATCACGGCCCGCTTCGGCGATCGCGCGCAGCGTATTCGCGAGGCGCGGTTGACGGTGCGTCGAGCCGGCGCGCGGCGCAGCGCCATCCACGAGCATGGTGGTGCGCGCTACGGCGTCGCGCGAGAGCGTTTCCACTTCCGCCGCCCAGTCGTGCGCGGTGCGCGGCGCGACGGCGTAGCCTTCTTCAGCGAAACGGATGGCCGAAGCCAGTACGTCGCGCAGCGGCAAATGGCCGTGATCGCGATGGAGCGTGGTCCATGCATCCACCGCGCCCGGCACCGTGACGGCGTGCGGCGAATGACGCGCGATGGTTTCCACGCCCATGGCGCGCAGACGCTCGGCGCTTGCTGCGGCGGGGGCCCAGCCGGAGCCGTCGTAGGCGATCACGTCATCCGTGCCGCCGCGCGAATAGAGCGCAAAACAGTCGCCGCCTACGCCCGTCGAGCCGGGTTCGACCACGCACTGCACCGCGCACGCGGCAATCGCGGCATCCATGGCGTTGCCGCCGGCGGCGAGAATCTGGATGGCGGCGAGCGTCGCGCTAGGGTGCGAAGTCGCCGCCATGCCGTTGCGAGCCATGACGAGCGAGCGGCCCGGCGTTTCGAAGTTACGCATCGAAGCGTTCTCCTCTTTGGTGTCCTGATGATGGGTTATTTCACATGACGCAGCATTGCGGCTAATGCCTACGCAGAGGCAGGCATGGCAGTTCGCAACGTGCGCTTCAAGAACGTCTGCGTACGCGGATGCGAAGGCGCGGTGAAAATGCGCTCGGGCGGTCCCTCTTCGATCAGCTCGCCCTGGTCGAGCACGACCACGCGATCGGCCACCTCGCGCGCAAAGCCCATTTCGTGCGTGACGACGACCATCGTCATGCCGTCTTCCGCAAGCTCCTTCATCACCTGCAGCACTTCGCCGACGGTTTCCGGATCGAGCGCGCTGGTGGGCTCGTCGAAGAGCAGCACTTTTGGCTGCATGGCAAGTGCGCGGGCGATGGCGATGCGTTGCTGCTGGCCGCCTGAAAGCTGCGACGGATAGTGGTCGGCGCGATCGGCAAGACCCACGCGGGCGATCAGCGCCTTTGCCTGCTTGATCGCCTCTTCGCGCGGCATCTTCAGCACATGGATGGGCGCCTCGATCACGTTCTCCAGCGCCGTCATGTGCGGAAACAGATTGAAGCGCTGGAACACCATGCCGATATCGCGGCGCTGCCGTGCGAGCTGGCGCGCCGAATCGCGCACCAGCGTGCCGTTCGGGCGCTCGACAAATCCGAGCAGATGGCCGTTCACGCGCACCCGCCCGCTGTCGTACGACTCGAGCAGATTGAGGCAGCGAATGAAGGTGGTCTTGCCCGAGCCCGACGAGCCGATCAGCACCACCACCTCCCCCTTCGCGACGCTCAATGAAATGCCGTTGAGTACCTTGGTCGGGCCGAACGACTTGTGAATGTCCGACGCCTCGATGACGATTTCCCGTGCTTCGTTCATGTCAACGCTCATGTCAACGCCCTCGCAGCAGTTTCATCGTTTGCGCGCCGAACAGACGCGTATTCGCAGCCGGCTTCGCCTCGCCGCGGCCGAAGTGCGCTTCGAGCCGCCGCTGCACGAAACCCCAGAGCGTGGTGAGCGCGAGGAAGTAGATGCCGAGCACGAGATACAGCTCGAACACGCGGAAGTTCACCGAGGTGATCATCTGCGTGCTGAGCAGCAGTTCCGGCACGCCGATCACGCTCACGAGCGTGGTGTTCTTGAGCATGACGTTGAACTCGTTGCCGAGCGGCGGCACGATCACACGGAACGCTTGCGGCAGCACGACACGGCGCATGAGCAGCACCGAAGACATGCCAAGCGAGCGCGACGCTTCGTACTGTCCACGATCCACCGAACTCAAACCGGCGCGAATGATCTCCGCCTGATAGGCCGCCGAGTTCATGCCGAGCGCAAGCACGGCCGCCTGAATATTGCCGGGCAGCGAGATGATGCCGAAGTCGAGATCGTGAAAGTGAAAGATGTTCGCCGCGGCAAACGCGGTGTACAGGAACACGATCTGCATGAGCAACGGCGTGCCGCGCATGACCCAGATATAGCCGCGCGCGAGACACTGCACGGGCAGACTCGACGAAAGCCGCATGAGCGCGACGATCAGGCCGAGCGTGGCGCCGAACACGATCGCGCAGGCGCTGATCGAGAACGTGAGCCACAAACCGTGCAGATACGCCGGGCTCGGGTCCAGCAGGAATTTCCGGAAGATTTCCCAACTGAAATTCATGGCGTCACCCCGCGCTCACAGGCGATCGTTTTCGACCTTCCAGGTGGCGAGCATCTTGCCGTAGCGATCGCTCTTCACGAGATCGGCCACGGCCTTCGCGACGGCCGGCGAAAGCGGCTCGCCCTTGCGCGCGCCAATGCCGGTCGCGATGCGATTGAAACCCGGCACCGCCTCCTCGAACATGTCGCCCGAGACCTGCTGGAAGTGCGCGGCGCTTTCCGAGGTGGTGCCGTAGGCGTCGACCTGATTCAGACGGAAGGCCTGAAATGCATCGGCATCCGAACTATAGACAACGATGTTCATGGGCGCTTTGCCCGCAGCCTTGAGCTTCTCGTTCTCCTTGTCGAGCAGCGTGCCGATGGTCGTGCCGTTGAGCACCGCGACCTTCATGCCCGAAAGGTCGTCGAGCGAGCGCACGTGGCGCGGGTTGCCGCGCGGCACCATGATCGACTGGCTCGAATACATGTAGTCGACGATGTCGATGATCTGGCGGCGCTCGGGCTTGTCGAAGAGCTGACCGATCACGAGATCGCATTGTTTCGCCTGCAGCGCCGGAATCTGCCCGCTGAACGACATGACCCTCCACTCGACCTTGAGATTGCCGAGCTGCTTCGCGACGTCATGCGCCACGTCGACGGAGAAGCCGCGCGGCTGCTGATTCTCGTCGTAAGACGCGAGCGGCGGCGCGTCCATGCTCGAACAGTAGGTTAGCGTGCCGCCTTTCACGAGACCCAGATCGGCGGCCTGCGCCGCAGAAGCGCCGACAACCTGCGCGAGGAGCGCGAAGCCTGCGCAGGCGGCGAGACGAAGACGCTTGAACTGTTTTTCTGACATCGAGAGGCTCCTGGCTGAATGTGAGCTGCGTGAGGTACGACGACAGTTAGGACGCCGACGCGTTACGCTCGTGACGCGGGCGATTCGAGGAACTTGATGATCTGGGGAACAGTTGATTCGAGGTGCTCGCGCAGCGCCTGCTCGGCTTGCGCGGGGTCGCGGGTGCGCAGCGCGTCGATGAGGATCTGGTGGGCGTCGCGCGCGCGTTTGCGTCTGAAGGTGGCCTGCTCGATCCACAGGCGCATGGGGCCTTCGATCAGCGTGTAGAGCGAGTGAATCTGCTGGTAGAGGCGCGTGCGGCCGCTTATTTCGCACAGGTATTCGTGGAACGCGCAGTGGCGTTGAACCCAGGTGTCGGTGTCGCCTACGCAGGCGTCCATGTCTTCCAGCAGGCGTTGGAGCTTCGTGAGATGCGCTTCGGTGCAGCGGGGGGCGGCGACGCGCATGGCCAGGCATTCGAGCGCGATGCGCATGTCGAAGATGTCCTGGACTTCTTCCACGGTCAGGCCGCGGACGATTGCGCCTCGGTTGGGGCGCTGGATGATCAGGCCTTCTGTGTGCAGTCTTTTTAGCGCCGCCCGCACCGGCATGCGGCTCATTGAGAGTTCTTCGGCAACCGTTTCGGCGACGATGCGCTGGCCTGCGGCGTAGCGGCCTTCGATGATGGCTTCCAGCAGGAAGCGGTAGGCCTCTTCCTCGGCGGTTAAGGCCAGACCGGCAGTGCTGCGGACGTTGGTGGCAGGCATTTTTGTGCGCTTGATCCGTTTTGTGCGGTGCGGGAGGATGCCATTGCGGTTGCTGAGTCGTTGGGGCAGATTACTCCAAGTGGATTTGTGGATCCAGTCTTTCAAAAAAGATTTGGTGGTGGCTGCGGAAGGCGTGAAGGCCGCGAACCCTGTGGGTTCGTGGCCTTCTTTGTTTGGTGCGGGCTTTGGTCTGACGGGCGGGTTAGTCTGGGGTGATCACTAGCCTTTTGTCTTCCACAGTGATTCGGACGCGCTGGCCTGGTTCAAAGCCTGCGACTTCGAGCCATCGGCCGGAAAGTTTGAGCCAAGGGTAAAGCGGCGGGTCATTTCTTGCCCGCGAGCTGGACCTGCGGTACCGCCAGGACTGCTGGATGGTTACGCGGCGCTCGGGATGTGCGTGCGATGCATTAAGATTGGCGTCAGCCATGGTCAACTCCTCTGTTGAGTTGGTTTTGGTCAGCGGGCTGTGAGTGCTGGTAACACTCATGGCCCGCGCTTCGTTTACTGCATTGAGACTCCTTCTACTTCCGTGCCTGTGCGAGCACGGTGTCCAACATTTGTGAGACGAACTGCTGTTTGGGCTTGGGGAGTTGTTCGATTGCGGCGATTTGCTGTTGGAGGCGCGATATCGAACTGCTCTTGGTACGCGGCGATGCGGCCGGGCTGCCCAGCAGTTCATCGAAAGTGAACATGAGTAGGTCCGCCAACGTTGGCAACATCGATGCCGGCACACGCGAGCGCCCGCCTTCGTAGTGCGCCATCGTTTGCTGCGCAATGCCAAGTGCTTCTGCCAACTGTTGCTGCGTCATGCCGTGCGCTCTACGCGCGTTCGCAATGCGCTCGCCGAGCTTGCGGAAGAAAAGCTCATCTTTCACATTTGTGCCTCGCGGGAGAACGTATGAACCCACACCGAATAAACTGAAGATCGATTTATTAATTCATTATACGGAGTAATGGAGTGCAAAAATCGGCATTGCTCTTATCTGGATTTTCTTTTTTTTAAACTAATTTGACGCATGACAGATTGATGGTGAGCACCAGGCTCGGGAGTCGCACTGAGAGGAAGGCCCCTCGTAAGAGAAGCTCTTGTTTCCGCGCGGCTTATCGCTTACTCGGGTCTGTTGTCTGGCTCTCCCTGCGCCGATCAAGTTGGCACGCGAAGGGGAAGATATTCGGTGCGGATGAGGATCGAACTCACGACCTTCGCATTGCGAATACGAACAAGCTGACGTTTATTGAGATGGATCCGCATTGATGAAGTTATTCAAGTTATTGAATTTAAAAGCTTTTACCTCAATCACAGCCCGGTCAATATTGATCTGAATACCTTTATTGCCGCATAATTCGGTTACATGGCGGTTACATGAGACCGCCGGCTTACGAACGGGGTGGCTAGATGGCGAAGGTAAACTTCACTGCGGCTCGGGTAGAGGCGCATCGCTGCGAACAGGGTAAGTCGCAGTCGTTTCTCTGGGACAGCAAGACTCCAGGACTCGGCTTGCGAGCCACAACTGGGGGAGCCAAGGCTTACATTTTCCAAGGGAAAATTCATGGCTCGACCGTGCGGATTACGATCGGCGACCCGCGGAGCTGGACGATCGACCAGGCTCAGGAGCGAGCGCGTAGTCTCCAGACGCTTATCTGTCAACGCCGATTAGAAACTGACCCAGCGGGGGTGCGGCCAAAATCCTGGACTACCTGGGAGGTAGTTCATGTTCTCATACGAAGATCGCATTCGAGCGGTCCGACTCTACTTGAAGCTGGGCAAGCGCCTCGGAGCCACCATCAGGCAATTGGGCTACCCAACAAAGAATTCTCTCAAAGCCTGGCATCGCGAATACGAACGGTGCCATGATCTACGGGCTGGCTATGTCCGTTCTAGACCGAGGTATTCGGCTGAACAGAAGAAGGTGGCCGTCGATCATTATTTGAGTCATGACCGCTGTGCTGCCGCAACCTTG